>NC_022549.1:0-1200000 GCF_000967915.1 Paracholeplasma brassicae
TGTGGATAACTTTATCCCCCAGGAGAGACGCTTTTATGTTACTATTTTAATACTAGAAGTTTGGAGTGATTTAAGTTGAAACAATACGAAGATTTATGGCAACAAGTCTTATCATCTTTGCATGAATTTTATTCAGAAGATATTTTTGATGAGATCTTTTCTCAGTTGTCAAATGTAAAAAAACACAGTGGTGGTTACATCTATGTGATTGCCCCTAATCCATACACAAAAAGCCGTATCGAACGTCTTTATCTCGGACGAATCAATCACATTGCAAGTACCATCTACAAGAAAGAATTAGTTAAATTCAAGTTCGTTCTTGCTGAGGAGCTGATTGGTGAGACATCCTTAGTCGGTCCTGAGAAAAATTTAGAGCATAAATACCGTCATGGCGACCTTAATGCAACCCTATCTTTCGATAACTTCGTTGTCGGTAAATCCAACCGATTTGCCTTTCAAATGGCCTTAAAAGTTGCCGATCAACCAGGTGTTGTCGCAAACCCGTTCTATATTTTTGGGGACGTTGGGCTAGGTAAAACCCACTTGATGCAAGCCATTGGTAATTACATCGCAGATAACGACATTACAAAGAATATCTTATACATAAAGGCTTCTGCTTTTATTGAAGAATTTGCTAACCAATTAAAAAATCAAACCATTGATGAATTTAATGAGAAATACAGAGACGTTGATGTCCTGTTAATCGATGACATTCAAATGATGTCTGGTGCACCAAAAACACAGATGGAATTCTTTAAAGTCTTTGATTTCTTAACCCAGCAAAACAAACAAATTGTTATCACATCCGATAAACCTGCCTCTGAGCTTAAAAACATCATGAGTCGTTTAACTTCTCGGTTTGAACAAGGCTTATTAGTTGATATTGGTGTGCCTGATTTAGAACACAGAGTCGAGATTTTAAGGAAAAAACTAACGACCGAAGCCCCAGATGTCAATGATCTTGATTTAAATGTCTTAGAATTCATTGCCTCTTATTTTAACACTAACGTAAGAGAACTCGAAGGTGCTTTAAAACGCGTCTTATTCTATTGTGTAACTAATAACATCGATATTAGTATTGACACCGCTACTGAAGCCTTAGATAGTCTAATTAAAACCAGGAAAAAAACAGCAGCTTTAACTGAAAATAACTACGATAAAATACAAAGTGTCGTCTCTGATTATTACGCAATTAGCGTTCATGATTTGATTGGTAAAAGACGTAACTCAAAATACACTTTACCGCGTCATATCGCAATGTATTTAATTAAAAATAAATATAACATCGCATATAAAACCATCGGAAGTCTCTTTGGTAACCGTGATCACTCAACTGTCTTAGCCGCGTGTGAAAAAATCGAAAACGAACTAAAACACAACAACGAAATGAAAATCGCAGTTGATACAATCTTAAAAAAAATCGAAAAATATTCAAATTAACTTGTGGAATAAATGTGTATAATATGGTATAATAATATTGTATTAAAGCCATCGTGAGTGTTTCCCACAAACCCACAGTGACTAACAACAATAATTTAAAGAAAAAGAAATAAAACATAAAGGAGCTGAGCTTATGATTTTCAGTATTAATCAAGATGTTCTACTAGATACACTTAATGTGGTTCAAAGAGGGTTACCAGTTAAAACACCACTACCAATTTTAAATGGCATTAAATTAGAAGTATTTGAAGACAAACTAATATTCACGACGAGCAACACGGATATCGCAATTCAAACAGTTGTTGAAGATGAATCCTTAGAAGTTACTTCACCTGGCCGTGTGGTTATTCCAGGTAAATACCTAATTGACATTGTTAGAAAAATTGCATCAAGCCGTATTGAACTGACGTTAATCGAAAACAAAATCTTAGTTATTAAAGCTGATCGTTCAGAATTTAAATTACACGTGATGGAAGTTGAAGACTACCCTGACGTTGATTTCCTTGATTCTGTGGCTCCACTTACCTTAGATGCCAAAACACTTAAGGCGATTATCAAAGAAACAAACTACGCCACTTCAGTGTATGAAAAACGCCCAATATTAACCGGTGTTAACTTTAAACATGAGGATGAAAAACTCTATTGTGTTGCGACTGACTCTTATCGACTAAGCCAAAAAGTGATTGAACTCTCAAGCGAGGTTGATCCATTTAATATTGTTATTCCAAATCGCAGCTTAGATGAGTTAAGTCGTATTTTAGACTCATTAAACGAAGACGTTCAAGTCTTTATTAACCCAAATAAAGTATTATTCAAATTTAGAAATATCATGTATCAAACAAGACTGCTTGATGGGGTATATCCTGACACATTAAGAATTATTCCAACCGAATTCCCAATTGTGATTAAATTTAACAAAGAAGAATTACTAAAATCAGTCGAACGTGTGAGTCTTCTTTCGCCACGAGATAAAGAAAATAACTATAACATCATTAAGTTAAACGTTCGTCCAGATTACATCGTTGAAATTAGTTCAACCAACAATGAAATCGGTGACGCATTAGAAGAAATCATTCCAACCGATGATGTGGTTGGACCAATGATTAAAATCGCATTTAGTTCTAAGTATTTAACCGAAGCATTAAAAGCTTTCACATCAAATGAAATTACATTAAATTTTGCTGGAGAAATTAAGCCGTTTGTTATTAAAGGTGACTTAGATCCAGATATGCTTCACTTAATCTTGCCAGTTCGAATTGAATAATAGTCTCTTTCATAAAAGCCTTAAATTTTTGTTTTAAGGCTTTTTTTGTCGTTTGGATTAAGTAGACATTAATTTTTAAAAAAGTGCGAGAAAAATGGCCTTATTTTCTTATATTATGATATAATATAATCAAACGAGGTATGAAATATGAAGAAATTTAAACTAAAAGAAGACTATATTACGCTTGGTCAGTTTCTAAAAGCAGCGGATTTTATTTCATCTGGTGGCATGGTCAAACCATTCTTAGAGGATAATGCAATCTTTGTCAATGACGAACTTGAAGCCAGACGTGGAAAAAAATTATACGACGGGGATCAAGTAAAAATTGGTCAAGAACACTACATGATTATCAAATGATCAAACGTGTCGTTCTAAGGCAATTTCGAAATCACGATAAACTACAACTGCAATTCCATTCAAACAAAGCGTTCATCTATGGCGATAACGGCAAAGGGAAAACAAGCATTCTAGAAGCCATTTATTATGGTTCCCTTACAAAGTCACATCGGACCACAGAAGATCGCTTCTTGATTAAAAATAACACCTTATTTTCGAATATATCAATCACGACAGACAAACATTTGTACGAGCTTGTCATCGAACCTTTTGGAAAACGAATGTTCGTTGATAAAAAGGCCGTTCATAAGACAAGTGATTATGTGGGTGGTTATCACGCCATCATGTTTTCACCAGAAGATTTGGAGTTAGTTAAAGGAATTCCATCCGTGAGACGTCAATTTTTAGACATCGAGATGTCACAAAAGGATAAGTCATACCTGTTCGTTTTGTCAAAATACAAACAAATCTTGAAACAACGAAACGCTTTACTTAAAAATCTAACACTCAAAGACGATTTAACATTCTTAAAAATACTATCTAGTCAGTTAAGTGTTGTAGCCGATCAGTTAATCTCTCAGCGGACTGAGTTCATTGAGGCATTAAATCAAGCGTTTAAAATCCATTTCACCCGATTTAATAAACAAGATGAAGTTGATATCGTCTACCAACCAAACACGCCCTTAAAAACGTTAGAACGTGTCTTAAATGAAAAAAAAGATAAGGACATCGTCACACAAACAACGAACTACGGGCCACACCGCGATGACTTCAGCTTAAAACTAAATAAGCAAGACGCAAAGACTCACGCCTCACAAGGCCAACAGCGTTTGATGGTATTATCACTAAAACTCGCTTTACTCGATTTAATTAAAGATAAACAAAAAGAAGTAGTTCTACTGCTTGATGATGTTTTAAGCGAACTTGATGATTTAAAGAAACAACAACTCATTACCCATTTACCAAACGAGCACCAGGTGATCATCTCTGGCGTTAGTTTTTACGGAAATAAAAAAGAGATTCAAGCGATTAATCTAAACGAAGGAGAAAATGAACATGGATCAAATCAACAATAACAACAATTACAATGCAGAAAATATCCAAATTCTAGAAGGCTTAGAAGCCGTTAGAAAACGTCCTGGGATGTACATCGGATCAACTGGTGAAAGAGGATTACACCACTTAGTATGGGAAATCGTCGATAACTCAATTGACGAATGTATGGCCGGTTATGCGGATGAAATTACGATCGAATTATTACCAAACAACATCGTAAAAGTCACCGACAATGGTCGAGGTATACCAGTCGATCTTCACCCGAAGACACATAGACCAGCGGTCGAAACCATTCTTACGGTATTACATGCCGGCGGTAAATTTGATGGCAAATCTTATAAAGTATCAGGTGGCTTACACGGGGTAGGTTCCTCAGTGGTTAACGCCTTAACGGTTTGGTTTAGAGTAACCATCGCAAGAGATGGCAAACTCTATCAACAAGAATACAAACGTGGTGTCCCACAATACGATTTAAAAGTCATTGGTGAGTCATCACACACCGGGACTGTTATTGAGTTTTTAGCAGACGATGAAATTTTTAAAGAAGTTAACACCTACGACTTTGAACGTTTAAGAAATCGTATCCAAGAATTGGCTTTTTTAAATCGTAACGTTAAAATCAACATCAGTGATCAACGAGATCCTAAAACAGAAAAGCACGTTTATTACTCGTATCAATACGAAGGTGGTATCATCGAATACGTTCACTTCTTAAACACCAGCAAACAAGAAGTTAATAAAACGGTCATCTACATCGAAAAAGAAATCGATGGCATCACCGTCGAATTAGCACTTCAATACAATAGCGACTATTCAACCAACTTATTTAGCTTTGCCAATAACATCCATACCCATGAAGGTGGGATGCATGAAGATGGCTTTAAACTAGCCTTAACTCGTGTGTTAGGACGTTATGCCCAAGAACAAAATATTCTTAAAAAAGACGAATCGTTCATTGGTGAAGATACCAGAGAAGGATTAACAGCAATTGTCTCAATTAAACACCCAGATCCTCAGTTCGAAGGTCAAACAAAAACCAAACTAGGTAACCCTGAAGTCCGTCAAATCACCAGCCAAATCACGGGTGAAATTTTAGAACGTTACCTAATGGAAAATCCAGCGGATGCGAAAGCAATCATCGAGAAAATTTTAATGGCTTCTCGCGCCAGAATTGCCGCTAGAAAAGCCAGAGAAGCAACCAGAAGAAAATCACCACTTGATATGTTAGGTTTCGCAAGTAAGCTTGCGGATTGCCGTAACAAGAGCCCTGAAATTTCTGAGATTTACATCGTGGAAGGGGACTCCGCGGGTGGGTCTGCAAAACAAGGTAGAGATTCAGAATTTCAAGCAATTTTACCACTAAGAGGTAAAGTTCTAAACGTTGAGAAATCGCGTCTTGACAAGATTTTAAGCAATAAAGAAATCTTATCAATGATCCAAGCGTTTGGTACAGGTATTGGTGAAGATTTTGACGCAGCAAAAGCCAGATATCATAAGATTGTTATCATGACCGATGCCGACGTCGATGGCGCGCACATCCGTACGCTACTACTAACGTTCTTATACCGTCACTTAAAAGGTTTAATCGATATGGGCTATGTCTACATCGCGCAACCACCACTATATAAAGTACAATCAGGTAAAAAAGTGGAATACGTTTACGACGAAGAACGTCTACCAAAAGTCTTAGAAGCCTTTGGTGGTAGACCACAAATCCAACGCTACAAAGGTCTAGGGGAAATGAATCCAGAACAACTTTGGGAAACCACTATGGATCCAACCACCAGAACCTTACTTAGAGTATCACTTCAAGACGCAATGAACGCCGATCAAGTGTTTTCAATGTTGATGGGTGAAGAAGTCGAACCAAGAAAGAACTTTATTCAAGAAAATGCAATTTATGCATCGAATATTGACGCATAGGAAGGAGCTATCATGGAAGATAATAAAGACATCGATGTAATTTTACCGGATATCGAAAATTCAGACTACATCCACGGTAAAATCAAAGAAATCAATATCGCTACAGAAATGAAAACTTCATTCCTAAACTACGCGATGAGCGTGATCGTATCACGTGCACTACCAGACATTAGAGACGGGTTAAAACCAGTTCAAAGACGTATTGTTTACGGGATGAACGAACTTGGGAATACCGCAGATAAGGCTCACAAAAAGTCAGCTAGAATTGTTGGGGACGTTATGGGTAAGTATCACCCACATGGTGACTCTTCAATTTACGAGGCGATGGTTCGTATGGCTCAACCATTTAGCTATCGTTATCCACTCGTTGATGGTCACGGAAACTTCGGTTCCGTTGATGGCGATGGTGCCGCAGCGATGCGTTATACAGAAGCAAGAATGTCTAAGATCGCAATGGAATTAATCAGAGACATTGAAAAAGAAACCATTGATTTTGGTGACAACTATGACGGCTCAGAACAAGAACCACTCGTTCTACCTGCAAGATACCCAAACTTACTCGTTAATGGTGCCACAGGGATTGCGGTCGGTATGGCAACGAACATTCCACCTCATAATTTAAATGAAGTGATTGATGGTATTATGGCATTAATGAATAACCCAGAAATCTCAATCGATGAATTAATGAATTACATTAAAGGACCAGACTTCCCAACCGGTGGTCAAATTCTTGGGATGAACGGTTTAAAACAAGCCTATCATACCGGTAACGGCTCAATTGTTCTACGTGCTGAAACTCAAATCGTTGAACATAAAAACGGTAAAACGTCATTAATCGTTACTGAAATCCCATATCAAGTCAATAAAACCAAATTGATTGAACGTATTGCTGAGGTTGCAAAAGAAAAAATCGTTGACGGAATTACCGACTTAAGGGATGAATCAAGCCGAAAAGGCATGCGTATCGTCATTGAATTAAGAAGAGACGTCAACCCTCACGTGATGCTTAATAACTTATTTAAGTACACACAACTTCAAAGCTCATTTGGGATCAACATGATTGCCTTGGTGGATAATCAACCGAAAACAATCACCCTAAAAGACGCTTTATACTATTACTTAAAACACCAAGTTGAAGTGATTCAACGACGCACAATCTACGATCTTAGAAAAGCAGAAGAACGTAAACATATCCTAGATGGGTTAGTCATTGCCTTAGAAAATATTGATGCGGTGATTGAATTAATTAAGAAGAGCCCTAACGCTGAGGAAGCAAGAGCGAACTTAATGTCAACCTACTTCTTATCTGAAATACAAGCAAGAGCCATCTTAGACATGAGACTTCAACGTCTTACCGGCATGGAAATTGAGAAAATCAGAGAAGAAAATAATGACTTAACGATTAAAATTACAGATTACAAAGACATCATCGCAAGTGATGAACGTAAAAACGACATTATCCGCACAGAACTCTTAGAAATTAAAGAACGCTTTGGTGATCGACGTATGTCAGTAATGAATCTAAAAACAGAAATATCAATCGATAATGAAGACTTAATTCCAGTCGAAGACGTCATCATTACGGTCACACATAATGGCTACATCAAACGCATGAGCGTGGATGAATACAAAGCTCAAAACAGAGGCGGCGTTGGTGTGACCTCAATTAAAATGCACGACGACGATTTTGTTGAACACATTCAAATGACCTCAACGCATGACTACCATTTATTCTTTACCAACACCGGTCGTGTTTATAAGATTAAAGGCTATGAAATACCAGAGGGCACAAGACAGTCCAAAGGCTTGCCTATTGTGAACATCTTGCCATTTGAAAAAGGCGAGACCTTAGTCACATTCACTTGTATCAAAGACTTCCAAGACGAACATAAGTTCTTATTCTTTACAACCAAAAAAGGCATTGTAAAACGTACCATGGTTAACGAATATCAAAACATTAGAACCAACGGTATCATTGCCTTAGGTCTAAAAGAAAACGATGAAGTAATCTCAGTTAAAGTCACCGATGGCAAATCACACATCATCCTTGGCGCAACCAATGGTAAAGCCATTCGCTTTGATGAAAACGATGCTAGAAGCATGGGTAGAACCGCATCTGGTGTGCGTGGCATGAGCTTAGGTGATGACGATGAAATCATCGGAATGACTTCAATCCATGACGACAATGAGGAAATTCTTGTGGTGACTGAAAATGGCTATGGTAAGAGAAGTTACGCAAGTGAATACCGTCTACAAACCCGTGGTGGTAAAGGGGTAAAAGCCTTAAATGTCACCGATAAAAACGGAAAACTTAAAGGTCTTAAGAGTGTCGATGAAGACATGGACGTCATCATCGTATCAGATAAAGGTATGGTCATCCGCTTACACGTCTTACAAATTTCACAAACCAAACGTGCCACACAAGGCGTTAGATTAATTAACCTTAAGGGTGATCAAACCGTTGTTACATTAGCGGCAGTCCCACACGAAGACGATCTAATTGAAGAAATAACCGAAGAAAGAATCACGGATAGTAAAGATGTAACACCAGAAGTTGTTAGCGAAAATCCAACTGAGGTTTGATGGTATTTACAAAATACACACAATAAGATATAATAACAATACAAATAGTTGATAGAGATAAGTAGTTTATTTGTTCGTCATAGAGAGTTAATGGTCGGTGCAAATTAATCGTAACAATAAATGAAATCTACTCTGGATAGGTGCTAATCCCACCCGCTTAGAAAGCGTTAAAATGAGAAGAGCCAGTAACCTACGTTATTGGAATTAAGGTGGTACCACGGAAATACATTCGTCCTTAGGAAATTTTTTAACGATTTCTTAAGGACTTTTTTTTCTAAAAAACCAAACGTAAAAAGGAGAATAATTATGTTAGACATCAAATGGATAAGAGACAACTTAGATGAAGCAATCAAACGATTAAATACCAGAGGAAAAGACTTTTCTTATTTAAAAGAACTAGTCAATCAAGACGACAAACGAAGAGAACTCATCGCAGAAGTTGAACAATTAAAAAATAAACGTAACGTCGATTCGAAAAAAATAGGTGAACTTGCAAGAGCCAAAGTTGATACCACAGAACTTAAAGAAGAAGTGCGTCAAATCGGCGATCAAATTAAGGTCTTAGACGATCAAATCGCCATCTTAGACGAACAAATCAGAGAAACGTTACTCATTACCCCGAATCTCCCAAATGACTTTGTTCCTGTGGGATTAACAGATAAAGAAAATGTCGAGTTATATAAATGGGGCACACCAAAACAATTTTATTTTAAAGTCAAAGATCACACCGAACTCGGTGAAGCACTTGGTATCCTTGATTTTGAAAGAGCCGCTAAAATCAGTGGCCCAAGATTTGTTGTTGATAAAGGCTTAGGTGCAAGATTAGAGCGTGCACTCATTCAATTTATGATGGATACGCACTCAGAAGATCACGGTTATACTGAAATCATTCCACCATACATCGTTAATGAAGCAAGCATGTATGCGACCGGTCAGTTTCCTAAATTTAGAGAAGATTCTTATCAAGTCATTAGTGGTGATGGCGCTTGGTATTTAAACCCAACGGCAGAAGTACCAACGATTAACCTTCATCGCGATGAAATTATTGAGGGGGATCAATTACCAATCAAATACGTCTCATACACCACCGCATTTCGCAGTGAGGCCGGCTCTGCTGGTAGAGACACCAAAGGTATTTTAAGACAACACCAATTCAATAAAGTAGAACTCATTAAGTTCACACAACCGGAACAATCCTATAAAGAACTAGACTACATGTTAAAGAATTCAGAGAAGATTCTTCAACTCTTAAAACTACCTTATCGTGTGGTAACACTTTGTAGTGGTGATATGGGGTTTGCAATGGCTAAAACCTACGACATTGAAGTGTGGTTACCAGGTCAAAATACTTACCGTGAAATTGGTTCAATTTCAAATGCTGAAGACTATCAAGCAAGAAGAGCAAATATTCGTTTCAAACGTAATAAAGAATCAAAAACAGAGTATGTACATACCTTAAATGGCTCTGGTTTAGCCATCGGTCGTACCATGATTGCGATCATGGAGAACTACCAAAACGAAGACGGGTCAATTACCATTCCGGATGTGCTTGTACAATACATGCACACAACCATTATCAAATAACACAGTTTTACATATTTCTTTGATAATTCACCCATAAAGATAAGTTAGAATAGAGCCATAAGTTCATTTCTAACTTATTTTCTCCTTTTTTCTCAATATGATATAATTAAAGTGCCCCTACTCCAAAGGGCACTTTAAAACTATTCTTAGGAGGTACATACCATGAGAATCTATTTAGTAGAAGACGAATTTGACCTATCACAAATCATTCGAAAATACCTTGAAAAAGAAGGGTTTGAAGTAACGGTTTTCCATGATGGTGAAACCGCAATAAAACACACCAAAGACGATATCGATCTTTGGATTTTAGACATTATGTTGACGGGTGAAATTAACGGGTATGATTTAATCGAATCGATTAAGAAAAACCGTCCTTATGCCGCAACCATATTTACTTCAGCAAGAGATCATGACCTTGATCGAATCAGAGGGTTAGAACTAGGTAGTGATGACTATCTTGCAAAACCATATTCACCACGAGAGTTGATTTTACGAGTAAAAGCAATATTGAAACGAACTCAAAAACAAGCAGGTACGACATTAAATTACGACATCTATGAAGTCAATATTGAAAAGCGTACGATTCGTGCGAATGAAGAATTAATTGATTTAACCAATAAAGAGTTTGAACTTTTACTATTCTTTCTTGAAAATCCAAACCAAGCATTTTCAAGAGAACAAATCTTACAACACGTCTGGGGCGTAGACTATTTTGGGTCTGACCGTGTCGTTGATGACTTACTTAGACGTCTTAGACAAAAAATGCCTCTGTTAAAAATAGAGACCATTTATGGGTTTGGCTATAGGTTGTTGTAATGAGGAAGTTTAAATTATCGACGCAGTTGATTATACTGTTTTCTACTGTGACCTTATTTTCGTCCCTCGTTTTTGGATTAATTAGTTATAGAAACTATCAAACCGTTTATATGGGTTTGGCTAAAAATGAAGTCTCAACCTACATTGAAACGATTAAGTATCAACCAAGAGAAGTTGACAACAAATCTTACTTAGGTTACATTGACTTTATTGTCAAAAGAGAAGGATTGTTTAAAGTCAATTTGGTTGGTCAACCCATCTATTCAGACAACGTCAAAGAAATGACGAATAATAATGAAGCCATCATGCTAGAGATACTTGAAAAAGGTTATGCTGGTGATCAATTTGAAGTTCATACCAAAGACAAACAAACGTTTTATGTATTAATCAGATCGGTTTCAAAAAATCCAATCACTCAAGAAGATAGATATATTATTGGTGTTATGGATGATTCCTACATTAATGCATTAAAAGGGACGACTGCGCAAGAAGACGTACTACTTACGTTTTATGGCACATTCGTGGCATTTGCCATCATCACATTGATTGGAAACATCTCACTTGTTTTATGGAGTCGTTTTGTTGCAAATCGTGTAAAAAAAATCAAAAATGAAGTCTCACATTTTACAAGCTCTGGTTATCAAAACGAACTACGCTTAGAAGGAAACGATGAGATTAAAGAGTTAGCAGATGCAGTAGAGAGTTTAAGAATTGAGATTTTAAGAAACGAAAAAACAAAACAAGAAATGTTTCAAAATTTATCTCATGATTTAAAAACACCCATTTCGGTTATCTCATCCTATGCCGAAGCGATTAGAGATGGTGTCACTGATATATCTGATGCTCAAATCATTATGAAACAAGCAGATAAACTTCAACAAAAAGTAAAAATGATGTTAGATATCAATAAACTTGAGTACATCTCAGATAAATCAGAATACGAAGATATTGCATTAAAGAATGTGATTCAAAACGTGGTTAATAACAACCGTCTAAGACTTCAAGCATTTGATGTCATCTTAGATCTCGATGATTCAACGTTTAAAGGTATCAAAGAAAACTATCACACGGTGGTAGAAAACATCATTGATAACGCTATTAGATACGCAAAATCGACACTGATCATAAAGCTTAAAAATAAAGAACTGTCATTTTACAATGACGGTCCTGATATTGAAGAAAAATATATTGAATCGTTATTTAAACCGTATGAAAAAGGCTCTAAAGGTCAATTTGGCCTTGGGATGAGTATTGTACAAAAGACGGTTAACACGTTTGGATTAAGTCTAACAGTTAAAAATGCAAACCCAGGTGTCGTGTTTATCATAAAAGAGCAATAATTTGTTCTTTGGTTTTGATGTAATCATCTTTTGTTAAATCAGCCATGTGATTCACAAATTTAAAGTTCTCTAATTGATCATTTTCATACCTAGGAATAATGTGCATGTGAAAATGAAAAACGCTTTGTGAAGCGAGTATACCATTATTACTTAAAGTGTTTAATCCATCTGGATTGAATGCTTTTTTTATTGTCTTTGATAGTTTCGCAACGACGTAAAACAAATGTGATGCCACGTCAAGCGGTAATTCAAAGATGTCTTTATAAGCGACTTTCGGACAAACTAATGTGTGTCCCTTACTTGCCTGGGTAATATCTAAAAATGCAATCACAACGTCGTCTTCATAAACGATGTAAGCGGGAATTTCCCTAGAAATAATTTTTTCAAATATTGTTTGCATGAGTTCATGCCCCCTTTATAATTTTAGTATAGCATAAATAATTGTAATATATTATATTAAATGTTATAATTAGTTGGAATAATAGGAGGTATAAGTTATGAAAAAAATTCCTATCGGTGTGTCAGGTAGACATGCTCACTTATCGCAAGAACATTTAGAAATACTCTTTGGTCCAGGCTATGAGTTGACGGTGATGAAAGACTTAAGTCAACCTGGTCAATACGCGGCAGAAGAAAAGATCGACGTTATCTCTCCAGCGGGTAAGCTTCAGGCTGGTGTGCGTATCTTAGGTCCAGTAAGAAAAGCATCACAAGTTGAGATTTCAAGAAGCGATGCAATTAGAGGTAAATTTGTTGCACCGGTTCGCTCATCAGGCGATGTTAAAGGTAGCGGGGCATGTACATTAGTTGGTCCAAAAGGCCAAGTAGAATTAACTGAAGGTGTGATTGTTGCCGACAGACACATTCATTTCTCTTTAACAGATGCAAGTGAATTTAACGTCAAAGATGGTGACGTTGTTTCGATTAAAATCGATGGCACTAAGCCTGGTATTTTAGAAAATGTTTTATGCCGTGTTTCAGACAAGTTTGCACTTGACTGTCACATTGACACAGACGATGGCGCTGCGTTTGAAGTTCAAACTGGCGACTCGGTTACTTTAGTTAAAAAATATCAAATTATCGAATAAGCCTTTTTATTAAGGCTTTTTTTGCGGAGGCTATTCATGATAAGAAAACGCGACAACAAAAAGGTTTTTCGTGACCCGATTTATGGTTATATTAACGTTGAATACGACTTCATCAGTGACTTGATTGACTCTAATGAGTTTCAACGTCTAAGACGTATTAGACAACTCTCAGGTGTCTCGATGGTCTTTCATGGGGCAGAACATTCACGTTTTTCACACTCGATCGGAGTTTATGGTCTTGCGTATAAAGTCTTGCAAGAACAACAAGTCATCAAAAACTATTTAAATGAATACGAACAGGTGGTTTTTTTAACTGCTGCACTATTACACGACATTGGTCATGGCCCATACTCGCATTCATTTGAGCATGTCTTTGGCTTATCACATGAGGCTTACTCCGCTAAAATTATCAAACATTCAACAGGCATTGCCTCTATTCTAGATCAAGTGAGTGAATCATTAAAAGAAGACGTTTGTTCAGTGATATTAAAACAAGGTAAGTTTAAAATCATCGAACAACTGATTTCTAGTCAATTAGACGTTGATCGAATGGACTACTTAGAACGTGATTCTTATTTCACAGGGGCAAAATATGGAAACATTGATAAAGACCGAATCATTCGAATGATGACGATTAAAGACGACATTATCGTCTTTAAAGAAGGTGCGATTCACGCAATCGAGAACTACTTAATTAGTCGTTATCACATGTACTGGCAGGTTTATTATCACCCAGTAGCAAGGTCTTATGAAATCATCTTAGAACAAATCTATCTACGTATGCTTGATTTGATAAAAGACAAACAATTAGATGATGACTACAGTTTATATTTAAAAAATGTCATTGAAAACCAAGAAGACATTACCTCGTATCTAGAGTTAGATGACTACTATGTGAACGGGTTAATCAAGCGTTACAGGCATCACAAAGACGTAATATTAAACACACTTTGTAACGACTTTCTAGATCGACACTTATTTTCTTATGAAACGATCAAAGATACGTCAGATGAAAGAATCCTTGAAATTAAAGCACTCGTTAATGATAATAACTATTTTTATAAAATCGATCAAGTGTCTCAAGTCACCTACTTATTGAATGAATTTGACATCGTAATCAATCGCATCAATATTTTAATGAAAGATGGCGAAATTAAGAAACTTGATCAAGTCTCACCAATCGTCAAAGGGTTGTCTGTTTCAGGTATAAAAACAGATTGTAAACTCTTCTTTAGACATGTTTAAAGAAGTCGTAGTTGTTGAAGGGATTCATGATGAGTTACGCCTAAAAGAAATATTTAGTGACATCGATACGATCAGTACCAACGGATCAGAAGTCAGTGAGGCGTTACTTGAATCCTTAGAACAATTAGCCAAAACAAGAGATCTAATCTTGTTTCTTGACCCGGATTCGGCTGGTGAACGCATCAGACGAATCATTTCAACACGCATTTTAAACGTTAAACACGCGTTTATCACATACGACGAAGGCGTTTCGAAGAATCATAAAAAAGTAGGAATTGAACACGCGTCAAAAGAGGCAATAATGACCGCTCTTCAGTTGTCTAAAGAGACGATAGAAAAACGCTCTGACGTAACATTTGACTACTTAGTTGATCGAGGATTAATCAATCAACCTTACTCAAAAGAACTTAGATTAATGGTTTGTAACCAACTGCGTATTGGTTATGTTAACTCAAAAGGATTATTAAAACGACTACACATGTTTTCAATTTCGATTAAAGACATAGAGGGGGTACTTGATGCAAACCAACAGACCTAAAAAACAATATGGACAGAACTTTTTAACCGATGAACACGTCTTAAGAGAAATCATCAGTCGTTCTGCGATTGATAAAGATTCGATTGTCATTGAAATTGGTCCTGGTAGAGGTGCACTGACAAAACATTTAGTTAAGGCCGTTAAACACGTACTTGCTTTTGAAATTGATGAGACACTTAAACCATATTTAATCCCGATACAAGCGGATAATCCTAATTTAGAGATTCTCTTTCAAGATGTGATGAGCATCAACATCAAAGAAGAAATTGAACAACGATTTAACGATCAACGTGTGGCTTGTATTGCAAATATTCCATATTACATTACTAGTCCAATTATCTTTATGTTATTAGAAACAAATAACGTTACAAATGCTTCTTTAATGATACAAAAAGAAGTGGCTGATCGTTTGATTGCAAATCCGAAAACAAAAGCCTATGGGGCATTTACGGTCTTAGTTAAATTTGAGGCTGAAGTTAAAAAACTCATCAGTGTGAAACGTGGGTGCTTCTATCCAATACCGGCCGTTGATTCTGCCGTCATTGAATTAACGAAACACAACACGTATAAAGAACAATGTAGAAACCATGAACTCTTTAGACAACTCGTTAAAGCATCGTTTGGTCAAAAGAGAAAAACATTATTAAATAACTTGAGTCAAACCTTTGATTTAAATAAACAAGAATTACTTAAAAAACTACAATTGATTGATGACTCTTACACAGAATTCACTAGAGCTGAGGAGATGTCGATTGATCAATTCATTCAATTAACGAATGGGTGGGAACTATGATTAGAGAACACGCGTATGCAAAAATTAACTTAGCCCTAGAAATCGTCAGAAAAAGGGACGATGGTTATCATGAATTAAAGTCATTGATGATTCCAATTGAACTTAAAGATGAACTTATTTTCACAAAAGGAGTCGGACTTAATTTTGCATCAAATGTTGCAATCGCTGACAATTCGATTATCAAAGTATACGAAGTCATGAAAAACCGCTATAACGTTAAAGAGGGTGTCTCAATTAGCCTGATTAAGGAAATACCCGTTGGTGCTGGCCTTGGTGGCGGTTCCGCTGATATTGCAGCAACCATTCGAGGGCTTAATCGTTTTTGGCAATTAAACCTAGACAGTAAAGAAATGAGAAAACTCTCAATTGAGCTTGGCTCAGACACATTATTTTGTTTATACAACTCACCTGCCATCATCACAGGTCGAGGTGAGTATATTGAATTCATTAACAGTGAGATGAAGTTTGAGCACATTACGCTAGTAGTACCTAATTATCAAACATCGACGAAAGAAGCGTTTAAGCATGTGACGTTTTATCAACACGACAATGAGAAATTTGAACAGATAAAGAAATCATTTATAGAAAACAAAAGAGATGACTTAAAAGATGCGCTATATAATGACATGTTAGATGCTAACTTCATTCTACACAATGAATCAAGACTCTATTTTAAAGCATTACAGACTCAGGGACTAAAACCACATTTATCCGGTAGTGGCTCAGTCATCTACTTTCTAGATCTTAATCAAGACGAATTAGAAAGACTCAGAGAATTAACGCCAAGTAATTATCAAATAATAAAAACAAAACAGCTTTAAGAATTGATATAATATAGCTATAGCAGGGGGAATATAAACTATGTCAGTTATCGAAGGTAAGAAAGTAAAATTGTTTGCATTATCCGCAAACCCATCACTTGCACAAGATGTAAGTGAAGCTTCAGGTATTCCAATTTCAGCGTGCGAAGTCACAAGATTCGCTGATGGTGAAATTGGCGTAAACATCACAGAATCCGTCCGTGGTCACCATGTGTTTGTGGTTCAACCAACCTCAAAACCAGTCAATGAATCGTTAATGGAAGTATTGATTATGACCGATGCACTAAAACGTGCCTCAGCAGCAAGCATCACCATCTTAATGCCATATTATGGTTATTCAAGACAAGATAGAAAAGCCAAATCAAGACAACCAATTACGGCAAAATTAGTCGCTGATTTACTTCAAGTCGCCGGTGTTGACCGTGTGATTTGTATCGACTTACACGCGGCTCAAATTCAAGGGTTCTTCGATATTCCAATCGATAACTTTCCAGGGATGCCACTACTTGCGTCCTACTTTGTCGATAGCAAACTAGAAAACATCACGGTTGTATCACCTGATCATGGTGGTGTGACACGCGCAAGAAGTTTTGCTAAAATGCTTGGTACACCAATTGCGATTATTGATAAGCGTCGTCCGGAGGCAAACAAAGCCGAAGTGATGAACATCATAGGTGATGTCGCTGGTAGAACATGTATTATGGTTGATGACATCATCGATACCGGTGGTACATTAATGGCAGGGGCAAATGCACTACTTGAAGCAGGCGCAACCGCAGTTTATGCGGCAGCAACCCACGCGATATTCTCTAATAACGCGATTGAACGCTTACAAAATTCTAACATCAAAAAAGTCATTGTCACCAACACAATCGTGTTAGATGACGTCGATAAATACGACAAGATTGAACAACTATCGATTGGCCAACTCTTAGGTAAATCGATTCTAAATATCATTGAAGACGAACCAATCAGCCAAATATTTGAAAATATCTACAAAGATTCCAAACAATAATGAAACTAATTGTTGGCTTAGGTAATCCAGGAAAAGACTACGATAAAACGAGGCACAACGTTGGGTTTGAAGTACTAGACTTATTAGCTAAAGAAAATAATGTGACATTCAAATTGGACAAAAATTTCGACGGTCTAATTACCACCTATCAAGAAGGATTAGAAAAAGTCATCTTATTAAAACCAACGACCTACATGAACTTATCGGGTCAATCCGTCATCAAAGTAAAAAATTATTATAAGGTCGATCTAAATGATATACTGATTGTTGTTGATGATATTAACATTGAACTAGCAGCACTTAGATTAAGAGAAAAAGGCAGTGCGGGTGGCCATAATGGACTAAAAAGTCTAATTAGCCACTTACAGTCAAACGAATTTAAACGTATTCGTGTTGGCATCAAATTTGAAAAAGGTGACTTGATTAATCACGTCTTAGGAAAGTTTTCGAAAAAAGAGCTTGAGGTCTTAGAACCCGCCTTTCAATTGGCGAAAGACGCATGTGTCTTATTTAGTAAAAATACCCCTTTTTCAAACATCATGACAAGATACAACACCCCGGCGATTTCATAATCGTCCGGTTTTTGTCGTCAAAAATAAGGAGAAGCGCCGATGAGTTCACTATTTGATCTATTTCTAAATTTAAAAACAAACCGACCAATCGTTGGGAAAAAGGACAACTTAAGATTAAATCAAATCACCGATAGCTATAACCAGTTATTGGTTTCTTCCCTTTATTTGACCTCAAATGAGACGGTTTTTGTGGTCTTACCTAACCTTTATATGGCTCAACAATACTACGACGGCTTATCAACCATTTGTGGGGCAGAAAACGTCTTATTTTATCCAGCCGATGAAATGTTGTCCTCCTTAATGGCCTTATCGAGTCAAGAGTTTAAAATTGAGCGTATTTACACGCTTGGCAGTTTAATCAACCAAGATAAAAGAATCGTTGTAACAAATCAAAATGGTGCAATGAAGAGACAGTTGTCAAAAGAAGATTGGATGGATGCCACGAGAAAATTAGAAGTTGGCAAAGAAATCAATCGTGATGATTTAATCGGTTATCTGGTCAGTCACGGCTACTCACATGAATATACAGTGACAAAAACCGGTGAATTTGGTCTAAGAGGTTCAATCCTTGATATCTTTCCTATTGGGGCTGAAACGCCTTATCGTGTGGATTTCTTTGGTGATGAAGTAGACCGAATCAAACTCTTTAAACCAGACACACAACTTTCAATTGGTGAAACCAACGAGATTTCAATATTACCAATGAATGAACTCTTTTTTAATGATCACAAACGGGATCAAGTCATCGAACAAATTGAAGCATTTTTAGAAACAAAGACGCTTTCAAAAGAAGAATACACGAAATTCAATACCGATCTAGATCACTTATATAATCGTAGGGACTTGGATAGTCTAACCTACTTTACCCACTTTTTTAACCCAAACCCAGAAACGTTATTTGATTTTACCGACCAAAAGACCATCATCTACGTGGATGAACATAAAATGGCTAAAAACTACGACCGAATGGATTTGGATTTAGCCGACTATTTAAAGCAGTTAAAAGGTGAAGTCTTTTATGAGTTTAAGTACTATTTAAAGATGAAGGAGTTAATGAGTTACCCTCACATTGAAATCACAGGGTTTACCCCGCTTAATAATGATCACCTATATTCGGTATATGCAAGAGATGAAATCATCTATCAAGGTAACGTCAATGCGTTTATTGATGAGATAAAGAAAAATAAAGGTACTTACGTGGTTTCAATGAACCAGCCACAACGCTTTGATCGAATTAAGGATTTATTCGAAGAAGCAGGTATTGACTATATTTGTAACCCCAGAATCATTGAAGAAGGTATTATGAACTTATTCTACCCGATGAATTTACCGAGCACCTACCTTCAACAAGATGCCATTCACTTTTTAAATGAACAAGACATCTTTGATTATAAGAGTCATAAAAGACTAATCCGATACAAATCGGTAATTAGTGAAGCAATTAAAATATCATCAGTAGAGGAGTTAAAAGTAGGCGACTTTGTTGTCCATTATGATTACGGCATTGGTCAATATAAAGGGCTACAAACGATGGAACTTGGTGGGCATAAAAAAGACTACATACACATTGCTTACCAAGGCACTGACTTTTTATACATACCAATTGATCAAATCGATATGATTTTAAAATACTCATCAAGAGATGGTCACGTACCAACGCTAACTAAGTTAGGCACGGCTTCATGGAATAACACAAAAAAGAGAGTCAAAGAAAAGCTCAATGACATATCCGATAAACTAATCAAACTTTACGCTGAAAGAGAAAATGCCGAAGGTTTCTCGTTTCCTAAGGATGATCAAATGCAATTAGATTTTGAAAATTCGTTTGAATTCGAAGAAACAATCGACCAGTTAAAAGCAATTAAAGACGTTAAAAAAGACATGGAGTCAAAAAGACCGATGGACCGTTTATTAATTGGGGATGTTGGCTATGGTAAGACCGAAGTCGCTATGCGTGCTGCCTTTAAAGCAGTGGTAGCAAACAAACAGGTTTGTTATTTAGTGCCCACAACCGTCCTTGCAAGACAGCATTTTTACGCATTTAAAAAACGCTTTGAACCATTTGGAATTAATGTCGAACTTTTGAGCCGTTTTGTCTCAGATAGAGAACAAAACGAGACACTAAAAAAAATGGAAAAAGGCCTGGTCGATGTCGTCATTGGGACACACCGACTACTATCCAAAGACATCGTGTTTAAAGACCTCGGTTTACTCATCATTGATGAGGAACAACGTTTTGGTGTGGAACACAAAGAGAAAATCAAAGAAATGCGAATCAATGTGGATGTCTTATCACTTTCAGCCACACCTATCCCAAGAACGCTTCAAATGAGTTTGATGGGCATTAAAGATTTAACAATGATTGAAACACCACCTTTAAACCGCTATCCAATTCAAACCTACGTCCTAGAAAGACACGAGGCGATCATTAAAGAAGCGATTGAACGTGAACTTGCTAGAGCAGGACAAGTCTTTTATTTGTACAATAAGGTCTCAGACATGGAATCAGTCGTTAGGAAATTATTTAAACTTGTGCCTGAGGCAAAAATCACGTTTGCCCATGGTAAGATGAGTAAAGATGTCCTTGAAGATCGACTCTCTGAATTTATAGACCGACGGTTTGATGTTTTAGTCTCAACGACCATCATCGAAACAGGTATAGATATCCCAAACACCAACACACTAATTATTCATGATGCAGACAGGCTTGGCCTTTCTCAGCTTTATCAAATTAGAGGTAGAGTTGGTCGTAGCGACAAGATCGCTTACGCCTATTTAATGTATCAAAAGAATAAAGACATGAGTGACGATGCCATCAAACGTCTACAAACCATTAAAGACTTTACAGAACTTGGATCAGGCTTTAAGATCGCGATGAGAGACTTATCAATCCGAGGCGCTGGAGATATCTTAGGTGATGAACAATCTGGTTTTATCGACAGCGTAGGTATGGAGCTCTATTTAAAACTACTTGAAGAATCCGTCAATGAGAAAAAAGGCATCAAAAAAGAAGCTAAGAAGGAACAACAAGACATCGTTTTATCAGCGCGTCATATTGATGAGAACTACATTAGTAGCGATGAAGTCAGAGTTGAGATACATAAACGTATTTCTTCAATTAATACGCTTAATGAAGCGAAAAACCTTGAAATTGAATTAGAAGATCGCTTTGGTAGGGTTGATCAAGAACTCATCGTTTACATGTATGAAAAACTATTTAAGAAATATTGTAGTAAGCTAGGCGTTGAAAAGACGATTAAGTCTAAAACGGATTTAACCATCCTACTTTCAATTGAGGCCTCTAAACAAGTCAACGGGGAAAAACTCTTTCTTGCGACGAATGAAATAGATGCCTCTATACAACTAGGCTATCTTCACGAACGTGTTTCAATTACTCTAATCATTAAACAAAGCGAAAAACATTACCTATATCAGTTCATAGAATATTTAAGTTTGATTACTTCTTGATATATTATATATAACCACATATAATATACTTACGGAGGAAAATATACATGAAATTTGAAGAACAATTAAAACAAGACGGCTTCGTTGATGAACGCAATTTATGGGTAACCGCGGTGATTAAAAATAACGCCGGTGTTTGGTTTGGCGCTATTGGTGCTGGGATTGCATCAATCTCAAAAACTAGATTGATTTCAATCAAAGGAACCACGGTTTATATTTTAAAGCCAGAAAAAAAAGTATTGAAACAGGTCATTCAATTTGAGCTACATGAATTAAAGAAGTTTCAAGTAAAGAATGCGTTTTTTGGTATTGAGTATTCTTTAAAAATTGAGACGATTGATTTTAAAGAGGCGTATAACATTAACGCTAGAAAAAAAGTCTTAAAAGAGATGGCAACAATCATTAATAACAAATAAAACAAAAGACAAACTTCTTAGGCCGAATGCGACCGCCGAAGTTTGTCTTTTTTCTAGACTTCTAGATATACACCATCAATTAAACTATATAAATAAGCACGAATCGGTTTATTTGATTTAGTACTTAGATAATCTTTGTAGCCTTCTAATTGACTAAAGTAGATAGGTTTATTGATGTCTTTTAATTTGTAGTCAACGACGATTAACGCCTCATTTGTTTCGATTAAGAGGTCAATAATCCCTTGTTTAACTTGGTCGTCAGTTGAAACAATAAACTCATATTCTTGGTAGATGAAAGCCTCTTTTAAATCATGTAAAAATGGTAATCGATCAAGTTTATAGAGAAACTTTTTTACGTTGTTATCAACGGGTAACTGATCAATTTGATTTTTAAGAGGCAGACAAAAGTCGAGGCGTTCTAGTTGTTCATGAATGAGCGTGCCAAGAGCCATATCTTTTAGCGTTTGTTCGTCCTTAATTTCTACAAAATTTCCAGAAATACGTTCTTTTTTGATTTGCTTTGGTTTATAACTCAATGCCTTGTAGTTGAATACTTGTTCTTTTTTAAAATGCACACGCTGTTTTTGAATACTATCTTTATAATTTTCATTGTAGATAATCTCATCATAAGGTGCTTTTATACGTTTTTTTGCGTAATGTCCAATGACCGTATATACCAATTGATTAAAACTATTATAGTTGTTTCTAATGGATTCATCGACAAGTTCATCAGATTTAATTTCGTTAATAAATGTTTCATTTGAAGGTGGATTAGCCACAATAACGGCAAGCTCTTTAGCTCTAGTTAAGGCAACATAGAATAAGCGAAGACGTTCTGAAATCATTTCTTGTTTTTCTTGTGCTAAGTGGAGTTGCTTTTCGATGTTGTCTGTCAAACCCTCATCAAATGAAGGCATGATGATACCGTAAGTTAAATCAAAATAGAAATTTGATAAGTTTGGACTTGACCACCGTTTGTCAAGCATAGGGTAGTAACAAATTGAAAACTCAAGGCCTTTAGATTTATGAATCGTCATGACATTGACCATGCCCTCTTTTAATTTTGATGAGGATTGAAAATCAAGATCAAGATCTTCTTCGTTAATAAATGAGAAGTATTCGAGGAGTTCTAACAAACCGAAGTTCAACTTTGATAAGGATTTCGCCTTATCTATTAGATAGAATAGTCTGGACTCTATCGCCTCAATTTGATTTAGCACAAGTGCCTTTTCTAGTAGATTAAATGTTTTAGTGACTTCAATCAAAAATAGATCTAGACTTAAGGTTTCACTTAACACATTTAAGGCATTTAGTTTGTCTAAGGTCGTTATGATAGTTTCATTCGATAAGACCTTCTTATAATCAAAGTACGAGTGATTCTTAAGTGCATTAAGTGAGTCATGAAGTATTTGATCATTGATTTGAAATAAGTAAGAGCGAAAGACGGATAAGAAGTCGTGAGTGAAATGATCTTTACCATAAGAGGCGTCTTTAAAACAGTAGAATAGCGATAACAAGCTGCGAAGTGCTAGCACATCGTCATTGGATACAAATGGTTCTGTGGCGTGCAAGTACATCGGTACTTGATTGGCCTCTGCCACTGCCTTAAATAATCTAAATGGACTTTTTCTGTCGATCAGTATCACAAAATCATCAAATTTAACGTCTCTTAATTGATTGGTCTTAGAATCGAGCACTTGGTACTTAGAAGCCATTTTGTCTTTAATGTCTTTGATGATTGAAAACACTTGTGATTCATCTGTCTTATACGTCTTTTCATGGTCTTCTAGTTCCTCTTTTGAAAGGACTTCAAGAATCTCAATGCCATAAGGTTGATTTGCTTTTTGTTTTTCATAGGTTTGATTACCAAAGACGAGCGCCTGCAAACCATCATAGGTTACCCCTCCGATACGAGGACTCATGGTCCGGTAAAACAAGGTATTGATGTCTTCTAAGATTTCTTTTCGTGAACGAAAATTTTGATTGAGATCAATCTTAATTCCAGCGGTTGGTTGAGCTTTAAACAAATCGTATTTTTGTTGGAAGAGTTCTGGTTTCGCGTCTCTAAAACGGTAAATAGATTGCTTGATGTCACCTACCATAAACACATTGTTGTTTTCGATTTGACTAATGAAGATGTTTTGAATGAGTGAGGTATCTTGGAACTCATCGATTAAGAGTTCGTGATAAAAGTGTTTTAGTTCGTTTCTGACGTCTTCATGATCTTTTAAGAGTTTGGTCGATAGACTACTGATGGATAAAAAATCATAAATGCCCAGATGGTCTTGAAATGCGCTATAAGACGCTAAGAAGCGAAAAGCTAAGCTCAATAAAAATAATACATGAGGTTTGTTTTTTTCGTGTGTTTGGTTGTGTGTCTCAATTGAGTGACTAAAATAAGGTTGATACAAGTTTAATAGGTCTTTAAACGAATCAAGGTATGGCTTCAATAAAGAGCGGTCATCTCTTGAGGTTTTTAAGGTAATTTTAAAGGATTCTTTTTCCTCTGTGTAACGGTTAAAAGAGGTAAGATCTTCAAAGCTAAGCAAACTTGCGATTTCATTTTCGAGTCTAGTTTTAGTGTCTTGTCCACTTTCTGACTCAAGCGCTAGTAAAGAAAGATCGTTATTTAATTTTTGTAGGCCTTGTTTAAATTCAGTTACTTTTTCGATTAACGCATGAGTGAGTTTCTCTTGGTAGTTTTTTCCGTAGTAAGTTTGTTCATAGGTATCTAAATACGTTTCATCTAAGTCGTACTTTTGGAGTTGTTCAGCCAAAAACAAGAGTTGATCTTCGAGTTTTTCATCGGATTTGGTGGTGTAGGTTCTTAAATACGCGAAAAAATCTTCATTGTTTTCTTCATATAGCGATTGAAATAGGTCTTGAATGATCCGTTTTTTTTGTTGTTTGAATAAGTTTTCATCACCAATTTGAATGTCTTTTTTGATGCCTAATTTGTGGTTGTATTTTTTTACTAAGTATAGACAAAAGCTATCAAAGGTCGTGATGAAAGACACATCTAGGAGCTCTAGTTGTCTTTCTAAGTGAGGGTTTGGTGCATTTTTAATTGCCTTCTCTAGATTCTTGCGAATACGTTCTTTCATTTCGAGTGAAGCGGCTTTGGTAAAAGTTAAGATCAATAAACGGTTGATGTCTATCCCCTCATTAAGTATTCGTAGGACACGTTCAGTTAAGACACTTGTCTTTCCTGAACCGGCACCAGCACTGATTAAAACGTTTGAGTTTTTTTGATGAATGGCTTGCCACTGATGATCGGTATAGTAACTCTCTTTGGGTTTTTTAGGAATCAAGGTCATCACCTCTTTCGAATGGGTTGTTTTTTTCTAAAGGGGTCTTTGGCTTATTTAGATAACAAATGTCTCTATAAGCACAATTCTTACAAGAATCAATCGAAGAAGCGATTTTCGGATTGATATCAAAATCATGGGCTTCAATCTTTTTAATGGTCTTTAAAAGTAAGGCCTCAAAGTCATCAAGGACAGTACTTAGCATTTGATGCTCATATACCCAAGCACTTTTCTTAAGTGAACCATCTTTATTAACACCAGTTTTTGCAAGCGTGTTTTCTGTTTGAAATAAAGGATCGATTTCTGTAATTGATCTTAAGTCATTTAATTTGTAGCCAGAAAGCTGATAGGCTTCTTTTTGAAGTTCTTCGTAGGTTTTTCCCTCTTCTTTTTTTAAAACATTCGTGTAGATATTTTGATAGAAGAAGCCGCTAAAGTAAGGACTTTCAAAATGATTCTTCTTTAGAAACAACAAGTAAAACAACAGTTGCGAGTTAAATCCATCAAGCAGGTAATCAAGGGGTTTAATGGCATTGCCTGTTTTATAGTCTACGACGTATATTTTCTCACTAAATTCATGATGACGTAAGATTTTGTCGATTTTTCCTAAAAGAAGGTAGGTCTGTTTTGATTCAAAAGGCATGCTTACCTCAAGTTCGGTTTGATAAAGCAGGTAACTAGAACGTGCTTCTAAGGTTTTAATGAACGTTAAGACCTGTTCTAATTGAATAATCGATTCCTTTAAAAAGAACTGCTGTTCAAGGGTTAACTGATGATTTAAAAGGTAGGTAGTAAGATAATCATTGATATCTTTTTGATTGTTGATTTGTTGGTAGTCTTTTAAGACCTCATGAAAAAAGTTGCCAAGGTGAAGTTGGGTGCTTTCTTCAAATGACGTTTTGACGTTTAAGAGGTGCTTTAAGTAAAATTGATAACCACATAAAAAATAGTCATTTAGTTTAGTAAAAGAGAGTGTTGTTAGTTGATTAATAAATGTTGGATCGTTAAATCCTTTAAACGTTGGGTCGTATGATTTTGGAAGCTGTAATTCCTTTTCTCTTTCAAATGATTCTAGTAAAGGACTTCTAATGCCATACAAATGGTAGGTATCAAGCAGTGCTTTATAGGATAGTTTGTCTTTTCTTATAGAGTATCTATCTGTAGAAAACTCAGGTACTAAGGTTTTGATTTTTTTAGGTAATGTTTGAAGTATAAATGAAGGATAAGCCTCACCTTGTGGGCTTTCTACTTTATAAGAAATGGTTAGATGTTTAATACTAGAAAGACTATGGATGAGTTGTTTTTTATTTGTTTGTGTTTTCTCAATCGATGTTAATAGGTTAAGTGATTTTTTTTGTTCGTCACTTAAAAAATCATTGTCTAAGGTAATGGTAGGATATGCGCCAGCATTAAAGCCTAAAACAAAGACGATGTGATCTTCTAAAAAGGGATAATTGATTGAGACAACTTGAATGACATCTTCTAATATATCGCTTTTTAAAGCGGTTTTTTGGAAGTGGTAATAAAGTTCATCTAAACAGTCGCGATAGTTATATGAACTAAGGAGGTAGTCATTTAATTCAGATAAAATTCTCTCTTTTAGTTCATCAAGTTTTGTTGATTGATGAAATGAGTATGAGACAATATAGTCTTTGATTTGCGTTAATACCTCGGTGTTATTTCCACTAAGAATGGCTATTTTGTTTAACACATCTTTGGTCAGTTGAAACTGAACAAGTGATGTGTTTTTTGATATAGAAACAGGAATTTGATAGAGCTCACTATAAACCTCAAATAGGCTATGATAGGTTTGATCTGCGATGAGTTTGATTTGATTGATATTAACACCAAAATCGAGTTTTCTTGCGATTTGTTCAAAGACCTGGTTAACTTCATCTTTGGCGTGGAGTGCCTTAATTAGATGAACATCGTTTGTTTGATTATTTGGATCAATAGGTAGGATAACTTCAAATCCAAGACGATTTAAAGTCATTAAAATAATCGGTTCAACGGTTTCGGTTAATAGCACCACATAACCATCATAACGCGATTTAAAATCACTAAGGTGTAACAGGTTATTTTTTATTAGTTCATCAAATAGTGCCTGATAAAACGGTGGTAAGCTTTGATTTAAATAGTAAAACGGTAAGACGTTTAAATAAAGATCTGCTGTTTCGCTATTGACGTTTAAATGTTTTGAGACAAAAAGTCGTGTGGTTTTGTGATAAGAAAACGAGAGCGCTTGAATCAAATCAGTTGTACATAAAAATTTAACAGAGACGAAAAAAGGCATGGCCTCTTTTTGTTTGAGATAGTCATTTTTTTTAGACAAATCTAAGATGACCAAGGTTTTTTGTTTGTTTTCTAATAAGTCTTTAAAGGCATTCATGAATAGCCACCACTTTCTCTTTACTTATTATAACATTTTATTTGTCACTTAATGGCAAGTTCTCACTTGAATAACGAATTAAACCACGTGATTTGTGTTAAAATAATAAG
Organism: Paracholeplasma brassicae; assembly: GCF_000967915.1. Classification (NCBI taxonomy): domain Bacteria; kingdom Bacillati; phylum Mycoplasmatota; class Mollicutes; order Acholeplasmatales; family Acholeplasmataceae; genus Acholeplasma; species Acholeplasma brassicae. Next base: position 28,106 of record NC_022549.1, read on the forward strand.
ACAAAGGGTGTGTTAAAATGAAAATTCTTTCAATTGGTGATCTTCACCTAGGCAAAATTGTGAATGGGTATTCCTTGCTTACTCATCAAATAGAGAGTTTGAATCAAGTAAAAAAGGCGCTAAGAGATCATCAAGTGGATTTACTGATGATTACAGGTGATTTATACGACCGTGCGATTCCACCAAAAGAAGCGATAAAGGTCTTTGATAACTTCTTAAATGACGTCTTAAAAGAAAACATTAAGGTAAGCTATATTGCAGGTAACCACGACTCCTACGAACGTACCTCTTTTTTAAGTGATGTTTTAAAAGGCACTTCTTTATTCATAGGAAAAGAGTTTGACCAAACCATTGATTCATTCACACTTAAGGAAGGTAATCAAACCTATCGTTTTTATCTAATCCCATTCATGCCTTATCAGTATGTTAGAGAAATCTTGAACGATGATTCAATCGATTGTTTTCAAAAGAGCTATGAAGCGATGTTAAAAACAATTGAGTTAAATGACAACGAAATCAATCTATTGATGACACATGCATTTATTGGTCATGCGGGTACTAATCCAGAGGTTTCAGACTCAGAAAAAACACTTGCAGTGGGTGGTCTTGATTTTGTTGATAGTCAATTATTTGAAGCTTTCGATTATACGCTTTTAGGGCACATCCATAAGCCTCAATCGGTTTATTACGACAACGTTAGATACACGGGATCGATATATAAATATTCCTTTAGTGAGGAAACACACCAAAAATCAATGTTACTACTAGAAATCAACTCAAAAGAAGACATTAAACAAACCTTGATTCCAATACATATGTCAAAAGAATGGCACACGTTATCGATGAGCTTTGATGAAATCATCAATAATGAGGCTTTAATCAGTAAGCATCAAAACGACTATGTTCGTATTCGTTTAACGGATGAAATCGATGTGTCTGATGGGGTAGCTAGACTAAAACAACGATTTTTGTACCTGATGGAGTTTAGTTATCAAAAAGATGCTGAGTTTGTTTCACTTGGTGGGGCTGTAACTGACCAATTAGCCAAAGATATGTTAAATAAAGAAAACCCGGAAAAAACAATGAGGTCACTTTTTATCGAATTTTCAAGAACACAAGCCAACCTAGAATTAGACGAGGTGGATTTAAAAATCGTTGAAGAGACCATCGAAGAACTCATAAGGGGGAATAACGATGAGAATTAAACAATTAGATATTCAAGCGTTTGGCCCTTTTGGAGGATTTGAATCCATCGATTTTAAACAAATCAATAAGAAACAGTTATTCCTAATAACCGGGAATACCGGTGCAGGCAAAACGACCATCTTTGATAGCGTCTGTTTCGCCTTATACGGTAAAACCTCAGGTTCACAACGAAATGAACCTGAAAATCTTAGAAGTCATTTTGCAATAGAAGAACTCGATACGTATGTCAGGTTGATCTTTGAGGTCAATAAAGAAACTTATGAAATCAAAAGGTATCCCAAACAACAACGCTATTCAAAACGGACCAAGGGCTATGTGTCAAAAAATCAAACCATCGAATTTAAATCCCTAAATCAACCAACCGGAATCTTAACTAAAATACAAGAAGTCGATCAAAAAATCTTAGAAGTCATCGGTCTAACCTACGAACAGTTTAGACAAATTGTCATGCTACCTCAAGGTGAGTTTCAAAAACTACTGACGTCAAAAAGTGACGATAAAACTGAAATTTTTAGAAAAATATTTCAGACCGAAAGTTTTGAAGAATTTCAGAATCGACTATTTGAAAAAAGAAATAACGCATTCAAACAAATCGAAAAAGACATTAACCAACTAGAACTCATCAAAAAACAGCTAAGCAGTTCATCAGAACCACTGAGTCTACTTTTAGATAATGAAGCTGTGTCTTATGAAGACATGATAAAAGAACTTGATAGCTACTTACAAAAACAACAAGTAGCGCTTCAAATAAAGAAAGACGCATTAAAAGAAGAAGAAGTTCTTCTAAATCAAGCGCGTCAATCATATCAATACAACGAGCAACAAAACAAATACCTAGATGAACAAGCAACCCTAAAACAACAAAAACATAGCTTAGAGAGCCAATCACAGTTCATTGAATCACTCAAAATCGAACTAGATCAATACGAACAAACCAGAGCGCACGTCATAACCTATCAAGACTATGTTAATTCAAATGAAGAGATTAATAGACTGAACATCATGGTAGAGGCATTACATAAACAATTAAGTGAAGCCAAACAGGCATTTCTTCAAGCAGAAGAGGCACAAAAAGCCGTTACAACGCTTGAAAAAGAAAGAGATAATCAAAGAAACATAGAAAGTGATTTGAAACGTGAACTTCAAAAGCTTAAAGACTTAAAAAACGATGAAGCAGAATTTACACGATTCAACGATGAACTTGAACAACTAGAAAAACAAAGTCTTGAACTTAATAAAGATGTCGCACTTAAGAAAAAATCCCAACAAGCGCTTGAAGAAACCATAAAAACATCAGAACTGAAAATCAAACAAATAGGGCCACTTTATCAAACAATTGAAACAGAAACAAACGAACAAAAAAAGTTAGAAGAACTAAGTCAAATATATGACACCTATATTAAAGAAAAAGAGAGTTACAGTCAACTGCTTTCTAAGCTTGATATCGAAGATAAAACCTTTAAAGAAACAAGAACAATTTATGAAACAACCAAACAAGCCTATCATCACTCGCTCGTTGACGTGCTAAGAAAAGAATTGGTCGATAATGAACCATGCCCTGTTTGTGGATCAACCAATCACCCACAAAAAGCATTAACTAAAGAACGCTCTTTTCCAACCAAAGAAGAAGTCATGAAAGCAGAATCGATTTACTTAGAATCATTAAAACAAAAAGAACGTTTAGAAACATCCCTAAATGAAAAAAGAGACGTCATTTTAGCATTAGAATTGAAGCTTCCAAACGAAAAAGAAAGTATAAGTAATGACTTAGAAATTAAAAAAGCGCATGTCAATAAAATTAAGCAAGAGATTACAAACTTAGAACACTTAAGAGAAACAATTGAGAATCAAAATCGCGCGGTAAAAAGTCTACTTAACCAAATTGAATCGATTAATCACTCAGTTCATCAAAACGAACTTCTAAAAGCCAAGAGTCAAGAAAAAATAAGAAAACAAAACGAACTGATTTTAAAATACCAAAATGAATTAAAAAATAAAGACGATCAAATGGTTGTTTTAGAATTAAATACGATTGATGAACAAATCAAACAAATTGAGCAAACAATCAAAACACTAAATGAAGACCATCGAAAGAAAGAGCTCATCTATAAAGAAGTAGAGTTGAATCTATCAAACACAAAAAAACGCGCTGAAGAACAACAAACGAAAAACAAACAATCAAAGCGAGTATTAGATAGCTTCTTAGAGCGTAAGCAGATGAGTTTAGAGACATTTAAACAAATACTTTCGACCAAAGACATTAAGGAAAAACAACAAAAAGTCAACGAATACACCAAAAAAGAAATTGAACTCCAAACTTCCTTGAATAAACTGATGTCACTTATAACCATCGATCAAAAAGTTGATTTAGAGACACTAAAAGAATCACTTTTTTCCCTTGAACAATCCTTTAAGCATAATCAAGTCGCTATTCAAAACGAGGGTTTCTATTTAGAAGAAACAGCTAAGCGAGTCGTTGAGTTTAAAACCACGTATGATTCCTACATTGCCTATGGTAAAACCTTTGAAAGAATTAAGCGTCTTTCGGATTTATCCAGGGGTCTAACTTATAATAAGGTCTCTTTTGAACGTTATGTATTATCTTATTTCTTTGATCAAATACTAAGAAAAGCAAACCTGAAGTTAGCCTTTATGACTTCAAACAGGTACTATCTCAAACGAAAAGAAGATAAATCAAGGGGCAACCAAACCTCTGGACTGGACTTGCAAATTTATGACCGAAACACCACGAGAGTCAGAGACGTTGAAACCCTATCTGGTGGTGAAACCTTTAAAGCCTCTCTATGTTTGGCCTTAGGTTTAGCTGAGGTCATCAAAGAAACCAGTGGTGGCATTGAAATGGATACCATGTTTATCGACGAAGGTTTTGGCACACTTGACCAAGAGTCTCTTGACCAAGCGATTGATGTTCTAATGAATCTAAATGAAGAAGGACGCATCGTTGGTTTAATTAGTCACGTCGGGGATTTAAAAAGCGTGATTGAAACGCAAATTGAAATTGAGGTAAGTAAAACAGGCAGTACCATACGAAAGGAAGATTAAAGTGAAAATACACCTAGATAAAAAAGCCATCGGACAACGTATGTTTGATGAATTAAAAAAGCAATTTGGTAGTCATTTAATCACCGAAGAACTATCGTCTGATGTGACCTACAGGGTGATGTTACCGTTTGTTGTTAGCGATGATGAATTATCTAAAACGCCTAATCTAAGCCATATACAGTTAGTTACTGCAGGCTATGATCAAATGGATCTTACAAAGTTAAAACAACATAGAATTAACCTATATAACGCAAAAGACGTTTACTCAGATACGATTGCTGAAGACATTTTAACTAAGATTTTCGTGTTAAACAGAAACGTAAAAAACTACGTCAAACAAATGACAGAAGGTACATGGGTTAGACACAAAAACGAGTACGAACTATATAACACCACCGTTGGCTTCATTGGTATGGGCTCGCTTTCTAATGCCCTAGTTAAACGGCTTGAAGGGTTTGATTGCACATTTTTAGGTTATCGTAGAAGTACTCAAAAAGACCCAAAGTTTCAAGAAATTTATACCGATCAAAACGGGCTAGATTTACTCTTAACCAAAAGTGACTACGTGATTGTCACCCTACCATTAAACGAAGAAACCAATGGTTTACTGACAAAAGAACGTTTAATGCACATGAAAAATAGTGCATTATTAATCAATGTTGGCCGTGGTGAGGTCATTGTTCAAGATGATCTAATAGAATTACTACAAACAAAACAAATCAGAGGCGCAGGACTTGATGTGTGTTACCCCGAACCGTTACCAAGAGATCACATCTTATGGACACTTGATAACGTCTATATAACACCACACAACGCACCATCTTCAATTCATCAATCAAAAAGGCTTCAATCGTTGATTGTAAAAAACATTCAAGCCTATTTAACCGATCACCCAATGGTCAATGAAGTTAATTACTAAATTTAGCTGACTTAAAGAACAAAAACAGTCGTTTTATGAAAAAAGCATATGTTTTTGTTTTTTTTGTCTTTTCTTTTTGACTTAAAGCGATATAATGAGGGTGAAGAGAGTTGATTTCTATGAAGCGTTCATCGAAAGTCAATCAAAGAAGATTTAATTTAATCTATCAAAGACTCCTTGCAGGCTTTTTGACCGTTAGCGTCGTTGTTGTCGCTTCTTTTACGTTGATCAAACAAGTTGAGGTGTCTTTTTTAGCCATATATAACCTTGAATCGAGCCTCTACATTGAATTAAACCTCGAAACAAAAGATGATTTGAGTGAGGTGATTGTTGAGGTTACCTCGCTTTATGATACGTATCAACAAACAATACCACTAGGTGAAAATCAACTCGTATTTGATCAGCTTGTGGTTGGTAGAAACTATGAGATTAAAGTGAAAGCCGATCTGGGTTTTGGTATACAGACTATCAAAGAGACCAGATACAAACTGACTAAAGAGCCAACTGGACACATAACATACCTAGAACAATTTGGATCAAGCCTATCTTATAACTATGAGGTCTATGATTATTACAATCGGATCGATGGACACGTTCGAATGCGTATATATAAAAACAATCAACTGATTCAAGAAGGCCCGGTGCCAGAGGTATTTACCGAGGGTATTCTAAGTGGTTATGGGTATCTTGAAGCGATCGATCCAAGCGCTACAACCTATCAGATTAAATTAGAAGCCTCGATTAATGAGACGTATGTTTTACTAGACGAACAATCAATCACAACCTCAACCAACCCAAGCGTTCATGGTGAGTTCTATCTGATGGATGACGTACTCAATTACTTCTTATACATCGAAGATCTGTTTGAAAGTATCACCTCACCAATCATCACCGTAGAAATTTATCAAAACAATCAATTAATTCAATTGATCGAACATGACAGAGATACCGAGTTTCAAATTTTTAATGAATTACCTGGTTACACAAAAGACAACTATGTAGCTAGGGTCTATGTGAGTGTTTCTAACAAACGAACATTAGTTTATGAACAAAAAATCACAAGATACACAGAGGAGGGCATTTAAGATGAAAAAAAACGTGGTAAAATTTGTATTTTTAGGATTGGCTTTATTGTTTTTGGTTTTCGCAAGTCTTGGACAATACATCTTTGAAGAAGGCAGTACACTTTATGAATTATCCAGAGATAACATCGGTAAATTCTTTGGTGTCGTTGATTTTTTCAAAAACAACGTAGATCCCATTGTAGAAACACTTGCAGTCATAGTGTTTTTATGGGTAGTTGCGTATTTGTTTACGCTCTTAATTAATGTAGTAACTAAGCGTGGCAAACGTAGTAAAACCATTGGTGATCTCCTACAATCAGTCGTCAAATACGGTAGTGTCATCATTGGTATTTTCTTAATCTTATCTGCTTGGGGTGTGTCATCACCAACCTTACTCGCCTCAGCAGGGATTTTAGCCCTAGCCATTAGCTTTGGTGCTCAAAGCCTGGTTGAAGACATTCTTGCTGGGTTGTTCATCATTTTTGAAAAAGAATTTGTGGTTGGCGACATCATTCAAGTCGCTGATTTTAGAGGTCGTGTCATTGAGATGGGGGTTAGAACCACCAAACTTGAAGACGTCAATGGTGACGTTCAAATCATCAATAACTCAGACATTAGAAGCGCAATCAATACCTCTTATAAATACTCACCAGTGATATGTGATGTGTCAATTAGTTATGGGGCAGATTTGGTTAAGGTAGAAGAGGTCATCAAGTCAAATCTAGAACGCATCAAAAAAGCTATTCCACAAATCAAAGAAGGCCCGTTTTACTTTGGTGTTCAAGAGCTTGGCAACTCTAGTGTGATTTTAAGAATATACGCCAAATCCGAAGAGACTGATAAGTATCAAGCCAGACGACTTTTAAACAGAGAAGTTAAACTCATTTTTGATGAAAATAAGATTGAAATTCCGTTTAATCAGTTAGACGTTCATATGAAAGAATAGTCTAGTGGTTTCATACCCTCTTTTTCAAAAGGCACTCACCCTTTTTTAGGTGGGTGCTTTTCTAATACTAAAAATACCTGTGTTCTGTTAAATCTCATCAAGAACACGACATCGTTATTACAAGTTTGAATATCTAAACAAACCCCTAAATCGCGCTATTGAATTAATCATCTAGATATGATAAAATCCGTTTTGGTTTTAAAAATAAATTAAATAGATGACGGGGTGGGTTATGAAGTACGATTGCATTATTGTAGGTGGAGGACCTGCTGGTTTATATGCGGCTTATGAGTTAGCGCATAAACGACCAGACATGAACGTATTATTAATTGAAAAAGGACATGATATATATCACAGAAAATGTCCGATTTTAATGGGTAAATTAACCAAGTGTCCAATTGACAAAACCGGTGTTGCGGGCTGTTATCCAGCGTGCTCAATCACCAGTGGTTTTGGCGGTTCAGGGGCATATTCGGATGGAAAGTTTAATATCACAAGCCAATTTGGTGGTTGGTTAACGGACTATTTGGCAGCTCAAGAAGTTGAGGATTTAATCCAATACGTCGATGGTATTAATTTATCACATGGGGCAACCGATAACATCACAGACCCAACGACTCAAGAAGTCAAACAAATCGAAAAACGCGCACTAGGGGTAGGCTTAAAACTACTTCGTGCCAGAGTAAGGCATCTAGGGACTGAACAGAACTTACTTATTATGAAATCAATCTACGAATCAATGATTGGTAAGATTGAAATGAAATTTAAAACCGAAGTCAAAGACATTATTGTCAAAGATGGCCAAATCAAAGGCGTTATCCTTGATAAAAATGACGAAGAAATATACGCCGACAAAGTGATTTTATCGGTCGGTAGAGAAGGCGCAACTTGGCTATCAAGACTTTGTCAAAAGCATCACTTAAAAATGACCAATAACCAAGTCGATATTGGGGTTAGGGTAGAGACTAACAACATCGTCATGGAAGAAATTAATGAACATTTATACGAAGGGAAATTCATCTTTAACACCACCGTGGGCACACAAGTTAGAACGTTTTGTTCAAACCCTTCTGGTCACGTGGTTGTCGAAAACCATAACGGCACGATGCTTGCGAATGGGCACGCATTTAAAGATGAACAACTTGGAACAGAAAATACAAACTTTGCATTACTCGTATCTCATCAGTTTAAAGAACCGTTTGATCAACCAAATGAATTCGCACACGCGATTGGTCAATTGGCAAATAAACTTTCCATGGGATCAATCATTGTCCAAAAATATGGAGACATTAAACTCGGTAGAAGAACAACTGAAAAACGCTTAAAAGAGGGGTTTGTACAACCTTCTCTTAAAGAAGCAGTCCCAGGTGATTTAGGCTTAGTGCTTCCTTATAAAACCATGAAATCCTTGATTGAAATGGTCGAAGCACTTGACCATATCACACCAGGGATTGCCAGTGAACACACACTTTTTTATGGGGTAGAAACGAAATTCTATTCGGCAAGACCAGAGATTACCAATCAATTTGAAACAAAAATTGAAGGCTTATTTGTTGCAGGTGATGGGGCAGGTATCACAAGAGGCCTAGCACAAGCAGGCGCCAATGGCGTTTACATCGCCAGACACATCATGAGATTAAAAGGGGATAATTAACATGAAACGATTAGTGGTTTTTGGTACACAATGGGGCGACGAAGGTAAGGGTAAAATTACTGATTTTCTCGCTCAACGTTCTGACGTGGTGGTGAGATATCAAGGCGGGAATAACGCCGGTCATACCATTGTCTTAGATGGCGTAAAGTTTGCACTTCACACCATCCCATCGGGAATTTTGTCACCTCACATTCATAACGTTTTAGCTAACGGTATGGTCATTAATCCAAAAGGTTTATTAGAAGAAATGAAAAAATTAGAAGGTAGAGAATACCACATGCACATCTCTGATCGTGCCCATGTGATTTTGCCTTACCATCTACTGCTTGATGGGGCAAGAGAAAACAAACTTAAACAAAAAATCGGTACAACAAAAAAAGGCATCGGACCGGCTTATACAGATAAAGCCGAAAGAAGTGGCATACGCATGTGTGAGTTCATCAATCCTGAACTTTTCTTAAAACGTCTCGAAGAAGTGATTCCTTACAAAAACGAACAATTAAAAAACTTTGGATTAGAACCGCTATCGGTCCAAGACGTTTATTTTGAATACAAAGCTTACGCAGAAGCCTTAAAGCCTTACGTGTGTAACACCTCACTTTTATTAAACAACTACGTCAAAGAAGGCAAGAAACTATTATTTGAAGGCGCGCAAGGCAGCTTGTTGTGTCTAGATCATGGGACCTATCCGTTTGTCACCTCATCTAGTCCAACCGCCGCAAGCGTACCAATCAATACAGGTTTAGCGCCATGGCTCATCGAGGGTGCTGTGGGTGTCACTAAAGCTTACACCACACGCGTTGGTGAAGGACCACTGCCAACGGAACTCTTTGATGAGATAGGTGAAAGAATTGTTGAACGTGGCCACGAATACGGAACAACCACCGGCAGAAGACGTCGTGTGGGTTGGCTTGATTTGATGATCATCAAACACGCCGCCTTATCCTCAGGTTTAAGTTCGATTGCATTAACGTTACTGGATGTTCTTTCTGGATTTGATGAACTTAAGGTTTGTGTTTCCTACCGGTTGGAAGGCAAAGAACTAAAAGACATCCCAACCGACATCAATGATTTAAAGAGGGTTGAACCAATTTATCAAACCTTACCTGGTTGGCAAGAAGAGATCACACACGTGACTTCGTTTGACGAACTACCTAAAAACGCACAAGATTATTTGTTATTTATTGAAGAACAAGTGGGTGTTCCAGTCGACATATTCTCAGTGGGACCAGACCGTAAACAAACGATTTTTAGAAAAAATATCTTTTAATATAGAAAGAACGTCACTCATCAAGTTGAGTGACGTTTTTTTTAGGAAATGACAGGAAAAAGCCTTAAAAATAATGAAGTGACAGAATTGTTCGTTTTTAAATAGAATTATTATTAATAGTCTAAATACTTATCGATTTTTCATTTTTGAAGTATAAATGAAATACTATTTATAAAAATTTATGCTGTAAGCGTTTCCATCAATTTGTTCGATTTTGATAATTAGTAGATAGGTGTGCTATAATGATTAAGTATTAGTGGGGATACAAAGCTTAAAAAATGATTTTGGATTGTTTTTTTTGTATATTATAGGAAAGTAGTCCAAAAGACGCCTATCAAAGCCCCTTTTCCGTTTCAAGGAAATTAAGTGTCTTTAAGGTGTCTATTACAGGCATTTTTTTGTTTTTTATCGAACTGGAGGAATTAATAATGAGTGGCAATTATTATCAAGGAAAGAAAATCGTTCAGACGTTAGGCGGCATGGCTCTAGATACCATTATGATCATCATGAGTTATCTATTTATCGTCATTATGTTTAACGTGATTAATATAGAATTGGATATCAAAATAATCGGTATGACATTGCCATTCATTGTTATCTTTAAATTAGTGATTTTCTATTTTACTGGTTTTTATAAAATGTTACCAAAACACGTGGGTTTTGAAGATGTGATGCGAATTTCGATTGTGGTAGCTTTGACGAATATCCTAATTGTTTTATATATTGCACTTAGTAAAAACTTATTTATGTTTAAAACGGCATTTATCTACATTACGGCACTTGAAGCAATTTTGCTTACCATACCACGTGTGGCTAATCGAATGATACTTTATTTTAAGATGAACGTGATCAATCAAAACCAAGGTAGACGTACGCTGATTGTCGGTGCAGGTTCTGCAGGCGAATTGACGTTAAGAGAAATTTATCGTAACAGAGACTTAACGAATCATGTGGTCGCCTATATCGATGATAACCAAATTAAAATCGGTTCTAAGTTAAATAACATCCCAATTGTTGGGCCAAGCTCAAGGATTAAAGAATACATTGATGAACTTTTAATTGAAGAAGTCATCATCGCAATCAATCACGGCAATGAAGAACGCATCATCAGTTTAATGAGAGAAATCTCGGAGAAGAATGTTAAGATCAGTCGCTTAATTACCTACAGTGACGTATCTAATAAAAGCCCTAAAATCGTTGATGTTAAAGTTGAAGATTTATTAAACCGTGAACCAATCGTACTTGATAACGCTTTGATTCATGACTTTATTAAGGGTGAGGTTGTTTTAGTCACAGGTGGTGGGGGATCGATTGGTAGTGAGCTCTGCAGACAAATTACGGATTTTAAGCCAAAACAATTGATCATTTTTGATATCTATGAAAATAACGCATATGACATTCAACAAGAATTATTAAGAAAGTTTAAGAAAAATGGTGACCCAAGTGAATTGAATTTACTTGTGTTGATTGGCTCTGTTTATAATGAAAAAAGATTAGAACATGTGTTTGAGACGTATCGCCCAACCGTGGTATTTCACGCAGCGGCTTACAAACACGTGCCACTAATGGAAGATAGCCCAATGGAAGCGGTTCGTACCAACGTGATTGGAACAAACAACGCAGCAAGACTATCTAACAAATACGGCGTGAAAAAATTTGTGTTAGTTTCAAGTGATAAAGCGGTTCGTTCAACCAACGTCATGGGAGCAACCAAACGCTTTGCAGAACTAATTATTCAATCACATAACAATTTAAATCTGACAAAGTTTGCCTCGGTGCGTTTTGGTAATGTTCTTGGGTCAAATGGGTCTGTGATTCCGCTATTTAAAAAACAAATTGAAGATGGTGGACCTGTAACGGTCACACACCCTGAGATTACGAGATACTTTATGACGATCCCTGAGGCGGTAAGTCTAATCCTCCAATGCGCGGTTTACGCGGATGGTGGGGAAGTCTTTGTCCTTGATATGGGCGAGGCTGTGAAGATTACGGACTTAGCGAAGAAGATGATTCGTTTGGCGGGATTAAAACCTGATATTGATATTAAAATTGAATTTACTGGGCTAAGACCTGGTGAAAAATTATACGAAGAGTTGTTAATTGATCATTCAACGAACAAACGGACAGAAAATAAAAAGATTTTTGTTGAGGAACAAAGAGAAGTGACTCATGAAGAGTTACAATTAGAGTTGATTCAAGAAAAATTAGAAGACATGAACGTCGATGAAGTCAAACAAATGGTTCAATCGATTGTAAAGACGTATAAAATGAATGGGAAAGACGCAAATTAGTTTGCGTCTTTTGTGAAATATTAATTATAAAAGGGGGCATAATATGTGTGGAATCGTTGGCTATGTAGGTAAAAGACAGGCAAAAGAAATCATCCTTGAGGGATTAACCAGACTAGAGTATCGTGGTTATGATTCGGCGGGGTTATCGATATTTAATCAAAGACATCAAATATTTGATATCTATAAGGACATAGGAAGAGTTAATCAACTAAGAGAAATATCAAAATCGAGTGCATTTTCAAACATTGGTATCGGCCATACCAGGTGGGCAACGCATGGCAAAGTAAGCAAGATAAATGCGCACCCACACCAGTCACATTCCAAACGGTTTGTGATTGTACATAATGGGGTAATTGAAAATTACCAAGAGTTAAAAGCTCAGTATTTGACCAATACAATCTTTGAAAGTGAAACAGACACCGAAGTCATTGCTCAGTTAATTGAGACGTTTGTGAAAAATTTAAACGTCGAAAATGCAATCCTAACTACCCTAAAATTACTAAAAGGATCTTACGCGTTATTGATTCTAGACACAACCAGTCCAGAAGTTTTGTATGCAGCAAAACATAAGAGTCCGCTAATCTTAGGACAATCAAACGAAGGCATCACAATTGCTAGTGACTTGATGGCCTTAGTTGGTTATGCGGACACTTACGTACCAATCGAAGACAAAACGTTCATTGTGTCATATGAAACAACGACGAGGTTTTATGATTTGGATCACCATTTAATCCATCCGACGTTTAAAAAAATAGAACTCGATGAATCAAGTGTTGAAAAGGGTGCGTACGCGCATTTCATGTTAAAAGAAATCCATGAACAACCGAGTGTGGTAAGAAGACTTGTGTCTAACTACTTAAACGATACTTACACATTTGATCAAAACCTAATTGAAAAGATGAGACAATCCGATCGCATTTACGTACTTGCGGCAGGCACATCGATGCACGCCGGGTTCATCGGTAAACGCTTGTTTGAATCGCTTGCGGGTATTCCTACCGAGGTTCACATCGCAAGTGAGTTTGCCTATCAAATGCCTCTTTTGACCAAAAATCCATTCTTTGTCTTAGTTTCACAAAGTGGTGAAACCGCGGATTTACGGGCTTGTTTGGTCAAACTCAAGAAACGCAATTACGAAATTCTAACCATCACAAACGTCATCACCTCGACCTTAGCAAGAGAAGCCAACTACGCACTTGAGTTATTTGCAGGACCTGAGATTGCGGTGGCATCAACAAAAGCTTATGTTGCTCAAGTTGGCCTTCTTGCGATATTAGCCAATGAACTTGGGGCTCGTCCAATTAATCTTTATCAAGAATTAACCAAAGTCGCGCTTGCGATTGAGAACTTCCTAAGTGAAGAAAAAACGTTGGACATCACGAGACGAATGTTTACTAAAAAAGAGTGTTTCTATATTGGTAGAGGCGTCGATTATTACATTGGACTAGAAGCCGCACTTAAATTAAAAGAAATCTCCTATATCCATACCGAAGGGTTTGCCGCAGGGGAATTAAAACATGGCACGATTGCCTTAATCGAAGAAGACACACCAGTGGTTGCGATTATTTCAGATATTTCGATTAGTTCAAACACCAGAAGTAATTTAAAAGAAGTTGAAGCAAGAGGCGCAAAAACATTGATTATCTCAATGAAAGAAGCAAGTCAAAAAGACGATGATATTGTGCTTGATGACGTGTATCCACTCTTATCGCCCATGGTGATGGTCGTACCAACACAGTTATTTAGTTATTATGCGGCACTTGTCCGTAGTTATGATATTGATAAACCGAGAAACTTAGCTAAAAGTGTCACGGTAGAATAGAGGTAAAATTATGGGAAAATATTTTGGAACGGATGGCATCCGTGGGGTCGCGTTTGAAAAACTCACCGCTGAGTTGGCTTTTAAAGTTGGCGTAGCGATTGGGCAAGTCATCAAACCTAAAACAATTGTGATAGGGACAGACACCAGAAAATCAAAAGACATGCTTGCTTACAGCTTATCCGCAGGGGTAATGAGTCAAGGTGTTGATGTGCTATTTGCTGGGGTTGTCTCTACACCGATGATTGCTTATTATAGCGAAATACATCAAACCATTGGCGTGATGATTACGGCCTCACATAACCCTTACATGGATAATGGTATTAAAGTATTTAATAAGGGATATAAAACAGTAGACGCCCTTGAACTAGAATTAGAACACGTCATCGATCATGGGCCATTTACGCCCTCAGCTGTCTTTGGTAAGTTAACACTCACAGAAGACGTAAGGAAAGCCTATCTGGATTTTTATGAAGGATTAGGATTAAAACCAAGCACACTAAAAATCGTTTACGATAGCGCGAATGGCGCAAACTATGAAATCGCAAAAACGATATTTGATCGCTACTACCCAAATGCCATACAATACAATAACACACCAGACGGGTATAACATTAACGTTTCATGTGGCTCAACACACATGGACTACATCAGTCAAAAAGTCGTTGAACAACAAGCTGACATTGGCTTTGCCTATGACGGGGATGGTGATCGCTGTTTGGTTAGTGATTCAAATGGCAAACTCATCGATGGGGATTTGTTGATGTATGTGTTTGCGACCTATATGAAAGAAAAAGGCTTACTAAATAAAAACCATTTGGTAGTTACGAAGATGAGTAACCCAGGGATGTTAAAAGAGTTAAAAAATCAAGGCATCACCTTTAGTCTAACTGACGTAGGTGATAAATACGTGTTTAAAGAAATGAATGACTATGGATACTCACTTGGTGGGGAAGCCTCTGGACACATCATCTTAAATCATTTGATGCATTCAGGCGACGGGTTGTTAGTATCCTTATACTTACTTAAAATCTTAGAAGAAAAACAAATCAAACTCGAAGACTTAATTAACCACATTGAACTTTATCCATTAACACTCGTTAACTTAAAGAACATCGATAAAAAAGTCTTGGAAAAAACAGTGGTTAAAGCGCTGATTGAAGAGGTTAAACAGACTTTAGGCGAAGATTCACTTGTCTTGATTAGACCAAGTGGAACCGAACCCCTCGTTCGTGTCACCATCTCTCATCCAAATACCGCGCTTGTCAATGACTGTGTGGATAAACTCGTTGATTTAATTAAGAAAGAAGGAACCCTATCATGAAAAAGTACGCATTAATATTAGCTGCCGGTAAAGGCACCAGAATGAAAACGGAGTTACCAAAATGTGCATTTCCAATTCTAGGTAAACCGATGATTGAATACATCGTTGAAAACCTAGAAAAATCACAAATCGATGAAATTGTCACGGTTGTCGGACACAAAAAGGAAGTCATTACTGACCTACTTAAAGAACGTTCAACTTACGCCATACAAGAAGAACAATTAGGAACAGGTCACGCCACTCTACAAGCCGCGAGCCTTTTAGAGGATAAAGAAGGTGTTACGTTTATTCTACCTGGTGATATGCCATTAATGGAGTACCCGTTGATGGATAAAATCATTCGTTCTCACGAAGAAATGGGGAACGATCTTACCATCGTTTCGATGATGTTTGATAACCCGAAAGGTTATGGTCGAGTCGTTAGAGATGAGTATGGTGTGGTTACTTCAATCGTCGAAGAAATTGATTGTAATGACGCACAAAAACAAATCAAGGAAGTGAACTCTTCGGTCTATGTGGTTAATAATCAAGCGTTATTTCAAACACTAAAAAAAGTAAAAAAGAACGACCGAAAAGGCGAATACTATTTAACGGATATTGTTGAATTGATGCACCAAACACATAAGGTAAATACATTTACGGTACGTGATCCGCGTGTGACGATGGGCATTAACGACTTATACAACATTTCAATTGCAGAAAAGATTCTTAGAGATCACATTAATAAGTCTCACATGTTAAATGGTGTTTCAATTATTAACCCTGAGACGGTGACTATCGGTCATGACGTCATCATCGAAGAAGGGGTATGGATTTATCCAAACTCAACGATTGTTGGGGATTCCATCATCAAAAAGTACGCGAAAATCGGACCGAATTCTGAGGTAAGAGACTCCATCATTGATGAGTACGCGGAAATTAGACACTCACTTGTCATTGATTCAAAGGTCGGTAAATACACGACCGTTGGACCATTTGCTCATTTAAGAGGCCACACAGACATTGGCGAACATAACCGAATTGGTAACTTCGTTGAAGTGAAAAATTCGACGACCGGTAAAGACACCAAAGCGGCACACCTATCCTACATTGGTGATGCAATCGTTGGTAACCGTGTCAACTTTGGTTGTGGCTCAATTACCGTCAACTACGATGGGGTAAACAAACACAAGACCAACATTGGTGATGACGTCTTTATTGGTTGTAACGTCAACATGGTTGCGCCACTGACGGTTTCAGATGAAGTGTTTATTGCCGCTGGGTCTACGGTAACCAAAGACATTCCTAAAGGATCGCTTTCTATCGCGAGAAACCAGCAAATCAATAAAGAAGATTACTACAAACATTTGATTAAACCAAAAAACGATAAATAAAATTAATTTGGTGTCTAGGCTTTTCGCTTAGGCATCTTTTTTTCTATTCAAACAAGCCCAGTCCTACGTTTAACTTAGAATGAAATTTAATGTTTCTTTAGCCCATCTATGGTAGAATTAGAGTAGACTGCAAGGGGGATTTAACGATGGCATTTAAAAGAAATAAATTACTAGATGATCTTCTAAAATTAAGAGAAGAACTTAGAATTAAACACACAACTGGCATAAAGGTACCTTCCATTTGTAGCGATGATGCATTGTTGGAAATGAGTAACGAACACCCGCTTAAAGAGAGTGATTTTTTAGCCATTCAAGGACTAGACTCGAATTTCATTGAGGTCTATGCGATTGATTTTTTAAGTGTGATCAAAAAACACAACAGTGAAAAATCTAAAACCGTCAAATTATCAAAAGAAGCCTATAAGGTCTTAGATCATTACAAAGACCGATTGTCCAATATATCAAGAACTAACCCAAATCTCTACATGGGACGCATTGATCAAATTAGAAGTTTTGATTTGGCATTTGAAGAAATCAAAGAAGAGCTTTATCACTTTGTTTCATCAAAGAAAAATCAATTGACGCTACCGCTTAAAGAATCTGAATACAAACACTTAGTTGTGCTACATAGAGAATTATTAAAAGACTATAAAGAAACAGGTGGTTATCATTTATACGTCGCTTATCCTTATGTCACAGGTATTTTTAAGAAAGATAACTTTACAATCAAAGCCCCGCTTTGTTATATTCCGGTGACACTTACAAGAAATAAGCAAACATTTACGATTGATCGTGATCTCTCAAAAGACATCACATTAAACCGTGACTTGTTACTTGCGGCTTCTAAGATCGCTAAGAATCAGGTTGATTTTGACATGCCATTTATAGATAATATATCTAAAAAAACGTTGAGCGAAATTATCTTGCCATTTTACAATAACCACGGCATTGAACTAAAAATTGACGACTTCAATCCGTTTATGCCATTTGTTAATGAACGAAAAGAATCTTTTTTTAAACGTAAGAAAGGTATCTTTGAAGTCCTGCCTTACGTTACCTTAGGCAGGTATCATCTGTATTCATCGATGATTCAAAAAGATATGGCTCAAATATTGAATGACAAAAAATACAATGACCTATTAGAAGGGTTAATCGATGAAAAAAACTTGGATGCCCCAGAAAAACCAACGGACACGACGCTTTCGAAAAAAGATATTAATGAAAAAAACATTACCTACATCAACCCTTTAAATTTCTCACAAGAAAAAGTGATTGAACTAATCAACAGTGAAAAGAAAATGGTTATTTGGGGGCCACCTGGCACTGGTAAGAGCCAAGTCATCACAAGTTTAATCGCCTCAAGTGTGTTAAAAGGTGAAAACGTATTAGTCGTCAGCGAGAAAAAAGTAGCGCTTGAAGTCATTTATAACCGGCTTGAAGAAGCGAAAAAATATACGATGTTCTTAGATGATGTATCAAATAAACAACCATTCTATGAAAAACTTTCTCACATGATTGATCATAACCCACCCAAACGAACCAAAAACAATGACACCTATAAATTAGAAGAACAAATTGATCAACTAAACGAAACCTTTAATCAATCAATTCGCTTGCTATACCAAGACAAGCTTGGACATAAAGAAGTCTATCATTTTTATGAACGTTATTTAAAAGACAAAGACATTAATTTAGCCCTTACCCCAAAGATAGTCTTGGAGTTATTTAAAGAAGGGTTAAAGAAACCGACATTCTTAGAACTAGATCAAATTGAACAAACGTTTGATAAAGATTCTAAACTAAAAGAATACATTGATTACCACAGGTATTTGATCAAATATCCTTGGTTCTTAACCTTAGAAACTAAAATATCGAGATCCTCAAAAATGGAATTTAATGACTTGTATCAAACCATATTAAGTTATCATGAAGAAAAAGTAGGCTCAAGATACTTTAAGAAAAGACGTTTGAAAAGAGCATTCATCAAAGAAAATCAAACAAAATTGAGTTATTTGACCAATAAGAAAAATCAGGACAAAAAACTAATTAAAGCATTTGAATCAGACCTTGGTTTTGTCACCTACGTTAAAGAAATGATGAACAAGCTAAACAAACTAAGAACCGTTTACCTAGGGTTTAATAAAAAAGAAGTCAGGTTCTTACATTTGTTTGTCGCAGATTCACGTCTTAAAGAATTAAGTGATACCCACAAACTAAGAACCTATTTATTTGATGCATATTACACTGGATACTTAGAAAACTTGAAAGCACTGAATCAAAAGTACTTGTATATTTTTGATGATTATGAAAAAAGAATTAACGAGCTTCGCGTATTGATTGAAGAAAAAAGACAAGTGTCCTTAGAGTCGTTTGTGATGTCTCTTTATCAAAACGCACTTAAATTATCAAATACCAAACGCATCATGGACATCAAACGTATTTTAGAAGCGGATAAAAAGCCAAGTATGAAAGCCTTCTTTGATGTCTTTCACTTAGAACTCACCTCAAACATTAAAGTTTGGTTATTAACGCCTGAGGTGGTCAGTGCGTTACTACCACTTCAAACAGGACTGTTTGATTTGGTCATCTTTGATGAGGCTTCACAGCTATACGTTGAACGCGGTATTCCTGCGATTTACCGAGCGAAAAAGGTCGTTATTGCTGGTGACCCTAAACAGTTAAGACCATCCTCACTTGGTGTTGGTCGTATTGAAGAAGATGACGACTTAGATGATGGTGAACTCTTAAAAGACATCACAATTGATGCGAAAAGTTTATTAGACCTTGCAAGATATCGTTATAAAGAAACCTTGCTAAACTACCATTACAGATCTAAATATGAAGAATTGATTTTATTTTCAAACCATGCCTTTTATGACTCAAAGTTGATTGTTTCTCCAAACGTAGAGACACCTAAAAAACCACCAATCGAATACGTTTATGCGAAGGATGGTTCTTTTATCAATAAGAGAAACCCAATAGAAGCCAAAGAAGTCATCACACTT
Organism: Paracholeplasma brassicae; assembly: GCF_000967915.1. Taxonomy (NCBI): domain Bacteria; kingdom Bacillati; phylum Mycoplasmatota; class Mollicutes; order Acholeplasmatales; family Acholeplasmataceae; genus Acholeplasma; species Acholeplasma brassicae. The sequence goes on from NC_022549.1 coordinate 48,040, forward strand.
TTAAAGAAGATTCTTAAAGAAAAAGAGCCAGAAGAAACGATTGGTATCATTACGTTTAATTCAACACAAAGAGACGTCATATCCGATTTAATTGATGAAGAACTCTTTAAAGGCAACGGTTATCAAAAACTACTGGAAAAAGAAGTTTACCGTAAAAGCGATCAAGAAGATCAATCGCTCTTTGTCAAAAACATCGAAAACGTTCAAGGTGATGAACGTGACATCATCATTTTTTCGATGGGGTATGCTAAAGACGACAAGGGTGTTGTCAAACGTCGTTTTGGATGGTTAAACCATGAAGGTGGACAGAACCGGTTAAATGTTGCGATTACAAGAGCGAAAAAGAAAATCTATTTTGTATCCTCTTTATACCCAGAAGAATTAAAAGTAGACGATTTAAGTGGCAAGGGTCCAAAACTTCTCAAAGACTTTATGCGGTATTGTTACTACATATCAACTGGGAAAAAAGAATTAGCTAAAGAAGTCTTATTACAACTATCTAGTAGTGAGTCAAGTACCAAAGTTGTCATCGAAAAGAGAATGACTGAAGAAATAAAAGCGCGTGTTGAGAAGCTTGGGTACATCGTAGAACATGACTTAGGCATTGGACAGTTCAAACTTGATTTAGCAATTAAAGACCCAGTCGAAAATAAATACGTCTTAGGGGTGATTTGTGATTTAGATGAAAACCCATCAAACGCAAGACTTTCACTTCTACACCATGAGAAATTTTTAGAATCCAGGGGTTGGCAAACCGTTAGAATCTTCCATAGTAACTGGTATGAAGATCAAAACAAGGAATTAAAACGAATCAAAGACAAATTAAAGTCAATTTAACAAAAAAAGTCAAACTTCTGTTTGACTTTTACTTATAAATGAAGGACATAATCTAGAATAGGTAGGGCATTAATCTTTCTTTTAATGTTTGGCTTAAGGGTTGTTTATTCTTTGTTTCTTTGTTAAGTTGAACCACTGTTGAAACAGCTCTTGAGACCATGACATCGCCAAGATAGAGTGCTTGGTTAAACGTGATGGAGGTGTTGCCAATGGATTTAATGTATAAAAAACTTCTTAAGGTACTTGGGTAAGTAATTTCATTAATAAACTCAATTTCAATGTGTCTTAATACGTAATAGGCACCAATATCAACAAGTGGCTCTTGTTGGTACATTAATAAAGATAACCTGGGTGCTTCATAATATTCATTATAAACGGCGTTATTGACGTGTCCGAATATATCAATGTCTTTAAAGCGAACCTGTATGGCCTCACTGTAGCTTTTTAGGGTCATGTGTTTGTCCATACTACCACCTCTTTAATTTTATGATAACACAAAATCAGTAAATAATCCCTTTTAGTTTCTTGTGTTTTATGGGTTTCTTGTAAGCACTTTTATTGTATAATGAATGTAGGGAGGATATGCTTATGAAATACGTGCAGTTGGATTCCTATGGCAGAAGGGAAGATCCCTTTTACTTTGCCGTAGAATCGGTTTTATTAGAAGATTTAGATGACGATGTTTTCTTTATATGGCGCGTGTTTGATGCGGTGATTATTGGGAAACACCAACTCCTACAAAATGAAGTGAATCAATCGTATACGACAGAAAATAAGATAAAGATTTTTAGACGTTTATCTGGTGGAGGCGCTGTCTTCTCAGATCGCGGATGCATCAAATACAGTTTTATAACAAAAGAATTTAATAAAGAGACCGTCTTTAAAGATAAGTTAGAAAGAATAAAAAGCGTTTTTGATTATTTAAAAATTCCTGTAGAAATCTCAGGCAGAAATGATGTTTTGTATGAGAACAAGAAATTTTCAGGCAACGCCTATTACCGTACGAAGCACGGGTCATGTTTGCATGGCACGATTCTATATGATACTGACTTTGAAAAACTGGTTCGTTCGATTAGTCCTTCAGATGAAAAACTGATTTCTAAGGGTATAACATCTGTTAGAAGCCGAGTCATTAATATGAAAGACGTGGTTGGGCTTAACCAAGAGGACTTTGAAATGATTTTAGTTAATCGACTATGCGATGGCGTCATTGAATTAACAGAAGATCAAATAAAACGGATTAAAGCGTTAGAAAAAACTTACCACAGTGAGGCATTTATTTTTCAGAAAAACCCACCTTACCAATACCAAAAAGAAAAACGATTTAGCTGTGGGAGTGTGGGCTTAACCATCGAGGTTAAAAAAGAAATCATCACCGATGTGTTCTTTTATGGGGATTTTTTCTTAAATCAAGAATTAGATGAGATCAAACAAATACTGATTGGACAACCCTTTAAATCTTTAAAGGCAAGAGAACTCTTTAAAGACATTGAAGTATCGGATTACATCAACGGGTTATCAAATAACGAATTTTATGAATTGTTTCCAATAGAAAGAGGTCAAGATGAAAAAGACACCACTTTATGATTTACACTTAATTTATGGCGCAAAAATGATTGAGTACGCCAACTATTTAATGCCTGAGCAATTTAGCTCTATTATTAAAGAACACCAAGCCGTTAGAAGTGAGGCAGGTATGTTTGACTGTTCACACATGGGTGAATTTGTCGTTGAGGGAAAAGACGCACTGAAGTTTTTAAATTACGTATTATCTAACCAGTTTGATGACCTTGAGGTAAAAAAAGAACGTTACAGTTTATTACTTGATTCATCAGGGTTTATTTTAGATGATTTGATGGTTTACCGTCTAGCTGAAAATAAGTACCTGCTTGTTGTTAATGCCTCAAACATTGATAAAGACTTTAAACAGTTAAACAAATTAAAGGAAGTATTTGAGGTAAATTTGAAAAATGTATCTGAGGCTTACGGATTAATTGCATTACAAGGACCAAAAGCCAAAGATGTTCTTGAAGCACTGATACCTGGTGTTGGTCAGTTACCTTTCATGAGTTTTGATGAGTTTACATATAACAATCAGGTTTGCTTGATTTCAAGAAGTGGTTACACGGGTGAAGATGGCTTTGAAATATATGGTGGACCACAAGTGATAAAGTCAATTTATCAACGTCTATATGAAACAAGCCAAGTGACTCCATGTGGGCTCGGTTCAAGAGATACTTTAAGGTTTGAAGCAGGGCTGCCCTTGTATGGTCATGAAATCAATGGATTTACCACACCAATCGAATCGAGACTAGATAGTTTTTGTGGGTATGATAAAGATTTTATCGGTAAAGAAGCGCTACTTAAATTAAAAGAAGAAGGCATCACTAAGCGTTTAATCGGCATTGAACTTTTAGAAAGAAATATCGCAAGAGAAGGCTATATGATTTATAAAGATGGCATCAATATTGGCTACATCACCACGGGGTATATGATTCCAGGCACATCAAATGTATACGCGAATGCTTACATTGATCAACAAGTAAAACTAGGTGAGGTTGTTGAGGTTCAAATCAGAAATAAAATGGTAAAAGCAAAACTAAGAAATCGCAAATTTTACGATAAAAAATACGTTAGAGGAGAAAAGAAAAATGGCTAAAGTAGTTGAAGGATTGTTTTACAGCAAATCCCATGAGTGGGTTAAGATTGAAGGGAATAAAGCGTTTGTGGGTATCAGTGACTACGCACAAGAATCCCTAGGTGCGGTAGTTTTTGTTGACCTACCAAGCGTTGGTGATTCGTTTTCAAAAGATGAAGTGTTTGGGGCTGTTGAATCCGTTAAAGCGGCTTCTGACTTACTAATGCCTATTAAGGGTAAAGTCACTAGCGTCAATGAAGCACTACTAGATCAACCGGAGTTACTCAATGAAGATCCTTACCTAAATTTCATTCTAGAGGTTGAACTTGAAGGCGCACCTGACTTATCTTCATTGATGGACGCAAGCACCTACTTAAAAGAAAGTCACTAGGAAAAGAACATGTTTAAGTACTTTCCACACACAGAAAAAGACATTAAAGACATGTTAGAAGTCACAAACGTTGCTTCGGTAGATGAACTGTTTAACAGTATACCTTCGAAGCTAGGCTACCAATACGACTATAACCTACCAAGATCGATGTCTGAAAATGAGCTTAGAAGCCATTTTAAACAATTAGAAAAGAAGAACCAACCCTTAATTACATTTAGAGGTGGTGGCATATACGATCACTATATCCCATCGGCGATTAGTGAGATTGTCAGAAGAGAAGAATTCTTAACGTCTTATACGCCTTACCAACCAGAAATTGCGCAAGGGACGCTTCAATACATTTTCGAGTTTCAAAGCATGATTTGTGAACTTACAGGCATGGACGTTTCAAATGCTTCGATGTACGATGGGGCAACCGCATCAGCCGAGGCGATGTTTATGGCCACAGCAATCACCAAACGTAAAAAAATATTAATCAGTGAGGCGTTATTTGATGGCGTCAAAGAAGTCATTAAAACCTACGCCAAATACCGCCAAATTGAGGTCATTGAAGTACCATCAAAAGAGGGGCATTTAGCTCTTGATCTATCACACTTAGAAGACATTGCCGGATTAATCGTACAACTGCCTAATAAATACGGCTTAATTGAGGACTTTTCTTTGATTGCACAAAAAGTTAAAGAACATAAAGGCTTAATGATTATCAATAGTGATTTACAAGTTCATAGTCTCATCAAATCACCAAGAGAGATGGGCGCAGATATTTCAATCGGTCATCTTCAGAGCCTAGGCATGCCAATGTTTTTTGGTGGTGCTCACGCGGGCTTTTTAGCAACCACCAAAGAACACATCAGAAAAATGCCAGGCCGTATTTGTGGACTGACAAACGACATCGATGGCAAACGTGGGTTTGTCTTAACACTACAAGCCAGAGAACAACACATCCGAAGAGAAAAAGCCAACTCGAACATTTGTTCAAATCAATCCTTAATGGCACTTTGGGCAACCGTCTATCTTTCTTTGATGGGTAAACAGGGTCTAAAAGAAGTCAATGAACAATGCTATAAGAATAGTCACTATTTAGAAGAACAACTCTTAAAACTAGAAAGCTTCAAGCGTGTCTATCAAGGGTTCTACATCAAAGAATTTGTGATTGAAACCACGCTTGACCGTAACAAACTAGAAACCTATCTAATTAAAAAAGGATTTTTATCAGGCATTATGCTGGAAGAAAAGCAACTGATTTTTAGCGTCACTGAACGAAGAACAAAAGAAGAAATTGACCAATTTGTGTGTGAGATTGCGAGGTTTGAACATGACACCCTACGATAAATTAATTTTTGAATTATCTAAAACCGGTCGTGTTGGCTATCAACTCGATAAACCGCTAGAAACGTCGTTTAATTTAGCAGATGAACTACCTATAAACCTTAAACGTCAAGCACAGGCAAATCTACCAGAAGTCTCTGAACTTGATGTGGTTAGACACTACTCAAATGTCTCAAGAAAAAATCATGGGGTTGAAACCGGATTTTATCCACTGGGTTCTTGTACGATGAAATATAACCCAAAAATTAATGAAGAAATGGCATCCCTTGATGGGTTTAAGCACATTCACCCACTTCAACCAGAACAAAGTACGCAAGGCAGCCTTGAACTTTACTATCAAACCCAAGAAATGCTTAGTGAAATTACAGGCATGGCCGCATTTAGTATGAATTCGTTTGCCGGTGCTCAAGGCGAGCTTGCGGGTTTAATGATCATTAAAGCTTACCATGAGCATCAAGGCAATACGCATAAAACAAAAATCATCGTTCCTGATAGTGCACATGGCACAAATCCTGCGAGCGCTGCGGTTTGTGGGTTTGACATCATTGAAGTAAAATCAAATCCAGATGGCACAGTTAACTTAAAAGCACTAAAAGAAGTTTTAAGTGATGAAGTCGCTGGGATCATGCTTACTAATCCAAACACCTTAGGGATCTTTGAAAAAGACATTTTAAAAATCTCAAAACTCATCCATGGGGTAGGCGGGTTACTCTATTACGATGGGGCTAATCTAAATGCCTTGCTTGGTGTGGCAAGACCTGGGGATATGGGCTTTGACATCATCCACTTGAACCTTCATAAAACCTTCTCAACACCACACGGTGGTGGTGGACCAGGTTCAGGTCCTGTTGGTGTGGTAAAGAAGTTAAAAGACTACCTACCCTACCCAGCCGTCAATCAAAAACGTGGCAAATACGTGTTTGAAAAACCAAAGCATACCATTGGTAGAATCTCAGGCTATTATGGCAATTTCTCGGTGGTTTTAAAAGCCTACAGCTTTATTAGAAGCCTTGGTAAAGAAAACTTAGAGCAAGTCGGTCGTTTGTCGGTATTAAATGCAAACTACATTAAAGCATCACTTCAAGACGATTATCAATTGCCAATCAAAAAACATTGCATGCATGAAGTCGTTTTTGATGGATTAAAAGACAAATCAAGTGGCATTACCACCTTAGACGTCGCTAAGCGAATGCTAGACTTTGGGATTCACCCACCAACGATTTATTTTCCACTGGTGTTTCACCAAGCCTTAATGATTGAACCCGTCGAAAACGAATCAAAAGAAACCTTAGATGAGTTTATTGATATCCTAAAACAAATCGCTAAAGAATCAAAAGAAACACCAGAATTGGTAAAAAATGCGCCTTATCATACCGTCGTTAGACGCTTAGATGAAGTTAAAGCCGCAAGAAATCCAATTGTAAAATACAAAGACATTGTATAAAGAATTTTTACAACCATAATCAATGAATAAAACCTAGGTTATTTGCATATGAAGTAGATGCAATAATCTTGGTTTTTTCTTTATTTAGCTAGATTAAAATCGCAGTCTAGAAGTAATCTATTGGTATGAAATGTTTACTTGAAAGCGCATTCATGATAAACTATAAGTGATAAAGGAGTGTTCATTATGTACGATTATTTAATCATTGGTTCTGGCATCGTTGGAAGTGCCATCGCAAGAGAACTTTCCTTCTTTGAAGGTGCTATTTGCTTAGTAGAAAAATCATCAGACATTACCAATGGACAGACGATTGCCAATAGTGGAATCATTCATAGTGGTCATGATCCAAAAGTAGGTTCATTAAAAGCTAGGCTTTGTGTGAAAGGAAATGAGCTTTATGAGGATTTAGCATTAAAGCTCGATTTTCCGCTTCTTACAACTGGTGCGCTCGTTGTTGCGTTTACCAATGAAGAGATGAATTATTTAAACGTTTTATACAAAAGAGCGAAAGACAATGGGGTAAAAGAAGTGGGTTTTCTAACTAAAGAAGAAACGCTAAGTCTTGAGCCAAACCTGAACGAAACACTCTTAGGTAGTCTATCACTTCCCTCAACCAAAACCACGGTGCCATGGGAAGCCGCTAGAGCCATGCTTGAAAATGCAATTACGAATGGGTTAACACTAAAACTAAATCACGAGGTCACTAGGATTAATAAGCGATTGGATCATTACGAGGTATATTTTAAAAACCAACCGCCGATTTTAACCAAAGGCATTATCAACGCGGGGGGGCTTTATAGTGATGAGGTGATGGCGATGTTAGAAGATGACGTAATCAAGATTTACCCAAGAAGAGGTGAATATTACACCCTTTCTCATGAGGTGAAGGGGTTTATTAATAAGGTCATTTACCCAGTACCATCGAAGCTAGGTAAAGGTGTCTTAATTACACCACAACCCGATGGGCATTTACTCGTCGGTCCAAACGCAGAAGATGTATTAAATAAAGAGGACAACCAAACGACGATTAAAGGATTAAATGATATTAAAAACCAAGCGATGCGCTTGTCTACCGAACTACCGTTTAAAGAAAACATCAAAAACTTTGCCGGCTTACGAGCCAAAATAAAGGGTGATGATTTCTACATTAATCGCTCAACCAAAAACAAACACGTCTATCACTTGGTGGGTATTGATTCCCCTGGATTAACCGCCGCACCAGCCATAGGCAAATACGTCATTGATTTAATCAAAGAAGATTACGTGCTACAACCAAAACAAAACGTCGTAAAAACAAGAAAAAGAGCGCTACCTTTTTTCTTAGACAGTGAAGAAAATAAGCAAAAGAGATGGCAAAAAGAACCAAGTTATGGTGAACTTGTTTGTCGCTGTGAGAAAATATCGAAACAAGAAATACTCAATGAGGTAACGGGGTTAATTCCTGCAACCTCAATCAAAGCCATTAAAAAACGAACCAGGGCGACCGCCGGGGTTTGTCAAGGTGGGTACTGCGAGTCAAGAATCTTGGAGATTATCGCAGCAGCAACCAATAAAGATTTGAGTGAAATCAATTACTATGAAGAAGATACCCCAATTTTAATTGAAGAATTGAAGGTGGAAAAATGATCTATGACGTGTGTGTGATTGGTGGCGGTGCCGCCGGTATCGCTAGTGCGAAAAATAGCTATGAAGAGGGTCTAAAAATCAGACTCATTGAACGAAACAATGAGCTTGGTGGCATCCTTAATCAGTGCATCCACAGTGGGTTTGGTATCCACCACTACAAAGAAGAATTAACGGGTCCTGAGTACGCAGAACGGATTCAAAACGAGCTAACCCTTGACATTGAGGTTTCATTAAACACCTCAGTTGTTCGTCTAATCAAAGAAAACAATTTGTTTCATTTGACCTTATCAAGTGAACAAGAGGGTATTCAAATGATTAAGTCCAAATCAGTGATCATCTCAACGGGTTCTTACGAACGAACACGAAGTCAAATTAATCTACCTGGTAAACGCCTAAAAGGCATTTTTTCAGCGGGTAGTGCGCAAAGATACATGAACCAGTTAGGCTACATGGTTGGTAAAAAAGTAGTCATTTTAGGTTCAGGTGACATCGGGCTCATCATGGCAAGACGGATGACCCTAGAAGGGGCGAAGGTAGAAGCCGTCGTTGAGTTAATGGCACACTCAAATGGTCTAACAAGGAACATTGTTTCTTGTTTAGAAGATTTTGATATCCCACTTTATTTATCGCACACCATCAGTGACATTTATGGGGATAAATCCTTAAAAGCGGTTGAAGTATCTAAAGTCGATGAGCACTTAAGGCCAATAGAAGCGGATCGATTTCTAATTGAATGTGACACACTTCTACTTTCGGTTGGTTTAATTCCAGAGATCTCTCTTTTAGATGAAATTAAGCCAAAAAAAGACACAAAAACAAGAAGTGTCATCGTTAATCAAACCTACCAAACATCAATTGATGGTCTATTTGTTTGCGGGAACAGCCTACAAATACACGATTTGGTGGACTTTGTTTCTAAGGAAGGGACGATTGCTGGAAGAAGCGCTAAAAAGTACGTATTAAAAAAAGAGCTTCATCAAAAAGAAGAAATAGAGATTGATATCGATGATCATCTAACCTACGTTGTCCCGCAAACCATTGATTTAAATGACCTAAATGAGGACTTTGAGATCAGTTTTAGGGTCAAAGAAAAACACGAAGAAATCCTCATTCATGTTTTTCAAGGTGAGCTGAAAATAAAAGACAAACGCATCAAATTCGCTATACCATCGGAAATGGAAAAAATCACGATCGAGAAAGAAGCACTAAAAAGTAAACAAGCAATTAAGATGACCCTTGAGGTGATTAAATGACTAAAACCATGACGTGTATCAGATGCCCAATCGGCTGTCAATTAATGATTCACGATAACGAAATCACAGGCAATCGTTGTAAAAGAGGCTACGAGTACGCACGACAAGAACTTTCTTGCCCAAAACGTTTGGTAACAACAACGACCAAAACGACCTCAAAGTTAACCCCTAGACTGCCAGTAAAAACCGATGACATGATTGAAAAAAAGTACGTCTTTGAGGTCATCGATGCGTCTAGAAAAATCATCGTTTCACCGCCAATCAATGTCGGCGATGTTTTGATTGAAAATTTGTTTGGGACAGGCGTTAACTTAATCTCAACTAAAAAGATAGAAAGATAAGAAAATCATTCTGAGTTGAACCCACACGAACAGTGATTTGATTTGTTCCATCCGTTACCACGAGGTTTACACGTACATTCAAAGCGCAATTGCTGGACAAAAAGTCAATCTAACGGGTATTCACGTTGGTTGGTATAATGGGACACGGTTTGATTTAACCAAGTTAGATGAAATCGAACTTGTTGAAGTTTCAGATGCGAAAAAGGTGTTAATGATTAAAGATGAGTTAATCGATTTATATGACAATAAATCGTATACATCGGGTTCGACAATTACTTTAATCGATACCTCAACCACACATGGTCAAGATACTCAGATTTCATCAATGACAGACATCACAATTGAATTAGAACAACAAGGTGATTTCTATTATCGTCTCGTATTTGAAAATGCCAGCCCTACCTCTAGTAATGGTTGGTTAGGAAGAATCAAAACAATCACTTATTACAGTTAATCATGATTAAACTAAGAGTTCTTACTTCCCTTATGGGTTGTAAGGCTCTTTTTTTAAGAAAGGCGAATTAATTTATCAAAAGTCTAAATTGAGATATACTAAGACTATGAGGTGATCAATCATGAAATTAAAATGGGCTTATGGATTACTAGTTAGCTATAGCTTGATGCATTTGATCTTTTTCTTTTCAACGAGTAGCGTCTTAGTCGATATCCTTAAAATGGAGGCAGATCCACTTGTGTTTACCGTGTTTAACCTAATGGGGTTATTCCCGCTGTCTTTTTTACTTTATGCCTTGTTCTATGAGACGATTGAAAAGAAGGAGTATCCCTATTTTATTCTTTCATTTATGCTTGGTGCGTTTGCGTTAACGCCTTATTTTATTAAAAGAAAAGAAGTACCTAGCGTAACAAAAAATAGACCTACGGTATTCTTACTTGTGATTGGTGTTATGTCTTTGTTGTTAATCATCTATGGGGTGATTCTAGGTCGTGTTAGCGAGTACAGTAGAGCGTTTATGAGTGACAGCTTTGTGCACATCATGACGTTTGATTTTTTATTCATGATTTGTTTAAGTGTCTATTTGATGTATCCGATAAAGAAACATTGGTATTTAGCATTTATTCCTGTGGTTGGGTTTTATTATTTACTATCAACAAAAGATTGATTTAAAAAATGGCCTTTCTTTTTACTTTATTTTAGGTATAATACCTGACTTTCGGACTTAAAAATGAACGACAGCCACTTTATCCCTCGATAGAGACATGGACTGTCGTTTTTTATGTCTTGTGTATTCACAAAAGACGGGAAATGAGACATTTTGAACATTTTATCTTGCAATACTCAAAAATAGGTATATAATAGAGTTAAATTCGATGACTTTAGAGTAGTAGTTAAAAAAGTCTCATTTAGCGAGCTTGTGAGAGTGTAAGACAAGCATGAGAACTTTTAATGAATGGACTAAGGTAGAAGCCGTGTGAACATTAGTAGCATGAGCCGGGCGCTTCCGTTATCAAGCAAAAATATTAAAGTCTTTAATGACGGCGTATTTTAGATAAGAGGAGAAACAATTGTTTCTTAAACATTGGGTGGTACCACGAACATTTCGTCCCAAGGCATCTTTTTAGATGTCTTGGGGCTTTTTCATACCCTAAAACCCTCTTAATTAAATACTCCCTAAACAAAGCGTAAAAAACGAAGGGGGTTTCAAACATGGAGTTTGGACAATTTGGTGGACAATACTTACCACCACACATTTTAAAAGCAGTAAAAGAGGTCGAAGAAGCGTATGATCGTTATAAAGACGACCCGCTCTTTTTAGAAGAGTTTCAGTTTTATTTAAATACCTATGCTAACCGGCCAAGCCTGCTCTATCACGCAAAAAACATGAGTGAAGATTTGGGTGGAGCTAAAATCTATTTAAAAAGAGAAGATTTAAATCACACCGGGGCACACAAGATTAATAACGTCATTGGGCAAGCGCTGCTTGCCAAAAGGATGGGCAAGAAAAAGCTGATTGCTGAAACCGGTGCGGGACAGCACGGGGTTGCGACTGCGACGATTGCGGCGTTATTTAACATGGCATGTGAAATCCATATGGGTGCCGTCGACATTCAAAAACAGGCACTAAATGTTTACCGTATGGAATTACTCGGTGCGAAAGTCGTTAGCGTTGATTTTGGACTTAAAACTTTAAAAGAAGCCGTTGATAGCGCACTAGATGCATGGAGTAATGAACTAGAAGATACATTTTACTTGATTGGGTCTGCGGTGGGACCACACCCATACCCGACCATGGTACGTGACTTTCAAAAAGTCATTGGCATGGAGATTAAACAAGCGCATTTGAAACTTGAACATAAATTACCAGACTACGTGATTGCTTGCGTGGGTGGTGGGTCAAACGCGATTGGTGCGTTTTATGATTTTATCGATAACAAAGAAGTGACGTTGATTGGGGTTGAGGCGGCAGGTAAAGGCATCGAAACGAAATTCCATGCGGCTACCATGACAAGAGGCAAAAATGGCGTCATCCACGGGATGCGTACCAAAGTTTTATTAGACGACAATGGCGACATCGATGAAGTCTATTCGATTTCAGCGGGGCTTGATTACCCTGGGGTTGGACCAGAGCATGCCTACTTATTTGACAATAAACGTGCGATTTATGTGTCAATAACCGATGAGGAAGCAGTTAACGCGTTTGAGTACTTATCGAAAAAAGAAGGCATCATCCCGGCCATTGAATCGGCACATGCGGTTGCCTACGCCATGGTCTTAGCAAGAACACTTGGTAAAGATAAAAGCATTGTTGTCAACCTATCAGGGCGTGGCGACAAAGACGTCAAACAAATTGCGAGTTACCGTGGGTTAAAATTAATCGATTAAGATATAGGCTTTAAGCACTTAGTTAGCGTATAATAAAATTAACGACACGGACTAAGGAGCGTAACCATGAGTAGACCACAAACTAAAGAGGCACTAACCTTACTTATCGAAAATAACTACGACGACTTAAAGGGGTTAATTGAGTCTAGTAGCCTTGAAGAACAAGAAAGCCATTTTCAGTTTTTTAAGGACGATAAGTTAAAAGAAACCCACTACAAAAGAGATGAAAACTTAAAAGATGTCCTAGTGCATCTTTATGAATGGCAGTGTTTGTTGTTATCATTTATTAAAGCATTAAGAGAGGATAAAAACACTCAAGTTTCTTTTCTACCCGCGGGTTATACCTGGAAGACTTATCCTAAGATGAACCAAGCAATTAAAGAAAAACATCAAAAAACGACGCTTGAAGAAGCCAAACGGTACTTAGATGACACGCATGAGAAAGTCTTAAACGAAATCGAGTGTCTCACAGAAGAAAGTTTGTTTGAAAAAGGCCATTTCAAGGCCATTAATAATACCACGCTTCTTTTGTATGTGACGGCTAACACAAGCAGTCATTATGTGTTTGCCTATAAGAAATATAAAAAACACTTAAAGGAGAGAAAAGCCCATGGAATTAAAGAATAAGAAAGTTGTGATTACAGGGGCTTCAAAAGGTATCGGACTCGAAGTGGTTAACCAATTATTAGACGAAGGCGCGTTCGTTTACGCCATCTCAAGACAAATGACAAGGCTTGATTTCTCTCATGAAAGACTCATCAAGCAAGACGCTGATTTGTCAAAAGAAAATGAAAGAGCAGATGTGTTTAATCACGCACTTAAAACGCTTGGCTCTATTGACCTATTTATTTCAAACGCCGGGTTTGCTTACTACGAACGATTAAGTTCGTACGAAGAATCACACGTCAATGCCATCTATGATCTTAACGTCAAACAAACCATTGATTTTGCTGTTAAGATGAAAGAATTACACCAGGATAAGCCATTTACCTTTGTCTCTACGATTTCAGCAACCGCCTTTGTTAGTTTACCTGGCTATGCGCTCTATAGTTCGACTAAAGCTGCACTCAGGGCGTTTATGGATGGGTATCGCTTTGAAATGAATAAAGATCAGCACTTGATTTCGCTTTATCCTGTGGCGACTCACACGGCCTTTTTTGAACGAGCCAAACAAACACATAAACCATGGCCTGTACAAAAATCAAGTCTCGTGGCAAAGGTCTTAATCAAAGGAATCAAGAAGAACAAAAAGAACATACACCCATCTAAAATATTCAAATACGGGTATTTACTAACCCCGTGGTTTTTCAAACTTTATAACTTAAGGGAAAAAAAGATATTCGACCAATTGGTTAAAAAGAACAATCAATAGAAAAAACAGACAAATAAGCATATAATAGAAATACTAAGATTTTTATGTGGGGGCGTTTTAATGAATAGTATCAATCAAAGTCAGCACTTGGCGTTTTACATTGACCGTTTAAGGTCAATGAGAAACCTATCGGTCGAAGAATTTTTAGACGGCATTGTGTCATCCAGGCAGTTTCGCAGATACATTGGTGGTGACTCACAAATGTCTTACGTGATTTTAGATAAACTCTCTAGACGTTTGGGCTTTAATGCTGAAAACGTCATTATGGAGTTAGAATCACATAAAATCAAACAAAGCCAAACGATTTTGTCTTTTTATACGTATGTCTTACAAAAGAACAAAAAAGACGCCGATGAGATTAAGAAAAACATCAACCAAGATGAGTTAATCTTAGAAACGGATTTACTTTTATACCAACATGGCGAAATACTTTATCGTCATCATTTTAATGGCACAAGAGAAGAAGAACTCATCAATGAAACTAAACAATTATTAGACTATAACGCGCTCTTAAAGAAGCACGCGTTATCTCAAAGTGAACTACACATCTTACTAACCTTGATGAGTTTTGAATCGTTTAGTGAACCAGAAGTGATCGCAAAAAAGTTGGCCCAATACTTAGACAATAACCTAACGGTTGTTACAGGGCACAACATCAAAATAGTCACACTAGTGTTAGAAGAATTAAGTCGCTATTATAGCATTGTTGAAGATTATGAAAAGATGCTTTACTACGCCGATGAGGCGGTTAAATATTGTTTAAAGATTAAATCGTACTATCTACTAGATACAATCTACTACTTTAAAGCGGCTGCGCATCATGAGTTAAAGCAGTTTGAAGAAAGAGACCAAGCACTAAAACGTCTTTATGGGTTATTGATTTCTGAGCTTAATGAAGCCAAACTTACCCGATTTAAAGCACTCTTTATCAAACGGTTCAGTAGAGAAGTTTCGTTCTTATTTAAAGACATTTAAGAGGTCCCTTGGGGTGCCTCTTTTTTTCAAATAGTGACAAATACGCCCTACTAAGAAGCTGTTATCTTTGTTAGAATGAACCTACATAGAAAGGTGGGAAACTATGTTTGTCGCAAAAAACAAAGCCAATCAGTTAATTAGAGCCGAACAAGCAAGCACATTAGAGGTCTATTATTGTCAATCATGCAAAGAAAAAGTAAGGTTATCTAATGAACCATTTAAGGTGTTTAAGCATAAAAGAGGCTCAAAGTGCAACAAAAACATTCAAAAGTTGTCTTTATGGCACTACTTGATGGATCAACGCCTTAAAGAGCTGTTGGTTGATAAAGTGATGTTTACGAATCGACACCCGTTTGAACATACTAAAAAAATCAAACAATCTGGCTTTATACTAAAAAAAGCTAAGACAAACAGTCAAGAAACACAGACGATATACGTCCTAGACTGTTTAAATCATACGTTTTACGAATCGAATAAACCAAACGTCATCCAAGTCAGTGAAATCTTAATAGATCAAACATTAGAATCAAAAGAAAAAGAATATTACTGGGGACTAATGCCAAGCTATTTAAGAAAAAAGACGTTAAGTGAAGAGACAATTTTGTATTT
Source organism: Paracholeplasma brassicae (assembly GCF_000967915.1). Classification (NCBI taxonomy): domain Bacteria; kingdom Bacillati; phylum Mycoplasmatota; class Mollicutes; order Acholeplasmatales; family Acholeplasmataceae; genus Acholeplasma; species Acholeplasma brassicae. The sequence continues at coordinate 63,697 of NC_022549.1, forward strand.
ACACGTCAGTCTTAATTACTTTATCCAAGTCAAAGCCTTTGGTGCTTATAACTCACTGATTGGTGTTGGGGTTTCAATTAATGAGTTCTTAGAGACATTCAAAGAAAAAGAAGTCAGTCAAACTGATTTTTCTTTGTGTATCAAAAAAACAAGTAGTGAATTTAAAGAACGTCCGGACTATCAAGACACGTATAAAAAAAATCAAGAAATCTTGATGGGCTGTGACTAAATAAGAGAATATAACAATTGATTGAAAGAAGCTTGATTTATCGATTGGTTATCGACAAAGAATAACAAAAGTTCTATACTAAGGGTAAGGAAGTGATCTTTTAGAACGACATTATAATCCTATATGAGGAGGGATAGATTTGAAAGAAAAAGTGATTTGTTATTCAAAAACAGGTAACACCTTAAGTGTGGCTAGGCGTTTATCTGAGAGCTTAGGGATTTCTTGTGAGGAAGTAAAAGCGTATGTGGATGAGAAAAAACAGACGCTTGTCTCGATGATTGAAATCCCATCATTAGATGGCGTATCTAGGGTTTACTTTGGAAGTCCAGTCCACGGGTTTCAGATGCCAGTAGCAACCAAAGGTTATCTAAATACATTTGAATCTTTTGATGGTATTGAGTTTGTCTTATTTGTCACTCACTTTTTTCCATTTTCATGGTTAGGGGGCAATCAAACCTTAAACCAAATTAGAAAGTTGATTACACAAAAAGGCGGAATAGTATTGGAACAAACCTCCATCAATTGGAAGTCAAGAAAAAAAGAAGAAACGATTTATAACTTGATTAAGAGACATACGAGAAAATGACCATTTGGTCATTTTTTTCATTCATTTCATTTTTTATTAGAAACAATTCAATCAATTTATGAATGCGATTTCATAGAGTTTATAAAAAATATGTTATAATGTAATTAACTAAGATAAATATAAGGTCTGGGTGATATTAATGGTAACGAAAATCTTAATTGTTGATGATTCCACAACTGATTTACTAATTATACAAAACATGTTATCGGATTATGATGTAAAAATCGCACGTAATGGCAATCAAGCACTTGCAATACTAGATGAGGACCCAAGCATCCACTTGGTGATTCTCGATTTGAATATGCCATTTATGGACGGGTTTGAAGTTTTAGAGCATTTTAAGAAAGACGAAAAATACAACCACATTCGTGTGATTATTCTGACCAATCTCGATGAAATTGAAAATGAAATTAAGGGACTTGAACTCGGTGCGGTTGACTACATCAGAAAACCAGTGAACCTGAGAGCCTTAAAAGTTCGTATTGAGATTCACAAAAAGCTACTAGAACTTCAACACGACATTGAAGACGCAAATTACGTTCTAGATAAGCGCATAGAAAAAGCCACGCGTGAGCTTGTTGTTGCAAGAGATGTGACCATTCACGCGCTCGTGGGTTTGATTGAAGCACGTAACCTTGAGGCGTATAATCACATCATGAGAACCAAACAAATGATGGCGTGTTTGTGTCATCATTTAAGTAAGAAAAAAAAGTATCATGATGTACTAACGGATGATTATATCACTGAGCTTGTCCGAACAAGCCCACTGCATGACATCGGTAAAGTAGCCATACCCGATCATATTTTATTAAAACCAGGCAAACTCGATAAAGATGAATTTGAACTGATGAAAAAACACGTTGAGTTTGGTGTAGCTGCGTTAAAAAAAGAGCTTTCGTTTGACGTCGAGGTCCCAAGTTTTATCAAGACTGCCTTAGAAATTGTTGGCTTTCACCACGAAAAATGGGACGGCTCAGGTTACCCTAACGGTTTTAAAGGTGAATTAATTCCACTGCCTGGAAGGCTCATGACAATCATTGATGTCTTTGATGCACTAATTAACGAACGTGTGTACAAAAAGGCCTACAGCATTGAGGATTCGATAAACATCATTAAAGAAGGCATTGGCAGTCATTTTGACCCTGAAATTGCTGAAGCATTCTTAGAAGTGATTGATGAAGTCACACAAATCAACAAACAATACACGCAAACCTAAATGAGGTGGCTCACATGAAAAAATATTTGATTTTCTTATTGAGCATGACCCTACTTTTAGCCTTTCAAACAACAAGAGACCTTAACGCCTCTTCTTTAAACTTGAGCCAAAATGAGATGGACTACATTAACGATCATCCAATCCTAAAAACTGGGGTCGATCCTATGTTTGTCCCTTTTGAATTTATCGAAAACGGGGATTATTTAGGCATCGCAAGTGACTACATTAAGTTAATTGAAGCACGCACAGGACTAACGTTTGAGGTCGTAGAAAACCTCACTTGGGCACAAGCCTACTTTAAAGCGCTTGAAGGTGAAATAGATGTCCTTCCGGCCTTATCAAAAACAAGCGACAGGGAAAATTTTTTCCTTTTTTCTAGCATGTATTATGAAATCAAACGAGTGATTGTTACACTAAACTCGGATCAAAAAATAAAAAGTCTTTCGGACTTAGAAGGTAAAACCGTGGCGGTGCAAATCAACAGCAGTCACCACAGTTATTTACTTGGTTTTCCAAACATCAACCTAAGCTTATACGATGAGATCGATGAGGCGCTTACTGCCGTTAGTGATGGCAGAGAAATCGCGTTTGTCGGAAACCTAGCCACCACCGATTACCTCATTAAATCAAGTGGCATTACGAACCTCAGATTTAGTGCAATACCATCAAATGACCCGGTGGGTCTGCATTTTGCCATCCAAAAAGACAACCTAGTGTTATTAAGTATTTTAAACAAAGCGCTGAGTTCTATTAGTGCTGAGGAGAAAGTCGCGATTCATTCGAAATGGGTAACCGTTGATACCCTAGAAACCAAAGACTTTGGTCCTTTGATTCAAACGCTTGTTATACTTGGTTCGTTTATTTTAGTTGCTGGGATAATCTCTTCTTATTGGATTGTTAGACTTAGAAGTGAAATCATAGAAAAAGAAAAAACAAGAAAAGACTTAGAGGCTGCCAAAAAAGAAGCCGAGGCAGCCAACCTGGTCAAATCGACGTTTATGGCGCGCATGTCTCATGAAATTAGAACGCCTTTAAATGCGATTACAGGGATGTCTTATTTGCTTAAGAAAACCGACGTTAATTTCACTCAAAAGATGTATCTAGAAAGAATCACTCAGGCCTCAACCAACATGCTTAATCTAATCAATGACATTTTAGATTATTCTAAGATTGAAAGCTCAAAAATTGAATTAGAGGAAATCACGTTTAGTTTGGATCAAGTGGTCTTTAACTTAATGAGTATCTTAGCGGTCAAAATAGAAGAAAAAGGACTTAATTTCAGATACATTAAAGACCCTAAACTACACACCTACTATAGAGGAGATCCTAAACGGATTGAACAGGTGTTATTAAACTTATTGAATAACGCGATCAAGTTCACCGATAAAGGTGACGTGATTTTTGAAATCCATCAAAAAGCCGTTGGCGAAGATAAAGAACACTTGATACTCTCAGTTAAGGATACTGGTATCGGTATGAATAAAGAAGTGATGAGTCAACTCTTTGTGCCATTCAAACAAGCCGATGCGTCGATTAATCGTCGTTTTGGTGGTTCTGGTCTTGGTTTATCGATTGTTAAACACTTAGTCGAACTGATGGGTGGGTCTGTGAGTGTCTATTCAAAAGAGTTTGAAGGCTCTACGTTTGTCGTTGAACTTTCTCTTAGTTATGACCAAGAAAAAGAAGCATCGGTTTTAAAGGAAAGTTCAAATACCTTCTTTAAAAATATCCATGCCTTAGTCTTAGATAAAAACACGTCTAACTTAAATATGATGGAAACCTACCTACATTCATTTGGCATCAGAAGTGAACTAACGACTTCTAGCGTTAGCGCAGAGTCGTTAATCACACAGTACAACCAAAAGATGACTGACCCGTTTGATTTACTCATTTGTGACTACGAAACCCCAAGTGAGAAGGGCTTAGAGTTCATCCAAAGATTAAAAGAAAATACCGCCATTAAGCAGTTTCCAAAAATCATCTTGATGATTCCGATGCAGCGTACCGATTTATTTGATCAATTAAATCATGAAGCCATTGACGCAGCCATTGGCAAACCAGTCATTTCAAGTATTTTACACAACACACTTTTAGAGGTTTTCTTACCAAAATCCTTAGAAAAAACGAAGGAAAAAATCCAGGATGAAGCCATTGAAAAATTGAATAAAATCATTTTGATCGTCGATGATAACGACACCAATCAGCTCATATCTAAGCTTTTATTAGAACAACAAGGCTTTGATACATTAAGGGCAGATGATGGGCTTGAAGCCGTTAAGTTGTACCAATCAAAATCAGCTGACATTGACCTCATCTTAATGGACATTCACATGCCTAATTTAAATGGCTATGACGCGACAAAACAAATCTTACGTATGAATAAAGACGCACTCGTTATCGCCATGAGTGCAGAAATTGGTCCTGAGGTGATTAAAACCACCATCGAGGTTGGGATGGTAGGCTATGTCTCTAAACCGTTTGATCCAGAGGTATTGACACATCAAATCAAACAAACATTAAACAAACACAACAAACCCGTGGTTCAAGAAAGACTGCCAATCAACGTCAATAAAGGCATTAAACAATTAGGCGAAAACGCCGATTTGTACACCTTAGTCATCAAAGAGTATTACAAGGAAACCAGTGAGGTCGGTATCGAACTTAGTCAGGCAGTGATTGAAAAAGACTACATTAAAACAAGAAGTATCCTTCACAAACTCAGAAGTTCAAGTGCGAGTATTGGTGCTGATCAACTCTATGAAATCATACTAAAGATGCACAAAAGCGCCTTAGAAGAAGACAGTAATCAATTAACACAATTACTTGACGAATTTAACCTCGTTTTTAAGGACACGAGGGATTACATCAAAAAACACTACATCATAGAAAGCGCGGATTGAGTCATGAAAAAGATGATTATTTTGATTTGTCTACTCGCTTTGTTTTCTTGTCAAAAGAAAGCAGAAGCAAAAGTGTTAAATCTTAGGTTAACGGGCTTACAACAACCAGAAGAAAAGACGTTTTTTCGAACGTTCGTTAAACTGTTTGAGGCCGAACATGGGATTAAGGTCAATGTGATTTACGAATCGCCCTTAGAGGCTTACGATCACATCAAAGCGGAAGTTGATGATAAAGATATTCAAACGGACGTGGTGATGCTAGATACGGCAAACCTAGACAAATTCATGTCAAGTGATTACTTAGAGGACGTCAATTACTTAGATGATTTAACCGATCGAACGTTTGTTTCTTCTTTTGACTCCTACATCAAGAAAGGTCATAAAACCTATTTAGCACTCGTGTCTTATGACGTCTACTTAACGTTAATCAATAAACAAGCACTGCCATACATCCCACCATCGGTCGACGTCGTTAGAAATGAATACAATGAAATCATTGAAATTAAAGAACTTTCTTGGCAAGATCTGTTTTTTTGGGCAAAGAGAATCAAAACAGAGACAAACCAAGCCAAGTTTGGTTTTCCATATGGTGAGGTCTCCTCACAACTCATCTACCCACTCTCAGGGCTTAGTGCTTCAGTCGATGACTACGTTTTACCGAGTGTTTCCTCCATTGGCTTTTTTAAAGCAATGTCGTATTTACAAGATCTATTTGAAGCGGATGCCCTTAGTTATGGCCCAGCGTTTCAATCAGTCACCCAACCGACGACTCTTTTAGAATCGGGCGATCTATGGTTATCTTATGGGCACATTGGCCCCATCGGGAATGTCTACATTGAACAGAGTGAGGACTATCTAATCACGAGTGCACCAAAGGATAAAGTCACAAACACACGTGCCACAACCGCGGGGGCTTGGGGGTATGCACTAATTAAAGGCCATCAAAATAAAGAAAGTGCGAAGAAATGGCTAACCTTTATGACAGACAAAGAGATTAATTACCTTTATACCACCGGACTTGGTGGAATCATCTCACCCATTTTTGAGGTCACGAATGAATTAGGTAATACCCCCGCTGACCTTGTCATGAAGGCTGGATTAAAGATGGCTGATGAGTCGCTTGTTACCTTAGTGGTTGAAACAAATAACTACACGTCTTGGGATGCAGTAAAACACATCTATGTCGATATTTATGAAGACTTACTTTCAGGTGTTTATATCAATCAGATGTATTTAGATGAAAAACAAGAAGCGCTAGATGCGCTTCTAATCAAAGAAGGATAAACGATAAAAAGTTTATCTTTTTTCATCTTTTTATAGACAAGACATATTTTTTCGTATACGATTAAAGTAAACAAACGAAAAGGAGTTAACAATGAATAAACAACAAAACTATGTGTTAAGTCAAACCTATGATTTAAAAGGAAAAAAAGAAAATACCGTCATACAGGTGATCTTCATAGTGATATTTGCGTTCATGGCACTAATCTATCTTTTACTTGATAAAGAGCGTTCGAATATCAAAGGGTATTTGATTGCGGTGTTGGTGATTGTTGCGCTTGTTATTTATATGGCGCTACATGAACTTACGCATGGAATCACCATCCAACTGCTCTCAAAAACCAAATCAAGGTACCGCATTTCATTTCCATTTTTAACCACAGGTAGCAACGCACGTTTAAACAAACGTGATTTTATTCTTGTGTGTTTAATGCCTTCTTTGGTGTTTGGTGTCTTGTTAAGTGGTTTGTTGGTTTGGATTAGTAATGATTATTTTATAATCCTCTACGTGGTTCTAAGCCTTAATTTTGCTGGATCAAGTGGTGATTATTATCAAGTCTATTTGGCTTTAAAAACCAAAGGACATGCGTTATTTAAAGATAGCGGCGAAAAAACTGAAATCTACGTTAAAGGGTGAGTCGTTAAGGAACCTAGAAGCCTTCTAGGTTCCTTTTCTTAAGATGGATGGATTTATTTACCCATCTAGGGTAGAATAAAGATAACAAATCAAATCGTATAACAATTGATGGGGGTTATTTATGAAATTAAACTATAAGTATTTAATCGTTTATTTTTCTATTCTTTTGGTGTTGATGTTACTGATTCTGCCTTATTATCAAGCGTATGTCAATGACGCGAAGGCGTTGTTAGAACGTTATCAAACCTCAAATGACACAAACTTCTTGAATGAAGCCAACAGGCTAAAAACAAATGGGTATTTACTTCTAAACTTCTATTCAAGCTTGATCGTTAGCTTAGCCGCAACCATCTATTTGGTTGTCCTAGATAAAGTCGTAAAAATTAAAGTGAGCTATCGCTATTTTAGCTATTATCTAATTCTATCAACACTCATTTTTCTTGTCGTATTATTGTCTTTGTTAGATCAATCAAACGCACCAAAGCTAAATGCCTTTATCGGGCAATACATTTCGCCGTTTTTGCAGCTAGTAAGTGTCTATGTCATTAGTATCGCAACTAGCACTAAAGTGACTGTAAAGCCAGTAAAATAAGACGTTCGTTTGATGAAAATAGCTAAAGAACCGAGATAGGAAATCCTACGCAATTTTGCAGTTGTTTGTGTTGTATCATTTTGATTGTCTATCATCGCCCCTTAGATTAGGGGTTCTTTTTATCTTTAAACGAGATTCAATTTAAAGTTAAGAAAATCAAAAGGGAATCGTGAGTTTTCCTTTTATCGAAACCCAAGTGCGGATATGTTATTAAGCTATGATCAAATTAAGCCATTATCGCTTCAAAAAGACATTCTACACTTTTGTAGTGTGAGTTTGATTGATTACCCAATCAAACAAACGCACGAACGATTAATGGATGACTTTATACCAAAAGCGGACATCTTAAAAGTGTCTGATGAAGAATTAACGTTTATTACAGGCATTACGGATACGAGTGAGGCGATTCAGTCGCTGTTTGTTGGAAGAGTTAAAGCCGTACTCTACAGCCGCGGTAAACATGGTTCTAGCCTCTATTTAAAAGATGAAAAAAGAGACTATGACGGTTTTAAGGTCGAGGCCATTGATACAACGGGTGCGGGTGATGCGTTTATTGGTGCGGTACTTTATCAGATCCAGCAGATGAAAAAACCAGTAGAAGAAATTACCCTAAACGAATGGGATGACTTAATGCGGTTTTCAAATGGGGTTGCAGCACTCACAACCACCAAGGATAATAGATAAAAACACTAATAAGGATACAAACATCAGTTTCTTCAAAAAGACATGCTCCTTGATCATTCTAGACCTTTATTAGGGTTCGTTATTCGGACAAGTTAAAAAGCAGTAATGAATTTTCCCACAAAAACTATAATTTCACTTGCCTAAGAAAACGTTTTCATATATACTATAAGTGAAAAGTTTAGAAATGAATCGAGGACATTTGGATGAAATGTCATTTAATGTTATTCAATCGAAACGTTTCGATAACGAGAATAAGGAGGAAAAAATGAAAAAAGCATTGTTATTAATGTTGGTGTTGTCTTCTGGTTGGTTCTTGAGCGCTTGCGAAGAAACCATCGACGAAGGGCCTGACAACATAAACATCACGTTGGAAGGTCTTAAGGGCTTGGGAAGTTTAGAATCACCATACTTGATGAGTATAAATGTTGGCGAGACGGTCATGAAATATTTAGAAGTAGAGGGCGTCTATGAGACACTTGAACTATTACAAGGACAAATAGTCAGTGGAAAGTTTAAGAGCGATCTTAGCTTAGAAGCCTTAACAATCAAGCAAGATCAAGACGATTCAGTTCTTTTAATTACGGCGAATCAGAAAGGAGAGTATATGGTAAGAATTAAAGGAAAAGACATGTCTTCTTCGGCCTATATTCAAGTTGAAGTAACAGATCCTGCCAGTTACAAAGAAAGACTACGTATACTAGCAATTGGTAATAGTTTTAGTGAAGATGCGACAACCTACCTAGGAGAGATTGCGTCCAATTTAGGCGTTGAAGAGGTGATAATCGGTAATCTCTACATTGGTGGGGCATCACTTGAGACACATTGGAATAGCATAAAAAATCGTACATCAAGCTATACCTATTACAAGTATAGTAATAACCAATGGGAGAATAAAGGGGCAAAGAGTTTAGTCGTTGGTTTATTAGATGAACCTTGGGACATCATCTCAATGCAACAGGTTAGTGGGCTTTCTGGTATTGAAGAAAGTTTACAACCGTATTTGGATGACATTTTGGACTATGTCAATGAAACAAAATTGACTGAATCAACGTTTGTATGGCATCAAACGTGGGCGTACGCACAAAATAGTAACCACTCTGACTTCCCAAGGTATGAAAAAGATCAAACTTTAATGTATCAATCAATCATGGATGTCAGCCAAAACTACATTTTAAAACATGACGCTTTTACAAGAATTATTCCTGCAGGCACAGCCATTCAAAACCTTAGAAATACAGAAATTGGAGACAATTTAACAAGAGATGGCTATCACTTGAATGTTTATGGCAGGTATGTTGCAGGTCTAATGTGGTTTAAATCACTCACAGGACTTTCGATTGATGAATTAACTTACAGACCACAAAACGTCACAGAACAACAAATGAATCTTGCGATAGAAGCGGTCAATCAAGCATATCAAACAAAATTTCAAATTAGTAATTAAATCAAATAAAAAAGGGAGAAATTAATGTGAAAAAATTATGGTTAGTGATATTAGCTTTTACGTTTGTTTTTGCGCTATCAGCGTGTGAAGAACAAACCGAGAATAAAGACACAGTTAAACCCGTGATTACGGGTGCAAACTCCGTGACAATAAATGTCGGCACACCATTTGATCCAACAGATGGCGTCGAGGCAGAAGATGATGTGGATGGCGTATTGACCGATCAAATCACCATCACGGGTGAAGTCGATATTAATAAACCAGGTGACTACATCTTAACGTATCGTGTCAAAGACAAATCGGATAATGAAGCAATTGCTCAACGAGTTGTCACGGTTAAAGGCCTTGCGGGCTTTTTAAATGGTGACTTTAGTGATGGACTAAACGGGTGGAGCAGTTGGTTTAATCAGTCTCAAGGTGTCAATGTGGAATATAGCACAGAAGACGGGGTTGCGATTATCGATATTAAAGAACAATCCGTGGTGATGGACAACAACTGGTGGGACGTTCAGTTGTCTCAAAAGACACTCAGCTTAACGGCATTTGAATCCTACACATTACGATTTACGGTAAGTGCTGAAGCAAATAGAAAAATGATGGTTCAAGTTCAAGGTGGTGGACTACCACAAAAACCAATTGGTGAACACATGGTTGATGTCACAACAGAAGAACAAATCATCGAGATCGATTTTTACTCGACTGAAACATCTACTGCTGGCGTAGAACTTCAATTTGCGTTTGGGACTTTCCACAAAGTCCAAGGTGTGCCACTAGAAGAACAAACGATTTTAGGGAAAGTCTATCTTAAGAACATTGAAATTATTGCAGGGCCAGAACTAGAAAATCAAGCGCCAACCCTCAATGTTGGACCAGATGTCTTATTGCCTGTAGGCGCAACCAACTTCTTAGTTAAAGGTGGCATCTCAGTCAAGGACGACCGTGACCAATTAACAATCAATGATGTAATCTTTGAAGACATCTCAGAAGTGCCTTATGAAATTGGACAACCAGCACAAAAAGGCACCTATACGTTTAGATACACAGTATCTGACTCTGAAGGACTCGAGACGGTTGCGACTAGAAAATTATACGTGGCAGATCCATTTGATTTACCATCGTTTGATGTGATTGATGAACAAACAAACTTACCGGTAGGGTATGAAACTTGGTTTGAAGAAACCAGAGGTGGACTAACCGCAACGACCGCAAATGGTGTGGTTGAAATTGAAATTACGAACATTGCACCAACCGGTGGTAATATTTGGGAAAATCAATTTAAGATCATGAACTTAGCCGCCTTTATGGGCAATTACCAACTAAGCTTTGAAGCAAAAGCAGATACTGCAAGAGCCATTGTTGTAGCGATGGAAGGTAACGGCGGCGTTAACTTAGAAAATATGCAAGTGGTTAAAAACTTAACGACTGAATGGCAAACCTATACACTAGACTTTAGTGTCAATGTGAACGCAACAATCAAAAATAGAAATCTTCAATTCTGGTTCGGATCTTTAGTTAACATCGAAGGATTTACAACTGCAGATGATATTTTAACAACGCTCTATTTTAGAAACATTGACATTGTAAAAACCGATGAAATCAATTATGGAGACGAAGTAACTTTTGATTATGTTCAAGGATTCTGGGCAGACAATGCAACCTCGGTCTCACCAGAAACTGATGCGATTCATAATCGATACTTGGCAGTCAATCCTTTACCGATGGGACTATTACCAGTAGGTTCAGTCATCACAGTTGAATCTGGGTATCAATACCGCATCATCTTCTTAGAAAAACAAGGCGATGGGTTTAAAGTAGTTAAACGCTTAGATAATAGTACGAGTCCTTATTTTGAGATAACAGAAGGCTTCTTTGACATGGGTCAATACGTATCATTTAATGTCTCTAGTGTGCCAACAGTTGACATTAGTATGAGACTAGAAGAAGTAGCAAGTAAGCTAAAGATATATCACCCTGAGGGGACAATGGATAATCACATCGATTTAGAGTTTGTTGTATCTCAAGGTCATTGGGCACTTGATAATACACAAGTCACAAGTTCTAATAAACATCTTTCTACCAATCCGTTAACACCAGCATTCTATAATTTTGATATGGTCCTTGAAGTAGGTGAAGGTTATCAGTTTGCTTATGTAACCTTTGGGTTTGAATCAGGTGTTTATACGGTTTTATCTGTAAGCGAGTATCAAACAGAACCACTTTGGGTAAATGAGAGTTTCTCAGAAGGTAAAGAATTAATAGCATTTAATGTAACGAGTGTGGATGAAGAAAGCGACTTAACCGTTGAGGATTTTGATTCAATCGTTTCAATGCATCCGAATCAAATACCTCACGTCGATTACGAGCTAACATACTCAAGTGGCTACTATGCAGCAAGTGCAACTGCACTTACGCCTGGGACCGATGCATTTTCTAAAGGTTTTGCAGGAACAAATATTTTATCAAAGATGTATTTTGATGATGTTGAGGCGATTAATATCAAATCAGGCTATCAAGCCAGATTCGTCTTCTTCAGTTACGACGGGTATGGTAACTACAAAGTCACTAGAAGAACCGATAATCTAACCGGTATGATTATTTTAGATGAGATTTTATGGGCAGAAGACCAGTACGTGGCATTTAACATTTCAAGTCTACCTGCAAGAGATTTATCGCTTGAGTTAGAAAACCTACCAGATCAGTTTGAATACACACTAAAAGATCTTGTGTTTGTCTCAGGTTATTGGAACACAAATCAAACACAAGTCACAACAGGCGTCAATTATATCGCTTCAAGTGTATTACCAAGAACAGTGATGAATGCAGGCAATACGGTGACTATTGAAGAAGGTTATGAAGGTCGTGTCATCTTCTTGAATAAAGAAGGCGAAGGTTATAAAGTAATGGCAAGAAGTGATTTATTCACAGGTACACTTGTTTTGACAGAAGCAGCCTTTAAAAACTATCAATACATCGCGTTTAATCTTTCAAAAAAACCGGCATCAAACATTGAACTAGAAATTGAAGTTGTTTCAACAAAAATCTCATTTGGTGAATTCACGGATGAATTAGTGCCTCACGTGGATCAAACACTCAGTTTTCAAACAGGTTACTATGAAGATAATAAAACAAAAATCACCACAGGTGATACAACCTTCATTAAGGGATTTGGTGTATCTAACGTGTTATCGATTGAATCATTAGCTGATTACTCATCACTAACGATTGCTGAAGGTTATCAAGTTCGAGTCGTCTTTTTAGGCTATGATCATAATACGTACACTGTCATGCTAAGAAGTCAAAATCTGACTGGAACGATTGTCTTAGATGAAGCATTTATTGGCAACTATGAGTACATTGCCTTTAACATTTCTAGTATTCCATCACGTGATTTATCAGGTGAACTGGAATCACTACCAAGCTTAATCAGTTTTAATTCATAAGGCACTCATTTTAATATTAGCTGACTGTCAATATAATGACAGTCAGCTTTTTTTATTAATAGGAAATTTTATTTTCAAATCTAAAAATCTAAATAGACAAAAATCCCACAGTCATGTGGGTAAGCAAGATATGAGTTTAAATACTTATTTAAAAACCTTTAATGTTTGTTTATGTAAAAGGCGGTTGTAAAATGGTTCTTAATCATTTAGAAAAAAGATAGCAACAAGAAATTTGTGATTCAACATTTCTTTATGCCAAGTGAAGTTCTAGATAAAAGAATAACAGAAGATAATGTTCCCTATGACATATGGGTAAAAAAAGACTTTTTAACACTAACAGAAGGAAATCAGAACGATTTTAGTCTTGTTACAAAGTTGTTTATGAAGATGATTCAAACATATGGTATAAGACCTCTTTGGGTAGGGTATGATCCTTGGAACTCTCAATATTGGATCAAAGAGATGGAAGACCTAGGATTTAACATGGAAAAAGTTAGACAAGGTATTTATTCATTATCCGAACCCATGAAACAGATGGAAGCAGACCTTAAAAACAATCTATTAGTTTATGATAATAATCCAATCCTTAAATGGTGCTTATCTAATACACAAGCTAAGGTAGATTTAAATGGAAACATTCAACCCTCAAAGCTAAACTCCAAATACAAACTAATTGATGGAACAGTAGCATTAATTATTGCATATGCAGTTTTAAATAGGTATAAAATAGATTTTGGAAATATGATATAATAGAAATAATTTAAATTGTGAGGGGTTGTCGTATGTTAACTTTAACGAATATACTAGGAATCGATGAGAAAGATTTTATTAATTATAAGATTCATTTCGCTTTTGGAGCAAACAATGACCCATTAAACGAATATTTGTTGGGACGATTTAAAGAATATCAGGAATATCAAACAAAGCCTAATTTTAATCGAAAGTACATTATTTCACTCGTTAATTACGATAGAGATATATGGATGTATGCAGGTATTTTTGAAGTTCTATGTGATCCGACACTCGATGTAAGTTCAAATCTTTACATATATCAAACGAATCTACTTGATATTCAGAGTGACCTAATAGGTAGGTTATTTTTCACTTACAAGAAAGATTTTAGAGCATCTTATCCCAGATTAGAGTTAATGCCAGCTAGTGAAAATAAACCAGCTGATATGGTAGTATATAAAATTGATGTAAATAAGTTATCAATAGAGGACTTTCCTGGATTTGATAAGATTAAAATTAGCTATGATATTTTAAACAGCATTATCAACCAAGATATACCTACTTGGAAAAATGCACTTTCAAAAGCAAAAGGGATTTATCTAATTGCAGATACATTGACAGGAAAGCTTTATGTGGGAAGTGCTTATGGAGAATCTGCATTATGGCAGAGATGGTCTGAATACTCTAAAAATGGACATGGTGGTAATAAAGATTTAAGAGAACTATTGAAAATAAATGGAGATGACTATAAAAAGAATTTCCAATATTCAGTTCTAGAAATCAACAATTTAAACACTAGTGACATTTATATTTTCGAGAGAGAAACCCACTGGAAAGAGATTCTTTTAACAAGAAAACATGGGTTAAATAGCAATTAAATGTGAGGTGATTTTTGTGTTAAAAGCAGAATTTGTAGAAATGACAAGTCAAGAAACAAAGAACTTATGGTTTATTTCGACCATGTACAAGTGGCGATCTATCAAACTAGTAGAATCATTTTTCGAGGAAGATATGCCAAAGGCTAATCAAGTAAGATCTCGAATACACAATAAATATTTAAAAATAACGTGTTCAGATGATAAGGATATTAAAGTGCCTTATTTGAAAAGTGAGCAAATACAGTGTCTTTTATCCACAGATAACAATCATCTGAATTCAAGATATTCTGTTTATTATAGTAAACCTAAAGAGTTGTATATTAAATTAGATGATAAATTATCTGATATGATCGATGGCGGATTAATAAGGCGTTATTATATTCATGTAATAACTGAATCAAATGATAAAGTAGAAAAGTATGGAATTTCAACCATTTTGGAGTATAAGAATAATGGCGATATTGGAAATCCTAATTTTGCCATTGAACCTAGCGCAACTGTTCATAAAATCGGTGATACTAATATATTGTATAATACAATAGATTTAACTTTCTTTGCATTATTGATATATCAAGGGCTATTGTGGATATCGAACAAGAAGATTGATGTATCAACATTGGGTTATCTGGAGATTGCTATTGTAATATCATATTTTGCACAATTATATTTTAGAGCGAAATATATTGGACACACATTTGTGAATAAATCAGGGTATTATCTCAAATATTTATATTGTAAGTTTTTCACTAAAAAGCTTGTTCAGTTTAATAAGTCCCATTTTACAGAGAGAAAATTTATTACTGAAATAATAAATAATTCTAGAGGCAAGTAAATGCCAATATTTAAACGAAAAAACAAAACTGGTTCAGTAGATGCCTTACAAATCATAAATAACACAAGCACATTCTATACACCTTTTGGAACGAATATTTTATAAAGCGATGTGGTTAAGATTTGTATTGATAGAGTTGCCAGTCAATGTGCAAAACTAAAATCAAGATATATCAAAATAGAAAACGATAAGACAGTATCCGAGAAAAGCGGAAGACTGTCTTTTCTTTTGAAACATAAGCCAAATGAAATTATGACACCTTATGATTTTATCTATAAGATTGTTACTACATTACTACTTAATGCTAATGCCTTTATTTATCCTAGGTTTGATAAATATCCGTAAACGTCAAATATTAGACGGATTTGATTGTTCATCCTAAACTGCTAAGATTAAAAATAAAAAGGCGGTTGATCAAATGAAATGTAATCAAAAAAAACAAATAAATGGCGCGTTCTTGTCAAGACCTACAACGAATCAGACATAACGATGAAAGCGTTTTGTCAAATACATAAGGTCAATGTCCATCAGTTACAGTATTGGTTAAAGAAATTTAAACATGAATCAACACCGACAAGTTTCGTCAAAGTTATTAATCCCATCTATCAAACTCAAAAACCACTAACGTTTGACTTTCAGGATTTACGGATTAATATGCCTGAATCCTATAACGAATCTACCTTGATTGATTTAATTAAGACCCTACGGAGACTGGGTGATGAACGTTGATTAACCTGGATAAAGTTAAAAACATCTATCTCAGTCATGAATACACCGATATGAGAAAACAGGTCGATGGTCTTTCAATCATGATTCAAACGGTGTTTAAGTTAGATCCGTTTGAACCCAGTCTGTTTGTCTTTTGTAATAAGGGTAGGAATAGATTCAAAATACTTCACTTCGATCATGGCTTTTGGTTATATTACCGCAGGTTGGAAAAAGGTAAATTCAAATGGCCGGATAAAGAAGGGTTATTCAACATCCGTTTTGAAGAGTTAAAATGGTTCATTAATGGCCATGAACTGAGACTTGAAACACGTAAGTTTGAACCTATAAAAAAGCTTTATTTATACTAAAATATCAGATAATGAAACGATAGAAAACGTTGATTTTTCATCGTTTTTTTTGATATGACTATAAGTAGATAAAAGCGCTTTATAAGGGGGTTATCTTATGAATGAAAACATCAAAAAACTAATTGAAGAGAATCCAGACTTAGCATTATTGTTAAGTGAGAAAGACCATCAAATATATAGTCTAATGAAACAAGTCGACACCCTTTAATTTACTCTATCGAAATTTAATAAAGAACTCTTTGGTAAAAAGAGTGAACAAATGAAGAAGGATGAGGACGTTAACTTGTTCAACTTTAATGAACCAGAAGAACATCAAAACCTAAACGCCGTTGAACCAACCATTGATAAAGTCAGCACACCTAAAAAAAAGACTTAAAGAACAAGTAAAGACGGTTAAACAAAGAGAAATCGTCTATGACTTAAATGAGGAGGATAAGACCTGCAGCGATTGTCATTCTACTTTAGTTGAAGGCGGTATTTGACTAGAGAAACCATTGAAGCGATTAAGGTCATGGAAAAGACGATCACACATAAGTGTCCGGTGTGTAACACATTCCACAAACAAGAAAGTCCTCACTTACCAATTGAAGGTAGTATCGCTAGAGCGAGTCTACTTTCACAGGTAATTACCGATAAAAAAGCCAACGCACTCCCTTTATATCGCCAAAGCGAAGACTATAAGCGAATCGGTTTATCGTTATCTAGACAAACCTTATCGAACTGGATGATAAAACCAGTCAGCTTTTAGAAATAATTTACGCTAATTAAGTGATATATTATAGGCAATTCATTACTAAATGCATGGTTGATGACGGTTGTAATAATTGCTGTTGCGATTAAGCTTGAGATAGCTGACAGATGTACCGTCATCGCATTTAAAATCCCAAAGATAATAAACTGTTCAAAATCATACAGACCTAAACTCTTATAGATTGCTATATTAACATCTTATACAAAAAAACGGGAACTTATTTAAGTTCCCGTCTAAAAGCTACTAGATTTATTTGAATGTGATTAAGTAAACAGCTGTGTTTGCTACAGCAACGAATGTGAAGAACATTGTTGTGAAGAATACACCTGTCCAAATATTGCCTGTCTTTTCAGCTAATCTTCTTAAGATGATACCTGCAACCACTAGGGTTGGAACTAAACCAACTAATAGGATTGCGTTAAGTGAGAAGTTGTTGAATGCTGCAACACCTGTGTTGTATAGAACAAAATAGTCATACACTAAGAATAAAATGACTGGTCCAACCAATAGTACTGCTGCTAAGATATCAGCAAGTATTGGCTTCATCTTCTTAGCATTAACGAATACGCTAATGCCTACTGCTAAGTAGTAAACGAAGAAAATTGGTATGTATCTTAATGCTGCAATAAATTGACGGTTGTTGAAGACTTTAATTGCATATGTATAGAATCTAAAGTCTGTCTTGAAAATCCATTCAATGATCGCAATGAATAAGAAGAATCCAAAGGTTAAGACTATTGAAGTTACTAAGCCCATACCAACTTCTGTCCAAGATGCTTTAAGCCCGTAAGGGTTATCAGAAACTTTGAACATTGGTGTAGTAGCAAATGTAATCAGTAATGTTAATAAACCAGCAGCCATTGCCCAATAGGCAATTGAGTTAATAGAAGGTGCACTCCAGTAATTAACGTTATTAATGATGCCTGGATTGACTAATACCCATCTAAATGCTAATGCGATTAAGACAACTACAGAAGAACCAAGTGTAATCTTTTGTGCAAGTTTAACAAGTCTTTCTTCTTCTTTAACAAGGGTAATTAACCATACAGCGATTACGAAGAATATTGCCCCACCAGCAACATAATGCATCGTTTTCGCAAGTAAGTCCATACCTGCAGCTTGTCTATCCATGAAGATGTTTAAATAGAAAGCACTTAACAATAATGATCCTACAATTAAAACCACTTTAAGTTTGTTTAAATGAGGTTCGTTGGATGATTTTAGGCTAGTTGATTCACTTTGTTGTTTAATAATTTTATTGAATACTGGTAATTGTGTTAGTAAAGTGAATGCTGGGAAAATCATTAAGAACAATGCGATTAAAGCGATAAGCGTAAATGCTTCTTTAAGCCACCATACTTGTCCACCTTGTTCTTCAATACCATATGAAGAAAGTGTGCCTAAATCTGCATGTCTATTAAGTTGGAATTCAAATGCATCTGTGAAGAAATCAATTGTATTTCTACCAGTTTCTAAGCTCCATGTATTTTGAGGATGTGTTTCATCTGGTGTATAGATGATTCTTTGACCAGAATCTCTGTCATACCATGTTGAAGCTTCTGCATTGCCTTCGTCATCTCTACCTAGGAACTTAAGCCCCACAGTGTCTTTAACGAAATCTTTGTATTTCACAGTGCCGTCAGCACCACTATTATCAAAGAAGAATTGATCCCAATGGGCAGCGATAATACCAGCAGATCTTGGGCCAAACATAGTTTCTGGATTGGCAACACCGATATATCTAAAGTCAGCACCAACTGGTAATGCTGCAGCTATCTTTCTGTAGCCATTTGTTAGGAAATCCATTTCATCAAAAATGACTGCATAGGATGATGAGAACCCTCCCATAGAGTGACCGCTTACGCCAATCATACCATCGCCATTAGCAGCTTTTAAGACAAAATCTAAATCATAAACATATTGTACAGCGTCATATACTGATCTAACAAAGAAGTTAAACGCAGCCGGCGTATCCCATCTTGAATCGCCATGGTCGTACATATCAAATGCCAATACGACAAAGCCCCTTCTTGAAAGCTCAATGGCTCCAATTTCTTGCATTTCAGCATTGTTTAAATACCCATGGGTAAGTACTACTGCTGGTGCAGGTTTAGAATCACTAACGCCCCTAGGTTTATATAGGTAGCCTGAAAGAGTGCCTCTTTCTGTTTCAAAACTCACCTTATCAACCTTAACTTGAAAAAACGAGTTTTGAACCGTCGATGCAAAAAAACTTGATGCTAACACAACAATAACGAGTGTTAGTAACCATACAACTGGCTTTTGAATTTTCTTCAACATAATCTCTCCTTTTTCTATGTAATTTTATAGAATCCATAAAAAAGAGTGAAGCTAAAACTATTCTTAAAAGAATCGTTTTTCCAGCTTCACTCTACGGGCTCTAAGCGCTTACATTACGTTATCGATTTCATTATATCACCCAAAGAAATATATGTCAATACGTTGGAAATAGGCTATTTTGAGTACTATATTCTACGAAAACAAGGACGAAAGCTCTTTACTTTATTTTTAATTAGTATAATTAACGATTGGTCTATTGATATAAATATGAATTACCCTCTTGACTAAACTACTTTTAAAATCTATAATGAAGATAGAATTTAAGAGATAGAGTCTAGAGCAAAATCCACTAATGCATATCGTATGAGCATTTTTTGAGTTTGCTATTATTTTTATAAGAGGGGGTACTTGTGTTAAACAATCAAAGAATCATCCCGGCAATCGGAAATTTTCAAGATTTAAAAGTGTTCTTATCCAGTAATATGGTTTATGGTATACTGATGAACTTTCAACTGGCTCAATTACCTGAACTTGTATTAGAAATGAAAAAATTCAACAAAAAAGTATTAATTCATTCCGAACTAATCAAAGGATTAAGTTCTGATGAATTTGGAGCAATCTATTTAATTCAAACTCTAAAAATAGATGGCATCATCTCAAGCAAACCGAGAGTTATCGAATTATGTAAGAAAAGGCAGGTGATTGGAATCCTAAGGTTTTTCTTTAAGGACTCAATATCACTTGAACAAGGTCTAGAAGTAGTTTCAAAACTCAATCCAGACTACCTAGAGGTTCTTCCAGCATTGTGTGTAGATATATTACCCGAAATTAAAGAACATGTTAAATGTGACATTTTGATGGGTGGTTTAATAAGGTCTAAAGATCAAATCGCTACGTGCCTTTTAAGTGGGGCAATTGCTGTTACTACAAGCAATAAAGCGTTTTGGTTAAAATAAAAGTTAATCTAAGAAAAGAGACAAAAGAGAAAAAAAGCGTTTTAGAAACCTTTTTTCTCTTTTCATTTATAAGGAGGCATTTACATGTATGATTATGTAGTTATTGGTTCAGGTATCATTGGTTCTTTGATCACAAGAGAACTATCAAGATACCCACTTAAAGTATTGGTGATTGATAAAGAAAATGATATTGCCAGTCATCAAACCGTCGCGAATAGTGCGATCGTTCACTCTGGCCATGACCCAAAAGAAGGGTCATTAAAAGCGAAGTTTTGTGTAGAGGGAAACCTCTTGTATGAACAACTCGAAAAAGAATTAAATATTTCTCTATTAAGAACCGGTGCGTTAGTGGTGGCTCATGATGATGAAGAGAATAAGAAGCTTCATGAACTCTATGAACGTGCATTAAGAAATGGGGTTCCTAAGGTATCAATCATTTCGGGCGATGAAGCGAGAAAAAGAGATCCAAGGTTATCACAATCGATTGTGATGGCTCTAGACTTACCAACAACCAAAGTCACTTTTCCTTGGGAAGTTGCGATTGCTAGTATTGGTAATGCGATAAAAAATGGCGCTGAGTTTAAAAGAAATGCACACGTTATTAACATCATTAAACATGAGAATCACTTTGAATTAATACTGGAAAATAGGGATTCGATAGTGTCAAAAAATGTCATCAATTGTGCAGGTGTTAATAGTGACATAATCGCTTCATATATTGAAAGTCCAGAATTTAAGATTATCCCTAAAAAAGGTGAATACTATGTGTTAGACCGTAAGGCAAAAGGTCTGTTTAATAGTGTCATTTACCCACTACCAACTAAGAAGGGTAAGGGTGTTTTAATCGTCCCTCAAACACATGGTAATATTCTTTTAGGTCCTACCTCCACTATTACAAGTGAACGTGAAAACTATGGTACTTCAAGAGATGGTTTAACCTATATCAAAGAACACTTAAAAGACTTATCGAATGATATTCCTTATGATTTAATCATCAGAACATTCGCAGGCATTAGGGCTTCTTCTACCTATGAAGACTTCTATATCAAAGAATCGAAAACACATAAGGGTTTTTATCATGTCGCTGGCATTGATTCACCAGGTCTTACTGCTGCACCAGCCATTGCGAACTATGTAGTTCATGAACTCCTTAAGATCAAACAACCCATGAAAAAAGCGTTTGATCCATACCGCGAGAAACCGATTGTCTTTCATGAACTAGGAATGGATGATAAACTTCAATTACTTCAAACAAAACCAAAATATGGAAACTTGATTTGTAAATGTGAAAAAATCAGTGAACAGGAAATCATTGATGCCATTCATGGTCCTACAGGCAATGACACCATTAAAGGCATCAAGAAACGTGCTAGAGCGGGTGCGGGTTTATGCCAAGGTGGGTATTGTGAAGGCTTAGTATTAAAGATCATCGCAAGAGAACTTAATAAGCCTTTGACAGAAGTTAATTACTATTCTATAGATACCCCAATTCTACTTAAGGAGACGAAGTCAAAATGAAAACATACGATCTGACCATTATTGGTGGTGGCGCAGCTGGATTAGCAGCCCTAAAAAGTGCCCTTGATGATAGACTAAACATATTACTAGTTGAACGTGAACGTATTTTAGGTGGCATCTTAAATCAATGTATTCATAATGGGTTTGGCTTACATATGTTTCATGAAGAACTAACTGGTCCAGAATACGCTTCAAGATTTATTGAATCTCTGTCTAATGAATCCTTTGATATCCTTTATGGAACAACCGTCATTGACATCAAGAAGAATGACTTATTTAAACTAACGCTTACAAGCGAAGCCCACGGGTATCAAGAAATAAAGTCCAAAGCAGTGATCATTGCTTCTGGATGTTATGAAAGAACACGTGGGGCCATTGAGCTTCCTGGCGAAAGACCTAAGGGCATTATGCCTGCAGGTAGTGCCCAAAGATATCTTAATATGGATGGGTATTTGGTTGGTAAAAACATCTTTATATTAGGCAGTGGAGACATCGGATTAATCATGGCCAGACGTATGACTTTAGAAGGTGCTAATGTACTGGGTGTTGCAGAAATAATGCCATATTCTAATGGTTTAACCAGAAATATTGTCCAGTGTTTAGATGACTATAACATTCCGTTATATTTATCTCATACCGTTACAAACATCAAAGGTAAAGACAAATTAGAACAAATCACAATTCAACAAGTAGATGATGAGTTTAACCCTGTTCCTAATACAGAAAAAACCTTTGATGTAGATACCTTACTTCTATCGGTAGGACTCATTCCTGATGTGGGGTTATTTGATTCCTTACAGATGACTAAAAGCAAGATTACTAAGAGTGCCGTTGTCGATCAAACCTTAATGACTTCTGTCGAGGGGTTGTTTATCTGTGGGAATGCACTTCATGTTCATGATCTGGTAGACTGGGTAAGTAAAGAAGGCGAAAAGGCCGGTAAATATGCTAAACAATATTTACTTAATGGTAAGAATCCAAAACATGTAAAGAGGATTATCCCTGGAGCAAATATCCGTTATACAGTCCCTCAAGAAATCGACTTTAACAACATCAGTGAAGATGCCATTACGCTTTCCTTTAGGGTTACAAGAAAACTGACTTCAGGCACATTTAAAGTAATGCAAAATGGTGAAGTCATTCAAATTAAGAAAGCAAAATACATCGCCCCAGCAGAAATGGAAAACATAACCATCAAATTTGAAGAACTTAAGAAGTTTGAAGATATCACTCTAGAACTGGAGGAAACATTATGAAAGAACTAACTTGTATTGTATGCCCTGTAGGGTGTCATATTGAAGTATCCGATGAAATGGTACCTACTGGAAACAGGTGTTCGAGAGGAGCTAAATATGCAATAGAAGAAATGACTGCCCCTAAGAGAATGATTACATCCACAGTTAAAACCATATTTCCTAATCTTCCAAGACTATCCGTGAAGACGTCTAGTCCAGTCCCAAAAGAACTTATGAAAGCTATTTTATCTGACCTAGATAGCATTAGGGTAGAAAATCATGTTAAAATAGGAGATGTAATCATACATAACATTAAAAACACTGGCGTTGACATTGTATCAACCAAAACCAGTATCGTAACTTTCTTAGGAGGCGCTCTATGAAATACATCTTATCCATTGATCAAGGTACCACAAGCACAAGGGCTATAATTTTTGACAAAGACTCTAACATGCTTGCTGTAGCGAGTGAAGAGATTACACAATATTACCCTAATCCAGGTTGGGTAGAACATAACCCTAATGAAATTTGGGTTAGTGTATTAGCTGTCATTGCGAGAGCATTATTGGAAGCAAGACTCAAACCAGAAGATATCCATGCCATTGGGATTACCAATCAAAGGGAAACAACCGTCGTCTGGGATAAGTTAACCGGTCAACCTTTATATAACGCCATTGTCTGGCAATCAAGACAAACAGCAGCTATATGTGATGATCTCATTTTAAAAGGGTATAAAGAAACCTTTAAGGCTAAAACTGGCTTGTTAATTGATGCCTATTTCTCAGGAACTAAAATTAAGTGGATATTAGACAACGTTTCTCAAGCACGTGAAAAAGCCGAAAAAGGCGAACTCTTATTCGGAACCATTGACACATGGCTTGTCTACAAACTTACAGGCGAATCTGTGCATGTAACTGATTATACTAATGCCTCACGCACATTACTGTTCAACATCCATACCTTAAAATGGGATGAAGAACTTTGCGATATTCTTGGTATTCCAATGTCGATGTTACCTAAAGTGAAGTCTTCTAGCGAAATCTATGGACATACTATAAAAGAACATTTCTTCGGAAGCATCGTTCCGATTTCTGGGATTGCTGGTGACCAACAAGCTTCCCTATTTGGTCAAACTTGTTTTGAAAAAGGATCTGTCAAAAATACATACGGCACTGGCTGTTTTATGCTTATGAATACTGGTGCTAAACCAATAGAATCTCAACACGGATTATTAACTACGATTGCATGGGGCATAGGTAATGAAGTTACTTATGCACTAGAAGGTAGCGTCTTTGTTGGTGGCTCTTCTGTTCAGTGGTTAAGAGATGGTATCAAACTGATTCATTCAGCCAAAGAAACTGAAGCGCTTGCCAAATCATTACCTTCCAATGAAGGGGTATACATTGTCCCAGCCTTTGTTGGTCTAGGAACGCCTTATTGGGATTCAGATGCGAGAGGCGCAATGTTTGGCCTAACTAGAGGCACAACCAAAGAACACATCACTAGAGCAATACTAGAATCGATTTGTTACCAATCCATGGATGTATTAAGAGCTATGGAGGAAGACACCAAACTTCCTATTAAATCCTTAAAGGTAGATGGTGGTGCAACCGTTAATCAATTCTTAATGCAATTCCAATCAGACATTTTGAATCTAAAAGTTGAACAACCTAAAATCCTCGAAACAACTGCCTTAGGTGCAGCCTATCTTGCAGGATTATCCACTGGCTATTGGGAAACGAAAGATGATATCAAAGCCTCTTGGCAATTAAAGAATTTATTTGAACCGAGCATGACTGAAGACATCAGAGCTAAATACATTAAGGGTTGGAAAGTTGCTGTTGAAGCTAGCAGACATTTTAAACTTAAATAACCAAATTCTTCTATCAAAAAGTGTCGCTCGAATTGAACGGCACTTCTTTTATTTCTTATCTCGACGATTTGTTGTTTAAATTCGTTTGAATAACGATTGCCTGTTGAAGACATGAGATCAACTCCTTCCTTATATTCTAACATAAGTAGGATTCTTACTCTTTTTGTCTACTGTTCTATATTAACAGCATATTATTCTTAAAGTAACTAGTGGCTAATGGTAGCTTATTACAATGATGGTTTGCTGTTTTAAAATAAGAAATAGGTGTTCTCTGTTCTTTAATGGAAAAAGGCGATCTTTGGAATTGTACAGTGCTTAATCATTGAGTCTTTATAGGCTTTGGCTATCTTACCATCTCTACAAAGTGTAGCTACTTGAGATGGTTTTTTTCACATTAGTCTAATATTTTTCGGTAGTTAGGTAATTTTGATTTGTTAAATTAAATGTAAGCGTCAAATATTAGACGGATTTCATTGTTCATCCTAAACTGCTAAGATTAAAATAAAAAGGCGGTTAATCAAATGAAATGTAATCCATAAGAAACAAATGGCGCGTTCTTGTCAAGACCTACAACGAATCAGACTTAACCATGAAAGACTTTTGTCTTAAATATGATGTTAAAATCCACCACCTACAGTATTGGTTAAAGAAATTTAAGTATGAATCAACACTCACAAGTTTCGTCAAAGTTATTATCCCATCTACCAAACTCAAAAACCACTAAGATCTGAGCAATCAGGTCTTTTTTTGACGTCTAAAGTTTGACGCTTACAATTGATTCCTCAAAATGAGCTTTATAACAACTCAATGATGATGGTTCTGTGTAGCATTTATTAAACACCTTAAAATAACAATACATTTTTTTTATATGATCATGGATCTTTACAGAGACTTCATAAATTGAAGTAATTTAGTTTTCATCTTGTATTATATGATTACGATAATGATTATTTTAAGGAGGTGTAAAAATGTCTTTTCATCCACTTTTCCAACTAATTGAAGACTACCTTACTGATAAGGATATGACCAAAGAATCCTTTGACTTGTATCAAACCATACTTAAACAATACACTAATTATTTAAAAAATAATCAAATTGAATTTGCTAAAACAAGTGATGTAACTAAATACATAAAATCGATTAAAGATAAAGGCTATTCAGTTAGTTGGATTAATCTCCAACTAACAGCGATTAAAGGGTTATATAGATATTTAAGTGACAATCAACGAAGATATGATTTACCCTTAGAATATGCCTTTGATATAACGTTATCTATTAAAAATGAACAATCATCAAGAGAAAACAACAGACCACTACTAACGATTGAACAAGCCAAGCAATTGATCATAAAAACGAAAGAAAATAGACGATACATTTGGCACTATCGTGACCACGCGATGATCTATTTGATGCTAACAACGGGGATTAGAGGTGTTGAGGTTAGACGCTTAAAGAAAAAGGATTTTAGTGTACTTAATGAACAGTTAATCTTATATGTTCAAGGTAAGGGTAGAGATAATGCAGATGAGTACGTCAAGATACCTAGCGGTGTTGAAGAAGCGATCAATGATTATCTATCAAAAAGAGAAGATAAGAGTCCTTATATCTTTGTTTCTCATAGGAAACATACCGATAAATACATGTTATCAAGAACCTTTTTTGATTCAATGTTTAAAAGGGTTTTAAGAGACTCTGGGTTAAGTGATTTGAACCTAACACCACATGCCTTAAGACATACAGCTGCGACAGCTAATTTACTTAGAGGTGAATCACTCGAACAAACCAGGCAGTTCATGAGACACAGTCAAGTAACTTCTACGATGATTTATGCCCATCATCTAAAAGAGAAGAATCTTGATAGCCAGAATGAACTAGAAAGCTTTATATTAAGTAGTGATGAATAATTATAAATGTGAGGTAATGAATTATGACTAAACATCATTTAGAAGATTTAACTGAAATCCATTTATCAGAAAAAAATATTTCAGCTTCAACCATCAAGTCATATAAGATTGTATTTAAGAAATATATTGATTATCTAAAGAAAGAAGACATCACCTATCCTAGGACAAGTGATGTCATTAGATACAAAAATCAGATGAAAGAACAAGGTTATTCGACTTACTATGTTTATATTCATATGAGTGCTTTAAAGGGCTTATATCTTTATTTAAAGATGAATCAAGAAAGGTTTAACTTAGATCCTAAATATAAATATGACATAATGACTGATATTAAGAATGAAAGAATAAAACCCAACGTTAAAAAAAGAGTCTTAACACCACTTGAAGCGAAACAACTCCTCTTATATACAAAAGACCAAAGAAAGTTTATTTGGGACTATAGAAATCACGCAATCATCTATTTGATGTTAACCTCAGGTTTAAGTATTCATGAGATTACTTATTTAAAACTAGAAGACTATCAAGTGTTAAATGACGAAGCATTACTATACATCAAAAGAAAAGGCCATAGCGAAAATAAACAGGCCTCAAAAATCTCACGTGGGGCTAATGAAGCCATCACGGATTATATATCTAGAAGACAAGATCATAATCCTTATCTATTTATCGCTCATAAAAACAAGATGGAAGAAAAACCGCTAGGCAGGATGTTTTTTATGACGATGTTTAATAAGCTTTTAAAAGACGTTAAGTTAGATCACTTAGGTATCACACCTCATTCACTAAGGCATACCGCAGCTACCCTTAACTTACTTAGAGGCGCTTCAATTGAAGAGACAAAAGCACTACTTAGACATGTGAATATCAAATCAACTGAGAAGTATCAAGCATACATCAATAGATTAAAAGATAACTCTGAACTTGAAATTGATTCATATATCTTAAGAGAAGAGATGGAAAGTAACTATTTGATGTTTTATTACTTATTAACTGATTCATATCATATCAAATGATGATTTTTATATGATCTAAAATGACTAATTAAAGAATTAATAATAAACCCGAAAGCATGTGACTTAACTGCTTTCGGGTTTTCTATCGTTTATTTTATATATTTTTTCGCAGGTATACCAATATAGATACGAGCCTCATCAATTGATCTTGTAATGACGCACCCCCATCCCTATGGTGACATTTGAGGTGATATGAATGTTATTTCTAATGGTACTATTCATGCCAATTAAACATAAATCACCAATCGTTGTTGAACCACCGACTGTGACACCTGAGGTAACATAGGTGAAGTTACCGATTTGATCATCATGTCAGATGATTGCACCTGTATTAATGATTGAGTGAGAACCGATGGTTGCGTTTGTGTTAACAACGGCACGGTGCATAATAACTGTACCCTCTTTAATAGAAGCGCTAGGAGAAACATAAGCACTCTTTGAGATTAGGGTTCTGTAAACTAAATCTGGATGTTTTATAGCGATTTCTTTTATAAACTCATTACTACCTAAGGCGATGAAGAATAAGGCATTGGGATATTTAAATTTGATGTGATCGATATCTGATAATGTTCCAAGCGTATTTTTCTGATTATTTGAACTTTCAATAAAACCTGTTGCGGTATAACCATTTTCTACTGCGATCTCAGATACGACTTTTGAATGTGTACCGTTACCAATAATGATTAATTCTTTTACCACTAAAATCAGTTCCCTTAATTAAATTATATTACTGGTTCTTTTGATCATATTTTTTAGAATATAAACTTCACAAACCAATCTTGATTGGTACTTTATATCGAGGAAGTAAATCATGATTCTTTGCAAAATATCGTGGTGTTTGAAATAATTTTGAAATGAATATCATTGGCACTTACTGGGTATAAATGAAAAAAACGCTTAAATAACTCAAAAAAACTAAAATTTATGAAAGGATTCAGACAAAAGTGTTCGTTTTATAAACAAATCGTTAAAATAGCCTTGTAATAATCAAATCTTTAAGATAAAATGTAATCGTTAATTAAACGAACAATGATGGCGGTGGCATATGAACAAAAACCAATTCTTTAAACCGACAGTATTATATAAAGAATATATGATACTAGACATGATTGAAAAAGATAGCCGTGTGACTCAAAGAGAAATTAGTAAAGAGATAGGGATTGCACTTTCCATGGTCAATGATCACTTAGATCAGTTTGAGAAAGAAAAGCTAGTCAAACGGATAAAACACTCAACGAAACATGTTGAGTATTTGATTACAAAAATAGGCATTGAAAGGCGTAAAGTCCTCAATATTGGATACTTGAACGCCACTAAAGAATTATACTTCCAAGCGAAAGATACCTTTGAGAAGTTCTTAGCCCAAGTCAAAGATAAAGGATTCACCAATATTTTGTTATACGGAGCAGGAGAGGTCGCAGAGATGATCTTACACGCGATTATGACATCTAAAACAAATGAAGTGAATGTCTTGGCTGTGATTGATGACGACCTTAGTAAGGTTGGACAAAAGATTGGCAATTATGTCATCATTCCAAGAGAGAGCATTCATGATTTTGAACATGATGGCATATTAATCACAACCTATACAAAGAAAGATTTAATCAAAGATAAATTGTTACAAATTGATTATCCAATTGAAAACATTATAGAGTTTTTTGAATAGAGGAAAAGAAAATGGAAAAGAAAATATTACTTTCTTCACCACACATGAGTGCTGAGGGTTATGAACAAGAATATGTAAAAGAAGCCTTTGATACCAATTGGGTTGCGCCACTAGGACCTAACGTCAATGGTTTTGAAAATGAGATAGCAGTTAAAGTGGGTATTGGACATGCAGCTGCCTTAGTATCTGGAACTGCAGCTATCCACATGGCTTTAAAGGCTGCTGGGGTAAAAGAAGGCGACATCGTATTATGTCAATCTCTAACCTTCTCTGCTACCGCGAATCCTATTATCTATGAAAAAGCGATTCCAGTATTTGTAGACAGTGATTATGAAACATGGAATATGAGTCCTAAGTTTTTAGAAGAAGCACTTATTAAATATCCAAATACGAAAGTAGTATTAGTTGTCCATTTATATGGTCTATCTGCTGATATGGACAAAATTGTAGCCTTATGTAAAAAGCATAATGTAACTCTAATTGAGGATGCTGCTGAATCTTTGGGTACTACATTTAAAGGTCGATATACAGGAACCTTAGGGGACTATGGCATATTCAGTTTTAATGGGAACAAGATTATCACGACTTCGGGTGGTGGGATGCTGGTTTCTAATAATGCTGAACGTATTCAAAAAGTTAGATTTTGGTCTACTCAAGCAAGAAATCAAGCAAGACATTACCAACATTCCGAATTAGGCTATAACTACAGAATGAGTAATGTGGTTGCAGGCATTGGTCGCGGACAATTGAAAGTACTTGATCAAAGAGTAGAGAAGAAAAGACAGATTTATCAATACTA
Source organism: Paracholeplasma brassicae (assembly GCF_000967915.1). Lineage (NCBI taxonomy): Bacteria > Bacillati > Mycoplasmatota > Mollicutes > Acholeplasmatales > Acholeplasmataceae > Acholeplasma > Acholeplasma brassicae. The sequence goes on from NC_022549.1 coordinate 94,240, forward strand.
TAAAGAATCATTAAAAGACATAAAAGAAATCGAATTCATGCCAATGAATGATTGGAACTATTCAAACTGCTGGCTTACTAGTATTACCCTAAAAGGAAAAGTAACACCTGTAGATCTAATCATTGCTTTGGAAAAAGAGAATATTGAATCGAGACCTTTATGGAAACCGATGCATTTACAACCATTCTTTGAAAAATACGATTTCATAGGAGATAGAACTTCTGACGATTTATTCAATAGAGGTTTATGCCTACCAAGTGATTCAAAAATGACTATTGAAGAACAAAATCGAGTGATTAAAGCAATTAAAGAGGTTTTCAAGAATGCATAAAAAAGGATTTTACGAAAGATTTATCAAAAGACCAATGGATTTTATATTAAGCTTTATGGCGTTAATTGTGTTGTCACCAGTTTTAATTGTTGTTGCGATACTCGTGAGAATAAAACTAGGTTCACCAGTTTTGTTTAAACAAGCACGACCAGGTCAAAACGAAAAGATTTTTCATTTGTACAAGTTTAGAACTATGACCAATCAAAAAGATGCACAAGGTAGTCTTTTTCCAGACGACATTAGACTTACAAAATTTGGGAAGTTTTTACGTTCTACAAGCTTGGATGAGTTACCTAGTCTTCTTAACATTCTTAAAGGGGATTTAAGTATAGTTGGTCCAAGACCTCTTCTTGTTCAATACCTTCCGTTATATAATGACGAGCAAAGAAGAAGACACGAAGTAAGGCCTGGTTTAACTGGTCTTGCACAAGTAAATGGTAGAAATGCCACTTCATGGGAGAGACGATTTGATTATGATGTTAATTATGTTGATAATATAACGTTATTAACAGATATGAGAGTGATGTTATTAACGATTAAAAAAGTGATTATTAGAGAAGGAATAACATCTAGTGATTCTGTGACTATGAGAAATTTTGAAGGTAATAAGAAAATATGAGTGAACTTTTAATAATTGGGTGCGGAGGTCATGGAAAGGTAATACTAGACATGGCGAAAAAAAAATCTAAATGGACAACCATACAATTTTTAGATGATTATCACATTGGGGAATTGATTAACGGTATTAAGGTAATTGGATCTATAGACATGATTAATTCAATTGATAATTATGACTATATTATTGCTGTTGGTGATAACAAAACTAGAGAATCTATATTCAATATCGCTAAAAATAGTAACAACACTCTAGTTACCATTATCGATTCTAGTGCAATAATAAGTGATACCGTTGTAATTGGCAAAGGTACTGTGGTGATGCCGAATTCAGTAATTAGTACTAATTCAATAGTAAATGAGTGTTGTATTATTAATACTGGATCAATAATCGAGCATGACACAAATATAGGAGGGTTTTCTCACGTTTCACCAGGATCAGTGATTTGCGGGAATACAAAAATAGGTAAGAGTGTCTGGCTTGGAGCGAATTCAACCGTAATAAACGGGGTTTGTGTTTCTTCTGATATCATAGTAGGCGCGGGTAGCACAGTTATAAGTAATTTGAGAGTTAAAGGAACATATGTTGGATCACCCGTTAAGAAAGTAAAATGAACCTAAATGTGAGGGGGAAAAAAATGAAAGTTTTATATGTATCAACGTTATCAAGTACAATAAACGCCTTTTTAGTGGAACACATAAAACAGTTGAACAAAAACGGACATCAAATCGATATTGCCGCAAACTTTAACAAGGAAATTGCACCAGAGTTAAAAAGTATCATCGGAAACACTTTTAACGTTTCATTTAACAGGAGCCCATTTAGTTTTGATAATTATAAAGCATACAAAGAAATAAGAAAAATAAGCAATAAACATAATTATGATATTATCCATCTACATACACCAGTTGCTTCGTTTATTACCAGACTTGCTGCTAGAAATTGCAAATCAAAAATTTTCTATACGGCTCATGGTTTTCATTTTCACCGGAAAAGTAGTATATTATCTTGGCTTATTTACTATCCGCTTGAACGATACTTGTCTAAATATACTCATACCCTTATTGTAATAAATTGGGAAGATTATGAATTAGCCAAAAAAAAGTTTTTTCAGAAGCGATTAGTTCATATTAATGGTGTTGGATTTGATAGAGACAAATATATTGTTAATACAAAAAAATTCAATTCAAATAAAGTCAATTTCGTTTCTGTAGGTGAAGTTAATAAGAATAAAAATCATGTACGTGTAATTAAAGCGTTGTTAAAAATAAAATTTGACTATTCCTACACTATAGTCGGTACAGGTAAACTTGAATGTAAACTCAAACGCTTAATAAACAAATATAAGCTAAACGATAAGATAAAATTATTGGGCTATAGAGAAGACATTAACACAATTTTACTCGAAGCCGATATATTCATTTTTCCTTCATTAAGAGAAGGATTAGGTATTGCTGCAATTGAGGCAATGGCATCTGGATTACCAATTTTGACTTCGAATGTGCACGGTATTAATGATTACTCAGCAGAAGAAATTTCTGGATTCAAGTTTAATCCAAAGAATGTGAGTGATATAGCTCATAAAATAGAGAAAATTATTAATAATAAGGATAATTGGATCTCATATAGTAATAATAACATTAGGGAATCGGAAAAGTATGATATAAAGTTAATTTTGAATGAAATAATAAAAATTTATGATGTATAGTAAATTTGAATATTGAATAGAGGTAAATATATGATTGGAATAATACATTTGATCAATACAGAATTTTCACCCTATATAAAGAAATATACGAGTATTTTAGATGAGTTACAATTAGAGTATGAGATTGTATTTTGGAATAGATTAAACTATGAATATACACGAAAAGAGTTTGTTGTGTATAATGATTACACACCACTTGAAACAAGTAAATATAAGAAAGCTTTAAAATTTATGAGATATAGGAAATTCGTTAATAGGATACTTAGTCAAAAAAAATACAGTAAAGTGATATTTCTAACAACATTAACCGGTTTTTTAGTTAATACTAAAAATTTAAAAAAATACAGGGGTAAATTTATTTTTGATATCCGTGACTATACATATGAGAACAACATATTTTTTAGATTCTTTGAAAAAAAAATAATTAATTATTCTAGGATTACAACCATATCATCACCATATTTTAAAAATTTCTACCAAAGTTCAATTACATACTGTCCCATAACATAAACAATAATCAAGTTTCTCAAGCCAAATACCACCGTTTTGAAAAGAAGGAAACCATTCCTTTAAAACTTTCATTTATTGGAGCAATTAGACATTTTGAAAACGATAAAAACGTAGTTGACTGTTTAGCGTGTGACCCTAGATATATTGTTGAGTTTCACGGTCACGGGGCTAGCTATCAAGATTTAAAATCATACACTCAAGGATTAGAAAATGTCAATATGACAGGAAAGTATGATAATGAACAAAAAGAGAAACTGATAATTAGTTCTGATATTATTAACAGTTATTATCCTGGTAAAGATCCTGTGAATCACTATGCACTATCAAATAAATTTTATGATGCGATTATTTATAAGAAACCCCTTTGGGCTAACCCGGACGTTTATCTAGGCCAAATAGCATTAGAAAATGGAATAGGGTTGAATGTGCGGCTATCGGATAATTTAGCAGAAGAACTATATACAGCCTATATGGGAATTGATAAAATGAAGTTTGAAGCTAATTGTGATTCCTTATTAAAATTTATTCTTGAAGATGAGAGATATTTCTATTTAAAGATTAAAGATTTCTTTAATTCAGAAGAGTTAACAATATGAAGAATATACTGATTGTCTCTAATATACTATTATCACTAATCATAGTAGTTTTATCGGTGATCAATAAAATTCCCGTAATCAGTCTTTTAGCTATTTTTTATACTTTCGTAATTACAATCATTCTTCTTACTAAGAGTGAATACTTAAAATTATTCAAGTATTTAGGATTTAAAATCCTATTCGTGATTCTTGAAATTAGATACATAATTATGCCATTATTCATCGCGATTGTCGGTAAAACCGATAGTATTGGTCGACAACCAGATTCATCAAGCATCTTAGTGGCTGTAATTTTTATGATAATTGAAATGTTAACAATAATAATCAGTGCTACATATTTTTATAAGGATAAACTTGGAAAAGAAAGTATTAAGCCGTATAATTCAAATAACAGTAACTATTCTATATTTTATATTGGCTTAATAATAATCTCCATTGTCCTGTTGGCTTTATACCCAAGATTATTGGGTAATTTTGACATTCTAAGTATACGAGATATTGAAATTGTTAGTTACTTTAGAGGTTTTGATATTAGAATCATTCGGTTTACCCAAATACTGATTACAATTTATTCTGTTTCATTTATACACAGATTAAGTAAAAATAGCAAATTCGGTTATTATGTGGGATTGTTATTTTCATTAACATTAGTAGTACTTAGTATGTCAATTCTGCAATCAGAAAATAGAGCATCTTTTATAATTAGTGCTATATCATACATGTCCATGATTTCCTGGATATATAGAAAAAATGATGGTTTTATTAAGTATGTATTTTTAGCGGCTATTGTTTTGATTATATCGATTATAACATTGCAGCGAGAAAAACTATATGGAAGTAACCTAGAAAATTCAATTACATCACTTTCAAAACTAATTCAAGTATATTTTTCTGGTCCTAACTCGGTTGCAAACAGTATTGATCTATTCAAAAATGACGCATATTTGTTAAATGCTAAAACTTTTTTAACTGACGTCTTTTTATGGTCAGGTTATTTGGGTAACGTTCTATTTAAAAATGAGATACTTCAAAACTACGGCACCTCCTATCGATTTAATTATTTCATATATGAAGGTATGATGTATGGTGAAGGTGATCAAATTATACCGCTTATTGGTCAGAGTATTGCCTATTTCAAAATAGCTGGTATAATTTTAATGCCAACTATTTTAACTAAATTATTGTCCGTATTTGATACTTTCGCAATTAAATCCTGTACAGTTGACGAAAAATACATTTTTTCATTTATAACAGTTGTATTTGGACTATTTCCCATCTACAATATTTCGATACTAGGATTGTATTTCTTTGATAGATTTTTAATCATGTTTATATTTTACTATATAAACAAATACGTAAATAAAATAATAAGAGGGTTATAAAGTGAAGAAAGCATACATTAGTATTAATAATTTTTTAATTGGAGGGGTAGAAACTTCACTCGTTTCATTCATTAATATCCTAATGAAAGATTATGATGTTACTTTAGAAATTTTAGGTAAGTATGATGAAAACATGATTCGACGCTTAGATAAGAGTATTAAATTAAGGTTCCCCAACAAGAGTATTAGAAAATATGTTGATTTGGAAGGTACACATCGCAAGAATACTAAAGGACTAAGCGATATTATTTTAAAAATCGTTTTTTATATCACTAATAAAATAAAACTATCTAAGTTGCTGTATTTGGCAATATCATTTAGGCAGAAAGATGAAATTTATTATGACCTTGCGATATCCTACACAGGACGACCAGGCATTTGGGATTACCTTTTATTATCGACAATAAAATCAAGACTGTATTTATCGTGGATCCATAACGATCCGAATAAATTAGGTATCAAGTCACACCACTACAAAGTATACTATTCTAAATATGATATTATTTTGTGTGTCTCAATGGATTCTCTTAATAAAATTAAGAAAATTTTATTAAAAATGACATCTCTAAATTTCAAATTCTCTATAATACAGTTGATTATGAAAGATTATCTGCGATGTCTAAATAAAAAAATTATAGAACATGATTCTAATGTTTTTACAATACTCACGGTAGCCCGTATCCAAAATTCATCTAAAAGAATAGATAGAATTGTCGATGTAGCTTCTATGCTTATAGATAACAATATTACATCATTTAAATGGTATGTTCTGGGTGATGGTCCAGATTATGAGGAAATACTTAATCAGGTAAGGAATAGGAATTTAAAGAATTACTTGATATTTAAGGGGAGCTGTGACAATCCTTACCCGTATTTCAAAAATGCAGACTTATTTGTATTGACATCAGATTATGAAGGTTTGCCTGTAGTCCTTATGGAAGCAAGACATTTTAAATTACCGATATTGACAACTAATATTGACTCAGCTTCGGAAATGGTTAATCATATGATCGATGGAGTGATTTCTGAAAAAAATGTTGTGAATTTGTATGAATGGATTAAGAAAATAATCACAGAACCTGATTTTTATGGAATAATTAGACAAAATTCATTAACTCATAAAGGTTACAACAATAACGATTTGTCTGAGTTCCATAAAATAATAAGAGGACTATCAAATGAGGAATAGGTCAGTTCTTTTATCTATGATGTCATCAGTAATTTATCAGATTGCAGTTTTGGTATCGAACTTTATTGTTGTTAGACTTATTATCGTTTATTATGGTTCAAAAACAAACGGGTTAAATAATACTTTCATAAACATAATTAATTATTTAAGTATTATAGAAGCGGGAATTGCCTTATCAGCGACATATAAACTATATCATCCACTAGTACATAATGATTGGCCTTCTATAAATTTGATCCTTTCAACAGCTAAAAGGTTATATAAATCAACAGCGATAATTTTTATGTTTATTGTTATTATTGTAGCAATAATATATCCACTATTCATTGATTATACAGGGATTGGATTTAGTCCAACGTATCTAATATTGATACTTGGGTTTAGTAGTATTTTAGAATATACATTAAATGGACATTTTCGTGTTTTGCTTATGTCTGACCAAAAGAGTTATGTTGTAAATAATATACAAACGTTTACTTTAATAATTTCAACAATAATTAAAATCCAACTCATTTTATCAGGCTTTATGTTCATTTATGTACAACTACTAAGTGCCATAGCAGTTTTGCTTAGGTATACAATCACAAAAGTATACATAAGAAGTAAATATAAATTATCTAACTACAATCTTAAACCACAAATGAATATTTTGAACGATAGATTTTCAATAATTGGTCATCAAATTTCGGGCCTAATTGTCTTTAATTCAGCACCTATACTGTTAACTTCTTTTTTAGGGTTAAACATTACAAGTGTCTATTCTGTATATGCTCTTGTATTCAATGCAATTGTTACAACATTATTCATGTTTTCTAAATCTTCAGTATCAAGCTTCGGGAATTTAATGATATCTGAAAATGACGAAAGAACTTCAAATGTTTTTGATATTTTTCAAAGTGTTTTTTTCACATTCGGTTTCTGGTTTTATTCTGTAACGGCATTCTTAATAATACCTTTCATTAAGTTATACACTAATGGGATAGATGACACTAATTATATTATTGAATATCTTGATGTATTTTTCATAGTAATTGGGATTCTGAATATGATTCGAATCCCATCAAATATACTTATTGAAGCAAAGGGACATTATGCTCAAACAAAAAATCGAGCATATTTAGAAGCTACTATCAACTTAGTAGTATCGCTAATACTGATTAAACCATTAGGAATCTATTCTGTTATGGTTGGGTCGCTAGCATCTTTCACTTATCGAAGTATAGATATTATATTGTATTCTAAAAAACATTTTTTTCAAAAAGACCACATACTAGTTTACTTTATCCTACTCAATCTGCGATATTTGTTGTTCTCTTGCTACTTAGTTTTATTTTAAAACTAGAAATAATGACTTGGAATGATTGGATTTGGAAAGGATTTATCACAAGTTTTGCAGTAGGGTTAATTTACCTAACAATATTATTATTAATGAAACCCAAAGCAATTATATACATAAAGAATAATTTTAAATTGAAAAAGGTGATAAAATGATTAAACCTAGAACAATTCTTTTTATAACGTTAGACCCTATCGAGAGTGGTTCCTCCGCGATGACAGTTAATAGAAATCTTATTAATTCACTAGTAAAAAAAGGATATATTATCGATGCTTTAACCATTAATACTGTTAATGATGTTCAGCTAAATAATAGTATATTGACTAATAAGTTTCGTCATGTTTTCAGATTGCAACCAATAAATTTGAACCCATCAATCGGAAAAACTGGATTCAAAAGTTTTGTAAAAAAAGAATTAATAAAAATAGTTAAAAAAGTATATCAAAGTATATCTGTTTTTAATTACACAGTTTTTGCTGCGAAACGTATTAAGTTAGAAAGTGTAAATAACAACTCATATGATTATGTAATCAGTGTATCAGATCCGAAGACTTCACATATTGCTGCAAAAAAGCTCATTAGTAGTGGACTGTCTGTGAAGAAATGGATTCAAATATGGGGTGATCCGTTGTCTATTGATATTTCTAATAAGGTAATTACACCGAGATTAGTCTTAAAAAGAATTGAGTATAATTTGATAAAGAATGCAGATCAAATTGTGTACGTTTCACCAAGTACATCAAAATATATGAAAAAGAATTTTGCCAAAATCGCTGAGAAAATTAGTTTTATTCCATTACCTCTAGACTTAGACGTTAACAATGACAAATTAGAATATTACAAAAAGGACACAATTCAATTTTCATACTTAGGTTCTTACCATTCCAGTATAAGAAATATTAAGCCTTTGTATGATTCATTTGATAATTTAATGAATGCAAAGCTTGTAATTGCTGGTCACTCGAATTTAACACTGTCATCAACGGCTAATATTGATGTTATGCCAAATCAGTCACTATCAAAATTGAGAGAAATTGAAGATAAAACAGATGTTTATGTCGCTATTTTAAACAATTCTGGCACGCAGATACCCGGTAAATTATATTATTATGCAGGCACTAACAAACCTATAATGGTTCTATATCCTAAGAATACAGACCCATTTATTATTAATTACCTGGATCACTTTAAACGATTTTGGCTAGTAAGATTTGATGAAATAGACAATTTTTATGTCCAATTTAGAGATGTAAAATCTTTGTATGTGGATAATTCAATAGTGATTAAAGTATTAAGTCCTGATGTAATAACTTCATATATCATGGAAGGAAAATCTTATAATTATAACGAAGAAGAGGGGATTAAATATGAGTAAAGTTATGCTTGTTTTTGGTACAAGACCAGAAGCAATCAAAATGTGCCCATTAGTAAATGAGTTAAGAACAAGAGAGTCACTCAAAACAGTCGTTTGTGTTACTGGACAACATAGACAAATGCTTGATCAAGTACTACACACTTTTGGTGTTGTACCTGATTATGATTTATCTATTATGAAAGACAAACAAACACTATTTGATGTAACAACAAATATACTTAATCGAATAAAAGAAGTTTTAGAACAAGAAAGACCTGATGTAGTACTTGTACATGGAGATACAAGCACCACATTTGTGACTGCTTTAGCTTGTTTTTATCTACAAATTCCGGTTGGTCATGTTGAAGCAGGATTAAGAACTCATAACATATACTCTCCTTATCCGGAGGAGTTTAATAGACAAGCAGTATCGATTATTTCTAAGTATAATTTTGCACCTACTGAAACAGCAAATCAAAACTTATTAAATGAAGGCAGAGAACAAGACTCTATTTATGTTACAGGTAATACTGCTATCGATGCATTAAAAACAACTGTAAGAGAAAACTATCATCATGAAATGCTAGATTGGGCAAAAGGATCAAGATTAATCATGATTACAGCTCACCGTAGAGAAAATCTTGGCGAACCAATGAAACATATGTTCAATGCAATTAAACGTATCATTAATGAACATAACGATATTAAAGCTATCTATCCAATTCATATGAATCCAGTAGTAAGAGAAACTGCTAATAGTATTCTTGCAGATAATGATAGGATCAGAATCATCGATCCTTTAGAAGTCGTTGATTTTCATAACTTCTTAAATGCCTCATATTTAATTCTAACAGACAGTGGTGGTATTCAAGAAGAAGCACCATCATTAGGTAAACCAGTTCTTGTAATGAGAGATACCACAGAAAGACCAGAAGGTATTTCAGCTGGCACACTCAAACTTGTAGGTACAGATGAAGAGACTATCTATAAAGCATTTAATCTATTATTAACAGATAAAGAAGAATATGAAAAGATGTCAAAAGCAAGTAACCCATATGGTGATGGCTTTGCATGTAAGAGAATTGCTGATATTTTAGAGGAAAAGTTATAATATTGAAAAACCAGCAAGTGCAGAGTTTATCTAGGCACTTGCTGGTTTTATTATGCAATCACTAACTGACAATCATTTTGTTCTAATAGTGTTATATACTCTTTTGTAGGCATTTGATCAGTGATTAAGATATCGATTTGATCAAAGTCACAGGTTTGGCTCATAAAGATCTTATTGAACTTTGTGTGGTCTGCTAATAAGATATGTATCTTAGAACGTTTTAACATTTCCCTTTTAATGGTACTTTGTTCATGGTTTGCTTCTGTAATACCATACTCTGAGATACCCCCACAAGAGAATATAGAGATGTTACAGTGATAGTTCTTTATGTAGTCTATCGTATCAATCCCTAAGACTGAACTGGTGTTTGCGTTATAAACACCAGGGGTAATGTGTAAAGAGAATTTTAAGAGACTATTTGATAAGACCAGGGCATTGTTAATGCCGTTGGTAATAAAGGTTAAATCTTTAAGGTTGGATAGTAGTGGTAACATATAACCAACTGTACTAGATGAATCAATAAAAATGGCATCGTTATTCTTAATAAAGTCTAAGCACCTTTGTGCGATGACTTTTTTTTCTTTGACGTTCTTTTGTGAGCGAATCAAAATGGATGACTCCATGTTTGACGATTCAATCATGGAGGCGCCCCCGTGGGTGCGCTCAATTAAGCCTTTTTGATCTAGTTCGGTTAAATCACGTCTAAGGGTTGCTTCACTGATAAAGAGTAGATGAAGAAGCTCTTTGTTGGTGACTGTTTTTTTAGTGTTAATGATCTCAAGAATGCGTTTTTGTCTTTCTTTAATGTCCATGGGTCTCTCCTTATGAAAACGCTCAAAATAAAGCGCTATTGTGATTGTATTATAGAACTTTTGTGATTGAAAATCAACTATTCAATCAAAAGTTGACTTATTCAATCACTAAATGATATCATCAAGCTGCGAGGTAGATGGCATGATTTCTAAATACTTATCAATCGATATTGGTGCCTCAAGTGGTAGGGCTGTGGTTGTCATTAAAGACAAACAAACCCTAAGACTCGATGAGGCTTACCGATTTAAAACTAAATCGTATGAAAAAGAAGGACTTCATTACTGGGATTTTAATGATGTATTTAAAGAAGTCGTCACAGGGATTGAAAAAGCGTTCTTTTTACATGAAGATATTAAGTCGATTGGAATCGATACGTTTGGTGTCGATTATGGACGACTAGATCAGAACGGTACTCTGACAAGTGATCCTCTATGTTATCGTAACAAGCGTTTTATCGAATCATCTACGTTGTTTCATGAATCGTATTCGAAAGAAACACTATACAGTTTAACTGGTATACAGTACTTACCATTTAATACAATTTATCAGTTATACGATCATGCAAGGCATAATCAATTAAATAATTCAGAGACTATATTATTACTTCCTAATCTGATTGGGTACTTCTTAACCGGAAACAAGCAAACCGAAGTCACAAATGCTTCAACCACTGCACTATATGATTCTAGAACAAATAGATTTGTTGAAACACTCTTTGAGGTAGACAAGCAAAAGGATTCATTTGCTTCACTTGTCAACCCAGGCGTGATTCTTGGTGAAACCCTAGAGACCTTTAACTTTCCAAAGACACCGGTCATTAACGTGTGTTCACACGACACTGCTAGTGCCTTTGTATCAACTAAGATACTTAAGAATCAAGCCTTGATCAGTTCTGGGACTTGGAGTTTGGTTGGCACACTCTTATCTAAACCCAAACGAAGTAAAGAAGCACTTAGGTGTAACTTTACAAACGAACTAGGGTATTTAGGACAAACCAGGTTCCTAAAAAACATCATGGGTATGTGGTTAATTAACGAATCAAGAAGTGAGTTAATGAAAAGTAATGAAGATCTCTCTTTTTTTGATTTAGAAAAGAAAGCGATTTCATCAGAACCTTTTCTAGCTTTTATTGATCCTGATGATGAAATATTCTTAACCAAAGGCAGTATGATAGAGCGTATGAGAACATACCTAGAAAAGACGAATCAAAACATTCCTATTAAGACTGAAGGGATGCTTCGAGTGATTTATGAAAGTCTAGCATTTAAATACCGATACACCATTGAACAACTAGAAAAAGTGCTTCAAAGACCAATGGATGAGATACTCATCATTGGTGGAGGCAGTCAATCAAAATTATTAAATCAAATGACGGCGAATTTTTGTAAGAAACGAGTCATCACCGGTGCGGTTGAAGCAACCGTCCTTGGTAATTCAATCGTTCAGATGCATTATTTTAAAGAGATAAAGACAATCAAGAGTGGACAAACCTTAATTGAAAAATCATTTAAGGGGACGGTTTATGAACCAACCGAATGTGAGGCTTGTGAAGAAGCCTACGAACGCTTTCTAAAACTAATTGAAGGGGATAAGTCATGACAAATTATGAATTAGCAAGAAAAGCCTATCAAGAAATAGGTGTGGATACCGAAGAAGCGATTAATGCCTTAGGGAAAGTTAGACTATCCTTACAGTGCTGGCAAACCGATGATGTGAAAGGTTTTTTATTTAAAGACAATGCGTTAACTGGTGGGATTCAAGTCACGGGTAATTATATAGGACGGGCAAGAAACCCACAAGAAGTCAAAGATGACTTAAGTTTGGCCTTATCATTAATCCCAGGAAACCACAAAGTCAATCTTCATGCAATCTATGCCGATACAAATGAAGTCATTGACCTAGATCGAATTGAGCCAAGACATTTCAAGCCTTGGGTGGATTGGGCAAAAAAAGAACATATTGGACTAGACTTTAACCCGACGTGTTTTTCTCATAAGAAATCAAGTGATGGGTTTACACTAAGTCATCCAGATCAAAACATTAGAGACTTTTGGATAAAACACTGCATACAAAGTAGAAAAATCGGGGCATACTTCCAAAAGGAATTAAAACAACCCTCAGTCGTGAATTTATGGATTCCAGATGGGTTTAAAGACAATCCCTATGATTTAATCACACCGAGGGTGAGATTAAAAGAATCCCTTGATGAGATTTATCAAGAAAAATTAGATGTAACAGATGTCATGGAGTCAAAACTATTTGGGATAGGTGCTGAAGCCTACACGGTAGGCTCTCATGAGTTTTATTTAAGTTATGCACTCCTAAACAAGTTAGGTGTTTGTTTTGACACAGGACACTTTCATTTAACAGAGTCTGTGGCAGATAAGATTGCATCACTTAGTGTGTTTAATCAAACACTCTTACTACATGTCTCAAGACCAGTTAGATGGGATTCAGACCATGTTGTAATATTTGATGATGAAACCAGTAAGATTGCACAAGTGCTAGTAAGAGGTAACTTACTAGATAAAGTGCATATTGGTTTTGACTTCTTTGATGCGTCAATCTCAAGAGTGAGTGCCTTAGTCATTGGGGCGAGATCATTTCAATTAGCATTAATGAAAGCTTTACTAGAACCAAAAGAAGCACTAACAAGCATTGAGTTTAATAAAGATTACTCAAAACGTCTTTATTACCAAGAGATGTTAAAAGGACTACCTTATGGTGTTGTCTATGATGAATTCTTAAAGCGTCATCACTGTGAGTCTCAACACACTTGGTTTGATAAAGTAAGGGCTTATGAAGAAAGATTGGATAGGTAAATATATGAATGAATTCTTAAAAGCGGATTTTATAAATGAAATTGGACGAACTGCTGATCAAATGTATCAAAATGGATGGCATGAACGTAACAGTGGTAATATTTCTTATTTACTGACGGGTAGTGAACTAGATTTAGTTAGAGACTTAAAAGGCATTAGAGTAATCGAACTTCAATGTGAAGTCAAAGACTTAGAAGGTAAATGCTTTGTTGTGACAGGCTCAGGTAAATACATTAAAAATATTTCAAGAGACCCGCTCTTAAACCTTGGGGTTATTCGGGTATTAAAGGGCGGCAAACAAGTCGAAATTTTAGGTGGTTTTAAGGATGGTGGTAGACCCACATCCGAATTAAGTACTCACCTACTCACACATCAAGAACGTTTAAGACAAGATCAAGCACATAAAGTCGTCATTCACACCCATGCGACAAACATCATGGCAATGACGTTTGTTCATGAATTAAATGATCGTAGTTTCACAAGAAGCTTATGGCAGATGTGTACAGAATCGATTGTGGTATTTCCTGATGGGGTGGGTATCTTGCCTTGGATGTTATGTGGTAACGAACGTATTGGTTATAAAACAGCTGAAAAGATGAAGAACCATCGTTTAGTCGTTTGGGCAATGCATGGGGTGTTTGCCTCAGGTAGTTCACTTGATGACTGTTTTGGTTTAATTGAAACGGTTGAAAAATCGGCTCAAATCTATTTGATGACCTTAGGTAAACAAATGGTTAATACGATTGAAGACTACCAGTTAAAAGAACTAGCAGAGACATTTGAAGTCAATTATAAAAAGGAGTATCTAGATGTATGAGACAAAGTAAGAAACTCTTATTATTCATCACACTAATTCTACTAGTCTTTGGCTTGGCTTCTTGTCAAAAAGACGCAAAACCGCCAGTCTATGAGGAAGACCTGACGATGCATATTGGTGCTTGGGTTTCCCCAAGCACGGTAAAAGACGAAAATGGTAATTATAAATACATTACCCTTGAACAATACCAACGGATTAAAGATTCAGGGATTAATGTGATTTACGCTTTGTATGAACACATTGATCTAAATGCGACACTGCTTGCGCTTGATTTATCTGAACAAGTCGGTATTGAATACTACGTGAGAGATTCAAGGATTGCGGGTTTATTTCAAGACATCTTTGATTCAAATGGCAATGTGATTCAAAGTGAGTATGAGGACGACCTAGAAATCTTCTTAAATGCGATTGAAACTTATAAGGATCATCCGGCATTTAAAGGGCATTTGATTGTGGATGAGCCAAGTGCTGATTTATATCAGTGGTTAGGTTTTTATCATGAGGTCTACCAACAATACTTACCAGATAAAGATTTCTATGTGAACTTATTTCCAACATACGCTAGCCTTGCGGCACGAGGTGACAGGGATTATGAGGATTATATTGGAGAATACATTGATGTGGTAAAACCAAAATTTGTTTCTTATGATCATTACCCTTTAATGTTGTTTTATGAAGAATCTGTTTTAACCGATGATTATCTATTAAACCTAGAGATAGTTGCGACAAAGTCAAAAGAAGCGGGACTACCATTTTGGTTATTCTTACAAAGTGTCGGGTATTTTAATATCACAGGGACACAACGTAGAGACATCACAGAAGCAGACTTAAGGTTTCAAAGTGCGGTAGCGATGGCTTATGGCACTAAAGGTATCCAGCACTTCACGTACTGGACACCAGATAGTGGTGGCATTGAATCCTTCTCGGATGCCTTTATTGATAAAGATGGCGAAAAAACACCAACGTATGATGCAGGTACTAAAGTGAATCATGAAATTTTGAGTTTTGATCACGTGTATTTGAGTTTTGATTGGCAATCGGTGATGACGTATTCAACCACACCCGATTTTCCAAACACCAACTTTCGAATGATCAACAAAGAAGAATCACATAAGCGTATCAAGAGCTTTAAAGGCACCGAAGACGTTTTAATGGGGACCTTTAAAGGACAAAACAAAGAAGATGGGTTTATGGTGGTTAATTTCACAGACCCAGCGTTTGGTAAATCAAACGATGTAACAATCACATTTAATGACGCAACGCATGCGCTTGTCTACATTGATGGGGTTGAACAAACCGTGAAGTTAAATAAAGGCAAACTCACACTAAACTTAGCAAGTGGATCTAGTGCGTTTGTGATTCCATACTAAGAATGAGGGAGAATATATGAAAAAAGTTGTATTAGTACTACTGAGTATTACCTTAACCTTGAGTCTTGCTGCTTGCGGCAAGAAGAAAGAAGATTCTGGTAAAGAGCGATTAGTCATCGCGTTTGCTGAGGCGGGTTATGGTAGAGGATGGCTAGAAAATTTAAAGACCGCGTTTGAAGCGGAAAATGAAAACGTTGAGATTGTCCTTGATGGCAATCCAAACATGACCGCGAATGCGGGACCAAAGATTGAAAGCGGTAGAGATCTAGCTGACATTTATTTCTTATTAGAAACAAACTGGCAGCGCTGGGCAACCAGGGGTTATTTAGAACCACTAGATGATCTTTATGAGATGGAGACTGAGCCAGGGGTAACCTTAGAGGATAAACTCATTGACGAAGTCGTTGAGTTTGGACGTATTGGCGACAATATTTACGCCCTACCTTGGAATGATGGCGTCACTGGCCTTGTGTATAACTCAAAGATGTTTAGAGACAAGGGCTGGGAAGTACCAGAAACAGTCAATGATCTAATTGATTTAACTGAGCAAATCAAAACCGAAGGTGCTGGTGTTAAGCCATTCACATGGCCTGGGCAATATTCAGCTTATTGGAACTTTGTGGTCTACGGTTGGTGGGCACAATACGAAGGCTTAGAAGCCATGAATGAGTTTTATCAGTTTGAATCCCCTGAGGTATTCAAACAAGAAGGCAAGTTAAAAGCATTAGAAGCTTATGAAACTTTAATTGGTGATCAAAGTAACAGTACAGCAGGTGTGAATGGTTTAATTCACACACAAGCTCAAATGCAGTTTATCAATGGGTTTGCGGCAATGATTCCTAATGGTTTATGGATTGAATCTGAAATGAAAGCGGCACTACCTGCTGGATTTGAAATGAAGATGATGCCAATTCCTACGATTGAAGGGGCAAAAGAACCAAAAATCAATAACTCAATGCTTGGTGATTTTATTGTGGTACCTAAACAAGCAAGAAATAAAGAACTTGCTAAAGAATTTTTGAGATTTATGGCAGAAGACAAACAATTACTACAGTATACAAAAGACACAGGCACACCAAGACCATTTGAATATGATCCAACTACAATTGAAGGATTAAGTCCATTTATCTTAAGTGCATTAGAAATATGGAAAAACAGTAAGAGTTTTTATATCATCTCAAAGAGTCCGCTTTATTATGGTGTGTATGTCAATACATTCCCTAAGAGTGGGGCACCTTATGGGGATATTTATTTAGGAGAAGAATCGGCACAGTCGGTTTGGAATGGGGACTACCAATACGTTTTCGAACGTTGGGATGAATTCAAACGAAACGCAGGCATGACTGATTAAAATTAGGAGTTTAGCGGATGACAAAAAATCGTATCAGACAACAACTAAATCGGTTTAAACATTTTTTGGTAGAGACGTTTGAGAATGTCTTTAGACTAGACAAATCGTACAAGGCAAAAAGAAGAAGACAAAAACGATTCTTCATCTTCATGATGCTTTTCTTACCAGTGACGCATTTCCTTGTTTTCTTTGTTTACGTGAACATTGATACGATTATTTTATCCTTTCAACGATTTGATTATTACACAGGGGACTATAAGTTTGTTTGGTTTGAAAACTATCAACAAGTCATAAGAGATTTAAGAGAGTTACCTCAAATGAAACAAACGGTGATCAATTCGTTTATGTTCTTACCGATTACCAATTTTATTACCCTACCATTATCAATTATTAGTGCGTATTTCATCTTTCGAGGTGTGCCTGGTAGAGGGCTATTTAAAGTACTCTTTTTCCTACCATCCATCATATCGATTGTGGTACTCACAATGGCATTTCAATTCATGTTTGATCCTTTGTTTGGACCAATAAACCAATTACTCGCTGAATTAGGCATTCAGCCAGTGGGTGGTTGGTTTGGGACAAAGGGGACAGCCATGAACATGGTTTATCTTTACTGTATTTGGGCAGGTATCGGATTTAACATGGTCTTAATCAATGGTGCCATTTCAAGACTTCCAAGTGAAGTCATTGAATCAGGCAGACTTGATGGGGTATCTATGTATACTGAATTAACTAAAATCATCATTCCAATGATTTGGCCTACCATCACAACCCTGTTTGTGATAGGCACAACGGCGGTGTTTACGATCTTCTTGCAAATTCTACTATTAACCAATGGTGGACCAAGTGGTTCAACAAAAACAATCGCGTATCTCATTGTAGAGATGGTACAATCGGGGGATTATACCACACCTGCAGCGTTTGGAATGATATTCACATTGGTGGCGATTCCTTTAATCATGTTCATTAAGTGGGGCATGGAAAAAATAGGAGAAAACGTTGAGTATTAGGTATTAATGGTATCTAAGGATACCTTAAATAAAAAGAGGAGAAAAAAATGCGAAAGATTAGTTTCATCAAAAAGAGTTTGTTAGCAGTACTATTCTTATTTAGCGTGAGTTCTGTGTTTGTATTCACAAGCCACGCAGCAGTGATGAGCGAAACCTTTTTAAATGATTCATTCGATGGCGGAATGAATGATGAAAAATGGCAAGTCGTCAATGACACAACAGAAGCCATCGGCTATTTAGGCGATGCAGGTACACTACGTTACGTTGATACAACCGGTGCAGAAGAAGTCATGATGACCACAAACCCACTCACCTCAGGTGAAGGTGTGACAGGGTATAGTGTTGAGTTTGATTTCTTATACCAGTCTGCCGATTGGGGCGACTGGTTTGGGTTTGCATTTAACAAAACAGAAATTGTAAAAGGGTTAGATTGGGGTAAAGGCGGTTACTTAATGGGCCGTATCTCAAGCCTTCAAATTAATAACCCAAGCGACACCGTCGATGGACCAAGTTCGGCTTCACCAAATGCATTAACGACGTTTGAGGAAATGACACCTTCGGTTGCAAGCATTGCAAACGTCAATGTCAGATTCAAATTCGTTTATACAACAGCGACAAAGAAATTAGAGCTTTATTACGATAAAGTTTCTGAGACAATGGATATGTCAACCTTAAGAAACACCTTTACGTTCGGTAGCTTATCCTTAGAAGAAGATTATCATTTTGCGATTGTCTCATCAAGTAAGGGGTTATATGAACTCGATAACCTAAAGATTGAAAAATTAACCGCTACTGAATCAATTCTTTATGTTGAGTCAGATTTTGAATCTGCTGAACTACCAGAAGAAATAACGTTGGCCGTTTCAGATAAATTCTCATATGGTCCAGCAAAAGCACTTGATTTAAATAATCCAGCGCTAGGCGCAATGATTCTATCAAAAAACCCAGTGGTGGTTAATCCAAACGTGGATAAAAAATTACATATGGCTTACCAACAAAATCTAACTCAACTTGATCTAGATAAAAAGACCGGTGTTGTTTATGGTGTTGAAGCCTTAACAGACACGTTAGTCACTGAAGGTGTGGTTCATATTTATTTTGTTAATCGTGACGTAGCAGGCACACCAACGACATTCATTGGTGCAACCATGGGCGATGGCGAAGCATTAGTTCAAGTTCTTGCGGAAAGATCGCTTGACTTAAACTTAGCAAGTACTGGTTATATTGATGTTGAGTTATCATTTGGTGCATTTAATAATGTTCATGTGAACTTAGCTGATTTAAAGCATTACGACTTTAAAGCAGGCGCTACCATTGGTCACTTCGGTTTTACTGGTGAGGTAGGCACAAGACTACTTGTCGATAACTTTACATCAAAAGCATATACCTATTATGATCAAAGTCAAGCACCTGATTTAGCTGAAAACTTTGAAACAAGTTACCTAGATTCAAACCTTTGGGAAATCTATAACTCGAAAGACCTTCGTCCAGGCACTGAGATGCCATTATTCCCAACCACTAAAGGCATCTACATTGAAAATGGTAAGTTAAACTTTGATGTGGCTGGTGAATCAGCTCGTTTAATCACGAAACACGATTACGCGAATGTTGAGGTTCGTTTCTCATTAGAAGATTTTAATCAACCAATCACGCCAAGAAATGAAGATGGCGAAATTGGTGGGGTTGAAGTACCTACAACTTATTATGTAGCATTAAGCTTTGGTTATGAATCTACCTTACAAAACTTCTGGAATGTACCTACTATTATTTTCCAAGCCAGAGATGGTGGGGCAGTGATTTATACACTTAACATGAATGATGCAACCGTGTATTCGGTTGATACGGCATTACTGCTAAGTGCGGATGAAAACAAAGATGAAACATTTGAGTTTAAAGTGATCGCTTTAAATGGAAAAGTTTCCATTTGGATGAAACGTGCCTCAGACCCAGTCACATTATTTGATGGTGCACCACTGTTAACCTACGAAGACGTCAACACCAAAGGTCGTGTGGCACTTGCTTCAAGTGCGTCTGGTTCATTTAAACTTGATGACGTGAGTATCGTTAAAATGGGTGGCGAGTTCTCAAAACCTGAAATCACTGATTCAGTAGATCCTATGACACTTGTCAAACCAGTCATTACCATAAATAACACAAAACCTGTACAGTTTGAACAAAACAGCACAGACGTCGTTGATTTAAAAACGTATTTTACAGTAACAGATAATAAAGACAGCATTACAATTACCGATCAAATGATCAACAATGGTGGGTTTGACTTAACAAAAGTGGGTCAATACACCATAAGCTTAACCGTGACAGATAGTGATGGTAATCAATCGGTTGAACATGTCATCTTAAGTGTTTATCCAGAAGTGCCTGAAGCACAAAAGTCAAATACAGCTTTAGTGGCCTCACTTACCAGTGTGGTTGCACTTGGTGTTGGTTTTGGTGTGGCATTTGTCGTGTTTAAGAAAGTTAAAAAAATCTAATTAAAGATAAATAAGTGGGGTTAAAAAATGAAACAGTCGTTTACAGAAAAAGTTATATTAGGTATTGTGTTTGTCATCTTTACAGCTTATGCAATATCCTTAGTGTTCCCATTTGCGTGGGCACTAATCAATTCGTTTAAAACGAGTGTGGAGTTTTTTAACATCGATAACGTCTGGAAAATACCATCAAAATGGATGGTTTCCAACTACGTGAATGTGTTATCCGAATATGAAATCGGAAAGATGTTTTTAAGAAGTATCTACGTAACGGTGGCGGGTACCGGCCTTGCGGTCATGATGTCTGCCACCACCGCTTACGTGGTTAGTAAATATGAGTTTAAGTTAAGAAACCTAATTTATATTACTGCAGTGACTGTGATGGTCATTCCAACAGTAGGCTCATTATCTGCAACCTTTAAGTTGGTCAATAACCTAGGGCTTTACAACAACCTGTGGTTATTTCCAATCATTTATGCGGGTGGTTTTGGGTTTGGCTTCTTATTACTCTATGCGTATTTTAAAGGTATTTCTTGGACTTACGCAGAAGCGGCTTTTGTTGATGGGGCTACTGATTTTGATGTGTTCTTCAAAATCATGATTCCTCAAGCAAAACCAGCACTTGTCGCGTTAGGGATTATCCAAGGGATCAATGTGTGGAATGATTTCTTTGCCCCATTTATGTTTATCCCAGAAAAAAAGACATTGGCGGTTGGGTTGCAAGATTTAGTTAACATCATGCAATACCGTGCCGAATGGCCAAAGATGTTTGCGGCAATGATTATTTCAGCGTTACCGATTATTATTGTATTTGTCATATTCCAAAAGACAATTATGGAAAATACTGTGGCTGGAGGGTTAAAAGGATGAGTCAAAGAAAACATTTAATCTTACTATTAATGGCACTTTTGGTGCTAACGGTTTCTGCTTGTGGCAAAAAAGAAAAAAAAGAAGAAGAGAAACCCTATGAGTTTAACTTAAGTGAAACGCCTGTTTATAAATATCAGTTTTGGAATCAAGACCAAGACAGTTTACCGATTGGGGTTTGGTCAGATCCACCAGCAGCTAATTTCGCTGGTATCTATAACAACCCAGATTTAATCAATGAACAACAATACGCATGGATTAAAGAATCCGGTGTCAATGTGGTTTATGGTCTATATAATAACATCGTCCTAAATAAAGAAGATGTGATGAGGTCACTTGATTTATCAGAACAATACGATATTACCTATTTGGTTAGAGATTCTCAAGTGACAGGCTCCTATGATGACGACGACATTGAGCTATTAAGAAATACATTAAACCTTTATAAAGAGCACCCTGCTTTTGGCGGATCGATGGTGGTAGATGAACCGGGTACGGCAAGTTTTGCTAATCTTGGAAATCTTCATAAGAACTATCAAACCATCGTCTCTGATCGTGCGTTTTATATTAATATGCTACCAAACTACGCAAGTAAAAACCAATTGGTTAATGGTGCGGTTGGTGGTACATTAAATGATTCATCGATTACTTACGAACGTTACATGAACGCCTACATCGATCAAGTCAAACCAGAGTTCTATTCGTATGATTTTTACCCATTTGTGGGTATGGAGTATGCAAAAATGCGTAGTGGGTATTTCGCACAAATGGCACAAATCAGAGAAATTACATTAAATGCTGGGATTCCATTTTGGACATTCATCCAAGCATCGAGCTGGGCACCAAGTTCGCTACGTGTGCCAAATCAAACAGAAATCTACTGGCAGGTCGCAACCTCTATCGCTATGGGTGCCAAGGGGATTCAATACTTTATGTATTACACCTCGATGGAACAAGGTGCGGAATCGTTTAGCGGTGGAATGGTCGATCAAAACGGCAATAAAAACCCAATGTATGATTACGTGAAAAACGCAAACATACATTTAAAGACGATTGAATCAATCATCATGAACGCCTCAAACGAAGGTGTGATGGTTCATGGGGATTCACCTGATGAAATACCAACTAGTGTGATTAAAACAACCTATAGTGGCCTTAATCACTTAAGTGGTGATGACATGCTTGTTGGTTTATTCAACTATAAACAAAAGCCAGCCTATTACGTAGTTAACAATTCATTAACGAACCTAAGTGGTAGTCACACAATCACCTTTGATCAAGCATTTACAATCAATGTCTATGAAGGCAGTCAAATGAGAACCATTACAACAAATGAGCTAACGCTTACAATTGGAGCAGGAGAGGGTGTATTAATTGAAATCGTATCTTAAGGCATTTCCATTTCTAAATGAAGGACAAATGCTGATTGGTGCGTGGATAGCCCCACCGCACCAACTAGAAAATTTAAAAAGTAATTTTAATACACTAGAACAATACCGTCTAATCAAAGAAGCAGGCATTAATACCATATATGGGCTTTATGAAACACCAGAAAAAGAGCCGGTTGAGGTGCTTAAAGCAATTAGTTATGCTAAAGAGGTTGGGATTTCTTATTTGGTTAGAGACCCAAGAATTGAACATACAACCTCAAGTGAACAACTCAATCTTCAAACAAAGTCTTATTTAAAAGAAGCCGCTGGCATTCTAGTCTATGACGAACCGGGCATTGAACAATATAAGCGTCTTAATACGCTTTATAATGACTTTAAGACGTTATACCCAGATAAGTTATTCTATGTGAACTTAATGCCCTTACACGCGAATCAAAACCAGTTGTACTGGGGCGCATGGCGTGGGGCTGAAGAAGCCTTAGAAGAGGTTGATGCACTTAGGTATTACAAAGACTACATCAAAGCATTAAAACTACCTTATCTGTCTTATGACTTCTACCCATTTGAAGGTGAATTTCCAAGCATAAGAAGTGACTACTTTGAACAGTTAAAACTCATTTATGAGCTAACCAAAGAAGCCTCACTCATACCGATTTGTTTTATTCAAACGTGTTCGTTTAACACACACGTTAGAATTCCAAACAAAACAGAAGTGTTATGGCAAGTGAATACCTCACTCGCCTATGGCACCAAAGGCATTCAGTATTTTACGTATTTCTTACCTGAAAATAATCACCTTGAACAATTTAAAGGGGCAATAATTAACCATGAGGGAAAAAGAACACCGCTTTATGAGGCAGTAAAAGATATTAATCAGTGGGTAAACCAAATCGGCAGGTACTTAATTGACGCCGAGGTGATTGAAATCAATCATACAGAAGACGTGATAAAAACGACCCTTAATCATAAAGGTGAAACCTACTTATTTTATTGTAACGCCTCACTTGTAAAGAGAATGACGTATCAATCAAACATAAATGAATCAATCATTAGTCAAAATCAAGCAACCCCTGGTGCACTTATCACGCTAGAACCAGGAGAAGCAATCTTAATCAAAAGGAGCGAAACATGAAAAAAATCTTAGTGGCTTTAATTGCATTACTTAGTTTATCGTTAATGTCTAATCGCCTTCAAGCAGAAGAAGTAAGTTGGGAAAAAACATTTGTTGAAGATTTTGAAGGCTACGACAACGGAAAAGTAGAAACACAAGAAAACTTTACAGATAAATGGACCAATGACGGTTGGTCAGGGATAAACCCTAACCCAACCGACATTAACGATGTAGCAACCATTAGAAGTGAGAACTCAAATAAGTTCATGAACATGACTTACGCGAGTAGTTTCTTTTATATGGCCCCAACCAATTTTCGTGCAAACGAATTCGAGGTCGAATTTGATTTTCGTAGTAACGATTTAACCGATGCTTGGGTTGGCGTCAATATGCGTAAAGAATACCGTGACATTCGTTATAACGGTGGCACAGGGATGATGTTTTATTTTAAAACTATCTACGTTAAAAACTTAGAAGGCGACATCATTGGTGAATCACTACTGATTCAATCCTTAAGAGGTGGGTCACTTAGCACGACCGATCTTGATTCACTACTCGTTGGTGATCGTTTGATCGAATACATTTACCCAGAAGGTGAAGCAATCGATCCTACCAAACAAATCAAATCCAATTGGTATAACGTCAAGATTAAAGTGACTAACACAGATAATGCCAATGAATCTTTATATGAAATCTTTATTAACGATGTAGCGATGGCAACACTGACTTACGCAAGAGCCTCCATTAATGTGTATGGCTATTTTGGACTACACTCATGTACTGGTGATATTGATGTTGATAACTTCAAGATTCAATCACTTGATGAAGTCGCACCGCCACCAATTGTCAGAGTCAATCAAATGATTGAACCCACAGGTAAAGTAGGCGATGTCTTTGAAGTCCCAGGTAGTGATGAAAAAGACCTTGAGCTGATTGATGATGCCGATGGTAAGGTCACAATTCAAGTGACATTACCGAACCAAGAAATTATCACTTTAGAGGAAGGGGTTTATCAGTTTACACCAACACTTGCGGGCATTCATACCCTAAGCTATGTGGCAGAAAACCAATCAGGTACGAAAGCTCAAGTGGATTTCTTAATTAACGTGGCTGAAAAAGATGACCCAGTCGATCCTGATCCTGTTGATCCAGACCCGGTTGATCCGAATCCAGATAAACCAGAAGAAGAAAGTAATATAGGCTTGATCATTGGCTTATCAGTCGGTGGGCTAGCCATCATCGGTGCTGGTGTGTACTTCTTTGTATTAAAAAAGAAATAAAAATCGATAACAAGCAATAGTCCTTTGGTTATTGCTTGTTTTATAATGAAGATAAGAAGGTGATTTCATGTTTCAAAACGCAAAATGGATTTGGCATCATAACATAATACAAAAAAATGACTATGGTGTGTTTGTTAAATCATTTGAAGTCGATCGTTTTAATAAAGCCATTCTAAACATTAGTGGACATAACCACATCAAACTCTACATCAATGATAAATTAATCTCAGGATACGTCACACCTGCCCCTAGTGGGCTTAACCCAAAAAGCTATTTGAGCTATGATGTTTCAAAAGACTTATTAGAGGGAAACAACACCATTAAAGTGGTGGTGCTTTATTTAGGAGGTAGTGGACAAAACTATCAAAACGGGATCCCTGGGTTTATTTTGAATCTAGAAATCGAAGAAGAGGCTGGTGTTAGACACATTTTAAGTGATGAGACGTTTTCATCCATTAAGAATCACCCTTATGTGACAGGCCAACCATTCCAACAAAACAGACGAATCACACCAGTAGAACGGTTTGATTCATCTAAACTTGACGAGGGGCCCATTCATGAACCGGTTTTAGTGTTGGAAGGTTATCACAACTACCGTAAACAAACCATCAAAGAAGGCATCGTTCATAAGACATATGAACCACGCCTTTTAAGTCAATCAAATACGGTTTATGTGTTTGATGCAGATAGAATCGTTAGTGGCTTTGTAGGACTTGATATACTTAGTCAAACAAATCAAGTCCTTAGGGTAAGGTATAGTGAAGACCTTGATGGTGACCGTGTTAAACACAATGTCGCAAACGAGCCCAGTGAAACTTACTATGATGAACTCATCTTAAAAAAAGGGATGAGAGTGTCTCACGCGTTTGACTTTACGTATAAAGCGTTTCGCTATGTGGAGGTTGAAGGAAACTTAGACGAACTTGAATCGTTTTCTTTAAAGGTGGAAGTCGCATCAACGGATTTAGGTATAGTTGGTGATTTAAAGAGCAAGTCTTATCCAATGATTACTGATCTGTTTACGCTATTTAAGCACACACAAACCAATAACACCCTTGGATTATTGGTGGATTGTCCACACCGTGAACAAGCACAATACTTAGGCGATAGTGCGCTTCAAGCAGAATCAATTGTTTATAATGTATTAGAAAGAAAACCGTTATTAGAAAAAGTATTAGATGACTTTATGGACGCGCAGTATGCGGACGGTACATTTCCATTTGTCAGTCCTGGTAGTACTAATGATGAGGAGTTTTCACTTAAAATTCCCGAATACGATTTGTATTTTATTGAACTCTTAGAAAAAAGGTATCAAATCGATTTAGACCAGAAAATTCTACATCGTTATTACGAGGCATCAAAGAAAGTGATTGATCACTACATTTCTAAAATCGATGAACAAGGGCTTGTTAGAAAAAATGAACACTGGCATATTTCAGATTGGCCATACCCGAGTGTGGATCAAGAGGGAGATTACTTATGTTTTGAAAACATGCACTTTCATAAAAACTTAAGCTCATTTATCAAGTTATATCAAGATAGAATCGATCAAGATTATTACCGAAAATTAAAAGACAAGCTATATCTAAGAATAAGAGAAGTGTTTTTAGAGCGTGAGTTATTTAAAGATCACGAAAAGGCGGCTTCTTACCACCAAGGCATTCAAGCATTCGCGCTCAATCATGGCTTTGTTTTAGATAGTGAGTTAGATGCGGTCATTACCTACATTAAACAAAGCGGGTTTTCCTCTAGCATCATTTTAGGTAGAGACGTGGTTCATGCTTTATTGAAGTCAGGGTATACTAAAGA
Source organism: Paracholeplasma brassicae (assembly GCF_000967915.1). NCBI lineage: Bacteria > Bacillati > Mycoplasmatota > Mollicutes > Acholeplasmatales > Acholeplasmataceae > Acholeplasma > Acholeplasma brassicae. Next base: position 121,503 of record NC_022549.1, read on the forward strand.
AGCGCTTGATTATATGTTTAATTACGAAAAAGGCTGGGGAACGATTTTAAGACATGGGTCTAAGACAATGTGGGAAGGGTTCGATGATATTGAGTCACACAGTCATGCCTGGGGCATGTATGTGGTAAGACTCATTCAAACCTACCTTGTAGGTATAAACGTCATTAATCCGGATACTTATATCATTAAGCCAATCATGATCGATGAGGTTAAAGATATAGCGGCAACAATTGTCACTGAACGTGGGTTATTATCTTTTTCTTACGAGGTTAAAGAAAGTGACGTCATTTATACGTATGACATACCTTTGGGGATACAGGTGAGTTTAATACACAATCAATTAACGTTTAACTTGAAGTCAGCAGGTATCTTAAAATGCAAAAAAGAGTCTGTCGTATGAGTAAGGTAAAAGACTTCGCTAAAAGTGAACTTGATCGCTATTTTCATCTCATTACGGGCATGAATCACCAAATCACTTTAGCGTTAGAGGGTAGTGTCAATATTAATCCACTGGATGATTATTATCAAATCAATGTCATTGGTGGCGTTGGTGTCATTAAGGGTAGAAATGAGCGTAGCCTTTTACTTGGTGTCTACCGCCTACTTGAAGGTCTAGGGGTGTTTTTTCATGCCCCAAAAGATGAGCGGATTACAAGACGTCAGTTAGAAGATTGTGATTTTTCTTTTGAAAGTCACTTTTTAGTTAAACAGCGAATCGTTTGTATCGAAGGGGCCGTTTCAATTGAGAATGTCCAAGACCTAATTGACTTTTTACCCAAAAAACAAATGAATGGGTATTTCATTCAGTTTCAAAAGCCTTACGAGTTTTTTACCAGGTGGTATGAACACAAGAATCACCCATGGTTAAAAGAAGAACCATTGAGCGAAGAAATACTAGAGTCTTTTATGCCGTTAATGACCAAAGAAATAGAAAAGCGGGGATTAATATATCACGCCGTTGGTCACGGATGGACAACGCGTGTGCTTGGTTTGGATGCCAGTGGCTGGCAAAAAGCAGACCCAAAATCCTTGTTGTCATTGGATACGTCTTTGATTGCCCAAGTAAACGGTAAAAGAGAGTTCTTTAAAGGTATTCCACTTAATACACAGTTATGTTATTCAAATAAAAAAGTTCAAGACCTTTTTGTCGAGGTCGTTGTTGACTATATCGATAAGCATCAAGAAATCGATGTGCTTCATTTATGGTTAGCCGATGATTTTAATAACTTCTGTGAGTGTGAGGCGTGTCAAAAAGAACTACCAAGTTTTTATTACGTCGAAACTCTAAATCGAATTGATGAAGAATTAACCAAAAGAAACATTAAGACAAAATTAATGTTCTTACTTTATTATGAACTACTTTTTCCATCTAGAAATGTAAGTACACTTTCAACTGACCGTTTTATGATGATGTTTGCGCCAATCACAAGAACCTACACCAGTTCGCTTAAAGATGTTGCAAGTAAGTATCAGGCAATGCCTATAAAGACAAAGGCATTCAAACGAAATGAAAATCAGTTTGAACCAGAACTATTAAAGAACTTAGTCTATTTAAAAGCCTGGCAAGAAGCCTTTAAAGGAAGTACGGTCTTATTTGATTATCACCTGATGTGGGATGGGTTTAAAGACCTACCACAACGTGGCTTAAGTCAAGTCTTATATGAAGATATGAAGGTATTAAATCAATTTGGGATTGATGGGTTTATTTCATGCCAACTCCAACGTAATTTTTTCCCAGATGGTCTTGCGTTTCATATGATGGCTAAAGGGCTATCTAATGAATCAGGAAATATGGATGCTATTGAGGCTAAGTTTTACGAACAACGCTATTTAAGTGAGGCGTATAACATCAAAACGTTTTTTACCGAAATTTCATCAGTATTAATCCATCAATATCTAAGAAAAGAAGTACCAAAACTCAATCATGACGTGGTTAGAGAAATTGATCGAATCATTTCATTCATTAATCAAATGAAATTAAGTGGCTCCGTGGCATTTGAGGAAGTAACCAAAGACTTTATCGATTACTACCTAGGTTACTTAAAACTGATCAAAGAAAAAGCATTAGGTAGTAGCGTTAGTCAGTTAAAAGATGGATCAAATAAACTAATAAACGAATTCATTAAGTTAGAAGCGGATTACCAATCAAGCTTTGATGGGTTTTATTTTGTTCATCTAGTACGTGAATTTGTGGAGAATGAGTGGTGAGGTTATGTTAGTTAAAGGCTTATATACCCATGGGGTGGTATTTTCTAAAAACCACCCACTGACGTTTTTAGGTACTTATGAAGAAAATAGCCAAGTACGTATTGAAATTGATCAAGATGGTCATCGGTTGTATGACGACATACACCAGGTATCCAATCAAGGTAAACTTTACGCAAAAACGATCAAACTAAAGGCTTCATATAAAGAAGTAGCCGTTAAAGTGACAACCAAAAACACCACCGAATCGTTTGTTGGCTACGTGGGTGAGGTCTATCTAGGGGCGGGGCAATCAAATATGGCGTATGCGCTTAAATACGATAATCACTTTGATGAAATCCTTGCACAAGAAAACCTACTAAAGGGGATTAAGTGTTTTAGCGTTGCCGATAGCCTTATTGAAAATGACGTGATTAAAAGACCGTTAGAGCCACTCAGTGATTTTATTAAACACGCGACATGGATTGATTCATCGAATCCATCGTTTAGTGACTATTCAGGGTTACTGATTATGCTAGGGTTACTGCACCAAAAAATAAAGGACTACCCAATCGGTTTGATTGACGTCTCAGTGCCTGGTTGTTCGATTGAAGGCTTTTTACCAATTGAAACAATCGAAAATAATCCAACCATTAAATCGTATTTAGAAGAAAACGGGTTTCTAAAATACCCTTTATCAACAATTAATGACTATACAGTAGCTTCGGGTATCTACAATGAAAAGATTGCACCAATCATTGGTTTTCCAATTGATCAGTTCTTGTGGTATCAAGGTGAGCATCACGTGGGTACTAATAGAGAGTATGATTACTATAAAGAAGCGTTAAAAAGACTAATTGAGTCCTATCGTGTGCTCTATCAACAAAAAGTACCTGTGATTCTAATCTATATCAATCAAACATATTACCCACAAGATGACAATTATTCGGTTTCAAGAATCAATTTAGCAATACAAGACAACCAAAATATAGAAGATGAGATTTATGCCATTCCAACGTATGATGTGATTCCAACCTGGAAAAACAGCCATACGAAGGGCATTGAAAATCCGATTCACCCAACCAATAAGTTCTATATCGCAAACCGAATCCATCAAGTGATTCATAAACAATCAAGTCCTGTTTTGGTGACTGAGGTAAGGGTACTAACACACGCGATTGAAATCACGTTTGATCAAAGATTAAAACAAGATAAAGGATTGGTTGAAGGTTTTACAATTGCAGGTGATGATCATATTTATCAGCCAGCAGAAGCACAACTAATTAACCAAAACACCATTATTTTATCTAGTCGGTTTGTTGATCATCCGGTTTATTTCACCTATGCATTTCAGCTTGATAATCACTCGTTTACTTTAAAGTCAACCAAAGGAATGCCTTTACCGATTCTTCATAGTGATGAAGATTTATCTAGAGGGCGTTATTATGCCTATTACGGCTATGAACATTTTAGTCATCTTGATTACTTTGAAACGGCATTTGATCCACTCTATGGTACACCTAGAATTAAACCGCTCTTATTTTTAGGTGAGCTACATCATAATCGTGACCTTAAGATCATCAAAGGAAAACACCACATTCAAATTCATTATCAAGCTAGTGCGCAAAGAGATTATAAAGAACGGTTTGGAGTCTCTCTTGACTTATCAAAGACTGGCTTTCAACTGATGTTTTCTTCTTTCAAGAAAATAGAGTTAAAATCGACATTTGAGTCAAAAGACGAAGTAGCCTTTTTAGGACTCTTATTTAAAGATGTTAGAAATCAAGTATGGCTTGTAAAACCAACAAGTCATAACAAAGTTGATAACGAAGAAGTCTATGAACTTGATTTATGTGAGATTTCTTATGCAGATTTAAATAAAGAGACAATTGAACTTAGTAAATACAATCAAATCAAACAAATGGAGTTGGTGTTTGAAGCGAGTGATAATGCAGTGATTGAACTTGTTTCAATGATTCATCATTTATAGAGATTTAAGAATTAGTTATAGTTAACATAAAACCTTAAAATGGATTTACTGTAACACATAATATTGAACTATATCATTTATTTCTAATATGTTGGACATTAGTTCAAGTAATAATAAAAAAACTCATTGAATTGAGTTTTTTTATAAATGAACGATTAATTGAATCATGAAGTTTAAAATTGGTAATTATTCACTTATTTCACCATTTTGAATATTTAATTTCCATGTATATTTATCTATAATCATTTCATATGCATACACCAATACGTCATACTTGTTTATTGCTTGTCCAATCACGAATGATTGTGATTGACGACTTGCAGAAAATAAGTGTATTTTTTTATAACCTTTCTCTTTAATATCGTTTAAGGTTTTCTTAACTTTGGTATACAAATCATCTAGTAATTCATATGAGAAAACATAATCTATACCTGAATAATTATCGTTTATATAATATTTATCAATGATACCTATTCTCGAACTGACAGAATCAATCACTATTTTATAGGATAAAGATATGATTAATGCGGCTTCTGAAGTATTTTTTGTACTAGGATATTCAACCACTAATCTTGAACACTGGTTTGATTCATACTCAATTAAATAATAATCATTGCGATTTCTGTTATATTCAATAAAACGAATTTTTTCTGTATCGCCTATTGTGTGACCATCTAAAATTGAAAAGGGAACACTAGAAAAACCAGTATAATAAATTGGTGAGTTATACCTTCTTTTTATTAAAGTGAGTTGTATTTTTTTCATTTTATTTAGGTGCTTATATGGATCACTGTGTAAATTTATGTTAGTTAATACAATTTTATTATTCTGAATTTTTTCGAATATCTTTTGTTCATCGACAGGTTTTTTATTGGAATTAATATATATAATATTTTTGTTCTTGGATGAATATCTTACAACAAATCTTGATTTATATTTGTCTACTAAATCAATAAAACTAAATATGTTTAATACTAATTCCGCAAAGATAATACATATTTTCATTATATGCCTCCTAAGAAACTCTTACTTTAAATGGTGTTGAATAGTATTGATGATTAGATTTATCAGTGACTTTTGAAATTACATAGTGAACACCTGAATATGAGGTATGTTCTGTTTTTCTCTTTCTAAGGTTTATTGGTATCTCATCTTCAACTTCAGATGATTCAAATAAGTTACCACGTAGTTGATTAGATTTTCGAGCTTCATACCCTGTATTGACAATTAACCATTCTATTTTTTTGACTTCAATGTACCCAGGAAAGCTGACTTTGAATTCAAGTTTGGTATCCTTTTCAATCACTTCAATGTCTGAATAGTCAACATATGTTTTATAATTTTTACTGAATTTTCTAGCCTTAATTCGAATATCACTGTATTCAGTCGGTCTTTCAATTATATTTTTAAATATTTGAGACTTTTGTACTGCATAATCATAGTAATATTTCTCTGTATCTAATTGCATTTGAGTGTTTATCAAATCACTTAAAGCCTTTGAATTATCTGTTTTAAGCGCTTCAAGTACTCTTGTTAGGTGATATTTAATCATTTTAATCTCATAATCATTATGCAATTCTGTTAAGTCATTGTTAGAATTTGCTGGATCATACAGTCTAATTTCACCTAGTTTTTCTATATCTGAACATACTTTATGTAATTTATCTACGATATCATCATCTTCACAAAAAGTCACATAGTCTACAATGAATAACTCTAATAAGAATGATCTGAATTCAAAATTTAATAGATGTCTTAGTATTTTTATGATTCTAATTACATCTCTATGTTCATACTCAGTAATCTTAGAAATTTGTTTATCAGGATTTGTTTTCAGTTTCTTTTTATCTTTATTACACCATAAAAAACGTCATAAGAAGATTCGTAATTTACATATTTTCCAGGAACGATGTCTATGCGATAATCCCAAGAATAATCATCTTGTTTGCCTAATATTTCTATGGCACTGTTTTTCTTATTTACTATATATGTCTTAGATAAGACTAAATAAGTATCTTCATAAATTTGCTCTAAGGTCATATTCGTTGAATCATCTAGATAACAAAGTAAGTCAATATCTGCATCATAAATGTTAGCAGTTTTTTTAGCTAACGAACCACCTCGTCTAAAATATACTGGAGCATCGAATTGACTACCTAGTAATTTTTTAATATCATCGATAATTGAAGCATTCTCTTGTCTTTGAACGCTTGTTATCTTAGCTTTTTCAAGTAATTCATTTAAGTATTTTTTCATTATCTGCACCTATTAATTATATTTATCCATATAATATTAATTATACAACATTTGATGAAATATGATTAATATATATCTATATTTTGATACAATTAACAATAAATAGGAATTTAAACGATTTTCAATTATTGAAGTTTTCATAAGAAAAGTCATATTATAAGTTGCAAAAAACTTTTATTACAAGAATTTTTATTTGTTTTTGTAGAATTGGTTTGTAGAAATTATGAAATACATTGTGATTCTAGTTTTAATAATTTGATCTGAAATTATTAAGATGTATTTGACAAAAAATACAATAAATATTAAACTAAAGATAGTTATGAAGAATAACTAGGATGGGGTAGCATGGCGTCGTCATGTCCCATCTTTAATTTATATGGGGGATATAATTTTGAGATATTTTAAATACTTAAGTAATAGTGCGTTTAAATTGCATACTGATAGTGTATTTAATGAAAAAAAGCATAGTTTTGAAATTAATCTTTCAAAATCTAGTTCAAAAGTTTATTCGGATTATCAAGAATTAATTAATTATGTTTGTCTAGCTTTTTTAAATTCAATTCTTATTAAAGAGCCTTTAAGAAATGATTCTTCAGATTTATCAAATAAGTTAAATGAGTTTCAGAAACAAAAAGGAAAGCTATCAAGCTCATCAAATGCTTTTCCAGCACTTCAACTTGTCTCAAATGTAATAGATAACAAATCATTTTATGACATAATCGTAAAATCAAAAGTACTAGATGCAGCAAACACAAATAAGCACGCTTTTAAACAAATAGACTTTAATAAGGACATCGTCCAAAAAGCCATATTAGGTTATAATAAAATGATTGAGGTTTTATCGACTGATGTTCAATCTATTATTACTCGAAAATGTATTCTACAAACTTCCGTAGTAAATAAAAACATACCAAAAGTAGAGATCAATACTTCAGTTAATCTCTTAACAGATAAGATAAATAAGAATATAGACATTGTCTCTGAACTAATTAAGCAAATAGATGAATATAATGATGTAAAAAGCATACTTAAAGTAATGAAACAAGTCAATGATTTTAGAGGCATGATTGCAAGATATCAAGAACTAACTGGCCAAAATTATAATAACAAAGGGATCACTATTTACTCCATCGATAAAACACTCAAAAGATTAAAAAGAAAGAAAGCTGAATTGAATATAATAAAATCTAATTTACATAATCAAACACTTTCAAAAAAATACAGTAAAACTAAAAAAGACAGCACAAACACAACAAATGATAAAAATAGTAGAAAAGAATATAGCCTTATTCAAACACTTAAAAAAATTATTAGAAACAAGAGAACTAAATAAAATCATTGAAAGGAATGATATTATGACAATTGGTAAAAAAGATCATACAAAATCTCCTAGTGAAACAAATGGTCCGGTTGTAAAAACAGGGCCAACAAGTGGGAAAAACAGGACAAGAAAATTAACTGGTGAATGGAGAAAAAAAAGGTCTGATTCAGGACAAAAAAGAAAATGATTAGGGTTATACTAGCAATCTTTAATAGATTGCAGTGATGCTAAGTTATTTAAAGTAACGTGTAACTTACTATAAAAATTAATCTAAAATATAATACATTCACTTAATATGTAGTCCGTAAATTATCCAAAAAGAACCCATCCTTAGACACTTTATTAGGAACTGACCCAATATAGTGGTTGGGTTGGGCTTTATAAATTTTTGATACGGACTTAGATAGAATATATGTCGCTGTCTTATCTCAAGTAAGAATGCAGCCAGCAGAATATGTTCTAGATCATCGTTTTTTTAATAAAACAGCAACGATTGTATCAAATGTAAATACACAAGCTGTTCAAAGCATAAAGTATACACCTGGCACATCAACTTCACAAATAACTGAGACCTATGGACAAACAATCAATGGTGGTTTCACAATTAAAGAGGAAGGCGCGAGTGTCTCTCTAGGATTTGCAGTATCTCAAACAAAGAGTATTACTACTGATGAAATCACGATCTCGATACGGACAGTAGATGGTTCTACTACGAGTACAAATCACTTAGAAACTAAGTTTTCGTTTCAACAGTATAAATCCAAGACGGCGACAAATAGAAGTTTGATGAGGTTCAATCAAGTACATGTCTATTATGTTGATAAGACAACTTATTCAAATGATGTTATCGCTACATTTAAAGGTAGTTTATCTGTTTCATTTTACAGGAATGGTTTTTGGAATAATCATACGATGGATGATTATACGCCATTTGAAATAAGAGGTATTAAACTTTAATGTAAAAGAATCAGAGGAATCTATCCATAGTGCCTATAGGAGTGTAAAAAAATGCTAGAAATCAAAGACTTTAAGAAAGTATATGAAGATGAAACAGAAATCACGTATGACACACAGTGTTTTCCAACTCAAGGCCTCATCCATTTTAGTGGCGAAAACGGGATTGGTAAGACAACTTTCTTTAATGTGATAAGCGGCTGTGATAAAGAAGCTAGTTTAGTAATTATAAATGACTCGGTAAGTGAATCAGTTGATCGTTTTAAAAACAGGGTCAGTTATCTTAAACAAGAAGTTCATTTAATTGAAGAAATGACAGGTTATGAAGCACTTATCTTAATGCATCAAATTGAAGGTGTGTTATATGACAAAGACTTAATAAGTGACATACTAGTTAGTCTTAACCTAAACCATGTGATCGATAATCCGGTTAAATCCTATAGTGTCGGACAAAAAAGAAAACTAGAATTCGTTAGACTGTTAATCTCAAGAAAAGAGATTCTTATTCTAGATGAGCCTTTTGCTCAAGTAGATAAAGAATCGGTCGTAGAGATGATGAGTTACTTAGACACCTTATCAAAAGACAAGCTAATCATATATTCGAATCATGAAGCGATCAATGTAACGCCTGTCAATAAGGATATGTTTCAAGTTAAAGAGAAAGCATATGTCGGATTTTTATTTAAACATTTCTTAAAGAAAGGTTATATCTATCAACTACTAACGATGATCATTTTAATCTTAGGGATGTCTATCTTTCTCTTTTATTTGACAACCAACGAAATTAATCAAAGGCACGTCGTTCGTGAGTTTTATCAAACGGTTGATTATGGGTTGTTTGAAAGCCATAAGGCAGATTTAAATGCGTCATTATCAACCGGATTAACCTTGTCATTTGAGACAAGTGATTACATGAGTTCAAACGTGAGTGCTTTAGTATCAAATAGCGTTAATGAGTTATCGCTTTTATATGGCGTTTATCCAAGTGATAAAAATGAGATACTGATGAGTTATCATTTTGCCATCTTTAACACGGATAGATTAGGCATAGAAATGAATTCAATGCTTGGAGAGTGGGTAATGATCGATGAGGTTAGGTATCAAATCAAAGGTATTCTTGATAATCCATTGAAAAGAAATCTATTTACAAGTGATTATCATTATCAAGTGTTCTTGAACACATATCCTGATTTCTATTTAAGAGAAAGTGATCATTTTAATGCCCCACTAAGTCTTAACTTATTAACCAACCATGAGATTGCCAAATTATCAGATAAAGAAACAATGGATAACGGTTATTTTTACTTGTCATTTAATGAGGCGTTAGAATCCGATGGATCACTAAGTATCGCCATATTTATTGTGATGATTGTTATCGTAACGGTGGTTACTTTTACACTAGGTTTAGAAAGAACTAAGCGATTAAAAGCGTTATTTCAAGGCTTATATCATCAAGGCGTCTATAAGAAAAAGTTAATAAGTTCAGTTTTTTGTCTTGAAGTAGTCTTAATCATTTTATCGATCGGTATGAGTTTATTGGTGTCTGCTTACTTGATTGGATTAAGAAATGAAGAAGTAAGAAAGACTTTCTTTATCGATGTTAATGTCTATAAGATAGGCTTTAGTCAATTGATATGGTTAGTAGTACCAGCTTTAGCATTACTACAAGGCATATTCATTGGTATTCGTTATAATTTGAATGGAAATGAGGCGTCTTCATGATTGAAGTTAAGCACTTAACTAAACGAAATAAAGAAAAAACGATCATTGATGACTTCTCGTACACGTTCTTAAAGAATCAGGTGTATATTTTAGAGGGGAAAAATGGCACTGGTAAGTCGACGCTTCTTAAATTGATTACAGGTATGATTAAATCTGATGATGGAAACATCATCGTCAATGGAATAAACACCAATGATGACATAGATGGTGATGCTAGAAGAGACTTAGTATGTTATATTGATCAATCGATTGATTTAATCCATCACTTGAGCATTTATGAGAATCTTGTCCTTGAATCAAAGGTCTTGGATTATCAAGTAGATGAGGTAGAGCTAGATAGGTTACTAAGTTTGTTTAGATTAAACCATCTAAAAGAAAAGAAAGTCAAACACCTATCAGGTGGTCAAAAAAGGATAGTGTCCTTTATTAAGGGGTTATTATCAAATAAGATGATATTGCTATACGATGAAGTGTTATCTTCGATGGATAATAAACGTAAAGAGATTGCTATAGCGTTACTTAAAGAAAATAAAAAGGAAAAGACAATCATCATCACATCGAATGATGAGTTAATGATTGGAACTAAGGTGACACTAAGTGAGAAGTCTACAGCTAGCGTAGGCGAAACCATACCTTATCAAAAAAGAGTAGTTAATAAAGACTTTGTTTTTAGGCAAAAACAGGTCAGTAAAGAGCGAGTACTACTTTATTCGTTATTCGTTATCTTTATGGCAGTTTTTAGTTTAACCATGAACATATCGTTTTATAATCAAGGCAGTCACTTACATCAAACGTTCTTAAAAGAAGAAAATAAGCACGTATTAATCAATAATAGTAAGTTGACATCGCTTGATTCAGTTGAGCTACATAACCATAGCTTATATGAGATTGAAAGAACGACGTTAGAAATTAATGAATCACTTAAGAGCTATGTGATCGGCTATTCGAACGACTTAAACGATAATGAAATTTATCTGATTGAAGCAATGGGCGATGATTACGGTTTAGCTATTAATGATGAATTCATCATTAATAACAAAACCTATGTCATCAAAGATATTTATGCATCACTTGAAAGGATCACACAGCCGGTGATATTCTTTTCTATTGATCAAACATTTGCTGATGGTGTTAAGCTAAATCAATACGCTTCTTATCAGCCAAGTAAGGAAATGTTTGATTATGCTTATCAAAATGGTATTTTTTCTGGCATTATTTTTCTTGGCAATGATTCGATTGATCTTTCAATCAATCAAATGAAGGTGTATCAAATTGGGCTTTACTTTGTTTTTGCATTCTTAGGATTAAGTGTTCTTATTTTGGGGTACTTGTCTTTTAGTAATACAAGAAGTTCATTATATAGAGTTTTATATGTGATGTCCTCTATGGGTGTAGATGATCATACGATTAATCAAGTTCATAAAAAACAATTAAAAGTTCTTTTGTTTTTTTCTTATATCATTGGATTTTTAGTATCACTTGGGTTGGTATATATAATGAATCAGTATTTTAGAAGTGCTAATCAGTTGGCTATTAACCTAATAGGATTTAGTGGACTTGGTATTGTAATACCACTATTTTTCTTTGTCTTAATGTATGTGCTTCTAGGGTATAAGAAAGTTCAAGTAAGAGGCTTGTACTAAACAAATATCTTTAAAAAGTTATTAATTAATTTTATTATAAATTACTTGAATATTCGTGTTTGATGCTAGTATAAATAGCGGATAAGTTAAACATAGAGTGTTCATGCTAAATAATACATGAAAAGGAAGTGAATTAATCAATGGCGAAGACTATATTCACTTGGCGGACGTTTCATCCATTCGTAATAGCCTCCGCGAGACACCTTGAGTATTTTGCATAATAGGCGAACATTATATCGGCGTTTGTGTTCGTGAATAAAAGCGAATCTTACTTCTTTCTTTGCTGCACAAACGCCTCGAATTTTTTTAGGATTTCATTCTCCTCTTTCAGTCGTTTGTTTTCCTGTTCTAAGGTATAAAGTTTAGCTTTATCTGGTAATCGTTTGCCACGCCCCGTAAATGCTTTATTTTTGTATCGTTTATATTCAGCTACCCATCTAGAAACCATGGGTCTAGTTATTCCATATTCTTTGGACACCTGACCCACCGTTGATAGTTCATTAATGATGTCTTTAGCCACTTTAACCTTAAATGCTTTATCATATGTCTTTCTCATACACACCTCATACAGGTATCTTATCTAACTGTCAACATTATTGTATCATGTCCCATACTCTTAATTAAATATGTCCATTTTATTGACTTAGTATCGAACTTAACAACTGATTGAATGAATGATTTATGAAGTAATATATGTGTGAAAGTTTTAGTTCACGGATATTTAGTAAAAAGTAAAAAAAACTATTCATTAATACTTGATTCAAAACGAATTTGCTATTATGATGTAATTAATAAGAAAAATAGTTGATGAATATCAAAGATAATTCAGATAACATGCACCATATAGCGTTTGTAATAAATTATCGTTTTTGAGTGTTCTTAACGACGGTTTAGGTAATCTACTTGATGTTGAAAGTGATTATTATAGCTCATTTATTATATATAAAACTATAATCAAGAGAAAAGCAGTTTTAGAAGGTTTTATTAAACTTAGCACTCAAATTTGAGCGCTAAGTTTGTTTATGTAACTCGATATTATTCGTAACATCGATAACATGCCTATATAAACATAATTTTTGTTAATATGTTATTTATAATTTATTATGTAAAATAACAACATTTGAAATATAATATATCTGTATGTCAATTTATATAACATATGATGGAGGGGTTTCATGTCAAAAGATTTTTTTAAAAAGCATTATGCATTGATTAGATTATTTGAGATTACATTAGACTTGTTTTTTCTTTTATTCTCATTTCTCTTAGTTGTTCAAGTAAAAGCTTATTTCGAGACTGGTGATTTTGTGCAAAGTTTCATTAATATATTTAGTAACTTTTTAGGAGCTAAATTAGAAGTTCTTAGGACTCAAATATTATATATCGTAGTTGCTATTGTTTTATTCATGGTATATCAAGTCTCTGTGACTAAAAAACGTTACAGTCAAGCAATGGCTGGGACGATATTAGCATTAGTGATGACGAATGTTTTTGTTTTTTTCTTGTCTGCAATGATGAAGCGTGTGCTAGTCGATTCTATGACTATAGGTTTTACACTGGTTTCTCAATTAGTATTATTTGCAATTTATAAATATGTGTTTTACCGTATTATTTTAAAGATTGATAAACGTTGTGTGTTAATTATAGGACCAGAAAGTGAAGCTAAGTTAATCGCAACTAAGTTTTTAATGGATAAAGAAGAACACAGGCATTTGAAATATGTTTTATTTGAATCACTTATTAAGGACTCGAATGATTTAATTAAATACATTGACATAGCTGATGATATCATTTTACTTGAAGGGTTAAGCGAACGGTATAAAAATAACATCATGACTTATTGTTTATCTAAGATGCACAAGAGAGTCTATTTAATACCTAAGTTGTATGAGATTAATATTGTGAATTCAAAGATTGATCAAATTAGAGATACACCTGTCTTTGTTTCACAATCCTTACATTTATCTCTGACACAACGTTTTATCAAACGTGCGACAGATATCATTATCGCAATTATTGGATTAATTATATCTGCGCCGATCTTGGCTGTTGTGGCACTTTTGATTAAGTTTAGTGATAAAGGACCGGTGTTTTATAAACAAGAACGTGTAACGAGAAATAATAGATATTTTACGCTCATTAAATTCCGTACGATGATTGTTGATGCTGAAAAACACACAGGTGCTGTGTGGCAATTGGAAAATGATCCTCGTGTTACAAAAATTGGTAAGCTTTTACGCGCTACACGAATTGATGAACTACCACAGCTAATTAATGTGTTAAAAGGTGAGATGTCATTAATAGGGCCAAGACCTGAACGTGAAATATTCATTCAACAATTTGTTCAATCGATTCCTGATTTTAAATTTAGAGTCAATGTTAAGCCAGGTATTACTGGTTTAGCTCAAGTGCTTGGTAAATATAACTCAGAACCCGTGGACAAACTCCGTTTTGATCTACTCTATATCAGAAATTATAGTTTCTTACTAGATATTAAGATTTTATTCTTAACGGTTAAAGCTGTTTTAGATAGAGATGCTTCTGCAACACTAGGTATCCCAAGCTTTGAATCTATATTAGAAAAAGAGAACCTTGTGGCAACGCCATTTATACTGGGTGTAGAAATTAAAAAGGGGCTTTAAGATGAAAAAGAAAATATTGTTTGTTGCCCACATGGATTCTCATATCGCTAACTTTCATTTGCCATATTTAGAATGGTTTCAAAGACAAGGCTATGAAACGCATGTGGCATCTAACAGTTTAGAAAAAACGAGAGACATAAAATACTGTGATGTTAAGCATCAAATTGATTTTAAACGTTCACCTTTCTCAAGAGGTAACTTAAAAGCATATAAACAGTTTAAAAGACTCATTAAAGCAACTCAATACGAACTTGTGCATGCCCATACACCTATGGGAGGCATATTTGTTCGTATGGCTTTTAGAAAAACTCGTGTGCCTGTTTTTTATACGGCACACGGCTTTCACTTTTTAAAAGGTGGATCAAAACTGAGTTGGCTATTATATTATCCAGTAGAAAGATGGTTATCAAGATATACAAATGAAATCATCACCATCAACGATGAAGATTATCAGATTGCTAAAAAGAAGTTTAATAAGAAGTGTCATGTTACTTATGTCCCAGGTGTTGGGGTTGACTTATTACAATATCAAGATATCTCCGATACCAAGAAGAAAGAAGTTAGATCGAGTCTAGGCCTAAAAGACGATGACTTTTTATTGGTTTATGTGGCAGAGCAAACCGTAGGAAAAAACCAAATGTTTTTAATTGATATGATGTATCAATTAAAGGGCAAATATCCGAATATGAAATTATTATTAATAGGTTATGGCAAAGAGGCAACAAATCACAAGGAAAAAATTAAAGCATTTGATCTTGAAGATACCGTATTACAACTCGGTTTTAGATATGATATCGTTGAACTGACTAGTATTGCAGATTTGATTGTCTCTGCATCGCTTAGAGAAGGCTTACCGAAAGCCTTACTTGAAGCGTTATCGATTGGTAAACCGATGTTAGTGACCAATATTAGAGGCAATAAAGATATTGTTATCAATGGCTTTAATGGCTGTCTATATGAACCAAATGATGCCTCAAATTTCAAGTCATATTTGGATCTAATGTACCATAATAAAGAATTATTAGAGCAGTTTTCTACTAATTCAAAACAGCATGCTAAAAAATTCGATATTAATCGCGTATTAAAACAAATCACTCTCCTTTATGATGAATACTTGAAAGAAGGTAATATAAATGAATAAATCATTAAAAATAGCGATCATAGGTTTAGGATATGTCGGACTACCAATTGCCTATGCATTTGCAAGAAAAGGCCTTGATGTGATTGGGTTTGACGTCAATCAATCAAAGATCAATCAGTATAAGGCAGGCATTGATTCAACCAATGAAGTTGGTAGTGACAAGCTTAAAATGGTTAAAACACTTACCTATACCCATGATGAAAAAGACTTAGATGAAGCTAATTTTTTTATCATTGCCGTTCCAACCCCAATTAATACAGATACAACGCCTAATTTAACCCCTGTGATTAAAGCAACAGAAACAGTCAGCCGTCATCTTAAAAAAGGAGACACCGTTGTCTTTGAATCAACGGTATATCCGGGGGTAACAGAAGATATTTGTCTACCCATTTTAGAGGATAGTGGACTTAAAGGTGTCGTTGATTTTAAGTATGGTTATTCACCCGAACGCATCAACCCAGGTGATAAAATACACCGGTTAGAAACAATTATTAAGGTTGTATCAGGTTGTGATCTAGAAGCACTAGAGCATATCGCATCAGTATACAGTATTGTGGTTGAAGTTGGCGTCTTTAAAGCGAAATCCATCAAAGTGGCCGAGGCTGCTAAAGTCATTGAAAACACACAAAGAGACATTAATATCGCTTTTATGAATGAACTTGCGATGATATTTAATCTAATGGATATTTCTACAAGTGATGTCTTAGAGGCTGCATCTACCAAATGGAACTTTCTACGTTTTACCCCAGGTCTGGTTGGTGGTCATTGTATTGGTGTTGACCCATACTATTTAACTCATAAAGCACAAGCCTTAGGTTATCACCCACAAGTGATTCTGTCAGGACGCCGGATAAATGATGGTATGGGCAAATGGATTGCTGAAAACACAGTTAAGAAAATGATTCAAAATGATATTGCCGTTAAAGGTGCTAAGGTACTTATCCTGGGTTTAACATTTAAAGAAGATTGTCCTGACTTAAGAAATTCAAAAGTGGTAGATATCATCAATGAACTAAAATCATATGGCATTAATCCGGTTGTTACAGACCCGCTGGCATCTATTGAAGAAGCTAATCATGAATACGGGATCGATTTACAAAGTTTAGCTGATGTAAAAGATGTTGATGCTGTAGTATTTGCAGTCGCACATCAAATTTATAGAGATTTAACGAGTGAATATTTACTATCACTATATAATGAAAAACATCAAAAAGCAGTCATGGTTGATGTGAAGTCTGTGACCTCACTTCAAAATGACAAGTTTGATTGTTGGAGGGTTTAATGATGTTAGATATGAGATTTGAGAAAAGCACTAAATTTTTAGTGACTGGTGTTGCTGGTTTTATCGGTACAAATACAGCAGAATATTTACTTAAAGAAGGTTACTTAGTTCGTGGGTTAGATAACTTTTCGACGGGTAAAAAATCCAATATCAGTGAACTTAATTATCCAAACTTTGAGTTCATTGAAGGCGATATTAGAGATGTTGAGACATGTATAAAAGCAGTTAATGGGATTGACTATGTCATCCATTTAGCCGCTTTGGGTTCGGTCCCAAGATCAATTAAAGATCCTAAAACATCCAACGATGTCAATGTGAGTGGGATGCTAAATATGTTAATCGCTTCAAAAGATGAAGGGATAAAGACGTTTGTTTATGCATCAAGTAGTTCTGTATATGGGGACGAACCTAACCTACCTAAAACAGAAGAACGAATCGGTAAGCCCTTATCACCTTATGCCGTTACTAAATACGTCAATGAGTTATATGGTCATGTGTTTCATAAACTGTACGGTCTAAGAACCGTTGGCCTTCGTTATTTTAATGTGTTTGGTCGTCGTCAAGACCCAGATAGCATTTATGCAGCTGTTATTCCTCAATTTGTGAAGAAATTATTAATGAATGAATCACCACTGATTCATGGGGACGGGACACAAAGTCGAGACTTCACTTATATTGATAACGTCATTGAAGCTAACCTAAAAGCTTGTCTTGCAAAAGAAGATGCATTTGGTAAAGCCTATAACGTTGCATTTGGTGGACAAGTGGATGTGAATACACTTTTTAATACCATGACACAACTACTTAATAAAGACATTAAACCTGTTTATGGGCCAACTAGGCCAGGTGATGTGAAGCATTCAAATGCTGATATCAAAAAAGCGAGAGATGCTTTTTCATATGATCCATCTGTTGATTTTAAACAAGGTATTAGTCTTACCATGGATTGGTATGTTAAAACATTATCCGTATGATTAAAATTGCATTTATCATACCTTCTCTAGAAATGGGCGGTTCTGAACAAAAAGTGATTGATCTGGCTAGTGGATTAGATCCTAAAGTGTTTAAGCCAATCATTATCACCGTTACTAAATTCGGCGCTTTATTACCAAAAGCTGAAGCTTTAGGCATTAGAGTGCTATGCACAAATAAAAAAGGGAAGTTTGACTTTAGTGTTAAAAATAGAATTGCAAAAATCCTTAAAGATGGACAAATAGATATTGTTCAGGTATTTACGAGTACTGGTAAAATTTGGGGAAGGTTGGGTGCAATCAAAAATCACACCAAAGTAATAATTTCTACTGAGGAGTCTTTATTTAGAAATGGCTTTATCGACCGATTTCTTGAAAGAAGATTAAACTCGAAGACAGATTGGATTATCGCCAATTCACAGGCAACAAAGAGGAGTGCGCTTGGTGCGACTAAAATTAGTGAAACAAAATACCAAGTCATTCACAACGGGATTCGTCTTGAACCATTTTTATCATCAAAACCCACTAGTGCCATTAGAACTTCTAAAGATGAGTTTATCATTACAACGGTTGCTAGATTTGATCCAAGAAAAAGATTAGACTTACTCATTGATGCTTTTTCTAAATGTCCTTCTCATACAAAACTCGTTTTAATTGGTAGTGGTAAACTTGATCAAGCATTAAAAGATCAAGTTAAAGGATTGAATTTAGAATCTAGGGTAGCGTTTTTAGGCACTAGAAATGATATTCCAACTTTATTAAAAGAGTCTGATTTATTTGTCTTACCTTCAGATGAAGAAGGTTTTGGTAA
The DNA here is from genome assembly GCF_000967915.1 of Paracholeplasma brassicae. Classification (NCBI taxonomy): domain Bacteria; kingdom Bacillati; phylum Mycoplasmatota; class Mollicutes; order Acholeplasmatales; family Acholeplasmataceae; genus Acholeplasma; species Acholeplasma brassicae. The sequence continues at coordinate 140,420 of NC_022549.1, forward strand.
TGTCATTTTAGAGGCAATGGCAAGCAATTTAGCTGTGGTGGCATCCAACGTCGGTGGGATTCCTGAAATTATTCAACATGAGCGTAACGGTTTACTCTTTGAAAAAGGTAATCTTGAAGCTCTGACAAATTCGATTAACCGAATGATTGATGACCATTTGCTAAGAGAGAAGCTAAAAACACAAGCATCAAAGGATGTTTATCAATATCGCTTAAATGAGATGGTTAAAGCACATGAGAAAACATATCTAATGCTTTATCAAAGTAAGGTGAAATAATGAAAGAGTTCTTAACAATCATTGGGATTTTTATCGCATTATTTTTTACATACCACCTCGTGTGGTTTTTAATCTTTAAAAGGACTTTTAAACCGGTACTAATGTATCACCGCATCACAGATGAAGAAAAACCCATTGACATTCGTTATCAAATACATAAAGGAAAACCATTAAACTTAGATTCGATGAAGGTTAGACCAAGTGAGTTTGAATCCCAATTAAAGTATTTAAAGCAAAAAGGATTTATCACACCTAGTTTAAGAGAAGATCTATTTAAAATTAAGGATAAAGCAGTCTATATGACATTTGATGATGGCTATGTGGATAATTACACAAATGCATTTCCACGCTTACAAAAATACGACTTTAAGGGGATATTTTACATAACCGCTGGTTTAATAGAGAATGGTTTTATGCCGATTGATCAAAATGATCAACAAGTATCCAATAGACTTATGAATCATGAAGAATTAAACATACTTAATCGTGCAGGCATGCAAATAGGATCACATTCGATGACACATCCGTGGCTAAATGACATTGGTATTGATCTTAATATAGAGATTGTTCAATCAAAATTAATACTAGAAGAAAAGCTAGGTATTAAGATTGATACTTTTGCATACCCAGGGGGATTATATGATAATGAGGTATTAAACCTTGTAAAAAACATTATCAAACGGCCGTGATTACTTCACGAGGATCTGATTTTAAATTGATGAATCAAGACCTTTTTGAAATTGAACGAGAAACCATCAGTCGTGGTGAAAGTATGTTATCATTTAAACTGAAGGTTTATGGTGTGCACCGTTTTATTAGAAAGCTTCGCTGGTTAAACGTATTAAGGCGGGTGATTAAATGGCTGTTAAGACGCTCTTAAAAGTAGAATATGATTTATACAATCAGTTGATAATTAAATCAAAACAAAAAACAGTTTTTCAAACCATTCCTTATCTTGAATCGCTTGTCAAACTAGGTTATTCATTTGAGATATTAGGGTATTTTGTTTTAGGTGAATTAAAGTATGCATTGCCAGTTCAAAAGAAGAAAATACCGTTTGTTAATCGTTTTTATTATGCCATACCTTATGGCATCATTAGTGAAGCAGAAACAGTGGATAGAGATGTCTTAAACCAATTTATTAAAAGACTAAAACAAAAAGGATGGATCATTAATCTATCCTTACAAGAAAAACAAGAGATACCAAAATTTAGTCACCCAACATACCATACCACGTTAATGATTGACTTAAATGAAACCCTAGATTTAATCTTCGATTCATTTTCTAAAACACATCGAAATTGTACTAGAAAAGCAATAAAAGAAGGCGTAAGTGTGAGAATGTCTCGTGATTTGAATGACATCGATCTGTTTATTTATATATATGAGTCGATGCTCGATGAAAAATCATTTGATGGTATTAAACCGAGTCTTGTAAGAGACATTATGGCTAAGTTAATCGAATCCAACTTTAGGTTTTTTTGCCATTGCAAGTTATGAAGGTATTGTATATAATATGGCATTCATATCAACCATCGGTACAGATGCACGTTATTTGTATGGATCAAGTTTAAGAGTTCAAGATAAACTACCGCCTATCGGACAATACCTACATTATGAAATCATTAGATATTTAAAAGATGAAGGCTACAAGTCTTATGATATGGGTGGTATTCCTAATTTACCGATGGATGATAACCATCAATCTTATCACGTCTATAAGTTTAAGAAAGGGTTTGGTGGAACACCAAAGATTCTTTCTTATGATTACAAGTACGTAAGATTTAAATTATTGAGATTATTAAATCGTTAGAGGCATAAAATGAAACCAAAACCAAAGCAGTTTCTATCTAGTCTAGTTAAGACAGTCAGTCTTTTAACACTAATTACAATTTCATCTAAGATGTTAGGACTATTAAGAGAAGTGGGTATCGCTTCTTATTTTGGCGTTGGTTTAACGAGTGATGCATTTTATGCAGCACTGATCATTCCTGCTTTACTGTTTACTTCTGTGGGTGTCGCAATCCAAAATTTATTTATGATTGAATTCACGGCGGTTAAAAACCAGTTTGAAGACATCGATCATCAAAGTAGATTATCAAGTAATGTTTCAAACATATTGGTGATTATCGCGATTATAATCGCTTCTTTTTCTTTTATATTGACGCCCTATATTGTCAAAGTGATCGCCCCTGGTTTTACAGATCCTGATAAGTTTAATTTAACAGTTAAATTGACTAGAATATTGATTCCAACGATGGTGATTATTCCAGTTTATCAAATTAGAGCGTCCATGCTTAGGGTTTATGAACGATTTGTTACGGTTGCGCTCATTGACTTATGCTTTAATTTATTTCAAATTTCATATTTATTCATTTTTGCTGATCGATTTGGGATTGAAGGTTTGGCTTACTCAATCTTATTTGCATATTTGACTCAGTGGTTAACCATTGAAATTATAGCCCACAAAATGGGCTTTAAAATCAAAAAAATACTTGATTTTAAAGATCCCCACTGGGTGATCATCTTTAGGTTATTTATACCTACGATGATTAGTTTTGGAATTATCCAAGTGAATTCTATGGTCGATAAAATCATTGCCTCAAACTTAGGTGATGGGGCTATTTCAGCTTTAAACTATGGATTTATGATTAGAAATTTGATTTATACTGTGGTAATATCAACGATATTGATGGTAGTCTATCCGATTTTACTTAAATCAAAAGAAGCCAATCAAATGGATAGTTATCATGAGGTGGGCAATAAAACACTTGAGATTTTATGGGTACTTACGCTACCGCTTACAACCCTTTTGATGATATTTTCTAAACCAGTGGTAAGCATTTTATTTGAACGTGGTGAATTTACAGATATGGCAACGAAAATCACCAGTGATGTGTTATTCTATTATGCTATTGGGATTGCATTCTTTGCAGTTAAAGAATTCTTAGTCATTGTGTCTTATACACATAAGAATAGAAGATTACCTTTATTTATTACACTGATAGGGGCATTACTAAATATCGGTTTTAGTCTAGTATTAAAACAATCAATGGGGGTTAATGGGATTGCGTTTGGTCTTGCAATCTCTGAAATCATTTCTGTGGTGATTATGGTTATTTATATTTATAAGAATCAGTATCTACAAGTACAGTCTTCATTTAGGGAATTGATGGTTATTTTTTTGATTAATGTTGTCCTTGCCTATGGGTTATATAGCATTTACCCACGGTTGGGTTTAAGTTCACACAAACTAATTGAATTATCGTTACTGATTTTATATGGCACGATATTTATGACAGTCTATGCACTTATGCTTCATCTATTTAAGATTAGATTGTTTAGGGATTTTTTTAAGCAAATTAGGAGGAAATCTGATGTTTGATAAATTACTGACTAAGGATAATAGAAGTAACTTTTTAGCTGTTGTTTCTGTGATGTATCTACTGATGATGTTTGTCATATGGCAAATTGGCATCGAAGATATATTACTACATAATTCAAACATCTTTCTATATGCGAATTATATATTTATTTTCACGCTGTTATTGAACTTTGATCGTGTGATAGAAGAAAAACGGCTTAAATCAATATCGATTTTGATTTTGGTGATGGGTTTGTTGCTTTTTAATAGTTTATATGTCGATTTCGGTGATCGATCAAGAATCTATATTTTTTCTATTATACCGATATTCATGGTATATCTCCTGGCATATCAGTTAGAGTTTAAAAAGGTCATTAAACATGGATTATTTAGTCTTTTAGTTTTACTGACACTATATAATGTGGTTGGTATCATAGGCGCTATTTTTAAGTTTGATTACTTTTTATTCAATATTCCAAACACACTTACAGATAATTATCGCTATAGCTCGATTTTGACTAATTCAAATGCCTGGGGTGAATTTGCGCTTATCAGTTTATGGATTGGTACCCTTTTTATGATTAAATCAGATGTATTATGGCAACGCATTACCTATACAGTAGTGATTGCTATATCAGTCTTAGCATTGGTTGCTTCAATGTCTAGAACGTCTCTTTTAATGACAGCGGTGTTATATGTGTTCCTGCTTGTTTTTTCAGGGAGATTAAATCTGATGGTTAGGCGTTTACTTAGATTAAGCTTAGTTCTAATTGTGATTGGTGCTATCATGTTAGTTGTAATTGACTTTGAGTATGTGGTTAGTTTATTTAGACTGAATCAAGGCTTAACCGATCGTGATCAAATATGGGTGTATTTAGTTGATCAAATCAAGGAGAATCTATTTTTTGGTGTCGGTTATGGCAATAGCACGATGCTCTTGACCTCATCAAACCACTTTAAAGTATCTTCACCTCATAATCTTTATTTGGCGATGTTATTTGAAATGGGGATAATCCCATTTATGGTAATCATGGTTTATTTGATTAGAAAAATGGTCATTAATTTCAAGTTTTTATCTTTGACGCATAAATACGATATGGATTTAATGTGGATTTCAGGATTTATGATTGCCTTTTTAATCGGGCAATTCTTTGAATATTCATTCTTTACAATTGGCGCAATGAATACCTTTGTTTTTGTATTATTAGCCATTTCATTAGGCATCATTAAAGAGGTTAAAAAAGAAGGTATTTATAAAATCAAAGTGACACACATGATCACAGGCTTAGATAATGGTGGTGCGGAATCAATGTTATATAAGGTTTTAAAACACGGTGATCAATCTAAGTTTGATTTTAAAGTCATTTCACTATCTCATGAGGGTTTTTATGGGAAAAAAATAGAAAGCCTAGGAATTAAAGTTATCACATTAAATCTTGAAGATAAAAAGAAACTACCAAAGGCAGTCTATTTATTAATCAAACATACCTCAAAAACCGATGTCCTTCAAACTTGGTTATATCACGCTAACTTTATTGGAACACTTGTTGGTAGATTATTATGTGTTGAAAAAGTCATTTGGGGTGTAAGACAAGCTGATGTCTCAGTACGACATAATAAACCATCGACAGTTAAATTTGCACAGTGGTCTAAGTACATCGCATTCATGAGTTCAGTTATTTTGAGCAATTCTGATGAAGTCACGAATGCACATGTGGCTTTAGGTTATTCAAAAAATAAATTCGTAACGATTTATAACGGATTTGATTTAAGTTTATTCAAACATGAACCTGGTAGTAAAGAAGTCATGAGAAACCAATTAGGGATAGATCAAGATAAGCTTGTTTTTATCCAAGTCGCAAGATATGACATTCAAAAAGATCATGAAACGGCATTTAAGGCTTTAGCGTTATTCAAATCTAATGTCAAAATACCATTTGAAATGATATTTTGTGGGATGGGGATGGCACCATCTAATGTTAACTTAGTCAATCAACTAAAGTCCTATGACTTATTTGATGAGGCGCATCTATTAGGGGTTAGAAGTGATGTGCCAGCGTTATTATCTGCAGCGGATTATTTTATTTTATCTAGTTTAGGTGAAGGTTTTCCTAATGTCTTAGGTGAGGCGATGTCAAATCAATTAATACCCATTGTCACTGATGCAGGGGATTGTAAAATGATTGTGGGTGATGCTGGGTTTGTTTGTGATAGACAAAACGCAGAAGCATTATATGAAGGGCTCAAAAAAGCGTATCAACTAAGTGCTAAAGAGCAAATAGAAATAAGAGAAAAAGCTAGAAAACGAATTGAGAACAATTTTGATATTACCCATATTACCAAACAATATGAAATGCTATATCACTTATGAGTGTTAATGTTAAGAAATCATTGTTAGGCTTAAGATTCTTTGCTAGTCGTTTCTTAGATATATTTTCGGTTTTATTTTTGATTCTAAATTTCATCATATGGCATTTAAATAACAAAGAACTTGACATCTCTAAATATCGTCTTTATCACCAAGGGATTCAATTGTTATTTGCAGTTGTGTTAATCAATTTTGATAAGTTTAACCCTAAGAAGTTTATAAAAGATAATTTGATCTTCATTTTAATCACTATCTTAGGGTTATACAATTCACTTAACATCGTCATTGATTTTAATGGTCAAAGCGTTGATATGGGCATGCGTTCGTTTGAACTCATGCTGGAAGCATTTCCTTCATTTATATTAATCATCGTAGCCTATAGAATGGCTAATCGGAGGGCATTTGTTACTGGACTAAGTATTGTCTTGGTTTTAATCCTTGGGTATGCTTTATTAGCAATCGGTCAGGATCAATTTAACTTAAACACATTTTTTGGTCAAGTCATTACAAGTAGTGGTAATAGGCATCAATCGATTTTAAATAATTCTAATGTCCTTGGTGAATATGCATTTATCGGGATATTTATATCGTTCTTTTTGTCATTCTTAATCTCACCTTTATGGTTGAAGTTAGTGATTTTATTACCAGTGCCTATATTAGGTCATGTGATGGTTTTATCGGGCAGTAGAACTGGCCTATTTATGACGGCTTCATACTATGCAGTCATTAACCTGTATTACAAGTATTTTAAAAAAACGTCTAAAATGATATTGATGATAGGTAATCTTATTTTATTTTTTAGTGTCATCTTGCTAATAATGGGTTATCTAGATTTTTATGTAGACAGTATTAGGTCTGAAATAAGTTTATCCGGTAGAGATACAATTTGGTTTAATGGGTTCAAGATAATCGAACAGTTTCAGTTTAGCGGCATTGGGTATAATAACTTCACCTACGTTTACAACGAATGGTTTGGTGTGCTAACTTCACCACACAACATGTTTATTGGAATGACCGCGGAATTTGGGATATTAGCCTTAGGATTAACCACCGTGTGGTTTGGTGTTTTATTCATACGCAATCATAATCAAATCATCACAAATGTAAATTCGAAATTTACAACCTATCTAATTTTTTTTAATGCGTTTTATCTGACTTTTTTTATCGGTCAAATGACAGAGTATTCACTACTTAAATTCTCTTCAATTAATACATTATTTCTTGCACTTCAAGGATTAAACTTCCAAATGATTGAGTTATCTAAAGAAAAGAAGTATGAACCATTAAAATTATCTGTTTTATATTTAGTCATGTTTGGATGCTTTTATGTTATCGTATTAAGAGGGTTAAATAGCGGTGCAAAAAGATATTTATATTCACTGGTGTTTTTTGTGCTATTAACTGGTTGTATATCTATTAGTAATGGTCTAATAAAACATATAACTGTCTATAAAAAGAAAAAATCTATTAATTAAATGAAAATGAATAATCAAAAAACGATGTTAACTCACAATTGCTTGGGAGATTTAACATCGTTTTATTGTTTTTCTTCATTGTTCTCTAAGAGACTAAAGAGGATGAGTGTTGCAATCGTGTATAGCAACATATACATGGTATTATCAACCAAACCAACGACTTGAGATGCGATGATACCAATAAGTAACATATCTTTTATCAAAGAACGGTTTTTAAAAAGGTATTTGAATGTTTGAACAAAATAGTAAATTAATGAAATTAACCCAAAAATGCCCATCACTGCAAGTGTTTGGAAGATGGTTGAATGAAAGACTTGGATTCGATCAGGGTTAACTCTATCTACCATGGCTTCCCAACCACCACCAAATACTGGATACTTTTTAAATACGGTTAAGGCGTTTTTATATAGAATGGTACGGTCTGATGTGAAGTTATCAAGATTATCAAATCCGCCTTGGATGGCTAAATTAAAAGCAATCTTCATCAAAGGGTTCAATACGATTAAGGCACTACAGACCAGAAGTAAAACATAGAGTGCATTCTTTTTACCTATTTTGGTTGTGTTTTTAATCATATATGGGATAAAAATAATGTAAGCCGTCAGTATCCCAATATAACCACCCCTAGAAGCGGTCAATAAGATAACGAATCCAGAAAATAAGGGGACAATCCAGTAAAGAATTTGTTTTGGATATTTTAAGACGTAATAGAACTGAGCACTAATCAGTAGTGTTAAATGAATCGCCACATCATTGATGTTTCCAAAACCGTAGTCCTCACGATACCAAGACTCTTCCATCCCAATTAAAACACGATTAATTAATGAAAGAGATGTATTTTCAGTAAAGAAACCAAATGCAATTGAATATGTAAATTCTAAAACGAGTAATAATGAAGCGAAGAACAGTATGCGAACCAGATAAGATTCATCCGTATGACTGGTTTGCAGGTAAAATTGATAAAGAAGCAGGTAGATAAACCCCATAAATGATAATTGAATGTAGGTTATCGTGATATCTACATAAAATATTGAAGCGATATAGGCAATAGCAATCCATAAGTAAGGTTTTGTTAAGACACCCATTTTAAAGGTTGGTTTAAATCTAATCAAATGAATAATAATAGAGGTAAAAAGAAATGCAGGAATCAAATAGATAAAATTAAATCCATCGATCATGTTTGAATTTGGGTTTAACTGATTATAACTATACATTAAAGCAAATATGACGGGGATGGTATAAATGGTGTTTTTAAAGCTGATTAATAAAACCGATAAGATGAGTAAGAAGCTAACGAATATATACTGATTAACTATCTGGAAAGGACCTGTCGATATAAACGCAAAAAAAGCCATCACATAGATGGTAATCAAATAGTAATTAGATTTTAAATAGTGTTCAGTGATTTTCATATAAACGACCCTCGCTTGATATTATAGAGCATTATGATTATTTTAACAACACATTCAAGAAGCCTCCTTACGCTATTGGTAGTGGGCGTTTCATTAACTGAAACTAAAAACGCCCCGCTAGTGTTATGGTAATTCATGATTACCTGTTGATACTGCATATAAATAAAGCATGACTGATTTATTAATCAAAATAAAAATAACTAGTAGTAAACTGCTTATATACAGCTATATTAACAAACAACGCGCATTAATTTGCGTATTTAATATATTCAAGATATAATAGTATCAGGTGATAAATATGAAATTACAAGGATTTGAAACAAACAGTCAAATTATTAGTGAATTAGGCAAGCGAATTAAAGAAAGAAGAATCGCTTTAAATATGACACAAAGAGATGTTGCTAAGGATTCTGGCGTTTCTATAAGAACAATCAGTGGATTTGAGAATGGCGAAAATATATCTCTGGATAACTTGATTTCAATACTAAGAGTATTAAGATTATTGCAAGAATTTAACGGCCTATTTCCTAAAAAAATGATTGATCCTTTTGAGGTGCTCGAGCAAAAACAAACCCAAAAAAGAGTTTATCGTAAACGTGCAAACGACAAATCTTGGCAGTGGGAGGAATAGTCATGAGGGTTGCTGAGGTGATGTTATGGGGAAAAAGAATCGGGGCTGTATCGATAAGTGATGAGTCACCCTATGTCTATTTTAAGTATGACGAAGCGTTTCTTAATAGTGGTATACAACTATCTCCAATCATGATGCCACTATCAAGTGAAATATTTCAATTTAAAAATTTGCCGCTAAAAACATTCAGAGGATTACCTGGGCTATTATCTGATTCTCTACCTGATAAATATGGTAATCAAATCATTAATGCATGGTTAGAATCACAAAATAGATCAATCGATTCTTTTAACATCATTGAACGACTTTGTTATGTAGGTAAAAGAGGTATGGGTGCACTTGAGTATGTCCCTAACAAGCAAGGCGGTTTTAATCAAGTTGATGAAATAGAGATTGCTCATCTGATTAAACTTAGTAATGATATATTGAATCATAAAGAAGGCATCGAAGCTAAAGAGGCGGATGAACTTAAGGACATTCTAAAAGTCGGTACATCCGCAGGTGGCGCTAGAGCAAAAGCAATCATTGCATACAACGAGACAACTGGTATTATCAAGTCTGGACAAATTGATGCTGGGTCAGGATTTACTTATTGGTTATTGAAACTCGATGGAGTTAATCAACAAGAAGAGACCTCATTTACAAGGTTAGAGTATGCCTACTATTTAATGGCAACAGATGCGAAGATTAACATGAGCGAATCTAGGTTGCTAGAAAAAGACGGACTGTACCATTTTATGACAAAAAGATTTGATCGAATTGTGAACTCTAATGGATTGATGGAAAAAATACATATGCAAACCTTAGGCGCAATTGCGCATGTTGATTATGATGAACCGGGATTAATGAGCTACGAACGTGTCACAGATATTATGTACATGATGGGTATTAGATTAAGTGAAAACAAACAGTTTTTCAGAAGAATGGTTTTCAACGTTATGGCAAGAAATCAAGATGACCATGTTAAAAACATTTCCTTTCTGATGGATAAAAATGGGAAATGGACTTTATCCCCTGCATACGACATAACCTATGCATACAATCCTGAAGGAAAATGGACGTCTAGACATCAAATGACCATCAACAATAAAGACTATGATTTTACGATAGATGATTTATTGAAGTGTGGTAAACATATGAAAATCAAACCTGAAGAATCAATGATAATCATTAATGAAGTGTTAAGTTCAATTAAGAAGTGGGCATTCTTTTCAGAACAAGCGCACGTAACTCCTGCGTTATCTAAGTTTGTTGAGAGTCAATTCGTTCTTATTAAGTAGCAAATAAACACTAATTAAAGGTATTTTTTCTTTATAAGTAGAACTATATTGCGTTTACTATAAAATGATAGATGAACTTTTTACCTAGTGATTACGCATAAAAAAACAAAAAGCTATGTCTAGTAAAACGAAGCAATAAGCAAGTAATCAAAGTTCTCGAGTAATTAGGTTGTTTCGTTATCCGCAGTTTATAACCTAATCAACAAAACTAATATAACGGCATTATTACTAATAAAAGACGATGTGATCTTAGCTAAAATTACCTAAGCGTAAGCCAACCGATGCGTTTTCGCCAAGAGTGTCGGTAAGTATGACGGTAAGAATGTCGGTAAGGTTTAGTCATTAAATCAAACTTTAATTTAGAGGTAAACAAAAATGGGAAATTATCAGTTCATCAATTATTTTGATAAAACGTATGTATACAATCTTTATAAAAGAATTGTACAAAACAGAAAGCCTTATGAACAAGTTACTAGAATAAAGATGTTAGAAGCGATTAATGGTGAATATGCCCAAAATCCGTATATCATTGAAGGCTGTGTTTCAAAAGAAGCATTGTCTTTACTCTTAGATCATATAAAGCTTGGAAAAATAAAAGTTAAAGATAAAAAACATCAAAGACATCTATATTTTGAACTAAACTCAGTGTTTTTGATTGAAGATGTGGATTACGATACATATGTCATTCCTAACAAAGTGTTTTCTATCTTTAGCGGTTATGAACTAAGTGATGAACATGAAACACTGGATGAAGTTCATGATTTCATCTATGGTGTCATATTAACACACGGGTCTATTGGCTTTAATGAGTTAATGACTAAATATTTGAAAGAATTAAGAAAAGATTAACATATAAAAGGCTGTAACTGATTGAAGTTTTTTCTTCTCAAAGTTACAGCCTTTTATATCTAAAACACTGTAATGTCTCACAAAATAACAACATCTAGATAAGTTTAATATTTCAGGGTAATGCTTGCATTGTTATAAGCATCAGCAGGGCGAGGTTGTTTGGAGTTGGGTAGTCTACCATTCTGTTCTTTTGTTATCCAACAATATTCTTGTTTTTCTATTAAGCTTCGAACATTGTTAATATTAAGTTGATTGTTTTCCCATAATCTTTTTAATGAGGAAACAAATGATGATGTTATGCTTGCCAAATCTAGCGGGAAATATGGGGGAAGCAGAATAGAAAGCATTTCTTGGATAAGGAATTATGTACACAAAAAGTCATATGATTTCACAGTTAGTTTTTATCATGCAATAATTTGTCTCAAATTTAGTAATTTTGTCCCAAGATAGTGTATAATGAAATTGGTGATATAAATGAAGAAAAAAAATATAATCAACTTGATTAAATACTACACAGAAAAGAACGATTTATTGTTTAAAAATGAGGCGTTTGAGATTGCTCGTTTTTTTGATGCGCATGGCGATCAAGAACTAGCTGAATACATTATGTCTTTGTTATCAGATGTGAACACATTTGTGCCACAAGAAATAGAAATCAATTCTAGTTTCATGAAGAAATTAGAATTAACTACTGAACCACTACCACTACCTGAATTAATAACAGGTGACATTAAAGGGATGATTAATGCAATCAACCATAAGATTGGCATGAATAAGTACATATTCGAAGGGGCGCCAGGCACAGGTAAGACGGAAACAGTTAAACAAATCGCCCGTTTACTGAATAGACAATTACTATCAATCGAAACAAGCGAATTAGTTGATAGTAAACTAGGACAAACTGCAAAAAATATAGTATCTGTCTTTGATGAAATAAATAAGCTACGCTATCCTACAAATTATGTCATCTTACTTGATGAATTTGACACGATTGCAATGGATAGAGTCAATGAAAATGATTTACGCGAAATGGGCAGGGCAACAAGCACCATATTAAAAGAGCTAGATAGACTAAATGAGGGCATTGTTTTAATCGCAACGACAAACATGTATAATAAATTCGATAAAGCGCTTATTAGAAGATTCGATGCTGTAATTAACTTTAATCGTTATACACGAGAAGATTTAATTGATATTGCTGAAATCATACTTAATTCATATTTGTCATTATTTTCTAATGCTAGAAGAGACATCAGATTATTCAGAAAAATCATCAATTTATATGAGATAATTCCTTATCCTGGTGATTTGAAAAATATCATAAAAACTAGTCTTGGTTTTAGTAACCCTAACAGTGAATATGACTATTTGACTAGATTATTTTCACATGTCAAAGGGGATGTCAAAAAATACGCTTTGACTGAACTATATGACTTAGGGTTTACCGTTAGAGAAATAGAAACATTAACGGGTATTTCAAAAAGTCAAGTCTCTAGAGAAATGAAGGAGGATTAATTATGAATGATATACTTCACATCAAAGGTATATTTGAACCTAGAGGTAATCCATCCACTCCCGGGGCACCTAAATTGTCTTCAACTGCAAGTCTCAGTGTTGCTCATCTAGAAAAATTAAAGGCAGATTTAGAAAGCGTAAGTAACAGCTTTTTGAGACAGTCAAAAAAAATAGTTGATGGTGCGATGGTTAGCATATACTATAACAAGGTTGTTGCTAAAAGCAATCGAACAAGTGCTTTATTTAAACCTCAAGGTGGTAAATCAAATGATACCATTGTTGGTGCTAAATATTCAGACGACGGTAAACACATCATTACACACTATGTTACTCATAAACTACTTAATAAGGCTATAAATCTACTTGATCAGGCGATTGACTATACGATTAAGTACTTTAAAGATCCTATTACACCTAATGAGTTTAATAATAAGGAAAAGTTCGAAGATATAAAGTTTAACAAGACTGTTTTTTCTAAGAGCACATTTCAAACGATTATTGTTGATTGCTCCTACATCAACAGTTTTGGTATTGAATACCCTTCATTTGATGTTAAAAAGGATTCTGTTGTGACTTTCTATAAAACAGAGTCAAAAATTGATGAGATCTTTAAGAAGATTAACTTATCAATTCCTGTATCAAAGATACTTGATCAAACCACAGTTGTACTGACAAAAGAAGAAATAGAAATTCTACTTGAAAATATTCCATACCTAATCTCTATGGCAGTTGAAGATTTATCGACATATTCACCAAGTGATTTTCATGAGTCTTATAAAAACGAAACCATAACAATACCAAAACCGAAAGATGAACCTACCATTGGTGTAATTGATACACTATTTGATGATAGAGTGTATTTTAGTGAATGGGTAGACTATCATCAATTAGTGAGTAATGATATTGCGACTGAAAAAGATAAGACGCACGGAACAAGAGTAAGTTCAATAATCGTTGATGGGCATAGACTAAACCCACAACTAGATGACGGATGTGGCCATTTTAAAGTAAGACATTTTGGTGTAGCAACAGCAGGTAGATATAGCTCTATTACCATTATGAGAGAAATCAAAAAAATAGTGATTAATAACCCCGATATCAGGGTTTGGAATTTATCACTTGGATCTAATGAAGAAATTCATCGAAATTTTGTGTCTATTGAAGCTGCAGCACTAGATGAGCTTCAATATGAACAAGATATTATTTTTGTCATCGCCGGGACAAACGACAATCAACATTTACAAAGAAAAATCGGTGCACCCGCTGATTCAATTAATGCAGCAGTCGTAAATTCCGTAAAGAAAAATCGTGAACCTGCACTATACGCTAGAAAAGGACCTGTTTTAGACTTTTTTACTAAACCTGACATTAGCTATTATGGAGGCACATCAGATAATCCTTTAAGAGCATGTGATGGAAATGGAGAAGCACTCGTTGCAGGTACATCTTATGCTAGTCCCTGGATTGCAAGAAAACTATCGTATTTAATTGATGTTCTAGGATTTAATAGAGAAATAGCCAAAGCAATGATAATTGATTCAGCTGTTGGATGGCATCATTCAACAAACGTTTTTACAGGACATGGTATTGTACCGATAAAAATCGACGAAATTGTAAAATCAAAGAAAGATGAAATCAGATTTGTGTTATCTGGAGTTTCAACTGCTTATGAAACGTACAACTATAGATTTCCTATTCCATTTTATAAGAATGAGTACCCGTTTATTGCAAGAGCAACGCTTTGTTATTTTCCTAAATGTTCAAGAAGTCAAGGTGTGGATTACACAAATACAGAGTTAGATTTATATTTTGGCAGAATCAATGATGAAAACAAGCTGAAGTCAATTAACAACAATAAGCAAAGCTCTAATGAAGGTCCTGTTGATGAAGAAACCAGTAGAAAAGAATTCGGCAAATGGGATAATGTTAAACATATTCAAGATAAAAGTGTAAGTTCACCAAAACCCAAGAAAGTATATTCATCCAGATTATGGGGAATGAAAATTGTATCTAAGGATAGACTAGGGTATAATGATGGTTTAGATATTAGATTTGGCGTCGTAGTGACATTAAAAGAGTTAAATGGCATTAATAGGATAGAAGATTTCATTCAACTATTCAGTTTAAATGGATGGATAGTAAATAGAATAGATATCAAATCCAGAATTAATATTTATGAAAAAGCAGAGGAAACGATTGAGTTTGAATAACATTTAGCTTGGAAATAGTAAGAGATTTGATTTTCAAATACATATTATTTTACGAAGTAACTATATACTAGATACTATAAAACACTATATTTTTTATAGTGTTTTATTTGTTTATTGCCATTTTTCGTCAAAATCACAAAATGAAAATGTTATTATTTATCATTAATTAATCCAACCGATTAAATAATTAAATATCATCCTTTCAGTCGGTTTCAAAATGCAAATTTCCATTTGTGTCTAGAAAAATCTAAATAATGACAAATATGGCCTATACAAAAGTGTAAAGATATGAAATAATAAACTTACTATGGTTTTAAAAATGATATCAAAATTAGTGAATTGAAGTTTATAACTTATCATTAATCTCATGATCTATACAATAGATTTTACGGTTATAAAACAATCCCTGTTCAATTCTTGTCAGACATTGTATAGATAATGTTGTGTTAATGAGAGGATTGTGAAGACTGTTTCGTCTGAACATTGATATTTAATCGAAACGAACTATAAAGGAGAGAGTAATTATATGATCATACTTCAAAATATACTTAAAACATACGACAATAAGACAACGACACTAAAGATTGATGAACTCACTTTTGAGTCAACAGGGTTAGTATCGATTATCGGTGATAATGGTAGTGGTAAATCAACCTTGTTAAATATCATTGGGTTATTAGACATGGATTTCACAGGTGATTACACGATTAATTCACTTAATGTAGAAAACTACAGTATCAGTAAATTAAGAGGACAAGTCTTCGATTATATATTTCAAGATTTAAATTTGATTGAAGATATCTCAATCAAGGATAACATTAATCTAAAATCATCGTTATATAACTTACCAATAATCAGTGACACTGATAAACAAAAACTCAAAAGAAGACCTAATCAATTAAGTGGTGGAGAAAAGCAGCTACAAGCTTTAAACCGTGTTTTATACTCTAATTCACAAATTGTTATTTGTGACGAACCAACAGCTAACCTTGATGTCACAAATAAAAGAATTGTATTTGAAAAGTTAAAGGATTTATCAAAGACAAAACTTGTTCTTTTAGTATCACATGACATTGAATTAGTAAATGAATTTTCAGATAGAGTAATTACCCTAAGACAAGGTGAAGTTATATCAGATGTTTTAATTAATGAAACCAAACCAATAGATAAGATAGAAGTAAAAGATTTAAAACTGAATCATAAACCGATAGTTAGACTGGCTTTAATCTATATGAAAAACCACTTGATGAAATTGATCTCAATGACGAGCATTTCATTACTATTCTTACTGTTGACGTTAACACTGGTTTCATTTATCAATTTTGATCTAGTTAATGCAATTTCAACAGTGATAAAAGAAGACACTTATATCACCGTTGAAAGAAGAGCGTATGAGATATTTGAGTATATAGATTATGAGACTTATATCACATCAAGTCTAGATTATATACCAATGACAAATAGTTTAATCGATACTGATTATGATGTGATTGTGGGTAAAGTCAGATTTACAGACACGGTATCACTAGGTGAAAGTGAAGCCTTAATCAATAAGGATTACTTCATAGAGTACTATCAAAAAGATGTGATAGATAATGATATTTATGTCGTTAATGGCATCAATCGTTATGAATTAAGATTAGTCGGGTTTACAAACGAAGAAGGTGTCATCGCTTCTAAGAAATCATTAAAGAGTGAATTAGACCTCTATTCAAGACCAACCATCACAGGGGGATTATTTCTTATTTCAAATACTCAAGATGATTATGGTTATTTGACAAAGAATATTACTTATATTTCATTGTCACAACTGAAAACCATGACAGGTTATACTTATGAAAATGAAATAACGGGTAATGAAGTATTACTTTCAAATGACCTTTATCAGTATATAGGTGGTTCTAACATAGGTACAGTATTAACATTTAATTCTTTTGAATCTATACAATCTAAAAACTTACACAAGAGTTTAGTTAACCTTAATGACTATTATCCAAATGGTGCCATTTATCATGGGATTGTAACGAGTCCTGCCGGTACGCTCTTTAATCGAACGATTGTCGTCTCAGATGAAGTATTTATGGATTTAATTGATGAAATACCTTATTTTGATCGTATTGAACTTAGAGTAACAAAAGATAACAAAGAAAGAATTGCACAGTTTATTGTGGATAATAATCTAGATAGTGAAAATCCTGAACTTGGATTCTTATTAAATCATTCAAATGAGATTAACAAGATCAAAAACATTGTTGTTATCTTGATTGTATTATTTGTCGCTGCAACACTCATATTAATGGTTAATTATGCTAATGAGGTTATCCTTAATAAGCGAATCGAGATTGGCTTATTACAGACTTATGGTGTCTCAAAACCAGGCTCACTGTTATCCACGGTTATTTGTATTCTAGTGCCCTTACTTAGTGTGATTATACTGAGTCTAATACTTTCATTTGGTGTGTTTGATGTTATAAATTCAACAATGAAGAGTATCAATAATCAATATAGCTTCAAGGTACTTGTATTAACAAATGAACATATACTGATTTACGGGTTATTAGTATTGATGATATTTGTGATGACTTCTACAATAGCTATGATTAAAATATCTAAACTGTCACCAAAAAACATATTCAACTTAAATTAGACATAAGTGATTATGAAATCAAAAAAACAAGTGCCATTTTTGAGCACTTGTTTTTACGTTTAGTTGAGTATTATAAACCATAAACTTTGATTAGTCGTTCAACTTGTTTTAATCCATCAACGGCAGAAGACATAATACCACCTGCATAACCAGCACCTTCACCCATTGGGTAGATGCCTTTGATGTTTGACATGCCTTCGTCATCTCTTAGTATTCTAATCGGTGATGAACTTCTGGTTTCTACACCAGTTAATACGGCATCAGCCATCGCAAAGCCTTTAATCTTATGATCAAAGTCAATGAGGGCTTCTCTTAAGGTATCAGTGACGTAGTTAGGTAGGATATCTGAGAGTTTTACAAAACGATAACCAGGTAGGTAGGTTGGTTTAACACTACCGATCTTAGTAGATACTCTATCTTCTAAGAAGTCACCGACTAATTGAATAGGTGCGTAGTAGTTCTTACCAACAACTTCAAATGCTTTTTGTTCAATTGCTCTTTGGAAATACATCCCAGCAAGTGGGTGATCACTATGAAAGTCTTTTGGTAGAACGTTCACTAGTAAGGCTGCGTTTGCGTTATCGCCATCTCTTTTTGATTCGCTCATGCCGTTAGTAACAACCCCACCTTCTTCAGAGGTCGCACACATCACATAACCACCAGGGCACATACAGAAGCTATAAGCGCTTCTACCGGTTTTACTTTGATAACTCAGTTTATAGGCTGCTGGTTCTAAGTACTGTGCAAAGTCACCATACTGTGACTGATTGATTAAGCTTTGTGGGTGTTCGATTCTAACACCCAATGAAAAAGCTTTTTGTTCAATGTTAAGACCTTTTTGATAAATTGTCTCAAAGGTTTCTCTTGCGCTATGGCCAATACCCATTAAGCATAGATCGGTTAGAATGACTTCCTTGTGGTTAACCACTAAGGATTTTAATTCATTATTTTCTATGTTGAAGTCAGTCACGAAACTATTAAAACGAACTTCACCACCAAGAGAGATGATTTCTTTTCTGATGTTTTTGATAATTTCCTTTAAGACGTTTGTACCAACGTGTGGTTTATTGTTATATAAGATTTCTTTTGGTGCGCCGTGTTTGTGTAGGGCTTCTAAGACGTAGTGACAACGGAAGTCATTGATGAGTGTGGTGAGTTTACCATCACTAAAGGTACCGGCACCACCTTCACCAAATAAAATCGTACTTGATTCATTGTAGTTTCCTGTTTGCCAGAAGGCTTCGACGTTTTTTGTTCTAGTATCGGCATCAAGACCGCGCTCTAAGACGATGGGATTATAGCCAAGTCTTGCGAGTAATAGACTTGCGAATATACCTGAGGGGCCAAAACCGATTACGACTGGTCTGTGTTTGAGTTTTAAATCGCCTGTAATCGTAGGGTTGAAGTTTGGTGTTGTAGCTATGCTGCAATTAGGGTATTTACGGGATAAGATTTTTTGTTCATCTCTACAGACTAAATCAACTGAATAGACATAAATGACTTGATGCTTTTTTCTAGCATCGATGGCTTTTTTAAATATGCTTAGTTCGATGACATCCGATTTCTTGATTTTGTATTTATCATTTAAGAGTTGGTATAATAACTCAATTTCTTTATTGTCGTCAGTCACCAATTGGACAGGTATTTTTAGTTCAGTTAATCTAATCATAGGGTTTCTCCTTTATATGTAGTTAAGTTCTAACCACATCGTTTTGTTTTCCTAATAAATTATACACTAAAAGCACTCATTAATATAGAAATAGATAAATGAGTCGTTTATAAATAAAATAAACAAGAACGCCAACGATTCAATACCTTGGCGTTCTTGTTTACTTTAGTGTTTAGGAATCAAAAAATGATCCAAATTAAAAAAAGAGCTTAATCGTTGATTGAACTATAGTAGTTTATCATCGTCTTTATCATCATCATCTTCATTGATTGCGCCCATGATGACTTTAAATAGACCAAAGAGGACTAGTAAACCTACCATACCGATAAGTAACCAAGAGGACATCATTTGATTTTCAATGCTTCAAAGTAAATCATTACAAGGAAGCATTGATCTCCTTTCATTAAAAGTTGTATCTTTCTAGAATAAATTGATAATTGAAACTAGATGTTGCACTCAAATGTGTTTGAATCTTGTGATTGATGTGTTTTTTATCACTAATGGTTTGATGACTTTATTGTATCATAAGAAACGTAGAAATAAGTATTATCAGTTGATAAACGATTAGAACGAAAAGACTTATAACAATCCTTAGTTTCCTAAATCATATGGTATTTGTTATCAAATAAAACTGGATGAGGTAATGAGAGTACTTCAATAAATTAATTATAATAATCACTATGCGCCCTATGAAAATGGTTAGATTAGTGATATGATTAGATATGAAGGTAAATAAACTAAGAAGTGCAATAAGATGGAACGATATGTTCTATTATAGATTGAAGGTGAAGACATGATATGGAACCCGTGGCGAGGCTGTCATAAGGTGAGTGATGGTTGCAAGTATTGTTACACCCACAAAGGCGATATCAAACGCAATATGGACACCAATCAAATCATAAAAACCAAAGATTTTTATAAGCCGATTGAAAAAAAGAAGGACGGCTCCTATAAGATTGCCCCAGGCAGTCTTGTTTATGTCTGTTTTAGTTCCGACTTTTTGATAGAAGAGGCGGATCCTTGGCGTATGGAAGCCTATTTGATGATGAAAGAACGACCTGACTTACACTTTCTATTTTTAACCAAGCGCATCGAGCGGTTTTATGAGGTTTTACCAAGTGATTATACAGAATCACTAACACATTTAACGATTGGTGTATCGGTTGAAAATCAAGAACAAGCAGATAAACGATTGGCATTCTTTAGTAAACTACCCATCAAACATAAAAACATCATCTGTCAGCCACTGATTGGGCCAATCAACCTAGAACCCTATTTGGATGGGGTAGAACTGGTTGTGGTTGGCGGTGAACAAGACATAAACGCAAGACCACTCGATTACAACTGGGTCTTAGGAATAAAAGAGGTTTGTATCAAAAAGAATGTGTCTTTTTCCTTTAGACAATGTGGCACACATTTTATTAAAGATGGATTGAGTTATCAAATACCAACCAGAGAGTTGATGAAACAAGCAAGAAAAGCCTCAATTGATTATGTCGCACTTAAAGAATAAGCCAATCAATCATTCTTAAAGATCTCATGAATGTAATTACCTCTTCATAAGAGGCGTGAGAATAATTAATTCATAGTTATTTCTTTGTTTGCATAAATCAACTAGTTAGTATATAATAATCTTATCGTATTAAATAACGGGAGGAAAGAACAAATGAAGAAAATAGGTTTATTTGTTTTATTTGTTTGTCTCATCACCGCATTAGCGTCATGTGAGCAGTCAAACAAAGAAGAACCAAAAACAATCAAAGAAGCCGTTAGTTTGTATTATGGTGAATTAAGCGAGCTTCTAATTGAAGACGATGAAAAAAGAAATAAATTAACAAGCACTCATCAAGAATCAACGACTAATGAAGACAAGTTTATTTCTCGTGAAACACTTGTCGACGTGTATGAAACATTAGATGATGACACGTTTGATGTCAATTTATCGATGTATTTGTCCTATTACCAACGATTATTAAATCAACTTAGACTTAAATTAGAAAATGACACAACCACAAAGAAAACGTATGAAGGAAACTTAGAAACCAATCAAGGCATGACGGTTTTATTTAAGGTGACTTTAACAGAGGATGGTAACCTTGTTTTTGACTATAACGATGTCTTATCAAATGGTAAAGATGAAAATGCGTTTGTGGCTAGTATTAAGATGGGCTTTGATGATAACGATTTTTATCTAAACGAATTAAGGCATATTGAGGAAATAAACGGCTACGACTACTTTGAGTTTATTGAGCAGCAGTCGATTCATCAAATCAGTTATTCAAATGAGAATAACTATCAATATAAAGCAGATAACTTAAAAACCAATCAGTATGCCTCTTTACTGGTTAGAGAGGACTTCAACAAAAATGTCGAATCCACGGTTGTTTGGATTAATAGCGATAATCAAACAAGAACAATCCTACGTAATGGTATTAATCAAACAAGACAACTGGCTTTATATAATGAACATGGCATGGTGTTTACCTACGCAGACGATCAAGAGGAGCAAATCAATCTTTGGTTTCAACTCTTAGAGGCAACCGGATGGGACCGTGCTTACTTTGACACCAGTGACGATTTAAACGTAGGGGTATATAAAGACGGGCTTCGCTTATTTAGTGAAGGACAATACAAAGACTTTAATTCTAATTTTGATGCATTAAACAAACAAGCAAGTTATGGGGTATTTATTGAGCTAGCAGAAAACGAGCTATCCAATGACATTTTAAATTTAAGCGCGTATCAACTAGCCTTCTATGACAATAAAGTGACAAAAGAGTGGGTTTCATCGGTGCTTGATGGTGCTTATAGTGAGGCGTCCTCATTGATGGTTTATCAAGACGTCGATTTTACTAATGCAAGTACTATCCTAGGATTTTTTCAAGCCCTAACAAACGATTGATTTACCCTATCATTGAAGTGAAGAAATAACAAGATTAGACAATAGATCGACCAAGAGGCTCTAGCCTCTTGGTCGTTTTCTTTTCCTATCTAAGTTCTTTTTTAAAATATTAGAAAACTAAACCAATGTTTATGATTTTTGATATAATGAAGGTAAGAAATACGATTTCAAATGGGAGGTTAGGTATGAAAAAATTAGTATTATTGGTTGTTTTTATGTTATCTTTTAGCGTCTTTTCGTGTGAAAAGAGCTCTAGTGGCTCATCTAAAACATTATTAGAAGCCACCACCATCTATAAAGATAAAGTATCATCGATTTTAGAGAATAAAGAGACAAAAACTAAAAAGGGTCGTTTTTATAATGACACACCATATAATGAAGAAGACATGTTACCAAGAGAAACCTACCTATCTGTTTATGAGAACCTCGTTGATAACTCCAACGATGTGGTATTGACGCCTTATCTACTAACTTATAAGAATTTACTAGATGAGCTTTATCTTTCACTTGAGGATCTTGATGTATCGATTGTAGAGGCGGATTTATCACTAGTATTTCTAGGCGGCAATACGATTGATATGCATGTCTTCGTCTCTAAAGACGATGGGGTTGTTTTTGAGTTTGACTATTCACAAACCATTTTTCAAACGACCATTACATCGACGTATCGTCTTAAAATGGGCTATGAAGATGACTTATTTTATATTAAACAACTTGCTTATACTAAAAACGAGGACCGTTACACCTATTTTGAGTTTTTAGAAAACACATCGATTATAGACATGACCTACAAAGATGAAGCAAACTTCAACTACAAATACGTCAATCAAACAACGGCTGAGTTCTTTCAAACCTCACGGATGTCAGATGGTTATAATGAACCATATTCACACCTCATGTGGTTTAACCCAAAAACAATGGTAAGAACGATTTATGCCGATGGGGTTGACCCCATCAGACACATCACCGTTTTCAATGAGAAAAGCATGATATTTAGTTATTCAGATTACCTAGATGGCAAGATTAGCTTGTGGTTTCAACTCTTAGAAGCGACGGGCTGGGATCATGCGTATTTGGATGCGAATGCACATCGGAATCAAGGGGTTTATTCTAATGGGGTCATGTTGTTTAAAGAAGACGAGTACCGTCAATTTAACGTCGATCTTGTCCCTAGTATTCATTTTGCCAACGTCAGCGTTACCCTAGATTTTAATCAAGATGAGTTGAGTGATGATATCTTAAACTTAAGTAGGTATCAAATGAATTTCTATGAGGGGAAAATCACAAAATCGTTTGTGATGGATACCATTAATCATTCCTATGAGGAAAGTAAACACTTAGCGGTATATAGAGGGATTGATTTTTATAGCGGTAACGTTAGAAGTGAATTTATTAATCAAATGGATAAAGACATCAAAATTACAGATTAAACGATTAAGAAAGCCCATCCGAATAGAGTTCGGATGGGCCTTCTTTATCTTTGGGGGGGATAACTATTGGAATTTAAAGCTTGTTTTAATGACAAGTCCGTAGGTTTGGTGTTCGTTGATGTCAATCAAATCACCTAAATAGAGCTTATGAGTTGTTGAGTAATGCTGGTAGTTAGGTAGGACATTGCCTTTATAATAATTGACTTTTACTATCGCATAAAGCGTTTCAACTGTTGGTTCATAGTTATACATGTCTGTTGCATTTAAAAGGGTCGTTTCCTTGATCAAAAGGTTATTTTTATCGTACTCATAAATGAGGATTTCCTCATATGCGTCGGTTTCTCTGATGTTCACATCAAAGGTAAACGTAATTGTACTACTT
Organism: Paracholeplasma brassicae; assembly: GCF_000967915.1. Taxonomy (NCBI): domain Bacteria; kingdom Bacillati; phylum Mycoplasmatota; class Mollicutes; order Acholeplasmatales; family Acholeplasmataceae; genus Acholeplasma; species Acholeplasma brassicae. Next base: position 164,831 of record NC_022549.1, read on the forward strand.
GTGTATTTACTGGTTCTATCATAGTGGAGGCTACCTGTAAAACGTTGTGAAGTGACGATTTGTTCAAAGACTAAAGCGTCCTCGTAAATTAAGATAAGTTTTGGTTCATGGGTAAGTTTGTCTTTATCATAAAAGATGGTTAGTTCAATGTCTTGATGTTGTCCGATGATTTTATTATTCTCTGAGTATTTATAGGTCTTCTTGCTAGTAACATCAGATATACCTAGGTTGAAGCTAACTGAAGACGAACCTTCTTTGTAACGACTTGTGTAGTATTTGATGCCTTCTTCGTAGTTGTTGATGTCATCAAGTAGCGCATTAGTGGTTTGATAGTCTTTACCGTTAGACACAAAGGCAACACCAAGCAGGCTTTTGTCTGTTTTTTTATCGACTAGAATGGTTTGTTTGATGATGGGGTTATTTAGTCTTTGTTGGTATTTGATGTAGATTAAGTCAGAAACACCTAATAAATCAAATTTGATGGGTTTTAGGTCATTGTTATAGATTAGATCTGTACTTTGATAGTTTAGTGTATAAGTAGTAAGAGAGTACTCGGTTGAAATCACAATTGAGTAGTTTATGTAATCAATAGCCTCGATGATGGCATAGGTATCATAGGTATTTTTATCGCTACTAGCATCTAATCGTTTATTTAAGATAAAGAAGGATAGGCTCATTAAAAAAAGAAGCAGTACGAAAGACACACTTAAAATAAAGACATGTTTTCTTTGGTTCTTTGTTTGTCTATTAGCAGTTAGTGTTAGTTCTTTTAATGTGTCTTCTTCAAAGATGTCATTAATAGAACAGTTAAAGACCAAAGCGAGTTGTTCCATGGATTTGATGTCAGGGATGGTTTTACCGCCTTCCCATCTTGAGATGCACTGCCTAGTCACAAACAGTTGGTCTGCGACTTCTTGTTGGGTTAAGTTACGTTCAGTTCTAAGTCTTTTGATGTTTTCATTGATGTTCATAGTTTATACCTCACAACGTTATTCTAAGCGATTTCGTTTGATTTGTCACGCAAACGATTGTTAACACGTTGTTTACAAGCAAGTATTCGAAAATATTAACAGAGGAAAGACTAGTCAAAGGATAGGTGTGGTAATAGAAAAACACTTATTAGTTTATTAATAATTAAATTCATAATTTAATGGATTTATTAAAATTATCTATGATATAATCGAATTAGGGTATTTTACTTTTCTGACAATTCATTCGTATGTATATTCAACGTCTAGTTGATAAAATCAACTGACAGTTGAGTTACAATTTAGTTTTCTTCGTGTAGAATAAAAGTAAGCAACAACAAAGGAGGTACGGATTTTGGCGAATTATGGCGAAGTCATTTCAAAAAACAGAAAAGAATTGAATTTAACACAAAAAGCATTGGCGGATTTACTTTATGTCTCCCCGCAAGCAGTATCCAAATGGGAGAATAATTTATCAGAACCAGATTTAGAAACACTTAAGAAACTATCACAAATCTTTGGGATCACGCTTGAAACATTTTTTAATGAAAAAGATAAAAAACAAACGGCGCTGTCGGATATATTTGAGTGCAGTCTTTGTGGCAAGTCATATCGGGCATTTGAACTCTATCAACTACACCCCACAATACGTTGTCGAAGTTGTCATGAGAAACTTGTTAATGAAGCGCTCTATATTAAGAATCAACAAGAACAAATCGGTCAAACTGCTAGTAAGAAGCGTATGATTAGCAAAATTAACCCATACATTCTTGGGATGATCACAGGGCTATTGGTTTTTATTCTTATGGTCGTTAATGACGACTTAAGTGATATTAAGCGTAATGATTTCTTATTATCTGGTGTGGTTTTTGGTGTTCTAAGCATGACGTTAAGTACCCAATTATTCTATGAAACCAAGTTAAAGAAATTTATCCGTATTTCGACATTCGGTTTTCAAAACAACCCTTGGTTTAGTGATGAGTTTCATGGATTACTAGGATTTATCTTCGTTCAGCTATTTTTCGGTACCTTCTTGTTGTTGCTCAATCTCGGGATATTCTTTTTGTTTATCTTGGTGGCTTATCTCATTTCACCATTCATGTATTTCTATGAATTGATTATCTACATATTTTCTAAGGAGAAACAGTAATGAATTATGAACAACGAATTGAAGTAGTCAGCCTATTTGCTGGAGCAAGTCATCAAAAACGAATTGATGACATGCAAGCGCTAGGCTTTGAATTGGTTAGTTCAACAATTAACCAAACAGAAATGGGTAACCAAATGGTTCTAACGTTTAGAAGAAATAAAGACCTCAAACTTTATGAGCGATTTCTAGACTTGGATCAAAAAGTACAAGCAATCAACGGTTTGATCACTCAAGCGTACCAAAATGAAATAAGCAGGCAAAATAAAAATCAAGTTAGTCGATTTGTTGAATCGGTACTCTCGTCGGCTTTATTACCAATGTTGATTATCCTTGATTTGTTACTTTTACTTATCATTTATAACACAAAGAAATGGACCATTGATGAGTGGCTCTCGTTGATGCTGTTTTTGGGTTTCTTAATTTTGATGCATGTCATCGAACGCTTTTGGAAAAAACGCGTTAAAGGGTTCGATCAATCAAAACAGGTGGAACTACAAGTAAGAGAGTTGACTCAAAAAAGAGAAGAACTCATACAAGAAGCAAGGCAATTAGATCATCAGATCAAAACATAAAAAACATTGGGAGGAAAAAAGATGTTTAAGAGATTTGGAATTGTTCTATTTTTACTTTTAGTCTTACTATTTACCACCGGTTGTGGTAAAAAGGAAGATAAAACGAATGAGTCACCTAAAGACAAGGGTTTTACCATTACATGGCAAAATGATGATGGGACAGTCTTAGAAGTCGATACCGATTTAATTGAGGGTGACACCCCAGTTTATGACGGTAATACGCCAACTAAAAGTACAGGTAATGATTATAGTTTGTATGTATTCAAGGGCTGGAGTCCTACCATAGGACAAGTGAATAAAAACCAAACGTATCAAGCAGTGTATGAACTTGTTATGGATACCTATGAGATTACTTGGAAAGATGCCGAAGGAAACAACCTAGATGTCACAACGGTAAAACATGGGGATTTACCAAGGTATATCTTACCTAAGGACACAGAAGAATGGGACTACGTTGGTTGGGATAAAGAAGTTGTGATAGCTACGGCTGATACTACTTATCATGTTGTTAGAAAAAAACAATTATATGAAGTAAGCTATAATTCAAACGGTGGAAGTGAGGTAATTTCAGTTTCAACCGAATATAAGACATTGGTTAACGAACCTGCCGAACCAACCAAAGAAAATCATCGATTTCTTGGTTGGTACACCGATGAGACATTAGCGAGTGAAGTTGTTTTTCCATTTGAAGTCAAATCAAATCAAACATTCTATGCGGCTTGGAATGAACAAGTCCCTTATTTAGACTACTTAAATCAATTACTTACGACGTATCAAGTTAATCCGTACTCGTTTGTCCCTAATCGATTGTTGCCAGGTGCGAACATAAAACAAGAAAACACGCTAGACTTAACCTATGAATCAAATACAAATCTTGGACTAGTGCCATTTGGTGGTTATGGAGAACAGTGGCAAATGGTTCTAGAAAACCTAAACCAAGCGACGTTGTTCTTTAATGCATTTTCTAGTGTTGAGGTGATTGCAACCTCAAGTGTGGTTGCTTTTCATAACTATTTGGATTCGAATCCAGATGATGAGGCAAATTATGAATTCAAACAGGGCATTTATACAGTCAACATTTCGATTGATGGCGAGACAGTTAGTTACAACCTCGCCTATCAAACAAATTTGTTCGGATTTGGTGAGGTCAGGGTAGAAATCGAACTTAACTATGACACACTAAATAAGACTAAAGAAGGCCGTATTCAAGCGGGCGAGCCGAATGCACTTAAGTATAAGGTGGATGAATCAAACTTCGAAATGGCTATCAAATATGGCGGGATTAGAAGATCCTACCTTGAATTAAACCGAATGGATGACGTTGTCGAAGGAAAAATTGTTGAATACTTAGGGTTAGATGGCCAGTTTAGTACGAACTCAAGTGCTATGTTCTTTATTGATTCAAGTCACGTACAAGTCGTAGGTAACAAATCAAGTTCAATGATTGGTTGGTCAGGGACGATCGTAGAACTATATCAAATAAGTGATGGGTCATTAATTGGCTATGAGGTAAGAGAGACGATTTCATCAATCACCTACAATACGTTATGGTTTAATTTGACAGATACCACTGGCATCACTTCGATTAGAAAAGAAGTGGCTCCGATAGAGAATGCTAACAAGCATTTGATTTATGTGAATAACCAATCCACTGTTTTTAAAACAAAGACGTTTGGTGGTTTCACTTTAAAGAATCTATCCAGACGGTATGATGTTGAATTTAGAACTCAGTACTTTTACTATTTAGACATGAATAATGAGTTGAAATCAAAGTCAGTTCTGATTCCAATGCTTTTTATTCAACAAGAAAAAAGAACTGAACTGCTCACTGATGTTATGAAAGAAAATAGCTATCTATTGACATTTAACCTAAATGTAACAGAGGCAAATCAAAACAATATCATCACGGCTTATGAAACATTGGTGGATCCTTTTATTCTACAAAAAGATGAAATCACTGTATCAGTCATAATCGAATACATCGGAAAGTAAAAAACAAAGAAACATTAACAATAAAACCACTCAAACTGATATGATCCCCTTAAAGTAGACACTACAAATAATTAAAGTTTGTAGAAGTGTACAGAGAGGGGATTTTTCTTATGTCAAGAACACCAAGATTCAGTAAAGAAACAAAAATCAAAGCAATCAAAGCATATCAAACAGGAATCAAGTCAATGTTAGAAATCGCATGTGAATTAGGATGTGACGTATCCAGTGTTAAACAATGGGTCAGGAACTATGAATCGATGGGAAGTATGGCATTTGAGGATAAACCAAGAAACCAAAGTTATATGAAATCATTCAAATTAGAGGTGATTAAAGCTTACCACGATGGCAAAGGATCATACGCAGAACTGGCCAAACAATATCAAATAACATCAGACTCAATGATTAAGAGTTGGGTTTCCAAGTATAATAGACATAACGAGATCAAAGCGTATGATCCAAAGGGGTATGTTTATATGGCGAAATCAAGAAAAGTGAGTTATGAAGAAAAGTTAGATATAGTGAAATGGACGATTGAACATAACTTTGAATATAAACTCGCAGCGGAGAAGTTTGAGACAGCCTACTCACAAGTGTATAACTGGGTCAGAAAATACAACGTAGAAGGTGAAGCTGGTTTAAAGGACGAACGAGGCAAGAGAAAGCCTGTAGAGAATCTAAGTGAAATTGAGAAACTAAAACGTGAAGTTGAGCTTCTAAGACGGAAGAATGAACGTCTGGAGATGGAGGCTGAAGTCATAAAAAAATTCCAGGAGATCGAAAGGAGGGATATTTTAGCAAGATCCGCCAAGAAGCCAAATACAAAACGATAAAAGGGCTTCATGAGGCAAAAAACTATCCTATTTTGGTGTTATGTGAAATCCTTTTGATTGTTCGTAGCAGCTATTATAAGTGGTTAAAACATGAAGAAACAAATGAAGAAAAGATTAATCATGAGTTATCTCAATTGATTCTTGAATATCATGATGAGTTTAAAGGTATCTTAGGCTATAGACGGATGACTTTATGGATTAATAAGCGGAATCAAACGAACTATAATGTAAAACGCATCAGACGATTGATGAAGAAATTAGGTGTATCGTCGGTTATCCGTAGAGTGCGTAAGGGGTATATTAAAGTAAGACCAGAGATCACAGCAGAGAATGTCTTAAACAGACAATTTGAGGCTAATAATCCCAATGAGAAATGGTTAACAGACGTTACCGAGTTCAAGGTGATTGGATCGAATACTAAGTTATACTTAAGTGCCATCATCGATCTGTGTGATACCAGTATTATCAGTTACAAAATGGGTATATCGAATAATAACCAACTGGTAAATGAAACCTTCGAGAAAGCATTCCAACTTAATCCGGAAGCCAAACCGATGGTACACAGTGACCGCGGGTATCAATATACGAATAAAGTGTTTCAAAAGAAGCTCACTTCTAGAAGCATGACAGTCAGTATGTCTAGAGTTGGTAGGTGTATTGATAATGGACCGATGGAGAGTTTTTGGGGTACACTTAAATCAGAAATGTACTATTTAACCCAGTTTCACGACATCAATCAACTCAAAGTAGCGATTGATCAATACATCCAGTTTTATAATAAACAAAGGTACCAAGAAAAACTAAAAGGCTTAACTCCGATGGAATTTCGGAATCAAGCCTTAAAAATTGAATCAGTTATTTAATTATTTCCACTGTCTACTTGACAGGGGGCGGTTCAAACGAGTGGTTTTATTAGCATTAAATGATTAACTTGAGTTAATTAATCTTTAACTTTGACACCTAGTAAGCCAACAAGCATCGAAGCTTGATTGGCATCAATGATTAAGCCTCTTAAGCTCTGGTAGTCAAAATTAACCCCATCGATGATAGAGTCACTTAAGTCAACGCCTTTTAGATTGGCTTGACTAAATTCAGCTTTATTTAGATCGCAGTGATCAAATTCAAGCTTTTGAATGTTTGGTTCAATGAAGTACGCTTCTTGTAAGTTGGTCTGTTTAAATAAAACTAGGTTGAATTTTGTTTTTGTAAAATTCAAATACTTGGTTTTTGAGTTTAGAAATGACACATCTTTAAATGAGGCTTCACTAAAAGAAGTAGCAAGTAGTTTACACTCGTTAAATTGAACCCTTTGAAATAAGGTGTGATCAAGTTTTAGGTTGGATAAATCACATGAGTCAAACAAACAGTCGATGAATGTACAGTTGCTAAACTTTGCGAGGTTAAATATAATTCTATCAAAAATAACGCCATTAAATGTGTAATTTTTAACGTGAAATGGTGGGTAAGCTTCGTTCGTAAACTTAATGTTTTCTATGAATGTATCATAGGCGTTTAAGTCTAGGATCTCTTCATCAGTAATTCTTAGGATTGGGGCTTTAATGTTCATGTATATACCTTCTTTGTTAGTCTTATTATAAAGGAATCAGAGGAAGACATCAAGGGTAAGAAAAATCATTTCTAATACCGTTTCTATCGACAAGATAAGAGGATTTGGGCTATAATTGAGTTAAGAATATGTCTTTAAGATACAAAATATAGAGATAGTTTGAAAGAAGGTACGACCATGCGTCTTTGTCCAACATCAAAAACCAACGAAATAATTGGTAACTTTCCGCTTGTGTCAATAGCGTTTATCAAAAAAAATGAATTCTATGTTAATCAAACACGATTATCCTAAGAGGCTACTAGCGAGTTTATTAGATGAGTTGAGCAAGAAAGGTCAAATTTGTTAGTACACCACTAGTAACTATAATTTATCGTTATCGTGATTATTTAAAAATGGCGTAACCTTCAAAACATCACTTTTTGATTACTTTTATTCGTAAAATTGAAAGATTTGAAATTTTGTTCAAATATGGCCATACATAAACTTGATAAGAAGCGTACTTTATTGTAGAATGAAGGCGTCTTTTTAGACAAGGAGGCAACACCATGAACAAACAAACACAAAAACCAGCAGTAAAGGCAGCCCCACAAAAACCAGCACCTAAACAAGCAGAACCTGCCAAAAAACCTGCAAACGTTAAGAAATAGAACATTTAAAGATTATGCCTCAACCGATGAGTAAACATGCCGGTTGAGGCACTTTTTTATTTAATGGACAAATATGCCCTACAATTTCGTTTGATTTTATGTCATAATGAGTTTAGAAGACTTTATTATAAAGCGTAAATAAATTTTACATAAATAAGGTTTCTTGTCACGGTTTTGACACAACAGATGTTTATAATGAGAATTAAACAACGACAAAGGATGGCAAAAAGAATGATTAGATTAAACCAAATCACCAAAACGTATGAATCAAAAGAAGGCATTAAGACGGTTGCACTAAGAGATGTCTCATTAACCATTGAGGCTAAAGGATTAACATTTATTGTTGGTAAGTCTGGTAGCGGAAAAACAACCCTTCTCAATTTGATTGGTGGGCTTGATCAAACGTTTTTGGGTGAATTAACGATCCTAGATAAATCAACCCAATCCTTTAAGACTAGTGATTATGACACATATCGAAACACGATGGTTGGATTTATTTTTCAAGAGTATAATCTGCTAGATGGTTTGAATGTGTTTGACAACATCGGGTTTGCCTTAGAGCTACAAGGCCTTAAAAAAGATTCTAAAATCATCAAAGAGGTTTTAGAAGAAGTCGGACTAGAAGGCTTTCAAAACCGATACCCCAATGAGCTATCGGTTGGACAAAAACAACGAGTGGCCATCGCGAGGGCTTTAGTGAAAAAACCAAAAGTAATTTTGGCCGATGAACCTTCTTCTGCCTTAGACAGTGAAACATCAAATCAAATATTCGCATTACTAAAAAAAATAAGTCAGAAACACTTAGTACTTGTCGTTTCACACGATGAAGAATACGCAAAATGTTATGCCGATCGAATCCTTACCTTAAAAGATGGTAGTCTCATTAAAGACGAGGTAATAGAGGCGAAAGAAACGACGGTAAGTGATGGCTTAGAAACCTACCATCCAATCAAATCACACATGCCATTTTATGTGTCATTTAAGTTAGGGTTAAGCGCCTTAATTAAAAAGCCATTTAAAGTGTTTTTATCGGTCATACTGACCTCATTTGCATTAATGCTATTTGCGTTTAGTGATCATCTCAGTACTTATGACAAACAAGAAGCATTTACCTACGCCACTAAGGCAAAAAATGATGTGTATTTTGGGACATTGAAACATGAGACACCATTAAACGGCTCTAGGAATCGTGTGTTAATGAATGATGAGGATTATCACACATTATTTAACCAACACCAAGACATACACTTTTATCCAGTTGAAACCTACCAAAACGAAAATTATTACTTAATTGATCACTACAAACAAGAAAGCGACTTATCTGAACACTTAGAGTCCGATCAGTATCACACGCATCTACTTAGAGGATATCTTAAGATCGATGATGCGATTATGAATGACTATGAGTATTCTTTAGCGATTGGTAGATTACCTAGTAAACCAACAGAAATGGCGATTAGTCTTTATACGGCCTCACATTTTTAACCTACGGGTATAGAGAAAACCTAAATCTTAATGGTGTGACATTATCAAGTCTAGAAGAGCTCATCGGTCTAACTGTATTCAATAAAACCATTGTTGGTATTATTGACACAAAGCTCGAGGCTAAGTATGAATCCCTAAAGACAACAACAAACGATATCCTTAGGTCGTTTTTGTTTGATGAACTAGACAGAAAGCCCCACAACGTTGCGTTTTTAAGTGAATTCTCAACGCCGCTTAAAACGAATAGATCTAAAAGCTATGAGTTAGAAATGGCAACTAGTGATGATGGGGTCACTCGCTTTAATGAGTTTCGTTTTCTAAGTGAAAGAAACCAAGAACAGTTTCATTTAAAAACAGGGGTGACGTTTGATAACCTTAAATCAAATGAATACCTTGTGAATTTTACGGATTATTACTTCTTAATTAGACTAGAAATCGAAAATAATCATGAGGTTAGGAAGCAATTATTCAAAGACAAGTACATGGATTATTTTGAGATTGCTAATGCGTATGACGCAATAAACTATGATGAGGTTAGAAATTCAACTTGGTATCAAGAAACATTTCCTAACTCAAATCATACGGAGCTTCAAATATACGAAGATGTGATTGGTTATGGTTTTGATACGAACGAGACCATGTTCTTTTATGGTGGTCACTTACAAGTATTTGAAGAACTTGCATCGGTGATACAAAAAACAAACACACGTATTTCTTATGAGCAAGTGATCAATGAAGAGGTCATCAAAGAACGTTATTATCTTAGATATATAGGCTATAACATCGAACAAAATAGTGAACTTAGTTACCTAGACTACATGACTTATATTCAGAACCCTTACTTAACCTACATTCATTACTTTGATTTATTGAATGAGGAAACGCTAATCACACAACATGAGTATTATAGAATACAAAAGGATGTTCAAATTGAACTGATGCTTGACACACTAAAATACGAGTTTGTGAGATTTTTATACCAAGACAATAAAGGATCTGGGTTAATTCCTGATCAAACCATCGCTGGATTTTATGAGGACGGTGAGTTTGTAGAAAAAACCTCAATTCTATTTGGGAAAGAAGACCCTGCACAGGTGGTGTTTCCAGCGTTATTTGATTCAAGATATGAGGTAATCTACGGTGTATTAAATGACCGTTATGAAGGCCTTTCTTCATTATCAAAGATGCATTACGAAGGTTATGATAACGGATATTCAGTGAATAACTTATCGAGTGATGAGCTTTATCAAGCAAGTTCACTCATCAAAGATTTAGGCAATATAGGAAAAATTGCCTCCTATGTGTTACTAACATTTTCTTTTCTACTGATTGTAAACTTGATTGTTTTTAGTATTAAAGATAAGAAAAAAGAGATTGGTATTATTCGTGCCCTTGGCGGTAGAAGAATTGATCTCTTAGAAATGTTTTTAACTGAAAATTTGATGATATCCATAATAAACGGCTTAGTGACTAGTGCATTATATATTTATGTTCACGATTATTTTGGACAAGTATTCAAAAATGATTTTGGGATTGATATAGCGATTATCTACATATCAGTACGAGCGTTCGTTTTGATTTTTTTCATTAGCGTCTTGTTAAGTGTAATTACGACTGTCATACCTGTGTATCTAATCAACAAAAAAAGAACCCATTCATCAAGTAGAAAACAGAAGATAGAGGAACTTTAGTTTCTTAATACGATTGTTATGAAATAAAAAAAATACATGAATTTCAACGTCTATTGTGATTCGGATAGACTTGATATTATTTAGATGATAGAGATTAGTGGAGGAAGAAAATGAAAAAAAGACTGATTTGGCCATACATCGTAGGCTTATCCCTTTTAATCATTGTGGGCATTTATTATTTGACAAGAGAGACGAGTATTTATGAGACCGACATTAAAAATCAAACGAAGTACTTTAATACGCTAGAGATGACGACGTTTTATTTTAGTGAAGACACCTTTGATCAAACCAATCAATCAATCCGAAGAAAAGAACGCTTTTCATTTGATCGAACAATCCCATTTAGGGCAGGCCTTAATGTCTATATCATTGATTTAGAAGAAAGACAACTGACGCAAGAGGACTTCAATAAACTCTATGATTTACTCAATTCTAACGTCAAAGCTTCGATTTATCTGGTTGGTGCTACCGACTTTTCATTTCTTAAACCATATTTCTCTTTAGGGACAGACAAAGAAGGTAATGAGGTTTATACGAATACAGAAAAATACATGCATCACTTTTATAATCATTCTGGTGTAATAGAGATGAGTTCAACAGATTACAGTAACCGAGAAAAAGAACAGATCTTTGGTGATACTTACTACTTGTCATACCTTGTGTTCTTCAACATTGAAAAAGACCTAAGAAGTTATTACCGGTTTGTTGGTGCGTAAGCGTTATTAAAAAAATGAGGCTTCAAGTCTATAAAATAAGGCTTGAAGTCTTTTTGTTGTTTTGATATAATAGGTTCAATATATGCGTATATCGCTTGAATATGGCAAGCAGTCTCTACCCTAAACCATGAATTTAGGACTACGCAAAAGAACCAAACGTATGGTTTTTTTGCACACGCGAAAAAGAGAAAACCATACGTTTTTTTTATGTATATAGGAGGGGTAACACATGAAAAAGGGGTTAACGTTTGATGATTGTTTATTAGTACCAAGCTATTCAGAGGTACTACCAAGTGAGGTTTCACTTAGAAGTGAGTTAGTTAAAGGGGTATGGTTAAACATACCAATTACCTCAGCTGCCATGGATACCGTCACCGAAAGCAAGCTTGCGATTGCCATCGCAAGAGAAGGCGGTATCGGGTTTATTCATAAAAACATGAGTATTGAAAAACAGGCAAAGGAAGTAGATTTGGTCAAAAGAAGTGAGTCTGGAATGATCACTAATCCAATCACCTTAAGAAAAACAAATACACTAAAAGAGGCAGAAGTACTCATGTCGACATTTAAGATTTCAGGTATTCCAATTACCGATGAAAAAGGGCTACTCTTAGGGATTGTGACTAACCGTGATTTAAGATACCGAGTACTTGATGACACGATCATTGATGAAGTCATGACTAAAACAAACTTAGTTACTGCAAATGTCGGTACGACACTAGAAGAAGCCAAAGTGATTTTAATGAATCATCGTTTAGAAAAACTGCTCATTGTGGATGAAAAGAATTTTTTAAAAGGATTGATTACATCGAAAGACATTAACAATGTGCTTGATTTTCCAAATGCCGCAAAAGACGCTAATGGTAGACTGCTCTGCGGGGCAGCCATTTCACCATCATCAGATGTCTTAGACCGTGTGAAGGCTTTAGTTGATGCAGGGGTTGATGTCATTACACTAGATAGTGCACATGGGCATTCAAAAAATGTCATTGAAGCCGTTATACTAATCAAAGCCAATTACCCGGACTTAAAATTAATCGGTGGTAATATCGCAACCAAAGAAGCGGCACTTGCGCTAAAAGATGTTGGGGTTGATGCGGTGAAAGTTGGTATTGGACCCGGTTCAATCTGCACGACAAGAGTCGTTGCTGGTATCGGTGTGCCACAATTGTCTGCGATCATGGAAGTCAGTGAAGCTCTAAAGGATACCAACATCAAACTCATTGCCGATGGGGGCATTAAGTTTAGTGGGGATATCACCAAAGCACTTGCTGCTGGGGCAGATACCGTGATGCTTGGCTCACTCTTAGCTGGGACAAAAGAATCCCCAGGCGAAGAAATTATCTACCAAGGCAGGTCTTATAAAACCTACGTTGGTATGGGCAGCCTCGCTGCGATGAACCGAGGTTCAGCGGAGCGCTATTTTCAAAAAAACACCACCGAACAAAAGAAACTGGTCCCAGAAGGCATTGAAGGTAGAGTCCCTTACCGTGGGCTATTAAGTGATGTTTTATATCAACTCTGTGGCGGACTACGTTCAGGCATGGGTTACGTCGGGGCAAAAACCACCAAAGAACTACATGAAAAAGCAAGCTTTGTAGAAATCACATCAGCGGGTTTAATTGAATCGCACCCGCACGATGTGATGATCACAAACGCCGCACCAAATTATAGGGGAAATAAAAATGAATAAAGTGATTGTCATTGACTATGGTTCACAATATAACCAACTGATTACCAGACGAATCAGACACAAAAACGTCTTTGTCGAAGTCGTATCACCAACGGCGCCAATTGAGTTGACCAAAGACCTCAAAGCCATTATTTTATCGGGTGGGCCAAGCTCCGTTTATGAAGAGGGCGCACCAAGGCTAAGTGAGGCCATCATCAACTCAGGTTTACCAATCTTAGGTATTTGTTATGGCATGCAGTTGATTGCTCAGTACTTTGGTTCTAGGGTAGAAAAAGGCGTCGTCAGAGAATATGGTAAAAATGAAATCACCCTGCTTAAAGAAGACGTCCTCTTTAAAGGCCTCTCTAAGGTTCAAACGGTCTTTATGTCACACAGTGATCACGTCACTGATGTCATAGAACCACTTGATCTTCTTTCCACCTCCGCTTATGCCAATGCGATCATCAAACACACTTCAAAACCAATTTATGGCCTTCAGTTTCATCCAGAGGTCACGCACAGTGTTGAGGGCGAACAATTAATTGAAAACTTTTTGTTTGAGGTCGCAAAAATTCAACCCGATTGGAACATAGAGGATTTTATCACAAACAAAGTCAGTGAAATCAAAGACGTTGTTAAAGACCAACACGTGATTTTAGGGTTATCTGGCGGGGTTGATTCAACCGTTTGTGCGGCTCTTCTTCATAAAGCAATTGGCAATCAATTGGTTTGTATCTTTGTTGATACCGGATTACTTCGAAAACACGAAGCCATTGAGGTTTTAAAGAACTACGAAGTCTTTAAGGATTTAAACATCATTAAAGTCGATGCCAAAGAGCAGTTTTACCAAGCATTAAAAGGTGTTAAAGACCCAGAAGAAAAAAGAAAGATTATCGGTCGTGTCTTTTTTGAAGTCTTTGAACAAGAAAAAGAAAAACACAATTACGCATCATTTCTAGCTCAAGGCACCATTTACCCAGATGTGATTGAATCCTTATCGACTAATGGGGGAAAAACAACGATTAAATCACATCACAACGTGGGTGGTCTACCAAAACAAAGCACATTTAAGATCTTAGAACCACTAAGAGAACTATTTAAAGACGAGGTTAGAAAAGTCGGATTTGAATTAAACCTAGATGAAACCCTAGTTAACAGACACCCATTTCCAGGGCCAGGTTTAGGGGTTCGAATTCTTGGAGAGATTGATGAGTCTCGTGTCAAAATCTTACAAGAGGCTGATGATGTATTTATTACGCTCTTAAGAAAACATCAGTTATACGAGAAAGTCTCTCAAGCCTTCTGTGTACTATTACCAGTCAAAAGCGTGGGCGTCATGGGTGATAACCGCACCTATGAAAATGTACTTGCCATAAGAAGTGTTGATACGACTGATTTTATGACCGCGACGTTTTCTAGACTGCCATTTGAATTTTTAGAAGAAGTTGCAACCACAATCATTAACAAAGTCGAAGGCATCAACCGAGTGGTTTATGACATTACATCTAAGCCACCGGGAACGATTGAATGGGAATAATAATCAATCGAAATGAAGACCAATTGAAAAGAATATGAAGTATTTGGCTTAAACTAGCCAAAAAGTGACTTTTTAGTCATTTTTTTCGTAAGTTATGCATAAAAAAGAGCATTTCATGTGATTATTATTTTTTTAAAGAGCAGCCATTTTAAAGTAGTATTTTAAAAAAATAGCGTATAATAAGAAATGTATATGTCAAGTGGAGGGGACTATGTTTGTCTATTCACCCATATATAAATATAGCTAGAAAGACCAAGCTGGTGGGGCAGTTTGGTCTTTCAATTTTTTATGCTATTGAGTCCTTTATAAAGCTTTGGTATAATTAATGAAACAAACGATAGCGAATCATTTTATCATGGAGGTATTTGAAATTGAATCAAACAAAAACGAAAAAAACAAATCGAAGGTCAAATGGCCCATTTGGGGTACGATTTTGATTTGTTGAAAGAAGTGTTAGGGCTTGAAGAAACAGTTCTAAGCAAATATTTAACAGGAAGAACATATCCTAAAGAACTTTCTTATCAGACTTTTTTGATGTATCTAGAACTTGATGTACAGGACTATGGTTTTAGAGTCGCTTCAAGTGAAAAGCGATTTGAGACATCAAAGCTATTTCGTATCAAAAAAGAGCGAATCAAACCGCTTGTCAAATCAGGCTATCAGTTATTTCTAAGTTTATTTAAGAAATCTGAAATCTCTACAAAAGATGTCTTTTTATCCTATCAAATCGAAAAAGATGTCATCATCGAACCCGTTTTGTTTAAACGTGTCCTTTATGGATTATTAACGCTAAGTATATTAAATGTGATTCTTTCTAATTTACTCGTTTTAACACCACTGCTCATCAGTAGTATTGTGCCATTGGTGTTTTTGGTCTACTTATATGAATTAGAAAAGAAGGACCTAGGGTTGATTCATTTATTATTGATTACGCTCTTAGGTGGGATTTTATCGATTGGATTAACGCACTTAATTAGAGAACTGACCGGCTATCCTGCGGGTTTAACTGGTGATGTGGTTACTGGGCTGGTTGAAGAGGGTGCTAAACTATTAGTGGTGTTTGGTCTATTGAAGTATTTTAAGATCAAACACGTCTATCAAGCACTTTTGATTGGGTTTGCTGTAGGTGCAGGATTTGATATATTAGAGACGGCAGAGTATGGACTTAATGCACTATTTAGTGATAATGGATCATATAGACAAATGATAGAGACACTACTCTTAAGAAGTGTCTTTGCCCTAGGCATTGGACACCATTTTTGGACCATGACCTTAGCAGTAATCTTACATAACGCAAAAAAATTCGAAGTTATTGAGTTTAAGGCTTTGATCCAACCACCTGTAATATTTGCCTATGTGTTTGTCTCATTATTTCATGCGCTTTGGAATAGTGGCATACTAGGGTTATTCTATTTACTACAACTGGTTGTCGGATTTGTTTTGTTTGTGCTTGTGGTTGATAACGTAAGGGCACATATAAAACCAAAAGAAATTAAAGAAGAAGTTAGTCATTACGTTTCTTAAAAAAAATCAAATAGTGACAAATACGCCCTGTTCACTTTCATTTAATGGTGATAGAATTAGCCCATAGAAAAGTGGTGGGGGCTATGACAAAAGATATTAAATCCAATGTGATCATGTGTTTTGTGTTTTTGATTGGGTTTTCGTTATTGGTGTTATTTTTAGTCGGTTCTTTACAAAATGAAGACAGGAAAAATAGCTATTTAAATGAACTTCAATTTGTAATCGATGAGATCAAGGAGAAACACCCAACGTTGGTTTTATACCGAGTGAGTGTGTTTGAAACCAGTGAGAATACCTATTATTCAATCACATATCTGATGGACTCTATTAAAGAAGAAGCCATTTACAATGAGTCATCAAAAACATTACTATATTTATCTCAGTTAAACCATAGTGAAACCATTCTTTATGAAGTGATTGAAAAAGAAATGAAGGATGCCACACATGTGTATTTGTATGAACTAAATCTTTTTGACTAAGTGAGGCATAATGCCTCACTTTATCTTTTATTGATACTAAATATATGTTAAGATAAAGTATAAATAGACAAATTAGGGAGAAAAAAACAATGGAAATAAGAAAGAAGATAGCATTATTAATTGATTACGATAATTTTAATCAAGTGAAGTACTTTCCGGTCCTCTTTGAGGAGTTAAATGAACTAGGGGATGTATTGATTAAATATGCCTTTTACTCGAACTTAAATGATTCAACCATTAAAGACAAGTTTATTGAATATGGGATTGAGCCAATGGCACAAATCGCTTATTCAAAAGGCAAGAATGCCGTTGATATCAGAATTACAATTGAAGCAATGAGTCTATTAAACAAAGACTATATCGATGCGATTTGTTTAGCAACAAACGACAGTGACTTTACACCGCTCGTTTATCACCTTCAAAAAAGCAATAAATACGTCATAGGCGCAGGAGACAACAAAGCTCAAGACTCCTATAAGAATACATTTAATACATTTATAAGTGTTGAGAAAATCACGATGGAAAGCAAGACGGTTGCTGAAAAGAAGAGCAACACAAACTCGGTGAATGAATTAATTAAAGTGATCAATAAGATCATCGTATCAAACCACGATAGAAAAAAACTACGCGGATTTTTCTTACGTCATTCAAACACTTAAAAATCAAATGAAGGACTTTAACCCGAAGAACTATGGCGCAAGCAATAAAAACGCTCTACCATTCTTCAAAGAATTCTTAAAAGAACATTATGAACTTAAAAAAGAAGGTACGATGTACTTCATTAAAGAAAAGATGCATACTAAGTGAATAAAGATACAAAGCATCTGTTCATGAACTTTGTCGACTAATAATTCGAATGTAGAATAACACACCGTATATTCAATAAGGATTCCTAAAAATCAAATCCCTCAAAATTACATATCAATAATATTATCTCAACATAAATGTTATAATTGAAGTAATTGAATTTGAGTTGTTGGGGAGGCAAAGTAATGAATTTAATGAATCATTCTAGAGAGTTGGTGCTTTATATTGATAGACTAAGACTCGATCGTAATATTTCGCAGGATATTTTTCTAGAGAATATTGTGTCTTCGAGACAATATCGGAGATATTTAAGCGGGGATTCAACCTTATCGTATGTTGTCTTAGATAAGTTATCAAAAAGGTTAGGATACAATGCAGAGTTTGTCATTATGGAAGTGGAAGCGGAGAGAATTAAGCACTCGTTTGAAATTCATACACTTTATAATGCTATTGCTTCTAAGAACAAAGTATCCGCTGATATGATTTTAAATGAGATAAAAAAACACCCAATATATTTGGAAAGTAATGAAATGCTTTACCACCATTGCTTGAATATGTATGATTATCATTTTTCTAATTCAAGCCAGAAATCATTAATTGATAAAACAAAGAAGCTTGTTGGGTTAGACAAACTATTGCTTAAAAAAGTTCTATCTACTACTGAACTTTTAATCATGGTCACTTTCTTTAATTTAGACCAATTCGAACATATTGATTTGATAGCAAATAAACTGGAATCATACTTAAAAAATGATTTTATTATTGTTTCAGGTCAAAATGTTAAAGTAATTATACTTGTTTATGAAGAACTAAGTAGATATTACAGTATTAGAGAGAATTATATCAAAATGTATGAGTATGCGATTATGGGTATTAATTACGCAAATGAAGTGGAGTCAATCTATATGCTAGAAGCATTGTATTTTTTTGCTGGAGCAGCATCGTTTGAGTTAAATGAGTTGGAGCGGTGCAAGAAATACTTAATACAATGTTATACTGTTTTATTATCTGAAGACAACTTAGTAAAAATGGCATCTTATAAATCGTTTTTTAAGGATGCGTTTGATATTGATATAGCTGAAGAAATTAGAAATTTAATATAAAAAAACCGGTTAGTTCAAAATTGAACGTGACCGGTTTTATTCTTTCTCAATTAATAAATCGTTAATATCTATATTAAATCGATTTTTATAAATTTGCTTAAAACGTTGTTGTTTAGTTTTATTGTTATCAATCATGAGTAGAATGTAGCATTTTTTTAAGAAATCATCTCTCTGATCGTATTTTTGTAGTTCATGAGAAGAGGCAGCAGCGAAATAATATAGTGTATCAAGTAAATAGAACGATCGGACTGAAAGCGAATATTTAATCCCTTCTAGTGAATAATAGAGCATTCGTTCATAATTTTCAGAAATACTGAAGAATCTTGCGAGTTCTTCAAGGACTAGGGTAACGATTTTAATGTTATGGCCGGTAACGACTGTAATGTTATTTTCGATGAATGATGCTAGTTTTTCTGCAATAACATTAATTTCTTTGAATGAATCAAAATAAAAGAAGGACACTAGAATTAATAATTCTGAAGAACTAAGTGCTTTTCGTTTTAGTAGTTTGTCGTAATCAACAAGTTCTTTTGTTCTTTTTATTGTTTCAACCTGTGAAGAACTACCTGTTACATACTGGTACATATTTTTAGAGTGGTTGTATAAAAGGATTTCATTTGTCGAGATTACATGTGAAACATCGATTGACTTAAATAGTTCAGAGGCTTTGTCATAGTTTCTTCCTACAACTGCATTATAAAGATTATTAATTTCTTGTGCTTGTTTAATTTTTTCAGCCTCATACTCCATAATAATGAGCTCAGCGTCAAAATCCAATCTTCTCGCCAATTTATCTAGGATCATATAGGACATCGTTGAATCGCCATTCATATAACGTCTATATTGACGCATTGACACAATGTTATGAAGAAAATTTTCTTGTGTCATGTTTCGATAAGCTCTTAACTTGTCGATGAATGTAATTATTTCTCTTGTTTGATCAATTTCGTTCATTAGATACTCCCTTATAATGGCGGTTTTCGGTTTAATAATTATAATGTAGCACTTTCTGGGAATAAAAACAATGGAAAGTAGAACCATTTGTTGAATTAATAGTGAAGCTAGTACTCATTATCTTAACATGAATTATCAAGAATTATGAATAGATTATATCAAAAATAGGAGAAAAATGATGCAAATAGTGACATATGTGCTCTACTCAAAGCTTAAATAATAGCACATAATAGAGTTAGAAAAGATTATCTAAGACAGTAATCGGGACTGTAGACAAGTGGAGGAATATAAATTGGGACAAAATGAAAAACAATTCATCATCAATCAATCAGAGTTATTAGAAGGGATCGCTTTTGATTCAAAATTCTATTATGAGGATTTCACAGAGAGTGAAACAAACAATCGTGGTTATTTAAACGATGTAGGATTACCAGAAGGATTTAGTATTTAAGGAAACCAAGGAGAAAAGAAAACATGAAAAAGATAATTATTAGTTTATTCGTAATCGTAGCAAGTTTGGGTGCTATCGTAGGGCATTTAAGTCAAAAAGAAGCAAAAGTTTATGAAGCAGAAGTAACGATGCACCGTGGGTACATTGAAGACGTAGGACTACCTGATGGACCAGGACGATAGAAAACAATAATAGGAGGAATAGAAAATGGGACAAAATGAAAAACAATTCATCATCAATCAATCAGAGTTATTAGAAGGGATCGCTTTTGATTCAAAATTCTATTATGAGGATTTCACAGAGAGTGAAACAAACAATCGTGGTTATTTAAACGATGTAGGATTACCAGAAGGATTTAGTATTTAAGGAAACCAAGGAGAAAAGAAAACATGAAAAAGATAATTATTAGTTTATTCGTAATCGTAGCAAGTTTGGGTGCTATCGTAGGGCATTTAAGTCAAAAAGAAGCAAAAGTTTATGAAGCAGAAGTAACGATGCACCGTGGGTACATTGAAGACGTAGGACTACCTGATGGACCAGGACGATAGAAAACAACAATAGGAGGAATAGAAAATGGGACAAAATGAAAAACAATTCATCATTAATCAATCGGAGTTATTAGAAGGGATCGCTTTTGATTCAAAATTCTATTATGAGGATTTCACAGAGAGTGAAACAAACAATCGTGGTTATTTAAACGATGTAGGATTACCAGAAGGATTTAGTATTTAAGGAAACCAAGGAGAAAAGAAAACATGAAAAAGATAATTATTAGTTTATTCGTAATCGTAGCAAGTTTGGGTGCTATCGTAGGGCATTTAAGTCAAAAAGAAGCAAAAGTTTATGAAGCAGAAGTAACGATGCACCGTGGGTACATTGAAGACGTAGGACTACCTGATGGACCAGGACGATAGAAAACAATAATAGGAGGAATAGAAAATGGGACAAAATGAAAAACAATTCATCATCAATCAATCAGAGTTATTAGAAGGGATCGCTTTTGATTCAAAATTCTATTATGAGGATTTTACTGAAAGCGAAACAAACAATCGTGGTTATTTAAACGATGTAGGATTACCAGAAGGATTTTAAGCAACATAGGATTATTGAAGGTTTGATTAAACCTTATAGAAGTGGGGAAATTATATGATTAACTATAAAACAAATAAAATTGGGATCACAATCACATTAACCGCCGTCTTTCTTACGCTTATGGGGTTTCTTCTTCACGCAAGAAGCGGATACTTAGAAGAAGGTGTCTATTTTAGACAAACCTATGGCTATATCGGCGTTAATGAATCAGAAGACATTGTCTTAGATTTCACCCTATATAGTTTAGGGACTGAAAATTTGACCTACTTTGATGAACCGACCTTCTTCGATGTTGATAACGACCTTGTGTTTCTTAAAGACATCGAGGTAAGAAGTATTCAAAGAGCAAAAGACATTGATGTGATCGAACTAAGGGTAACTCTTTACATGAGTGATTATGGCGTGACAACGATTGAACGCCTTAGACAAAAAAATATAAACAATAAACCAATCAAGAGTTATGAGATTGGCAGTATTGTGATTGAAAACATTCAAGCAAAACCACTAATGGTTTCGCACCAAGTCAATCAACAGTTCTTTGATCAAGCCGAATACAACATGAACTTAGATAGTCATCTAAGTGAAAGCTATTTGATTAAAGACGTCATCATCAACCATGAAAAGATTCTTTTTAACAAAGAATTTTTACCCCTTTTGGTCGTTCCTGGACAAAAAACAGAACTCTCTTTCGAACTGGATTTTAAAGACATTAATTACGATGTGATCGTTGTAAAGCCGCTCATTTTTCTTTCAAAAGAAGGGGATGAAACAAGTTATTTATTAAAGATATATACCCAAACAAGGTATGATATGCCGCTCAGTTACCAAGAAATCATTTCCTACATCGAATACAGTATCTAATCAAATGGCCTATATATTTTGGCCATTTTATGTTATCTTTATTATAGAAGACAAAGTGGGGTAGAACTGTGTATCAAAAAGAACTCGATTTACTAAAAGAAGTCGTCCCTCGTATTTACGAAGACGCAACAAAAATCAAAAAAGAGATTGCCTATAAAGAAGGTAACGAAGTTGTTACAACCATCGATTTATTCATTGAACAAAAAGTGATTGATGCCGTATTAAAGGCGTTTCCAAACGATACGTTCTTAAGTGAGGAATTTCATAAAGACGGTCTTTTACAAAACCGTACTTGGTTGATTGACCCAATCGATGGGACGTCTAACTTCTCTGTAGACTTGGATTTATTTGTGATTCAAATCGCGCTTTATGACCAAGGTGATTTCGTGTTAAGCTACATTTTTCACCCAAGAAATAAAGACACCTACGTGGCAGTAAGAAATAAAGGCGCGTTTTTAAATGACGAACGTTATCATTTAAAAGACAAAAAAAATAATCGTCACGTCTTGATGTCTTTAGTTGGTATAACAACCAAAGACAAAGAAAAAGATTACTATAAGCAATTAATCGACTATGGCATGTCTAATCAAACCAAACTCAGAATCTTAGGCTCCATCGGTCTTGAATTATCGCTTGCAAGCCAAGGCATCTTAAATGTCTTTTATTCGGGTGTAACGAATCTTTGGGACATTGCGCCTGGGATACTACTATGTAGGGAATCAGGCACACAACTATTTAATGAACATGGTAAAGACTATCAATTAGGTGATAAGCATCTCTTTATCACAGATAATGAAACAAGAAAGAATTTAATCAAAGATATCTTACAATTAAAGTAGTATTCGTACTGCTTTTTTTATTTGTCCTTAGCGGCTGTTGAATCTGATTTGATTATAAGATATAATTATCTAAATAACCAAAGGGAGTGATTTTTGTGAATTACATTAAACGAATCGAAGAAGAAGTCAAAAACAACTATCCAAATGAGCCAGAGTACGTTCAAGCCGTTTTGTCTTTTTTAGAATCGATTGAAGGTTTGAATCTGGATTTAGAACAACTCGAAAAAATGGCGGTTCTTGAACGGCTGATTATACCAGAACGGGTGATTTCATTTCGTGTGTCATGGTTAGACGATCAAAATCAAGTGAGAGTGAATACGGGCTACCGTATCCAACACTCAAGCTTGATTGGTCCATACAAAGGTGGGCTTAGATACCACAAGACGGTAAATCTCTCGACCTTGAAGTTTTTGGCGTTTGAACAAACGTTTAAAAACGCCTTAACGGGCTTGCTTCTTGGTGGGGCAAAAGGTGGTTCTGATTTTGACCCAAAGGGAAAAAGTGACGCTGAGATTATGCGCTTTTCTCAAAACTTTATGTTAGAACTTTACAGGCACATAGGCGAGAACACCGATGTGCCTGCTGGTGATATCGGGGTTGGAAGAAGAGAAATTGGTTATTTGTATGGTATGTATAAAAAGATTAGAAACGAATCGGTGGGTGTATTAACAGGTAAACACCCAGCGTATGGGGGCTCTTTAGTTCGAACAGAGGCCACTGGTTATGGGCTTGTTTATTTTGTTAAAGAGATGTTAAAGACGTATTTGGATACGGACATCTCACACAAAGACGTGATTATTTCAGGCTCAGGTAACGTCGCTTTATACGCGGGCTATAAAGCAAAAGAACTTGGTGCAAACGTCATTGCGATGTCTAATTCAAAAGGCCATATTTACGATCCAAATGGGATTGACTTAGACTACATCAAAGAACATCAACCAAAAGGTGATTTTAGAGAAGCCTACGTAAAAGCACACGAAGGCTCAAGTTACTCAAGTGACCCCAAAGAACTTTATCACATCAAATGTGACATTGCACTGCCTTGTGCGATTCAAAATGAACTTGATTTAAATGAGGCGAAAATCTTAGTAGACAATGGGTGTTTCTTAGTCGCTGAGGGGGCAAACATGCCCACAACCTCAAAAGCGAAGGCGTACTTACTGAAAAAAGGGATTCTTTTTGGACCTGGTAAAGCCGCAAACGCTGGTGGGGTTTCGGTGAGCTTACTTGAGATGTCACAAAACAAACAACACTACATGCAAACCTTTGATGACGTGGATGAAAAGCTCGAATCGATCATGAAAAACATCTTTAATCAAGCTTACGAACAAGCCATATTAATTAACGAACCTAATAATCTGGTTAAAGGGGCTAACATACGAGCGTTTTATCGTTTGTGTGAAGCCATGTTATCTCAAGGCGTCATCTAATGAAGAAAAGACGTACTTGGTTAATCATTGCCCTTTTTTGGTCAGGGTTTATATTTTATAACTCGTTAATGCCAGCGAGCGTCTCTTCGTCACAAAGCGGTCTGATTCGGGATTTGATTTACCCAATAATAACGAAGGTTGGTATTCCAATTGAACTGCCAGATTTAGAATTCATCATTAGAAAGCTTGCGCATTTTTTTGTGTTCTTTGTTTTTTCAATTCTTTGGTTCATCTATTTCATGTGTTCATTGTCAAGTAAAAAGACAATCAAACATGTTATAGGTTTAGGCTTACTACAAGCAATCATCGATGAAACCATTCAATTATTTGCAGATGGCAGAAGTGGTGAGGTAAGAGACGTGTTAATTGATTTTAGTGGTGTCCTCTTTGGATTACTACTTTCTTTGATCATTCGACTGCTCTTTAAGTGGATAAACACGAGACAACTGCTTAGTAAAAAATGAAGCAAACCTGTGTTGTATGATGGATAACATACGATAAATGATCGTCTTTAATCGATAAAAAAAACACCAGTTAACTGGTGTTATAAATCAAATTTTAGGGTAGGGATGGCGTATTAAAGCCATCCCTACTTCTATTAATTTGGACCTTGGCGGATTTCAGAACACCAAGACCGATATCATAATAACACATTACCGATTTGAAGTAAATAAGAAAGAATGCGATTTGTTTAATATTGTTTGTTTATATATTTTCGTCTTTTTTTTAGATTTTTTCCATCTTGGAAAATTATGACCTTTTTTGATTATTTTTGTTGTATTACACGCATTTTTATGTTTAAATATAGCTTGGCGACTAAAGTCAAGTTTTGTGGGGGAGGATTTAGTTCGTGATCAAATATCATATTAGACTTGAGTCAAGATTAACACTTGACAGAGCTGATAATGAAGATTTCTTAAATCGGATACTTCAACAAATCAATTCGTGTGATTATTATAAATCCATTAAGCGATTAGAGAAGGCAGATTTAGACATTCAGTTAAATGAAAATGGCGGTCTGGTTTTATCCTTTGACCTAATTATTAACAAGGCAAAAAATAAAACCAAGGTTCTAGACAAGTTCTTAGCATTTTCAAAAAACAAATTTGTGAGACTTCAGTCCTTAGGCTAAGGTATAATCAGTTCACTAAAACACCTTTTTGAGGTGTTTTTTTTCAATTTTAAAGCTTTCAAATTAGGAAAAATTAGTGTATGATAGAACTAATTGAAATGGGGGGATTTTATGAAGTTATATCAAGACAGTAAAAAGATCATTATTCATCAGAGTGAAGAGTTTTTTCTTTCACCAAAAGAACTTTTAGAAACGGCGATGTTTAAAGAGGTATTGAGTGAGTATTATCAAACGACCATCACGTTTGTAAAAGAAGAAACACTTTTTAGTATTTACGAACAAATCGTATTAAACGACGCTTACTTAAAAGAACTACCAAACCACATCAAAGAAGAAGTATTTAATCTAACGGAGGGCTTCTATGATTATTGGCGTAAGAAAGAAAAGTATTTAATCTTTAAAGACGGGCCGTTACTTGAGGCATCAAATACGTTTAATGACGTCATAATTAAAACCTACCGGTTAATTACTGAGGGCTTATCGGGTAAGAAAAATAACGTCTATCGTCAATTGAGTGCGGGATTTAATGTGGTATTAAACCATGTGTCTACGTCGCTTTTTGAAGGCGAATTGAGTCATCTAAATGACGTCATTTGCCTAAATCAAATGGTGATTAGACCACCGTTCGTGATCCGAACCAAATCGAACACAAGAAAAGGCTTGTTTAAAGAGACGAGCGTCAATCTATTTAAGGAAGTTAAAGACCTTAAAGGCTTTTTTATGATGCCAATCAAGGTGGGTAGAGAGCTCGCTTTGGTCTATGTGAAAGATAAATATTTGCACCACGGCATCAGCTTATCAAGTCTATTTGAAATGGCAGATACCAAAGAGCTCTACACATTAAAACCAAGCTTAATGATTTTCTTTGGTGTCAGCGATAGCACCTATGACAATCACTACTACATTGATGAGAAAAAGGGCTACTACGTTGGTATCGTCTCAGACTTAGAGAAGAACGATTACTTTGGCTACATGAAAAAGATGTTACTTACCTTACACAATCTAAAAAAGATTAATGAAGGCTGTTTGCCAATCCATGGGGCAATGGCAAAAATTACCTTCAATAACCACCAACAGAAATACATTATGATGGTTGGTGACTCTGGGGCAGGTAAGTCTGAGACACTTGAGGCACTGGGTAATTTAGGTGAGGGGAAAATCAAGTCGTTTGACATTATTTTTGATGACATGGGCTACCTTCTAGAAGAAGATAATATCATACGAGCTAGCGGAACTGAAATTGGGGCGTTTGTCCGTATTGATGACTTAGATGATGGCTACATCTACCGAGAATTTGACCGGTCCATCTTCTTAAACCCAGAACGACACAACGCGAGACTCATCATCCCAGTGTCACGCTATGGGTTTATCAAAAGAGCACATCCTATCGACATGGTCTTATACATTAATAACTACAGCATGGATGATCAGATTCTATCTCGTTTTTCCTCGCTGATTGAAGCCAAAGACGTATTCTTAAGTGGCAAACGCATGGCCAAAGGAACGACCGATGAAAAAGGCTTGGTTGAAAGTTTCTTTTCAAACCCGTTTGGTCCGGTTCAAAAAGAAATGACGACTCGTTTTTTAGTCGATCAGTACTTTGAGGCATTAGACAAACAAGGCGTTTATTTAGGTGTGCTTAATACCAAATTAGGTGTGGCTGGCTTTGAAGAAGAAGGCCCGAAGATTGCCGCAAACGCGTTACTTGATTATTTTAACGACAAGGCATAAAAAAAGGCGACAAGCATCAATTGCTTGTCGTTTTTTGTTGGGGGTATCGAAACAAAACGAAGTGGGGTCGAATTGATTCGTTTCTGCTTGATTGTCTATAAAAGTTAGGATCAATTAAGACGTGACCTTACCTGGGGGTAGCGGGGGATAATAAATATCACCTGGATCAGAATCAAGAGAAATGGCCTGTTTTTCATTTGCATGTTCAATCAACGGATTAAAATCCATTGAAACGAGGTATAATTGTATTAGTGTTACGATTAAAAACAGTCGTTTAAGAACATGGAACTTTTTCATGCGAATCCCACCAATCGAGGCTATTATAAAGAATAAGATTGGTGTAAAACAGCTCAAATTTGAGCTTGAAATGTAGGTGGTAATGTGATAAGAAAGATTGATAACGAATTATTTGTGTACCTAGATAGCATTAGAAAAGATCAAAACATCTCACAAGAAGACTTGTGTTTTCCAATCATTACCGAATCACTTTACAGAAAGTACTTAAAAGGCAGCGTTAAAGCGCCACTTGAGGTGATTGAAGCCTTATCAAACCGACTCGGGTTTCGTTTTGATTTTTTTATGCGTGAATTTTCAAATCAAACCTATCAAGAAAATGAACTAGTGACTCAGTTTTTTAATTTAACCATTGGTAGAAACTTTAAAGAGGCTATGGCCGTTTATCAAGTTATTATAAAAAAACCAATCATTCAAAAAGAAAATCAGTTGTTTTTTGAGACGTCGGTGTTGATTAAACGTTTGTTTGAAAAAGACATCAATTCGTTTTATTTTTCCAAAGCGATGAAATCATTGATCGACTTTGAGCACATCTTAAAAAAAAGCACCGTGTCACTTGCTGAGGCCTATGGGCTTGGGTTGTTGCTAGATAACGTCGTTAAGGAAGAAAAAGAAGTGATCGCAAAAAAACTTGAAAGTTTGATTTTAACACCGAATAAGGTGATTTTTGGTAATCACAGTCACGTGATTAATTTGGTTGCCTTACACGTGGTTAAATACCTCGAAAAAGAAAAACTCTATGAACGGGAGCTTTTGGTTTTAACGCACGCAATTGAGGCCTCAAAAGAAAAATAAGAATTCGTATTTACTTGAATACTTTCACTATTTTTTGGGGTTATTGTTATCGAGCGCTTGGTAATGAAGCGTTGTTCTATGATCACATGTTTTATTGTTACTGCTTATACATCGCCTCAGAAGACAAACAAATCATTGAGACGTTTGATTATTTATTTAAAAAGGATTTTAAGACCTCACCAGGGCTATTTATCAGGGATTATTTAGATAAAAAAAGTTTCTAAATAACGAGGGCTATCGTTTTATCTTTTAGATGTCATGCGTTATAATAAGACTATATAAACTATAAGAATAGAGGATTTAGTGAATGAAACGATTTTCGTTATTACTTTTTATGCTGGCATTTGTGTTTAGTCAGTTTCAACCAGTCGTCAAAGCCGATGACTATGACGTGGTTTACTTTGGATCAAAGCTTTGTAGTGGGTGTCAAGAAGTTGAAGCTTCTGGTGTCTTTGATGAATTAGAAGCCCAAGGCTTAAACGTAAAAAAATACATCTTAGAGGATGACTCGAGTTATACAGGTATCTTCAGAAACTATCAGTATACGTATGGGGTTAAAGACAGTGAAAAAGCAGTCCCTATTTTGTTTGTTGGAGATACCTTCGTTAATGGGGTAGAAAACATCAAAAAAATGACGCTTAATGAAGAAATTAAAACCCTCGCACAAACCCCGATGTTACCGATTGAAGAGGCACCTGCGGGTGGGATTCAAATTGTGTATTTGATGTTACTCGGTTTACTCGATGGGATTAATCCTTGTGCGATTGCGATGTTAATCATCTTTATCTCGCTTTTAGGGTTTTCCAAAGAAAAGAAAGTGTTGTTAAAGGTCAGTATCACCTTTATGTCTGCGATATTCATTAGTTATTTCTTGTTTGGGACCATCTTATTTCGGTTTTTATCCGTCTTTGCGCATTTAGGGTTTTTAGTCACGGTGGTGCCCTACGTCATATTAGGGATATCCGTCGTTTTATTTCTTTTAAACTTTTATGATTATTTAGTGACCCGTAAACAACAATACGATAAAGTTAAAAATCAGTTACCAAAAGGGATTCAACGATTCAACCGTAATTTGATGAAGAAATTCACAGACGCCATGGAAAATGATTCCATTTACATGTACGTGATTACCTTTGTTTTAGGCTTAATTATCTCAGTGACGGAATTCTTATGTACGGGACAAGCTTACTTAACAGCGATTCTTCACCTCATTCATTTTAGTGATCACGTGATGCGTGGGATTTTATTATTATTTATGTACAACATTCTATTCATCTTACCACTAATCATCATTACCGTTATCGCAGTCAAAACCAAATCGGTGATGGGCGTGACGGTCTTTATGAGAGAAAAACTACACATCGTTAAGTTGATTAACGCCATCGTCTTTTTAGCGATTGGGATTTATTATATTTTTGTGATCATCGGTTAGAGGAGGGTATTTATGGCTAAAAAAATTAGATTAAGCACCAAAGACGAACAATCGGTTTTCATTGGTAAAGTCATTGATTTGCCAATCAAAAAAGAAAGCATCAAAAAGATGTCGATCACGCTTTTTAATGACCCTGAGCCTTGCGTGATACATGAATCCTATTCGGTGAGTAAGTTAACCGAGGGCTTAAGCGAACAACAAAAGAAGTTAAAGACAAGAGTAAAACTTACCTCACTTGAGCTCGATCTGAGTTACCTTGAACTAGTTAATTTAGACGATCTTTACATCGAGGTAGTCAAATGAAGCCAATCTACGTCGATCATGGGGCAACAACCCCACTCTTAAAAGAAGCACTCGAAGAAGGCATGCCTTATTTAGATAGAAGCTTTGCAAACCCATCATCCATGCATCCGTTTGGGATTGAGGTTAGAAAACGAATCAATATTGAGCGAGAAAACTTAGCAAAAAGTCTCAAAGTAAGTCCAAAAGAACTCTACTTTACCAGTGGGGCAACCGAAGCGATTAACTTAGTTTTACAAGGAGTATCAAAGTGTGTAGGTCATGATAAAGAAATTTTGACCACTAAAATCGAACATAAAGCGACGCTAAATACCCTTCATACGTTAGAAAAAGAAGGCGTCGTGGTTCGTTATATACCAGTGGACAGCCAAGGGCTTTTTGATTTTGATTTGTTTGAAGAAATGCTAACGCCTAAGGTAGGACTAGTTTCCTTAATGTGGGCGAATAATGAAATAGGCACGCTTTATGATATGGAAAGAATCGCTTCAATTTGTCAAAAGAAAAACGTACTACTTCACGTCGATGCGGTTTGTGTCGCAACTAAAATCGAAATGGACTTATCAAAAATACCCATCGATTACTTATCGATATCGGCCCATAAGTTTTATGGACCTAAAGGGATTGGTCTACTCTTTGTCAGAGATAACGCACCAATTTGTCCTTTGATATTTGGTGGGTCACATGAAAATCACTTAAGAGCAGGCACGGAAAACGTGTTTGGGATTGTGGCATTATCAAAAGCCTTTGGCATCATGAGTGAAAAAAGAAAAGAAGTAATCGCTCACTTAAATGAGCTTACAACAGCCTTTAGAGAAAAATTGAGTCAGATTGATGGCGTTTATTTTAATGGGCCTACTGAGTTATCTAACCAATTACCAGGGCTAGTTTCTGTTCGCATCAAGGGTTTTCAATCGATCGCCTTGGGTTTTGAGCTTGCAAGACATGGCATTTATGCTTCAAGTGGTAGTGCTTGTAATTCCGATGTGATTGAAGAGTCTCACGTCATTCAAGTAGTCAATCGTGATTGCTTAGAAGACTTTGGCGTTGTTCGTTTTACATTTGGTAAAGACAATAGATTAGAAGAAGTCAATCGTATCGTAGTTGTGATCAAAGAAATCATTGTAGAAAACAACTAAAAACATTAAAGTGTCGATAAAATGCAGTATTATTCTGTAATTTATCGACACTTTTTTATTTTTAAAATCTATTTTTTTAAAAAGTGTAAAAAAAATGTTGAAATTTTTAACATTGGGCGTATAATATTTCCATATGGAGGATAGTTAGATGAAGAACTACACAAAAGAAAGTATTTTAAAGAGTGCAAAAGAATTTGACGTACGCTATGTTCGCTTACAATTTAGTGACATGTTAGGTACCGTCAAGAACGTTGAAATTCCAATTACCAATTTGGAGCGTGCCTTAAACAACGACATTATGTTTGATGGTTCTTCGATCCAGGGATTCGTACGTATTGATGAAGCAGATATGTATTTATACCCGGATTTATCTACTTGGTTAATCCTTAATTGGGAAAATGCCCCAGTGGGTCGTGTGGCAAGACTGATTTGTGATGTGTATACCTCAAGTAAAAAACCTTACGAGGGTGACCCTAGATACGTGTTAAAAAAAGCGTTAAATGAAATGAAGAGTCTCGGCTTTGATAAGTTTAACGTTGGTGTAGAACCGGAGTTTTTCTTATTTAAACTCGATGAAAAAGGAAAAATCACCAGAGAGTTATCCGATCAAGGTGGTTATTTTGATTTAGCCCCAATGGACGGCTCTGAAGACATTAGAAGAGAC
Organism: Paracholeplasma brassicae; assembly: GCF_000967915.1. Lineage (NCBI taxonomy): Bacteria > Bacillati > Mycoplasmatota > Mollicutes > Acholeplasmatales > Acholeplasmataceae > Acholeplasma > Acholeplasma brassicae. The sequence continues at coordinate 196,679 of NC_022549.1, forward strand.
ATCGTTCTTGAGATGCAAAAATTAGGCTTTGAAATGGAAGTGTCACACCATGAAGTCGCCTTTGGTCAACATGAAATCAATTTCCACTTTGATAACGCATTAGAGGCGTGTGACAACATTCAAACCTTTAAAGTACTTGTGAAAAATGTCGCAAGACGTCACGGGTATCACGCAACCTTTATGCCAAAACCAATCAAAGGCATTAATGGTTCTGGGATGCATTCAAATCTAAGCTTATCCAAAGACGGACGTAACGTATTTTTTGATGAAAAAACAGACAATCAATTATCGGAAACGGCGCTTAAATTCATTGCAGGTATCATGAAAAATGCGCAAGCATTTACGCTTGTTTGTAACCCAATCATTAATTCTTATAAACGTTTAGTGCCTGGTTATGAAGCCCCGGTCTACATCGCTTGGAGTGATTCAAACCGCTCAACAATGATTCGTATTCCGGCCTCAAGAGGGAATGCCACACGAATTGAGGTAAGAAGTGTTGATGCCTCAGCGAACCCTTACTTAGCAATGGCAGTCTTACTAAACTCAGGGCTTGATGGGATTAAAAATGATCTAACGGCCCTAAACCCACTAAAGAAAAATTTATTTCGCATGAGTGAACAAGAAAGAAGACGTTTAGGGATAAAGAATTTACCTGAGAATCTAAAAGAAGCCATTGAGTTTTTCCAAAAGAGTGAGTTAATGAAAGAAACCCTTGGTGAAGAGCTTTTCGAGAAATTTATTGAAGCCAAACAAAAAGAATGGGACGAGTACAAAACGATTATTTCCGAATGGGAATTGAACAAGTACTTACCAATCATCTAAAAAGCAAAAGAGGAAATTTTTCCTCTTTTTTCTTGTATTAAAAAGTAAAATGGTATAATTAATGTGAAAAGAAAGCGTTTTTAGAAAAAAGGAGTGTTACGTTTGAGTAAATATAAAATAGCGATCGTTGATGACGAACAAGACGTCAGAGAGCGACTAGAATCGATGATCCTAAAAAGCCCAACGGCGTTTGAACTAGTTGGTGTTTTTGATAATGGCATTGATGCCTATGAAGGCATCACAGGCAAAGACATCGACTTATTGATCACCGACATTAGAATCCCATATATTGATGGCATTGAGCTCTCAAGAAAACTTAAAAGTAGTGATCCATTCATCAAAATCATTATCATCACAGGTTATGACCAGTTTGATTACGCCAAACAGGCCATTGAACTTGAAGTGATCGGGTTTATCTCCAAACCGATTTTACAAAAAGAGCTCGATAAAGCTCTACAAAAAGCACACGATAGGATTTCAACTGATTATAACGTGTCAAGTGTCATTCAAGAGTTAAGCGAATTTCGTAAAGAGAACCTGCCCGTGCTTGTGGAAAATGACCTTTGTCTTTTATTACAAATGGACAAACCAGAGGCCTCTTTCATTGATAAATTAAAAAAAGAAGGCGTTCACCTTCGGTTTGATCATTTGTGTATTGGTGTCTTTGATTTTGACATCAGAGACGACAAAACGGACTTTGATAAGTTAGATTTGGCGTTTTTAACGTTAAAAAATCAACTCGAACAAGCCTTCAAGAAGTATGATTTTGAGTTATTTAAACGAAGTCAACTGTTCGTCTTAATTCTTAAATCACTTCAACCGTTTTCGAACGTTGAAATATTAAAGTTTTTAGATACCGAGATTAAACGGATCAAACGGTATTTAAACCTAAGCATGAGTGTGGGTATCTCAAATCCATTTACAATTGAAGGTTCATTTAAAAAACACTTCAGAGACGCGCGTGCTTCACTTGAACAGCGCCGATTTTTAGGTTCAAATCAAGTGTTTTTTTGTAGCGACTTAGCGCAAAAAGAAAATTTGTTGATCTTAGACCGGGATGCCTTTAAAAACCTATCGTACGTGATTCGTTACGAAGGGCTTAAAGAAATTAAAAAAGAACTGGATTATTTATTTGAGATTGCCAAAGATGGGGTTTATCACTACACCCTAACCGAGGTATTAAATACCATCATCAGCAATTGTGAAGAACCAGAAAAACTCATCAAAGATGGCATCAATTTAAATCAAATCCACCTGAATTTATTAGAACATAAAACCAAAGAATCGGTTTATAATTATTTTATTGAATTGATTTTAGCCGTTAAAGGCGTCAACCAATCGCTTCAAACCGACGTGGTTGGTAAGAACTTAGACAAGATTTTAAAGTACATCGAAACCAATTTTAGTGATCAAAACCTCAACCTAGAAATGGCCTCAGACCAAATTGGGCTAAGCCCTTCTTACATTTCTGCCTTACTAAAAAATGAAAAAAACACGACCTTTGTCAAATACGTCACACAGTTAAGAATGGAAAAAGCCAAGGAACTCTTGAAAAAACAATCCTTAAAAATCATTGAGGTCGCTGAGATGGTTGGTTACTACGAACCTTATTATTTTTCTCACTGTTTTAAGAAATATGAAGGTAAATCACCAAAAGAGTTTAAGAAGGACGAGTCATGAGACAAAAACATTCCATTGCCTCAATCATTCTAATCTCATTTTTTAGTATTTCGATGATTTACTTGATATTACTCTTTAGTGTCACTTATGTGAATTTCAAGAGAAATATCACAGAGGTATCGAACATTCAATCAGAAGAAATCTCAAGACAGATTGTCTATAACTATGAGTCTTACATTAACACCATCATTGACACCTCGAACCTCATTCAAGCAGACATTACTAACAAAGACATCTACGCTTCAATCGATGAAACCTCATCCTACTTAAACGACGTGATCCGCTTAAAAAAAGAAATCATCACGATTGAACTCTATGATTTACAAGGGGATTTAATCGTGTCAAACATCAAAAACCAAACCGCAAGAAATGCAAGTCAAGCGTCTTGGTTTTTAAGTTCGATTAATGAACAAACCATTCATAACTTTCAAACCCCGTTTGAAACACAAGGGGTCTATCAAATCACGATATCAAAGTTTGTGTTATTTAATAAAAACGACCAAAGTGGTGTCTTAAAAATCGTCATTTCATTTGACCAGTTCGTCGAACTCGTCAAAAAAAGTAATCTCGGGTTTGGTGGACACATTTCAATTATTGATCAGTATTATAACACCATCTACACCTCTAAAACCGACGCATCTGGTGTTTCAGATGCCAAAGAAAAAGAAGTGTTTTTAAACACCGTGATTGGGACCTCAAAAACAAAAATCAATGACTTAAACATGATGGTGAACGTCGATACGCTTGCAAACACCAGATGGCGTATTGGGGTATTTATCAACGCAGAGGGGATCAAAGTCATTGAAAACGAGTTCTTTTGGAACACGTTTTCCATCTCAACGTTGTTTTTATTTTTTGCCGTCCTACTCTTTTTAACCATTTCAAGACGTATCGCAAAACCAATTCAAGCATTAGAAGCGAAAATGTCAGACATTGAAAAAGAGGAGTTCTTTCAAATTCAAGAAGTCAACATCGATTCTTATCAAGAGGTTAGCGCGTTATCGCATAGTTTTAATACGATGATGAAAAAAATCGACGAACTGATGACTCGGGTCGTGGTTGAACAAAAAGAACAACGTAAATCGGAATTAAAGGCTCTTCAAAATCAAATCAACCCCCATTTCTTGTATAACACACTTGATTCCATCGTGTGGATGATTGAAAAAGAACAAAACGAACAAGCCGCTGAGCTGGTGATTGCCTTAGCTAAATTCTTTAGGCTTTCCATTTCAAAGGGCAGAAATATCATCCCAATCAAAGATGAAATCGATCACGCAAGAAACTACATCTTGATTCAAAACATCAGATACCAAAACGCATTTACTTATTCGTTTTCTTGTGAGGATGACATCAAAGATCATAAGACAATGAAGTTCTTACTACAACCACTGATTGAAAATAGCATTTATCACGGCTTAAAAAACCGAATTGATCAAGGACACATTGAGGTTAAGGTTTATCAAGACGAAGAAGACATCATCTTCTCTGTTTCTGATAACGGTTATGGGATGAGACAAGAACGTATCGATGAACTCTACCGACGGTTTAAAGATCAAAACCTGCACGATGGGGTTGGTCTTAAAAACATTTATCAACGCTTATTAATCTATTTTGGGTCAAAAGCGAAAATGATCATTAAGAGTGAACTCGACGAGGGCACCACAATTGAAATCCACATTTCGAAGGAGGCAAGTTATGAAGAAGATTAATCTCATTTTATTGGTTTTCATTGTTCTTTTTCTTGTCTCCTGTGAGAAAAAAGAAATCAAAGTAGGCATCATGATCTATGATGAGTCCGATACGTTTATGCAAGAGTTTAAAAACGCGATCATTAAAAATTTGAGTGATTACGAGTATGAGGTATTTTATGCCTCAAACTCTCAAAGCATCCAAAACAAACAAATGGTTAATTTAATCGATCAAAACTATGACTTGCTTGTCATTAATGCGGTTGACCGCTTGGCTGCAAGTAGCCTAGCAGAACTCGCAAATGATAAAAAGATACCCATCATTTTTATCAACCGTGAACCACTAGAAGAAGACATCGCTCGTTATGAAAACATTTATTACGTCGGTGCAGATGCGGATCTATTAGGCATCAGACAAGCAGAAGCGGCAGATTTGGTGTTTAAAGACCCCAAAAACTTAAATAAAATCTTTGATCGAAACGCCGATAACGTCATACAAACCGTCATCTTAAAAGGCGAACAGTCTCACCAAGATGCTGAAAAAAGAACCCGTATGTCGATTGAACACTTACGAGCGCTTGGCTATGAGGTCGAACTTTTAACGACTTCGGTGGCCAATTGGCGACGAGACCTCGCCTACATTCAAACCAAAGAAATCATGGAAATGTTTCCTGAGGTTGAATTGATCTTATCAAATAACGATGACATGGCCTTAGGGGCAATTGATTACTTAGTGGAGACGAACCGCTTTGAAAAAGGCGAGACCTACGATCAAGACATCTTAATTATTGGAGTCGATGCCACAAGTGTTGGAAAACAAGCAATCAAAGATGGACTGCTTTTTGCAAGTGTCTTAAATGATTCAAGCGCACAAGGGCATGCGGTTGCTACCTTGATCAATTATTTAATGAAGCATAAGCCACTCGATGACCTACCATTTGAACTTGTTAAAGAACGCTATGTGTTCGTTGATGGTCAAGTCATCTTAAAAGAACATTTGGAGTAAAAAATCAAAGTTAGAGAATTTCACAACTAAAAAATAGAATATTACATTTTTCTTGTAAGCGATTACAACTATAATGAAAGCGAAACCAAAAGGGAGGAAACAAAAAAATGAAACGAATTTTTGCTTTAATGGTTACGCTTTTACTAGCGGTAACAATGTTTGCATGTGAAGAAGATGGCGAATTCAAAGTAGACATTTTTATTTACAAGTACTCAGACACTTACATTACAAGTGTTAGAAACGCAATGGATGCTGAACTTAAAGGCATCGACGTGAATTACACATTCCACGATGCGGATGGCTCACAAGAAACACAAAACACACAAATCGATGGTGCAATCGCGAATGGGACTGACCTAATCGTTGTTAACATCGTTGAAACTGAAAGTGGTAACGTGGTAATTCAAAAAGCGAAAAACGCTAAGATTCCTGTGATTTTCTTCAACCGTGAAGTAAGTGATGCCGTTGTTAATTCATACGATGACGCAGCATTTATCGGAACTGATCCAGACGAAGCTGGTTATATGCAAGGCGAAATGATCGCTGACTTATTACTTGCTGATGGCGCGTGGGAAAAATACGACTTAAATAACGATGGTAAGATCAACTACATCATGTTAAGAGCTGACTTAGATAACCCAGAAGCAAACGGTAGAACTAAGTATTCAACTCAAGAAGCTAATCGCTTATTGGTTGCTGCTTCAAAACCTGAATTAGTACAAATCGGTACTGACCAAATGGCTGGTTGGGATCTAGCAACTGCTAAGACAATGACTGACGCATTATTAACTTCTAACCCATACACAGGAGATCAACCAATTGAATTAGTTATCGCTAATAACGACGACATGGCACTTGGTGCAATCCAATCACTTAATGGTGTTGGTTATAACACAGGTTCAGACGCTACTAAATATGTATTAGTAGTAGGTGTAGATGCAACTGCAACTGCTGTTGATGCCATCCAAGGTGGTAAAATGGCTGGTTCAATCAAACAAGACGGTGTTGCTATGGCTAAAGCAATCGTTAAGTTCATTGAAAACGTCTCATTAGACAAAGACTTCAATGAAGGTACAGATTATACATTTGAAACTGGTGCAGATAAAGTAAGAATTCCTTACGCTAAATACACTGGCGAATAACAGTAACATTTAATAACAAATAGGCGGCCGTTTGGCCGCTTATGATGTTATTAATCCAAAAGTTTGATAGGAATATAGATTTTTGGATTAATGAATATGACAGGATTGGTGGGTTAACTATGGAATACATCTTAAAAATGGAAGGGATCTCAAAATCATTTCCAGGTGTAAAAGCGTTAGATAAAGTAAATTTATTTGTAAGACCGGGTAGCGTACACTCCTTAATGGGTGAAAACGGGGCCGGTAAATCAACATTGATGAAATGCTTATTCGGCATTTATTTTGAAGATGAAGGCGAGATTTTTCTAGAAGGGAAAAAAGTCAAATTCTCAAGTTCTAGACAAGCCTTAACCAGTGGGGTTGCGATGGTTCAACAAGAGTTAAACCAAGCGGTCAAACGAAACGTCATGGATAACGTTTGGCTTGGCAGATACCCAAAGATTGGGCCAATGGTCGATCATAAAAAAATGTACCAAGACACCTTAGAGATTTTTAAGACCTTAGAAATTACCGTTGATCCAAAAGAAACCATGTCGAATTTGAGTGTTTCTCAAAGACAAATGGTTGAGATTGCAAAAGCGGTGAGTTATGACGCAAAAGTAATCGCGTTTGATGAACCAACTTCCTCTTTAACCGATAAAGAAATCGAACACTTATTTTCAATCATCGATAAGTTAAAGAAAAAAGGCTGTGGGATTATTTATATCTCACACAAAATGGATGAAATCCTACGTATCTCTGATGATGTGACCATCATGCGTGATGGTAAATGGATCTCAACAACACCAGCCAAAGACTTAACGATTAATTCAATCATTAAGCAAATGGTCGGTCGTAGTCTTGATAACCGTTTTCCGGATAAAACAAACAAACCAGAAGGTAAAATCTTAGAAGTTAAGAACTTTAGTGCGTTATACAAAAATCACATCGAAGAAGTGAGTTTTGATTTAAAGAAAGGTGAGATTTTAGGTCTTGCTGGACTTGTAGGGGCAGGACGCACCGAAGTCCTTGAAATGATTTTTGGTATCACGTCGAAAAAATCAGGTGATTTGATTTTAAATGGCAAAAAAATCGACAACAAGAATTCACGACAAGCCATTAAAAACGGCTTTGCCTTATTAACTGAAGAACGACGTGCCACAGGGATTTTTGGGGTACTAAACATTTTAGAAAATGCCACCTTATCCAATTTAAAATCCTATCAAAACAAGGTCTACTTGAAGCACGATCCAATGAAAGAAGATACCAAATGGGTGATTGACTCAATGCGTGTTAAAACACCAGGTCAACACACTAAGATTGGTAGCCTTTCTGGTGGGAACCAACAAAAAGTGATTATCGGCCGCTGGTTATTAACCAAACCAGAAGTGCTACTCTTAGATGAACCAACCAGAGGGATCGACGTTGGCGCGAAATATGAGATTTATCAATTAATGATTAATCTCGCATCAACGGGCAAATCCATCATCATGGCATCCTCAGAAATGCCAGAGTTACTTGGTATTTGTGATCGAATTTTAGTGATGAGTAATGGTCGTGTGGCTGGCATCGTTGATGCTAAGACAACGACTCAAGAAGAGCTGATGAGTTTATCAGCGAAATACATGTGAGGTAAGCTATGAATAAACCAAATGAAACAATTAAAGCACCGCTAAGCGAACAAGAAATCTTAGCGAAAAAAGAACTTAAAGAACAACGTAAGAGAGACATTAGTGAATTTATCATTAATTACTCCCTCTATATTTTATTAGTCGGATTCATCATTTTTGTTACCATCATGAGACCGAGATTTATCTCGATAAACTCAATTGTCAACATCATCACTCAAACGGCGTTTCGTTTACCGATTGCCTTAGGGGTTGGTGGGATCATCGTCTTAACGGGTACCGACCTGAGTGCTGGGCGTATCATTGGCTTAACAGCCATCATTACGGCCTCACTACTTCAACGCGGGGATTACCCAAACATTATGTATGAAGGCTTAGCAAATAACCCAATGCCAATTTTACTCGTGTTATTGATTGTTGTGATTGTTGGTGGGATCTTCGGGGCATTTAATGGCTTCTTTGTTGCTAAGTTTAAACTACACCCATTTATTGTAACGTTATCGACTCAACTGATTGTTTATGCCATTAGCTTACAATACATTCAACTTGGTAAAAATAACGGTCAACCAGTGGGTGGATTAAGACCAGACTTCTCAGATAAAATTATTGGTAGTGTCAGTATCTTCGGTATTAACATTCAGTTTTTAGTATTCTATGCCATCATTCTGGTTGCCTTAATGTGGTTTATTTGGAATAAAACCGTGATTGGTAAGAACATGTACGCCGTTGGTTGTAACCCAGAAGCCGCAAACGTTTCAGGGATCAGCGTGTTTAAAACAATCATGACTGTCTTCATCATGGCAGGGATGTTATATGGGGTTAACGGCTTTTTCACAAGTGCTTATGTTGGCTCTAATAACGCCGCGACAGGGGTAAACTTTGAGTTAGATGCGATTGCAGCCTGTGTGATCGGTGGTGTATCATTCTCCGGTGGGGTTGGTAAAATTAAAGGCGTTGTGATTGGGGTATTCCTACTTCAATTAATTACCGCATCTTTCATCTTCTTAGGCGTTGATGCGAACCTTCAATACGCAATTAAAGGGCTTGTTATCTTACTTGCTACCTCAATTGACATGAGAAAATATTTAGTACGTAAGTAATGGAAGAAAAAGAAAAAGAAACCAAACAAGCCATTAAAAAAGGTGGCATGTATGAAAACATTGATGTATCAAAAAAAGGCCTGACAATCACCATTTTGGTGTTGTCCTTAGTCTTTGTGGCATTAATGATCTATTTAGTCGTTAGGGGATAAATGCTTATGGAGCTTATCATATTATTAATTACGATGTCATCGTTTATGACCATCTACTTAATTAATAAGTCTATGTTATATCAAAAAAACCAAACTGGACCTAAAATTGAGGAATATCAAATCTTGATCACCTCAATGATTATGGGCAGCCTTGGTTATGTCTTTGCCTATTTCATGTTTGGATTTCGACATGAAAAGAAAAGGTATCATTACATCGAACTCGGATTATTAGGTATACAGTGCTTAATCGTTCTATTTCTTCTCCTCAAATAAATAGAAACGTGGGTAGGATAACCCTAAAGAAAAACACAGTCAAAATGGCTGTGTTTTTCTTATCGCGTTTAAGACAAAAAATTTAGGATGAGTCTTAAATAAAAGACATGATTTTCGACTGAAAAATCAAGCATGGCTTGATTCTTTTTAGCAAAGGCAACCATGCTTAAGACCCCGGTACCATGGCCGTGTTCATTCGATATGGGTAGACCATCCTTAGAAAAGACAATGTCGTCAAAATAAGGGTTTGATATTTCTAAAAAGAGACTATCGTTTTTAAACCTAGAAGTTAAGGTGATCACACGATTGGACGCCTCAGGTATTTTTAAACACGCGTGGATCGCATTTTCAATGGCATTTGAAAAGACAATCGCAAGCTCACTAGGGTTAATCGGTAAGACCTCTGGGATGTCTAGATTGGAGATCACCTCGATTTGTTCTAAAGAAGCGTAATTGAGGTAATGTGAAAGGGCGGCGTTGATGACTTTATTTTTACAATACGATTTAGGGCTGACCTCAGATAAGGTTTGATCAAGGTCTTCTAAATAATGTGAGGCTTGTTTAAAATCTTTGGTCAAAATCAGTTCGTTAAGAATGGATAGGTGATGTCTTAGGTCGTGTTTGATGATCGCAATCTTTTCTTCGGCAAGAAAAATAGCCGCTGACTGTGCCTCAAGCGAGCTCACTTGAATACTCAACAGTTTTTTGTCACGCTCAAAGGAAATCTTCGATTCAATTTCTTGGAATAAGAAAAAGAGAACAACGTAGATGGATAAACCCAAAAACAGACCAACGTAGAGATGAATAAAATACTGTGGTCGGTATAAAATCGGATTTGGGACGAAACCGATGTAATAAGAAAGCACATAGGAGATGACCAAAACCAAGTTCAATATCCACCAGCCTTTATTGAGTGTTTTTACCATTTTTAAATAATGAGGCTGTATAAACCGATGAACAAATGGAAAGAAGAGTAAATAAGTGAGGACTCTAATGGTGGTATCAAGTAAAGGGTTATCTTTTTGAGTGGTTAAATAGGAAGCTAATAAACCATTGACAATTGCGACGTTACCAAACACTTGGATGGATAACATAGCAAATAGAAGCTTTGCCCCTTTGTATATCGCGTAATAGGAATAAAGTAAAAAATTCGGTAGTAAGAGCGTTAAAAAGAAAAAACGGATATAAAAGTCAGATAAACCAAGGGAATCAATCATAAATGCGTTGGCTACTGTGATTAAAAACATACCAGAAATGATGATCAAACGGTGTTTCTTAACTGGTGGTTTTAAAGGCACTAGAATTAAAAGAAAATAACAGGCAAAGGCTTGTGAAATAAAGAGTCTGACAATCGTTGGGTTCATCACATCAATAACCCCCTCTAAGCGTATAATCAAGGTATTGTTTTCTAACGAGTGTTCGTCTGTTTTTTGATATTGGAATAAAGGCTTGGTTGTTCATAATAAAACCATCAGGCACCATTTTTAAGACGTGATTAAGATTGACTAAATAAGATCGGTGTGAAAGGATGAATGATTGATGTTCAAATAACGATGGAATCGTCTTTGAAAAAGTCGTACGGTAGAACTTACTTTTGATGACCGATTCTGTGGTCGTAAAGTAAAGCACGTGATCACGGTATTCAATCCATTTGATGTCAAGTAGGTTAAGCGTGATGCGTTCCGTTCTGGTTTCTATTTGGTATTTGACTGTTTTCTTTTTGACTAAATGGCTGGCCATTGCTAAAGCGTCATTTAGCTCACTCGCTTTTAATGGTTTGATTAAATACCGAATGGCCAACATCTCATACGCATCAAGTGCGTATTCTTTAGAGGCGGTTAGAAAAATAATGACCGCATCTTTGTTGTGTTTTCGTATGACCTTAGCAAGTTCAATCCCACTGAACTCGGGCATCAAAACGTCTAAAATAAAGACATCCGTGTGAGTTAAAATCGTTTGATCATCAATGACTAGTTTAGGGTTTAAAAAGTAGGTCACATCAAGATCAAAACGGGTGATAACGTCTTTTTTTAACAGTGTTTTTAGATGAGTCATTTCGTTTTGATTGTCTTCACAAACCACCAGTTTTATCATAAGTCACCTCTAGGTATGCCTTCTTATTAATCTTTATTGATTAAGTGTGTATTACGAACTCATTGTTTACTTAATTAGAGCAATATAATTTTATCACAAAGAGACCAATAAGACAATTAAGTGATGAAGTGTCCCTTTTAAGTGATTGGTCTTTAAAATATCGTTGACTTATGATAGATTAAACGCATAAACATAGACAACCATAAGCGTGTAAAACCCTGTGATTTGTTTAGAAGTTTAGAGACGTCAAGACTTAGAATGAATATACCCTGAACTCCCCCCACGAGTTGGTCTATTTGGCTAGGTCTTTTGTCTTTATATGAGGGTTATATTTAGAAAAAACACAAATTTTGTGTTTTTTTCTTAATGTTTATAAGTCATGGTTTTCTTGGGATTTAAGTACTTTGAGATCGATGAAACCGCGGTGGCTGCTTCACCCATGCCAGATGAAATCATTTTGATCTTACCAGGATAGGTAACTGAGTTGCCTGCGGCATAAATGCCTTTATGACTGGTTTCCATGTTGGTTTTTACTGTGATTAAGCCGTTATCGGTTTTTATGCCATACGCTTCGTAATCAGGTTTAATTGGGACGTTACCATAAAAGACCAGAAGCGCATCGGTTTTAAGTGTTGTCGTTTCTTTTGTCTCTAGGTGTTTGATCACAAGGGACGCTACCTTAGTTGTTCCTTCCATACGGATTGGTTCATAAGGTGTATAGACCTTAGCAAACGATTTGACTTGTAAGACGTTGTTTTCGTGGGCTCGAAAATCAGCTCTTCGGTGAACCACGTTAATGGATTTTGCGTAGGGTTGTAGGCTTAAGGCAAAATCAATGGAAGAATCGCCGCCACCTAAGATTGTGATGTCTTTGTCTTTAAAGTCGCTTAAACGCTCAACGAAATAGTGGATGTTATCAAACGCTTTTTCATTAGGTAGTCCAAGAGGTCGTGGTCGAAACATCCCACCACCATTACAAAACAAGATGGTCTTTGAAAAATAGACCCCTTTGTTTGTAATAATTTTGTAGTAATCTTCTTCGTGAACAAAATCAAGAATTTGGATGTTTAACAGGATACGATCGGTTTGTTGTTGAGTTAAATATTGTTGGTATAAAGACAAAATGAGTTCACCTGCCGTTGTTTTTGGAAAACCAGGCATGTCATAAATATTCTTTTCTTTATATAGGTTTAGTGTACCACCGTAAAGATGGCTAGATTCTAATACGATGGCATCTAGGTTGTGCATCGCACAAAGCGTGGCGGCGTATAGACCCACAGGGCCACTACCAATGATGATAACGTCTTGCATAAGTTTGCCTCATTTCTATTTAAAAAAGTTTCTTATATAGTATAACACGACATTTGATGATTTGACATTCAAAATATCAATTAGATGCGTCTAATTATTTATAATTACACGAGATAAAAATAGGAATAAATCTAGATAACTAAGCGTTTAAAACAGGTTTTGATGATTAAAACGTTTTCATTATAACTATGCGTGCGAATTGATTGATTAAACGATATAATGAGTTTGTAAAAAACGATTAATTTAATAGGAGGAAATCGTCCATGAAACAATGGGAAGGATTCAAAAAAGGTCTTTGGCAAGAAACTGTCGATGTCAGAGACTTTATCGTTAACAACTATGAAGAGTATCTAGGGGATGACTCATTCTTAGTTGGTCCAACAGAAGCATCTACAAAATTAAATCAACAATTCATTGATTTATTAGCAAAAGAAATCGAACTTGGTGGTGTCATCAGTGTTGACACAGACGTTGTGTCATCGATTACGTCACACAAAGCAGGTTACTTAGATAAGTCGCTTGAAAAAATAGTAGGTCTTCAAACGGACGCACCTCTAGTTAGAGGTTTTCACCCATATGGGGGGATTAACGTTGCTGTCAAGGCAGCAGAAGCGTATGGTTATGAAATTAATCCAGAGCTTAAACACATTTTTACTGAGTATCGTAAGACACATAATCAAGGGGTATTTGATGCTTACAACTCAGAAATCAGAGCAGCCAGAAGTGCGGGCATTATCACCGGTCTTCCTGATGCGTATGGTAGAGGCCGTATCATTGGTGACTACCGCCGTGTGGCTCTTTATGGATTAGACTACCTAATCAATCAAAAGAAAGCAGAACAAAAGAGTTTATCGTTTCCAATGACGGAAAGAAAAATCCGTTTAAGAGAAGAAATTCAAGAACAAATCAACGCACTTGGTCGCTTAAAAACCTTAGGGGAATATTATGGGTTTGACTTATCAAGACCAGCAGATAATGCGATGGAAGCTGTCCAATGGCTATATTTAGGTTATCTTGGTGCCGTTAAAGAGCAAAATGGGGCTGCGATGAGTTTAGGTAGAACCTCAACATTCTTAGATATTTACATCGAAAGAGATTTAAAAGCTGGCATTATTAATGAAACAGACGCTCAAGAAATCATCGATCATTTCATCATGAAATTGCGTATGGTTCGTTTTGCTAGAACACCTGAATACAATGAACTATTCACAGGCGATCCGACTTGGGTCACTGAGTCAATTGCAGGGATGAACTTAGATGGAAGAAGCTTTGTTACTCGTACAAGCTTTAGATACCTTCAAACACTGTATAACTTAGGGACATCGGCTGAACCGAACCTTACCGTATTATGGAGTGAATCATTGCCACAAAACTTTAAAAACTTCGCTGCTAAAGTATCGATTGATACATCATCGATTCAATACGAAAACGATGAATTAATGAGACCTGAACATGGTGATGACTATGCCATCGCATGCTGTGTTTCACCAATGGCAGTTGGTAAAGAAATGCAATTCTTTGGTGCACGTGCAAACCTTGCTAAAGCACTACTTTACTCCTTAAACGGTGGTAGAGATGAAATGAGCGGCAAACAAGTCGCACCAAAAGGTGAAATCATCAAACCAGGCGTCTTAAATTACGATGAAGTGATGGTTAATTATGAAAAAACGTTAGAGTGGTTAGCAGAACTATACGTTGGCGCATTAAACATCATTCACTACATGCATGACAAATACGCTTACGAGTCATTCGAAATGGCTTTACACGATAGAGATGTAACTAGATTTTTCGCAACCGGTGTTGCAGGCTTATCAGTAGTTGCAGATAGCTTATCAGCAATCAAATACGCCACAGTCACACCAATCTATGATGAAGAATCCGGCTTAGTCGTTGATTTTAAAACCGAAGGGGAATTCCCTTGTTACGGGAATAATGACGACCGAGTGGACCAAATCGCAGTGGATCTTGTTTCTAAATTCATGAACATGATTCGTAAACACGAGACTTACCGTGATTCAATTCCAACGATGTCTGTCTTAACCATTACTTCAAACGTGGTATATGGTAAAAAAACAGGTAACACGCCAGATGGCAGAAGAAAAGGCGCACCGTTTGCACCTGGGGCAAACCCAATGCACGGTAGAGACAATTCAGGGGCACTAAAATCCTTGATGAGTGTGGCTAAAATTCCATGTGAGTCTTGTGCCGATGGTATTTCAAATACCTTTACCATTGTGCCTCAAGCACTTGGAAAAGAAGAAACAATGATGTTTGAAAACGTCATGGCAAGTGACATTAAGGTAGAAAACTTAGTCAATATCTTAGATGGCTACTTTACTGGTGGTGGTTACCACTTAAACGTCAACGTCTTAGTTAGAGAAAAACTGATTGAGGCAATGAATAACCCACACCTATACCCAAACCTTACCATTCGTGTGAGTGGGTATGCCGTCAACTTTGCGTTATTAACTAACGAACAAAAGCGTGACGTTATTGCACGTACGTTCCATGAAACATTCTAAAGGCAACACACATTCAGTAGAAACCATGGGCGCATTTGATGGGCCAGGGATTCGTTATATCCTGTTTCTACAAGGATGTCCTTTAAGGTGTCAATTCTGCCACAACAGAGACACTTGGGATACGCAAGAAAACAAACTTCAAACACCTGAGGAAATTCTTGCGGATTATCAGAAATACAAAACATTTTATAAGAATGGGGGAATCACTGTTTCAGGCGGTGAACCACTCTTACAAATCGACTTTTTAATTGAGCTCTTTACATTATTTAAAGCGCACAATATACATACATGCATCGACACATCGGGTGCGACCTTTACCCCACACAATACAGAGAAGTTTGCGTCATTGATGAAGGTAACGGATTTGGTTTTATTAGATATCAAGCACATTGATGATGAAGGCCATAAAGTCCTTGTTGGGACAACAAACAAACACATACTAGCGTTTGCTAAATACCTAAGTGATATTGATAAAGACGTCTACATTAGACACGTCTTACTCCCTGGCATTACAGGTACTGATGACCAACTAACCAGATTAAGGAGTTTCTTAGATACACTAACAAACGTCAAACGAATCGATATCCTGCCTTACCACAAAAAAGGCATCGTCAAGTGGGAAATCAATCACTTTGACTATCCGCTTAAAGAATTAGAAGAACCTTGCAAGGATTTAATTATGAAAGCACACGATATTCTAAAGACCTGTTATGTATACAAGAAGTGAATTTAAGTCAAGCGATTCTATCCCTTTGGATAGGATTGTTTTTCTTTTATGGTAACTTTTGTTTGAAATCCCAAGGCTTTTCAGTTACAATATAATGAGCTAAGTAAAAGCACGATTAGAAAGAAGAAATAATTATGAAAAATAGATCCGAAATATTTGAGAAAATGAGCATAAAAAAGGCAGTCTTTACACTAGCACTGCCAACCATCTTATCTCAGTTAGTCTCAATGATTTACAATTTAACAGACACCTACTTCATTGGACAAGTCAATGATCCTTATCAAGTAGCGGCAGTCAACGTGGCATTTCCAATATTCTTTGTCTTAATCGTTTTTGCCAACCTATTTGGCATTGGTGGGGGCTCATTAGTCTCAAGATTATTAGGGAAGAAAGACTACGACAACATTAAAAAAGTAACTATCTCGAGTTTATTTGGGGCATTCTTGATGTCTCTTGTTTATAGTATCTTTGTTTTTGTGTATTTTGATCAACTCTTAGGACTACTTGGTACATCAGTTAATACCATTGGTCATGCGAGAGACTATTTGTTTTGGACCGTTGTTATCGGTGCGGTACCTTCTACCTTAGGCATGGTGTTTGGACACTTATTAAGAAGTGAAGGATTCTCTAAACAAGCCTCCGTTGGGATTGCGATTGGTGGGGTTTTAAACGTCATCCTGGACCCAATCTTTATCTTCGGTTTTGACATGGGTGTTGAAGGCGCTGCATTAGCAACGATGATTGCGAATACGCTTGCGATGATCTATTACGTCATACTCATTATTAAACTAGGCGATCAAACCCACATGAGCTTTGATTTTCGATTGATTAGTTTTAGAAAATACATATGGATTCCGATTTTAGCAATTGGTCTTCCTGCGGCTTCTGCCTC
Organism: Paracholeplasma brassicae; assembly: GCF_000967915.1. Lineage (NCBI taxonomy): Bacteria > Bacillati > Mycoplasmatota > Mollicutes > Acholeplasmatales > Acholeplasmataceae > Acholeplasma > Acholeplasma brassicae. Next base: position 213,695 of record NC_022549.1, read on the forward strand.
ATTATTTAACGTTTTCGCAACGACAATCATTAATAATTTAACCTCCGTTTATGGCGATTATGAGCTAGCGGCGATGGGGATTGTTAAAAAGATTGATATGATTCCACTTCACGTGACCTTAGGTATTTCTCAAGGGATCTTGCCTTTGATTGCGTATAACTATGCAGCTAAGAATTATAAGCGTATGAGGGATATCTCAAAATATGGTATGAAACTTGTGATGATTTTTTCAATGCTTTGTGTGGTCCTCTTTGTTGTTGAGGCACCATTATTGGTACGTATCTTTATTAAAGATTCAACCACGGTGCACTTAGGTGAACGTTTCTTAAGAATTGCTGTTTTAGCCATGCCAGTCATGGGGGTAAACTTTGTTATTAATACCGCATTTCAAGCGATGGGTAAAGGTAGACAATCCCTACTGCTTTCGATTTCAAGACAAGGTTTAATCAACATTCCGCTTTTATACTTAATGGATTACTGGTTTGGTCTTTATGGGATCATTTGGACACAATTACTAGCAGACCTCTTAACGTTTGCGATTGGATTCTACTTGTTTACTAAACTAACAAGAAAACTTCACGAAGAAGAAGACTATTATAACGCTCAATTATTAACACAAGAAGTCTAGATAAATTGCCACGAACAAACGGTTCGTGGTATTTTTTACATAAAAATGTCGCTTTTTTGATTCCGATAGTGTGCTACAATAAAGAAGAGGTGTTTTCTGTGAAAATGACAATTAAGGAATTAGCAAGGCTTGCGAGTGTATCGGTTACGACCGTCTCACTTGTTCTAAATGATAAGCCTTCACGAATCTCTGAACAAAAAAAAGAAGAAATCAAACGATTAGCCAAAGAATACAATTACGAACCGAATCTAACCGCAAGAAATCTAGTAACCAAAAAATCAAAAACGATTGGTCTTTTGATTCCCGATATTGAGAACTTGTTTTTTAGTGCACTTGCTAAAAAAGTAGAAGACGAATTAAGAAAAAATGGCTACTCTTTGATTTTGGTTAATAGCGATGATTCGTATAAAAATGATTTAGAACTTATTAAGAATTTAGAGAGTCGTGGGGTCGACGGGTTACTTTTAACCATTTCGAATGAATCAGAAGCACATGAAAGAGAATATCGTAAACTTTTATCAAGACTAACCATTCCTTACGTGTTTGTCGATAGAACATTCTTAAACGATAATGACCCACAAGTCTATTTTGATAACCAATTGGGTGGGTATTTTGCCACCGAGTATTTAATTAATGAAGACTATCAAAGAATAGGCTGTTTGAGCGCACCTAGTTCAATGAATGGGCAGTTTCGATACAAAGGTTATTTAAAGGCATTAGAAACCTTTAAGATTCCATTTGATGATTCTCTGGTCTATGAAGGTGATTTTCGTTACCAAAGTGGGTATGAAGCAGGTGATTTCTACAAAGACAAATATGTTGATGCAATCTTCGCATCCAATGATTTGATGGCGTATGGGTTGATCAAACGATTAAAAGAGTTGGGGATCGATGTACCAAAAGACATTAAAGTGGTGGGTTATGACAACCTAGCGTTTTCATCCATGCTTGGCATTGATTTACCATCGGTCGAACAGAACATTTCGGATCTCGGAAGTAGTGCAGTCAAACTCTTGATGCAATTAATCAAGCAAAAACAAACAAAAATTAAAATTGTCTTAGAGCCCGTCTTTAAGCGATAAAGAAGAGAAGGTAAAACTATGCCTTCTTTTTTTTATTATAATATGTGTTGACAGCGTTTACATCCTGTGATAAGATAATGTCGTAGTTAGGTAAAACGTTTTACCAGGTGAGAATATGACGACAACAATCGAGAAGAACGCCTTAACCGTACAACTTTATCAAGACATCAGAAAAACTGTTTCGTTTAAAGAATACAAAGACGAGGACGTTGAAGTCGCACTAAAGCATACACTTTTTTCAGTGGTTGCTTATAAAGATGATCGACCAGTAGGTATTGCTCGTTTGGTTGGTGATGATCGAGTAACGTTCTTTATCAAAGACGTAGTGATTATACCAGAATACCAAAGTAACGGGGTTGGTCACCAACTCATGCTTGCCTTATTTGAATACATTGAAGAACACGCTTGTGAAGGTGCTTATGTAGGCTTAATGTCAACGCCAGGCAAAGAAGCGTTCTATGAAAAATATGGGTTTATCAAACGACCAACAGAGAATTTAGGAAGTGGGATGGTATTATACTATGAAAAGAAAAAATAAAGTCTACGTACTAGGTAGCATCAATATTGACCTAGTCGTTGAAGTTGACTATCTACCAAAACCTGGTGAAACACTCAAAGGTAAACAGTTTCTTAGAAACTTAGGTGGCAAGGGCGCAAACCAAGCCATATCAGCCAGAAGACTTGGTTGTGATACGACCTTAATTGCGAGTGTTGGTAATGATCCTTTTGGTAAAGAAGCATTAACTAAACTAAACGACAGTCTAATTAACACAACTAAAATAGAGTTATCAAACTCGGATACCGGCATGGCCTTTATCACAAGACATGAGGCGGAAAACAGAATCATCCTATACCCAGGGGCAAACCATGAGATGGATGAAAAAAGAGCGATGGATGCACTAAATGGCACTCAAGGCGACTTGTTAGTAACGCAATTTGAAATACCTTACGAGATTGTTTATCATGGGTTGAAAAAAGCCAAATCTCTTGGTATGACGACGGTATTAAATCCAGCACCCGCGACTAAAATAGGTAGTGAAATTTACGCGTGTGTGGATTACTTAATCGTCAATCAAACCGAATGCGAAATACTATCTGGGATTTACCCGAATTCGTTAGAGGATGTGTTAGTCGCCAAAGACTATTTCATTAAAAAAGGTGTCAAAAAACTGATTGTAACCTTGGGATCAAAAGGATCCATCTATGTATCAAGCGATCAGATCATTGAACAAAAAGCATTCTTTATCAAACCAGTCGATACGACTGGTGCAGGTGATTCTTATGTAGGAGGCATCGCTTATGGTCTATTAAATGAGCTAACAATGAAAGAGACCTTAGAGATAGCTTCTGCTTGTGGGGCTTACGCCACACAAAAAGAAGGGGTTTATGAAGCCATTGGAAATCATCAACAAATCATGAAATTTATGGAGGAGAGAAAATGAAAAAAAGACCAATTATCATCGATACCGATCCAGGCATTGATGACGCAGTTGCCATTGCAATCGCGTTGTTTGATGAGACCTTAGACGTCCGTTTGTTAACAACCGTTTCTGGTAACGTCAGTGTAGACAAAGTCACAGACAATCTACTGAGATTGCTCAAGTTTTGGGGCAAATCCGTAAGAGTTGCCAAAGGGGCTCAAAAACCGCTGATACAAATCAGAGAAGACGCCTCGAGCGTCCATGGGTCAAGTGGAATGGATGGCTATGAATTTCCTGCCGTGACCTATGAAAACTTAATCGAAGAGCACGCCGTAGTTGCACTTAGAAATGAACTATTAGAGTCAAAAGAAAAAATCACATTGGTTCCAATCGGACCGTTAACCAATATTGCGTTGTTGTTAAGTACCTACCCTGAAGTAAAAGAGAAGATTGAAGAAATCATATTGATGGGTGGTTCTGCAGGTAGGGGTAATTATGGGGTATTATCTGAATTTAACATAGGATTTGATCCAGAAGCTGCCAAGATTGTGTTTGAATCGGGCTTGAAAATCACAATGGCTGGGCTTGATGTGGGATTAAAAGCGCTCGTTTATCACGAGGATTCCTTAGAAATCAAAGCACAAAACAAAACAGGTGAGATGATTTACGCCCTGTTTCAAAAATATCGTGGGGGTAGTTTGAAAACAGGGTTAAAAATGTATGATTCAACGGCAATTGCCTATTTATTAAATAAAGATTTATTTGAAACGGTTTACACGCACGTTTCAATTGAAACAGAGGGCACCTATACCAAAGGTGCAACCTTAGTCGATTTAAAAGGGTATCTAAAGAAAGAACCGAACGTCACGGTTTGCCTAGATATCAAACAAGAAGAATTTAGTGTATGGTTAAAAGAAGCACTAGCTAAGTGCATCTAGTCGGGGGGAGACATTATGGAACTAGTTTTAATGTATGTAGCATCGGTACTAGCGATTGCTGCGGTTGTATTTATGTTATTAAAGAAATTAGACATCAAGATTACTTTACTTGGTGTCGGGATGGCATTAATTGTGATTGCAATGGCAATGGGCAAACTGCCAACCAAAGAATTTAATGATTTCATGGCACCATTTAATGCGATCATTGATCAGTTTAAAGCCACCCTGCCAAAAGCCGGGCTAATCATCCTAATCTTAGGTGGTTATACGGCTTACATGAGTAAGATTGGGGCAAACGATGTAACGGTTAATACTTTAACTAAGCCACTTAGAGGTATTCGTTCAGCTTATGTGTTAGTGCCAATTGTGTTCTTACTTGGAAACGTCTTATCTTTAGTCATTCCAAGCGCATCAAATTTAGCTATCATTCTATTAGCGACCTTATACCCTGTTTTAAGAAAATCAGGGATGAGCACACTAACAGCCGCAGCGGTTATCGCAACCACGGCAACCGTTATGCCGACACCACTTGGGGGGGATAACGTTGCCATCGCTCAAGCCTTGGGTATGGATGTATCAACTTATGTGTTTAGATACCATGCGATTGTATCTGTACCAACCTTATTCTTTATGGCATTTGTCCATTATTTCTGGCAAATGTATTTAGATAAGAAAGATCTTAAAAATGGGATTGTTAGACAAGAAGATTTAGAAATCGAAGCGTTAAAGACAATCAATGGTGGATTCGTGTATAAGACGGTTTATACACTATTACCACTCTTACCAATCGTGATTTTATTACTTGTCTATGTCTTTAATCTACTAACAAAAGGCACCGATATTGGCATGTCAGTTGAACTGGTTTCATTAATTTCATTTGTCATAGCGATTGTTTGTGAATTGATTAGAAAGAGAAACTCAAAAGCAGTCTTAGAAGACACAGAATCATTCTTTAGAGGCATGGGTAATGCCATGGGTATTGTGGCACTATTGGTTGCTGCTGGTGTATTTGTTCAAGGCTTAAAATCGATTGGTATTATCACGCACTTACAAGACGTGATGACGACTGCAAACGTACCAGGGTTTACACTACCACTAATCCTTGTGTTACTATCAGCTGTAATTGTCATCTTATCAGGTTCAGGTACCGCATTATTCTATGCAATGGTTCCATTAATGGCACCATTAGCACTTGCTGCAGGCATTAGTGCTTATGCAGTTACAGTTCCTATGGGACTTGCAGGAAACTTACTAAGAGCCGTATCACCAGTATCGGCCGTGGTTGTTATCGTTTCAGGAACAACCAAACAAACACCATTTAACATCGTCAAACGTACGGCGGTTCCGATGGTTGCTGGTGTGGTATTCATGTTTGTACTTTCAATGTTATTCTTCTTATAAACACAAGCCTAGTGGTAATTGGGGACTACTTACTTAAAAGAACGAGAAAACGGAGAAATCCGTTTTTTTGTTTGCCTAACGAACAAACTGAAATAATTGTGAAGCGTGAAACCGGATTTTATATTAAAATTAGATGATATTTGAGGAAAATTAAGATTGTTCTATGATAGAATAATAATAGAGGTGATTAGTTTGAAAATATTAGTAACCGGTGGGCTAGGGTATATTGGCTCACACACAATTGTTGAATTAGTTAAAAAAGGCCATGATGTTGTGATTGTTGATGATTTATCTAACGCTCAATTAGAGACACTTGATAAACTTGAGTCAATCACAAATAAACGCTTACCTTTTTATGAAATGAATGTAACCGATGAAAAACGAATGGAAGCTCTTTTCATCCAAGAATCATTTGACGCTTTGATCCATTTTGCGGGATTTAAAGCCGTAGGTGAATCGGTTTATAAACCATTAGAATACTATTATAATAACGTCGTATCTACGATGATTTTGGCAAAGTTATGTATAAAACACCACGTGGCTAAATTCATTTTTAGTTCGTCTGCAACGGTCTATGGCGATGGGGTAGCACCATTTAGTGAAACCTCACCACTCTTAAGAACAACGAACCCTTATGGGGAAACCAAAGCGATGAGTGAACGCATCTTAATGGATACTGCGTTTGCCAATAAAGGGTTTAATCCTGTCTTGCTTAGATATTTTAATCCGATTGGTGCGCACGAATCCGGCCTACTTGGTGAACTGCCAAATGGCATACCAAATAACTTAATGCCATACGTCACGCAAGTTGCCAAAGGCATTAGAGAAAAACTGAGTGTGTATGGCAATGACTACGACACCATCGATGGCACTGGTGTTAGAGACTACATTCACGTCGTGGATTTAGCTAAAGGTCACGTTGCGGCAGTCGAAGCAGATCTAAACGGTGCCAATGTCTTTAACTTAGGGACTGGAAAAGGGACATCGGTATTAGAAATTATCAAAGCCTTTGAAAGCGAAAACAACATTAAATTGAATTATCAAATCGTTGATCGCCGTGCAGGGGATATCGCAACGTCATACGCAGACGTCAAAAAAGCCAAGGAAGTCTTAGGTTGGGAAGCCAAACTAGGCATTAAAGAAATGGTTAAAGACGCTTGGTATTTTGAAAAAAACATCAAGTAAAACTAGATAGACAACCCATTCGAGGTTGTCTTTTTTTTCGTTTTTTACTATAATAAGTACTGGTGATAAAATGAAAAAATGTCCAAACTGTTGGAATGAAGTTAAACCGACCGATGCGGTTTGTCCTTTTTGCAAAGAAAAATTAAAGCGTACATTTGAATACGAAGCCAAACTAACTGATCGTAGTGCGTATCAAAATGATAAAAATCTATACGTCTATGCCCTACCATTCTTATTTCAAAAAGGACTCACATTTAAAGGCGTAAGTTCAAGGTTTGAGTATTTTATGGGACTCTTTTATTTAGCAGTAATCTTTACGTTATGTGCAATTTATCTAAACGTTTTACTGCCTGTGTTTTATCTTTCAATCATTCCAATCATTAACGCAACCACCAGACGTCTACACGATTCTAACCGAAACGCAAAAGACTACTTGATTTTACTCATTCCTTTAATGGGTATTATTTTCTTCTTTACCTATTTGGTAGCTGAAACAAACCCACACTCAGTTTATAGGGATCACATCAAAAAAGGATAAACACCAGTTTTGGTGTTTTTTTCATAATTTACGTTTCTTCTAAAATAGATTGACAAGAGTGAGTTAATTTGAAACAATGAATATGATACGTGTAAGGTAGGCGAAATAATGGATATAATCAAAGAGTCACTAATCATCGTTGGATCGATTTTTGGTGTACTAACGTTTTATCGTGAAATATACAAATGGATTGGGTTTTTTATGAAATCAAGAACCTACCCCACAACGACAATTAAAAGAGAATATGCGGTGTTAATTCCGGCTAGAAACGAAGAAAAAGTCATTGGTAATTTGATTGACAGCATCAAACTTCAAAATTACGATCAATCTAAGATTACGATTTTTGTGGTTGCAGATAACTGCACTGACCAAACAGCCATTGTTGCAAAAACGCATGGGGCGATCTGTTATGAACGATTTGATGATCAGAAAAAGCGTAAGGGGTACGCCCTTGATTATCTGGTCAATAGAATAAAAAAAGATTATGACATCAATGCATTTGATGGATTTTTTGTCTTTGATGCCGATAATGTATTAGAGCTCGATTTTATCGAGGAAATGAATAAGGCATTTGTACAGACAAACAGCATTGTAACGAGTTATAGAAATACTAAAAACTTTGATACGAACTGGATATCTGCTTCGTATGGGATTCACTTTTATCGTCGGTCAATGGCGTATCACAGACCAAGAAGTATCTTAGGTATTGGTACACATTTAAGTGGAACGGGTTTTCTTATGCCAACCTCAGTCATTTCTGATGGGTTTCACTTTCACGAGCTTACGGAAGACACTGAAATGACAATGGTCACTTCGGCAAATGGCATGAAGATTGCTTATTGTGAAAGTGCAATCCATTACGATGAACAACCCACCTCATTAAAAGTAGCATTGACCCAACGGTTAAGATGGACAAAAGGCCGATTAAATGTCTTTAAGAAGACCTGGCGTAATACAATCAAAGGGATATTCAAATCGAATGGATTTACCAACTATGATCTATTCTTTTATTTATTTCCTTACAGTTTAGTCGAACTTGGATTTCAAATTTGTTTGATGGTTGGTGGTGTCATCACTGCACTCCTTTTGGGTGGGTCATTAAACATTCGTGGATTATTTATCGCGGTACTGTTATACTATTTGGCAAAATACGTTTCGAATTTATTTTATAATACACTCGCGGTAATCAGAGAGAAAAAAAACATTAGTTGCCCGTTTTACAAAACGGTATTTTTCTTAATCGTATCCCCTTGGTTTCAATTGATTAGTATTTACTTAATGGTGGTTAGTTTATTTAAAAACGTACAATGGCACCCGATCATACATAGCGATTCGAAAACAATTGATGAGATTAAACAAGATAAAAAAACAATCCAAATTTTGAATACAAAGTCAGTATTTTGGAAAGTGATGGAAACGTTTGGCATCGTCATTGGGTTATTAGGGTTAATCTTATTTACCTACATTAATCAGGTCATTGAGATTTCTTTTATGAACCGGATAACCTACTTTGTGATACCTTCAATGGCCACCATATCGATCGTTTTTTTCAGTAGTTATGTGTTTAATAAAAAAACAGGTGATGAAAGACAAAATAAAAAAGCTAAAATGAGTTCAAAAGAATAAGGCGAATAACCGCTTTTTTTTCTAAGAGGGCAGTGTCTATGATAAAATAGAGTATAGATAAAACACCTAAGAAAGAAGGTATTTTGATGAAAGATGACGTAACGATTTCAAATGAAGCCAAATTAGTTCCAATTAAAGAGATTATTGGTAAACTCGGGATTAACGAAGAACATGTATCTTACTATGGGAAATCAATCGCTAAGATTGATCATAAATTAACGCCCGAAGAAGAAAAACAAACGGATGCTAAATTAATTTTAGTAACGGCCATCACACCAACCCCCTTTGGAGAGGGAAAGACAACCATGTCAATTGCCTTAAACGATGGCTTAAACCGGATTGGTAAAAAAGCGATGGCTGCTTTAAGAGAGCCCTCACTTGGACCCGTCTTAGGTATGAAAGGCGGCGCAACCGGTGGTGGCTATGCGCAAGTCGTTCCAAAAGAAAAAATCAACCTACATTTTACTGGAGACTTACACGCGATAACAACGGCACATAATTTTATTAGTGCAGCCATCGATAATCACTTTCATTTTAATAACCCCTTAAACCTTGATAAAACCCGTATTACATGGCCAAGAGCCATGGACATGAATGATCGTGCCTTAAGAAGTATTGAAACCATCTATCGAAAAGACAGTTTTTTAATTACGGCTGCCTCTGAAATCATGGCGATTTTTAGCTTGGCAAGTTCAATTAAGGATTTAAGAAGAAGACTGGATGAGATCTTAATTGGTTATGACCTATCTGGAAATGAGGTATACCTAAAAGCACTTGGAATCACAGATAGCTTACTGATTATTTTAAAAGAAGCCATCGATCCAAACTTAGTCCAAACCTTAGAAAATAACCCGGTCTTAATTCATGGGGGGCCTTTTGCGAATATCGCACATGGATGTAATAGCGTTTTTGCGACAAAGAAGGCATTGAAATTGGCAGATTACGTGGTGACCGAAGCGGGCTTTGGGGCGGATTTAGGGGCTCAAAAATTCTTAGACATCAAAACCAAATTGATTGATAAAACACCCGATGTGATTGTGGTTGTTTCAACCATTAGAGCACTGAAGTATCATGGGAACTTAAAAGAAGAAAATCCTATGGAACAATTGCGATTAGGGGTATCGAATTTAGAGGCACATTTGGCGCATTTGAGTTGTTATGAACTACCTTTGGTGGTATCCCTAAATGAGTTTTATAACGACACAAAAGAAGAAATTGACTTTATGATGAATCACCTAAAAGAACTCGGTTATCCGGTGGTTCGTGTGACAAGTTTTAAGGATGGTTCAATTGGTGCAGAACAACTGGCAAACACCGTGGTTGAGCTTTCAAAACAAACAAGTCAGATCAATTACACGTACGAGAAAAAAGATGATTTATTTCAAAAAGCGAAAAAGATTGCTTCTCGTATGTATGGGGCAAATGATGTCGTTTACAGTAAAAAAGCACAAAGAAAACTAAGCGAACTTAACGGAACCTATAAAGAGTTTGATGTGGTCGTGGCTAAAACCCCATTGTCATTTTCAAATGACCCAAAAAGACGAGGTCTTGTTCATGAGTTTGATTTAATGATTGAGGACGTTAGAGTATCTAGGGGTGCAGGGTTTGTCGTTTTATTAACCAAAGGGATCATTACGATGCCAGGCTTACCAGAAGAACCAAATGCGAAGAAGATGTTTATGGATGATTTTGGGAACATCAGCGGCAAGATTTAAGGAGGCTAAACATGTTATTAGATGGAAAAAATAGCGCAAAAGAATACGAAGATAGTTTGCGTCTTAAAATAGATAAAATCAAAGAAAAAAGTGGTAGAGCGCCACATTTAACAGTCATCATGGTTGGCAATAATGAAGCTTCAAAAACATACGTATCAAGTAAAAAGAAAGCATGCCTTCGTGTAGGGATGACCTCAGACATCAAGTATTTAGACGAAAGCATTAAAGAAGATGAATTAATTGCGCTAATTGAATCACTCAATAAGAATGATGATATCGATGGTATTTTAGTTCAACTACCACTACCTAAACACATCAATGAATCTTTGGTTGTAAACACCGTAGATCCTTTAAAAGACGTGGATGGACTTACGATTCTTAATGCGGGTAAAGTATTTACAAAAACGGGTGGGGTTGCACCGGCCACACCAAAAGGAATTATGATGTTGCTTGAAAAATACAACATCAACGTCTGCGGGATGCACGCAGTGGTTGTCGGTAGATCTAACCTCGTTGGACTTCCGATCGCAAAACTGTTAAATGACTCAGATGCGACGGTTACGCTATGCCACAGGCAAACCAGACATCTAAGTACCTTTACAAAGTCTGCGGATCTACTTGTGGTTGCGGTGGGTAAAAAAGATATGATCACCAAAGACATGGTTAAACCAGGGGCAATCGTGATTGACGTTGGCATCAACCGAATGGACGGTAAGCTATATGGTGACGTATCAAGCGAAGTCTCAAGCATTGCTAGCTACTTCACGCCAGTCCCAGGTGGTGTCGGTCCAATGACCATAAATGCATTATTACACAATCTATTAGAACTATATGAGGTAAGACATGATTGCTAGATATCAAAGACAAATTATGGCCAGCATATGGAGTGAAGAAAATCGCTTTAAATCGCTATTTAAAGTAGAAATTGCAGCTTCTTATGCTTGGATGAAGTTAGGCCTGTTTGATGAGTCCGTTTTTAAAGAAATTGAACAAGCAACCTACGACATCGAAGAAATCAAAACATTAGAAAAAGAAACCAAACACGACATCATCGCGTTTACGAGAAACATCTCAAACCGGATGAATAGTGAGGCTAAAAAATGGATTCACTATGGGTTAACTTCAACCGATGTGGTTGATACGGCTTACGCTCTTCAGTTTAAAGAAGCCAATGACATCCTAGAACAAGACATCTTAAGCTTTATGGCAACTTTAAAACGACTTGCCTACAGTTATAAAGACACGCTTTGTATAGGTCGAACGCACGGCATGCACGCAGACTTGACATCGTTTGGGTTTAAGTTTGCGCTTTATTACGATGAAATGAAACGCAACTACGAGCGTTTCGTGATGGCTAGAAAAACCATTGAAGTGGGTAAGATAAGTGGCGCTGTTGGTAATTTCGCAAACGTCGATCCAATGGTTGAGACGATTGTTTGTGAAAGCCTACAAATCAATCAAGCCAAAAGTTCGACTCAAGTCTTAGCGCGTGACTCACACGCGTATTATATGACAGTGCTTGCACTTATCGGCTCCACGCTAGAAAAAATCGCAACTGAAATTCGACACCTATCAAGAAATGAAATTGGTGAGGTTAGTGAAGCCTTTGGTAAAAATCAAAAAGGGTCATCTGCGATGCCTCAAAAGAAAAACCCAATTTCAAGTGAAAACATTTGTGGGTGTAGTAGGGTCTTAAGAGGGTATCTTACCCCTGCATTTGAAAACATCAACTTATGGCACGAAAGAGATATCTCTCATTCGAGTGCAGAACGCATCATCTTTGAAGACGCGACAACGCTACTTGACTACATGCTAAATCGTTATGAACAAACACTGTTGGGTTTGGTTGTGAATGAGAAACGAATGATTGAAAACATTTCATTTAGTTTTGATACACTTTATTCACAGCGCGTGATGACTAAGTTAATTGATAAAGGACAAACCAGAGAAGACGCCTATGACTTGATTCAACGTCTAACCAAAGAAGCGTTTAACGTGCGTCAAAGCTTCAAAACCCTGTTGTTAAAAGAAGGTAATGTAACGATGTGGTTGAATCAAGACGAGATAGAGGCTTGTTTTACAAACGATTATTATCTAAAACAAATCGACTATATTTTTAATCGCGTATTTTCTTAAAGAGTGTATCGTTTGACTCTTAAGCACCATATTTATATAATTAAGGTGAAAGAAAGGATGATTAAATTATGAGTAATATATTAGTAGCATACTGGACTGCAACAGGTAATACACAAGCAATGGCAGTTAAAGTTGCTGAAGGCGCAAATGCAGACTTAAAAGAAATTAGTGAAATCTCACCTGAAGATGCTCTTCAATACGAAAAAATCGCATTTGGTTGCCCAGCAATGGGGGACACATTCGAGGAGGCTGAAGAGTTCTTAGAATGGTATGAACAACTAGAAGCAGGTCTTGAAGGCAAGAAAATTGCCATCTTTGGATCCTTTGGTTGGGGTTCTGGTGAATGGATGGAAGATTGGACCGATCGTATCGGCCAAACAACCGCTGTTTTATTTGAAGAACCACTAATGGCAAACGAAGCACCTTCTTCAGACGACGAAGACGCTTGTGTGTCATTTGGCCAACGTTTCTCACAATTCTAATTTAACTAAAAGAGAAGGCGATTAAAGCCTTCTTTTTTTCGTTATTCAAAGAATTTCTAAATTCATTCATGTAAGCGTTATTAGGGTTTACAAGTTCATGGATGCTTGTTATAATAGCCGTGTATTCAATATGTATCGTATAATCAGCCTAATATGGGGGCTAAGTTTCTACCGCGAGCCTATAACGTCGCGACTACGATATGAAAACCATTTTTTTATTTGTTTTCATATGTAGAAATGCCACCTATTTTACCAAAAATAGGGGCATTTTTCTTTTTTGATGATTAGTGTTGAATACACCATTTTTACAAAATAAAAAAGGAGAACAAGAAAAAATGGACAGAATTAAACAGTTTTTCAAGCTAGAACAACTTGGATCAACCGTATCTAAAGAAGTACTAGCGGGGGTAACGACATTTACAGCAATGGTCTACATTGTGTTTGTCAACCCATCGATTTTAGGCGTTGCAGGGATGCCTGTCGGCGCGGTATTCTTAGCAACAATCTTCTCAGCGGTCGTTGGTACCCTAATTATGGGCTTATTCGCAAATGTGCCTTACGCACAAGCGCCAGGGATGGGGTTAAATGCCTTATTCACTTACACCGTTGTTTTAAACTTTGGATTTTCTTGGCAAGAAGCACTTGGCTTGGTATTTATTTCAGGGCTCTTTAATATTGCGATTACGGTCACTCGTGTGCGTAAATCAATTATTAAGGCGATTCCTAAGTTCTTGCAAAGCGCGATTGGTGGCGGCATTGGGTTATTTATTGCCTACATTGGCTTTTTAAACGTTGGATTAATTGAGTTTGGTGCAGTACCTGAGTTAAACAAGTTTACAACGGCGCCATCGGTTTTAATGATCATTGGCTTAATTTTGACGTTAGTTCTTATCTTAGTTAAAGTAAAAGGTGCGATTCTAATTGGTATTATCGCAACCACACTCATTGGTATTCCAATGGGCGTAACCAATCTTTCTGGCATTTCATTTGATATTGTAGGACCATTTAAAGAACTTGATCAAACCTTCTTTGCGGCATTTGATGGTTTAGGTACGTTATTTAGTGACATTAACCGTCTACCAATGGCGTTCTTAGCAATTTTCGCATTTACATTATCTGATGTGTTTGATACGATTGGTACGTTTATTGGTACAGGTCGTAAAACGGGTATCTTCACTGATGAAGACATGGACGCCATGGAAAATTCAAAAGGGTTTAAAACCAAGATGGAAAAAGCATTACTTGCTGATGCAATCGCAACCACAACAGGGGCATTGATTGGTACGTCAAACGTGACAACCTACGTTGAAAGTGCGGCAGGTATCGAGGTTGGTGGTAAGACTGGTTTAACGAGTGTTGTCACATCTGTTCTATTCTTATTAATGATTTTTGCTGCACCGATTGCTGGCATCATTCCAGGGGCCGCAACCGCACCAGCCTTAATCATTGTTGGTATTATGATGGTTTCAAGTTTTGCCGATGTGAAGTGGGAAGATTTAACTGAAGCGATTCCTGCATTCTTTACGGTGATTATCATGACACTTGCCTATAACATTACTTATGGGATTGCGTTTGGGTTTATTATGTATGTGGTCACAAGAATCGTGACAAACCGTTCAAAAGAAATTCACCCAATTATTTGGGGTTCAACTGGCATCTTCATCTTCTATTTCGTCTTAATGGCTTTAAGAGGCATTGGCGTCTTATAAAATGAATGAATATTCAGGTATCAAAGTAACTTAATGTAAAAAAAATCAAACACCTATCATTTTTTAGGTGTTTTTTTGACAATAAAATGATAGAATAGATGTGACTAAGGAGGGCGTTTATGAATATATGGCATGATATAGACGAAAATCGCATTTCGCCAGAACGCTTTGTAGCTTGTATCGAGATATCAAAAGGCAGTAAGAAAAAATACGAATTAGATAAAGATACCGGCATGATAATTTTAGATAGAGTCTTGTACACATCGACTCACTACCCGGCCAACTATGGGTTTATTCCAAGAACCTATGCCGGCGACAATGACCCACTTGACGTGTTAGTGCTTTGTCAAGAAGACATTGAGCCACTATCGCTTGTTAACTGTATTCCGATTGGGGTTATTAAAATGATTGATTCTGACCAAGTCGATGAAAAGATTATTGCGATTGCCGTTGGGGATCCATCGCTTGCGCAGTACAATGACATCTCAGAATTACCAGGGCATTTATTAAATGAAATGGGACACTTTTTTGAAGTGTATAAGTCATTAGAAGGTAAGAAAACATACATCCTAGATATTGGGGATAAAAAAGCAGCAGAAGACATTATCAATGATTCGTTAAAACGTTATAGAGAGATATTTTTAGGTTAGGGTGAAATTATGGGAAGAGCACATGAAGTAAGAAAGGTCGCAATGGCAAAAACCGCTGCGGCAAAAAGTAAATTATATGCAAAATACGGAAAAGAAATCTACATGGCAGCAAAAGCTGGCATTCCAGATCCAGAATCAAACGTTTCTTTAAAGAAGATTATTGAGAAAGCGAAAAAAGACCAAGTGTCCGCTGACGTCATTAGCCGTGCGATTGAAAAAGCAAAAGGTGGATCAGATGAAGCCTACATCGCCGCAAGATACGAAGGGTTTGGTCCTGGCAATTCACAATTAATTGTTGAGGCACTAACCGATAACGTTAATCGTACGATTGCAGAAGTTAGAACCATATTCAATAAAAATGGTGGTAAACTAGGGTCTGTCTTGCACATGTTTGAAAACAAGGCGGTCTTCACTTTCCAAGGGTTAACTGAGGATGAAGTTTATGAAATTCTACTTGAAGGGGATTGTGATATTTCAGATTTAGAAGTCGATGAAGAATTTGTTACAATCACTGCTGATGCACAACAATACAACCAAATTAGAACAACACTCTTAGATCAAAAACCAGAACTAGATTTAGAGGTTGATGCAGTGATGTGGTTACCACTTGCTGAGACGACCTTAGAAGGTCATGATTTGGAATTGTTTGATCGTATGATGGCTCAATTTGATGAGCTAGATGACGTTCAAGAAGTTTTCCACAACGTCACAAGAGACTAGTGATTTCAAAGTTAAGTAGAAATACTTAGCTTTTTTTTACGTAAATCCCTCTTTAAATTATAATCTTTCTAAGATTTTATTGTTATTTTTGTAAGGGTGATTGTGATATTGGTAATGATACTCGTTTGAATAGATGATTGATAAACGCGTTAATAGGGCGTTTATCAATTCTTGACAAGGACATTAAAAGATGTATAAAATTAACAAAAAATCCAGTTTAATTGAGTGATTTAAAGTGTTATAAAAGACTGATTTTATAAAGAATATAAGACATCTTAAACAAAAACTCATAAAATGGCTGAAAATTGCTCTTTTTAAATATGAGATATTATGTTAAAATCGCACTTGTCAACCGATTTACACTAGTAATTTAATGGGTTGTAATATATAATATTAACGGTGATAACTATGAAACAAGTACTAGATTCAATTCAAGTAAGTAAGACCTTAAAACGCTTAACGCATGAAATCATTGAACGACACGATGATTTAAACGGGATCGTTTTGTTTGGGATAAGATCAAAGGGATTACCGATTGCGAAAATCGTAAAAAAGAATTTAGAAGTCTTTACTGGCATCGATGTGCCACTGTATGAATTAGACATTAGAGGTTATCGAGACGACGATAAAAAAGTCCCTCAAAAACCAGTCAAGGTGGACATTAAAGATAAGAATGTGATTTTAATTGATGATGTGCTTTATACCGGAAGAAGTGTTAGAGCGGCCCTTGATGCGGTCGTTGATATGGCAAGACCGTCAAAAATTGAGTTTCTCGTTTTAGTCGACAGAGGCCATAGGGAACTACCGATTCGTGCGGATTACGTTGGAAAAAACATGCCAACCTCACACGATGAAGTGCTGATATTTGATACGGATGAATTAGCAATGTACATCAAGAATAAGTAGAAAAATATAAGGGGGATGCCAATGCTAGGAATAAGCAATAAAGATAGTCTTGTTTTAGACGCACTTAAACAAGAAGAGAAAAGGCAAGAATCGCACATCGAATTGATTGCGTCTGAAAACTTTGTCTCTAAAGAAGTGCTTTTTTTACAAGGGTCGGTTTTAACCAATAAATACGCCGAAGGGTATCCTTCAAAACGGTATTACGATGGGTGTGAGTACGTCGATGTCATCGAAAACTTAGCCATCAAACGCATTTGTCAATTATTTGATGCTGGTTATGCGAATGTTCAACCACACAGTGGCTCACAAGCCAACATGGCGGCCATTAGAAGTTTAATTAAACCGGGTGAAAAAATCTTAGGGATGGGGTTAAACGAAGGTGGTCACTTAACGCATGGCTATCATTTGAGTTTTAGTGGGTCGGATTACGTCGGTGTGACCTATGGGGTTAATAAAGAAACTGAAACCATTGATTACGAAGCAGTTAGACAAATCGCTTTAAGAGAAAAACCACAGTTGATCATCGCGGGGGCTTCGGCTTATCCAAGAGCAATCGACTTTAAGAAATTCCGAGAGATCGCCGATGAGGTGGGTGCTAAATTACTAGTTGATATGGCACACATCGCAGGACTAATTGCTGCAGGGCTTCATCAAAACCCAATGCCATACGCACACGTTGTGACAACCACCACCCACAAAACCTTAAGAGGGCCACGCGGTGGTGTAATTTTAACAAACGATGAGGCATTATCAAAAATAATCAACCGACAAGTGTTTCCTGGGATTCAAGGTGGGCCATTGATGCATGTGATTGCCGCAAAAGCAACGGCGTTCTTTGAAGCCTTAGATGACTCATTTAACGTCTATCAACAACAGGTCATCAAGAATGCGCAAACCTTAGCCAAACGCTTAGAAACACTTGGCTACCGCATCGTCTCTGGTGGTACGGACAATCATTTACTGCTTGTTGATGTGTATCACTCGATTGGTAAAACAGGTAAAGAAGCAGCAAGTATTCTTTCATCTGTGAACATCACATGTAATAAAAACACCATTCCTTATGATGAATTAAAACCAGCAATAACGAGTGGTATAAGGTTAGGTACTCCAGCGGTAACCAGCCGAGGATTGAAAGAAGAAGATATGGTAATAGTGGCCAATTTAATTGATTGTGCCTTAAGAAATAAAGACAGCATAGAAAATATTAAGAAAGAGGTCGTGTCATTGATGGATCGTTTTCCGATTTATCAATAGACATTCAAATGAGGTGAAACGATGATTGAAAAAACAAAATGCCTTCCTGATGGCAAACACGAAAGAAAAAGCCAAGAAGTAATTCACTATTTAGAAGCAGACTTTTTGTATTACCCAACCACAGACCTAAGATGCCCTGCTGGGGAATCTTGTGTGATCGATGGACAATACGTTAAAGTCGGTGAACTCATTGGAACAAGAAAAGGTGCGTTTTTTGAGCAACCAATCCATTCCACTGTGTCAGGTTATGTTGTAGGTACTGAAAAGAAGATTCACAGCAGTGGTCAAACCGTTGACTGTATGATTGTTCAAAACGACAAGAAGTATGTTTTACATGAGTCTTGTGTGCCAAGAACTGACGAGGATATTGAACAACTAAGCAAGGAAGATTACATAAAAATCATTAAAGATTCTGGATTGTCCGGACTTGGTGGTTCAGGCTTTCCAACCTATGTAAAACTCCAAACCAAAGAAACCATCCACACGGTGGTGGCTAATGGGGTTGAATGTGAACCACATCTAATCTCAGACTACAAGTTAATTCTTGATAAAGCCAAAGAAATCGTTGAAGGTTTAACACTTTCAATGAGAGCCTTAGGAGCGACTAAAGGGGTTATTGCAGTAAAAGCAAAATACCCAGAATTAGCTGGTGTATTCGAATCACAATTTGCAGAATTTTCGAAGTTTGATTTAGAAGTTAAAAGAGTTGGTAACTACTACCCAGCAGGTTGGGAAGTTGAAACCATTAAATCATCTACAGGTATTTCAGTACCACCGGGTGAATTAACTGCTAAGTATGGCGTTGTTGTGTTTAACGTTGCAACCCTATATGGTATGTACCGTGCGATTCGTAGAAACATTCCAATCACTGAACGTTTCTTCTCAATCTCAGGTGATGGGATTAAAGAATCGAAGAACTTTAGAGTTCGTATTGGAACACCAGTTCGTGATTTAATCGAAATGTGTGGTGGATACACAGAAAATGATAAACCAAAAGCGGTCATCGTTGGTGGACCAATGATGGGTAATTCACTACAAAATGACGATTTAATCGTCACGAAGACTTGCACAAGTTTAATCGTATTTGATGAAAACGTCGTGGAATCTGAACCTTGTATTCACTGTGCGTCTTGTGTGTATTCTTGTCCAGTGAATATTCAACCAGTTCAAATCATGAACGCTTATAAAGAACGCGATAAAGAAGCAGTTGAAGCGTTAGGTGTAAATAAATGTATTGAATGCGGTCTTTGCTCATTCACATGTCCTTCTAAGATTCATTTAACAGAAACCATGAGACAAGCAAAACGATTCATTAGAAAATAAGGGGTAAGATTATATGAACTATGCGAAACAGACAAGTCCATACATCCGCAAAGAAACCAGTGTAAAACGCATGATGGTTGACGTGTTAATTGCCTTACTACCAGTGGTGGTATTCGCAATTTACCGTTTTGGATGGGATGCGATTATCAGAATTTTATTATCCGTGGTCATTATGGTGGTGGCTGAAGCCATCGGTATGATGATGCGTGTGATGGTTCATCCATCAGTTAAAGGGTTTAAAAACCGCTTTAAAGCACGCTTTGAAAAATTAACCATTAATAACGTCACAGCGCCATTAGTGAGTGCGATCATCTTTGCGATGATTATTCCTTCGACCTTAAACCTATATGTGGTTGCGGTTGGGGCATTATTTGGGATTGTGGTTGCTAAGTTATTCTTTGGTGGGTTAGGCTCGAACATCTTTAACCCAGCAGCGATTGGTCGTGTGTTTATTGGGCTTTCATTTGCGAGCCAATTTAAATACGCAGGTATTGACGCTGCCGTAGGGGCAACCCCACTTGGTGCGGTAAAAGATGCGATGTTAAACATCCCGACCGTTTTACAAGATTACAAACTAATTGATTTATTCTTAGGTAACATTCCAGGGTCAATGGGTGAAATCAGTGCGATTTTAATTCTCGTTGGTGCGACTTACTTATTCATTAGAAAAGCAGCTGACTTTAGAGTGACCTTATCTATGGTGTTATCATTTAGCGTGATTATCTTTATCGCAGCGATTGCACAAGGATCTAAGAACTTAGTAGAAACGACATTATTCCATGTGCTTGGTGGTGGGCTATTATTTGGGGCAGTCTTCATGATTACAGACCCAGTAACTTCACCATACACAAGACCTGGTCGTTGGATTTATGGGTTAATGGTCGGTGTCATTGCCGCATTCATCCGTTTGTTCGGTGCCTACCCAGAAGGTGTTGCGTTTGCGATTATCATTTCAAACATGTTTGTGGCATTACTTGATTACTACAAGTGGTCAACAAATAAATATTCATGGAAGTTTATCATTGGCTATGTTATTAGCTTAGCGGCCTTAGGCCTAGTTGCATTTATTGGGATGGGAGGTTTAAACTAATGAAAATATTTAAAACAGCGTTAGTTCTAACATTGGTTGGAATCGCGTGTGGCATTTTGATTGGTTTTTCCAACCAAATTACCGCACCAATCATTGCGAAAAACAAGTTAGAAGCCGAATTAAAGGCGTATAAAGAAATATTTCCAACCATTGATGACCAAGAAGTTCTTGAGTACACATCAGACATCGTTTCAAAGGTGATTGTGGCTAAAGAAGGTGGCAATGTGATTGGTTACTTAGTGATGGGTAAACAAGCCAACGGCTTTGGTTACATCGACATGATTGTTGGTTTTGATAAAGATGGGACAATCGTTGGTATTGAAATCGTCGATTTCAATCAAACACCATCGTATCAAGCAGGTATTCTATCACGTACACTACAATTTGAAGGGACTGCTTTAGCGGATATTCCTGCAAAAGGACCACAAATTGATGCCAGTGTCGGTGGTACCTCTCAAGGGTTTAACACAGTAAAACTAATCGTAGCGGCAGCCGTTAGCGCGTATAATGAGGCGGTGAAATAATGAGTAGAGAAAATAGAGGATTACTAATCAACTTTGGTATACTACTGGTTGTTTCAATCAGCTTTATCCTAGGTTATGGTATTTTATATAAGAATTTAGATAAGAAAGACGCTTTAAAAGAATACCAAGTGTATTTTAGTGAAGCAACAGACTTTACTGAAGTGAGTGTAGATTCAACGATTATTTCTAAAAAAGTTGAAATCAAAAAAGGATCTGATGTGATTGGTTACTACTTTGTTGGTAGCGAATACGCAGAAGGCATTCCTGGACACGATGGTAAAGACGAATTAAGAATTAGTGTGGTCATTGATAAATCAGGTAAGTTCATTAATATTCAAACGGAATATTCAGAACATACTGAAAGTTTTGTCAGCAAATTAAACACATTCTATAATAACGCTAAAAACCAAAACATCGCCGATTTTAAAAACATCGATGGTGAGGCAGGGGCTTCGGCTTATTCGATGCCAGTGGTAGAAAAGGTCTTAACTGAGATTGCGAAAAACTTAGAGATCACAGTTAAACCAATGGTACCAAAAGACCCATACGTCTTAGTCTTTGGTGATTACGAAAGAAAAGAATTAGACAACGAATTTGAAGCAGATGATGTGTTATTATCAAGAGAATTAATTTATAACGACTTAAACCAAGTCATTGGTATCGCTTATGTGGGTACGGGTATCGCTAATGGCATTCCTTACCATGACGGACCGGCAAAACTTGACTTATTGGTCGGTTTATCAATTGATGGTAAGATTTTAGGCACAACCATCTTGGAACACGAGCACACACAATCATTCGTAGACAAGATTTTACCTTACTTCACTAACTTAGTTGATGTCTCAATTGATGGCTTTGAAACAGTGGATTTAGTTGCGGGTGCAAGTGAGTTCACAATGCCTGTGGTTCAATCCATCTTAGCGAAGGTAAAAGAACGCTTTGAAGGGTTTGATGTCTATGCACACGTATCTAATGGGTACGTCACGATTGAAGATGATGTCACATTTGTCGCAACGGATAAAGTTCTTGAAAAGAAAGTGCTTAAAGATTCTGAAGGGATCGTAACTGGGTATGTTTATATCGGTACTGATGGTATCACGGGCATTCCAGGACACGACGGTAAAGACTATATCAAACTGGCTGTTGGTGTTGATTTAACAGGGAACATTACGGGTGTGTATTTAATTGAAAGTGCCCATACCGAAGGCTTTGTTAAACGTATTATTCCATATTTAAATACCTTGGAAGGGCAAGCGATTGCTTCCTACAAAACAACTTACAATAATGGAACTACAGAAGTCGATGGATTCGCTAATGCAAGTGAGTATACGAAACCAGTAATCATCAGTATTTTAAATGCAATTAAGGGGGTGGCATAACATGTCTGAAACCGTAACTTTAAAGAAAAAAGACATCTTCATGACGGGTGTGTTAAAAGAAAATGCAACCTTCAAAATGATGTTAGGTATGTGTCCTGCCCTTGCGGTAACGAGTAGTTTTGAATCCGCATTTGGGATGGGCATTTTAGTTATCATCATTCTATCGTTTAGTAATGGGATTATTTCATTACTTAGAAAATTAATTCCATCAGACGTGCGTATTCCTGCCTACATCGTTATTATTGCAACACTTGTAACGGCGTTAAAGATGTTTGTTGATGCGTACGCACCAGCGTTAGCATCAAGCTTAGGTGTGTTTATTGCGCTAATCGCGGTTAACTGTATTGTTTTAGGTAGAGCAGAATCGTTCGCTTCTAAGAATACCGTATTAAATTCAATCGTTGATGGTCTTGGTAGTGCCACTGGGTTTACCTTATCGATCTCATTAATTGGTTTAGTTAGAGAAGTCTTAGGTAAGGGTAGTTTCTCATTTGGTGTGTTATTACCATTGCCATTTGAATTTACATGGCAAATTTTCCCAAGTGAATACGCTTGGAGCGTTCTTGTATCACCTCCGGGTGCTTTCTTAGTGATTGGTATTTTATTAGCCGGGTTTACCGCTTATGGCCAACACATGGAACTTAAGAAGAAGTTAAATAAAGCGAAAGCGAGGGCTAAATAATGACCTTAGAAGTATTCTTTGTTTCACTGATTAGCTCGATGCTAATTCAAAACGTTATCTTAATGAAGTTCTTAGGGATTTGTTCATTCTTAGGTGTTTCTAAAAAGATGAGTAACGTTTGGGGTATGAGTGCGGCGGTTATGTTTGTTATGATGATCTCAACCGCAATTACTTACCCACTATACTTTTATGTATTAGAACCACTCAATGTTCAATACATTGATACGATTGCGTTTATCTTAGTTATCGCAGCAGTGGTTCAATTAGTCGAAATGATTTTAAAGAAATACGTGGAAAGTTTATATCGTGGTTTAGGGGTTTTCTTACCACTGATTACAACGAACTGTGCGGTCTTAGGGGTTGCACAAACCAATATTTCAAGTGCGAACGGGTATTTAGATGCCTTAACCATCACCTTTGGGACAGCCCTAGGGTTTGGTTTAATCATCATTACATTTAGTGCGATCCGTATTCGTCTAGACTCAGCTAACGTGCCAAAAGCGTTTAAAGGTATGCCAATTGCGCTTGTGGTTGCTGGCTTAATGTCACTCGCATTCTTAGGTTTACAAGGGTTAATTTAATGCCTAGCGAACTAATCGGTATTTTGATACTAGCAGTACTAGTATTCTTCTTTATCGTGATTACTTTAGTCAATAAAAAAACCCCAGTGCCACAAAGTTGTGAACATGCGTATCACGAAGCACAAGCTTCTGGGTGCGATGCGTGTGCAATTAGTGGTGGTTGTACAATAAGAGAAGCACTAGATAAAATAAAGGAGATCGGCAAATAATGTTAAATGCAACTTTAGTTATCGGTGGTCTAGGATTATTATTAGGACTAGGCTTAGCCTTAGCGGCTAAATACCTAGAAGTATTTGAAGATGAACGTATTGCAGAAGTAGAAAAGATGTTACCAAACTACAACTGTGGTGCGTGTGGGACACCTGGGTGTCATGCGTTTGCTACTGAAATTGTGACCGGTAAAGCGGGTAAGATTTCAAGATGTAAACCAGGAAAACCAGACAAACATTATAACCCAATTTTAGAGTACTTAAAGAACCATCCAAATCCAGATGGCACACCAGTAGACATCAAATTATAACAACAAAGCACTTCCCTTGTGGAGGTGCTTTTTTTTACGCTTTAGAGGGCACATCAAACATGGATTTTCAAACCATCTTAAGTATCTTTATTTACACATAATTGGGCATTGTAAGTGTTTTTAATGAAAACTGGGGTGTTTTTGATTATTATATATGATATAATACGAAATGGAAATGAGCGATAATATGAAAAAAATAATGGGAATGATTTTAGGACTTGCACTACTTTCAGGTGCGTTCTTTAAAGTAAATGTTTATGCAAGTGATGAGCCTTTGGTAAGGTCTATGACCGATTATATGTACACGAGTATTACCGTGACACTATATAACGCAACCATTGAAGATTTAAATGAGATTGAAAAAATCTATCAAGAGTACACAATTATATCAAATAATTTCAATTTTAAGGACGACGATTTTGATGAGGTTAATGACTACTTAAGTAACCCTTTTTATGGACAAACAAGTATTTATGACGTCAATCAGAAAGCGTTTGATGAACCAGTCGTCGTTAGTCAAAAATTGTTTGACTTACTCTTAGAAGCTAAAGCGCTCTATTTAGAGACCAATGGCTATTTTGATGTCTCGATTGGTAGGGCCGTTGATTTAATCAAACAAGGCATTACCTCTTTTGGTTACGATGAGATGCCTAAGGCAGATTTTGATCAATTAATGAATGACATTGATGCGCTTGGTCGTGTGACCTTTAGTGAAGTCATACTAAATGAAACAAATCTTACGGTTCGATTTACGAATGAAAATGTGAAACTTGATCTAGGGGCACTTGCGAAAGGCTATGCCACACAAAAGGCAGTTGACTATTTAGAAGAACAAGGCATTACAACTTATATGATTAACGCAGGAAGTTCAAATATTGCGGTAGGCAAACACCCGGAAAATAGAAACTGGCGTTTAGGCTTAAGACACCCGGTGAATCCGATGTTAGGCTTATACGCGGTGGTTTCAAATACCGATAAGGCGATTGTTACCTCAGGGAATTTTGAACAATTCTTCACTTATGATGAGATTAGATACCATCACATCATCTCACCTAAGGATTACTTACCAAAACAGTACTATCACGCAGTAACACTCATCGGTGATGACTCGGGTCATTTGGATGGGTTAT
Source organism: Paracholeplasma brassicae (assembly GCF_000967915.1). Classification (NCBI taxonomy): domain Bacteria; kingdom Bacillati; phylum Mycoplasmatota; class Mollicutes; order Acholeplasmatales; family Acholeplasmataceae; genus Acholeplasma; species Acholeplasma brassicae. Next base: position 239,315 of record NC_022549.1, read on the forward strand.
CAACCGCTATCTTTAATATGCCTTTTGATGAGGCAAAGGCGGTCGTTGAAAATTTAGGCATTGAAGCAATCTTTTTTATGTACGATGGTAAGATTAATACGATGCTTGAGGATACTGAAGTCGAGCTTAGGGTAGAAGAAGAAACCGAATCAAGACCAAACGACGTTGAGTCGATTGCCTACATTCTAGGTGGGGTCGTGATTGTTGGTGGTATCATTATCGTTTTACTATCAATCAACGAAAAGAAAAAAGGTGCTAATTATGACAAAGAAAAAGAAGAATGATTTTTTGTTGATTGGCGTTGCCTTAATTCTACTCGGAGGCCTGTTAATTTTTAGTATCGCAACTAGAGTTAAAGGCGAAATTGCTTATGTGAAGGTTTCGAATCAAGCGGTGATGCAAATCTCATTAAAGGATGGGTCATACGTAGCAAATAACCCATCAAACGTGATTGTTTTAACCGAAAAACCTGAAATTGATGGGTTTGACTTAACCACTTCAAGCGAGGTAATTCTACTCGAGTTTGGAAAAACAATTGTGGTGTATCAAAACCTCTTTTATGTCAGAGGGGCACTTGGCGTGGTTGAAATTCAGTATAAAGAAAATAAAATCAGAGTTAGTAAGGAAAAGAGTCCTTATAATATTTGTAGTAGACAAGGTTATTCGGATGTCGCACCGATCGTTTGTTTACCTAATTTTATCACCATAGAATTTAGTAACGATACGGATGTGATCATTGGATGAGTATAAAAAAATTGGTGCTGCTTGCAATCTTTACAGCGATTGCCGTGGTCGTAAATATCTTAGAAATGTATATTCCGATTATTCCTGGAACGGCATTCAAAATTGGGTTTGCGAATATCATTACACTCATCGTGGTTTTTGTATATTCTCCAAAAGAAGCAATCATTGTGGGCTTAATGCGCATCTTTGTTGCAGGTCTTCTTGGGCCATCAGGGTTTGGACCAACCTTTATGCTTAGCTTAACGGGTGGGGTGTTTTCAATCCTTACGATTGTCATATTTAGAATGCTTGATAAATTTTCACTAATTGGTGTTTCTGTGTTAGGCTCAATCATGCACGTCTTTGGTCAAATTCTTGCCGCAAGGTTTATTTTTGCGGAAGTTGTGACATTTTATGCACCGATCATGCTGTTTCTAAGTATTCCTGCGGGCATATTTACAGGGATTTTAGCAAATAAGTTTTTAGCCATTTCAAAAGAGTGGTTTGTGGAAAAGAAATATTAACTCGAATTTCAGTTAAAAAAGGTTTGAGTTATTAAAAAGTCTATGATATAATATATCGGAAACTTACTATGGACGAAACGTCTATGGCGGAAGGAGAATGGATATGAAAGAAAAAATTCATCCAAAATACCAAGTTGTTAAATGCCACTGTGTAACTTGCGGTAACGAATTTGAATTAGGTTCAACAGCAAAAGAAATTCGCGTTGATACATGTTCAAATTGTCACCCATTCTATACAGGTCAAGATACATTCACAGCAGCAGCTGGACGTGTTGACAAGTTTAACAAACGTTATGGTATTGACACAAAGAAATAATCAGTCGTTAAGAAGAAATAGACGTAGCCTAAAAAGCTACGTTTTTCTTCATTTTACCTAGGATTATTTATGGGTTTTTCAATGAAAATTATTTCATAAAAAATAGGGTTGATTCTTTGATTTGTTTTCCTTATACTAGAAGTAGCGAGATTAACTAAGGTCATTCTCTTTTTATTTTGTCGAATATAATAATCACAATAAATTATAACATTAAAATGAGGTGGAACACGATGCATCAACCAATTTTTGGCGGCTGGATTGAAGTCGTCTGCGGACCAATGTTTGCAGGTAAAACAGAAGAAATCATCAGACGTATTCGCAGATTAGAATACGCCAAGAAAAACGTTTTGGTTTTTAAGCCAACCATCGATAATCGTTACGCGACCGATGAAATCGTTTCTCATAATAAGACAAAAGCAAAATCAATTAATATCAATCAAGCCAGGGAAATCTTGGATCACATCAAGGAAAATACGCACGCGGTCGTGATCGACGAGGCTCAATTTTTAGACGATGAAGTCGTTGATGTGGCAGAATACCTAGCGAATAAAGGCATTCGCGTCATTGTGGGTGGTCTTGATAGAGACTTTAGAGGTGAGCCGTTTGGGCCAATGCCGCAGTTACTTGCGGTGGCGGAGTTTGTCGTTAAACTGACAGCGATTTGTGTGGTAAGTGGGCAACCAGCCACACGGACACAACGTCTAATTAATGGCAAGCCAGCGAGATACGACGATGAGATTGTCCTAGTTGGGGCAAGCGAATCCTATGAACCAAGATCAAGAGAATTCCATGAAGTCATTGGCAAGGTTAACCGATTTGAAGATGACAAATAAAGACGAGTATTACATGAGCTTAGCGATTAAAGAAGCAAAAAAAGCTTCTTTAAAAGACGAAGTTCCAATTGGTGCGGTGTTGGTGTATGAAGATAAAGTGTATGCCAAAGCACATAACCTTAGGGTAAAAACTAACAAAACTGCCTCACACGCGGAAATGTTAGTCATCGAGAAGGCAAACAAGAAGTTCGGGTCTTGGCGATTAGAGGACATGACGCTTTATGTCACTCTAGAACCTTGTCCGATGTGTGCTGGAACGATTCTGCAATCACGAGTAAAGCGCGTGGTGTATGGGGCAAACGATCCAAAGGCTGGCGCCCTTGGTAGCGTTTTTAATTTATTTGAACATAAATTTAATCACACGGTGGAAGTAACTTGTGGTATACTAGAAGAAGAGTGCAGTGAACTCATTAAATCGTTTTTTAAAGAGTTACGCCAAAAGAATTAAATCCGTATCCCTATGAGGCATCACCATTCAATTGTAGCGAGTGAACCTGGTCAGGTCTTGACTGAAGCAGCCATAAGCTTTGTTATGATGTGAGTGGTGATGCTTGATAGGGATACAATAATCAAATAGATAGAGAACCTTTAGGGTTCTTTTTTTCTTATTCATCTCAAGTCATTCTATATTATAAAAATTATAAAATTTATGAAAGCACTTTTAAATAATGACATTATTTGATGCAAATGGCTTGGTGTAAATAAAAAGTCTGTGATACAATGAAGGCAAATATAGTTTGGGATACTAAGTATCCTCTAATTAGAAAGCGGTGAACTGAATGAATGAAAAAATGCCAAGCCACTTAGCGGTTTTAAACAATCGTAATTTGGTCATTATGATTGGTGCGCTATTGGTTATTTTACTTGGGGCGACCTTTATCTTTGGGGCCTATAGTTTGTTAATCGCAGGGGTTGCGATTGTCTTTAGTGGGTGCGTTGAGTTAATATTTGCGAAAACGAGAAAAAAAGGTCTCGATTATAGCATATTAATCACACCTCTTATTTTTGCGTTAACGATGCCACCATCGGTCCCACTTTGGGTGGTTGCGATCGGTGCGAGCTTCGGGACTTTTTTTGCAAAAAGTTTATTTGGTGGTTTGGGTAAAAACATCTTTAACCCAGCCATGGTCGGTTATATTTTTGTTACAATCTCGTTTCCAAGGTATTTAAACACACAGTGGTTAAACCCAAAAACCGATGTGATTGGGAGTGTGACCCCATTAATTGGTTTAAATGGTGGTAATCTTAGTGAATCTTATATGGATTTATTGTTGGGTGTTGTGCCTGGATCACTAGGGGAGACGTTTCGTATTGGTATTCTAATTATAGGGCTTCTCTTAGTCGTTCTAAAAATTGTGGACTGGCGTATTCCGGTCTCAATTCTAGGTACGGTATTTATCGTTAATTTGATTGGAAATCAGTTGAATGAAACCTATTTTAGTGACCCGGTCGCATCTTTACTAGTCGGTAGTGTGCTTTTCGGTAGTTTCTTTGTCGCAAGTGACCCAGTATCGATGCCGGTTTCTAACTGGGCGAAAGTAATTTATGGCATTGGGATTGCGGCAATCATCTTAATTATTCGTGGTAACCCTGGCGCATACCCAGCCGGCATGGCGTTTTCTGTGGTGATTATGAATGCGTTTAGTCCGTTAATTGATTCATACTTTATTAAAGAAGCGGGTGAGCTTGTATGAGACAATACATCAACATGTTAGTGTTTGTTGTGATTTTGGGGTCCGTGGTTTCTTTCTTACTTGTTGGGGCGGATTTGCTGACCAAAGACCGAATCGCAAGAAATGACGAAGCGTTATTAAAGAGTTCGATTTTAGATGCTTATGACATCAGTTATAGTTTTAATACGGTGTTTGAACGTTTTGATGAAACGGTTGAAGAAGTGGTTATTGAAGACACAACGTTTTATATTGATAAAGAAACAAACCGTGTGTCCTACATTTTCAAAGGTTCCGGGGTTTGGGGGCCAATCGAAGCGATTATGACGCTTGAGGCGGATTTTAAAACAATCGTTTCAATTTCAATTTTAGCGCAAGAAGAAACACCTGGTCTTGGTGGTGTGTTGGCTGAGGCTTGGTATTTAGAAAAATACAGTGGGACTGTACTTTCTGATCAAAGTCCCTACATTATTATCAGACATGGGAATGAGGATAATCTACCAAATGAAGTCGATGCGATTACAGGCGGAACAAGAACCTCTGAAGCTTTTATGAAGATGGTTAATGAAACCTACCCGATGTATAAGACGTTATTTGAAAGTAGAGGTAATTAAGATGAAATGGATTCGTATTAAATACACTAAAACCTATAACCTCTTAAAGGACGGGCTTGCCACAAGTAATCCAATTGTGATTGCCGTCTTAGGGATTTGTTCCTCACTTGCGGTATCAAACAAGGTTGAAAACGCGATCGCGATGGGTCTAGGTGTGACCTTTGTTGTGATGGCCTCAAGCATGCTCATTTCAAGTATGAGAAGTATTATTCCAGCCAAAGTTCGAATGGTGACTTACATGGTGGTCATTTCGACGTTTGTGATTATGTTTCAAATGTTTCTAGATGCGTACTTTCCAACGATTGCCAAAAGCTTAGCGGCTTACGTCGGTTTGATCATCACCAATTGTATTGTGATGGGTAGAGCTGAGGCGTTTGCGGTTAAAAACCCAGTCAAGTATTCCATAGTTGATGGGTTTGCTTCAGGTATGGGTTATATGTTCATACTGGTTGTTGTTGCAATCATCAGAGAAGCCTTAGCGTTTGGAACCATCTTAAACATGAGGGTCATGCCTTTAAGTTTTACGAATTGGTCTGTCATGGCCTTAGCGCCTGGTGGGTTCTTTGTGATGGCGCTCTTCATTTGGGGCATTCGAGAATGGCTTAAGTATTACGAAAGTGAGGTGTAATTTGTGAGTAATCTAATTGAACTTTTTGTTGCAACGATATTAAATCACAACATTGCACTGGTCTACATTTTAGGGATGTGTCCATTAATTGCTATTTCGACGAACGTGAAAAATGCCAAAGGGATGGGGATTGCGGTTGTTTTGGTTGTTACCTTAACGGCAATGATCAACTACCCGATTTATCAATTATTAAAACAAACCGAAACAACGAGTTTAGCACTGTTGGTTTTCATTATTACGATTGCGGCAACCGTGCAAGTCTTAGAGATGTTAATGGATAAGTATTTACCTAAACTCTATAACGCGTTTGGTATTTATTTACCACTAATTACCGTAAACTGTGTGGTCTTAGCGGTATCATTGTTCTTTGTTAACCGTACGTATAATTTTGCGGAAACCACGGTGTTTTCGTTTGGATCGAGCGTTGGTTGGATGCTAGCGATCGTTTTAGTTGCTGGCATTCGAGAAAAAATGGCGAAGCACAGTGATGTACCAAGAGGTTTAAAAGGCAAAGGGATTGTCTTTGTCATCTTGGGCATCTTAGCGTTAGCGTTTATTGGATTTACTGGCTTAGCTAGTATATAAGGAGGATATTCTATGAATCCGTTTGTACCGATTATATTGATTGGTGGTTTAATACTCATTACCCTCTTTTTAATTGTCATTGATAAACTACTTGGTGGTGGCAAAGAAAAGATGTTACTTGTCAATGAGGATACCATCATACCTGTAAAAAATGAAGATACGTTATTAAATACGTTATCGAATCAAAAAATCTACATTCCTTCAGCGTGCGGAGGAAAAGCGACGTGTGGGTTTTGTAAGTTTCGACTCATTGAAGGTGGTGGTGAGGTTAAACCAACCGAACTACCATTTCTATCCAAAGAAGAAAGAGATTTAGGCATTCGTTTGTCTTGCCAAGTAAAAGTCAAGGACGACATGAAAATTGAAATCCCAAAGGAGTTACTGCACGCGAAGGCTTACCAAACGAAAGTCGTTGAAATCATTGAGCAAACCTATGACATCAAATTGGTTCGGTTTAAATTAATTGACCCGGACAAAATGGAATTTAAACCGGGTCAATACGCACAAATTAAAGTCCCCGGCATTGATGTGATTCGGGCTTACTCAATCGCATCTAACCCAAAAGACACATCAGAAATCGAGTTGATTATTAGACAAGTGCCTAACGGTAAAGCAACAACGTTTGTCCATAAAGCCTTACAAGTAGGCGATAAAATCACACTGACGGGGCCCTATGGTGATTTTTATTTAAGAGACAGTGGTAGAGAAATGATTTGTATCGCTGGTGGCTCAGGTAAAGCACCAATTAGAAGTATCCTATATTACTTAAAAGACCGCGGCATGACGCGTAAAGTCACTTATTTCTTTGGGGCGAAATCCAAAAGAGATCTCTATATGACCGAAGAATTCGAACAGTTAATGACTGAATTTCCAAACTTTACTTACGTGCCAGCTCTATCAGAACCGCTTGAAGAAGACAATTGGAAGGGTGAGGTTGGTTTAATTACCGACGTTGTTGATAGACACACCGATGATCTAAGTGAAGCAGAAGCCTATTTGTGCGGCTCACCAGGGATGATTAACGCCTGTAACAAAGTCTTAAGTAAACACAAAATTAAAGAACACAACGTTTTCTTTGATAAGTTTTAAATGAAATTTGACGAAATCAGTGGGCAATATCGCTCACTGATTTTTTTACATTTGTTTTCAAAACTGTTTAGTCTAGCAGATATTATGATATAATATCAAATAGTGGAGGTATATTATTAGATGAAATTACAATATCATGTATTTAAAACGTTAAAAGAACCAGTGGAAACTCAAGACTTAGGTGAACGTAGTGTGGAGGTTCATAGCATGAACCAAACACCTTACTTAGCAAAATACGCGTCAAAAGGTCAATTTGCTGTTTGGACATCCGATGGAAAGGAATACAAATTACTGATTGAAGATGGCTACTATGAAGTCATGAAAGAATTATACGATAAAAAAATCAACAAAGTATGGATATCATTCTACGAAGAAGCTGATAAGGTTCGAAGTGGGTTAATGTATAAAATCGTGTTACCGATGATCGCACTTGCGATGTTGGTGGCGGTATTATTTTCAACCATTCCAGCGTTACAACAATTCCAAAGCGTGGCACTTATTGCCATACTTGCGGTGATTTTAGTTGCGAACATTTTACAAACGAATTTGATGAAAAAGAAAATTGAACAAGCCAGAGCAAACTCAATTACTGAGATTAAACGCATTCGTGGAAAAGAACGTTTTGAAGAAATACTAGAAGCGCAAGCGAAGTATTACGATACTTACTTTAATACCGAAGTGGTTGAAGAAGTAAAAGAAGACATAGACAATCAGGATTCTAATTCTGAAAAATAAATAAAAGTGAGGACATGTTATGAATCAAACAATCGATCAATTAAGTATTAACACCTTGAGATTTTTAGCGGTTGATGCCATTAACAAGGCAAACAGTGGACACCCAGGGATTGTTTTAGGTGCCGCGCCAATGGCGCACATGTTGTTTACAAAACACATGCATATATACCCTAAAAAACCAAATTGGTTCAACAGAGACCGCTTTATTCTATCTGCGGGTCACGGTTCGATGTTACTTTACGGATTAAACCATTTATCTGGGTTTAAGGTGAGTTTAGAAGATTTAAAGAACTTTAGACAAATCGGAAACACACCAGGTCACCCAGAATACGGTCACACCGATGGGGTAGAAACCACCTCAGGTCCATTAGGTCAAGGAATTTCTAATGGGGTTGGTATGGCCATTGCTGAGGCACACTTGGCAAAAAAATACAACAAGCCAGGCTATGACGTCGTTGATCATTACACGTATGTGCTTTGTGGTGATGGGGACTTACAAGAAGGCGTTGCACTTGAAGCACTGAGCTTAGCAGGCCATCTAGGCTTAGGTAAGCTGATTGTACTATTTGACTCAAACGACATTCAATTAGACGGGAAAACGGATTTAGCGTTTTCTGATGACCACAAGAAGAAATTCGAATCAATGAATTGGCATTACCAAAGAGTAGCGGATGGCAATGACATTGATTTAATTAATAAAGCCATTAAAAAAGCGAAAAAAGAAGACAATAGACCATCGGTGATTGAAGTTAAGACAATCATCGGTTATGGGACAACCCTAAGTGGGACCTCAAGCGTCCACGGCTCTCCAATTGGATTTGAACGCCGTGAGGAAATGAAACAATTTTATTCATGGCCACATGACGCATTTGATGTGCCGCAAGAAGTTTACAAGCATTACAAAACAAAAGTATACAACCGTGGTCACCGTACGTATCGTAAATGGGTTGACATGGTTGAAGAATACGCTCAAAAATTCCCACAAGAGGCTCAAGAATTAAAGAGTTCAGTGCTTCAAGATTTCAGTGTTTCAATTGATGCCCTACCAAAATTTGAATTTGGTGGACAAGTCTCAACACGTGCCGCATCCGGTAAGGTTCTGGATTATTTATCCAAAGAATACCCATGCATCATGGGCGGGTCTGCCGATTTAACAGCCTCAACCATGGCTAAAGGCGCAGACGGTCATTTCAGCAAAGAAAACCGTTTGGGCAGAAACATTAATTTTGGTGTTCGTGAGCACGCCATGGGCGCAATCACCAACGGGTTAACTCTACACGGTGGTATTAAAGCATTCTCTGGGGCATTCTTTGTCTTCTCAGACTACATGAAACCATCCTTAAGACTAGCTGCGATCATGCGAATCCCATCAATCTTTGTTTTCTCACACGACTCAATTGCCGTGGGTGAGGATGGACCAACGCACCAACCGGTCGAACAATTAGCAGGTCTTCGTGCCATTCCAGGTTTAAACGTGATTCGTCCAGCAGACGCTAACGAAACAGCACAAGCTTGGGCAGTTGCTATGAATTCCAAACACACACCAACCGCCATTATTACAACCAGACAAAACGTGAAAACCCTAAGAGACACACCACACCCTCAGTTCAACCGTGGCGCATATGTGATTTCTAAGGAAGAAGGGCCACTCGATGGTATCCTACTTGCCGCTGGTAGTGAGGTATCACTTGCGGTTGAGGTTCAGTCATTGTTAAAAGAAAAGAATAAATACGTACGCGTGGTTTCAATGCCAAGCATGTACATGTTTGATAAAGAAAAACAAACCTACAAAGACGAAGTGCTTCCAAAAGGCGTAAAAACCTTAGCGCTTGAAATGGGTAGCTCAATGCCTTGGTACAAATACACACCAAACGTTTATGGCATTGATTCTTATGGGGTATCTGCTCCACTTGCGGTGGCCATCAAACATTTTGGATTTACAAAAGAAAAAGTGGAAGAAGTATACTTAAACATCAAATAAGGCGAGCAATCGCCTTTCTTTGACGATTAAGGCCAGTCTTTTAAATTGGCCGAAATCGTTTTACACACAAACTTAGGAAGTGATATTATGTATGACGTATTAGTCGTCGGTGGTGGACACGCCGGAATCGAAGCGTGTTTGGCCGCAGCCCGCATGGGCAAAAAAACAGCGTTAGTAACAGGAAAGCTTGATCGCGTTGGGGCAATGAGTTGTAACCCATCGATTGGTGGACCAGCCAAAGGGATTGTTGTTCGAGAAATTGATGCGCTTGGTGGCCAAATGGCCAGAAGTGCAGACCTTGGACAAATCCAAATGAAAATGTTGAATCTTTCAAAAGGACCAGCAGTTTGGGCATTAAGAGCACAAATTGATAAGTTGGCGTATCCTAAGATCATGTTAGAGATACTAGAAAACCAAGAAAATCTAACGTTAATTGAAGCGTTAGTGGATCATTTAATTATTAATGACAACCAAGCGTGTGGCGTTGTTTTAGAATCAAACGAAGAAATCAAGTCAAAGACCGTGGTGATTACCACAGGTACTTATTTAGATAGCCGTATTCTAAGAGGACATGAAAAAACCGTGTCAGGCCCAGATGGTCAACCGACCACTAAAGGGATCTCAAAACAATTAGCAGACCTCGGATTTGAAATGGTCAGACTAAAAACAGGTACCCCGCCAAGGGTACTAAAAAGTAGTATCGATTATACGAAGACTACCATTCAAAACGCGGACGACAAATTTCAAACGTTCAGCTTTGACCCACTAATCACAGAAATGGGTCATCAAGAACCTTGTTATTTGACTCACACCAACCTAGACACACATGGCATCATCAACATTAATCTTAATTTGTCATCAATGTATGGCGGCATTGTTGAAGGGGTAGGACCAAGGTACTGCCCATCGATCGAAGACAAAGTCGTTCGTTTCTCTGATAAAGAAAGACACCAAATCTTCCTAGAACCAGAAAGTATGGCCTTAGATGAAATTTATGTCCAAGGACTATCGACGTCAATGCCAAAAGAAATTCAAGAGAAAATGGTGCATTCGATTAAGGGGTTAGAAAATGCGGTCATTGTAAGATACGCTTACGCAATTGAATACGACGCGATTAATCCAACCCAACTTTATCAATCACTTGAAACAAGAAAAATCGAAAACTTATTTTGTGCCGGACAAATCAATGGCACCTCAGGTTACGAAGAAGCGGCTGGTCAAGGGTTAATGGCAGGGATTAATGCTGTCTTAAAAATTGATCAAAAGGAACCGTTTGTCTTAAAACGAAACGAAGCCTACATTGGCGTCTTAATTGATGACTTAATTACCAAAGGCACCAAAGAACCTTACCGTTTACTTACCTCAAGAGCTGAACACCGCTTATTACTTAGACACGATAACGCGGACTTAAGATTAAGAGAGTATGGGTATCGTTTAGGATTGCTTGATCAGACTCGATACGATCAGTTTTTAGAAAAAAAAGCACAAATTGACGAAATTAAAGCACAAATCGAAGAAGTCGTTGTTCTGCCGAATGACGAAAATAACCGATTGTTAAGACAACAAGGTTCAAGTAAAATAAGTGACAGAATAAAGTTAAATGAACTATTAAAACGACCAGAAATCCATTATAATGTAATTAAGCATTTCATTCCTACGAGTGCTTCTGATACGGTATTAGAACAAGTTGAAATTCAAGTGAAGTATCGAGGCTATATCGATAAAGCGTATAAAGAAGCCGAAAAAATGGTCCGTGTTGATGAAAAACCAATCCCTAAAGACATCAATTACGATTTAATTCGAAATCTAGCAATCGAAGCAAGAGAAAAGTTTAAAAAGATAAGACCGACAACCCTAGGTGCCGCTAGTCGGATTTCAGGGGTTAATCCATCGGACATTTCTATCTTACTCGTCTACTTGGAGTCAATTAAATGAGAACGCAATTTTTAAGTGACTTAGGGATCACATTAACCGAGGTTCAATTAAACCAATTTGAAACCTACTTTAATTATTTAATCGAACAAAACCAGGTGATGAACTTAACAGCAATCACTGAGGAAAAAGATGTGTACTACAAACATTTCTACGATTCGGTGTCTTTAATTAAAGCCATTGACTTCAACGCCATACAATCAATATGTGACATAGGGGCAGGCGCAGGCTTTCCAAGTATTCCCTTAAAAATCATTTTTCCACACTTACAAGTAACGATTGTTGAATCCCTTCAAAAACGAATTGGGTTCTTATCAAGATTGTCACTTAAATTGGAAATTGACGGGATCGAGTTGATTGCGAACCGTGCCGAAGTATTTGCAGAAAATAATCGCAACCGTTTTGATTTAGTGACCGCAAGAGCCGTCGCGCCAATCAAAATATTAGATGAACTTGCCCTACCGATGGTTAAACTCGGAGGGACACTATTAGCAATGAAAGCGTCTAATTTTCATGAAGAATTAAAAGAAGCGAGTAAAGGCATTACCATCTTGGGTGGCAGAGTTGAACGTGTTGAATCGTTTGAACTACCATTTGATTATGGCGTACGTCATTTGCTTGTTATAAAAAAAGTAAAAATAAACGATAAATACCCAAGAAGTTACGCACAGATAAAAAACAAACCGTTATAAAGGAGGGCATGTATGGGCAAAGTCATTTCTGTAGCCAACCAAAAAGGTGGCGTAGGCAAAACCACAACGAGCGTGAATTTGAGCGCATCACTGGTCTACTATGGCAAGAAAGTTTTGTTAGTGGATTTTGATGCACAAGGCAGCGCAACCACGTCACTAGGCATAAACAGAAGTACACTAAATGGCAATCTTTATGACGCATTGATGGGGGAAATGGATATCACAGACGTGATATTAGAAGTGCCTATCCAAGGTAGAAAAGAAGTATTGCATGTCATACCAGCAACCATTGATTTAGCCGGTATTGACTACAAGTTATTAGAAAAAGAGAATCACGAATACGTTTTTGATCAACTCGTAAAGAAAGTCAAAGACAATTACGATTACGTTATTATTGATTGTGCACCTGCGCTAGGGCTAACCACATTAAACGCATTATACGCAAGCGATTCGGTTTTAATTCCGATTCAATGCCAGTTTTTAGCGATTGATGGCTTAACACAATTACTCAACACAGTTCGTGTTGTACAAAAAAACCTTAAAGTGAATAAGCGTGAACTGACCATCGAAGGTGTGTTATTGACGATGTTAGATAAACGAACAAAAGCCGGTTGGGCGATCGTAAATGAAATTAAAGAGTATTTCCAAGAAGGGGTATTTAAAACCTTCATCACAAGTAACGTTGCTGCGCAAGTCGCACCGACTTATGGCATACCAATTTTAACCTACGCACCGAAATCGCCAGCCGCTGTTTTATACAAATCATTAGCTAAGGAGTTGATTGATAACAATGAAAAACGACAAAGCATTAGGTAGAGGATTAAAAGATTTGTTATTTGAAAACGTCATTGATGAAATTCAAGACGGGGAACGAATCTTAGAAATCCCATTAAAAGAAATCACACCAAACCCATTTCAACCAAGACGTATTTTCGATCCTGAAAAGATTAATGATCTTGCGCAATCGATTAACGAGCACGGTGTATTCCAACCAATCATTATCAAAAAAGTTAAAGACGGGTACATGATTGTTTCAGGCGAACGCAGGTTTCGTGCGGCAAAACAAGTTGGTTTAACCACCATTCCAGCCATCGTTAGAGCTTACGATCCACAAAAAGTCGCAGAAATTTCATTGGTCGAAAATCTTCAAAGAGAAGATTTATCACCAATTGAAGAAGCAGAAGCGTACTCAAGCATCATGCGATCAATGGAAATGACGCAAAAAGAATTGGCAGATAAAATCGGAAAATCAAGAAGTTATGTGACTAACGTCTTAGGTCTATTAAACTTACCAGAAGACGTACAAGGCATGCTGTTGGATAAAAAGATTTCAATGGCTCACGCGCGCGTTCTATCAAAACTAGATAACATCGCTCGAATTAAGCTGTTGGCTAATCGAATTGTCAATGAAGGTTTAAGTGTAAGACAAATTGAACAGCTGGCACAAACCGAGGCAAAAGCCAATAAACAAAAACGAGAAGCGAAGCCGTTAACCTTCATGATGTATGAACAAGCACTTAAACAAAACGCAGGCTTAAAGGCAAGTGTTACAAAAAATAAACTGACAATCAACGTTAAAGATGAAAACGAACTAAAAAAATTAGTGGAGAAACTCTTAGGATGATTTATCAAGTTGGCGATAAGATCACGACCAAAAAGAAACACGTTTGTGGGTCTAATACGTGGGTTATCATACGTACGGGCGCGGATATTAAGATAAAATGCGCAGGATGTGCGCGCGAAGTAATGATTCCAAAGTATGAACTCGACAAGAAAGTCAAACCGGAAACTTAGGGTTTAAAAAGAAAATTTCAAAAAATTCAAATTAGGTGTTGCATTTTTGTCTAATACTTGTTAGAATAAAAAAGCAACAGTTAATTGGAGGGGTAGCGAAGAGGCTAAACGCGGCAGACTGTAAATCTGCTCCCTAAGGGTTCGGCGGTTCGAAACCGTCCCCCTCCACCATCTTAACACTTTAAAAATAAAGGTTATAAAAGTTGACGAAAATACTTGACAACCTGTTTTTAAGATGTTAGAATGAATAAGCGTGTTAAACGCATCGAAGTAAATTAGGTCTTTGAAAACTGAATGATGATGAGGAAATTACGAATTAAAAAAAACAATTCTAATGGATAAAAAAAGAAATTAGAGCTAAAGAGAAAAACAAAACATAAACATATTTTATGGAGAGTTTGATCCTGGCTCAGGATGAACGCTGGCGGCGTGCCTAATACATGCAAGTCGAACGCAATACCTTCGGGTGTTGAGTGGCGAACGGGTGAGTAACACGTAGGTAACTTACCTCTAAGACGAGGATAACGGCTGGAAACGGTCGCTAAAACTGGATAGGACAATTGGAGGCATCTCTGATTGTTTAAAGGGGCTTTCGGGCCACACTTAGAGAAAGACCTGCGGCGCATTAGCTAGTTGGTGAGGTAGAGGCTCACCAAGGCGATGATGCGTAGCCGGACTGAGAGGTCGAACGGCCACATTGGGACTGAGACACGGCCCAAACTCCTACGGGAGGCAGCAGTAGGGAATTTTCGGCAATGGGGGAAACCCTGACCGAGCAACGCCGCGTGAATGAAGACGTATTTCGGTATGTAAAGTTCTTTTATTAAGGAAGAATGTCGTTGGTAGGAAATGACTAACGAGTGACGGTACTTAATGAATAAGCCCCGGCTAACTATGTGCCAGCAGCCGCGGTAATACATAGGGGGCAAGCGTTATCCGGAATTATTGGGCGTAAAGGGTGCGTAGGCGGTCTATTAAGTCTGAGGTGTAAGTGCAGGGCTCAACCCTGTGATGCTTTAGAAACTGGTAGACTTGAGTGAGATAGAGGCAAGTGGAATTCCATGTGTAGCGGTAAAATGCGTAAATATATGGAGGAACACCAGTGGCGAAGGCGGCTTGCTGGGTCTATACTGACGCTGAGGCACGAAAGCGTGGGGAGCAAACAGGATTAGATACCCTGGTAGTCCACGCTGTAAACGATGAGTACTAAGTGTTGCGATAACGCAGTGCTGAAGTTAACATATTAAGTACTCCGCCTGAGTAGTACGTACGCAAGTATGAAACTCAAAGGAATTGACGGGACCCCGCACAAGCGGTGGATCATGTTGTTTAATTCGAAGATACCCGAAAAACCTTACCAGGTCTTGACATACTCTGCAAAGCTATAGAGATATAGTGGAGGTTAACAGAGATACAGGTGGTGCATGGTTGTCGTCAGCTCGTGTCGTGAGATGTTGGGTTAAGTCCCGCAACGAGCGCAACCCTTATTGCTAGTTACCATCATTAAGTTGGGGACTCTAGCGAGACTGCCAGTGATAAACTGGAGGAAGGTGGGGATGACGTCAAATCATCATGCCCCTTATGACCTGGGCTACAAACGTGATACAATGGCTAAAACAAAGAGAAGCGAAGCAGTGATGTGGAGCCAAACTCAGAAAAATAGTCTCAGTTCGGATTGGAGTCTGCAACTCGACTCCATGAAGTCGGAATCGCTAGTAATCGCAAATCAGCATGTTGCGGTGAATACGTTCTCGGGGTTTGTACACACCGCCCGTCAAACCACGAAAGTTGGTAATGCCCAACGCCGGTGGCCTAACTCGCAAGAGAGGGAGCCGTCTAAGGCAGGATCGATGATTGGGGTTAAGTCGTAACAAGGTATCCCTACGGGAACGTGGGGATGGATCACCTCCTTTCTAAGGAAAACAAGGCTTAAGAAGCCGAGATCGCATCTCGTAAAGAGATGATACAAACCAATTCGTAATGAAATCATCATATTCAGTTTTGAAAGACTTAAGAGTTTTTCTTGAAATAAGTTAAGGTATAAAAACCCTTAAAAAAGGGCCTATAGCTCAGCTGGTTAGAGCGCACGGCTGATAACCGTGAGGTCGATGGTTCGAGTCCATTTAGGCCCACCATTTAACTTGTGCACTCAGTCAAATGAGCGTACTTTAATAACCTATAATATAGGTTGAGATCTTTGAAAAGTAGATAAATTCTGTCGTAAGGTTAAGGAAGTAAGGGCACACAGTGGATGCCTTGGCACTAAGCGCCGATGAAGGACGCAACTAACAGCGAAATGCTACGGGGAGCGGTAAGTACGCGACGATCCGTAGGAATCCGAATGGGGGAACCCGGCATGTAGAAGACATGTCACTCTAGCAATAGAGGGGGATACGCAGGGAACTGAAATATCTAAGTACCTGCAGGAAAAGAAAGTAACAACGATTCTTCTAGTAGCGACGAGCGAACGAGGAGGAGCCTGATTATTCTAACAGTTACAAAATCAATTAATAGACGAGCAAGTTGGGAAGCTTGACCATAGAAGGTGAAAGTCCTGTAGTCGAAATTAATGGATCTGGGAATAACGAAAAGTAGGGCGGGACACGAGAAATCCCGTTTGAAGAACGGAGGACCATCTCCGAAGGCTAAATACGACTTAGTGACCGATAGTGAACCAGTACCGTGAGGGAAAGGTGAAAAGAACCCCGGAAGGGGAGTGAAAAAGATCCTGAAACTGTGTGCTTACAATTAGTTAGAGCACGTTAATGTGTGATAGCATGCCTTTTGTAGAATGAACCGGCGAGTTACGATATAGAGCAAGGTTAAGCCTAGAGGGGTGGAGCCGAAGCGAAAGCGAGTCTGAATAGGGCGAATAAGTTGTATGTCGTAGACCCGAAACCGGGTGAGCTAGCCATGAGCAGGTTGAAGTTTATGTAAGAGTAAATGGAGGACCGAACGAGGACACGTTAAAAAGTGTTTCGATGACTTGTGGCTAGGGGTGAAATTCCAATCGAACTCGGAGATAGCTGGTTCTCCCCGAAATAGCTTTAGGGCTAGCGTTAGCAAATAGTTTTATGAAGGTAGAGCACTGAATGTGTGATGGCCCCACCTCGGGGTACTGAGCCCAATCAAACTCCGAATGTCATAAAATGTGGCTAGCAGTCAGACTGTGGGTGATAAGGTTCATGGTCAAGAGGGAAAGAGCCCAGATCGCCAGATAAGGTCCCAAAATTCATGCTAAGTGGCAAAGGAAGTGGAGATGCACAAACAACTAGGAGGTTGGCTTAGAAGCAGCCATCCTTTAAAGAGTGCGTAATAGCTCACTAGTCGAGTGACTCTGCGCCGAAAATGTACCGGGGCTAAGCATGATACCGAAGCTGCGAATTTGGATTGATATCCAAGTGGTAGGGGAGCGTTCTAACAGGGATGAAGGTAGATCGTAAGGACTACTGGACTGGTTAGAAGTGAGAATGCCGGTGTAAGTAACGAAAAGACAGGTGAGAATCCTGTCCGTCGAAAACCCAAGGTTTCCAGGGGAAGGTTCGTCCGCCCTGGGTAAGTCGGGGCCTAAGGTGAGGCTGAGAAGCGTAGCCGATGGATAGCAGGTAGAGATTCCTGCACTAGTTTATAGACTGATGGAGTGACAAAGGAGGCTAACGTCCGCCCCTGAATGGATTGGGGACAAGGAACTAAGGTTGGTGTGTAGGCAAATCCGCACACTTTAATTAAGACTGAGGTTCGGTAGGTAAAGGATGATGACGTCAAACTTTCAAGAAAAGCTTCTAGGGTTAATCTATAGACTACCCGTACCGTAAACCGACACAGGTGGGTAGGTAGAGAATACTAAGACGCGCGAGAAAACCCTTGTTAAGGAACTCGGCAAAATGACTCCGTAACTTCGGGATAAGGAGGACTTTTAATGAAAAAAGAAAGTCGCAGAGAATAGGCCCAAGCGACTGTTTATCAAAAACACAGGTCTCTGCAAAACCGTAAGGTGAAGTATAGGGGCTGACACCTGCCCGGTGCTGGAAGATTAAGAGGAGATGTCAAGCAATGAAGCATTGAATTGAAGTCCCAGTAAACGGCGGCCGTAACTATAACGGTCCTAAGGTAGCGAAATTCCTTGTCAGGTAAGTTCTGACCCGCACGAAAGGTGTAACGATTTGGGCACTGTCTCAACAAGGGACTCGGTGAAATCAAGCTGCCGGTGAAAACGCCGGCTACCCGCGACAGGACGAAAAGACCCCATGGAGCTTTACTGTAGCTTGATATTGACATTCGGTGTACTATGTACAGGATAGGTGGGAGACTAAGAAGCTAGGACGTTAGTCTTGGTGGAGTCAACGTTGGGATACCACCCTTGGTGCATTGAGTGTCTAACTTGTGGATGTGTAATCCAAAGGACAGTGTCTGGTGGGCAGTTTGACTGGGGCGGTCGCCTCCCAAAGAGTAACGGAGGCGCCCTAAGGTACCCTCAGAATGGTTGGAAATCATTCGTAGAGCGCAAAAGCAGAAGGGTGCTTGACTGCGAGACCAACAAGTCGAGCAGGGACGAAAGTCGGGTTTAGTGATCTTACGGTACCGCATGGAAGGGCCGTGACTCAACGGATAAAAGCTACCCTGGGGATAACAGGCTTATCGCTTCCAAGCGTTCACAGCGACGAAGCGGTTTGGCACCTCGATGTCGGCTCGTCGCATCCTGGAGCTGAAGAAGGTTCCAAGGGTTGGGCTGTTCGCCCATTAAAGCGGCACGCGAGCTGGGTTCAGAACGTCGTAAGACAGTTCGGTCTCTATCCGTCGTGGGCGTTGGAAATTTGAAGGGAGCTGTCCTTAGTACGAGAGGACCGGGATGGACGTACCGCTGGTGCACCAGTTGGCCTGCCAAGGCCACAGCTGGGTAGCTACGTACGGACGGGATAAACGCTGAAAGCATCTAAGCGTGAAGCCCCCCTTAAGATGAGATTTCCCATTAGCAATAAGTAAGATCCCTTAGATACGATGAGGTTGATAGGCTAGGTGTGGAAGTGCGGTGACGCATGAAGCTGACTAGTACTAATAGATCGAGGACTTAACCTTACAATAATACAGAATTTATCTAGTTTTGAGAGACGTCTGGTGACGATAG
The DNA here is from genome assembly GCF_000967915.1 of Paracholeplasma brassicae. NCBI lineage: Bacteria > Bacillati > Mycoplasmatota > Mollicutes > Acholeplasmatales > Acholeplasmataceae > Acholeplasma > Acholeplasma brassicae. Next base: position 258,556 of record NC_022549.1, read on the forward strand.
CGAAGTGGACACACCTGTTCCCATACCGAACACAGTAGTTAAGCACTTCAGCGCCGAAAATAGTACCTGTAGGTGCAAAGATAGGACGTTGCCGGGCTAATCTTAAACGCCTAAATAGCTCAGTTGGTTAGAGCACCTGACTGTTAATCAGGGGGTCCTAGGTTCGAGTCCTAGTTTGGGCGCCACTGATTACTTCAATCGGCTTTTAGGCCGTTTTTTTTATAAAAAAATAGACTTAGTAGATAGTTATAAACCCAGTTAAAGACATTTCACTGTTTTTTTAAAAATCTCCTTTACAGTTTATCAAAGTATGATATAATATTATTACGACACGTCTGGTGACGATAGCGAAGTGGACACACCTGTTCCCATACCGAACACAGTAGTTAAGCACTTCAGCGCCGAAAATAGTACCTGTAGGTGCAAAGATAGGACGTTGCCGGGCAAATCTTAAACGCCTAAATAGCTCAGTAGGTTAGAGCACCTGACTGTTAATCAGGGGGTCCTAGGTTCGAGTCCTAGTTTGGGCGCCACTATTTAAATCAAGTCCACAATTGTGGATTTTTTTTATTTATGGGTACATACTGTTTAATGGAAAGTTTGACAAATTGAAAAATAATATGTCTCTGTAATAAGTAGCCCGATCCATTTTAAAACAGTAGAACAAGCAATCAACATCATGGATGTCTCTTGTGATACTTAATTACTCTATTCGAACCATTTCTTATCAACTTGTCTATTTGCATGATCAACTTTTATTGGTTGACTACGTATATGAAATTGACGTTTTCATAGATATCCCCTCAAATACGAAAAAGAGTAAGTTTTATTCTTATCTATTTAATAGACTCATGGCATTTCGACTTCACTTAGGTAGTAAGTAGTTGTATCTTACGTTTTCGGCAAGAAGTTTACCGTTTAAGTAATAAGAAGCTATTCTTGATTCCGTTTTCCAAAAAGTAATTAAAGCAATTAACCGTTTTTAACAGTCATTCCAGGTTTGTAACTTTCATGTGAATTAATTTAGTATGAAAAGATACTTTCATCAAGTAGATGAATTAAACTGTGTTGTGTTGTCCAATCAGGTGATTAGTATCAATAAAGTAAAAGAGTATCTATATAGGGTTGCATCATTTTTCAACCTGAAAACTAGGTAAATGGTTATCAAAATAGTCTGCAGACCGTTCTTCTTGATACGCCATGAATATTGAAAACATTTTCATAGCATAAAGTTTGTCTAACAACGCCACCTAATCCAGCGTAATCTGGTAGGCACATGTAACCACACAATCACTTTCTCTACAAATCTTTGTTATGCAATTACAAAACAATTGCATTTCATGAGTTTTTTTATCTAGCGATTCCTAAATCTTTTTTAGAAGCAAACAAAGAAATGATTCAGTATGTGAACCGACTGAGCGATTATTTGTTTGTGTTGATGAGACAAATAAATAAGGAAGCGGGAAACAAAGAGAAGAAGTTAGAAACAATCAAATAGCGTAAAAAACACCAAAAAGGGCAACCGGAAGGTGTTTTTTTGATAAAAGAGGGGATGTACGCGCGCGTATTATATATAAAGGGGAGAGTAGGATAAAAAAATAGCATGATGAAACGCCCGTTAAGGTTGTCGATAAGCCAAAAAAAGGGTAAAAAAAGATGATAAAAAGTGTTGACAAAGAAAATGGATTGATATAGAATAGAACACGGCGACAACGAGAAGCTCACGAAAGAAAAACAAAAAACAAAACTTGAAAACAAAAAGGTTGACAAGCGAAGTTGGAAATGTTAGAATAAATGAGCGCCTTAAAGAGGTCGCAAGATAGGTCTTTGAAAACTGAATGATGATGAGGAAATTACGAATTAAAAAAAAACAATTCTAATGGATAAAAAAAGAAATTAGAGCTAAAGAGAAAAACAAAACATAAACATATTTTATGGAGAGTTTGATCCTGGCTCAGGATGAACGCTGGCGGCGTGCCTAATACATGCAAGTCGAACGCAATGCCTTCGGGTGTTGAGTGGCGAACGGGTGAGTAACACGTAGGTAACTTACCTCTAAGACGAGGATAACGGCTGGAAACGGTCGCTAAAACTGGATAGGACAATTGGAGGCATCTCTGATTGTTTAAAGGGGCTTTCGGGCCACACTTAGAGAAAGACCTGCGGCGCATTAGCTAGTTGGTGAGGTAGAGGCTCACCAAGGCGATGATGCGTAGCCGGACTGAGAGGTCGAACGGCCACATTGGGACTGAGACACGGCCCAAACTCCTACGGGAGGCAGCAGTAGGGAATTTTCGGCAATGGGGGAAACCCTGACCGAGCAACGCCGCGTGAATGAAGACGTATTTCGGTATGTAAAGTTCTTTTATTAAGGAAGAATGTCGTTGGTAGGAAATGACTAACGAGTGACGGTACTTAATGAATAAGCCCCGGCTAACTATGTGCCAGCAGCCGCGGTAATACATAGGGGGCAAGCGTTATCCGGAATTATTGGGCGTAAAGGGTGCGTAGGCGGTCTATTAAGTCTGAGGTGTAAGTGCAGGGCTCAACCCTGTGATGCTTTAGAAACTGGTAGACTTGAGTGAGATAGAGGCAAGTGGAATTCCATGTGTAGCGGTAAAATGCGTAAATATATGGAGGAACACCAGTGGCGAAGGCGGCTTGCTGGGTCTATACTGACGCTGAGGCACGAAAGCGTGGGGAGCAAACAGGATTAGATACCCTGGTAGTCCACGCTGTAAACGATGAGTACTAAGTGTTGCGATAACGCAGTGCTGAAGTTAACATATTAAGTACTCCGCCTGAGTAGTACGTACGCAAGTATGAAACTCAAAGGAATTGACGGGACCCCGCACAAGCGGTGGATCATGTTGTTTAATTCGAAGATACCCGAAAAACCTTACCAGGTCTTGACATACTCTGCAAAGCTATAGAGATATAGTGGAGGTTAACAGAGATACAGGTGGTGCATGGTTGTCGTCAGCTCGTGTCGTGAGATGTTGGGTTAAGTCCCGCAACGAGCGCAACCCTTATTGCTAGTTACCATCATTAAGTTGGGGACTCTAGCGAGACTGCCAGTGATAAACTGGAGGAAGGTGGGGATGACGTCAAATCATCATGCCCCTTATGACCTGGGCTACAAACGTGATACAATGGCTAAAACAAAGAGAAGCGAAGCAGTGATGTGGAGCCAAACTCAGAAAAATAGTCTCAGTTCGGATTGGAGTCTGCAACTCGACTCCATGAAGTCGGAATCGCTAGTAATCGCAAATCAGCATGTTGCGGTGAATACGTTCTCGGGGTTTGTACACACCGCCCGTCAAACCACGAAAGTTGGTAATGCCCAACGCCGGTGGCCTAACTCGCAAGAGAGGGAGCCGTCTAAGGCAGGATCGATGATTGGGGTTAAGTCGTAACAAGGTATCCCTACGGGAACGTGGGGATGGATCACCTCCTTTCTAAGGAAAACAAGGCTTAAGAAGCCGAGATCGCATCTCGTAAAGAGATGATACAAACCAATTCGTAATGAAATCATCATATTCAGTTTTGAAAGACTTAAGAGTTTTTCTTGAAATAAGTTAAGGTATAAAAACCCTTAAAAAAGGGCCTATAGCTCAGCTGGTTAGAGCGCACGGCTGATAACCGTGAGGTCGATGGTTCGAGTCCATTTAGGCCCACCATTTAACTTGTGCACTCAGTCAAATGAGCGTACTTTAATAACCTATAATATAGGTTGAGATCTTTGAAAAGTAGATAAATTCTGTCGTAAGGTTAAGGAAGTAAGGGCACACAGTGGATGCCTTGGCACTAAGCGCCGATGAAGGACGCAACTAACAGCGAAATGCTACGGGGAGCGGTAAGTACGCGACGATCCGTAGGAATCCGAATGGGGGAACCCGGCATGTAGAAGACATGTCACTCTAGCAATAGAGGGGGATACGCAGGGAACTGAAATATCTAAGTACCTGCAGGAAAAGAAAGTAACAACGATTCTTCTAGTAGCGACGAGCGAACGAGGAGGAGCCTGATTATTCTAACAGTTACAAAATCAATTAATAGACGAGCAAGTTGGGAAGCTTGACCATAGAAGGTGAAAGTCCTGTAGTCGAAATTAATGGATCTGGGAATAACGAAAAGTAGGGCGGGACACGAGAAATCCCGTTTGAAGAACGGAGGACCATCTCCGAAGGCTAAATACGACTTAGTGACCGATAGTGAACCAGTACCGTGAGGGAAAGGTGAAAAGAACCCCGGAAGGGGAGTGAAAAAGATCCTGAAACTGTGTGCTTACAATTAGTTAGAGCACGTTAATGTGTGATAGCATGCCTTTTGTAGAATGAACCGGCGAGTTACGATATAGAGCAAGGTTAAGCCTAGAGGGGTGGAGCCGAAGCGAAAGCGAGTCTGAATAGGGCGAATAAGTTGTATGTCGTAGACCCGAAACCGGGTGAGCTAGCCATGAGCAGGTTGAAGTTTATGTAAGAGTAAATGGAGGACCGAACGAGGACACGTTAAAAAGTGTTTCGATGACTTGTGGCTAGGGGTGAAATTCCAATCGAACTCGGAGATAGCTGGTTCTCCCCGAAATAGCTTTAGGGCTAGCGTTAGCAAATAGTTTTATGAAGGTAGAGCACTGAATGTGTGATGGCCCCACCTCGGGGTACTGAGCCCAATCAAACTCCGAATGTCATAAAATGTGGCTAGCAGTCAGACTGTGGGTGATAAGGTTCATGGTCAAGAGGGAAAGAGCCCAGATCGCCAGATAAGGTCCCAAAATTCATGCTAAGTGGCAAAGGAAGTGGAGATGCACAAACAACTAGGAGGTTGGCTTAGAAGCAGCCATCCTTTAAAGAGTGCGTAATAGCTCACTAGTCGAGTGACTCTGCGCCGAAAATGTACCGGGGCTAAGCATGATACCGAAGCTGCGAATTTGGATTGATATCCAAGTGGTAGGGGAGCGTTCTAACAGGGATGAAGGTAGATCGTAAGGACTACTGGACTGGTTAGAAGTGAGAATGCCGGTGTAAGTAACGAAAAGACAGGTGAGAATCCTGTCCGTCGAAAACCCAAGGTTTCCAGGGGAAGGTTCGTCCGCCCTGGGTAAGTCGGGGCCTAAGGTGAGGCTGAGAAGCGTAGCCGATGGATAGCAGGTAGAGATTCCTGCACTAGTTTATAGACTGATGGAGTGACAAAGGAGGCTAACGTCCGCCCCTGAATGGATTGGGGACAAGGAACTAAGGTTGGTGTGTAGGCAAATCCGCACACTTTAATTAAGACTGAGGTTCGGTAGGTAAAGGATGATGACGTCAAACTTTCAAGAAAAGCTTCTAGGGTTAATCTATAGACTACCCGTACCGTAAACCGACACAGGTGGGTAGGTAGAGAATACTAAGACGCGCGAGAAAACCCTTGTTAAGGAACTCGGCAAAATGACTCCGTAACTTCGGGATAAGGAGGACTTTTAATGAAAAAAGAAAGTCGCAGAGAATAGGCCCAAGCGACTGTTTATCAAAAACACAGGTCTCTGCAAAACCGTAAGGTGAAGTATAGGGGCTGACACCTGCCCGGTGCTGGAAGATTAAGAGGAGATGTCAAGCAATGAAGCATTGAATTGAAGTCCCAGTAAACGGCGGCCGTAACTATAACGGTCCTAAGGTAGCGAAATTCCTTGTCAGGTAAGTTCTGACCCGCACGAAAGGTGTAACGATTTGGGCACTGTCTCAACAAGGGACTCGGTGAAATCAAGCTGCCGGTGAAAACGCCGGCTACCCGCGACAGGACGAAAAGACCCCATGGAGCTTTACTGTAGCTTGATATTGATATTCGGTGTACTATGTACAGGATAGGTGGGAGACTAAGAAGCTAGGACGTTAGTCTTGGTGGAGTCAACGTTGGGATACCACCCTTGGTGCATTGAGTGTCTAACTTGTGGATGTGTAATCCAAAGGACAGTGTCTGGTGGGCAGTTTGACTGGGGCGGTCGCCTCCCAAAGAGTAACGGAGGCGCCCTAAGGTACCCTCAGAATGGTTGGAAATCATTCGTAGAGCGCAAAAGCAGAAGGGTGCTTGACTGCGAGACCAACAAGTCGAGCAGGGACGAAAGTCGGGTTTAGTGATCTTACGGTACCGCATGGAAGGGCCGTGACTCAACGGATAAAAGCTACCCTGGGGATAACAGGCTTATCGCTTCCAAGCGTTCACAGCGACGAAGCGGTTTGGCACCTCGATGTCGGCTCGTCGCATCCTGGAGCTGAAGAAGGTTCCAAGGGTTGGGCTGTTCGCCCATTAAAGCGGCACGCGAGCTGGGTTCAGAACGTCGTAAGACAGTTCGGTCTCTATCCGTCGTGGGCGTTGGAAATTTGAAGGGAGCTGTCCTTAGTACGAGAGGACCGGGATGGACGTACCGCTGGTGCACCAGTTGGCCTGCCAAGGCCACAGCTGGGTAGCTACGTACGGACGGGATAAACGCTGAAAGCATCTAAGCGTGAAGCCCCCCTTAAGATGAGATTTCCCATTAGCAATAAGTAAGATCCCTTAGATACGATGAGGTTGATAGGCTAGGTGTGGAAGTGCGGTGACGCATGAAGCTGACTAGTACTAATAGATCGAGGACTTAACCTTACAATAATACAGAATTTATCTAGTTTTGAGAGACGTCTGGTGACGATAGCGAAGTGGACACACCTGTTCCCATACCGAACACAGTAGTTAAGCACTTCAGCGCCGAAAATAGTACCTGTACGTGCAAAGATAGGACGTTGCCGGGCGAACTCAACCAAATGGAGGATTAGCTCAGTTGGGAGAGCATCTGCCTTACAAGCAGAGGGTCGGCGGTTCGAGCCCGTCATCCTCCACCATTAAGAAACTTACTTAAAAATAGTAAAATTAGTAAATGAAATACGCCGAAATAGCTCAACTGGTAGAGCACCTGACTTGTAATCAGGGGGTTGCGGGTTCAAGTCCTGTTTTCGGCACCATTTGCTAAATCGTCCCGTTAGCTCAGTCGGTAGAGCACTTGACTTTTAATCAAGGGGTCAGAAGTTCGAGCCTTCTACGGGACACCATTCTTATGCCTGGATGGTGGAATAGGTAGACACGTGGGACTTAAAATCCCATGGAGTAAAATCCGTGTCGGTTCAAGTCCGACTCTAGGTACCATAACAAGTGGGGCTTTAGCTCAGCTGGGAGAGCGCCTGCCTTGCACGCAGGAGGTCGACGGTTCGATCCCGTTAAGCTCCACCATTTGTTAATTATAAGCGGCTTGCCGCATAATATAGCATCACAAAGCAAATTTTAGACCGAAGCGAACGAGATGGCGGTGTAGCTCAGCTGGTCAGAGCGCACGGTTCATACCCGTGAGGTCGAGGGTTCGATCCCCCCCGCCGCTACCAATCTTGCGGACCCGTAGCTCAGTTGGTTAGAGCTACCGGCTCATAACCGGTCGGCCGTAGGTTCGAGTCCTACCGGGTCCACCATTTGCCTAAGTTTCAAATCAATTTAATCAAACAATATATGACACGGAGAAATACCCAAGTCCGGCTGAAGGGATCGGTCTTGAAAACCGACAGGCTGTAAAAGGCGCGGGGGTTCGAATCCCTCTTTCTCCGCCATATCATATCGCGGGATAGAGCAGTCTGGTAGCTCGTCGGGCTCATAACCCGGAGGTCGTAGGTTCAAATCCTTCTCCCGCAACCAAAAAGGTCCGGTGGTGTAGTGGTTAACATGCCAGTCTGTCACACTGGAGATCGCGGGTTCAATTCCCGTCCGGACCGCCACTTTAGGTTTTGGCTCTGTAGCTCAGTCGGTAGAGCAACGGACTGAAAATCCGTGTGTCGGCGGTTCAATTCCGCCCGGAGCCACCACTTATCATTTTCACGATTAAATTGACTAAAAAATAGTCTCTTTTTTTTGTCTTTTAAAGGTTAATGGTTGACTTTATAATTGTTTATGGTAAAATTTAATAGAAAGTTTGAATAACAAAATAATTAGAGGAGATTTTATGATGAACAAGATTGGAATCGTTGTATGTGGTAACTCAGGTGTTGACTATTTGAAGCTTGATTACCCGGTTAAAGTAATCCATTCAATATTAAACTTAGATGGAAAAGAGTATGAAGATTTTGTTGATATCACGGCAGAAGAATTTTACAAAAAGGTTGTAAACGAACCAGATGTTTCGATTTCAACCTCACAAACACCAACGGGTGTCATTGCACAAACGTATGAGTCATTAAAAGACGAAGGCTATACGGATATTATCTCAATTGTTATCTCATCGAAACTGAGTGGCACGTATCAAGGTGCAAAACTCGCAGGGGACATGGTCGATGGTATCAACGTTTGTGTCATTGATTCAAAGAGCGTGGCACACGGTGAGTATTATTTGGTCAGAAGAGCCATTGAAATGATCAAACTGGGTCATTCAGTTGATGAAATCGAAAAAGACTTATTGGCACTTAGAGAAAACATAAAGATTTTTGTCTTAGTAGATACCTTAAAATATTTGGTAAAGAACGGTAGATTATCGGTAGCAAGTGGATTTTTAGGTTCATTACTGAAAATTAAACCATTACTTCATATCACCGAAGAAGGGGCACTCGTTCCACTTGAAAAGATACGTACCACGTCAAAAGCAAGAGAAAGATTATTAGAATTACTGCAAGAACAAATCAAATCACTTGATGTTGAGGTATTTATTGCATATACTAATAACTTGGAAGATGCAAAAGAATTGAAAAATAAAATATTAGCTAATCACCCTTCAATCGTGGTTGATCTTGTGCCATTAACACCTGTTGTTGGTGCACATGCGGGACCTGGGACAATTGGAGTAGGCTATTTAAAGAGGTCATAGTAAAATGAGTCGTTCAAAAGATGTTATTAATGAATTATTGGTTGAGGTATTTAATCATATATTGAGTATTGAAGGTCAAACCCTAAGAGAGCGTGGGGTTAAATTATCCATGAGTGAAGTTCACGTTTTAGAGGCAATTTCAACAAGTGAGATTAAAACGATGGGAAATGTAGCAAAAAAACTACGGATTACTCTTGGTACATTAACAACATCTATTGATGTCCTTGTTCGTAAAAAATACGTTGTTCGTTCTAGAGCAAAAGATGACAAAAGAAAAGTCATTTTACAACTGACTGATCAAGCCCTTGAGGTTTTACGCATTCATGAGAAGTTCCATAACGAAATGGTTGAATCATTAATCGTTGACTTAGAAGTGGATAAAAACGAAGCATTGATTAAATCTCTTGAAAATATTAGTGAGTTTTTTAAACAAAAATACTAATTTAAAGACACATGTGAAAACATGTGCTTTTTTTGTTTAAAATAGGCCTTAAAAATTGTATAATAGAGGGTAAGAAAAGGTGATCATATGAAATATGTATTTGGTATTGATGTCGGCGGGACATCGGTAAAAATCGGTTTTTTAAATGAACAAGGGGAACTGCTCGATCGTTTTTCAGTGTTGACAGACACCTCAAATCATGGTGACAATATTTTATTTGATATTGCAAACGCGATTAAAGCGTTCATTAAAGAAAAAAACATCAATGAAACAGATATTTTAGGTTTTGGATTCGGGCTACCTGGACCAGTCCATAATGACTTTGTGGTTAGATGCCCTAATTTAGGTTGGGATAGCGTCTTTATGCCAGAGGCTTTTTCAGCTGCTTATGGCAAATCGGTTCACGTTAAAGCAACCAATGACGCGACTGCGGCTGCAGTTGGCGAGTACTGGCAACAAGAAATGAATGACGATATGGTCTTCTTTACCCTTGGTACAGGCGTTGGTGGCGGTATTGTGATTAATCATAAGGGCGTTGATGGGGTTCACGGCGCTGGGGCTGAACTTGGACATATTCGAGTCGAGCATAAACACCCGATTGCTTGTACGTGCGGCCTTGATGGTTGTTTAGAAACAGTGGCAAGTATTAGAGGCGTTGTGGGTATTACAAGACGTTTAATTAAAGAAAACAAACTAGAAACGACGCTCTATGACAGTGATAAACTAAACCCTAAAGTGATTTTTGATGCAGCTAAAAACAATGACCCACTGGCTTTAGAAGTGGTTGAAGAAGTAGCGGACTACATGGGACTTGCGTGTGCCACAATCGCTGTGACGGTCGATCCAAAGATCTTTTTAATTGGTGGTGGCATTTCAAATGCCGGTTCAATCCTAACCACCGCCATTCAAAAACATTATTTAAAATACGCCCATTTTGGGGTCAAAGATGCGCGTTTTGAACTAGCTAAATTAGGTAACGACGCCGGTATGTACGGGGCAGCGTATCTGATCATAAGTGATAACCAATGACCATTAAAAACATCAACCCTGGCATCGCGATGGGGACTTGTTTGGTGATTGACAGACAAACGCAAATTAAACCACCCAAAAAAGATTTAGCGCATGAACTAAATCGCTATTATCAAGCCAAAGAAGAAATCATCACATCGTTGGTTCAAAATCAAACAGCAAATCCTCATGAAACTGAAATAAAAGAGGTTCAACTTGCCTTAATTAAAGATCCGGTGATTGAAAAAGAAGTGGTTGAAAGAATCAAACGACAAGACATTTGTGCGCTTGATTCGGTTGATGAAATATATGAAAAATACGTTCAGTTTCTAAAACAGTCACAAGATGACTACCTAAAAGAGCGAACACTTGATTTTGTCGATATCAAAATGCGGTTAATAAATCAAATGTATGACGATGTCGCAGAAGATAACATTGACTGTCATACGATTTTAGTGTCAAAACACTTATACCCGAGCATGATTTTAAACATGAATGCCCTGGTTAAAGGGGTAATTAGCTTTGAAGGTAGTAGTTTAACGCACAGTGCGATTTTAGTGAGAGAAAAAAACTTACCTTATATGATCGTTGATAGCATTGATGCAAAAACGGGTGATTATTTGATCGTGGACGCGTTTAAAGGCATCATACATATTAACCCTTCCGAAGAAATCATCAAACAATACATGGATAAAATCTATCAGACAAATCAAATTGAGCACGTCGAGTACAAGAGAGAAAACTATCATTTAGGACTAAATATTTCGACTAAAGTAGACGAACAAACGTTAAAATCTTCAAATAATGATGGGGTAAGTCTATTTCGAAGTGAGTTTCTCTATTTAAGACATCAAACATTTCCAAGCAGAAGTGAACAACACACCATTTATGAACACCTACTTAAACACGCCTACCCAAAAGAAGTCGTGATACGTACCTACGATATTGGGGATGACAAACAACTTCAAACCGATCAGATTTCAACTAAGGGATTAAACCTCTATTTTAATCAATATAAAGAAGTGTTTGAATTACAACTAGATGTTCTAATTGATCTTTATCAAACCTACGACAACCTACGTATCTTACTACCGATGGTTAAGGACACAAGTGAACTTAGGTTAGTCGATGAGATTGTTAATGATTTAAAAGACAATCGTAAGATACCGCCGATTGGTATCATGCTTGAGACAAAAGAAGCCTATGAAGCGCTAGAATCATTTAAAGGTGTTGACTTTATTTCGATTGGCTCAAATGATCTAGGCGAAGCCTTGTTTCATATGAAGCGCGACTACATTAAAGATTTTAATGAATACGTTGAATTAATGGCCAAACCAATCAAGAAAATCAATGATTTTTCAAAAAAACATCAAATAGCTTGTACGGTTTGTGGTGGAATTGCAGCTAACAGTTATGGGATTAAACGATTACTTGAACTTGGTGTGACATCCTTTGGCGTCCCAACGGCATTCATCAATGAGGCCAATCTCGCGATACAAAGGCATGAAAAGTCCATAGAAAAAAAATAAAATAAAAAAGAGAAGAGAAATGTGCAAAAATCCTTGCAATTTCTTTTTTTTTACTATATAATAATAAAAGCTTGCGTATTAGCAAAAGGCTGAGAACTGGAAGGTTGCCGGCACACTGATAGCCGTTGTCTATGTGAAGGGGTATTTCCAAGGAGCAAGTCTATAAAAGATTATAGGCGAAAGGAGACTAATAAAATGGCAAAAGAAATCATCAAAATTCGTTTGAAGGCTTACGATCACAGATTAATTGATCAATCAGCTAAGAAAATCATTGAAAGTGTTTTAAAGACAGGTGCAAAAGTACATGGTCCAATTCCACTTCCAACTGAGAAAGAAATCTTTACAATCTTACGTTCACCACACGTGAACAAAGATTCTCGTGAACAATTCGAAAGAAGAACTCACAAGAGATTAATCGAAATCTTAGATCCAAACGCTCAAACAATTGAAGCTCTAATGCATATTGACTTACCAAGTGGTGTCGATATCGTATTAAAGAAGTAAGAATCAAATAAACAACTATTAAAGGAGAAAGAAACATGGCCAAAGGAATCTTAGGTAGAAAACTAGGTATGACTCAAATTTTCAATGAAAATGGTCACCTAATCCCTGTGACGGTTATCGATATCGCTCAAAACGTCGTCTTACAACAAAAAACAGTTGAAACAGACGGATACGTTGCGACACAAATCGGTTTCGAAGACAAAAGGGAAAAATTAAGCAACAAGCCAGAACAAGGGCACGTCGCAAAAGCTAACACAGCACCTAAGCGCTTCATTAAAGAAATTCGCTTCGATGAAACGCAAAATGAGTTAGCGGATTTAGCGGTAGGAACTGTTGTTTCTGGAGATATTTTCCAAGCTGGTGAATCAATCGATATCACTGGTACATCAAAAGGTAAGGGGTTTGCAGGTTCAATCAAACGCCACAACCAATCAAGAGGGCCTATGGCTCACGGTTCTAGATACCATAGAGGACCAGGTTCAATGGGACCAATCAAAGGGAACATGAAGGGTAAAAACTTACCAGGTCATATGGGTCATGAAACAGTTACAATCCAAAACTTACAAGTTGTTGCTGTGGATAGTGAACGTCAATTATTATTAGTTAGCGGTAGCGTACCAGGACCTTCAAAAGGTTTTGTTGTAGTTAAGTCTGCTGTTAAAACAAAGAAGTAAGGAGAGAAGATTATGCCAAAATTACAATTAATTAATCAACAAGGTGCAAAAGTCAACGACCTTACATTAAACGACAATGTGTTCGGTATTACCCCACACCAACAAGCACTATATGATGTAGTAAACGCTCAAAGAGCTGCAATGCGTCAAGGTACTCATGACGTTAAGTCAAGAGCTGAAGTGTCAGGTGGCGGACGTAAACCATGGAGACAAAAAGGTACTGGCCGTGCGCGTCAAGGGTCAACACGTTCACCACAATGGAGACATGGTGGTATCGTATTTGGTCCAACACCAAGAAGCTATGCCGTTAAAGTAAACAAAAAAGTCGGAAAACTTGCTATTAAATCAGCTTTATCAGCTCACATTGCTAGAAATCAAGTAATGGTAGTCGACAAATTTGAATTAAGCGCACCAAAAACAAAAGATTTCAGTGTAGTATTAGCAACCATGGGCATTAACAGCAAAGCGTTAATCGTCTCAACAAGTTTCTCAGATAACGTAGCACTTGCTGCAAGAAACTTACCAGGCGTTACATTAGCATTAGCTTCACACGTTAGCGTTTATGAATTGTTAAACTGTAAGCAATTAGTTCTAACTGAAGATGCAGTTAAATACTTCGAGGAGGTGCTTTCATAATGATCAAATACTACGAACTTATTAAAGCTCCAATTATTACAGAACAATCAATGAAATTGGTTGAAACTCAAAACACCTACACATTCAAAGTAGACAAGAAAGCAAACAAGATTGAAATCAAGAATGCGGTCGAAACTATTTTCAACGTAAAAGTATTAAGAGTAAACACAATCAACGTATTACCTAAATTCAAGAGAATGGGAAAATACGAAGGTTACAAATCTGCTTACAAGAAAGCAGTAGTTAAAGTTGCTGACGGTCAAAAAATTGACGCGTTCAACATCTAAGATTAGTGAAAACATTAAAGGAGAATTAACTTATGGCGGTTAAACAATATAAGCCGACGACCAATGGTCGCCGCAATATGAGCGTCTTAACGTTCGAAGAAATCACAACATCTACTCCTGAAAAATCACTACTCGAGCCAATCAAAAAGAATGGTGGACGTAATAACCAAGGTAAAATTACGGTCCGTCATCAAGGCGGCGGCGCTAAGCGCAAATATCGTGTAATTGATTTTAAGAGAAATAAAGATGTCGTTGTTGGTAACGTAGCAACAATCGAATACGATCCAAACAGAAGTGCAAACATTTCATTGATTCACTATTTAGACGGTGAAAAGAGATACATCATCGCTCCTAAAGGTTTAACAGTGGGTATGCAAGTCGTGTCTGGTGAAAGAGTCGACATTAAAGTTGGTAATGCAATGCCAATTATGAATATCCCAGTTGGTACTGTGGTTCATAACATTGAATTACACCCAGGCAAAGGTGGACAATTAGCAAGAAGTGCTGGTACATCTGCACAAATCCTAGGACGTGAAGAACGTTATGTTCTTGTGCGTTTAAGTTCAGGGGAAGTACGTAAGATTTTAGGTACTTGCCGTGCAACCGTTGGTGAAGTCGGAAATGAATCATACGAACTTGTTAACATCGGTAAAGCTGGTAGAACAAGACACATGGGTGTACGCCCAACCGTGCGTGGTTCAGTAATGAACCCTAATGACCACCCACACGGTGGTGGTGAAGGTAAACAACCAATTGGTCGTAAATCACCAATGTCACCTTGGGGTAAACCTGCACGTGGTATTAAGACTAGAGACAGTAAAAAGGCATCTAACGATCTAATCGTAAGACGTCGTACGAAGTAGGAGGAAAATTATGGCTCGTTCAGTTAAAAAAGGTCCTTTCTGTGATGATCATTTACTAAAAAAAGTTCAATTACAAAAGAAAGCTAAAGAAAACAAAGTTATTCAAACTTGGTCAAGACGTTCAACAATTTTCCCTGACTTTATTGGGTTTACTGTTGCCGTATATAATGGTAGAGAACATGTTCCTGTTTATGTAACAGAAGACATGGTTGGACACAAATTCGGTGAATTCGC
Organism: Paracholeplasma brassicae; assembly: GCF_000967915.1. Taxonomy (NCBI): domain Bacteria; kingdom Bacillati; phylum Mycoplasmatota; class Mollicutes; order Acholeplasmatales; family Acholeplasmataceae; genus Acholeplasma; species Acholeplasma brassicae. Next base: position 273,587 of record NC_022549.1, read on the forward strand.
TCCAACGCGTACTTACCGTGGTCATGGCGCTGACAAAAAAGCGAACAAGAAATAATATAGGAGGTTAACATGGAATCTAAAGCTATTGCAAGAACAGTGCGTATTACGCCTAGAAAAGCTAGACTTGTTATTGATCTCATCCGTGGCGTCGATGTAAAAGAAGCGCAAGCAATTTTACAATACACACCACGCGCTGCCTCGCCTATTATTCTAAAGGTTTTAAACAGCGCAATCGCGAATGCGGATCATAACTACAGTATGGATACAAATAAATTATATGTAAAAGACGCTTACGTCAATGAAGGCGTACGCATGAAGAGAATGTTGCCAAGAGCTAAGGGTCAAGGCGATATCATTCAAAAAAGAACTAGCCACATCACAGTTGTTGTGGCAGAAAGAAACTAGAGGAGGGAAACGATGGGTCAAAAAGTTAGTCCAACCGGTTTACGAATTGGTGTTATCCGTGGATGGGATGCCAAATGGTATGCTGATAAGAAAAATGTGCCTGCACTTTTAAAAGAAGACTTCGAAATCCGTAAGTTCTTAAAAACAACTTACAGCAAAGCAGCAGTTTCTCAAATCGAAATCGAACGTCTAAAAGGTAAAGCAAAAGACAGAGTAAAAATTACTCTTTACAGTGCAAAACCAGGTGTTGTTATTGGTAGAGATGCTGAAACAAAGAATAAAGCAGTAAAAACATTAGAATACATGACTAAAAAAGAAGTGATTCTAAATGTCGTAGAAGTAAAACGCGCTGAATTGAACGCAGAACTAGTTGCACAAAGCATTGCTGAACAATTAGAAAACCGTGCGTCATTCCGTCGTGTACAAAAAATTGCAATTCAAAGAGCTTTAAAAGCTGGTGCAAAAGGTGTTAAAACACTTGTTTCAGGTCGTTTAGGCGGCGCAGAAATCGCACGTAGCGAAGGCTACTCTGAAGGCAGAGTTCCACTACACACATTAAGAGCTGACATCGATTATGCAACAGCTGAAGCAACAACCACTTACGGTAAACTAGGTGTTAAAGTATGGATCTACAAAGGTGAAATACTACCTGGTCAAAAAGTAAGAAGCGAAGCTGCACCAAGAAGACCAAAGCGCAGTAAAGGAGGCAAATAATTATGTTAATGCCAAAAAGAACTAAATATCGCCGCCCTCACCGCGTTAGCTATGAAGGAAAAGCCAAAGGTAACTTAGAAGTATTAAATGGTACCTGGGGTCTTCAAGCAACTGAAGGTGCATGGGTTACGAACAGACAAATTGAAGCTGCTCGTATCGCGATGACAAGACATATGAAACGTGTTGGTAAAGTATGGATCAATATTTTCCCACACATTGCAAAAACAAAAAAACCACTTGAAGTCCGCATGGGTTCAGGTAAAGGTGCCCCAGATTCATGGGTTGCCGTAGTAAAAACAGGAAAAGTAATGTTTGAAATCGGAGGCGTTTCTGATGAAATTGCAAAAGAAGCCCTAAGATTAGCATCACACAAACTACCTGTAACGACAAAGATTATTCGTAAGGTGGGTGACCAATAATGAAAGCAACAGAAATCCGTAAAATCAGCACGCCTGATTTAAACAAACGTATCGAAGAATTAAAAATCGAATTATTCAACTTACGTTTTCAACTTGCAGTTGGTCAACTAGAAAATACCGCACGCATTAGTCAAGTAAGAAAATTAATCGCACAAATGAAAACAATCATTAGTGAACGTAATGAGTAAGGAGGATACTATGGAAAGAAATAATAGAAAAGTATTCACAGGCACTGTGGTATCTAACAAAGCAGACAAGACGATCACAGTGGTAGTTGACACATACAAAAAACACAGATTATATGGGAAACGTGTTAAAGTTTCCAAAAAATATCATGCACATGACGAAAATAACATCTGCAACATCGGGGATGTCGTAACAATTATGGAAACTCGTCCATTATCTGCGACAAAGCGTTACCGTTTAGTAGACATTATTACGAAGTCTGAAGCAATATAAGGAGGGGCACACATGATTCAACAAGAAACTAGATTAAATGTGGCAGACAATTCTGGCGCACGTGAAGTCTTAGTCATCAAAGTATTAGGTGGGACCCGCCGTCGTTACGCAAATATCGGAGATGTGGTTGTTGTTACTGTAAAGAAAGCAACACCAGGCGGTATTGTGAAAAAAGGCGACGTTGTTAAAGCAGTAGTCGTACGTACGGTATCTGGTTTAAGACGTTTAGACGGATCTTATATTAAATTCGATGACAACGCAGCAGTTATCATTAAAGAAGATTTGAACCCACGTGGAACCCGTATTTTCGGACCAGTGGCTAGGGAATTAAGAGATAAGAACTTTATGAAGATCGTTTCTCTTGCCCCAGAAGTATTATAGGAGGAAAGCTCATGAACATTAAAAGTGGAGATACCGTTGTCGTAATTGCTGGTAAAGACAAATTTACTGTCGATAAAAAAGGCAAAAAAGTACAAACAACTGGTAAAGTTATTAAAGCTTTTCCAAATGAACAAAAAGTTTTAGTTGAAGGCGTAAACAAGGTGAAAAAACACCAAAGACCTACTCAACAAAATGAAAAAGGTTCAATTGTGGAACAAGAAGCACCAATTCATGTATCAAATGTTATGATTCTTGATCCTAAAAAAGGTGTTCCAACTCGCGTTGGATACAAGATGGTAGACGGCAAAAAAGTTCGTTATGCTAAAAAATCAGGCGACAGCCTTGATAAATAAGAAGGAGTTTGACTATGAGTAGCAGATTAAAAGAAAAATATGAAACCCTCACCAAACCCGAATTAATTAAAGCATTCAACTATACTACTGTGATGCAAGTGCCTAAGATTGACAAAATTGTAATCAATATGGGTATTGGCGACGCCGTTGCTAATCCAAAAGCACTAGATGATGCTGTTGAAGAATTAGCAGTAATCACTGGTCAAAAACCTGTTGTTACAAAAGCAAAAAAATCAATTGCAAACTTCAAATTACGTGAAGGTATGCCAATTGGTGCTAAGGTGACATTACGTGGAGATAGAATGTATTATTTCTTAGATAAATTAGTTTCAATTGCATTACCACGTGTACGTGACTTCAGAGGTATCTCAAAAGATGCATTTGATGGTCGCGGTAACTATACGCTTGGTGTCAAAGAACAATTAATTTTCCCAGAAATTAATTTCGATAAAGTGAAGAAAGTACGTGGCATGGACATTGTCATCGTTACGACGGCACAATCAGATGAAGAAGGTAGAGCATTACTAACTTCACTTGGTTTACCGTTCAAGAAATAAAGGAGAATAAACATGGCTAAAAAATCAATGATTGCTAAGCAACAACGCAAAGCAAAGTTTTCAACTCGTGAATATACCAGATGTTCTGTTTGTGGAAGACCACACTCAGTTTATCAAAAGTTCGGAGTATGCCGTATTTGTTTTCGTGAATTAGCGTACAAGGGAGAACTTCCTGGCGTTAAAAAAGCTAGCTGGTAAGAAGGAGGAAGCAAATTATGGTTATGACTGATCCAATCGCGGATTTACTAACAAGAATCCGTAACGCAAATCAAATGCGTCATCAAACGGTTGAAATCCCTGCTTCAAGAATTAAAGCAGACGTATTAAGCGTTCTTAAACAAGAAGGCTTTATCGTAGATTTCACTAAAAAAGAAGGTACTACTCAAGGTACTTTAGTAGTCACTTTAAAATATGCCGCAAACAATGAGCGCGTAATTAAAGGTTTAAAAAGGATATCGAAACCAGGCCTTCGTGTATACGCACAGGTTGAACAATTACCAACTGTACTTAACGGACTTGGGATTGCAATCATTTCGACATCAAAAGGCTTAATGACAGATCGTGAAGCGAGAAAACAACAAATCGGTGGCGAAGTTATCGCCTACGTTTGGTAATAGGAGGAAAATAATATGTCACGTATTGGTAATAAAGTGATCAAAGTTCCTGCTGGTGTCAACGTAGAAGTAACGCCAACTAATTTCGTTACTGTTACAGGGCCAAAAGGAACTCTACAATTCCAATTTTCAACTGTGATTACAATTGAAATGGAAAACAATGAAATCACCATCAAAAGATCTTCTGACGTTAATGACGTTAGAAAATTACATGGTACAACAAGAGCTGTATTAGCTAATATGGTTACTGGTGTATCTGTTGGTTTCAAAAGAGAATTAGAAATTATTGGGGTTGGGTATAGAGCACAACTTCAAGGAAATAAGTTAGTCTTAAATGCGGGTTATTCACACTTAGTAGAACTTGACGTTCCAAATGGTGTGACTGTGACTTTACCAAAGAATACTGAAGTTATTATCGAAGGATATGACAAGCAAGTCGTTGGTGAATTCGCTGCAAACATTAGAGCTGTAAGAAAACCAGAACCTTACAAAGGTAAAGGGATTCGTTACAAAGGCGAAAATGTACGTCGCAAAGAAGGCAAGACTGCTAAGAAGTAGGAGGGCATATATATGATAAATAAACAATCAAGCAATGCAACACGTCAAAAAAGACATCTTCGCATTCGTCGTACTCTTAACGGTACAGCAGCAAGACCACGTTTAAGTGTATATCGCTCTAATACAGCTTTCTATGTACAATTAATCGACGATGTGAATCAAGTTACATTATTTGCTGCAAGAAGCACAGAAATCGAAGGCGTTAAAGGCGCTAACGTAGCTGCTGCAGAAGCAACAGGTAAATTAATCGCTGAAAAAGCGATTGCTGGTGGTATCACTGCTGTTGTATTTGACAGAAGTGGTTACTTATACCATGGTCGTATCAAAGCTTTAGCCGATGCAGCTCGTAATGCCGGCTTACAATTCTAAGGAGGAGAAAACATGCGTAAACAAAGAGAAAAAGAAGTAGAATTATTTGAAGATCGCGTTGTCTCCATCAACCGTGTTACTAAAGTAGTTAAGGGTGGACGTCGTTTTAGATTTGCAGCCTTAGTTGTTATTGGTGACAAAAACGGCACAATTGGATTTGGCATGGGCAAAGCACAAGAAGTTCCAGATGCGATCAAAAAAGCAGTTGAAGCAGCTAAAAAGAATACAATTAAGATTTCAATCGTAAACAACACCATCGCTCATACCGTAACAGGTAACTATGGCGCAGGTAAAGTATTCTTAAAACCAGCTTCTGAAGGTACTGGGGTAATTGCAGGTGGTGCGGTTCGTACAATTTGTGAATTAGCTGGTATCAACAACATTTTAAGTAAGTCATTAGGTTCTAAATCACCAATTAACATGGTGAGAGCAACATTTGCAGGTTTAGAAAGTGTCAAAACAATTGAAGAAGTTGCTGCATTACGCGGTGTTTCTGTAGAAAGTTTGGTGTAATCTATGAAAATTGAAATCACATTAAAGAAATCTTTAATCGGTAGAAAACAAAATCAAGTTAAAACTGCTCACGCTTTAGGACTAAGAAAATTAAACTCATCAGTAGTTAAAGAGAGAAATGAAGCCATCGATGGTATGGTTAACACAATCGCTCATTTAGTTACTGTCAAAGAAATCGCGTAAAGGAGGGCAAAACGATGTTAAATGAATTAAGACCAAATGAGGGTGCTCGTAAAAGTCGTAAAAGACTAGGACGCGGTATCGGTAGTGGCACTGGTAAGACAGCTGGTAAAGGTTCTAAAGGACAAAATGCTAGATCTGGCGGCGGTGTTCGTCTCGGTTTTGAAGGTGGACAAATTCCTTTCTTCCAACGTCTGCCTAAACGCGGATTTACTAACGTAAATAGAAAAGAATTTGCAATCGTTAACTTAACACAATTAAATGTGTTTAACGATGGCGATGTTGTCACACCAGAAGTATTATTAGAGAAAAAAATCATCGGAAAATTACAATCAGGCGTTAAAGTGTTAGCGAATGGTACTTTAGAAAAGAAATTAACAGTTAAAGCAAACCATTTTTCAAAACAAGCTCTTGAGTTAATCCAACAAGCGGGCGGAACGGCTGAGGTAATTTAACATGTACCGTATTAAAGCGATATTTTCAAACACACAAGTACTAAAAAGATTAGGATTTACCCTATTAATTTTATTTATTTTCCGTGTGACCACGTGGATTCCAATTCCACTGATTGATACATCCGCTATAACTGGTCTAATTGCAAGTAATGACTTCTTAGCAATCCTTAATAACTTTTCAGGAAACGCCCTTGGACGTTTCTCGATCATGGCAATGGGTATTAGCCCATACATCACCGCATCGATCATTGTTCAAATGTTACAAATGGACATTATCCCAGTCTTAAAAGAATGGGCTGATCAAGGTGAAGCTGGTAAACGTAAATTAACTCGTTTAACACGCATCATGGGGTTAGTTTTATCATTCGTTCAAGCGATGGTATTACTACTTGGGTTATCGGTTGGCGGAAATGAGTTCATTACCTCAATTCTAGATCCTTCACCATTCCTTTACGTCTACATGGCATTAATTGTTACCGCAGGTACAGCTTTTGCAATGTGGATTGCTGATTTAATCACGCGTAAAGGTGTAGGTAACGGTACATCGCTATTAATTGTTGCTGGTATTATTACATCATTACCTTCAATGATCACTGTTCTTTGGACTAAATACATTACAAATGGCGCAGGTGGCTTAGATATATTCTTCTTCATCTTAATTCTTGTATTATACTTCGGTATTTTACTAGGGGTAACTTACCTAGAATTAACCAGACGTAAAGTACCGATTCAATATGCGAATCGTAAAGCTGGCCAAGGAAAAACAGATTCTAATTTACCAATTAAGTTAAATACAGCAGGCGTGATTCCAGTAATCTTCGCTTCAACAATCCTAAGTATTCCAATGAGCATCATCGGCTTCTTTACAAGTAATGCCGCAAGTGGTGCTGGTTACTGGATTGACCAAATATTTAACTATCAAAATCCAATTGGGTTTGTATTATATATGGCATTGATTTTAGTATTTACTTTCTTCTACTCATTCTTGATGTTAAATCCAGAAAAAGTATCAGACAATTTATCAAAATCAAACGCCTATATCCCAGGGGTAAGACCAGGGCTAGAAACTCAAAATTATATCGCGAAATTATTATTTAAGATTACACTACTTGGGTCTGTGTACTTATTAATTCTTGCCGCACTACCAATTATCACAACCGTTGTATTTAACTTCTCAGGAGCTGAATCACAATCTGTTATTCTTGGTGGTACATCGTTACTAATCGTCGTTGGGGTTGCTATGGAAACAACTAAGCAACTTGAAACCGAAGCAACGAATCAAGAATATAAAGGTATTTTCTAAGATAATTAGCAAGACTTAAGGCGGAGGTATTTAGGGATGAGATTAATTATTATGGGTCCTCCTGGTGCTGGTAAAGGCTCCCAGGCGGCGAAATTAATAAACTATTATAATATACCTCATATTTCAACGGGAGATATGTTTAGAGCGCAGCTCAAAAGCCAATCTCCCCTTGGAAAAATCGTTCAAAGTTACATTAATGAAGGTAAGCTCGTTAGAGATTCATTGACCAATGAAATCGTTAAAGACCGTTTATTAGGCGAAGATGTTCAAACCTCTTTTCTAATGGATGGTTACCCACGCAATATTTTTCAAGCGGAAGCTTTCGATGAACTCTTAAAAGAGAAGAATTGGAAGATTGATGGTGTGATTAACATTGAAGTGGACACCGATTTATTGATGGGAAGAACAACAGGTAGACGTGTATGTCCAACTTGTGGGGCAACTTATCATATCGACACGAATAAACCAATGGTTGATGGTATTTGCGATAAAGATCAAACCCCATTGATGCAAAGAGAAGACGACAAGCCAGAAACGGTAAAACATCGTCTTGAAGTATATTATGAACAAACAGAACCAGTCATCGATTATTACGCTCAACAAGGCTTATTAATCAATATTGATGGCTCTGGAACAATCGACGAAGTATTCGAACGATTAATAAAAAGGATTGATTCTAAATGATCACAATTAAATCAGATAGAGAAATCAGTTTGATGCGCGAGGCTGGCCGTATGGTTGCCTTAACACGCGAAGAAGTAAAAAAACACATTAAACCTGGTATGGATACAAAAACACTCGATAGGATTGCAGAAGACTACATCTTATCCTTAGGTGGTATCCCATCATTTAAAGATTACAATGGTTTTCCTGGTAGCGTCTGTCTATCAGTAAACGAAGTCGTTGTTCATGGAATTCCTTCTAAAAAGGTAATTCTAAAAGAAGGCGATCTGGTTTCACTCGACATTGGTGTTCTATATAAAGGCTATCATGGCGATTCGGCATGGACGTTTCCTGTTGGATCAATTAGTGAAGAAAACCAACAACTTTTAGATGTGACACTTCAATCTCTTTACGAAGGGTTGAAGCAAATAAAACCGGGCAACCGAGTATCGGATATTTCACATGCAATTGAAACTTATGTTAAACCATTTGGTTATGGTATTGTAGAGGAATTTACAGGCCATGGCATCGGTTCTAAATTACATGAAGATCCGTATGTTCCAAATTTCGGGAAACCAGGCACAGGACCTGTCTTAAAAAAAGGCATGACCTTATGTGTCGAACCCATGGTTAATATTGGAACCAAACGTGTGGTTGTCTTAAAAGATAACTGGACGACGGTTACGGCCGATCGTAAAAACAGCGCACACTTCGAACACATGATTGTGGTAACCGAAGATGGTTGTGAAATATTAACTGAACTTTAAAGGAGGCTATTTATGGCAAGAGAAGATTTAATCGAAGTTCAAGCAAAAGTCGTCGAAGTACTACCTAATACCAAATTTAAAGTTGAACTTGAAAATGGGCATGTTGTACTCGCACACGTATCTGGTAAAATCCGTATGAATAATATACGCATTTTACCTGGTGATAGCGTAACAGTTGAGTTATCACCATATGATTTAACGCGCGGCAGAATTACATACCGCCGTCGATAGGAGGAAAATCACATGAAAGTTAGAGCATCAGTAAAACCTATTTGCGACAAATGTAAAGTAGTTAAACGCAAAGGTAGAGTAATGGTTATTTGTGAAAATCCAAAACACAAACAACGTCAAGGATAATAGGAGAGTAAAATTATGGCACGTATAGCAGGTATTGATATTCCACGTGACAAACGTGTAGTTATCGCCTTAACATATGTTTATGGCATCGGCAAGACAACGTCACAAATCGTATTAGAAAAAGCGAATGTTAATGTTAACACTCGCGTTAAAGATTTAACCGAAGATGAGTTAAACCGTATTCGTCAAGAAGTAGCAAATTTCCAAGTTGAAGGTGACTTACGTAGAGAAGTAACCCTAAACATCAAACGCTTAATGGAAATCGGTTCTTATCGTGGTATTCGTCATAGAAAAGGCTTACCAGTTCGCGGACAAAACACTAGAAATAATGCGCGTACTAGAAAAGGTAAAGCTAAAACTATCGCGAATAAGAAGAAATAAGGAGGGCTATCATGGCAGGTAAAAGAAATACTAAACGTCGCGTTAAAAAGAACATCCCTGTAGGGGCTGCTCACATTCACACAACGTTTAATAATACAATCGTAACAATTACTGACCAAGGTGGTAACGCCATCGCTTGGAGCAGTGCGGGTGCCCTTGGATTCAAAGGTTCACGTAAATCAACACCATTTGCAGCTCAAATGTCTGCTGAAGCAGCAGCTAAAGCAGCAATGGAACATGGTGTAATCAAAGTAGAAGTGTCTGTAAAAGGTCCAGGCCCAGGTAGAGAAGCAGCAATTCGTTCTCTACAAGCAGCTGGTTTAGAAATCTCATCAATTAAAGATGTGACACCAGTTCCTCATAACGGATGCCGTCCTCCAAAACGTCCACGTGGCTAATTGGAATAAATATTAAAACAGGAGGTAATCATTTTGCAAGATCTTAAATTTTCAAAACCAGAGGTTAAAATCGAGTCGGTTTCAGCTGATAATCGAGTTGCAAGATTCGTCATTAGCCCATTAGAACGTGGCTATGGTATTACAATCGGTAATTCACTTAGACGTGTGTTACTGTCAAGTCTTCCTGGTGCAGCAATCGTTAACGTAAAAATTGATGGTGCTGAACATGAATTTTCGACACTTGAAGGTGTGATGGAAGACGTCATGAGCATCGTTCTTAACTTAAAGAAGGTTGTTTTATCCGTAGATTCAACAGATCCTAATTTTGAAAAAGAAATTGAAATTCATCAAAATGGCGCTGGTGTTGTCACTGCCTCAGATATCATTCATGATAATGAGATTAAAGTTGTTAACCCAGATCAAGTGATTGCCACTGTAGTTGAAGGCGGCAAATTATCGATGTATATGACAGTAAGACGTGGCATTGGCTATGTTGGATCTGTCGAAAATAAAAAGCATTCTAAAAATGTTGGTGTCATTGCAATTGACTCCATTTACACACCAATCAACCGCGTATCTTACGACGTTGAAAAAACCCGTGTAAATAACGACGCAAACTATGATAAACTAATCATGGATGTTGAAACCAATGGTGCAGTAAAAGCACACGAAGCATTGTCTTTAGCAGCAAAAATGATGATGGACTACTTAACGGTAGTGGTTGACTTAAACGAAGCTTCTCATGAAATTAGTTTCATGGCAGAACGTCCAAGTGAAACAAACACCACTCGTTTAGAAAAACCAATCGAAGAACTTGATTTATCAGTTCGTTCATTTAACTGTTTAAAACGTGCAGGAATCAACACGCTTGCTGAATTAACAAAGAAAACAGAAGAAGAAATGATGCGTGTACGTAATTTAGGTCGCAAGTCATTAAAAGAAGTTAAAGAGAAGTTAGAAGATTTAGGATTAGGTTTTGCCCAAGGATTTTCTAGTGGCAGACGTTCCGAATCTATCTTAGACGATGACAACGAGTAAGGAGCAAAACTATGGCAGGATATAGCAGATTAAGACGTACAAGTGATCAAAGAAAAGCATTACTAAGAGACCTTGTTACAGATTTAATTATCAATGGACAAATTGAAACAACTGAAGCAAAAGCCAAAGAACTTCGTAAAGTTGCTGACAAAATGGTTACTCTTGGTAAAAAGGGTACATTAGCAGCAAGACGTCAAGCAGCAGCATTCGTTCGTAACGAAGAAGCAGCTGAAGGACAAACCGCTTTACAAAAGTTATTTAGCGAATACGCTACAAAGTATCAAGACCGTAACGGTGGATATACGCGTATTTTCAAGACAATGCCAAGAAGAGGCGATTCAGCGCCGATGGCAATCATTCAATTCGTTGAATAATCTAAGAGGCATGCGTAAGCATGCCTTTTTTTGTACAAAAAAATTAGATAAACAGCTAATAATATCTAGAAAAATTAGTGAAAATAGCGTATAATGTTTTTAATTGGAGGGTAAGAAATGCAAAAATTTAAAGATTATCAGTATCAACGACCAGACGTCGATAAAATTAAACATGAATTAGTTTCGATAAAAGAACAACTGACAAAAGAAAAAGAGGTTGTTAACGTAATTGAACTAGTCAAAAAATACTTCTTGATTCAAGATGAACTCGATACGCAAGGTCAACTCGTATCAATTCGAACTAGCCTAGATACAACCGATGAGTTTTACGATCAAGAACAAAGTTTTTTTGATGAGGTATCACCGGTTTTACAAGGTTTATTCACTGATATCAACAAAGTGATCTACCAAAGTGAGTTTAAACCACAATTAATTGAAACTTTTGGGGCGCATTATTTTGACCAATTAAAAGTTTCAATTGAATCGTTTAGTGATGAAATTATCCCATTAATGATCGAAGAAAATAAACTCGCTTCAAAACAACAAAAATTGGTGGCATCGGCACAAATAGAGTTTGAAGGTGGCGTTTATAACCTAAGTCAAATGGCACCATTTACACAAAGTTTGAGTCGTGAAACAAGAAAACAAGCACAACTAGTAATTTCAAATTTCTTTGAATCGATTGAATCCGACATTGATGACATCTATGATAACATGGTGAAAGTGCGTCATGAAATGGCGCAAAAACTGGGTTATAAGAACTATGTGGAACTCGGATATCAACGATTAGGTAGAACAGATTATAACGCCTCAGATGTCAAAGCATATCGTAAACAAATAAAACGTGACGTTGTGCCTGTCGTCGAAGAACTCGTTAAAAGAAAAGCAAAACGTTTAGGGATTAATGATTTAAAGAGCTACGATACAATTAGTTTCTTATCAGGTAATCCAACACCAAAAGGCGACAAAGATTTTTTAGTCAATCATGCTAAAACAATGTATAAAGAACTATCAAAAGAAACCGACGAATTCTTTAATTTTATGGTCGATTCAGAGCTTTTAGAGCTTGATTCTAAAAAAGGCAAAGCAGGCGGTGGCTATTGTACGTTCATTCCAAGCTATAAAGCACCGTTTATCTTCGCAAATTTCAATGGCACGTCACACGATGTCGATGTTCTTACACACGAAGCTGGTCACGCATTTCAAGTTTATCAAGCGAGAGATTTCATTAATCCGATGCAACGCTTCCCTGGTTATGAAGCTTGTGAAATACACTCAATGAGTATGGAGTTTTTTGCTTGGCCATGGATGGAATTATTTTTTAAAGAAGATAAAGAAAAATACTATTTCTCACACTTGAGTGGTGCAATTTCATTCCTACCTTATGGGGCATTAGTTGATGAATTTCAACATGAAGTTTATGAAAATCCACAAATGACAAAAGAAGAAAGAAAAGCGACCTGGGCGCGTCTTGAAAAAGTCTATTTACCATCAAAAGACTACGGCGAAGATGCGTTTATGAAAAAAGGTACTTACTGGTACAGACAAGGCCATATTTTTGGAAGTCCATTTTATTACATCGACTACACCTTAGCTCAAGTATGTGCCTTTCAATACTGGATTAGGGACCATCGAAACCATGAAGAGGCTTGGAAGTCGTATGTCGATTTGTGTAAATTAGGCGGTGCATACGGGTTTGTTGAGTTAATGAGACGTTCAAACTTGAATAGTCCGTTTGTTGATGGCACAATAAAACAAACCATCGAACCACTTAAGGCATTCTTAGATACGATCGATGATACTAAATTATAATACTTAGAAACCGAGATACTCGGTTTCTTTTTTTCTAAGCATATGAATTGATAATATTTCGAATTTGAACTATAATAACAGTATAAGACATATTAATCAAGGATTATAGCGAATTATTGATTCAAAATTTTTATTGAAAATCATAGAGTTTCATAAGATGCCTTTATAAAGGTTTAAAGTATCTATGATTAGTCGATTAATGCGTAATTTTATATGGATTGATATGATTATATTACATAAAAAACATATGAATAATTAAAAGGAGATTGATATTATGAAAAAATTAAGTGGTATTCACCATATTACAGCAATCACAAGCGATGCATACAAAATTTACCGATTTTTCAACGACATCTTAGGTCTAAGGTTGGTAAAAAAGACCGTTAACCAAGATGACGTTAACACCTACCATTTGTTCTTTTCGGATGCGATTGGTCAAGCCGGAACAGATATGACATTTTTTGATTTCAACGGCATACAGAAAGCGACGAGAGGAACTGATGAGCTTTCGATTTCTGGTTTTAGAGTCAAAGACGATCAGTCTCTTGAGTATTATCAGAAACGGTTTGATTATTATGACGTTAAACACGGCCCAATCGAAACTCTTTTTGGACGTAAAATGATGTTTTTTGAGGATTTTGATGGACAACGTTACGCGTTGTTTTCAGATCAAACAACAACTGAATCATTTAATGGCGTTCCTTTCGATAAAAGTTCAGTTCCAAATGAGTATCAAATTGTTGGGTTAGGACCTGTTTTTATTACCGTGTCTCGCTTTGACTATTTTAAGCAAGTATTAACTGAGGGTTTATTTTTGACTCACGTTGGTAGTGAATCTAATATGCACTTATTTGAAATGGGTGAAGGTGGCAACGGTGCTTCATTGATTATTATCGAAGATTCGAGTAAAATAAGAGGTATGCAAGGCTATGGGGCAATTCATCACATTGCATTTCGAGTAAAAGACCAAACGGAATTAAACGAGTGGATTGACTACATGAACCAAATCGGTGCAGGTAATTCTGGATTTGTTGATCGATTTTACTTTCAATCGCTTTATACAAGGTTATATCCAAATGTCTTATTTGAGTTCGCCACTGACGGGCCGGGATTTGTTGATGAACAAGAATCTTTAGAGTTACTAGGGACAACGCTAGCGTTACCGCCAAAGTTTGTCAATCGAAGACAAGAGATTGAAAAGAAGGTTCGCCCGCTTGACACGTCAGATGTAATTCTAACAAAAGAAAAGGAGTATTTCTAAGATGGAAAAAAACAAGAATGTCACCATATTATTTCGTGCAACTGGCAGTCTACAACAATTAGTTAAAAAAGATGTGGCAAAACATGATTTAAATATTAGTGAGTTTTCGACGTTAGAAGTTCTCTATGCCAAAGGTGCTTTATCCGTTCAAGACATTTGTGATCTGGTTTTGATCGCAAACAGTTCAATGTCTTATGTCCTTGATAAGCTTGAAAAAAGACAATTGATTTCAAGAGTTAAAAATGAGTCAGACAAACGATATTTCACCGTCTCACTAACTGAAGAAGGACAAGTGTTTATGAAGAAAGTGATGAAAGAACATTTGAAAAACATTCAACCTGTTTTTGACGTGCTAAGTAAAGAAGAACAAGAAGAGTTAAAGCGTATGTTAAAGCTTGTAGGTAAAAAGGCTGAAGAGCTAACTAAATAAAAAAAACAGCTTAGATGTCAAAATCTAGGCTGTTTTGCTTTTTAAGTACTTTTTTAAAGAAATGGCTGTTTGCATCCCATCATTGGATGCTTTTGTGATTTGTAAAACACCGCCAATGGCATCGCCACAAGCGAATAAACCCTCCACGTTGGTTTGATAGTCTTGATCGACAATCAAATTACCATTTTCGACAACTGCACCAATCCGTGTGGCAAAATCTGCGGCACTTGGTGTACCTAAGGCGACAAATATACCTTGTACGTCATAATGAGTATCAGCAGTCAAAATGTGCGTGACACCGAATTCATCACCTTTGATTTCTGTGATGATGTCTTTGACAACGGGGTAATTAACGTCAACCGTTAACTCATGGCCGTTTGTAAAAATTGTGATGTCGTTGGTTAGGTATTCCATATCTTTTAATTCGTGAAACATATAGTCATTATAACCAACAAGAGCTAACTTCTTTTGTCTAAAGAAGAAGCCATCGCAAGTGACACAGAAGCTAATGCCTTTACCTTTGAATTGGTTAAAGCCTTTAATTTTAAGTGTCTGTCTTGCTTTTCCGGTAGCTAAAATAACGGTTTTGCTTTCAAATGTATGTTTGCTTGTTATGACAGAGAAATCAGTTAATTTATCAATCGCAATCACTTCCTCAGAAATGACTTCGATACCTAAATCCTTGGCTTGCTTTATGCCTAAGTCAAGTAGTTGTGACCCTGTGACACCGCCTGGAAAACCATAATAGTTATCAATTAGTGTGTCATGAGCCATTGCCCCACCTGGTTTAGAGATAACTAAAACATTCTTATTTGAACGTTTTAGATAAATCGCAGCAGTGATCCCAGCGGGACCACTACCGATGACGATTGTATCGTACATATTAAACGCCAAGTAATCTTCTTAATTCGTCTTTTTGACGAACACCTACAGTATTACCAGCTAGTTTTCCGTTTTTGAAAACTAAAATGGTTGGAATACTCATGATTCTAAACTCATTTGCAAGTTCTGGTTGTTCATCAACATTTACTTTTCCAACGACAGCTAATCCATCGACTTCAGATGCTAATTGCTCAACAATTGGTCCTAACATTTGACATGGACGGCACCATGCTGCCCAAAAATCGACTAACACAGGTTTGTCACTTTGTAAAACGATCTCTTTAAAATTTTCTTTTGTAATGGTTTTTGCCATAAAAAGGCACCTCCTATAAATAATTTCCTTATTCATTATAAACGTTAACGCAGTATAAATCTAGTAATTTGCAACAAATATTATGTTATAATAGATAAGGTATATAGAAGGTGAAGAAATGGCAAAAATATCCGTTGAAAATTTAAAATTTTCTTATAATAGTAAAGATGAGGCAATTAAAGAGTTGTCTTTTTCAATTGAAGAAGGCAAATGGGTGTGTGTGGTTGGCCATAATGGTTCAGGAAAATCCACACTAGCAAAACTATTAATTGGACTTTTAAAAGCCGATGAAGGTAAAATAGTCATTGATGGGCTTGAAATGAACGCAGAAAATGTTCACGACATAAGAAAAAAAGTTGGGATTGTGTTTCAAAATCCAGACAATCAGTTTGTTGGAGTAACCGTAAAGCATGACATTGCTTTTGGTCTTGAAAACCAATGCGTAAAACAAGAGAAAATGGTTGAACTGGTAGAAGAGTTCTCAAAAGTTGTTGGGATGAATGAATACCTAAATAAAGAACCACATCAACTCTCTGGTGGACAAAAACAACGCGTCGCAATCGCAGGTGCACTTGCGATGAATCAAGACATCATGATTTTTGATGAAGCAACATCAATGCTAGATCCTGAAGGGACCAAAGAGATTACGAACTTCATTGTTCGGTTGAACAAAGAGTTAAAAAAGACAATCATTGCGATCACACACGACCTAGAGTTTGCTAGACGAGCCGATCACATCATCGTCCTAAATAAAGGCTCTGTTGTTCTTGAGGGAACACCCGATGATGTTTTTAAGCATCAAGATATTTTAGAACAAACCGATTTAGATATTCCTTTTGGTCTTAAGGTTTATCAACAAATCATTAAAGATGAAGTGTTAAAGAATAAAAAGGAATTGGTCGATAAAGCATGGGCATACAGTTTAAAGAAGTAAGTTACTTTTATCGAGGGATTAAAAATGAATCCTTCGAGGCAATTAACCAAATTAATTTGGTGATTGAAGACCATGAATTTTTAGCAATCTGTGGACAAACAGGTAGTGGTAAAACCACGCTTGTTCAACACATGAACGCATTACTACAACCTTCAAAGGGAGAAGTTCAAATTTATGAACACACAATCCCGGTGAAAAAAAGAACCGACAAAATAGGGCCGATACGTAAACGTGTGGGACTTGTTTTTCAATTTCCAGAATACCAATTATTTGAAGAGACCATATTAAAAGATATCATGTTTGGTCCGAAAAATTTTGGATTATCAGATCAAGAGGCAGAACAAAGAGCTAGAGAAGCGGCTTTATTATGCAAAATTCCTGAAGAGCTATTGTCTAAGTCACCATTTCGAATCAGCGGGGGTCAAATGCGAAGAGTCGCCATTGCAGGTATACTTGCAATGAAACCCGATATGCTTGTTTTAGATGAACCAACCAGAGGGCTAGACCCTAAAGGTTCAAAAGAAATGATGGCATTATTTAATGAACTGCACGACAAACACGGCATCACCATTGTTTTAATATCACATGACATGGATATTGTCTCAAGATATGCAAAACGAATCATTGTGATGGACAAAGCTAAAATAGCATTTGATGGGACAAAAGAAACGTTATTTCTCGATCCTAATTTTGAATCTTACCATTTGGCAAGACCTCAAGCGTATGAAATGATGACCTATTTATCCGAAAGCTTGAACATCCCGTTTAAGCAAGTCTTTACAGAAGAAGAACTCCTTGAGTATTTAAAGGAGGTCAATCATGAATAACATTACAATTGGTCAATACGTCCCAGGGGATTCCTGGATTTATAAAATGGATCCAAGGATCAAAATTATCGCCTTGGTCTTAGCTTTAGTAGTGACATTTACAATCTCAAGTTTTAATCACATGGCCGTTTTACTAGTTCTGACGCTCATGATGATTTTAACGACGGGGATTCCGTTCTTAAAAATGATCAAAGGAATGAAGGCGCTGTTGTTTTTATTAACCTTTACCTTTGTGATTCAAGTGTTTTATGTGCAGTCTGGCAACCTACTGTTTGAAACCGATATGCATTTATCTTTTTCATCGATAGGGGCTTTAGTTGTTTTAATTGTGCTATATAACATTGCGAAAAAACGAACAAAATTCAAATCAACGCTATTTCTAGCATTTGTTTTTATGGTGTTTTTCTTACAAGCCGTTTTACCTTATGGAAAGATATTTTCTTACGAATTTAACTTATACGAAGGTGGTTTATACAAGACTGGGTTCTTGCTTTTCCGTATTTTGATCGTTGTAATGCTCTCGTCCTTGTTGACATTTACGACGATGCCAACGGATTTAAACAACGGCCTTGAATCTGTATTAAAACCGTTTAAAGTGGTTCGATTTCCAGTGGCAGAACTTTCAATGATGTTATCAATTACTTTAAGGTTTATTCCGACGTTACTAGATGAAACAACAAAAATCATGAAGGCACAAGCCAGCCGTGGGGTTGAGTTTAGTGAATCTAAGTTAAAAGACAAGATCTCACAAATCATCAGTTTGTTAATTCCAATATTTGTTATATCATTTAAACGCGCAGAAGATCTAGCCAACGCAATGGAAGCTCGTGGCTACGTCATTGGTGCGAAACGCACAAAAATCGATCAAATGAAATTAGGTCTTGTGGATCTTGTTTCTGTGTCGATATTAGTACTTCTTTTAACCTTTAATATTCTTGTAAATACAGGCGTTATTCATGCGTTATAAGCTAATTGTTTCTTATGATGGTTCTAATTATCATGGGTTTCAAAAACAAAACAATGGGCTTGGGGTTGAAGAAGTAATAGAAACGGCATTATTTCAAATAACAAAGGAAGAAACAAACATTGTTGGATCTGGTAGAACCGATAGAGGTGTCCATGCGTATGGGCAAGTCTGTCATTTTGATTCAAGCGTTAATTTGCAAGAATCCAATTGGACAAAAGCACTGAATACGTTTTTACCAAGCGATATTAGAGTGATAAGCGTAACTGAGGTTTCTGATGATTTTCATGCCAGATTTCACGCAAAGAAGAAAAAGTATTCATACGTAATTACGAGAAAATACGATTTATTTAAACGAAACCATCAAACCTATATTCACTACCCACTAGATGTGAGATTAATGAAAGAGGCCTTGATGGATTTTGTTGGCAAACATGATTTTTATGGTTTTTCTACTTATGTCATTAATAAACCAACAATTAAAGAGATTTTTGAGGCAACATTAACAGAAGATGGCGACAAAATTGTCATTTCTTTTGTTGCTGATGGCTTTTTAAAATACATGGTTAGAAGCATGGTTGGTACCCTAATTGATATTGGCAGAGGAAAACTAAGTAAAGACATCGTTAAAGAAGTATTAGAAAGTAAAGATCGAAGTAAAGCTGGTAAAACAGCAAAACCCGAAGGTTTATACCTAGAATATGTCTTATATGACGAATAGCATTAGAGGAGGAAAATCATGTTTATTACATTTGAAGGCGGCGAGGGGTCAGGGAAGACCACGTTAATCGCAGCTTTAAGAAGTTATTTAGAAGAAATGAATTTATCGGTAGTGACAACTAGAGAACCAGGTGGCTCAAGAATTGCTGAGAAAATTAGAAAAGTCATTTTAGATATTGAAAATACGGATATGACACCTAGAACTGAGGCGCTTCTTTATGCGGCCTCTCGAGTCCAACATCTAGATGAAGTCGTTATACCGGCATTAAACGCTAATCAAGTTGTTTTATGTGACAGGTATTTAGATTCCTCTTTGGCTTATCAAGGCTACGCAAGAGGTTTAGGTTTTGAATCTGTATTAAAAATTAACACTTAC
This sequence comes from Paracholeplasma brassicae, assembly GCF_000967915.1. Classification (NCBI taxonomy): domain Bacteria; kingdom Bacillati; phylum Mycoplasmatota; class Mollicutes; order Acholeplasmatales; family Acholeplasmataceae; genus Acholeplasma; species Acholeplasma brassicae. The sequence continues at coordinate 293,364 of NC_022549.1, forward strand.
GCTCTTGATTACTTACCTAACTTAACATTTTATATTGATTTAGATCCTAACATCGGATTAGAACGCATCAAAAATCGCTCTCAAAATCGACTCGATAAAGAGCAGTTGGCGTTTCATTTGAAGGTTAGAGAAGGTTATTTAAAACTAGCAGAGCTATATAAAGATCGCATTAGTGTGATTAACGGGAATCAACCGATAGAAGACATAATCAAGGAAGTTCTAGCGAAAATTAAGGAAGTGATTTAATGACCAAAATAGAGCGACAAGCCAAAATCATCCACATGTTTGAAAATGCAATTAAGAAAAACAGGTTATCACACCTGTATCTTTTTGCAGGTCCAAAAGGCAGTGGAAAAAAAGATTTGGCTTATGAAATCGCTGCACGGTTATTAAATGATCACTATCACGCGGACATGAAAACTCAATTGATGACCAATGGCCATATTAATTTGATGTTTATCGAACCTAGTGGACAGAATATCAAAAAAGAACAAATCGCTCAGCTTCAAACTGAGTTTTCAAAAACATCATTAACCGATGGGAGTCGTATTTATATGATTGATGAAGTTGATAAATTATCCACCTCCGCTGCCAATGGTTTACTAAAGTTTTTAGAAGAACCACTCTCAAAAAAGACCATTGGATTTTTACTAACGGATAATCCTGATCAAGTGATTAATACGATTATTAGTCGCAGTCAAGTGATCTATTTGAAGCCTAGAAGTGAAAAAGAGCTAACGGAGATACTGTTAGAAGAGGGTTATGACCCGTTTATTTCTTCTTTTCTACCTTACTTAAACAAAGATATGGTGGTGGCTAAGAAAATGGCCGAAGATCCCAACGCATTAGCAATGTTATCGTTAATAAAGGTGTTTCATGAGACACTGCTAAAAGATGAACCGCTTTGGTTTATGGCTGATGAACGGTTTGATTTAATTAGGTATGATCGAACACTCATGATGCAGTTTTCAAATCTATTAATGATATACTACCTTGATTTTATCAAGGCCTATAATGGTGATTTATTTTCATTTGAGTTTTTAAAAAATGACTACGATAATATCATCAAAACAACAACTTACGAAAAAATATCTGAAAATTTGAAACAAATCCAAACATTTTTGCATCGTTTAAACTATAATATAAGTATCGATATGGCATTTAGCCAATTGATTTTAGATTTACAATAATAAGAAGGTGGTGACTCTATGCTTGTAGCACAAGTCCAATTTAAACCCGCCGGCAAAAAATACTATTTCGATCCGAAATCGTTTGACATCGGAAATGGCTCGTTAGTGGTTGTTGAAACCGTACGAGGCATCGAATTAGGAAAAGTCGTTGGTAAGTTATTAGAAGTAAGTGAGGAACAACTTCACTCAGAACTCAAACCAGTCATTCGTGTCGCTAGTGAAAAGGACATTAAAGATAGTGAATATAATCGTAGTTTAGAAGATAATGTGGTTAAAGTAACCAAGCAATTGGCAAAGAAAAATCAGTTAGAGATGAAAGTACTTGCTGCTGAATATACCTTAGACCGCGATCGTTTGGTTGTCTATTTTGAAGCCGAAGGCAGAGTTGACTTTAGACAATTAGTTAAAGACATAACCGAAGTATTTAAAACGCGCATCGAGCTAAGACAAGTTGGCTCTAGAGATGGTGCGAAATTCATTGGAGGCATCGGCCCTTGCGGATTAATCACCTGCTGTACAACCTTTATTGGTGAGTTTGATAACGTATCGATTAAGATGGCGAAAAATCAAAACTTATCTCTAAACCCTCAAAAGATTAGTGGGAACTGTGGCAAACTATTGTGCTGCATTAAATTTGAAAATGACGTATACGAAGAGTTGCGAATCAATATGCCTGACGTTGGCGATAGAATTATGACAAAAGATGGTAAAGCAACCGTGCTTGGAATTAATATTTTAAGACAAAGTATGCGCGTGGTTTATGAAGATGGTTCCTATGAACAATTGTTACTAAAAACGTATTTAGATTTTAAAAATGCGAGTTAAAAACGAATTACTTGGTTATCCAAGAATTGAAATATATCAAGACACAGAGCTATTTTCCTTTAATACCGATTCGATCCTTCTTGCGAGTTTTGTCCGCATCAATAATCGAGTAAAGAAAATCGTAGATCTTGGATCAGGTAATGGCTCAATACCGCTTTATCTTTCACTTCGTACCAAACGACCAATTACGGCGGTTGAAGTGCAAGAAAATGTGTTTGAATTATTACAAACAAACATCGCACACAACCATCTAGAAGATCAAATCACACCGGTCTGCCATAACGTAAAAGGCATTTCTAAAGTCATTGGTTTTCAAGCGTTTGATGTGGTGATATCTAACCCACCATTTTTTAAAATTCATGAACAGTCAAAAAAGAATGAGCATGAATCAGTCACAATTGCACGTCATGAGGTGTTAATTACCCTTGATGAGTGGATCTGTGAAGCATCAAAATTGTTGAATCAAGGTGGTGTGTTCTATTTAGTGCATAGACCAGATCGACTAACTGAAATCATCAATAGCCTGACCAAACATAACTTAGAGCCCAAACGAATCCGATTTGTTCAACCAAGACGGGATAAAAAACCAAACCACGTGTTGATTGAAGCCATTAAATTTGGGATGCCTGGTGGGCTTGATGTGATGAAGCCACTGATTTTATTTAATAAAGAAAAGTGGACAAAAGAGGTTTTAGAAATTTATAATTTAGGGAGTGAGACGTATGCTACTAAGCCAACTAAACCGTAAAGAGAAACTGAAATTTTTAGACATTGCGATTCAAATGGTTGCGGTCGATGGGGAACCGACGATCTTTGAACAACGAATTCTGAATATGATGCTAGCCGAAGTAGGCGATGATATCATCAACGAATACACGTTTAGCTTATCAAGTGATCTTGACGTAACCATTGATTTTTTCGTCAATAGTCCTAAAACCGTTCGACACATTGTGCTATTAAATTTATTGAAATTATCGATGTTTGACGATTTATACAATACATCTGAGCATTTCTTCTTAGATAACTTGCGTCGTCAGTTTAAAATAACGAACGCGAAGAGAAAAGAACTGATGCAATTAATTTTTGACGAACGTGATTGGCACGAAAAAGCCAAACGCACGGTCCTTGAATAGAATGAAGATACGAGATAGTTTTAAGGACGATGTTGCTTCATTATACGTTGTCTCCACACCGATTGGTAATTTAGGTGATATTACATTAAGAGCAATCGACACTTTAAAACGTGTCGATTTGATTTATGCAGAAGACACAAGGAATACAAGAAAATTACTGACTCATTTTGAGATAAAGACTTTGCTTGATACGTATCATGAACACAACAAAGAAGAGAAAAAAGAGACGATTTTAAACCAATTGAGGCAAGGTAAATCGATTGCGATTGTGACAGATGCTGGCACACCGGCAATCAGTGACCCTGGTTACGAACTGGTTTTTCACGTGAAAAATGAATTTCCTGTGGTGGTTGTCCCAGGGGCTTCTGCGATTCTAACTGCGCTTGTTGGTAGTGGTTTAGTCGTTCAACCATTTACCTTTTATGGGTTTTTAAATCGTGCGAAACAAAAAAGAGAAAAAGAACTTACTCAACTTAGAGTTCTTCCTCACACACTTGTTTTTTATGAAAGCCCGAACCGAATCAAAGAAACGCTAAAAGCGCTCCTTGATGTGTTTGGAAATCGACACGTTTGTTTAGCAAGAGAGCTTACCAAGCATTACGAATCCTACATTGAAGGTAATCTTCTAGAGTTAATTGAAGCAGACCTAGTTGAAAAAGGTGAATTTGTCATTATTTGTGAAGGCTATCAAAAAATAGAAGAAGAGATTACCTCACCAAGGGACAAAGTATTAGAGTATATCGAACTTGGTTATGACCATAAGGAAGCCATCAAAATGGTAGCTAAAGAGATGGGCGTAAATAAGAATATTGTTTATCAAGAAGTGATTAATCAAGGTGGAATTAAAACCAAATAAGACCCCCTTATTTCAAATAAAAACGCTTTATCTTTCAAGTGGAAAAAAACGTGAAATTAAAGGTTGATTTTTATATCTTAATTCACTATAATAGTGTTGATATAGCTATGATGAAAAGAGTAGGCTAATTAGATACCGTAGAGAGTTTGTGGTTGGTGTAAACAAACGTATTGATTAGTTGAACATGATTTCTGAGCTATTTGGCCGATAAGTAGGCTAAATCGTAGACACGCGTTAAGTGTTTAAAGGGCTAAGTAACAAAAAGTTATTTAGAACTAAGGTGGTACCGCGATCATTCGTCCTTAGATTTATTTTAAGGACGTTTTTTTTATGGAGGATGAAGAAAATGAAAAAACCATTTTATATTTCAACTGCAATTGCATACGCTTCTGCCATTCCACACGTTGGTAATGTCTACGAAGCAATCTTAGCTGATGCAATCGCAAGATTCAAACGACTTGATGGCTATGATGTCTACTTTCAAACAGGCACCGACGAGCATGGACAAAAGATTGAGTCAAAAGCACAATTAAAAGGCATTGACCCACAAACCTATACCGATCAGATTTCAAACGAAATTAAACGGATTTATCAATCGGTTGATGTGTCTTATGATTACTTTATTCGTACAACCGATGAGAATCATAAAAAAACCGTTCAACATATTTTTAAAAAGCTTTATGATCAAGGCGATATTTACCTCGGAAAATACGCAGGATGGTATTCGGTTTCAGAAGAATCCTTTATTTTAGAAAAGGACATCGTGGATGGCAAAGGACCAAACGGTGATACCTTGGTTTGGACCGAAGAAGAAACGTACTTCTTCGATTTAAAGAAGTACCAACAACGTTTGGTTGACTACATTAACGAACACCCAAGTTTTATACAACCGGAATCACGTAAAAATGAAATGATTAATAATTTCTTATCAGAACCGTTACATGATCTTGCGGTGTCTAGAACCTCATTTGAATGGGGGATTAAAACGTTTAATGAAAAACACGTTATCTATGTGTGGCTTGATGCCCTCACTAACTACATTTCTGGCCTTGACTTAGATGGGTCCTTAGAAGTTAGTGAAAAATTTAAAACGTACTGGCCTGCAGACATTCATTTAATCGGCAAAGATATTTTACGCTTTCATACCATCTACTGGCCAATCATGTTAATGGCATTAGGGTTGGATTTACCAAAAACAATTTTTGGGCATCCATGGGTATTAATCGATAAATCAAAAATGTCAAAATCAGTTGGAAATACACTCTACACCGACGACATATTAAAATTCTTCAAGAAAGATACATTAAGATATTACGTCCTACATGAGATACCTTATCAAACCGATGGGAATTTAACCTATGAGTTGTTAATTGAACGCAACAATACCGATTTGGCTAACACCTTAGGTAACTTAGTTAACCGTACCATTGGTATGGCTAATAAGTACCGTGGCGGTTTAATTAAGAAGGCGAACACAAAAGAAACTTATGAAATCAATTTGGTTGAATCTTGTGAACAATTACTAAGTAGTGTTAGACAAAAGATGAATGAATACCGTGTGTCAGATGCACTAGAAGAAGTGATGAAGGTAACAAGATTGGCTAACAAGTTCATTGATGTCACTGAACCTTGGAAGCTATACAAAGATGAGTCAAAACAAGCAGAGCTCGACGGTGTTTTATATGAGCTCATTGAGACCATTCGTGTGGTCGCGGTGATTTTACAAGCGTTCATTCCTGAAACAGCCAAAGAAATTCTAAACCAAATTAACTCAAATGACGTCAGCTTCGATTCAATTACTTCATTTGGCAGCTTTAAAGATCAAACCCTACTAAATCAGGCAAAGGTCTTATTTGAACGATACGATTTAGTACAAAAACTTGAAGAAATCTTAAGAGGTTAGTTTAGTAAAGTGATGAAGAATGAAAAATTGCTAATTGAGCTTAGAGCACTTTTAGCAGTGACGATATTTACAATTGTGTATGGTATTGGTGTTTCTTGGTTTTTAGAAGCGTCAATTGAACCATTATACACCGGTGGTATCCCTGGATTAGCCCAGCTTGCAAGGAATATCATAAATCAACATTTTGACATGAATCTAGGTAATTTTTTCCTAGGTGCATTTGTCTTTTTAGGCAACATCCCAATCATGGTGATTGGATGGTATGGGGTATCAAAACGCTTTACAATTTATAGTTTAATCTCGGTTGTGATACAAGCAACCATTCTAGGTTTCATCCCGGTGTTTGATGTTGGAATTGATGACACATTTGTTTTAGCTGTCATGGGTGGCTTATTAACCGGTGTTGGTGTCGGTGGGGCGCTTAAATATGGCACATCAACCGGTGGACTAGACATCATCGCGCAATATTTTTCATTAAAAAACGGCACCAGTGTGGGCTTTATATCCATGATCTTAAACGTCTTTATTGCACTTATGGGTGGCCTCGTGTTTGGCAGTGCGAGTGTGGCGGCGTATACAATTATTCGAATCATTGTTGCAACCATTGTCACCGATAAGATTCATACGGCGTATCACTTTTTACAAGTTGAAATTATCACACAACATCCGCAAGATATTTATAAGGGTATATTAGAAAAAGTCTATCGAGGTGTGACCTTGATCAAAGTTGAAGGGGCATATTCACACACCGAACGAACTATGATGATTGTAGTCATCTCAAGTTATGAGCTGACACAAATCAAAAATTTAGTTCGAGCCATTGATTCACACGCATTTATGATTACACAACCAGTTAAAACAATTTATGGTAATTTCGCAAGAAAAACCATTGTTTAAAAAAAGATTTTAGCAAATAATAAGTAGGATAAAAAACGGTTCAAAGTTTATTGATAAAAAGATTGACAAAACAAACGACTTATAGTAATATTTATACGGTACGTTTTAAAAAGCCCAAAATAGCCCTTATTATAAAATAAGGAGAGGAATTGAAAATTATGAGTAAAACATTTATGGCCAACGCTCAAAACATCGAAAGAAAATGGTATGTTATTGACGCAGAAGGCAAAACACTTGGTCGTTTGGCGACTGTTGTAGCATCTGTATTAAGAGGTAAACTAAAACCAACATTCACGCCTCACGTGGATTGTGGCGATTACGTTGTTATCGTTAACGCAGACAAAATTGAATTAACAGGGAAAAAGTGGACTGACAAGTTATACTACCGTCACAGCGAATACAACGGTTCTTTAAAATCAAGAACTGCTAAAGAAGTGATGGAAAAGTTCCCAACCAGAATGGTTGAAAAAGCAGTAGAAGGTATGTTACCTCATACGACATTAGGTAGAGATATGTATAAAAAATTATACGTATATGCAGGTAGCGAACACCCACATATCGCACAAAAACCAGAAAAGTTGGAGGTAAAATAATATGGCAAAAGCAGTTCAATATTTAGGTACAGGACGTCGTAAGAGTTCTGTCGCAAGAGTAATTCTTACTACCGGAACAGGCGAATTCGTTATTAATGATCGCCCATTTGAAGATTATATCCCTTCAGCAGCAACACGTCTTGACGTTGTACAACCATTAGCATTAACTGAAAACGAAGGTCGTTTCGACATCCGCGTTAACGTTTATGGTGGTGGTATCACAGGTCAAGCTGGTGCAATCCGTTTAGGTATCACAAGAGCGTTACTTGAAGTGAACCCAGAGCTAAGAGCAACATTAAAGCCAGCAGGACTTATTACGAGAGATTCTCGTAGTAAAGAACGTAAAAAATATGGTCTTAAGAAAGCTCGTAAAGCTTCTCAATTCTCTAAACGTTAATTTTCAATCACAATTGGACAAAACAAAAACAAAGGACTTCTCACCCTTTGTTTTTTTTTTGGTCTAAAAATCACTTACTATCTTATGAGATAATCGATTTATCTGGGAGTGTTCATTATTTACAATAATGTAAGCGTTGACATTAATTGTATACCTATGTTAAAATAAAGTGTATATAAACAACGTTCGCATATATAGACGAATGGAGGATCTCATGACGAAATGGATGGCACTAGGTCTCTTGATTTCTTTAATGTTTGTAGTAACCGCATGTCAAAAAAATAACGCTGAAGAATTATTTAAAGAAGTCATTGAAGCAGTAACTTTTGACTCTGAAGTCCATAACGATTTGTATTTGCCAAATCGTTATAAAGAAGTTTTGATTACTTGGGAATCGAGTAACGAAGAAATTCTTTCCTCAAAAGGGAAAGTGAATCGTCCGCTTTTTGATGAGGAAAACCAAGAAGTGACACTAACAATGATTCTTAATTATCAAAACCAGGTAAAGCGCGTTTTATTTACATTGACTGTCGTTAAAAACGAACAAACAAGAGAAGAGATACTAAAAGCAGTATTAGACCAAATTGAATTCGGTAACACAATCACAAAAAGTTTAAATTTAGTCTATGAAGTTAATGGGGTTTTACTCTCTTATCAATCAAGTCACCCAATGGATTTAACTAATGAGGGTGACTTACTAAGAAGACCTTACTATAACGAAGATGACTTGAGCGTTACTTTAACTGTGACGGGTTTTGATGGCGAATATGAGATGTCAAAAGACATCACATTGATTATTTTAAAAGAAGAGAAATTAGAAACCAACGTAACGGGTTTTGCAAGTATTTACTTTGATGAATCAGTCTTTAATGAAGGTAATTACTACGTGGTTTCAAATGAAAAGGAGTTAATTGAGGCACTTTCGATGACCGGTGATAAAGCCGCTAGAGTGATTGAAATTATGAACGATTTAAACCTTGGTTATCACTATGTGAGAAAAACCTACCCGGAACTTGCCTTAGATTCGAGGGTATTTAGAAATCACAACACACCCTTGACGCACCCAGATTTAATTGAGCATGGTGTTTCAAGAATACAAATCAGAGATCGGTCGGAAGGTCTTAGCCATGGGGTTGGCCTCAAATTGTTTTCAAAAAACGGAAGTACAATTAAATACGCAACCTTTTTAATAAAGAACAGTACGAACGTATGGATTGAAAATTTGAGTTTTGATGGTATTTGGGAATATGATGATTCGTTTGATTACGACAGAAATGACTACGATTACATCACCATCGAAGACTCAAAGAACGTATTTATCAATCACGTAACGCTTCACCAAGCCTACGATGGCTTAATTGATGTCAAAGGGTACAGTGATCACATCACAATTTCAAACTCTCTATTTGTCGCAAGAGAAAACGAACACATCAGAAGACAAGTGGATTATCTAGAGGATAATCGAAGTCAATTTCCAACGTACAATGCCTATCGTACGCTTGGGATGACCAAAGAAGAACTTGTGACACTGCTTAGTTTTCAAAAGAAGGGGCATCTAATCGGCTCAGGTGAGTTCAATGATGAAAATAAGTACTACACGGTAACCCTATCAAACAACCACTACATTAATATCTTAGATCGAATCCCTAGATTAAGAGGTGGTGATGTACACATGTATAACATAATACACGATGCGTCTGAGGCGAATGCGTTTCGAACTTATGTGAATGTGACTTACAAGATTAGTTTTACTAACCAAGGCATTGTCACAACTGAAAACGGTGCAGTGCTCATGGAAAATTCAATTTTCAAAGGGATCGATACACCCATTCGAAATAACCAAAAAAGTGGGGCTGAAGGCTACACAGGGAAGTTTTTAGTTAGAGCTTCTATTTATCAACTAGGCAATTATTATGATTATTCAAGTTCGACGGACAAACTCACAATCTGGCGTGCAAATGACGCAGCAGTCCTACCTTTTGAATTAAATAACTATGATGAAATCCCCTACGATTACCAAATGATTAGTGCACTTGATTTAGAGAGTCACTTTGAGGTTAACCGTGTGGGTGCAAATAATAACTTACAAGGAGAAAAATAGATATGAAGAAATTTTGGATTGTAGTAGTACTGGCTTCAAGTATCTTCTTGCTTACTGCCTGTGGTGGAAAGAAAGATGATTCAAACACGATTTCGTTCTCGTGGTGGGGGACTTCTGATCGAAACGTAGCAACCTATCAAGCCATCGAGCTGTTTGAAAAGAAATACCCTCAATATAAAGTCGAAGGGGAAGAAGCCCCTTGGAGTGGGTATCAACAAACCTTATCAAACCGATTATCAAGAAATCGTGAAGCCGATGTCTTTCAAATTAACTATAACTGGGTATATTCGATGTATGGGATTAATCAGTTCCTAGACATCAATGAATTAGGCCTTGATTTATCAAAATACCCAGAAGACGAACACACCCCAATCACCGTTGATTCAAAAACACTCGCCTTATCGGTCTCCGAAACAGGCTACGTCTTTTATTTAAATAAAGATTTGTATGATAAAGCTGGCGCAACCATTCCAAAAACCTGGGATCAATTGATTGAAGCGGGTAAAAAAATCGGTGCCTACAATTCAAACAAATACGCACTAGGGCGATTAGATGCGCAACAAGTTGCCATGTTGATGTTTAGCTACTTGTCACAAGTGACGGGTAAAAATGTGATCAATGAGGCAAATCAATTAGCTTTTAGTGAACAAGAATTACAAATGGGATTTGGATTTCTAAATGAGTTAAGAAACAACAACGTACTCATTCAATCGAATGCAACCGACACACACAACGATGGGCCATCTAATCCAAACTGGCAATTGTATGAAAATTATGGTGGGATTATGACTTGGAACACATCGATCTCAGAATACGAAAACACCTTACCTGGTGGCAGTGAAAAAATCGTAATGGCTGGTATGTTCCAACAAAATGAAGGCGAACAAAAAGGTATGTATAAAAAAATATCAATGGCCTATGCGGTAAGTCCTCGTGTTGCAGCCACCAAGGAAAAAACAGCTGCGGTTAAGGCTTTCTTAGAGTTCATGACAACCGATCCTGAGGCGGTTAGAATACTTGGTGTCGACCGCGGGGTTTCTAATAACACGGAAACACAACAAATTTTACTAGACACAGAAACCACAGATTTTACGAAATCGCTTGAATGGCAAGGGCATAACGTTGTACAAAATATATTTACCGATCAAATCGCAAAAGGCGTGGATTTATACATTCACCCATATTATGAACACGACACATTTAGACTAATTTATGAAGCACCAATTGAGCGTTTTTTATTTGGCAACGCAACCGCTCAGCAAGCCATTACGGACATCAATAGAAGGTTCAATACCGAGCTTTCTAATGTGATGAACAATTAAGTATGGTAGGTGAAAAAAAATGGGTACCCTATGTCTTATTGTTGCCATGGGTCATAGGATTTATCGTTTTTAAACTCTACCCATTCATCAATTCGTTTTACATGAGTTTATTTAAACGAATTCGCGGTATGGTTGAATTCGTTGGGTTTCAAAATTACATTGATTTGTTTGATAAAGACTCGACCTGGGGAGAACTCTTTATGAACAGTATCAAAGTGACCGGCATTTATGTCTTTGTCACCGTGCCATTAATTCTGATTGTATCGTTATTAGTGGCCTATATATTATCAAAAAAGATTAAAGGTGTCGGGTTATTTCGAACGGCATACTACATCCCGACGGTCTTAGGTGCAAATATCGCTGTGGTAATCTTGTGGCGGTATATCTTCGAATACAATGGATTAATTAATCAGTTTCTAATGATTTTTGGATTGAAACCAATTTCTTGGCTAGGGACCGGTTGGGGTGCAATGACCTCAATTGTTGCCTTAAGGGTTTGGCAATTTGGTTCAACCATGTTGATTTTTCTAAATGCGTTAAAGAATGTGCCTGAATCTTTATATGAAGCAGCAACGATCGATGGCGCATCCAAAACCAGTCAGTTCGTAAGAATTACCTTACCAATGATTACCCCAATTATTTTATTTAATGGGGTCATGCGACTGGTTGATAGTTTTCAGGTCTTCAATGGACCACAATTAATCACACAAGGTGGACCATCCGACTCCACACGTGTAATCAATATGTTAATTTACCAAGTCGCATTTAGTGGGTCTAATGATCTATACACAGGTAGTGCAATGTCCTGGATCTTGTTTGTCATCATCATGATCTTCACGGTTGGTATTTTTAGAAGCTCAAAATATTGGGTTTACTATCAGGATTAAGCCGATGACAACAAATAAGAGAATCCAATTACACAAACGAAAAAAACGCATCAAAGAAATAGTCAAATACACCATTTTGGTGGGGGTCGGATTTGTGATGTTATACCCACTACTTTGGATTGTTGGTGCATCATTTAATGATGGACCAATGGCGAGTTTTTGGTTTATCCCAGAGAATTTTACGCTTGTGGGATGGCAAGGTGTTTTAAAGGCACCTGGTTGGGGATCGATTGAAGGGTATTCAATGCTTAGGGCATTGTGGAATACCTTACAATACACACTGCCTCAAACCTTCTTTATGACGTTTACGACACTACTAACGGCATTTGTGATGACAAGAATGACGTTTAAGGGTAAGAAGATTGTGTTTGCGATTATCATCGCAACCATTTTGATGCCAAATACGATATTTAGAATACCAATGTTCGCTTTTTGGACAACGGATTTCATGTTGCCATTTTGGGACAATGAGTTACCGTTTTTATCCTATCTGCCTTTATGGGCTGGGGCACTATTTGCGGTTAATTCATTTTCGGTATTCATGTACATACAGTTTTTTAGAAGCATTCCAAAAGATTTAGATGAAGCGGCTTATATGGATGGGGCAAACACATTTCAAGTCTTGATATACGTGTTGATTCCAATTCTAAAACCCATCATTATGACGGTTGGTTTACTTCTATTTATTTCAGCATTTAATGATTATCAAGGCCCGTTGATTTACCGTGGGGCAACCTCGACATACCCACTGTCAATTGTTTTATCCACGTTAACTGTGGATTCAATGACAACGTATGCGCATGTGTATGCTAAAAGTATTTTTGGGGTTTTATTATTGATTATCGTGTTCTTTTCAGCACAAAGATACTTTGTTGGTAATGACTCAGATTCAGCCATTAAAGGTTAGGAGGGTTTATGAAGAAAATAGTGATTAGTTTTATCTTAGTGTCCATGACATTGACACTAGGTGCTTGTGATAAGACAAAAGAAGAACCAATCGTCGATGAAGAAAAACAATCCGTTTGTATGGAACAACCACTATCAAGTGGGTGTTTCGATCCGAATTTTGATTTAGATTTTATCTCACCGACCAAAGAAGAATTTCTAATTTCAGAAACATTTGAAACGGAATTTTTAAATCAACAACCTTACAACTGGTTGTTGTATCGTAATCAAGAATACCAAGCCGATTCGGTTTCTGCTCGAGTGGTTGAAATGGATGGAAATAAGGTTGTTAAGGTCTTTTCAGATGGTAAGTACTCACCAGCCTTTCCTCAAGGTGTGAGTAAACCTGAGTCCTTGATTCTGTCAACAAAGTTCAACTTAGATCAAACTCGTTCAGGCGTTGCGACAGGCAAGATTATGGTACCGTCTAACGAAGGCAATGAAGTAAGTTTTGGCATTTATACGGGTGCTGTCAATGTCGCTTCAATCCTGATTGACAGACAAATGAAGTTAACTGTAAAGATTGGTGGCCCATTCTTTTATCATAGTGGTAGTGGTGATAGTGGCATCTATATTGACACAAACATGACATTAACAAGAGATGAGTTTCATCAGTTTAGTTTTTACTGGGACGGCAACACTAATCTATTAAAGGTTGTCCTAAATCAAACAACAGACGTCATACTTTATGAAGGTGAGTTTCATATTTCAGCTAGAACAAACGCAGTAGCCACTGAATTTTTACAAGTGCCAAATGTCTTTAAAGTCACGATGCCAAAAGCGCTAAATATGCAAGGGTATGCGTACATTGATGACGTTATCGTAACGAGAAAGGGGCATAACACATGAAAAAATATGTCACATTATTTTTGATGATTACCCTACTTGTTTCTATTCCAAATACAATTAAAGCAGAAACATCTAATGTCGTCTATACCGATGAAGATTACGATCGACTACATGCGGTGATTAACCACGTTGAGAATATTCTTCATTATGGTCATGCCTACAATGAAGAAACCAAGTTACTTCCAGATGCGATTAACACCCTAACTGGTGAACCAGCCAGGTGGGTGTTTCCAAACCGGGCTGAAGTGCCTTACGCTAACTTAGCAAATCAGCAAAACTTCTTTAGAACCTTGGTGGGCTTAAGCAAAGTAACCGGAAGTGATAAATACGAGCTTCAGGCAAAGGAAATCGTGGGTTATTTTATGGATAATTATCAAAACCCAAATGGCCTGTTTAACTGGGGCGGTCACCGTGCGATTAACCTAGATAACTTAGAAGTACAATCGACCGAAGGTCCAAACGGCCCACATGAGTTGAAAAACATGATGCCGTTTTACGAACTAATGCTCGAAGTCGATGAAGAGAAAACCACTCGGTTTATGAAACAATTATGGACAGCACACTTCTATTGGGATTCGCAAAACATGAACAGACATGGGTCTTATTCAACCGCTTTTGATCAAAACGTGTTTGGTGCACCCATCCCAGAAGACGTAATTAAAATGGATGAACAAGGCAATCCAATCATTCCAGATGATTCACCAGGGTTATTGCCTTTTGTCAATTCCGCAACGGATTTGGCTTACGCGGCATTAACGCTATCTAATCACACCGGTGATCCTGTACCAAAACAATGGGCAGAATACTTAATGAGACAATACAACCTCGCCTCAAACCCAGTCACTGGAATGACGGTTTATCAATTTAAGTCGACCGCGGTTACAAAATCGGCCATCGAATGTGCAAACCCAGCCTACACCAATTCAGGCTGTGGGGATCGTGTCGCAAGACAATTTAGAGATTTTGGGCCAATCGCACGTGAAGCGAACGTTGCTTGGAAAAACACACAAGCCGTTTACGTTGATAACATTCTAATGTTGCTAGAAGCAGGAGACAAATACGGGATGACTGAGTTTGTTGACTGGTCAAGACAGTATTTAGAAGGCTATCTCGATTACGCTTATATTCGAGTTGATGGCCAAAACAAAATCATTCCGATGTTTATTGATGGGACACTCACTTATGGTTATGTCGTACCTGAGGTAGGTTATTTTGGGCCGTCAAACATGAGACTTGATTACGTAGCGATGCCGACGTCATACTTATTGCCGATTTTAAGAACCATCGTTCAAACAAAACAAGAAGACTCGATAACGTTATGGAATCATTTAAGAGACATTATGCACGCATTTGGTTTGGGTGACATCGGTCCAAATGGCGGTCTAAGCCCTAACTTGAACCTTGATACATCGATCGATGACCCATTCGCTTTAATGACGATGGTCGAACTTTATGATTTAACTAAAAACCCACAGTATTTAGATTCAGCAAGAACAATTGGAAATAACATCGTAAGAGAAAAATTCCATCGTGGGTTCTTTGTAGATAGTGAAATCATGCTTTATTCAAGACTCGATCAACCGGATACGCTTGCGTTATTGTCGCTTGATGCGGTCATTCGTGGAATCGATTTAGAGAACATGCCATTCTATTTAGCAGATTCTGGTTATATTCATGGCTATTTACTCGCAGATGATGGCGTCACAGAAGACAGAAGCTACACGCAAAATGTGATTTACACAAAGACAATTTACGATTGGGAGTGATGAGATGAAAAAAATATATAGTGTCATAACGGTTCTTTTACTCGCACTCAGTTTAGCTGCTTGTGGCAGTAAAACGTTAAGTAAGGAAGTCGAAGAAGGCACCAATGCCTATCAAAAACTCGTTCAAGCAGAAACGTTGTCAGGGATGACCTCAAAAATGGGTACGGTAATTCGAGCAGATGGCAGCTTAGGATTACCAACGAGTTATGAGGGGGTTTTAATCACCTACACCTCTAGAAGCCCAGAAATCATTTCAAATGAGGGTGTGGTAACACAACCAAACCAATGTTGGATTGAATCAAGAGATCAACAAGGTGAAGTGACGTTTGAGAACTTAAATGACAATTGGCCAGTGGTGCTTGATGTGGTTTTAACCTACGAGAATCAAAGCCGTAACGCAAAACTCCTGTTTGTGGTTGCACCAAGAACAGGTTATACTTGCGACAAATATTTAGGATAATAGAAAGGGAGAAAAAATGAAAAAACTATTGACTGTATTTGCATTTCTAACCTTAGTCCTTGCCTTAGTGGCATGTCAAACTAAGACGTTTACAGTGACATTTGACACCGATGGTGGGCCTAATGTGCCTGCACAAACAGTTGAAGATGGGAAAAAAGCAACCGAGCCTTCAGAACCTTCTAAAACAGGGTATGTCTTTGATGGTTGGTATAAAGAAAGCACATTTACAACCGAGTGGCTATTTGACACAATGGTGGTTAAAAGTGATTTAACTCTTTATGCGAAATATACCTTAGACGGCCCAACCGATGTTCAAAAGGTAGATAGTGTACACTCTATGCTCGACCTTGGGGATATTTCAGCATTAACGAATCAATCACCAAGATTAACACTTGCCACACAACGAGATGGCGTTTCAATTAGTTGGCATATTGATAAAACGGACTACATTGCAGTAAATGGTGTGGTAAGTCAACCGGAAGCCGAAGTCGGTGACCAAGTAGTTAAATTAACAGCCACCTTAACCCTTAACTCAGTGACAAAAGAAAAAGTATTTAATGCCATAGTCTTAGCATTACCTGATGTGACGGAAGCCCCACTGTTAATTGATGAAACATTCGATTACACCAATGGGTTAATCCAAGAGTCAGTCACCCCATGGGCGCCAGTGTCTGGTAAAACAGGGACGTCGTTATATACGGTGGTTGATTCAATTCCAGGGGTCATGCTACCTGAGGGATCAAAAGCATTAAAAGTAGAAGCATTAACCGAAACTCAATTAGAAGCCTCAATTACACACAGTTATGCTGTCGTTGTGGTTGAAATGGACGTGATGCAAACAGCCGCATCTAACGGTTCAGCCGTACACATTCAAACGTCTGCCTCATCACCAGCCATTGGGTTTGGGATTGATGGTAGAGATATTTATTATCGAGTGGATAACGTCCAACACAAAATATACCAAGTTGAACTAAATACATGGCATACGCTTCGCTTAGAAGTCGATCTAGTCAATCAAACTTTTGAAGTGTTCTATTATAGTCTAGAAGGTCAACTTGTCCAAGTAACACCAGGGAAAGTTTCTTATACTACAGTTACTTCGATGACGCAATTGTTCTTAAGAACTGGATCATCAACGACTACTGAATTAAGAGCACCTGCTTACGTAACTAATATTAGAGCTAATCGTATCGAATCGATGCCTAGACCTGAAGAACTAGTTTTCTTAGGTGAAGTTGAAGGTATTGAGTCAAGTGTATCGATTGAACAAGATCAACCATTTACACCAAGCATTCCTAAGGTATATAACTTATTTGGTGAACAACGATTACTTGTTTTAGATACAGACTACAGTTTAGTCGTAACAAATCCAGTGAACACAGCAATCGCTGGTGAATACAATGTCGTATATACATTTACAAACAAGTCAAATGAAGCTGACGTCGTAGAAGTAACACAAGTAGTGACCGTTTATTCGAAAGCTCAACCAAACGAAATTACTGAGGTCACAATGGAAGAAATTCCTTACAAAGAATCGCTAACGACGGTAACGGTGAACTTGTTACAACCGAATGGGACACTTTATTATCTATTTAGCGACAATGAAGTCGAATCAATTGAGACGATTAAGACAGGTAGTTCCGTTGAAGTCACTTCATTAACTGTTACATTAGAAGAAATAAATCCGAATGCCATGGACTATATTCATGTCTATGTTAGTTTAAATGGGGATTCGAATGTGGTATCACAAGTGGTAAACTACGAAGAAGTCGTATACCTTTCAACGCCGCAAGAATTCTATGATATTACAACCTCTACCGGTGATCAACCAACCTACGTGTTATTAAATGACATTGATTTTGAAGGATTCACTTGGACGGCGGTTAATGGCTCATTTAAAGGAAAACTGTATGGTGAAGGTTTCGTTATTCGAAATGTCTCAATCACAATTTCAGGTAACTCCATTTATGGTGGTATCTTCTCAAGAACTAACGGGGCAACCATAAAAGACCTTGTGTTAGATCACATCACAATCAGTGGTTCAACCACACGTAGTGGTCTACTAACGGGACGAAATGAAAATACCGCTTCTGTATTTGAAAATATCACCATTAAAAACTCAAGTTTAATTGGTGGGGATTCGAACGGTGTCGGTGGATTGGTTGGTTTAGTTTCTAAAGACCTAATGATTTCAAACATCGCAATCATTAACACAACCGTTCATGCAGAAGCAGTTAAGAACGTGGGTGCAGTGGTTGGACGTGTGGATGGTGCAACTCTAAGCGCCTCAGATATTTTTGTTGATGGTGTGACGGTTAGCTCAAATGCAACTGGCGGCGATGTGGCTGTTGGTGGTGTGGTTGGCTACATTAGAGATTCAGCCACAAGCATTGCAAACTTAGACCGTGTGGTGGTGTTAAACACAATCCTAGATGGACAAGTCGCAGGTGCAGCCATCGGTTACGTTAGAGCGGCAGGTTCTGCAACAGCAGAAAATCTATACTTAGAAGTTGAATTTAGAAATGCCGTTGGTGCTGGCTTACTTGGCCGTATCAACGATGAAGTATCTAAATTAACGCAAACAACAATTTATGGGTCATTAACGAATGCAATGACAGGCACAGCGGTACAAGATTTAGCAAACACCGTCATTCCAACATCGGATTCATGGTGGACTGAAAACTTATCTGCGTTTACAACAAGTGATTTATGGACAGTTAACCCAGATGGATCAATTATTCTTAATCTTGTGATTGTTGAAGAAAAAGTGTTCGTTGAGGTTTCGTTTGAAAACGACGTGACAATCAGCCCAATCTCAGTTGAGGTTGGAAACACATTGATATTACCTGAGGAACCAACCAAAGATGGATTTACATTTGAAGGTTGGTTTACAGACGTTCAATTGTTAACGCCATTTGAAGAAACTACCCCAATTTTACAAGCAACCATTCTATACGCAAAATGGACAGAAATACAAGCACCTATCTATATCGTGACGTTTGAAGTCAACGAAGGTAGCAGCGTTGATCCTCAACAAGTGATTGAAAATGAATTAGCAGTCATTCCAAGTGAACCGTCGAAACCTCTGTTTGTTTTTGGTGGTTGGTATCTTGATGTTTCACTTGAAAATCCATTTGATTTTCAAACAGAAATAACTGCTTCAATCACACTATACGCTAAATGGATTGAAGAAATGACGGTTAGTTTTGTTACTGAAGGCTCAAGCGTCACTGATGTCAAAGTAGCTAAAGGTCTTACAATTGATTCACCAACCACTTCAAAAGGCTTTTATGATTTTGTGGGTTGGTATTTAGAAGATAGCTTTACAACAGAGTTTTCATTTGATACAGAGATTACAACAAACTTAACATTATATGCTAAATTTGTTGAACAAACACCTACTGTTATATTAACAGCACAAGCGTTTGTCGATATGCTTAATTCGCCTGAGGAAAGAGAATATCATCTCGGTGCTGATCTTGATTTAACAGGCTTATCACATACACCTACTGTATTTAAGGGGATCTTAGATGGTAAAGGCTTTACAATCAGCAATTTCACTTTTAATGGCGAAGGCCGTGGTGGGTTATTTACTTACTTTAGAGGTAGCGCAATGAATCTTGTGTTTGATAACGCACAAGTCACATCTTTAAATGATCGCGCAGGTATTATTGGTGGTGAAGTTGACGCACTTGGTGTGGTCGTTGAAAACATAAAAATCATCAATTCGTCTGTTAATGCCAACCATGATAACGGTGCTGGTGGCCTCTTTGGATTAGTTACAGACGGCAAAGGTGAATTAACTGCAAGAAATATCGAGATTATTGATTTGACTGTCACTAATTTAAAGAAGAATTCGGGTGGACTAGTTGGTTATGTTAGAGGTATTGGTGATACAATCGTAGAAGACATCTATTTAAATAATGTCACAATTACTGCAACAGAAGGTGCTGGTGGGCTCTTTGGTTATGTTAATAATCCGAAATCTGCAGTTGTAAATCGTGCATTGCTGATTGATTTATCTGTGACTGTTTCACCAAACTATGGCGCATTTATTTCAGGTAGAGTACCAGATTCAAACATACTGTCAGTTACTGATGTTGTCATATTAAATTCATCAGTTACAGGTACACGTTATTTAGGTGAAGTAAATGGTAGATACACAAAGACGATTCAAACCAATGTGTTTGCACAAAACAGTACGTTGACTGGTCGTGCAGACGAAGGTCAACAAGCAACTTTGATTGACTTAGAAACAGTGGTTGACATTGCTTGGTTTAACACGAATGTTCCAAACTTTGGTTTAAATGGTTGGGATATGACGGGTTTTTTACCGGTATTAAACTAAGTGTTTTAATAATTAAATGATCAAAGGGCATCCAACAGGGTGCCTTTTTCACGTTCTTAAAAGGCTCTAAAAGGTGATTGAATCGAGTAAATGATCGCAATTATCGAAAATATCGTGAAAATCCCTTTTATTATTGTTAAAATAGTCAATATAGCGTATAATATAACATGCACGTAAGGAAGTGGATTTTATGACAAAAGTAAGAGTAAGATATGCACCAAGCCCAACGGGGTTACTACACATCGGAAATGCGAGAACAGCCATATTTAATTACCTGTTTTCAAAACATCTAGGTGGGGATTTTATTATCCGTATTGAAGACACTGACGTAAAAAGAAACGTCGTTGGTGGCGAAAAATCTCAATTAGACAATTTAAAATGGCTAGGTCTTGACTGGGAAGAATCACCAGATAAAGGTGGCAATTATGGCCCTTATCGTCAATTAGAACGATTAGACATCTATCAAAAATACGCAAATGAACTACTTGAACGTGGTCTTGCTTATAAAGAGTACAAGGAAGATTCGGACGCTTATGCGATTCGTTTCAAAGTACCAAAGGATAAAACCTATGCCTTTGATGACTTGGTTCGAGGGACGTTGAAGTTTGAATCAAAAGAAGTTGAAGACTGGATTATGATCAAAGATAATGGTATACCAACGTATAACTTTGCTGTGGTCATTGACGATCATTTGATGGAGATCACTCATGTATTACGTGGGGAAGAACACATCACAAACACACCAAAACAAATGATGGTTTATGAAGCATTCGGTTGGGAAATACCACGCTTTGGACACATGACAATCATTGTTAACGAACAAAAGAAAAAGTTATCAAAACGCGATCACTCAATTGTACAATTTATTGGACAATACAGAGAAATGGGCTACCTACCAGAAGCACTATTTAACTTCATCACACTGTTAGGCTGGAGCCCATCGATTAACGAAGAAATATTAACCAAAGAACAGATCATCGAACTATTTGAATCAAAGCGTTTATCTAAAGCGCCTGCTATGTTTGATGTGGTGAAACTTCAGTACATCAACCACCAATACATGAAAAAACTGTCACCTGAGGCATTTGCGTCTTTTGTCAAACCTTTCTTGGTTGAAGCAAAAATTGACATCAAATCCGATGAATGGTTAGAAAATTTATGTTCTTTACTTCATGACCGCACAAGTTATGGTAAAGAAATCGTCTCTTTATACAACGAATTTTTTAGTGATGAATTTGAAATTGAAGCAGAAGCAATGGCCTTCTTAAAAGAAAATGAAACGACACTTCAAACGATTAAATCATTTAAATCGATATTAGAACAATCAAGTTTCTTACCAGACGCGATTAAAGAAGAAATTAAAGCGGTTGGAAAAGACGTCGGGGTCAAAGGTAAACTCTTGTTCATGCCGGTGCGAATTGCATCAACCGGCGTCATGCATGGGCCTGAATTACCAATGGCATTATCACTATTAGGCAAAGAAAAAGTACTAAACCGTATTACACAAACCATTAACCTACTGGAGGCTAATCAATGAAACGTATTTTAGGATTATTTAGCGTTGCACTACTGTTATTTTTAGTTTCTGCATGTTCAGAAAAATTTGATGTAGCAATTACAATTGAAAATATGGAACCAGCAAGAACGTCTGTTTATTTAGAACTTGATGTTCATGACCCATACAACAACATTGTTGATAAGAGCATTTACGTTGTTGTCTATGAAGGTAAAACGGAAGTTAACCGCAAGACGGCAACTAAAACGGATGACGTCACGTCGGTTGAGTTTACAGGCTTAGCGGTAGGGAAAACCTATAACCTATCGGTTTTTGCCACTTACGATAAAAAAACACACGTTATGACAAAATCAAGTTTTACAACCTCTGAGGTTGGTGGGTCTGAAACAAACCCGAAACTGATTAGCACAACCGAAGATTTCTATCAAATGAAGCTTGACCCAAATGCCTATTATCGCTTAGAAAACGATCTTGATTTTAATAACGAATCATTTAATAACATCTTTTTCTCAACGACGTTTACAGGGTCATTTGATGGCAATAATAAAGAAATCAAAAACGTTAAACTAGATCAGGTTAATACATACCTAGGAATATTTGGATATAACAAAGGAAACATCAAAGATTTAACGGTTCGTAATGTTGAAATGGTGGTTGAAAAATCAACACAGTACATTGGAATCTTAGCAGGGCGTAACACCGGTATCATTGAAAATGTCAACATCGTTGATTCATCAATCTCATTAAATTATTCTCGAACTGGGCAAATTTACGTGGGTGGAATGGTTGGGTTATTAGAAAACCCATCATCGGTCAAAAATTCAAGTGTTTCTAATGTAACAATTGAACTTGCAATGACCGGCCGCAGTGAACCATTTGTTGGACTTCTAGCTGGTCGTATGCAAGCAGGTCAATTAAACGATGTATCAGCGACTGGTGAAATTAAATCACTCACGAAAGACATTTCGTATTATGGTGGTTTGGTTGGTGTTGTTGAAAACGTCGGTAACGTCGTTGCAAGAATCACAAACGCAAAATCAGACGTCTCAATGAACCTTTCATTAGACGTAACCTCAACGCTTTCTACAGACGCATTGATGGCTCTTTATGCGGGTGGTTTGGTTGGTGGTAACTTTGGTGGAAACATCCAAAGTGTCTATTCAAACGGAACAATCGACGTTGAAAAAGCATCAAACACAGCAAGTTATAACAAAGACAATGACCGTCTGGTTATCGGTGGTTTAATTGGTTTTAGTAATGGCACAATTAACGAAGCTTTAGCAAGTGTCGATTTAATCCTAGGTCGTAGTGAAGAAGTTAGCTTCTTATCAATCGAACAATTATTTGTTGGTGGTTTAGTCGGCCAACAAGTGGGAGACAAAACCACGAATTCACTTGCACTTGAAGCTGTGATTAATGTCTATTTAGATAACACGATGAGTGCGTTCTTAAGTAGTGTCGTAGGTAGTGACTTTGAGAATTCAAACGCATTTAAAGATGTCGTAATCACATATGACGGGATACCTTACACAGCAGTAACCGTTGTAAGAACTACAACCGATGACATTGATTTTGTGGACTTGGTTGCCCTTGAAACAAGCGTGAGTGATTATTTCACCTCAGCTTACATCAAAGCAATTCTTGAAGAATCCGTTTAATTAAAGAAAACCTTTAGGGTGTTGACGTAAAGTCCACCCTTTATTTCTTATTTATACTGTTAAACAAAGCCTATTTTTGATAAAATAGAAGACAAGAGGAGGCGGTTTTATGAAAATTTCAAAAACGGGGTTTTTAAACCTAACGAGATGTGACCGTTACGCCGCTTTAGAAGAAATCTATCGACAAAAAGGCGAAGCAATTGTGACTTTTTCAGAAGATTTAAGTGATTTGATGAATGAAGAACGCATTCAAAAACAACGCTTGCTTATTGATCAAATGTATGACGAGGAAGACAACGACTTAATTAGTGAGGAAGATGAGCAGCTAAAAGTGATGATGCCTTACTACAATCAAATTGAAGGCTTAACCGCGACCGTGGTTAAAGATACGTTTGATGGGAAGTTAGTTTTCGATATGTTTGATACGTACAAACAACAACGATTTGAAGCACAAATCGATGGCTATTATTTCTATTGTTTTTTGGATGGCTACCTAACGGATAATGAGGTATTTCGTGTCTTTGAAACCAAAGCAACCACGACAAAGAAATTTCTTGACTTGAAGGTGAAGGGCGAATCAATCTTTATTGAAAACGACAAAGGTATCTATCAGTTATTAAACGATTATGGGATAGAAACGGACGATAAATACGATAAAAAAGAAGCGCAACTCTTAGATAAATACCACAGCGCAGGCCGCTACGTCTATGACCTAGCGTTTCAACGATTTGTGATTGAAAACCGCGCTGATTTTGATTCAAGGAAAAGCGGTAAATATTACCTAGCGGTACTCAATAGCGATTACGTTTTTGATGGCAAAGTGTCAAGTTCAAATGAACCGATCTATTCGAATGACATCATTAAACTAATCGATTTGACAAGCGTAACAGAACGTTATCAAGAAACAATCAAAAATGACATCAAACAAGTCATCAAACGCTTAAACCACATGGACGCTAGAGAAGTAAAACTAGGTAAACACTGTCAAAAAGGCGACCGAAGAGAATGCCCATTTTATGAGGTTTGTTTTAGCAAAGTACCAAAGGAAAATAGCCTTTTCACCTACATTGGCTCTCATTATGGATTTAAAGATCCTTATGGCATTAAGCACGACCGGTTTGACTTGATTAACGAAGGTAAAACAAAACTATTAGACATTCCCTACGAATGGTTAGAAAGAGACAATAACCAAATACAGCATCAGGTCGTCTCTTCAAATAGAACGTTTTTTGATGAGGGTAAAATTTTGGCCGGTTTAGGTGAATTACGCTACCCGATTTATCATTTAGACTTTGAAACATTTCCTTGTCCATTACCAAGATTCAAAGGGGAAAAGTGTTATAGTCAATCGCTATTTCAATACTCGATTCACATTGAGAAATCACCAGCGTCTTGTGATAAAGAAAACGATCACTATGGCTTTTTAGCCAAAGACACAAACGATCACAGAGAAGAATTGATTACTTCGATGCTTGATGTGATTAAAGAAGATGGTGGGACAATACTGGTTTATAATATTGCCTTTGAAAAGACGAGAATTGCTGAACTAGCAGAACTTTTTCCAAAATACAAAGATCGGCTTTATGACTTAAAAGATCGCTTATTTGACTTGATGGATATTGTAAAAACCAATTCGAAGTTTTACATAGACCTAGGCTATGATGAAAAACACGCCAAACGCGTCAATTTTTACGCGGATGCGCTCAATGGGTCTTATTCCATTAAAAAAGTACTTCCAATTTTTACGTCACTATCGTATCAAGACTTAAATGTCTCAAACGGGACCGAAGCACTAGTGACCTACGCAAGTTTTCCATCGATGGATCAATTAACCTACCAAAGACGTTACAAAGATTTAATTGACTATTGTAAACAAGACACATGGGCAATGGTAGAAATATTAAATGCCTTAAGAAAACAAGTCAATCAAACGAATAATTAATAGGCGATGGGTGTTTACTTGTATTTTCCTATTGAATTAATTATAATTAATACAACATTAGAGGTGAATTTATGAAGCTTTACAACTCCTTAAGCAATCAAATCGAACCATTTAACCCGGTAACAGAAAAGAAATTAAACATGTATGTTTGCGGGCCAACGGTTTATAATTATATCCACATCGGAAATGCCAGACCGGTCATTTTCTTTGACGTCGTAAAACGCTTATTTTCATACCTTGGCTATCAAGTCAACTACGTATCAAATATTACAGACGTGGATGATAAAATTATCCAAGAAGCTAAGAAATTAGGCATTGAAGAACAAAAGCTAACGGCGTATTTCGTTAAAGCCTTTAAAGAAGACGTGACTGCCTTAGGTTCAGATTTACCCAATCAAATGCCTCACGCAACCAACTACATCAATGAAATGGTGTTCTATATTAACGACTTGATTGAAAAAGACGCGGCCTACTTTAAGGGGGATACGGTTTATTTTAGAGTGAATCAATCAAAAGATTATGGTCGTTTATCAAACCAAATTCTGGAAAACTTAAACGTCGGTGCACGAATCGAACAAGATCAAAACAAAGAATACCCGTTTGATTTTACCCTTTGGAAACAAACCACAGAAGGCATCAGTTTTGATTCACCGTGGGGGAAAGGTAGACCTGGTTGGCATACCGAATGTGCGGTCATGAATCATGAAATATTTAAAGACGTGATTGATATTCATGGTGGTGGCTCGGACTTGAAGTTTCCACACCATGAAAATGAAATGGCACAAAGTTGTGCTCATGATAACCATCACTTAGCTAATTATTGGATGCACGTCGGTAGACTTGACTTTAAAGATGAAAAAATGAGTAAATCACTGGGTAACATTATTCTAGTAAAAGATTTATTAGAGGCATACGACTATCAAGCGTTTCGTCTTTTAGTGTTATCGCATCATTACAGACAGCCAATCAATTATTCCGATGCGTTAATGAAACAGTTCGATAATGAATGGCAACGAATCAAACGTGCGTTAAAACAAGCGTTTGTTGAAATTAGCATTAAACATTTCCAATTAACGGATAAAAATGAGGACGCAATCAACTTATTTGTCGATCACATGTGTGATGACTTTAATATCTCTAATTCAATGACCGTACTATACGATCAATTAAAAGCGTTAAATCGTTCGAAAGACATTAAAGAGATCGCTCGACTATTCAACACAATCATAACTATGTTGGAGTTACTTGGTATCAAAATGGATTTAGTCCCATTAACGAACAATCAAATTGAACTTTATAACGCTTGGCAATTAGCACGAAATGAAAAAAGATACCAAGACGCGGATGTGATTAGAAATCGATTATCAGAAGAAGGTATTCTATGATTGAAGCCAGACTTTTAAATGGGGTGGCTTTAGCCTACATTGGTGATTCTTATTACGAGTTATCAATCAGAAAATACTTATTGTCTTTGGGTCTTACGAAGGTAAATGAGTTACATAAAAAAGCGATTAAATATACCTCTGGTAGTAATCAATCTGAAATCATTCTAAAGATGATGGAAACAAACTATTTAAGTGAAGATGAAATTCTATATTATAAAAAAGGGCGCAACGCAAGTGGTCCTGGTAGAAAAAACATTGACATGCAAACCTATCATAATTCGACGGGTTTTGAAGCGATGATCGGCTATTTATATTTAGAAAATAGTCAAAGAGCCGATGAGGTCATCAAAAAAGCCATTGAACTGGTGAACGAAAAGGAGGGTCTCTATGTCTAAAGAAGACGATTTAAAACAAGAAGTCAAACAATTAAAACGTGAAACCGACATAAACGCTGGCCTTTCGACACTAGATGTGGAAAAACGTATCACCGATGGGCTTGTAAACCGGACAAATCAAGGTAGTACAAAGACAATTAAATCGATCATTCTATCAAACTTAATTACGTTTTTCAACCTATTGAATTTCGCAATCGCAGGGTGGTTGTTATCGGTTGGTGCTTATAAAGATATTGTCTTTATGGCGATTGTTTCAGCCAACATTACCATTGGGATTATTCAAGAAATTAAAGCGAAAAAGACCATTGATAAATTGTCTCTTTTATCCGCGCCTACTGCCGTGGTATTAAGAGATTCTGAACTACAAGAAATCATGATCAGCGATTTGGTGATGGACGATATTCTAAAACTATCGGTCGGTAAACAAATCAGTGCGGATGGGATTGTAAGAAGTGGATCGATTGAAGTCAATGAATCATTATTAACGGGTGAATCAGATCCAATCATAAAACGACCTGGGGATGAATTGTTCTCCGGAAGCTTTGTTGTCTCAGGGAACTGTTTGGCTCAGGTTTCAGCTGTAGGTAAAGACGTGTTTGTTGAAAAACTGACGAAACAAGCTAAAAAATACAAACGTCCAAAGTCGGACTTATTAAAATCGTTAAAACTGGTTATTACTGTCGTGGCAATCATCATTTTACCGATTGGTTTTTCACTCTTTTACATGCAAATGAATAACCTAGATGGTCAAGCGCATTTGTACGAACAGGTGGTTCGTGGGACCGCAGGCGCAATGATCGGGATGATTCCCTCAGGGCTATTCTTATTAACCTCTGTGACACTAGCGGTTGGTGTATTAAGGTTAGCTCAAAACAACACACTGGTTCAAGAACTTT
Organism: Paracholeplasma brassicae; assembly: GCF_000967915.1. Classification (NCBI taxonomy): domain Bacteria; kingdom Bacillati; phylum Mycoplasmatota; class Mollicutes; order Acholeplasmatales; family Acholeplasmataceae; genus Acholeplasma; species Acholeplasma brassicae. The sequence continues at coordinate 321,628 of NC_022549.1, forward strand.
ACTGTATCGAGATGCTTGCGCGTGTGGACACCTTATGTTTAGATAAAACAGGGACGATTACCGATGGCACGATGAGTGTTAAAAACACAATCGAGTACGTTAATCCAAGCGGCATGCAAGTTAAACGAGCAATCTCTGTGATTCTAGCGACCCTAGAGGATAAAAACTTAACCTCAGAAGCCTTAGAAGAGAAGTTTGGGATTGCACAGAAGAAAATCAAAACCAACGCCATCATTCCTTTTTCTTCTTCAAGAAAATTCTCTGCCGTTGAGTTTGATAAATATGGGACGTTTGCCCTTGGTGCACCCGAGTTTGTCTTAAAAAAAGAAGCGTTAGATAAAATATCGGATGACGTGGATAAAAACGCTAAAGAAGGCTACCGTGTACTGGTTCTAGCGCACTCTAAAGATCCAATTGATAAAGATAAAGCGCCAAATAACCTTGAAGCGATTGCCTTGATTGTGATTGAAGACACCATAAGACCAGACGCAATTCTGACAATTGAGTACTTCAAGAATCATGGGGTTGACGTGAAAGTCATTTCAGGGGATAACCCGATGACCGTGTCACACATTTCAAAAAGAGCTGGTATCGTTGATGCCGAAAGATATATTTCACTGGATGGTTTATCCGATAAGGAAGTTGCGAAAATAGCGGATAAATACACCGTGTTTGGTCGTGTTAGTCCATCACAAAAGAAGATTTTAGTACAATCTCTTAAATCAAGTGGTCGTACGGTCGCGATGACGGGTGATGGCGTTAATGATATTTTAGCGTTAAAAGAAGCCGACACCTCAATCGCGATGGCCTCTGGTAGTGAAGCCGCAAGAAACGTGTCACATTTAGTGCTTCTTGATTCAAACTTCTCATCCATGCCAAAAGTGGTTAGTGAAGGTAGACGAGTCATCAATAACGTTCAACGAGTAGCGGTATTGTTTTTAACAAAAACCATTTTCTCATTCATGCTTGCGATGATCGCCTTACTATCAAAAGGGAGTTACCCAATTACACCTTCTCAGTTGTTTATGATTGATTTCTTAGTCATTGGGATTCCATCATTCATTTTAGCACTTGAACCAAATAATAACCTAGTCAAAGGTAAATTCTTATTTAACGTTTTAAGAAGGGCTTTGCCTGGGGCAATTGTGGTGACATTAAACACCGTGATTATTTTTAATATGAAAAAATTGATCGCGATGACGGATCAACAAGCATCCACCATCATCGTTATTTGTGCAACCTTCACATCCATGATGGTCTTGTATCGGGTATTAAGACCGTTTAATGGGTTACGTCGGTTGTTATTTGCAATCATGTTTACAATCTTTGTTGTGGCTGTGATTGTTTTCCCGGGGTTCTTTGAGTTTAACTCGTTATGGCAAGATTATTATAATCAAGACACTGGGGCACTTGTGCCTAGACTACCAATTGCACACCTTTTGTTAATGATTGTGTTAATTCAAGCAAGTTTACCATTAATGAGTATTGTTTCTAGTATTCCATCGATGATTCGAAAAGGTGTTCGATTCATTTTAATCAAACTATCCAACATCTAAGGAGAACTACAATGATCATATACGGAAAAAACACCGTCAAAGAAGCGGTGCTAGCCAAACGAAAATTTCATAAGTTATGGCTGGATGAAAAAAACACAGATGCCAAAGTAAAACAATTTTTTGATTACAACACAATCAATTATCGAATGACTTCAAAACATGAGCTCAACCTCATGACAAAAGATCAAAATCATCAAGGGATGGTTGCGGAAGTTGAAGATTATCTTTATACCCCATTAGAAAGCCTTTTTGATGGGACAATTAAACAGGTATTAATCCTAGATCAAGTGGAAGACCCACATAACCTAGGTGCAATCATAAGAAGTGCTGAGGCGGTTAAGATTGATGCGATTATCATTGCGAAAAATCGTAGCGCTGAAATCAATCCAACCGTGGCTAAAATCGCCGTTGGCGCATTAGAATACGTTAAAGTGATCCAAGTGGGTAATCTTGTACAAACCATCAAGAAATTAAAAGACAATGGCTTTTGGGTGGTTGGTACGGATTTGGATACCGATAAAACGTATCATGAGTTAGACCCTAACGTAAGTCAAGCCGTCATCATCGGAAACGAGGGAACTGGCATGTCTAGGTTAGTCAAACTGTCTTGTGATTATTTAGTGAAGATCCCAATGGTAGGGAAAGTCAATTCACTAAACGCAAGCGTTGCTGCCGCATTGTTGATGTATCAAATGAAAAAATTATAGGAGGAATTATGTCGTACTACTACGCACACAACGATTATGAACTAATCTATTTGGTTCAAGATCAACAGGACATGGTGGCGTTAGATGTGATATTTGCTAAATACGACCGATTCATCTATAAAAAGATTTTATCGTTTCACATATACGGTTCAGAACAAGACGATTTTCACCAAGAGGGGTTAATTGTACTGCACAGAGCCGTTATGACATTTAAACCGGAATATAACAAGACATTCATGCGGTATTTTGAGGTGTTACTCGAACGAAAGTTTATCAATTTAACCAAAGCGAGAAAACGAAAATACGAGTGCGAGTCTTATTTAATTCAAGAAGAAATGACAAAACCAAAGTATTTGTTTTTTGAAGAACCGGTTGAGTACGTCATCCCAAAAATAAGTTTTAAGTCAGATATCGAACAACAAATTTATGAGGCGTATTATCAAAAGGGTTCTAAAATCGAAGAGATTGCTGGTGAATTAGACCTAAATACCAAACAAGTATATAATGCCATTTATCGAATTAAGAAAAAACTAACACAAATGGTTTGATTTATAGTATAATATATTGACGAAGTCACTTGTAAATGTTAAAATACATTTGCAAATGACCACAAAGGTGGTTTTTTTATGCGAGAAAAAGTAATATTAATTTGTGAAGAATGCTTAAGCAGAAACTACACAACAACGAAGAACAAACAAACGAATAAAGATCGTTTGGAAGTAAAAAAGTTTTGTGTGAAATGCAATAAGCATACAATGCACAAAGAAAGTAAATAGGAGGCTTTTTATGGCAATCAAAGCAAAAAACGTTGAGAGCAAAAGCAAATTGGTTGAAATTTTAACAACAGAATACAAGTGGGAAAATTTACTTTTAGGTATTTTGGCAACTTTATCAACCGCATTCTCAATCATGATTTTAGGTGGTATTTTAGTTGTTAATGACACGTTTCCTGTGATTGGTGACTACCCAATGGTATTTGCGGGTATTCTACTTGGAATTTCAATCCTTGGTTTACTATTAGTCATTTACCCGTTTTTCATCCCTGCAGTGCCAGAATTAAAGAAAATGTCTTGGGCAAATTGGCCAACGATGTTAGATGCAAGCGCAAGAGTTATTATCTTCGTTTTAGCATTCGCATTGATTTTCTTTGGTTTTGACTTATTAATCCAATTAATTATGGGGTACATTCTCTAATGTCAGATATGCCTCGTTGGTATATTGTTCAGACGTACTCAGGTTTTGAAACGTCTGTCAAAGAAGACCTTGAGCGTCGTATTGAAAGCATGGGGATGCAAAACTTGATTCACCGTGTTGTATTACCAGAAGAAACTTATCAAGAAAAAAAAGCGGACGGTACGTTAAAAGAAAAAGTACGTAAAATGTTTCCAGGTTATGTATTTGTTGAGATGATCATCACTGATGAATCTTGGCACGTGATTAGAAATACACCGAAAGTTACAGGCTTCTTGGGTTCAAGTGGTAATAGAACAAAACCAGTGCCAATTCCAACCGAAGAAATCAACCAAATTTTACTTAAGGTTGGTATCATTGAGAAACCAAGATTTAAATACGATATTGGTGAAAAAGTGGAAATTGTTACAGGTCCATTTGCCGGTCAAACTGGTGAAGTGATTTCATTTGATAATGACAAAGAAACGTGCGTGATTAACATTGAAATGTTTGGTCGCGGTACGCCAACTGAATTTTCTTTCTCAAATATCAAAGAACGATAACTAAAACAAGCGTAGAGTTAATTCAGGCATCTGGATTAACTCTTTACCATTTTAGAGAAGAGGTTTTTATGAAAGTTAATGAATTGATTGATCAAATCAAACAAACAAGTGATTATTCAGGTAACAAACCGACCTACATCGGGATACTTCCAAACGATGGCGGTATTATCAATACGTTTCCACAGGCGATTTTGACATTTGATGAAACAACATTCAACGTTTATTTGTTTGATGGTTTAATTCGATTGAAATATGCCGGGGAAAACTATCGTTTTTCATTTAGTGATTTAAGAGAAATTGAACTTGGAAAATACAATTTCAAAGAAAGATATATTAAATTGGTTTTTAGTGATACACGTTTTATTGCGTTTAATTATCGTCTAAAAGTTAAGGACTTCGACGTTCAAAAAGAGAATATCGAAGCATTTATAGATAAGTTGGAACAAATTTCAACATCTTCAAATTAAAGTGTTGACAATTCATGTCTCTAATGATAAAATCATAAGGCGTGTATGGATACACCGTAGTGGAAGGACAACTTAGGTTTTCCGTTGACCACATACTCGTAAACTAAAGGAGGTTGTGTCGCATGGCTAAAAAGCTCGTTAAGGTAGTTAAATTACAAATTGCAGCAGGGAAAGCAAACCCAGCGCCACCAGTTGGTCCAGCGTTAGGGCAAGCAGGCGTAAACATTCCATCGTTTTGTTCTCAATTCAATGAAGCAACAAAAGACAAGATGGGTTATATGATTCCTGTTTTAATTAGTGTATATGATGATCGTTCATTTACATTTGTAACAAAAACACCACCAGCAAGTGACTTAATTAAGAAGGCAGCTAACATTCAAAGTGGATCAAGCAATGCTAAAAAAACTAAAGTTGCTAAGATCACACGTGAGCAATTACGTGCAGTCGCTGAAATGAAAATGCCAGATTTAAACGCTTATACTGTTGAAGCAGCAATGAATATTGTTGAAGGAACAGCTAGAAACATGGGCGTAGTCGTCGAAGACTAAAACAGAATTACATTAATTTAGATAACTAGCATCTAAATTGTGGGAGGATATCCCGCTAGACCACATTTTAGGAGGAAATAACATGAAAAGAGGAAAAAAATACGTTGAAGCGGCTAAACTTGTCAATAAAGACAAACGTTATAGCACGTCTGAAGCGTTCGACTTAGTTGCAAAAACATCAACTACGAAGTTTGATGCAACAGTTGAAATTGCTTTTCGCTTAAACATTGACCCACGTAAGGCTGAACAAAATCTTCGTGGCGCAATCGTTTTACCTCATGGAACCGGAAAGACACAACGCGTTGCAGTAATTGCACGTGGTGATAAAGCAAAAGAAGCTACTCAAGCTGGCGCTGACTATGTTGGTGATTCAGACTTGATCGCTAAAATTGCTGGTGGATTCTTTGATTTTGATGTCATGGTAGCAACACCAGACATGATGGCTGAACTAGGTAAACTAGGTAGAGTTTTAGGTCCAAAAGGCCTAATGCCAAACCCTAAGACTGGTACAGTTACAATGGACGTAGCAAAAGCAGTTCATGAAATCAAAAACGGTAAAATTGAGTACCGCGTTGACAAAGTTGGTAACATCCAAGCACCGATTGGTAAAGTATCATTCGGCGCTGAGAAATTGGCTGACAATGCAAAAGCAATTTATCAAACAATGAATCGTCTAAAACCAACGACCGTTAAGGGTGTATACATGAAAAACATCACTGTATCATCAACAATGGGACCTGGTATCCGTCTTGATGAAGAATCATTAAAAGGATAATTAACAAAATCTAATTTGCCAAAGACAGCAAGTGCGTAAGCTTAATTTCTTGCCGAGGACTAAAAATGACTATTTTTAACCCTCTTTTGTCTTGGCTTAAGAGGGTTTTAATTTTAAATCACATAAGGAGGAAGCCAAATGAAAAGTTCTATCTTAGAACAAAAACAAAGTCAAGTGGCAGCTCTTGTCGAAAGAATCAATTCTGCAAAGACGATCGTTGCGTTTGATTACCTAGGACTAAGCGTTGCAGCATTTACTAAATTACGTAACGAATTACGTAAAGAAGGATGTGATGTTGCCGTATTCAAAAACAACATCGCACGTCGTGCAGTAACTGATTTAGGAATGGAATCTCTTGCAGAGGCATTAGTTGGAGGTAAAGCATTAGCGTTCGGTTACACAGACGTTATCGCACCAGCTCGTGTGGTATACACATTTGCAAAAGACAATCCAAAAGTTAAAATGAGCGTAGGTATCATTGAAGGCAAAGCAGCAACGGCTGAAGAAATTACAGCGTTAGCAACATTACCATCATACGAAACATTATTAACACAATTAGCAGCAGGTCTATTAATGCCATTACGCGAATTAGCGATTGGATTAAACATGATCTCAAGCGAACAAGAAGCAGCCTAACCAATTTTTAAAAACAATACACTACAAACTTAAAGGAGAATAAATTAACATGGCTAAATTAACAAAAGCAGCTTTTATTGAAGCATTAAAAGAAATGACTATTCTTGAAATCAAAGAATTAGTTGACGGACTAAAAGAAGAATTCGGTATTGACCCATCTGCAGTATCAGCAGCTCCAGCAGCAGCTGCAGCAGTAGTTGAAGAACAAACAGAATTCAATGTAATCTTAAAATCATTCGGTGCTAACAAGATTGCAGTTATCAAAGTAGTAAGAGAATTAACAGGTCTTGGACTTGCTGACGCTAAGAAAGTAGCAGAAACTGCTGACGCTGTTGTCAAAGAAAACGTTAAGAAAGAAGACGCTGAAGCGGCTAAAGCAGCTTTAATGGAAGCTGGCGCAACTGTTGAAATTAAATAATTAACAACATCGAATAAACCTGAGTACACCTCAGGTTTTTCGCTTTATACTGAGGTAACATATGAGTGGACATTATTTTAAGAATAATCCAGCGTTAAAACATGCTTACCAGTCGTACACAATTGAACTTAACGGTCATCAGTACCGTTTTTTGACTGATGCAGGCGTCTTCTCAAAAACGTACTTAGATTTTGGGACAAGAAGTTTGTTAGACGTACTTGAAATTGATGATCAGGCACAAACATTCTTAGACTTGGGTTGCGGGTATGGACCGATTGGCATCTACGTGAAAAAGAACCATCCGAATCTAGAAGTCTATTCAAGTGATGTGAATGATCGCGCTGTTTTGCTGGCACAAAAGAATGCAACAGAAAACCAAGTCGTCCTAACAACCATTGTGAGTGACGGATTTAATCATCTAAAAAACACGTTTGACGTGATTACTTTAAATCCGCCAATCAGAGCGGGAAAAGAAGTCATTTTTAGATTGTACGACGAATCGTTTGAACATTTAACGATTGGTGGCAAACTTTGGATTGTGATTCAAAAAAAACAAGGGGCAGAATCAACCGTAAAATACTTAACAAATTTATTTGGTAATTGTATGGTTGTTGATAAAAATAAAGGGTATTACATCCTGGTTTCAAAAAAGAGCTAGATTTTACCTTGACATCTAGTGTTAGTTGTGATAACATAGTAAAATGCATAAAGATGCAAAACTTTATATAAATATATAAATGTCAAACCCAAGAAAAATGATAGGAGAGTGGCTATATGGGATATCGCACCGTACAATACGGGAAGAAAGCAGTTAGACGCAACTACTCAAAAATGCGTCACGAGATTGAGTTGCCAGACTTAGTAGAAATTCAAACGAGTTCGTTTGAATGGTTTGTCAACGAGGGGTTAAAAAACTTATTTGACGATTTATCTCCAATCGAATCTTATAACGGCGATTTTAAACTGTATTTCACGAACCACCGTTTCGAAGAGCCAAAGTATGGCATTACTGATTGTAAAATTAGGGATATTAACTATTCCAAACCACTTTTTGTCACTGTAAGACTAGAAAATATTCTTTCTGGTGCGATCATTGAAAAGCAACTTTTCATGGGAGACTTCCCATTCATGACGCCAGTTGGAACGTTCATCATTAACGGTGCAGAACGTGTTGTTGTATCTCAAATTGTTCGTTCATCAGGCGTATACTTCACGGGTGATTTTGACAAAAAGACCAATACACAACGCTATCTATCTCAAGTCATTCCGACAAGAGGTGCTTGGTTAGAATACGAAATGGGCGCTAAGAACATTTTTTATGGTAAACTAGACCGCTCTAAGAAAGTTAGCTTCACTTCAATGGTTCAAGCGTTCGGCTTTGACGGAATTGATGAAGTTAAACGTATTTTCCCAACTTACAAGAAAACGTTAGAAGAAACCTTCAAGAAAGATGAAAAAGAAGGTATTTTAGGCGTCGATGCAGCGATTAATGACTTGTATGCTAAGTTAAGACAAGGTGAAAAAATTCCTGTTGAAGCTGCTAAAGACTTCATTCGTTTACGTTTATTCGATCCAAGAAGATATGATTTAGAAGACGTTGGTCGTTACAAATTCAATCTTAAATTGGACGTGGCTTCACGTTTGATGAGTATTGCACAAGGTGTACCTTACCACAACAATCCAGTGGTCTATAAGTATGCTCAAGACGTCATCAATCCAATGACAAGAGAAGTCATCATTAAAAAAGATCAAGTCATCGATTATGATTCAATTCAATTACTTAAAAATAACAAAGATGCGATTAGAAAAGTATTACTTCCAAAAGAAAAGAGCCTTCAAAACGAAACGGAAACTGAAATTTTCGCCGTTAAGACCTCAGACTTATTTGAACAATACATTCATGAGACCATCTATACCATTCCAACCGATGAAAAAGAGCCTTATGTGTTAGTGAAGAAGGGTGCTAAAGTAACACCTGAACTTCGTAACCAACTCTACAAAAATAGAAATAACATCGTCTTTGAAAAGAATGATGGCAACACCACTTACTTTGAAAAAGACGCGCAACGCACTAAGTTAATCCTTGACCTATATGGCAAAATCGATAACGTCGAACCACTCGAATATCAAAAAGACATGACAGTTACTTCAAACATCGTTAACCTATTAACTGGTGAAATCGTTGTTGAAGCTGGCACGCCAGTGACCGCTGAGGTAAGACAGTTACTCTTAATGAACCGTGTTGGTTTAACTTATGAAGGACTTAAATATTTAAGAACATTCATCGACAAAGATATCTTACTAGCGGATGAAACCGTCTTATTCGAAGAAGGTACGTTAGTAACGGATGAAGTTTACTATCAAATTTACAAGCATATGAATTCGCTAAAAGATCTTAATGATTTAAGATATGCGACGGTTTATGCGAAATTTGATGTCGATATTCTAGATGATTACCGCAGACATGAAACAGCGGAACAAAAACTAGAACACAAACCACTTATCTTTGCTGGTCAAGAAATCACCGAAGATGATTTATTAGAACTTCAAAGACATCGTAATAAATTAGACGAACAAGTCATTAAATACTTCTTAGTCGTTGGTAAGAAAAACGAATTCTACCGCAAAGAATCACAAAGAAGAGATGTGTTTGTTGAAACCATCTTAGTGAAACCTGCAAAAGAAAAAGAAGATCCAAAAGAAATCATCGAAATTCTAGGTAACGATTCAAGAGAAGAACGTAACCACGTGACGGTTTCTGATATTATTGCCACAATGAGCTATTACTTGAATCTTTACGATAACGTTGGTGACTTAGATGACATCGACCACTTATCAAACCGCCGTCTACGTTTAATTGGTGAACTGTTAAAGAACCAATTTAGAATCGGTCTTGCTAAGCTTGAAAAGAACATTAAAGATAAGATGTCAACGGCAGACGCTAGAGAAACGACACCACAATCGTTAATCAATATCAAGCCATTAACGGCATCATTAAAAGAATTCTTCGGTAGTTCACAGTTGTCTCAGTTCATGGATCAAATCAATCCACTGGCTGAATTAACACAAAAACGTAGAGTTTCTGCTTTAGGTACGGGTGGTCTTGCAAGAGACAGAGCCGGTGTTGAAGTGCGTGACGTTCACGAATCGCACTACGGTCGTATTTGTCCAATTGAAACACCAGAAGGTCCATCAATCGGGTTAATTAGCTCACTTGCTTCTTACGCGAAGGTTGACCGTTATGGCTTTATTCAAACCCCATACTTAACCGTCGATTTTACGGATCCAAATAACCCAACCGTTTCAAATGAATACATTTACCTAACGGCTGGTGAAGAAGAAAAATTCGTTATCGCTTCTGCAAACTCCCCATTAGACGAACAAGGTCATTTCATTAATGATACCGTCATTGGACGTTTGAATGGTGCAACCAACGAATTTAAAATTACCGATGTACACTACATGGACGTCTCACCTAAACAAATTGTTTCGGTTGCGACATCAACCATTCCATTCCTAGAACACGATGACGCATCACGTGCCCTAATGGGTGCCAACATGCAACGTCAAGCCGTGCCTCTACTAGTACCAGATTCACCAATCGTTGGTACAGGGGTTGAATACCGTGCAGCAAAAGACTCAGGTAGTGCACTTGTTTCTTCAGTTGATGGCGTCGTCACTTACGCGGATGGTAAGAAAATTATCATCGCTGTGAAACCTGAGGCAAGCATTAAAACCCCAAGAGGAAAAGTGGTTTATGACCACAATGAAGAATTCAACTGGGAAGCTTATGACCTATTAAGACAAGCGAAAATGACTGACTTATTGGTATTTAAGAACTATGAGTTAACGCAATTCTTGCGTTCAAACCAAGACACAGCTATCCTTCAAAAACCAATCGTTGAGATCGGTGAAAACATCAAGAAGGGTGATGTGATTGCGGATGGTCCATCCATTAGTAATGGGGAATTAGCACTTGGAAGAAACGTTACCGTGGCATTCATGACATGGGAAGGCTATAACTATGAAGATGCCGTCATCATGAGTGAAGACCTAGTAAAATACGACGTGTATACCTCAATTCACATTGATGAACACCAAGTCGAATCAAGAGATACTAAATTAGGTAAAGAAGAAATCACTAGAGAAATCCCTAACGCCTCACTCGATGCGCTTAAATACTTAGATGACCGTGGGATTATCATTCCAGGTACCGAAGTTAAAGAAGGCGATATCTTAGTTGGTAAGATCACACCTAAAGGATTAAGCGAACCAACACCAGAAGAAAAACTACTACAAGCCATCTTTAATGAGAAGGCAAGAGAAGTTAGAGATACGTCATTAAAAGTACCTCACGGTGGTGGCGGTATCGTTCATTCAATCCAATATTTCTCAAAATCAAACGGCGATGAATTAGCACCTGGTGTTAATGAAGTTATCCGTGTCTATATTGTTAAGAAACGTAAAATTAACGAAGGGGACAAAATGGCTGGACGACATGGTAATAAAGGGGTTATCTCCAAAATATTACCAAGAGAAGACATGCCATACATGGCGGATGGGACACCAGTCGACATCATGCTTAACCCACTAGGGGTTCCTTCTCGTATGAACATCGGACAAGTACTTGAAATTCACTTAGGTATGGCAGCTAAAAAGCTTGGCTTAAAAGTTGCAACACCTGTGTTTGACGGTCTTGAACAAAACGATTTAAATGATATCTTAAAAGAAGCTGGTATGGCACCTGATGGTAAGCAAGTCTTATACGACGGACGTACTGGTGAACCATACGAAAATAGAATTTCAGTTGGTATCATGTACATGATCAAACTAAGCCACATGGTCGACGACAAACTTCACGCTAGAAGCGTTGGGCCATACACACTTGTTACGCAACAACCAATGGGTGGTAAAGCTCAAAATGGTGGACAACGTTTCGGGGAAATGGAAGTTTGGGCATTGTATGCGTATGGAGCTGCTCATACCTTAAAAGAAATTCTAACCGTTAAGTCTGATGACATCATTGGACGTAACAAAGTTTATCGTGCGATTACTGATGGTAAACCAATTCCAGAATCACACATCCCTGAATCATTTAGAGTATTAACAAGAGAATTACAATCCCTTGGCTTATACGTTGAATTAATTGATGCAGAGACCGGTGAAAACGAAGTGAATAAATCACTAGTCGATCAAACGAACCCATTTGATAGAAGAGGGGGCTTTTAAACATGGCGAAAGATAAGAAAAATATATCGATCAAAGAGTTAAAATTATCACAAGCAACCACGGATAACTTAAACCTATCTGGGATTGATTATTTGGATGATTTAAACACATTTACGCTAAAAGAATTAAAATTAATCTTAAAAACAGATCAATCATTTGAAGAAATGGTGCCTGTGTTAAGAAAATACGTGTTACCAGTTTTAATTTCAAATCTCGCCCTATCTTCAGAGCTTGAAGAAAGCTTAGAACAAAAAGGCATTACAAAGTTAGAAGACCTATTAGCAATAACAGAACCTGTGCTTTCTGAAGTGATCGCACAGGACGGTCTGCTTTACGATGAGTTAAACGACTTATTTGAGCTTTATGGCCATAAATTACCTGAAAAGACAAATATCGTTTCTGTCACGGAAAAAGCAGAAGAAATCGTTGATAATACGCCAATTAGTGTGGATGCTTATGTCAAAGCACAACAAGCCAACCCAAGATCAAAGGCGTATGGGTCTACGGACTATTCACACCTTAAGATTCGTCTAGCCTCACCACAAGAAATCAGAGCATGGAGCTATGGGGAAGTCTTAAAACACGAAACCATCAACTACCGTACACTAAAACCAGAAGAAGGTGGGCTATTCTGTGAGAGAATCTTCGGTCCAACCAAAGATTATCAGTGCGCTTGTGGTAAGAAACGTAACCTTGATAAAGGCCAAGTTTGTGACAAGTGCGGTGTTGAAATTACCGAATCTAAAGTTAGACGTGAACGTATGGGTCACATTGAACTTGAAGCACCAGTTGTTCATACGTGGTACTTAAAGAACTCACCATCACGCCTTGCGTTATTATTAGATATTAAAGCCAAAGACTTAGAAGAAGTGGTTTACTTAGCGTCTTATATCGTGGTAGATCCAGGCGATACTGGCCTAGCTAAAAAACAAATTTTAAGTGAAATGGAATATAACCAAAAATACGAAGAATTTGGCAACAAATTTAGAGCAATGACCGGGGCAGAAGCCGTTAAAAAGCTTTTACAAGACATTGATTTAGATAAGGAAGTTAAAACACTTCGTAAAAAACTCAAATCCCCTTCAAAACAAAAACGTGATCGTATCATTAAACGTCTTGAAGTGGTGGAAGCATTTAATAATTCAGACAACAAACCAGAATGGATGGTCCTTGATGTCCTTCCTGTGATTCCACCTGACATTCGTCCGATGGTTGCACTAGACGGTGGACGTTTCGCAACCACAGACCTTAATGACTTGTATCGTCGTATTCTAAACCGTAATAATCGTTTAAAACGTCAAAAAGAACAAATGGCACCACGTCTAATCATGAAAAATGAAAAACGTATGCTACAAGAAGCCGTTGATGCGTTAATCGATAATGCGAAACGTGGTAAAAAAGCGGTTGTTGAAAGAAACAGACACTTAAAATCACTTTCGGATATGTTACGTGGTAAACAAGGTCGTTTCCGTCAAAACTTACTTGGTAAGCGTGTGGACTTCTCAGGTCGTTCGGTTATTATCGTCGGACCAGACTTAGAGATGTACCAATGTGGTATTCCAAGAGAAATGGCAATCACCTTATTTAAACCATTTGTTTTAAAAGAATTAACCGATGCGTTAGGGTCAATTCAAGCAGCGAAACGTGCGTATGAAGAATTAAATGATGACGCATGGAGTGCCCTTGAAAAAGTCGTGATTGAGCACCCGGTATTACTAAACCGTGCCCCAACACTACACAGACTTGGTATCCAAGCGTTCGAACCAAAATTAATTGAAGGTAAAGCAATTCGCTTGCACCCACTTGTAACACCTGCGTTTAACGCGGACTTTGATGGTGACCAAATGGCGGTCCACGTCCCACTATCACACGAAGCTCAAGCAGAAGCTAGATTATTGATGCTAGCCTCAAATAACATTCTTAACCCGAAAGACGGTAAGCCAGTTGTTACCCCTTCACAGGATATGGTTTTAGGTAACTATTACTTAACAATCACCCGTAAAGGCGAGAAAAACGAAGGTCACTTCTATACCGGGTATAATGAAGCATACATGGCTTATAAGAATGGTGAAATTACCCTTCATACACAAATCGTATTTGATCCAAAAACCATTGGACATGCGTTTACTGAACAACAATTAAACCAATATTTAGTAACAACTTTAGGTAAGGTTATCTTCAACCGAATCTTACCAGAAAGTTTCCCATACATTAATGAACCAAGTGATGAGAACTTGTATGAAAAAACCCCAGATAAATTCTTCTTTAACAAAGGAACAAATGCCATCGAGTTTATTAATAACTTAGCAGAGGCTAATCCTTTTGGTAAGAAGTATTTAGGTAAAATCATTGCCCAAGTATTTAAAGAATTCCAAATCACTGATACATCTAGAATGCTAGACCGCTTAAAAGATTTAGGATTCCAATACTCAACGGTTGCTGGTATTACCGTATCTGCTTCAGACATGAACATCTACTCTCATAAAAAAGAACGTATTGATCAAGCAGAAACGAAGATTTCACAACTTGAAGAATACTTTGAAGATGGTGTGTTAACCGATCAAGAACGCTACAAACTCGTTGTTGACGAATGGAAGACTGCTCGTGATGACATCGAAGCTGGTGTTATGAAAGAGTTCGACCACAATAACCACATCTACATGATGTATGATTCAGGTGCGCGTGGATCGAAATCGAACTTCGCACAGTTACTTGGTATGCGTGGACTGATGAACAACCCAACCGGGGAAGTCATCGAAATTCCAGTTAAAGCGTCCTTTAGAGAAGGCTTGACCGTATCCGAATTCTTTATCTCAACCCATGGTGCGAGAAAAGGGTCAACCGATACCGCGTTAAAAACGGCGGAATCAGGTTACTTAACTAGACGTCTCGTTGACGTTTCACAAGACGTGATCATTGATCAAGAGGATTGTGGCTCATATAAAGGGGTAGTTATGGAAGCCGTTAAGGGTGAGGATGACAAAGAAGTGGTACCTCTATACGACCGTATCATCGGACGTTATACGTCTCAACCAGTCTTTGACCCAAGATCTAAGGAACTCATTATTGATAAAAACAAACTGATTTCAAATGAAA
The DNA here is from genome assembly GCF_000967915.1 of Paracholeplasma brassicae. Classification (NCBI taxonomy): domain Bacteria; kingdom Bacillati; phylum Mycoplasmatota; class Mollicutes; order Acholeplasmatales; family Acholeplasmataceae; genus Acholeplasma; species Acholeplasma brassicae. The sequence continues at coordinate 336,793 of NC_022549.1, forward strand.
TTGGTGAAGACATTATTAAAGCAGGCATTGAATCCGTTGAAATTAGAAGCGTTCTAACCTGTGACTCTGAAAATGGGGTATGTAAACACTGTTATGGTAGAAACCTTGCAACGAATAAATCCGTTGAAGTAGGGGAAGCCGTCGGGGTAGTTGCTGCGCAATCGATTGGTGAACCTGGTACACAGTTAACCATGCGTACATTCCATACCGGTGGGGTGGCATCTGCTGCCGATATCACCGCGGGTCTTCCACGTATTCAAGAATTATTTGAAGCAAGAAAACCTAAAGGACAAGCAACCATTTCAGAAGTTAGTGGTAAAGTTAGACAAATCGAAACAAAACAAGCTGGTTCAATCGTAACCATCTTAGGCGATTCACAAAACGGTGAAGAACCTAAAGAATACAAATACCAATTAGACGCAAATGCTCAAATACTTGTGAAAAAAGGCCAACAAATTGAAGCGGGCGAAAAACTAAACAAGGGTTCAATTCATCCAAAAGAATTGATTCGTGTGTCATCATCTGAAGCCGTGGAAAAATACATCGTCGAAGAAGTGCAAAAAGTTTATCGTTCTCAAGGGGTTGAAATTTCTGACAAACACGTTGAAATCATTGTTCGTCAAATGATTCGTAAGATTACCATCATTTATGAAGGTGATACGACATTACTACCTGGATCAAAAGTATCGATTGCTGAATTCAAACGTGCAAACTTTGAAGCATTCAAAAATCGTGTAAGACCTGCGGTAGGTCAACCAGAATTACTTGGTATTACTAGAGCATCGCTACAATCAGATTCATTCTTATCAGCGGCTTCCTTCCAAGAAACGACGCGTATCTTAACCGATGCAGCGATTAGAGGAAAAGTCGATGAACTTCATGGCTTAAAAGAAAACGTCATCATTGGTGGATTAATTCCAGCGGGTACCGGAATCTTGAAAGACAAATTCTTCCATTATGAAAAAGCAGAAGAGTTTGATGAAGAAGACGAATTAGATTTATAATATTTAAATTAGGATGGATGCCTCAATAAAAATTGGGGCATCTATTTTTTTAAATGAAGAGTTAAACAAATAATATTTTTTCTTGATTAAAAGTATTGACATTAAGAATCAAAAACGATATAATTAAAACGCTGTAAAAATGTTATGTCTAAAGGACAGTTTTGGCTAGTTACTACGCCAAAATATATTTTTTGAAAGAAAAAAGGAACACACGGATATGTGTTCTAGAAAGAAAGGAGATCAAATTATGCCTACTATTGCACAATTAGTTAGAAACGGAAGACAAGACAAAGTTACGAAATCTAAATCACCTTACCTTGGGATTGGATATAATAGCTTACAAAAGAAGGAAACTTCTTTAAACTCACCACAAAAACGTGGGGTTTGTGTCCGTGTTACAACCATGACACCAAAGAAACCTAACTCAGCACTACGTAAATACGCTCGTGTTAGATTATCAAACGGTATCGAAGTTAATGCGTACATTCCTGGTGTAGGTCACTCATTACAAGAACACAGCGTTGTTTTAATTCGCGGTGGACGTGTAAAAGACTTGCCAGGGGTAAGATATCATATCGTACGTGGTACCCTAGATACATCCGGTGTTGCTAACCGTAAACAAGCTCGTTCTAAATATGGCGCTAAGCGTCCAAAAGCTGGAAAAGCACCAGTTAAAAAATAAAAACTAATAAAAATCATATAGATTAATAATCTGAAAGGAGGATGTAAATATGCCAAGAAAAGGACATATTGCAAAACGTGACGTATTACCTGACCCAATTTACAATTCAAAATTAGTAACTAGAGTTATCAATACAATCATGTTAGACGGTAAAAAAGGTACTGCTCAAAGTATTCTTTATGGTGCGTTCGATCGCATTAAAGAAGAAACAGGAAGAGACCCAATCGAAGTATTTAATGAAGCAATGAAAAATATTATGCCAATCCTTGAAGTACGTTCTAGACGTATCGGGGGACAAAACTACCAAGTACCAGTTGAGGTGCGTCAAGAGCGTAAACAAACGCTTGGATTAAGATGGCTAATCAACTACGCTAGACTACGCCATGAAAAAACAATGGAAGAAAAACTAGCGAAAGAAATTATGGACGCTGCTAACGGTACAGGTGCAGCTGTCAAAAAACGTGAAGATACCCATCGTATGGCTGAAGCAAATAAAGCATTTGCTCACTATCGTTGGTAAGAAGGAGTATAAGTTATGTCTCGTGAATTCCCATTAAACAAAACGCGTAACATTGGGATTATGGCCCATATTGACGCGGGAAAAACTACAACTACAGAACGCATCTTATACCACACTGGGAAAATTCACAAAATTGGTGAAACGCACGATGGTGCGTCTCAAATGGACTGGATGGAACAAGAACAAGAACGCGGTATTACCATCACATCAGCAGCAACCACTGCTTTTTGGAAAGAACACCGCATCAACGTAATTGACACCCCAGGCCACGTGGACTTCACAGTAGAAGTTTCACGTTCCCTACGTGTATTAGACGGTGCCGTAACCGTACTTGACGCTCAAGCTGGTGTAGAGCCACAAACAGAAACTGTTTGGCGTCAAGCAACTGAATATAAAGTACCTCGTATTGTTTTCATTAACAAAATGGACAAAACAGGTGCGGACTTCGAATACTCAGTTAAATCAATTAGCAATCGTTTAGGAGTTAAAGCAAACCCTATCCAATGGCCAATTGGTGCAGAGACTCAATTCGAAGGTATGATCGACTTAATTACAATGAAAGCTTACTACTATGATGGTAACGCCGATGAAAATTCTGTCGAAAAAGAAATCCCAGCGCATTTATTAGATGTTGCTACTGAAAAACGCAATGACTTAATCGAAGCGGTTGCTGATTTTGATGAAGAAATTATGATGAATTACCTTGAAGGTGAAGAAGTCACTAACGAACAAATCAAACGTGCAATCCGTAAGGGAACCCTTGCAGTTGAATTCTTCCCAGTGATCTGTGGATCTGCATTCAAAAACAAAGGTGTTAAGAAAATGCTTGATGCAGTAGTTGACTACTTGCCTGCACCAACCGATATCGAATCGGTTATTGGTCATGACGAATACGGCGCTGAGGTAGTAAGACATGCTTCTGATGACGAACCATTTACCGCTTTAGCATTTAAAGTAATGACTGACCCATTCGTGGGACGTTTAACGTTCTTCCGTATTTATGCGGGTAGCGTACAATCAGGTTCATATATTTTAAATACAACCAAAGGTAAGAAAGAACGTCTAGGACGCTTACTACAAATGCATGCGAACCACAGAGTAGAAATTAAAGAAGCTTACGCTGGGGACATCGCAGCTGCGATTGGTTTAAAAGACACAACTACGGGTGATACACTTGCTGGTGAAAAAGATACAATCATTCTTGAAAGTATGAAATTCCCTGAGCCTGTTATCTCAGTAGCAATTGAACCAAAAACCAAAAATGACCAAGACAAGATGTCAAACGCTCTTGTTAAATTATCAGAAGAAGATCCAACATTCAGAACTTATACAGACCAAGAAACAGGACAAACCATCATCTCAGGTATGGGTGAACTTCACCTTGACATCTTAGTTGATCGTATGAAACGTGAATTTAAAGTAGAAGCGAACGTTGGTGCACCTCAAGTATCTTACAGAGAAACCATTGGTGGAACTGCAGATATTGAAGGTAAGTTCATTCGTCAATCAGGTGGTCGTGGACAATACGGTCACGTTTGGATTAAGTTTGAACCAAATCCTGGTAAAGGCTTTGAATTCGTTGACGCAATTGTTGGTGGTACTGTACCTAGAGAATACATCGGTGTGGTACAAAAAGGACTTGAAGAAGCATTGCCAAATGGGATTGTTGCAGGTTACCCTGTAATGGACATTAAAGCAACGCTATTTGACGGTTCATACCATGACGTTGACTCCTCTGAAATGGCTTATAAGATTGCGGCTTCAATCGCACTTAAAGCAACTAAGGAAAAATGTCAACCAGCACTTCTTGAACCAATCATGGTTGTGGAAGTTGTTTCACCTGAGGATTATGTAGGTAACGTTATTGGTGATATTACATCAAGACGTGGACGCCTTGAGTCACAAGAAAATAGAGGAAACGCCATCTCAATTAAAGCGATGGTACCACTATCAGAAATGTTTGGTTATGCAACCTCACTTCGTTCAAACTCTCAAGGACGTGCAACATTCGTAATGCAATTTGACCACTACGAAAAAGCACCGAAGTCAATCACTGAAGAAATCATTAAGAAGCGCAACGCGTAGACGCTTGCAAAATATATAAATTTGAGTTAAAATATAACTTGGATTAGAAAATAAATATAAATACAAATTATAAAGGAGAATATTAAAATGGCAAAACAAAAATTTGAACGTACAAAACCACACGTTAACGTTGGAACCATCGGTCACGTTGACCACGGTAAAACAACATTAACAGCTGCAATTTCAACAGTTTTAGCTAAAAAAGGTTTCGCAGAAATGAGAGACTATGCTTCAATTGACTCAGCTCCAGAAGAAAAAGAACGTGGTATTACAATTAATACATCACACGTTGAATACCAAACTGAAAAACGTCACTATGCACACGTTGACTGCCCAGGTCACGCCGACTATGTTAAAAACATGATCACAGGTGCTGCTCAAATGGATGGTGGTATCTTAGTTGTATCAGCTGCAGACGGCCCAATGCCACAAACACGTGAACACATCTTGTTATCACGTCAAGTTGGTGTGCCTAAACTAGTTGTATTCTTAAACAAATGCGACATGGTTGATGATGAAGAATTAATCGACTTAGTTGAAATGGAAGTTCGTGAATTACTTTCAGAATATGATTTCCCAGGTGATGACGTTCCTGTTATCCGTGGTTCAGCTCTTAGAGCGCTTGAAGGCGACGAAAAATGGGCTGCAAAAATTGACGAATTAATGGAAGCTGTTGATACTTACATCGACAACCCAGTTCGTGAAACTGACAAGCCATTCTTAATGCCAGTAGAAGACGTATTCACAATCACAGGTCGTGGTACAGTTGCTACAGGTAGAGTAGAACGTGGAACAATCGTAGTCAATACAGAAATTGAAATCATCGGTATCACTGACACTCAAAAATCAGTTGTTACAGGTGTTGAAATGTTCCGTAAATTATTAGACAGAGCAGAAGCTGGAGACAACATTGGTGCTTTATTACGTGGTGTTACACGTGACAAAATCCAAAGAGGTCAAGTATTAGCTAAACCAGGTTCAGTTAAACCTCATAGCAAGTTTGAAGCACAAGTATACGTTCTTTCTAAAGAAGAAGGTGGACGTCATACAGCGTTCTTCTCAAACTACCGTCCTCAATTCTATTTCCGTACAACTGACATTACAGGTGTTATTACACTTCAAGAAGGTACAGAAATGGTTATGCCAGGCGACAACACGGTTATGATCGTTGAACTTATCCACCCAATCGCTATCGAAGATGGTACTAAGTTCTCAATCCGTGAAGGCGGACGTACCGTAGGCGCTGGTTCAGTTACTAAGATTTTAGAATAGTAACCACCAAAACTTAAATGGATAAACCACAAGCAAAAGCTTGTGGTTTTTTTGTTACCACGAGTAAGTCTAATCTTTATTAATATTAATCAATGTTTCTTAGTTAAAAATCAAGTCGAATCGTGGTAAAATAGTAATACGTATCATAAAGATTAGGATTAACAGTTAAAGAAAATAGGAGTATAATATAAGATGATTGACACACACGCACATTTGAATATCGAAGCGTTTGAAGATGAGTTAGAAGACGTCATCAACCGTGCAAAACGAGCAAGTGTTGATGAAATTATCGTTGTTGGTATGTACGAAGAAGCAAACCAAAAGGCACTAACGTTAACTAAACAGTACCATAACCTGTACGCAAGCGTTGGACTACACCCATCGTATGTGGATGAAGGTATTGATTTTTCTCTACTTGAGGCGCAGTTACAAGATGAGAAAGTGGTTGCACTTGGTGAAATTGGCATCGATCTTTACTGGGTAAAAGACAATCTTGATAAACAAATTAGGTACTTTAAAAAACAAATAGAACTTGCCATCAAACACAAGTTACCAATCATTGTCCACAGCAGAAATTCAAGCAGTGAAATCTATGAGGTTCTAAAAGAATATCAAGGAAGAATCACGGGTGTGATGCACTGCTTTTCTGATGATATGTCCTGGGCTAATCAATTTCTAAATCTCGGGTTTTACATTGGTATTGGTGGGGTTGTGACATTTAAAAATGCTAAAGAAGTCAAAGAAGTGGCTAAAAACGTGCCACTAGAAAGGCTTTTAGTTGAAACGGATAGTCCTTATTTGGCGCCAACGCCACATAGAGGAAAGAAAAATGAGCCGGCGTATACCGCTTACGTGCTAGAAGCGATTGCACAGTTAAGACAAATGACAAAAGAAGATCTTAATGACATTACGACAAAAAACGCTAAGCGTTTATTTAATAAAATGGAGGGATAACATGAAGAAAATAGTAACTTTCTTATTAATTATTTTAAGTTTTTCAATTTTAACTGGTTGTTTTAACACAGAAACCACAACCTTTACATTAGAAGATGTCCAAGGCCAGATTGTGGATGTTTATGACGAGGTCAGCCCATTTACAGTCGCGGTTGTTTCCTATTTAGAAGATTATCAAACTTACGCAGGGCACGGTTCAGGCCTACTTTACGATAAGATTGAAACCACCACAGGCTTTAAATACTTTGTGATAACGAATTACCACGTCGTTGAATCTCAGGCGTATCTAAAAATATACATGGGCAAAAATACCTATTATGAAGCAATGCCTCACGCCGTTCATGAGAATAAAGATTTAGCGATTGTTTCATTTGAAACGACGGCGGATTTAGAAGTTTATGGCACAGAACAATTCACAGGCTCTACGTTTGTTTCACCAAAAGTGGGTTCGTTTGTGATTGCCGTAGGTACCCCGCTTGATCTTGATTATTTTAATACCGCAACCTTAGGGATTGTTGGTGTGACGACCAATCTAGGCGTGATTCAACACGACGCAGCCATTAACCCAGGTAATAGTGGTGGCCCACTATTTGATCTAAATGGCAATCTACTCGGTTTTAACACATGGAAACGTGCCGAAACCACCACGAGTGATGGCACCATCTCCGTTGAGGGCATTGGTATGGCAATTTCGATGTTTATTGCAGTACCTGAGGTCAACAACCTAAGAGCTGGCAATTCTACATTTGCACAACCTAAACTTGGTGTAACGGTGATTGATGTAGCAAAAGTGATTGATGAAGTATATGAGGGTGTAAGACCTGAGTTTATTGAAAGCACTCAAACTGATGGTGTGTTTGTCAGTAGTGTTGTGCCACTAAGACCTTCATATGGTGTCATTCTTTCAAAAGATATAATCATTGAGGTTAATGGTATCGCGATTTCAACCACTGAGGATTTAATTCCTCTTGTGTCACAAGCAAACTATGGTGATACATTTACGATTAAACTCAGACGCTTTGTGGATAATCAGTTTAAAACAATCGAAGTTACAATTATAATGTAGGGAGTGGTTATATGATGTTAAGAGGTTTGTTATTAAAAATTGAAACAGGACAGCCTTTAAGTGAAAAGCAAGAAAAGAAATTAGCCTCTAGATTATATTTAATCCCATCGTTTTCAAGAGCCCTAATGAATTTGTTTTTTGGCGTATTAATCCTAATATTGGTTTTAATGGCCTATACAAATACCATTAAAGAAGTCGAACCAGCCATTCTTTACTTGGCGAGTTTTGTGGTGTTTCTAGTTTATTTGTATGTCACAATTTTTCCAAAAAGAAAAAATATTATGAAGTATCTTCAAGCGGTGGAAAAGTTTTATGAGACCAAGTTTGAAGGACTTGATCATTTTGATCTATACTACATAGGTCAACATAAATCACCACACATTAGAAGCTTAAGATCTTCAAAGATTTACTTATTATCTGATGGGTTTCACATTCTATTTATTGACGACTATTTTAAAGATACTGCGTATCAGTTACCAAGCTATTTATCTAATGGGCAAACAATCTATATGCGTGTCATAGATAAAGATAAAAACGATCAATCGCGTATATTACTTGATGTCAGTATGATTGAAAATTTCCGCTTATCGAATGACGATTATCCAGTTGATAAAAAAGTAAAAATCAAGAAATATGAAACCTACTTTAAGAATTTTTTAGATCAAAATCAGTATATGACAGACAGACATTATGTCACATTAAAACTAAATAATGGTACCGTCTTTCGCTTAAGTTACAAGAGTTATGACTGTCTTAAAAAATCACTACCTCTTAGGGAGGTGGTGTAGTGACTAATTACTCAAAGGATGTATTTTTACAACTACTGAAATACAACTACACGATTGCGTTTGCAGAAAGCATGACCGGTGGGGCACTTGCCTCTAACCTGGTGTTAAATCCAGGGGCATCTGATGTCATTGGCTATTCGGTCGTCACTTATAGTGATCAAGTAAAAATCAAACACTTAAACATCAATCCAATGCTGATTGATATTCATGGTGTTGTTTCTAATGTGATTGCCATGGAAATGGCAAAGTCAGTTAGACAAATTGCAGAATCAAATATTGGGGTTGGTATCACTGGAAATGCTGGTCCAACAGCCACAGGAAACGCTCAGGTAGGCGAAGTTTGGGTCGCAGTAGACTACTTAGGTGAGGTGTATTCTTATCATCTACAGCTCAAACAATTAAGTAGAGAAGAAGTCATTGAGCAAACCGTTAAAGTGGTCTATTCAATGCTCAATCAGTTGTTAAAAAAATAGTTTGTATTCCAAGGAAACTTGTGATATAATATCAAAGCGTGGTTTATATTATATATAACCATCCTTGTCTTATCTTCGAATAAGACCAATAGACCAAAAGGAGGTATGAAGATGAAGAAATACGAAATTATGTACATCATTCGTCCGAACTTAGAAAGTGAAGAAACCAAAGCAGTGATTGCGAACTTAAGTAACATTTTTACTGAAAGACAATCACAAGTTTTAGAACTTAAAGAAATCGGATTGAAAGACTTGGCATATGAAATCGACCATCTTAAAAAGGGTTACTATGTGTGGACACTAGTTAACGCTAATAACGAAGCGATCGATGAGTTTAACCGTGTGATTCGCATTACTGAATCAGTGATTCGTTACATCGTTGTAAAAGACGGCGAATAAGGAGGGTTAATTATGCTTAATCGAGTGATTTTAGTAGGGAGAATAACCAAAGACCCGGAATTAAAAAGAACTCAAACGAATATTGCAGTGGTATCATTTACGTTGGCGATTGATCGTCAATTTACGAATGAACAAGGCGAAAGACAAGCAGATTTTATCCAATGTGTTGTATGGCGTAAACAAGCTGAGAACGTGGCCCAATTTGTAAGAAAAGGGGCATTACTCGGGATTGATGGACGCATACAAACCAGAACTTATGAAGGTCCTAACGGTGATACTCGTTACGTAACTGAAGTGTTGTGCGACTCTGTTCAATTCTTAGAATCTAAGAAATCACAAGAACAAACCAGCCCGCAAGATTTTGAAAGTAACACTTACCAAGAAGAAGACCCATTTGTTTCAACAGGAAAGAGTCTAGCTGCAGAAGAAGATTTACCATTCTAAAGGAGGCTAACTATGCAACAAAGAGGCGGATTCAAAAGACGTCGTAAAGTATGCTATTTTACACAAAATAAAGCAACTCACATCGATTTTAAAGATGTTGAACTATTAAAGCGTTTCATCTCAGACAGAGGTAAGATTTTACCACGTCGTGTGACTGGAACATCAGCTAAATGGCAACGTCCATTAGCGGTTGCGATTAAACGTGCAAGACACATGGCATTAATACCATACGTAAAAGAATAATTTTGACTATAAAAGACTTTATTATAAAGTCTTTTTTTGTTGTTTAAAGACGCTATTCTTGGTATAATACAAGAAAGAAGGTGAATACATGAAACGAGTAATCAGCCTAATTGTTTCAGTTTTTGGTTTGGTATCAGTCATCATTATTGGTGTAAGAAGAGATATTTTTAGCGATTATAGCGATAGGGTATTTTACGGTCTAATTATCGCTTTTTTAACGCTTTTTATTACCACAATTATGATTATTATCAATTTTCAAAGACAACAAAAAATCAAATCATTGGAAAATAGACTTACCGCTTGGAGTAGTCTTTCTTATCACGTAAAACAGATTGGTGATGAGGCATTTAATGAACTTGAAATTGGTATTATTCTTTATGATAAAAATAACATGCAAGTCAAATGGAGTAACCCGTTTGCAAATAAAATATTCAATAAAAACCTTGAAAATTTAGCACTAAGTCAATTACATGATGAGCTCTTAACGCTTGTAACGGATGATTTAGATAGTTTAACGGTTTCAATATTAGATCGTAAATACGATGCGAAAAGTCATAAAAACAATCAAGTCATCTATTTGTTTGATGTGACTGCGAGAGAAGAAATCAGACAAAAATACAAAAATCGTTCAACCGCACTTGGTATTCTCTACCTTGATAACGTTGAAGAAGCGCTTCAAGGATTTGATATTTACGAACGTTCGAACATCCGTGGGGAATACCTTGGTGTAATCACCGACTGGATTAATGAACATGATGGGTATTTAAAGCTTTACATGGAAGACCGTATGGTCATTGCGATGCACTATGAAGAACTTCAAAAAGTAATCGGCAATAAGTTCGATATTTTAAACAAGATTCGTGAAATTTCAACCAAGCACCACGTGAGAGTGTCGGCATCGATCGGGATTGCCTCATGGGATGTCTCATTTGAAGAACTTGGTGCACTCGCACAAAATGCGATTGAACTAGCTGAAAAACGTGGGGGGGACCAAGCGGTTGTCAACATTCAAAATGAGAAAATTGCTTACTTTGGAGGAAAATCAAACGCCTCTGAAAAGAGCTCAAGAGTTCAAGTTCGCGTTCAATCTCAAACATTCAGAGAATTAATAGAAAATTCAAAGAACGTGGTTATTATGGGACATAAGCAATCGGATATCGATGCCTTTGGGGCGATGATTGGTATTTTCCGTATGTGTCGTGCCTCTGACATACCAGCTAGAATCGTTTACGATCCGACTGAAATCGATCAAACGGTAAGTAAGATTCTACCACTTGTCGAAGTCGAATCCAAAGACTTATTCGAATCATTAACCGCACCAAACGAAATCATACGTTTAATGGATGAAGAGACCTTACTTGTGGTGGTTGATACACAATCGCCAAACATTGTATCTAATGCAGAGGTCCTAAGACAGTCGAAGAAGCTCGCGGTCATCGACCATCACAGACATGGCGATGTAACCTTTGAAGGGATCTTTATGTACGTTGAACCTTACGCCTCAAGTAGCGTTGAGTTAATTGCTGAAATGATGGAATTCTATCAACGTGACATCGATTTAAGACCAATTGAAGCAAGTATCATGTATGGCGGTATTATCGTTGACACCAATGAGTTTACGTATCGTACAGGGATGAGAACCTTCGGTGCTGCCGCGTATTTAAAAGAACACGAGGCAAGCTCAATTCGGGTTAAAGAATGGTTAAGACTTGATTTAAGTCGTACGTTACTACTAAATGAATTATTAAAAGACGTTATTGTCTTAAAGTCTGGGTTTGCTGCGGTCATTGACACCTCAGGTGAAATAAGGGACCGTGTGTTATTGGCTCAAGTATCATCAAAAATTCTTGAAGTCGATGGCATTCAAGCCGGCTTTACAGTGGCTCTTGTTGGCGATGGGCTAGTGGGTATTTCAGCCAGAAGTTATGATTCAGTCAACGTTCAAATCATTATGGAAGAAATGGGTGGTGGTGGTCACTTAAACAGTGCCGCAACCCAAATTAAACATCAAACGGTCCAAACCGTGTTTGAAGATTTAAAACAAATTTTATTAAGAGACGATGAAGGTGGAGAAAAGATGAAAGTAATATTAACAGAAGACGTTAAAGGAAAAGGTAAGAAAGATGATGTGATTGAAGTAGCCAATGGTTATGGTCAATTCTTATTATCAAACAATAAAGCCATTGTGGCTTCAGACGATAACGTCAAAGAACTAGAAAGACAACACAAAGAGTTAATTGAAAGAGAAAAACAACACTTAGCGTTAATGACTAAGCTAAAACAAGAAATCGAGTCTAAGAGCGTCAACGTATTCATTAACATCGGAGCAGACGGTAAGTTGTTTGGTAGTGTAACAACCAAACAAATTGTTGAAGCCTATGAAGAACAAACCGGTATTCGATTGGATAAAAAGAAAGTTGAGTTAACCTCAGAAATTAATTCAGTTGGTATTTATACCGCAACCGTGACACTACATAAGGATGTTAAAGCACAATTCGAAATTAACGTTCTAGAGAAATAAGGTGAGTTTATGAGTCGAGTAATGCCATTTAATTTAGAGGCGGAACAATCGGTTTTAGGTGCAGCGTTTCTAAATCCAAATGTCTTAATCGCAATTATTGATAAACTGAATCAAGAAGACTTTTTTGATCAACGCAATCAAAAAATATATGAGGCAATGCGTCAGATTTTTCAACGTAGTGAAAAAATAGACTACACGACCGTTTCAACGGAACTTGCTCAAATGGGTGCGATGAAATCCATTGGTGTGGCGTATTTATCCGAACTCACTGACTTCGTACCGACAACGGCTAACTTAGATGCCTATATCGACATCGTTAGGGATTATTCCTTAAAACGTATGGTGATTGAAACCGCAGGTAAAATTCTAGAGGACGGTTATAACGAAGGTATTCGTGCGACTGAATACATTGATGACGCAGAAGAAAAAATCTTTGATTTGGTCAGACGTCGTAAAGCCACTGAGTTCTTAAAAATCGACAAAGTGGTTCAAGAAGTCAGAGAAAAAGCAGAAAGCCGTAAACACCAAGGTGCAATCACCGGTCTTAAGACTGGGTTTGCCATCTTAGACAATCTAACCGCAGGCTTTCAACCAGAAGAACTATTGATTTTAGCTGCGAGACCCTCAATGGGTAAATCGGCGTTTGCGATGAACTTAGCACTTAATGCCGCAAAGTTTAATCATGGTGGTAAGGCAGGTGTGGCCGTATTCTCGCTTGAAATGTCAAACGAACAATTGGTTGGACGTATGTTATCAAGTGAAGCACGCGTTGAAAATAAAAAAATCAAAACGGGGGAATTGACCTCAAAAGATTGGCAGTTTATCGATACGGCGTCACTTTCACTGGCGAATTTGAATATCTTTTTTGATGATTCAAGTGCGGTGACGGTTCAAGAAATTCGTTCAAAATGTCGTAAGTTAAAACAAGAAGGTCGTCTAGACTTTGTGGTGATTGACTACTTACAGTTAATCAAAGGTGATGAACGCGGTGGATCCAATCGTCAAGAAGAAGTGGCAAAAATCTCAAGAAGCCTAAAACAAATGGCAAGAGAATTAAAGATCCCAGTCATGGCGCTATCACAGTTATCTCGTGGCGTAGAAAAACGTGACGATAAACGACCGGTGCTGGCTGACTTAAGAGAGTCCGGTTCAATTGAACAGGACGCCGACATCGTTATGTTCTTATACCGTGGTGAATACTATAGCCATGGGCAAGAAGATAATGGTGAAACGGAAGTATCGATTGCGAAAAACCGTCAAGGCTCGGTTGGTAACGTATTAAACTTTATTTTCGAAAAACAATACTCTCGTTTTATTCCAATTGCGGAAAGAGACGACGAACCTCAAAATTAATAGTTAAGGGAAACTTCAAAAACATGTTTTGACTTGTTTATCGAAGTTCCCTTTTTATTTTTCAAAAAGTGTCTCGTTTTGGTATATTTTTATAGCGATTTTTAACGATTTATGATATGATAGTTAAGGCTTAGGAGTGATAATATGTTTGATAGATTAATATTAATAGAAAAAAGATACGATGAAATCAGTGAGCTTTTAATGCAGTCTGAAATCGTCACAGATGTCAAAAGAATGACGACGTTGTTAAAAGAACAACGTGGGTTAGAAAAAACGGTAGAAACATTTAGAGCATTTAAAGATGCAAAAAATCAAATTGAAGAACTTGAGTTGTTAAGTGAAGATAAAGATAAAGAGATCAGTGAAATGGCAACGTTAGAGCTGGATGTACTTTATCCAAAAGTAGAAGAATTAGAAGAAGCGTTAAAGATTTTATTATTACCAAAAGATCCGAACGACGATAAGAACGTTATCGTTGAAATCAAAGGGGCTGCTGGTGGTGATGAAGGTAACATTTTTGCTGGAGACTTATTTAGAATGTACGCCAAATACGCAGAAACTCGTCATTGGAAAATTGAAATTCTAAACGCCATGGAAGGCGCTATGGGTGGGTTTACCTCACTTGAATTCATGATCAGTGGGGATTTGGTTTATTCGACAATGAAATACGAATCGGGGGTTCATCGTGTTCAACGTGTTCCTGAAACAGAGTCACAAGGTCGAATTCATACCTCAACGGCTACGGTGCTTGTGATGCCTGAAGCGGAAGAAGTTGAAATCAATATTTCCTGGAATGACATTCGTTTTGATACATTTAACTCCTCAGGACCTGGTGGACAAAGTGTCAACACAACTTATTCGGCTGTTCGACTAACGCACATTCCGACGGGGATTGCTGTGGCGTGTCAAGAAGGTAAGAGCCAACATGAAAACAAAGACAAAGCCTTTCGTTTGTTAAAGTCAAGAATTTACGACAACATGATTCAAGAGCAACTTGAAAAAGAAGGCGAACAACGTCGTTCATTGGTTGGTAGAGGCGATCGTAGTGAAAAAATTAGAACGTACAACTACCCACAAAACCGAGTGTCAGATCACCGAATTAACTTAACCATTCAGCGTCTTGATGCCGTGATGGAAGGCCGTCTTGATTTGGTCCTTGAACCACTAATTAATGAGTTCCAAAAACGACAATTAGCTGGGACGAACGAATAATGACTTATAAAAAATTAATGAACTTAGGGATTAAAAAAATTGAAACTAATGAATCCTTAGAAATTGAAGTCGCTAAGCTCTTGTTGATGCATTATTCAACGATGAGTCCAACACAGTTCTACCTTAATTTTGACAAAGAGGTCAGTGCTGATGTTGAAGCAATTTATTTAAAAGCGATTGATCAATACGTTTTAGAACTAATTCCAATGCAACATATCTTGGGGTTTGCGCCATTTTTTGGTTATGATTTTATCGTTAATGAACACGTTTTAATTCCAAGAAGAGAAACCGAATTATTAGCAGAACATGCACTTTATGTCTACGACACAAAATTTAGTGGAAAAACCATTGATGTTTGTGACATCGGTACGGGTTCAGGGTGTATTGCGATTACGCTATCATTAGAAGAAGCAAACATGAACGTGGTTGCCTCTGATATTAGTGAGGAAGCTTTAAAGGTTGCCAAACGAAACAACGAAGCACTTGGTGGGTCGGTCAAGTTTTATCAAGGCGATTTACTTGAACCACTCAAGGGACTTAAATTTGATATGATTGTCTCAAATCCACCGTACATCCCAAAAAACGAAGACGTCATGGACTTGGTTAAAAAGAATGAGCCTAGTGTGGCGTTATTTGGCGGCGATTCGGGATTGGTTTTTTATGACCGTATTCTAAAAGAAAGCCTAAATTACTTAAAACCAAATGGTGTGATTTTATTTGAACATGCTTACGATAAGAAAGAAGAAATGAAGGCCTTGTGTTTGCATTATTATAAAGACGCAACCATTGAACAACTCAAAGATTTAAGTCAAAAAGATCGTATGACGATTATATACACTTAGGAGGCTAACCATGATTGAAGATTATTCATTTGAAGATGGATTTATGAATGATGGATCGGTGGTCATTTTTCCAACCGACACGGTATTTGGTCTGGCTTGTCGTCTTTATGATGACGAAGCGATTGATAAAATACATCAAATTAAAAAAGATGATCCCAATCACTATTACGCAGTTTTATGTGATACCGTCGTATCAGTAAATGATTTGGCTGTCATTGATCAACGTGCTCGGGCACTCATGCTAACGTTTTGGCCGGGACCACTAACCTTAATCTTAAATAGTACACTGGCACACAAAGAACGTTCTGGGTTTGATAAGATTGGTGTTCGAATTCCAAATCATGAAGCGGCACTGGATCTGATTAAGAAAAACGGGCCTTTAATTACAACCTCATTAAACATCGATGGGAGCTCTGAAGTCTTAGGTATCGATGAAATCAAAGAACAATTTACTGGGGTTGTTGATTATATCTACGAAGAATACAATGCGTTTTATTTGAATATCACCTCAACCACAGTGGATTTAACTGGTAGTGAGATTAAGTACTTACGTATTGGATCAATCACACAAGAACAGATTGAACAAGCCATCAAAGACGAATCTTAAACCGCTGATTTTGAACCGCCCCCTGTCAAGTAGACAGTGGAAATAATTAAATAACTGATTCAATTTTTAAGGCTTGATTCCGAAATTCCATCGGAGTTAAGCCTTTTAGTTTTTCTTGGTACCTTTGTTTATTATAAAACTGGATGTATTGATCAATCGCTACTTTGAGTTGATTGATGTCGTGAAACTGGGTTAAATAGTACATTTCTGATTTAAGTGTACCCCAAAAACTCTCCATCGGTCCATTATCAATACACCTACCAACTCTAGACATACTGACTGTCATGCTTCTAGAAGTGAGCTTCTTTTGAAACACTTTATTCGTATATTGATACCCGCGGTCACTGTGTACCATCGGTTTGGCTTCCGGATTAAGTTGGAATGCTTTCTCGAAGGTTTCATTTACCAGTTGGTTATTATTCGATATACCCATTTTGTAACTGATAATACTGGTATCACACAGATCGATGATGGCACTTAAGTATAACTTAGTATTCGATCCAATCACCTTGAACTCGGTAACGTCTGTTAACCATTTCTCATTGGGATTATTAGCCTCAAATTGTCTGTTTAAGACATTCTCTGCTGTGATCTCTGGTCTTACTTTAATATACCCCTTACGCACTCTACGGATAACCGACGATACACCTAATTTCTTCATCAATCGTCTGATGCGTTTTACATTATAGTTCGTTTGATTCCGCTTATTAATCCATAAAGTCATCCGTCTATAGCCTAAGATACCTTTAAACTCATCATGATATTCAAGAATCAATTGAGATAACTCATGATTAATCTTTTCTTCATTTGTTTCTTCATGTTTTAACCACTTATAATAGCTGCTACGAACAATCAAAAGGATTTCACATAACACCAAAATAGGATAGTTTTTTGCCTCATGAAGCCCTTTTATCGTTTTGTATTTGGCTTCTTGGCGGATCTTGCTAAAATATCCCTCCTTTCGATCTCCTGGAATTTTTTTATGACTTCAGCCTCCATCTCCAGACGTTCATTCTTCCGTCTTAGAAGCTCAACTTCACGTTTTAGTTTCTCAATTTCACTTAGATTCTCTACAGGCTTTCTCTTGCCTCGTTCGTCCTTTAAACCAGCTTCACCTTCTACGTTGTATTTTCTGACCCAGTTATACACTTGTGAGTAGGCTGTCTCAAACTTCTCCGCTGCGAGTTTATATTCAAAGTTATGTTCAATCGTCCATTTCACTATATCTAACTTTTCTTCATAACTCACTTTTCTTGATTTCGCCATATAAACATACCCCTTTGGATCATACGCTTTGATCTCGTTATGTCTATTATACTTGGAAACCCAACTCTTAATCATTGAGTCTGATGTTATTTGATATTGTTTGGCCAGTTCTGCGTATGATCCTTTGCCATCGTGGTAAGCTTTAATCACCTCTAATTTGAATGATTTCATATAACTTTGGTTTCTTGGTTTATCCTCAAATGCCATACTTCCCATCGATTCATAGTTCCTGACCCATTGTTTAACACTGGATACGTCACATCCTAATTCACATGCGATTTCTAACATTGACTTGATTCCTGTTTGATATGCTTTGATTGCTTTGATTTTTGTTTCTTTACTGAATCTTGGTGTTCTTGACATAAGAAAAATCCCCTCTCTGTACACTTCTACAAACTTTAATTATTTGTAGTGTCTACTTTAAGGGGATCATATCATTTTAGCGGTTTTTATGTTTTTTTGATCCAATTGGTATGTTTTGATTATTTTATCGTAGAAACCATTGATTTTTACCTATCTTTTTAAATAATAGATTTACAGCGTTCATCGTGGGGGAAATTATGAAGAATAAAAAACTGATTACGTTTGATATGAATAAAAAACCGGTAAGACAGCGTATCTATTTGACACCACTGACGTGGTTGTTAAGCTTTCCAAGTGTCATCAAACATCGGTTAAAAATAAATAAGGTCAATATGGAAGGCTTAAAAAAACCTTACATTCTTTTATGTACACATCATTCGTTTATGGACTTCAAAGTCACCACGAAAGCAACATTTCCTAGTCGACTTAATTACGTTGTTGCGATTGACGGGTTTATCAAACGCGAATGGTTATTAAGAAACGCTGGTGGGATTTGTAAAAGAAAGTTCACCAACGATACGAGATTAATCAAGCACATGAAATACATACTTAATGAAAAAAAAGGCATTGTGGCGATTTACCCTGAGGCGAGGTATTCGCTCATCGGAACTAATGCCATCTTACCTGAATCCTTAGGTAAACTCATTAAGCTGTTTAAACACCCCGTGGTTGTTTTAAACATGCATGGGGACTATTTGATGCAACCTGTGTGGAATTTAGATAAAAGAAATGTGAAGCTTGCTGCTGATATGACTCAAATCATTAAAAAAGAAGAAATTGAGACCTTGTCGGTAGAACAAATAAACGCTAGAATCAATCAAGCTTTTCGATATGACGAGTATCAATATCAGTTCGATAACCAGATTAAGATCGACTTTAAAAACCGTTTAAAAGGGATATCTCGTGTGTTATATCAATGCCCACACTGTTTAAAAGAACACGTCATGGCTTCGGATAAAAATGAATTATGGTGTGAAGCTTGTGGCGAAAAATACGTCCAAGACATTTATGGTCAAATCAAAAACACCAAGGGCAATTCGATCTTTACACATTTGCCAGATTGGTATGAGTTTCAAAGAGAACAAGTAAGAAAGCAAATCGAGGATGGCACTTACTATTTTGAGGATGAAGTCAGCGTTGAGTCATTACCAAACTCAAAAGGTTATGTTGACTTGGGTATCATGAAGTTAGTGCATAACAACGAGGGCTTTTGCTTGTATAAAAAAGATGGCTCATTTGAGCTGAAAAAAGAAGTGCTCAGTATGTATGGTCTTCACATCGAATACAATTACATGAACAAAGGGGATTGCTTAGATCTTTCAACCCTAGAAAACACTTACTACATTTACCCGCTTAATTATAAAAACGTTGTAACGAAACTGCATTTTGCAGTAGAAGAACTCTACAAAATCCATAAGAGTGAGATAAAATAGATGAAAAACCATCTATTTTTCTTTATTTTTGGAATGTAACCATTTTTATTGTCGGAATTATTTAAAAAAAATAAGTAATTTAGATAGAGTGTGATATAATTATTAAGGTTTTTAGAAAAGAGTGAATATATGGATATTAGAAACATAGCAATTATTGCCCACGTAGACCACGGTAAAACGACTCTTGTGGATGAATTATTAAAACAATCAGAAAAAAAGAACGCACACGAAGCAATTCAAGAACGTGCAATGGATTCAAATGACATTGAACGTGAACGTGGCATTACGATTCTTGCGAAAAACACAGCAATCGAATACAAAGGTGTTCGAATCAATATATTAGACACCCCAGGGCATGCCGATTTTGGTGGTGAGGTTGAACGTATCATGAAAATGGTTGATGCGGTTGTTTTAGTCGTTGATGCTTATGAAGGCTCAATGCCTCAAACACGTTTCGTTTTGAAAAAAGCATTAGAATCTGGTTTAAAACCAATTGTGGTTATTAATAAGATTGACCGTGCGTTTGCAAGACCAACCGAAGCAGTAAATGAAGTTTTCGACTTGTTTATTGAATTAGAAGCGAACGAAGCACAGTTGGATTTTCCCATCATTTATGCATCGGGAATTAAGGGCTTAGCCTCATACAATAAAGAATTTGATGATGCCGTTGACATGAAACCATTACTTGACACCATCATTGAATACGTACCAGCACCTGGACAAGATGTACAAGCTAGTCTTCAATTTCAACCAGCGTTACTCGACTATAACGAATACGTCGGACGTATTGGTATTGGTAAAATCATTCGTGGGACCATTAAGATGAATCAAATGGTTTCTTGTGTGAGACTTGACGGCACAATCAAACAATTTAGAGTTCAAAAACTCTTCTCATATATTGGCCTAGACCGTATTGAAGTCGCTGAAGCCTACGCCGGTGACATTGTTGCCATTGCTGGTTTACCTGACATTTATGTCGGTGAAACCGTCTGTGAAATTGGTCAAGAAGAAGCACTACCAATCCTTCATATTGATGAACCAACCGTTCAGATGACTTTTGGTACTAATACTTCACCATTTGCTGGTAAAGAAGGTAAGTATGTCACTGCTTCAAAGATTGAAGAACGTTTATATAAAGAAACACAAAAAGACGTTTCACTACGTGTTGAACGACTTTCTGGTAAAGAAGAATGGGTCGTTTCAGGTCGTGGTGAATTACACCTTGGTATCTTGATTGAAAACATGAGAAGAGAAGGCTTTGAATTCCAAGTCTCTCGTCCTCAAGTCATCATGATTGAAACAGAAGGCGTTAAAATGGAACCATACGAGTTTGTACAAGTAGACTGTCCAAACGAAGTCATGGGGACGGTCATTGAAATGCTAGGTTCTAGAAAAGGCACCATGGAGTCAATGACGAACCATTTAAACCAATCAAGATTAACCTACACCATGCCATCAAGAGGCTTAATTGGCTTTATGACTGATTTTATGACCGCAACCAAAGGTTATGGGATTATTAATCACTCATATATGGAGTATCGTCCGGTTGAAGCTGTTGAAGTTGGTAATCGTCCTAATGGGTCACTTGTGTCTCTACTTGAAGGGATGACAACCTCTTATGCCATCGGAAGACTAGAAGACCGTGGGGTTATGTTTATTGAACCACGTCAAAAAGTATACGAAGGTATGATTGTTGGTGAGGCAAATAAAGAGTTTGATTTAGCGGTTAACGTGACTCAAGAAAAACAATTAACAAATATGCGTTCAAGTTCAAAAGACTCAACGGTTGTGTTAAAACGCCCAAGAGAAATGAGCTTAGAAGCTTGTCTAGAATTCATTAATGACGATGAGTTGGTTGAAATTACACCACAAACGATTCGTTTAAGAAAACGTATCTTAAAAACGAACGAACGTAAAAAATACGATAACTATAAATAACTATTAAACATCAAGTTAAACGCTTGGTGTTTTTTCTACTATTTTTGAAATAATTGATTCTACTTAATCGCAAAAAGTGTTATACTTATACTAATGAAGAGGAGTGAGTAAATGATAGCAATTGGCAGTGACCATGCAGGTTACGAACTTAAAGAAGAATTAAAGAAATACTTACAAGAAAAAGGGTTAAAGACAAAAGACTTAGGCACAAATGACCTAAGCTCAGTTGATTACCCAGATTTCGGACGTAAGGTGGGCGAAGCTGTCATTAATGACAAGTTAGATTTCGGTATTGTCGTTTGTGGCACGGGCATTGGGATTAGCATTGCAGCAAACAAGGTTAAAGGCATTCGTGCGGCACTTGTCTATGATGAAGAAACCGCAAGCCTGGCTAAAATGCATAATAATGCAAACGTCATCGCATTAGGTGGTAGAAAAACATCAATCGAAGAAGCGAAAAAAATCGTTGATGCCTATTTGTCATCTAAATTTGAAGAAAGACATCAAAAGAGATTAGACAAAATAAGTGTCTATGAAGGTGAACATCATGAGTAAAGTTGTGGTATTAGATCACCCATTGATCGATCATAAAATGGCAAAACTAAGAGATAAACATACCGGCACGAAGGAATTTAGAGAAACCGTATCAGAGGTTGGCATGTTGATCACTTATGAAATCTCAAGGGATTTTGAAACCGTCGAAAAAGAAGTAGAAACGCCAATTCAAATAACAAAAGCTTATGAGCTTAAAAAACCAGTGGTTATCGTACCGATTTTAAGAGCAGGTTTAGGGATGGTTGAAGGGATTCACAACATCATTCCAACCGCACGTATTGGTCATGTCGGGGTTTATCGTGACGAAGAAACCTTAGAACCACATGAATATTTTGCGAAATTCCCTATCGATATTAAAGATGCTGCGGTACTAGTCGTCGATCCAATGCTTGCAACCGGTGGTTCTGCCTCAGCTGCGATCACAATGGTTAAAAAACGCGGTGTCACCGACATTCGTTTTGTTGGCTTAGTCGGCTGCCCTGAGGGTGTTAAACGTCTACAAGAAGATCACCCAGATGTGGATATTTTTCTTGCAGCCATGGATGAATATTTAAACGAAAAAGGCTACATCGTTCCAGGACTTGGCGATTGTGGCGATCGCTTATTTGGTACAAAATAATAAAAAAACACGGGTATACTCATTAGAATATAGCCGTGTTCTTGTTTCTTATTGGATTTATTATAAAATACTATGAACATCAAACTAAATTTGATAGAATAGGAGGTGCACGATGGATAGCGTCGTCTATTTAACCGCACTAGTTGCGAGTGCTTATTGGATTATACACATTTTAAATGCGAGTCATTTAGAAAAATTATTTAAACCGAATCACATTTGGCAAATACGTTCGAGTTATGTTGTAATTGCACTTGGATTTGGTCACTTATTGGCCCAAATGGTTGTGCAAATATTCAATTTATTTTAAAGGTTCGAGTACCTCAATGATCTCTTTTTCAATGTAATCAAGTTTTCCATTGAAATGGTTATTAAGCTCGACAATAGATGAATCATTAAAGTAAAGTCTCACGGTTATGTTTTCGGCAAAGATTTGGTCTAATAGGGTCACTTTATCTCTTGTTTGGTATAAAAATGTGTCATAAGACGCATAAGATATCGTTATTTCATAGACTTGCCTTTGGTGTTTAATTGCGATTTGTCCAAACGATAAGGCGTTTGTTACGGCGTTAGTATAAGCCCTTACTAACCCGCCGGCACCTAATTTAATCCCGCCAAAATACCTTGTAACAATCACAAGGACATCGGTTAAATCGTGATGTTTTAAAACCTCTAACATGGGAATGCCCGCGGTTTTTTGAGGTTCTCCGTCATCGGATGCTTTCATTAGTCGCTTTCTATCATAAATATAAGCATAGCAATTATGATTTGCCTCACGATGCTTTTTACGAGTCGATGCGAGGATTGCCTCAATTTCTTCTAATGAGTTTACTGGATGTAATTGACAAATAAATCTCGATTTATCAATCACAATTTCTTTTTCAATTGAATCTAATAAATAGTACATAGTATCACCAAACGTATTATAACATAGAATAGGAACATGTTTATGAAGACAAAATTTAGACATAAAGTCGTTTTTAAACTCTTAACACCGATAGTGGCACTTATTTTCCGTATTAAATATCGGTTTTATGGCGTAAAATTTAAATCAAATGAAGTCAAAGGGCCATATTTGATTTTTGGTAATCACACACAAGCACTTGACCCATTATTCTTAGCAACCAGTTTTAATGAACCAATCTATTTCGTGGCAAGTGATATGATTTTTACAAAACCAATCTTATCGAAAATCATGTCTTACCTGGTTTCTCCAATCCCAAAAGCAAAATACAGAGCAGATAGTGACACGGTAAAGAACATCATTAAAATTGCGAAATCAGGGGGATCCATTGGGTTGTTTCCAGAAGGGAACACCACCTTTTTTGGTGATTTAATGGAGGTGCCTTATTCGACGGCTAAATTAGTTAAACACTTGAAATTACCCGTTCTTTTTTATCACATTGAAGGTGGTTATCTAACCAAACCGAGATGGGCCAAAGAAAAAAGAAAAGGTAAAATGCGAGGTATGGTGACTAAAGTATGGCAGAAAGAAGAATATGAATCACTTTCTCTTGATGAAATCTACAAGCAATTAGTTTCATATCTTCGCTTTAATGATTACCTTTCAAACGAAACAAAAAAACAAACGTTTAAATCTAAGAATAAAGCGCACTACATTGAAACTGCCTTTTTTGTTTCACCTGAAACAAGAGCATTTAATACCATTTATTCCGATAAAAATGATGTGTTTGATCGCTCATCGGATCTTCATCTAAGAATTGATTCTTATGGTAAGTTTCACCGATTGGGTGAGACAGTCCAAATAGAAGATACCATTGCATGGCATAAAATACAAATAGAAGAAGTTAATAAAGTCATTGAGTCTAGAGAAATCAAGTTAATCATGGAAGAAGAACTTGAAATGAACCTATTAACAAAAAAGAAAACAACGGCCCTAGGGAAAGTCAAGCTCCTTCTTTATACCAATCGTGTTGAAATAAAAAGAGAATCTGGCGTTGAAGTAATCGACTTTAAGGACATCAGTTGTCACGTTCAATACACAAACACGCTAATCATTCATAGCTTTTTAACGGGTGTGACCTATCACTTTACACCGACGCCTCGATTTAACGCATATAAGTATGTCATATTTTCAAAAATTTATCAGAAGAAGGTGTTAAATAATGATAACGAATTATGAGTCTGGCATTGTTTGGATTGGTGTCGTATTTGTTTTTATTCTTGCTGCATTATTACTTGCAGGCAATGTGATTAGACGAAAAGTCAGTTTTTTTAGAAAATCACTTCTACCAACAGCGGTTATTGCTGGGATACTTGGGTTATTATTAAAAGAGTTTTTATTTAGACCTTTGGCAACAAATGGCATATTAGTTACGCTAGAAGAAATTGAATCGTTCAATAAATTTTTAAATGTGATTACTTACCATGCACTCGCTTTAGGTTTTATTGCAATGGGACTTAAAGTCAATGAAAAGTTAGAGATTAAGACCAATCGCTCACATAGTTATTACAATGGGCTATTGATTGTAGCAAGCTATATCTTACAAGGTTTAATTGGGATTGGATTAACGTTTATTTTTGCTTACACACTATTTCCGCAATTTAAAACAGGACCAGGACTTGCTACTGGGTTATTATTGCCATTTGGTTTTGGTCAAGGACCAGGACAAGCAAATAACTTCGGGATTATCTATGAACAAGCGGGTTTCATAGGTGGGCAGTCCTATGGGCTTGCGATTGCATCCATGGGGTTTATCTGGGCAGCGGTTGGGGGCGTATTCTACCTAAATCGTCATTATAAAAAGCCAGATAATCAAGGCAGTATACTCACTGAGTTGACCTCAGTTCAAGAAATTGAAACACCAGACGAGATCCCTGTGGCAGAATCGATCGATAAGTTCACGATTCAAATCTCGTTAGTTCTGATGGTTTATGGTGCAACGCTGTTTGCGATGTTTATAACTTCTAAAGCAGTTAGCTTGATTCCTGGGCTAGGAGGTACAATAAACTCACTGGTTTGGGGGTTTAACTTCATCTTCGGTATGATTTTGGCGATTGTATTTAAACGCATTTTCCTGCTTTTTAGAAAGACAGGTTTAATGACTAGACAATACCCAAATAATTTCATGTTAAACCGGATTAGTGGAATTGTGTTTGATTTTATGGTTGTATCAAGTATTACAGCGATTAACGTTGAAGATTTAACCGATAAATGGATTCCATTTATTGTTGTCACTATGTTTGGTGGGATTGGTACGATGATTTACCTTCATTTCTTAACGAAGCGAATCTACAAGGAATACCCGATTGAAGGCTTTGCGGGTATGTTTGGTATGTTAACAGGGACTGCATCAACTGGTGTGGCTTTACTAAGAGAAGTTGACCCGAATTTTAAAACACCTGCGGCAACCGATTTAGTGACTGGGTCAACAACCGCCGTGTTATTTGGATTACCAATTTTGCTAATTGCAGGATTTGCACCAACCTCTATCACAAATGCCGTCATTTCTTTTGTTGTATTAATTGCCCTATTTCTATTATTTACGACAATCTTACTAAAAACGCATAAAAAGGATTAAAGCGTTCACATTCTTTAGAAACTTAAATTGGCTTTACTTTTTAACTACGATTTGATAAAATGAACATGATATCTCCGAACTTCATTTTTACAAGATGGGGGAACCAATTTTTTGGGGTGAATCTTCTTAACTGAAGAAGGGCGATTTGGGCGCCCTAATCCGTCAGCTAACCTCACAGGAGTACACCAAAGCGTATGACATTAGTTATGCGCTTTTCGTATTTATTTTTATAAATATAAAAGCATCAACTATTGTCGTTAATCATTAATGACAAGGAGAGAGAAGAATGGAAGTATTATTGAAACTGGCAATTGTTGTCGTAGTAGGCATGATTGGCGGTAAAATCGCAACAAAGTTTAAATTACCAAGTGTGTCAGGTTACTTAGTTGCAGGGTTATTTTTAGGGCCATCATTTTTTGATTTGGTGACCAAAACAGACAGTGTGAATTTTGAAATTATTAGTGAACTTGCTTTATCATTTATTGCCTTCTCAATTGGCAGTGAGTTTGTGTATAGTGAGATTAAAAAAATGGGAAAAAACGTGGTAGTCATTACTTTACTTGAAGTTATTGGGGCGATCGGTGTTGTTTTTTCTGTGATGTACTTTGTTTTTAATCAAGACTTTGCTTTATCAATTGTGATTGCCTCTATGTCTGCAGCGACAGCGCCAGCGGCTACTTTAATGGTAATGAAGCAATACCGTGCTCATGGACCAGTAACTAAAACATTGTTACCGGTTGTTGCATTAGATGATGTGTTTGGTATTATTGCTTTTGGTATTGCGTTAGCGGTTGCTAAAATGTCATTAAATACCTCAGGTTCATCCGGTGTAATGATGTTTTTTGAGCCAGTGATTGAAATTGTCGGTTCAATCGGTTTAGGGGTTTTGATTGGAGTGGTTCTTGCAGTTGTTGCTAAGAAACAACAAACCAAAGATGACCTTCAAATTGTATCAATTACAGCAATCGCACTAGCCACAGGACTTTCAAATTGGCTTGGACTATCGTCACTACTCACAAACATTGTGGTAGGTACTGTTTTAGTTAACTTGTTAAAACATTCAGGAAGAGTGTTTGGGTCAGTCAATGATTTTGTACCAATATTTTATGTCTTATTCTTTACGCTTGCAGGTGCAAGTTTGGATTTAAGTATCCTCGTATCGGTAGGGTCTATGGGTATCGCCTACATCTTTGCAAGAGGTATTGGTAAATACTTAGGCGCATTTATGGGTGCCTCAATCGTAAAAGCACCAGATACCGTAAGGAAATATTTAGGGTTTGCACTCTTACCTCAAGGTGGTATTTCGATTGGTTTATCCGTCATTGTAAGGCAACAATTACCGCAGTACGCAACCATGATTACGACAATCATCATGTTTAGCGTTTTAGTCTATGAAACCTCAGGTCCTATTTTTGCAAAAATTGCGATTTCAAAAGCAAAAGAAATTAATGGACTTGATCGAATGGTTGATGAAAGTTTAAGTGAACCAATCATTAAACAAGAATTTGTAATGGAGTAGAAAACTATGAAAAACGCATTAGTCATCGTCTTAAATGACGTGAAATATTTAGATGATATCCTCTCGTCATTCATTGAATTAGGTGTCGGTGGGGCAACAATCATTGATTCACAAGGGATGGCAAGTGCCATCGTGAATGGCAAAGCTCAAAATGTGCCACTCTTTGGTTCGCTAAAGAAATTATTAGAGGGTTCACATCCCTATAATAAGACGTTGTTTGCCGTAATTGAAGGCACAGAGCTATTAGAAAAAACAATTAAAGAAATTCAAGAAATCCTTTTTGATCACAAAGGTCCAGGCGCAGGATTCATGTTTACGATACCTGTGGGTAATATCATGAAGTTAGGAAATAATTAAACCAAAGAAAAGGAATAATGCGTTAAACGTGTTATTTCTTTTTATATGTTAAGCAAAGAACGCAAATATTTTTGACTTTTTAACCAAAAAGTGATATAATTTCTCTCAAAGAAATGAGGAAGAATATATATTATGGAACTCCCGCTGATAATCTTATTATTGGTTGTATTAACGTTCACAAACGCTTTTTTTGCTGCATCAATGACAGCAATCGAGTTTGCGAATAAAAACAAATTAAAGCTGTTGGTTTCTGAAGGTCAAAAAAATGCAAGTGACGTACTAAAATATCAAAACGAAACGTCCGATTTTTTACCTACGATCCAATTTGGTATCATTCTAAGTGGCTTTTTCTCAAGTGCCGTTGCTGCTCGTTATCTGGTTGATGACATTAGTAAAGAGTTAGCAAACGTGGATTTTATTGCACACTCAATCAGCAGTGCACTTGCGTTTGTGATTGTGACATTTGTGCTTTCATTCTTTACCGTCGTCTTTGGCGTGTTAGTCCCAAGACGCATTGGGTTGAAGCACTCAGAAAAAATTGCCTTTGGTACCATTGGCGTCGTTAAGTTTTTCATGGTGTTCTTTAAGCCATCGGTTAAACTTTTAAGGATGACAACAAATTTAGTGTTAAGGCTTTTTAAGATTAACCCAAATGAAGAGATTGAAAAAGTTTCTGAAGAAGAAATTATCTCAATGATAGAATCTGGTACGGAACATGGTACGATTAATGAAGAAGAATCTGAAATGATATCATCGATTTTCGAGTTTAATGACATCACTGCTCAAGAAATTATGACCCCAAGAACTGAGGTATACATGATAGACATTAATGAGTTTTCTGAGGACACAATCGATGAAATGATCAACGAAAACTACTCAAGAGTCCCTGTTTATAACGATTCACCGGACGATATTGTAGGTATAATTTATATTAAAAATGTACTTAGAGAAGCCAGAAGCGTTGGTTTTGATCAAGTCAAATTAGAAAATATCATGAGTAAGCCTTATTTTATCCCATCAAGAAAAAAAATTAACGAAGTCTTTAGAGAGCTTCAAGCCTCAAAGAATTATATGGCAATTTTAGTGGATGAGTATGGTGGATTTCAAGGCATCGTTACCATTGAAGATTTGATTGAAGAAATTTTCGGTGACATTTATGATGAGTATGACGAAGAAGAAACAGACGTTCGACAAGTCGAACCAAATAAATACGTCATTAATGGCTTAATTTCGATTGAGGAATTAAACGAAGAATTGAATTTAGACATTCCGATTCATGATGATTATGACACAATCGCAGGCTATATATTGAGTCATATTGGTTATATTCCTGAAAAAGAGGATAAAATTGTTGTGAAATATCAAAACCTGACGTTTGAAGTGATTCAAATGGATGAGAAGCGAATTGATGAAATCATGTTGACCATTGATGAAATAGCGAATGAAGCAACCGAAGACGAGACTGAGATTTAGATAACTAAATCTCTTTTTTTTGATGAAAAATGCGGGTTTTCTACGAAGTAAAAGTGATTTTATGATATAATAAATGAGGTGATAATGATGAGACAGCTTAAACAAGCTTTATTTGTAATAAGAACATTAAAACAAAATGGGTTTGAGGCCTATTTTGTTGGAGGATGTGTAAGAGATTACCTCTTAAGAAAAGAAACCAATGACATTGATATAACAACCAACGCTTCACCATCTAAAGTGATGAAGCTTTTTGGTGCGAAACCAACTGGGATTAAATATGGTACGGTTAGTTTTACAAAAAATGACATTAACATAGAAATAACGACCTATCGAATTGATGGACCTTATTTGGATAATAGACATCCAGAAGAAGTGATTGAAGCACCTTCGGTGGAAGAAGACATCAAACGTAGGGATTTCACAATTAACGGTTTAATCATGAATGATTCGTTTATTGTCATTGATCACGTTGGTGGAAAAGAAGACTTGAAATTCAAAATGATTCGTTCCATTGGTGATCCAGAAACTAGGTTTAAAGAAGATAGCTTACGCATTTTACGTGCGGTCTATTTTCAATCAAAACTTGGCTTTCAAATTGAAAGAAATACAAGAGAACAAATGAGTATCCACAGGGATTTACTTGAAAACTTACCAAATGAACGTATTTTAAATGAAACGTTAAAAATTCTAAAAGGCGATTTCCAATTAAGAGCTTTAAAAACGCTTGAAACATCCAAAATTTCAAGTAAGCTGCCAGGCTTAGAAAAAGGAATTCAGTTTATTAATGAGCATATGAAAGAAAGTGTTTATACGGATGCTTTTTTTGCCTTATGTTTTTCTCTTAACAAACGAGTGCCTAGCGAATGGAAGTTCTCAAATGTGATTCGTAATAAATACGAAACGGTGGTTGATCTGGTTAATTCCAATCAAGAAATTGATGCGTTAATGCTTTACACGTATGGTATTGAGATTTGTTTATTAACCAACAAGGTCAGTTTCTTACTTGGTCGTTCACCATTTCAAAAGAGTAAGATTGAACAAATGTTTGAAAACTTGCCATTAAAGAGTGTGGTTGATCTTAAGTTTAAAGCGAAAGATTTACTCGAATTAACAGGGAAAAAACAAGGCGCTTGGGTTTCTAAGTTACTTGATGAATTAGT
This sequence comes from Paracholeplasma brassicae, assembly GCF_000967915.1. Taxonomy (NCBI): domain Bacteria; kingdom Bacillati; phylum Mycoplasmatota; class Mollicutes; order Acholeplasmatales; family Acholeplasmataceae; genus Acholeplasma; species Acholeplasma brassicae. The sequence goes on from NC_022549.1 coordinate 367,480, forward strand.
AAAAGAAGTGTTACTAGAACACGTGAATAACACGCATGAGGATTTAAAATCCTATGTAATAAAAAAAGAAGGTATATAAAATGAAAAGTGACTTTTTTTCCTACTTAGATGGCTTTAATTTGATCACCATCTTAGTACCGGCACAAACCGATCATACAAAAAAAACATTCACACTAGAAAGTGAATATCAAAAAATACAATTATCGATTAAAGAAGTAGAGTCCCTAGGACATGAAATTAAATTTACTTGTGAGATTGATGAGTCAATCACTTTGAACACGGACTATATGGTGTTTGATGAAAGACGTAACCAATCCTTTTTACGCACAGGTAAGATTGTACGTACCGAATTATTTGAAATGATGTTTGAATACACCGGTGATGATTTAGGGGTATCTTACTCAAATGAGAAAACCACCTTTAAAGTGTGGAGCCCAGTGGCCAAAGAGATTGAACTTGAACTGATTGATTTGGCTGGCATTAGACAATTTATTGATTTTACCTATGACGCATTTGGCGTTTGGGCACTAACCGTTTTTGGTAACCTAGACGGCTTTAAATATCGATTTAGAGTCCGCGTTAATGAGTCATTTAAGACAACGAAAGACCCTTATGCAATCGCATCGAATGCCAATGGGGAATATAACTATGTGGTTGATCCATCAAAGTTTTACCCATTTCAAAATGAAAAACCAGCGTTTTCAGGCAAGAAGACCGACGCGGTTATTTATGAGCTACACGTCAGAGACTTTACCGTTTCAAACACGTCTAAGGCCGTAAATAAGGGGTTATTTGAAGGGTTGATGGAAGACTTACCTAATGAGGGGTTAAACCACGTTAAAGACCTGGGAATCACGCACATTCAACTCTTACCAGTTTATGATTTTGAAGGTACCGATGAAATTAATAAAGACATCGAGTACAATTGGGGCTACAACCCAAGCCAATATAACGTCGTTGAAGGTTGGTACTCGAAGGACCCTGAATCACCTTACGAACGAATCAATGAGTTTAGACGTTTGGTCGATCACGTTCACGCCTTAGGCATGAGAATTAACATGGATGTGGTGTATAATCACGTCTTCGATATGGGAACATTTCCATTTGAAACCCTAGTTCCTGGGTATTATTACCGATTTGACCAACGAGGGATGCGTACTGAAGTCTCAGGCTGTGGGAACGATTTAGCGACTGAACGTGTGATGATGAAGAAGTTTATTTTAAACTCAATCAAGCATTGGATGACGACTTATGGTATTTCTGGATTCAGATTTGACTTGATGGGGTTACTTGATATTGAAACAATGAATAAAGTTGCTCAATTGGTATCCTCAATCGATGAAAAGGGCTTTGTCTATGGGGAAGGATGGGTAATGGAAAATACCTTGCCTAACCGTTTAAGAAGCCACATGGCGAATCACCAATACATGCCTCAAATTAGTCATTTTAATGATCAATTTAGGGATAAAATCAAAGGTGGGACGTTTACGAACACACCTGGGTTTGCCTTAGGTGGCAAAATCAGTTCTTCTGATTTATTCTATTTGTTTACAGGCAGTTCCCTAGATAAGTTTTTATTTTTTAACCCAACACAAACGATAAACTACGTTGAATGTCACGACAACCACACGTTTTATGATCGTGCAAAAGTCTTAAGACCAGAGTTAAAAGAAGAACAGCTAAAAGACTATTCGGCACTTGCCTTATCGTTTGTTATTCTTAGTTCTGGGGTGCCATTCATACACGCAGGACAAGAATTTCTTAGAAGTAAGAATGGTGTTGAGAACTCCTATAAGTCTAGTGATGAAATCAATCAAATTGATTGGACACTTAGAGAAAAACATGCCGATATCGTTCAAATGACAAAGGATTTAATTTCACTCAGAAAAAAATACAAAGTATTTCGTTTTCAACAAGTTTCTGCGATTAAACAATTCATTCGATTTATCGAGTCAAATCCAGTGACTAAAACGACTGAGTTCAAATTAAATAGTTTTGATGGTACGTTTAGAGTCTTCTTCAAAAATGACTATCAAGAAGAATTATTGAAAGTTGGGAAAGGGTATCAAACCATATTTGATGGCAGAAAACTTGTCAATGAAAATAGTGACAATTACCTTGTAAAAAAACCAGGGGCTTACATCTTTTTTAAGGAGAGTTCAGATGAAGTTTAATGCAAAAGTAGATAACATGAATGTTGGAAATGACTTTCAAAATGTAAATGTCATTTTATCAACTGGCGAAAAAAGAAATGTTAAACTTGATGAATCTCAAGTCAAATTAATTGAACTAGGTAAAACTTACCATTTTGAAGTTGAAATTGTTGTTAATAATGAGAAAGAACAATTAAAACTCATTCACTTAGAATCATTATTTGATCACATTGATGACCCATACGAGTTAAAAGATGAACTGACTAAGTTTTATCAATATGCACCCGTAGACATCAAGGAATTAAAAGAGAGTATTGAAACTTATCTTGAATCTATTTCTAATCCAGTCATTAAGAAGATTACAAAACACATTTATAATAAATACGAAAAAGCTTTTTACATGTATCCAGCAGCGGTTCGTTTTCATCATGCCTACATTGGTGGTCTTGCTTACCATACAAAAACAATGCTAGACATCGCAAAACGATTTAGTGAAGTTTATACGTACTTGAATATGGATTATTTATATAGTGGTATTTTATTACACGATGTGTGCAAAATTAAAGAGTTAAGTGGTTTTGAAGGTGGCGAATATACCGTTGAAGGTCAGTTAATCGGCCATTTAGTAATGGGTGCCATTGAGGTTGATCGTGCGGTAAAGACACTTGAGTTAGAATCATCAGAAGAAGCGCTTATTTTAAAACACATTCTGATATCGCATCACGGTTTACCGAATTTTGGAGCCGCTAAAAAACCAGCAACGGCAGAAGCGATGCTAATTTGGTATATTGATACGATTGATTCAAAGTTCACCGTATTGGGTGAAGAGTTGGAAAAAACTAATCCTGGTGAATTCACACAAAACATTGCAGTTCTTGATAAACAACGCTTTTTCAAACCGAACAAATAAAACGAATGCTCGACCTTGATATATTGGTCGAGTTTTTTTTATATGTATGAATGTAAAAAAAGTACCTAGGCATTAGCCTAAGTACTTAATTCATGTTTTGATTAGTTAAAAGTTGTAAACCAATCACTATAGATTTCATCAAATGCTTCATTTTCAGTATAGCTGAAGAATTGACGTTTGTTGATTTCTACTAATTCTTGTGCTTTAGCGTTATTTTCAGCAGAAGCAAACGTGTAGTTTGTTGTTGCTAATAACTTGTAAAGTAAGTTTAATTGAGTGTATGAGTTGGTGTATTTTTCATATACTGGTTGTAAGTAAGCATTGGTTGCGTTCTTAACTGAAGTAGGTAGGTTTTCAACACCATATTCAGAATTAACTTCATTTAAGAAGATTTGTACTTGGTTTGCAGAGATTGCGTCTGTATCGCTATAAGCATTTACAGTTACTTTTGTACCATCTTTCTTAGTTAATTCGATGTTTTCGTAAATCTTAAACTTGTCATCATCTTTTGCATGTTCATCGTCTTGTAAAGTGAATTTAGCTGATGTGAATGATGCACCACCAGTGGCAAGAATTAAATGCCAACCGAATGAAGTTTCTAAGACATCCGCGTAATCACTTGGACGTGTATCTAAGTGTTGTGATGGGAATTTCTTATCTACGTCATAGAATTCAGCTTTAATTTCTTCGTATAGGCTGACCGCTCTATCGTAGAAATCAACGTCTAATGATGATTGTTGACCAGGTAAGTTTGTTGAGTTTGTAATAGTTGACAAGGATTGGAACATGACGTTTAATCCAAGTTTTTTGTATTTAGCCCATGTGCATTCAGGAGTCACATCAAGTGGTTCTGTTGTGCATGAATCAGGAGCAATACGTCCAGCAGATTTGTATTCATCAACGATTGCAGTTAAACCAGTAGAGAATGAAGAGTACTTGACTGCTTTATCATAAATTAATTGCATTAATTCAGTGACGTTTGCTTTTAAATCAGCAACTTCTTGAGCGTCTAGTGTTTCGAAGTATTCTCTTGGATCATCTGGTGAATCGTCTTCGTCCATATCAACAAAGATTAATGCATGAGAAGCAGCAAGTGAGAAGAATTGGTTTTGAAGACGGTTTGCATAAGTAGCGATATCTTCATAAACAGTTTCACCATAATGTGCTTCAAAATCATTTAAGTATAATTTTTCAAGTTCAGCAGAAACATAGACGTTTTCGATTGCTTCATCAATTGAACTTGCTCTAAATGCCAACATTAAGAAGTTTTTTCTACCCATTGTTGCAGGGTATCCAGACGTTTCATAGTAACCTTGACCAAATTGTTTGATGATGGTTTCCATGTTTGTCTTATATTCTTTCATTTGAGCTGCTGTAATTTGATCTTGGTAGTCAGAAGCTTTTAATACTTCTCTTAAGGCCATATCAATGGCAACTGAAACACCTAATCTTGATTCTAGTTCAGCAAAGAAGGTATCCACGCTAACTTCGAAATCACCCATTTTAGCAACTAATGACTTGCTTGATTTTTTAGCAAGTGCATAAGCATCACTGTTTTGGTTTAAGTATAAGTGTAATAATGAATCATAAATGGTTACTTTTGCATCTTCTAAACGTTCAGAAGCTTTACTTGCAATGTAGGTTTGAGTTAATTTAGATTCAACAATCTTATCAAAGTATTCTTGAGCTGTTGCAGTTAAGTCTTTCTTAGTATCGTCAGTGTAGATGATTAATTTGTCATCTTCATCAACTAATTCTTGTTGATCTTCATCGTGTGATTTTAACTTAAATGCTAGGTAGTAGTTGTTGCCATAGCTACGTGGAGCTGCGGTAAATCTAGTACCTGATTCTTCTGTACTTAATGTGCTATATACGTAAGATCTCAAGCTTGTATTTGAGAAATCAGCGTAAGCTTTAGTAAATGGTAAGTTATCTAAGTCAGCAATTGCGCCATCGACTGTTGTAACACCAGTTACTGCATCTTTGTAAGAATAAATATAGTTGTAAATGTCAATGAACATAGCTAAGACTTGGTCATTGTCTAATTGAACGTCTAGTTCATCAGCAGGTCTTTGTGCAGTTACAGAAGTAACGACGCTATAACGGTCATAATATTTTTGATAATCAGACTCACTGATTGCACCTGTGTTTTCAATACCTAAGTCTGAAAGAACAGTTGCTGCATAACCTGTAACGACTTCATTTCTTGGATCTTGTAGAACAACCCAAGCATTACGGTATGCTTTTAAGTTGAAGTGACGTAGTGTTGCGTTTGCTTCGCTTTGGTTAACAAAACGAATTAGAACTAAGCTTAAGTCGAATTGGTTTTCAACGTTAGTTTCGTAATACTTTTGAATGTCTTCTTCAATCTTAATGAAGTTGGTTGAATCTTCATCCACAACTTCTTTTGCTAATTCTTCTTTAGCATAAATCTTTTTAGCAACAGATAATGTGTAATAATCAAGAACCGTTTGACTGTGGTCTGTGAAATTCACAATATCAATGTCTGCTGCAGTGATGGTTTTACCTACCATATAGAAAGTATCGATAAATGAGTCAACGTAAGTTTGCACTTGGTCTGCTTTCATTTCTTTTAGGGTATCGATATCGGTAGTTCCAGAGAAGATGCCACGGTTAGCCGCTTCAACTAGATCATCTTTATATGCTTCAGGTGTAGCTGCGATTTTTGCTAATTCATCTTTAAATAGTTGTCTTTCTAAGATTTCAACTAAGACTGAACTGCCATTTAAACGCATTTCTTCGTAAAGTTCTTTTTCAGTGATTTCGTATCCGGTACCACTTAAATAAACTTCGTCACTTACACTACCATAAGGTGTTGAAAGTGTCTTCTCACCGCAAGCGGCAAGCATTAGAGCACCGGATGTTAACATCACTAATGCAGCTAATTTTTTCATGAGATTCGCTTTATTCATAATTTCCACTCCTCGAATTTTTAATCACAAGCAAATATAATATAACACACATAACAAGGCCATTGCAACGATTTTTAAAACGTTTCCATAATATCACACAATAAAGTTAATATATATATTAATACCAGAAGGTATAAACTCGTGTTAAAATAGAGTAGGTGATTAATTTGAAGTTTTATAACATGGCAAGTGGCTCCAAAGGAAATGCCACTTATATTGAACATAACCAAACAAAAATACTCATAGATGCGGGTATTTCTTTTAAGCGTATGAAAGAAGCAATGCAGGACGCTGGATTTGATATTTATCAAGTGACGCATGTGTTTATAACACACGAACACGTTGATCACATCAAAGGCATGGATACCTTATACAAAAACATCAATGCACCAATTTATACGAGCGCTGGAACAGCAAAGGCGATGTCATATTATCAATCGACTGTCTATCAAACGAAAATTAGGATTGTAGAGCCATTAGAAGAGTTTTATTTAGATGACTTGACGATTATTCCGTTTCCGTTGTCACACGATGCGAGAGACCCGATTGGGTTTATTTTAAAGACAGAAGATAAAAAGATAGCTTACATTACAGACACAGGCTACATAAGAGAAGGGTTGATTCCACTTTTATCAAACGCAGATCTCTATTATATGGAAGCAAACCACGATCCTTATTTATTAAAGAATTCGCCAAGACCGTTTCATACAATCAAACGTATTTTAACTGAAAAAGGTCATTTGTCGAATGAGGATTCCGCCTATTACTTTTCACAAATGATGGGCACTCAAACAAAAACACTTATCATGGCGCATATTTCTGATGAATGCAATACCAATGACATCATCAAAAGAACGTATGAAGATGTTTTAATTGCTCATCAAAAAGATCTAGACACGTTAGAGGTTCACTATGCCTCACAAGTACCACTCAAGGTGATTGAATTATGAAAATAACGATTATCGCGGTTGGAAAGATAAAAAAAAGATACTTAGTTGATGCGATGCAAGACTACATTAAACAAATGCCTGTTGCCTTTGAAATCATTGAGGTTGATGATGAAAAGGAACCTTCGGGGATGGAAAAAGAAGAACAACGAATTCTTTCGAAAATAAAGGATTCGGACTACGTGATAGGGTTAGCAATCAAAGGAAAAATGCTTTCAAGTGAAGAATTTTCTTCCAAAATCGATGAAATTTCGACTTATACTAGTAAGGACCTAGCTTTTATTATCGGTGGGTCTTACGGTTTTACACAAAAAATATATGAAAAATGTGATTATTTGTTATCTTTTTCAAAGATGACTTTACCGCATCAATTGATGCGGTTGGTCCTTGTTGAACAAATCTACAGGGCATTTCAAATTAAACGAAATCACCCATATCATAAATAGGAGATTGTATGAAAAAATATGTCATTTGGGATTTTAACGGGACTGTTTTAGACGATCTAAAACTATCGGTTGATTTATTGAATTTGATGTTAAAAAGACAAAACAAAAAACAATTAACGGTTGAACAGTACTTAGATGTATTTGGATTTCCAATCAAAACATACTATGAAAAAGCAGGCATTAGCTTTGAAAAAGAATCGTTTGACGAGATGGCTAATTTCTTCATTAGCCAATACCAACCCGAAAGTTTGAATCAGTCATTAAACAAAGGAGTTAAAAAAACCTTAGAGAGATTAAAACAATTGGGTGTAAAAAACATCTTACTTTCAGCTTCTGAACAAAACAACTTAGAAGAACAGATTAAACATTTTAAGTTGGATCACTTATTTGAAGCGGTATTAGGAACAGATAATATTAAAGCTCATGGGAAAGTCTATAAAGGTATTGATTATTTAAAAACACACCAAATTAATCCTAAAGATTGTCTATATATTGGGGATACGACACACGATTATGAAGTCGCTCAAGCCTTAGGCGTTGAGGTTCTATTGTATACAGGTGGTCACCAAAGCGAAAGAGTTTTGAATCAAACCGGTGCTAGATTAGTGACCGGCATTAGTGATATAATAAAGTATATCTAATAGAAGGAAGGTTATTTTGTGAAAAAATGGTTAGAAGGATTTAAAAAATTCATTAATCGTGGCAACATCCTAGATTTGGCGATTGGGGTTGTCATTGGGGGTGCGTTTGGGAAAATTGTTAATTCAATGGTTAACGACATCATCTTCCCTTTACTAGCTGCTGTATTAGGTGAAGCAGAATTTACTGACTTATCATGGAAGATTTTTTTAAGAAGTGAACTAGATCCAACCACCAATCAAATGGTTGATATATTTTCAACCGTTCGATATGGCAACACAATTCAATTAATCGTGGAATTCTTAATTATTGCACTTGTGATTTATACGATTGTTATTCGTATCATTAAGGGTGAAGCTAAAAGACAACGCGAACTTGAAAGACAACAACGTGAAGCTGAACTTCAAAAACAAACAGAGGCACCAGTGGTTGTTGAAAAAGTCATCCCTGAGGACATTAAGCTTTTAATGGAAATCAGAGATTTACTAAAAAAAGAATCATAAGATAGACAAATGCCCCTAAAGACGGACCATGCAAATCATTTTCTTTTGTGTGGGGTTCTATTTTAGGGGATTTTTTTATCGATTTAAGACGATGTTTGATATAATTAACTTAGTAGAATTGAGGTAGACGTATGTATCAATTAGAAGACATAAAGAATAAGATATACAATCAAGGTAGAGATTTAGAAGTGGCACTTTTCAATCACTATTTTTTAGAGGATGACAGAGAAATGGTTTCCTATGCATTGTCCATTTATCAAAACGAAGATGGTGGGTTTGGTCATGGACTAGAGCCTGATAATACCAATCCCGATTCAAGCAGTTTTCAAACGTCATATGCGTTAGAGTTACTTGTGAATATAGGCTATAAATCAACTACGTTAGACGAGTTTACTAAAGAGATGGTAGACAGTGCCGTCCATTTTTTAAAAACGCAATTAACAGACGATTTATGGTTGGCTACCATCCCATCAAACAACGAGGCAAGTTGTGCGATATGGTGGAAACATCAACAAGGCGTCAATTCGTTTTTAGAAAACCCAACCGTTTCAATCGTTGGGACTTTATTACAATTATTAGATGAGACCGATGATTTTTATCAAACCCTAGTAAAGCTTCAAACGAAATATTATCACCATTTTTTATCAACAAAGGTAGAGGATAAACATTTACTTGCTTGTTATATCCATTTTTATCAAGGGCTTAAAGTAACGAACCGATTTGACTTGGAGCCATTTTATAAGAAGTTATCAAATGAGATTAAAGAATCGATTGATGGTGTGGACCTGTGGAATGAAGGTTATGTCACAACACCATTTAGTTACCCACTCTATGAAGAGACTTACGGAATTGATGTTAAGCTAATTCAACAAAACCTTGATTTTTTAGAGAAGACCTACGTTCATAATCATTGGAACATCAATTTCACATGGATGAATGAAGATGAAGGATTTGACGTTCAGGCAATCAAATGGCAAGCAATTATTACCATTCATAATTTAAGATTAATTAAAAAATATCAAGAAGCTGTTGTCTTTTAAAGTTTCTTGTGTTACTATTTTAAAAAAGAAGGCTTGTTAATATGTTATTTACATTGGTTGGTTTTTCCTATTTTTATTATTACTTTAAATAAAAGGAATGTGTGCATTCCTTTTTCAGGTTTTGATAAAAAAAGGAAATGTACTAAACGGTAAAGCTTCTTATCCTTAGGACATTCCTAAGGATATTTTTTTATATCTAGGAGGATATTTGATATGATCGTAACCATGCAACAAAACGCAACGAAACAAAATTTTGAGAAAATCACCACTTATTTAATGAATAAGGGCTATGGAATTAAAGACAGTTCAAGCGAAAACTTGATGGTTTTTGGTGTGATTGGAGACACAAAGAGCTTAAATCCGAATGATTTAGAAGCTTTTGAGGGTGTTAAGAATGTCACAAGAGTATCAACACCATACAAGCTAGCCAGTCGCTCATTCAAAAAAACAGACACCATTATCACACTAGCTAACGGCACAGTCATTGGCGCTGATCAGTTTGTCGTAATGGCTGGACCTTGCTCGGTCGAATCATACGAGAACACCTTAGAGATTGCAAAAAGCGCAAGCAAGAGTGGGGCAACAATTCTAAGAGGTGGTGCTTATAAACCTCGTACCTCACCATACGCGTTTCAAGGTATGGGAATAGATGGATTGAAGATTTTAAGAGAAGTCGCAGACAAGTTCAATATGGCGGTTGTTTCTGAAATCATGAGTGAAGATTTAATTGAAGCATTTGAACCCTACGTGGATATCTATCAAATCGGTACAAGAAACATGCAAAACTATAACTTGTTAAAACAACTAGGTGCAAGAACACAAAAACCTATTTTATTAAAACGCGGCATGTCTGCAACCATTGAAGAATGGTTAATGAGTGCTGAATACATCATGGCCTCAGGTAATGAAAACGTCATTTTGTGTGAAAGAGGTATTCGTACGTTTGAAAAATACACAAGAAACACATTAGATATTTCAGCGGTTTTAGCAATCAAAGAATTGTCACATTTACCAATTGTGATTGACCCATCACATGCGGCAGGGAAATATTCAATGATTGAACGTTTATCGATGGCAAGTCAAGCGGTCGGTGCGGATGGGATTATTGTCGAGATACACCCAGATCCTGAGCACGCATTAAGTGATGGGGCACAATCGCTAAAATTAGAAAAATTTGATTCGATGATGGGTAAACTAAAAGAGTTATCTAGCGTCTTAGATAAAAAAGTAAAATGAAAATCTTCGTTGTCGGACTTGGTTTGATTGGTGCGTCTTTTGCACAAGGGTTATCAAACAAACATGACGTCTATGGCTTTGATTTAGTCAGTAATCAAAAAGCATTAGAAAAAGGCTATATTAAGGGTAATGATTTAAATGAGATTACCACATCGGATGTCGTTATCTTATCACTATACCCAAAAGACAATGTTTTGTTTTTAAAACAACACATCCAATTATTCACAAACAAACAGTTAATTATGGACGTGGCAGGGACAAAAGTCGAAATGATTGATCAAATTGAATCGCTTTTACCTGCTGGGTATCGCTATGTCTCTGCTCACCCAATGGCAGGAAAAGAAAAAAAAGGCATCGATTATGCGGATTGGAAACTCTTTAATAACGCGAATTTCATCATTTGTGAGACGAATTTCTCATCAAAAAATGACGTTTCGATCGTTAGAGAACTTGCCTTTGAACTAGGGTTTAAGAAGGTATCTGAACTGGATAGATACGCACACGATCGATTAATCGGATTTACAAGTCAGTTGCCACACGCGCTTGCGGTTGCCTTAGTTAATAGTGACATTTACCAAGATACCTCTCGTTTTACAGGGGATTCTTATAGAGATCTAACGAGAATTGCGATGATCAACGAACACCTTTGGCAAGAACTATTTTTCGAGAATATAAAAGTACTAGTTGAAGAAATCAATCGCTTTGAAAGTGAACTTGATAAATTGAAACAAGCACTAATTAGTGAAGATAAAGAAATGTTAATTGAATTATTTATCGCATCGACCAAAAAAAGGAGTGGGTTTTAATGATTTTATCAATGCCTTTAGCAACGAATCCATACGACATTCACATTGGAAAAAATCTCATGGCACAACTAAAGATGCTCATTAAAAAAGTGTATGAGGGTAGTAAAATCTATGTGATTACTGACCAAACGGTCTTTAACTATCACCAAGAATATCTACTAAAACGACTCGTTGATTTTGAGGTCGAAGTCGTTGTGGTTGCCCCAGGTGAAACCTCAAAATCATTTGAAGTGTTTGAACAAGTTGTCGATGAATTAATCGAAAAAGGAATCAAAAGAGGTCACTTGATTTTGGCTTTTGGCGGTGGGGTGATTGGCGATTTAGCCGGTTTTGTTTCTGCTACGTTATACCGCGGGATTGACTACATTCAAATCCCAACCTCACTACTAGCGATGGTTGATGCATCAATCGGTGGAAAAACAGGCATCAACACGAATAAAGGGAAAAACTTAGTTGGTTCGTTTTATCAACCAAAGATGGTGATTATTGATACGTTATTACTCCGTACGTTAGATAAAATAGAGTATCAAAACGGCATGGCTGAAGTGATTAAATCGGCATTCATTGGTGATGCAAGTTTAGCAAATCAGCTCTTAGTATCACCAGTGTCAGAAGATGAAATGATTAAACGAACAATCGAAGTTAAACGTCGTTATGTACTGCTTGATGAGTTTGATCGAAAAGAACGAATGTACCTTAATTTTGGCCACACGTTTGGCCATGCGATCGAACGAAAATCAAACTACCACATTAAACATGGATTTGCGGTTGCTGTTGGTATGGTTATCGCGTGTGACGTCGGAATTAAACTTGGTATCACCTCGCAAGAAACTAAAGAAAAACTAGTAGCATTATTAAAGAAGTATGGGTTGGATAAGACGGTTGTCAACCCGAATAATTACATCAACGAGGTATTTTTTGATAAGAAAAACATCAATGATATTCTTAACATGATCTTTATTACTGATATCGGGTGTCCGATGATTTCTCAGATTAAGAAGGAGGATTTTAATGGATGCTTTAATTAATCCTCATAAACTAAAAGGGGAAATTGACGTCATTGCATCAAAGTCAATTACACACCGAGCGCTCATTTGCGCCGCACTTGCTAATGGGACAAGTGTGGTAAAAAATGCGCTCCACTCAAATGACACGTTCGCTACAATCGATATGCTTAATGCATTAGGTGTTGATTTTGAGGTTAAAAAAGACACGATTGTCTATGGCAGACCAATGATGAAACCGATGAAAGTACTAAATGCAAATGAATCTGGTTCATCAATTCGATTTTTAATCCCAGTGGCAATCACCTCACCTTATGAAGTAATCTTTGATGGCAAAGAAGGATTAAGAAAAAGGCCACAGAACGTCTACTTTGATTTATTCAAGAAACACCAGATTACTTACGAGGCACTTTCTAATGAAGACTTGCCATTTAAAGTAAAAGGGCCACTGACACCAGGGACTTATGAATTGCCTGGTGACATCAGTTCTCAATTTATCACAGGGTTATTGTTTTCACTGCCTCTATTAAATGGGGATTCACTCATTAAATTAACGACGCCACTTGAATCGGTCGGTTATATCGATTTAACCTTAGACGTCTTAAAAACGTATGGGATATCAATCGAAGTAAAAGGCAATACCTACCATATCAAGGGAAATCAATCGTATGAAGCCAAAGACTATGAAGTTGAAGGCGATTTTTCACAAGCGGCATTTTTCCTTGTTGCAAATACACTAGGTTCGAAAGTGGTATTAAACAAGATGAATGAGAAATCTCTGCAAGGAGATAAAAAAATCATTGAGATTATTAACCAAATGGGTGGAAATGTTTACTTTGAGAATGGGCAGTTGTTTGCGAAAAAAGCACAAACTAAAGGCATTGAAATTGATTTATCTCAAACACCTGATTTAGGTCCGATACTCACAGTGCTTGCCTCGGTCTCAAAAGGGACAACAACGATCGTTAATGCTCAAAGACTACGAATCAAAGAGTCTGACCGAATTAAATCGATGATTTGTGAATTAACTAAAATGGGCGCAAAAATCACCGAAACGAGTGATGGGATGATTATTCAGGGGGTATCCAAATTAAAAGGGAATGTCACCCTAGAAGCATGGAATGATCACCGTGTAGTCATGGCGCTTTCCATTGCTGCAACCATAGCCGATGGGCCAGTTAGAATAAAAAATTCTGAGGCTGTGAATAAATCATACCCAACATTTTTTGAAGAATTTGCACGTTTACAAGGGAGTGTTACATTTGAATAAATTAGAAAAAGCACGCATTAACATTGATTTAATTGATCAAGAAATGGCGAAATTGTTCGAAAAAAGAATGCAAGAAGTCAACGAAGTAATTGCCTATAAAATGGAACAAGGGTTACCGATATTCGATCAAAAAAGAGAACAACAAGTGATAGAAAAAAACTTGAAATATATTAATAATAATGAATTAAAGCCGTATTACGAAGCGTTTTTGAATGCATTGATGGGTATTTCTAAAGAATACCAAAGTAAAAAAATATGAGTAAATTTGGACTAATTGGTAAATCACTTAAACACAGTCACTCAAAAGCACTTCATGAGTTAATTGCAAAGAATAATCAGTTAACATACACCTATGAATTGCTTGAATACGAGTCAAAAGACGATCTTATAGTTGCGATTGATCTGCTGAAGAAAAAAAAGTATTTGGGTTATAATGTAACCATCCCATACAAAGAAGCCATCATGAGTTATTGTGATGAGCTAAGTGAGGCAGCAAGAAAAATCCAAGCGGTTAACACCATCTATCTAAAAGACGGTTTGGTTTACGGTGATAACACGGACTATTATGGGGTAATGAGACTTTTTGAGTTTTACCATATTAACCCAAAAACCAAAGCGGTGTATATTTTGGGTTCTGGTGGTGCTGCTAAAGCAACCGCCTATGCACTCTCCTTATTAGGCTATCTACCTGTGGTGGTTTCAAGAGATAAACAAAAGAATAAAAAACAGTTTTCGATGGTGATTGATTACGAACAATTTTATCAAATTGATCAGTATCCCTTAGTAATTAACACCACACCTGTGGGGATGTATCCAAATAATGACAACTGTCCTTTGCCACCACAAATCGCCAAAAAAATTGATATTGTGATTGATTTGATTTACAACCCTAAGAAGACCGTATTGATGAAAGAAGCAAACTTTAGTTGTAATGGGATTGTGATGTTAGTCACCCAAGCACTTAGATCACAAGAGTTGTGGCAAAAAAAAATACTTAAGAGTACAAAAGAAGATATTGATGATTTAATCGGAGGGCTTAATTTATGAATACGTTTGGACGTTTATTTAGAGTGATGATTTATGGTGAATCACATCAAAAAGCGATCGGTGTGATTATCGATGGTATAAAACCGGGCATTAAATTCAATGAGTCAGTCCTTTTGGAGGACTTAGAAAGAAGAAAACCCGGGGCAATTGGGACAACAAAACGTGTGGAATCAGACCAACCAAACATCACATCGGGGGTATATCAAGGTTATACAACCGGCAGCCCAATTCACATCACGTTTGAAAACACCAAAACACAATCAAAAGATTATAGTAACCTGATTTCGTTTCCAAGACCAGGTCATGCCGATTTTGTTGCGATAAAGAAATATAAAGGTTTTTCAGATCCAAGAGGTGGTGGGCCGTTTTCAGGAAGAATGACCACCGGATTGGTGGCTGCTGGTAGTTTCGCTAAGATGTTCACAGGATTTAATGTCGATGCAAAGCTCATTCAAGCAGGTGAATTAACCGACATGAGTAAACTCGATGATTATATCCAAGACGCCTCAAATAAAGGCGAGAGCGTCGCTGGCATTATTGAAGTGACGGTTAAGGATTTACCGATTGGGTTAGGTGAACCTTTCTTTGAATCATTAGAATCGAAAATGGCACAAATGATGTTTTCCATTCCAGCCATTAAAGCGATTGAGTTTGGCGTAGGTTTTAAAGGCGTCTCATTATTTGGAAGTCAGTACAACGACTGCTTAATTGATGAAACAGGTAAAACCAAAACGAATCACAATGGTGGTGTCAACGGGGGAATTACCAACGGAAATCCGCTTGTTTTTAGAGTACTTGTCAAACCAGCTTCTTCAGTTTATGTCAAACAAGAGACGTACCATTTTATTGAAAACAAAATCCTGCCACAACAAATTGAGGGTAGGCATGACGCATTTATCGCAAGACGTGCGGTAATTGTGGTTGAAAATGCCTGTCACATCGTTTTAGCAGATTTGTTATTACAGTCAAAATCAAGGGACTAAATGTCCTTTTTTTGTTATAATTATCTTGAGGTGTTTAGATGTACAGGATCATTGATGCGCCAGGGGTAGGCAAACAACTAGAAATATTATTTCATAATCATCAAATCGAGACCATTAACGATTTGATTTTTACCTTTCCCAAAAAATATCAATCGTTTAAAGAAGACGCTTTGTTATTTGCGATTGATAAGACCGAGGTCACAGTCACCGGACAGCTCATCGATATTCCAAAAATAGTCAATCATCGAGGCACGTTAAAAAGCGTTCAGTTCAAACTACTTGTGGATAACGAAGTCATTAAGGTAATTGCTTATCGAAGAGAATACCTTAAAGAAAGCATGACTGAGCATATGACTTTGACGGTCAAAGGTAAATACGAAAAGAAAAAACGGTTGATTACAGCTCAAGCGGTCTTGCTAAAACCACTTGAAACGGAATTAAAACCAATCTATCAACTGGATGGTATTTACGATACGACCATCTCAAAGATTGTCAAAAAAATATTAGACCAACAACTCGTTGTGATTAATGATGATTTGCCTAAGGTATTAGTCAACAAGCATCATTTAATGTCTAAAGAGGAAATGGTAAAAACGCTTCATCTACCGAGTTCAGATGAACGTTTGGTTGAGGCATTAAAACGATTAAAATACGAAGAAGCGCTTCGTTTTCAGTATAAGATGATGTATCAAAAGGTTCATCATGAATTAATCTTTAAAAAACCAAAGAAGTACGATTTAGAACAAGTCAAGTTATTCATTCAAGACATCCCATTTGAGTTAACGCAAGATCAAAAAGAGACGGTAAATGATCTTTTTAGAGATTTCAAAAAGAATTATCCAGCCAGACGGTTAATCCAAGGTGACGTTGGTTCAGGAAAAACCATTGTTGTGGGCATTGGTGTGATGGGTGCGAAATCGGCAGGCTATCAAAGTGCTTTAATGGCGCCAACCGAAATACTTGCGATGCAACACTACCAATTCTTTAAAAACGCATTAAAAAACCTTAATATTTGTTTATTAACAGGTTCAACAAAAAAGAAGAAAGAGCTAAAAGAACAAATTAAACATGGGGTATATGATTTTGTGATTGGTACACACGCGTTAGTCACAGACGACGTCATCTTCAAGAATCTAGGGTTCGTTATCATTGATGAACAACACCGTTTTGGCGTTGAAACCAGAGAAACGTTAAAAGAAAAAGGAAACGCTGATGTGGTCTATTTAAGTGCCACCCCAATCCCAAGAACCTTAGCCATCGTTTTATTTGGGGACATGGAAGTATCAATCATCAAAGAAAAACCCATTGGCAGAAAAGAAATAATCACGCGCTATTTAAGTGATCAACAACTACCCTCGGTCTTTCAGCACGTAAATAAGGAACTAGAGAAGGGAAATAAGGCTTATTTTATTGCACCTTCGATTGAATCCGAAGAGCGTGGGACAAATGTGTTTTCATTGTTTGAAGAAGTACAAGCTGCGTTTTCAAAGTACACCGTTATCATGTTACACGGCAAACAAAGTGCACTTGAAAAACAACAAGCCATGGAAGATTTCTATCAAATCAAGTCTTCGATATTAGTTTCAACCTCTGTCGTCGAAGTAGGGCTTGATGTAAAAGAAGCAACCATAATGGTTATTACAGGCGCGAAATATTTTGGTGTAAGCCAATTACACCAATTAAGAGGTCGTGTGGGTAGAAGTGACGTACAAAGCTTTTGTTACGTATTAAGTGACGAATCCGATATTGACAGACTTCAGTATTTTTCAAAAACCTCAGATGGATTTCAACTGAGCGAATACGATTTATCTAAGCGAGGGCCAGGTGAATTCTTAGGTGTTAGACAAAGTGGATCGCTTCGTTTTGAATACGCTGACTTAGGCAGCGATTTTGATGTATTTTTAAAAGCAAAACAAGACGCTTTATGGTTATTATCAAATGAAAAAGAGAACCAATATTATTTGAACTACCAAAAATTAGATTTAGACGAAACATAATCAAAGTTACCTATGGTATAATTATTAATTAAAGGGAGTGGTATCATGATAAAGATTGCAGTTGATGCAATGGGGGGCGACTTCGCACCTAAAATTACAGTCCTTGGGGCAATGGATGCCGTCAAACAATTTGAGGATATCGAAATCACTTTGTTTGGTGATCAAGATAAAATCAACGAATTCTTAATTGCTCACCCAAGAATTAAAGTAGAAAAAACAACTCAAGTCATCGATATGGGAGAAAAAGACCCGATTCGAGCGATTAGAAATAACAAAGATTCATCGATGGTTAGAGCGATGTATAGTGTTAAAGAAGGTCAAACACAAGCGCTTGTTTCAGCTGGACCAACCCAGGCAATTATCGCAGGTGCGCACTTAGTTATCAAACGCATGTCATTGATGCATCGTGTCGCCTTGGCTCCGATCATTCCATCAACTGATGGTAGAGGTCGAATACTACTGGATGTCGGCGCAAACATCGAGCTAAGAAGTGAACATTTACTAGAATTAGCACTTTATGCGACAATCACAGCAAGAGAGTATTTAGGTATTAAGGACCCAAAGGTTGCGCTAATAAACATTGGCAGTGAAGAAGGTAAAGGTAGAGATTTAGAAAAAGAAACCTTCCAACTATTGAAAAACCACCCAATGATTAATTTTATGGGCAACATTGAAGGTAAAGAAGTTTTGTCAACCGATGCGGACATTATGCTAACTGACGGTTACACAGGTAATGTTTTAATGAAAACCGTTGAAGGCACTGCTAAAGCGATGGGTAGCATGCTTAAAGAAGAGATTAAATCCTCTTTAGGTGGGAAGATTGGTTATCTATTCATGAGAAAAAATCTAAAACGTTTTTCAAAACGTCTAGACGCTTCAGAAATTGGTGGAGCAATGATTTTCGGTATTCAAGCACCTGTGATTAAAGCACATGGTTCATCGTCTGCATATGCATTTAAAAATGCGATTGCACAGGCACGTTTATTTGTAAAAAATGACGTGCTTAATCAAGTGAATGAAGCACTTGAAAAGACACTAACAAAAGAAGAATAATCAAACAATAGAACAAGGATCAGGCGTTTGATAACGCCTGATTTGCTGTTTCGATTGTATTGATAATGAACAACATACACAATTTTGTAGTTGTTGATTATCGATACACTCCATAAAAAAAGAGAGGGTATCTACATGAAAAGTATTGAACAAGTATTAAAAGTAAAGTTTCATAATAAACTCCTACTAGAACAAGCCTTGACACACTCAAGCTTCGCAAACGAAAATGAGTGTAAGGATAACGAAAGACTTGAGTTCCTAGGGGATGCAGTTATTGGATTGATGATGGCAGACTACCTTTATAATCAACACCAAGGTGATGAAGGCGAAATGTCAAAAAAACGTGCTCAAGCGGTATGTGAAGAAGCACTAAACGTTTATGCAAAAAAAATAAATTTATCGCAGTATCTAAAACTAGGTAAGGGTGGAGAAATATCAAACGGTAGAGAAAATCCTTCGATTATTGCTGATGCCTTCGAGGCAATTTTTGGTTCTTTATACATCGATCAAGGCTACATACAAACCAAAAATCTATTTGATCGTATCGTCATTCCACACCTTGATGAGGTGGTGGGAATTAAAGACTATAAGTCGACCCTACAAGAGTTAGTACAGACTGACAGGAGAAACATTTCATATCACATTGACAACCAAACTGGCCCATCGCACGATCGTGTTTTTACTGCATCTGTTCGCATGGATGATATTGTCTATGGTGTCGGTAAGGCAAGATCAAAAAAAGAAGCTGAACAAAATGCTGCAAAAGAAGCACTTAAGAAATTAGCAAAAGAGTTTTAAACGATGGGAAAAGGTGAGTTAAATGTTTAATAAAATGATTGAAGAGGGGTATTTAAATCTTCATAAACTCCTATTAAAAGAATATGTTCGATTGGGAATTAACGAAAAAGAAGTTATTGTACTCAGTCAATTGGCAACCATGTTAGAAAAAAAGAAACACACGCTTTCCTTGAAATCAATCGCAAGAATGACTCATTTATCCTCAAATGAGGTGGGTGAATTGCTAGAACAACTGATTGTTAATCAATTCGTTTCAACCGAACTAGAACTAAAAAACGACGGTAAAGAAAGAGAAATCTTTAGTCTTAATCCGTTGTTTGATAAAATCATTCAGTTATTCAAAGAGGATTTAAAAGTTGAGAATGAAAAGCAGTCGGATAACGAAATAAAAGCGGTTATTACTAACTTAGAAGATGTGTTTCGAAAATCGTTAAAACCATACGACCTACAAATGATCCAACAGTGGTTTATTGATGGTTACAACAAAAAAGAGATTGATCAAGCACTTGAGGTCGCAATTAACCATAATAAGTTAAATTTAAATTACCTCGATCGAATCCTAAGAACCACAGATGAAATGAACGATGACGACTTGGACGATGAAAAACGTGATTTAATAAATAAGTTGATTAGAGGCGTTAAATAATGATGAAAATTGACCGTATCATTGAAGTCATGAATGATATGTTTCCAGATGCAAAAGCCGAGTTAACACATGACAATGCGTTTGAATTGTTAGTTGCTGTAGTGCTCTCTGCACAAACCACGGATAAGGCAGTTAATCTGGTGACACCAATTTTATTTGATAAATACCCAACACCTGAGTTGTTAATGAACGCGGATTATTCTGAGGTATGTGATGTACTAAAAACCATCGGGTTATATAAAAACAAAGCTAAATTTATCATCGCATTAGCCAAAGACCTTGTGCTATTACACAATGGTGAAGTACCTAATGATAGAACAAAGCTTGAAGCGTTACCTGGTGTGGGAAGAAAAACAGCTAATGTGGTTTTATCAAATGCATTTAATGTACCTGCAATCGCTGTAGACACACATGTAGCAAGAATATCAGTTCGCTTGGGTTTAGCGAAGAAAGACGATAATGTCCTTGAAATTGAACAAAAATTAATGAGAAAGTTGCCTAAAGATAAATGGATGAAAATGCACCATCAAATGATTTTCTTTGGTCGCTATCACTGTTTAGCAAAAAAGCCAAAGTGTAGCGATTGCCCACTAAAAGATATTTGTAAATATGAACAAAAAAACATATAATAATACAGTTTGAGATAAATCTAAATAGAGGTTTATCTTTTTTTTGTTTTTGTAAATTTTTTTGAAGTAAAAAAGAAAGGAATATGATATAAATAATAACAGTGGGGAAATACAATCTAAGAGGAAAGAAATGAAAAACAATTACGTAATAAACGACTTATCTCATTTATTAAAGGTGACTAAAGAGGAGTCACCATGGTCTTACGTCGGACCGGTACTTAAGAGAATGAGACGAAATGAGAATTGGACAATACAAGAGGTGTCATCCAAGTATGGCATCAACCAGTCTGTTATATCAAGAGTAGAGAATTCGCTAATAGAACCGAATAAAAGTGTTTTTGATCGCTACTTTGAAGCCATTGGTTTTAATTTAGAAGAGTCGTTAAATGGCTTTGATCTTGAGAGCATTGAAGCTGATTTTTTAGATTACATGTTGGGGTTAAAAGCAGAATTTAACAGTCTTTCTTATGGGCTTCCAAAAGTCCACTATTACCATGAACTTTCGTGGTATTATGAACACGCAGTAAATAATGATTATCAGTTAATGCATCAAGAGCTAAGTGAATTAATGTCGTTGATGACAAGTTCAACCATGAAATCAACCCAGATATTTTTGATGATCATGGCTAAGTATTATCAAAAAAACCATAAACAAGTAAAATCGTTAGCAATCGTTAAAGCATTAAAAGCAAATCAAGGCTTATCAAAAAAGCAAATGTTGTATATTGGTATCATTGAACTGGAACTTTCGCTTTCCACATCAAATGCGATGATTGCATTTCATAAAATGCTGCAAGTCAACCAACAACTACAAACTTATGGGCTATATGACACACAAACAAATCTGACGAAAAAGTATCTTTATGCTTTTTTTATGAGGGTGTCTAATACGCATCTTAAGGATTTTAAATATGGTAAATTGGAAAAGACAGTTAAGAAGTTACTTTTGTACAAACAACTTTTTAATCAACAACT
This sequence comes from Paracholeplasma brassicae, assembly GCF_000967915.1. Lineage (NCBI taxonomy): Bacteria > Bacillati > Mycoplasmatota > Mollicutes > Acholeplasmatales > Acholeplasmataceae > Acholeplasma > Acholeplasma brassicae. The sequence continues at coordinate 389,495 of NC_022549.1, forward strand.
CAATCAGGAGGTGGCAGATAAGATAAAGGATTCGTCTTATTATCAGTGTTTGTATTTGCTCTATTTAGATCAAATTAATGACACGGTTACGATCAAAGATTATTTAAGTAACGTTAAAAAAGAAAGACGGTCGTTATTTGAACAATGTATCATTGAGTTTATGGTATCGAAGTATCAAACTGACTCACTAGATATTTTCTTCCATGAGTGTTTTAAGAAAAAGAACAAGTATCAGCAAGCCTTTCAAACGGCATACTACCTGACAAATCATTGTAAAGAGTATTTAAGGAAAATAGAGAAATACAAAAGCGCGTGTGACTTGATTCACCTTAATTACCGATATTTTAACGAACTAGAATCTGGTTTATTCGAATTGCAAACAAGATAAATATAAATTAACAATCTCTAATTTGGGGTTGTTTTTTTATTATTTATAACGAAATTATAAAAAAGAACATTCATAATAGACTTTAATATAAAAAATATAAATAAACTGAAATTTGTGTTAAATGGGGTAGAAATTACCCATTTAAAAACATAAAAAGGGTATTATATTAAAAAAACATTTGAAATTCAAAGCATTTTAAAACGCTTACAACTAAAACGTATTTACATAACGATGCACCAGTGTTAAAATACGTGTATGCATAAATTTTGAAATTCAAAGCATATTTATGCTAAGGAGATGATAAAGCCAAATAACAATGATTGACTATTTAAAGATTAGAATGGATTTAGTTGAAAGAGAGTGAATATTATGACAATTAAAGAATTACAAACAATTATTAAAGACATCGAAAACTCACCATTAATGAGTCTTGAACTTGAAATGGTAGACTTCAAATTAAAGTTATCTAAAAACAAAGTTGAGTACATTGAAAAAACCGAAACAATTAATAAACCTTCAAATATTGAAACAACAACAAATAAGAAAGAGACAGCAAGTGAAATAAACACCAAAGAAACAATTAAATCACCGTTGGTGGGAACGTTTTATCGTTCCTCAACCAATAATGGAACGCCTTACGTCGAGGTTGGACAGAAAGTAAAAAAAGGCGATGTCATTTGTATCATTGAAGCGATGAAAATCATGAATGAGATTACTTGTCCATACGATGGTGTAGTTAAGGAATTTCTCGTTTCAAATACCGATGCGGTTGGATTTGATCAAGCGTTGATGGTGATTGCTAATGAGTCATAAAATATTAATAGCAAACCGTGGTGAAATTGCAGTTCGAATTATACGTGCAGCAAAAGAATTGGGCATTGAAACCGTCAGTGTATATTCAAAGGCGGATGAAGATGCACTTCATGTGAAAATTGCCGATCAAGCCATCTGTGTGGGCGAACCAAAAAGCAGTGATTCGTATTTAAATATGAATCATATTTTAAGCGCAGCTATCGCAACAGGTTGTGACGCCATTCATCCAGGGTATGGATTTTTATCTGAAAATGCCGTGTTTGTGGAAATGGTTGAAAGCTGTGGTTTAAGATTTATCGGGCCAACCGCAGACACCATTAGATTAATAGGTGATAAAGCATCTGCCAAGCGTATTGCAAAGGAAGCCGGTGTGCCTATTATTATGGGTTCTGAAGGCATTCTAGAACATCTAGAAGAAGCGTTGAAAGTTGCCAAAAAAATAGGTTATCCAGTCATGATTAAAGCGACAAATGGTGGTGGAGGCAGAGGTATATCGATTGCTTATAACGAAAAAGAGTTGGTTCATGCCTATGAGCGTACCTCACTTGAAGCCGAAGCGGCTTTTGGTGATAAGTCCTTATATATCGAAAAATTCATTGAATCACCTAAGCACATTGAAGTGCAAATCATTGCAGACAAAGAAGGTAATGTGGTTCATCTTTACGAACGTGATTGTTCTACACAAAGAAGAAATCAAAAGATGATAGAAGAAGCACCTGCGCCAACCATCAGTGACACATTAAGAAAAAAACTAGGGGTGGCCGCCATCAAATTAGCAAAAAAAATAAACTACATTAACGCTGGCACACTTGAATTCTTAGTCGATAAAAACCAAGATTATTATTTCATTGAAATGAACACACGTATTCAAGTCGAACACCCAATCACAGAAATGATTACTGGGATTGATTTAGTCAAAGAACAAATCAATGTCGCTTATGATAAACCGCTTAGTTTTAAGCAACGAGACATCAAAATTTTAGGCCACGCGATTGAGTGTCGAATCAATGCCGAAGATCCAATGAATGGATTTCGTCCGTCACCAGGTAAAATCACCAATTTATTTATTCCTGGTGGCTTTAACGTCCGAGTAGACACGCACGTCTATCAAGGCTATTCAGTACCGCCCTATTACGATTCGATGGTGGCAAAAGTGATTGTTTTTGAAAAAAATAGAAGAGAAGCAATTAAAAAAATGCGTGTCACACTAGAACAAATGGTCGTTGAAGGCATTAAGACTAACATTGAATATCAATACCTAATTATGCACGATTATACATTTATCAAAGGTAACTATGACACTGGTTATATTGCTAAATTTAATGAACTAGTGGAGAAGAATAAAAATGAATGATTTTTTTAGTGAACGTAAAAAAAGATTACACGATTTCAAAGTGAAGTTTCTTAAAAAAACTGCCGTCAAAAAACAAACCGATATTCCAGATGGGTTATTCCTTAAATGTGAAGAGTGTCAAAAACCTATTTATGAAAAAGAGTTAGAAGCTCAACTGCATGTATGCCCAAATTGTGGTTTTCATTTTCGAATTAACGCTAAAAAAAGAATTGCAATGCTTGCGGATGATGATACGTTTGTTGAAGTAAATGAGCATTTAGAATCAACAAATCCACTGGGAATGCCTTTTTATGAAGAAAAATTAAACAGTGCAAAAAAATTTACAAATCAAAACGATGCGTTTATTAGTGGGTCTTGTACGATTGGTGATTACCCTTGTTTCTTAGGTGTGTTAGATTCCTTTTTTATGATGGGCTCTATGGGGAGTGTCGTCGGTGAGAAAGTCACAAGATTGATTGAACTTGCCATTAAAGAACACAAACCACTTGTTATTGTAAGTGCCTCTGGTGGCGCACGTATGCAAGAGGGTATTTTGTCTTTAATGCAAATGGCAAAAACCGCAGGGGCATTAAAAAAACTTGAGCAAGAAAAGTTACTCTATATAAGCGTGATGACTTACCCAACAACCGGTGGGGTTGCAGCTAGTTTTGCCACCCTCGGTGACATCAACATCGCAGAAAAATCCGCATTGATTGGTTTTGCTGGTTCTAGGGTAATCAAACAAACAATTAAAGAAGAGTTACCTGCCCATTTCCAATCAGCTGAGTTTCAAAAAGAACACGGTTTGATTGATTTAGTCGTTGAAAGAAAACAGTTAAAATCACAAATAAGTGCCTTGTTAAAACTACATCAAGGAGGACATAAAGCATGAATAGTTCATGGGAAAAAGTTCAACTTGCAAGACATCCAAAACGTCCAACATCTAAAACGGTTATTCGTCACATCATTGATGACTTTATCGAGTTGCATGGCGATCGTAGCGTAAGAGATGATTTATCAATTATTGGTGGCATTGGTTATTTCGAAGGCATACCGGTTACTGTAATTGCTCAAGAAAAAGGGACAGACACAAACGATAAAATCAAAAGAAATTTTGGCATGCCACACCCTGAAGGGTATGAAAAAGCACTTCGTTTAATGAAGCAAGCAGAAAAATTCAAACGTCCGATACTGGTATTTATTGATACACCAGGTGCTTACCCTGGACTTGAGGCTGAAATGAGAAATCAAGCCTTTAAAATTGCCAATAACTTAAAAGAGATGATGTGTCTTGATACACCGATTATTGCCGTCGTATTAAGTGAGGGTGGATCAGGTGGTGCATTAGCGATTGGTGTTGCTGATCAACTTTTAATGTTTGAAAATAGCATATACTCAATTCTATCGCCAGAAGGATTTGCATCTATTCTATACAAAGATAGTAAAAAAGCAAACGAAGCTGCAGAAATAATGAAATTATCTGCAAATGATCTTTTTGATTTGAAAATCATCGATGGGATTATTAAGGAAAAAAACGGACTACATGAAGATCAAGCGTTTGGATTTAAAGAGTTAAGAAGTCAATTAGTCAAACGATTAACAATCGAAATGAAAAAAGATACTCAAAAACGATTGAATGATCGTTATCAGAAATACCGCAGAATGGGTGTTTTTAGTGAAAGGATTTAATTATGAAAAATATAAAAATTGTTGCTACTGGGAAATACGTACCAGATAAAATAGTAACGAATGATGACCTCTCGAAAGTGGTCGATACCACAGATGAATGGATTTTTTCAAGAACAGGCATCAAAGAACGAAGACAAGCAACGATTGAAAATACACTAGATTTGGCTTATCTAGCAGCAAATGATTGTATCAAAAATGTGAATTACTCGGTCGATGATATTGATTTGATTGTTGTAGCTACCATTACTCAAGAAGATAAAACACCATCGGTTGCTAACCTTGTCAGTGGCAAACTTGGTATTAAGAGAGAAATTATGACCTTTGACATAAACGCAGCATGTACTGGTTTTGTCTACGCACTTGAGGTAGCAAGTAGTCTATTATCTAGTGGTAACTATAAAAGCGCACTAGTCATCGGAAGTGAAAAACTGACCAATGTACTTGATTATGAAGACCGTAATACTTGTGTATTATTTGGTGATGGTGCAGGTGCGGTGATCATCGAAAAAACGATCGAACCGAATCAAGCAAACTTCATTAATCGCTCAAGACCAGACATGAATGAGGTCTTAACGGTGGGTAAATTCATTCACATGGATGGTAAAAAAGTCTATCAATTTGCTGTTGAAGTATTGTCAAAAAGCATTAAAGAGATTTTAGAGACAAATCAATTAACGATTGATGATGTGGATGTGATTATCTCACATCAAGCCAACCTAAGAATTATCAAAAGTGTTGCAAACTCACTTGAGATACCATTAGAGAAATTCATACTTAACATTGAAAAATACGGCAATACCTCTGCCGCAAGTATACCGATTTTATTAAGTGAGTATAACAACAACCAAAAGAGCAGAGTCTTGATGGTTGGATTTGGTGGCGGGTTCACCTATGGAGCCGCAATTATGAATTTGGAGCGTAAATAACATATGAAAAACATTTGTGAATTATTAAATATTAAATACCCAATTATACAAGGTGGGATGGCAAACATCGCAACAGCAGAATTCGCAGCAAGTGTTTCTAACGCTGGTGGTCTTGGTTTGATTGGTTCTGGTGGGTTTGATGAACACTGGGTCAGAGCTGAAATTAGAAAAGCAAAGCAGCTAACGAATCACACGTTTGGCGTTAACATTATGTTGATGAACCCAAGAGCGGCTGAAATTGCAAAAGTTGTTGTTGAAGAACAAGTTGAAGTCGTGACAACCGGTGCTGGTTCACCTGGGGTATACATGCAAGCCTGGAAAGAAGCTGGGATAAAAGTGATACCAGTCGTACCGAGTGTGGCATTGGCCATAAGAATGGCACGCGCTGGGGCAGATGCTGTCGTCGCAGAAGGCACCGAGGCAGGTGGTCACATTGGAGAACTGACAACAATGGCTTTAATTCCTCAAATAGCAGATGCCATCGACATTCCTGTAATTGCAGCTGGTGGTATTGCTGATTATCGTGGGGTATTGGCTGCGTTTGCTCTTGGTGCAAAAGGGGTCCAAGTAGGAACGGTCTTACTTGCGACTATCGAATGTCCAATTCACCAAAACTATAAAGACATCGTTGTGAGTGCAAGAGATACTGATACGATTGTTACAGGCAGAAACACCAAAGCACCTGTACGTGTATTAAAAAATAAAATGGCAGTAGAGTACGTAAGATTATCAAGTCAGCAAATTGACCATATGGAATTAGAGAAGTTGACGCTAGGTTCCTTAAGACGTGCGGTTTTTGATGGTGATATTGATAGAGGTTCTTTCATGGCTGGACAAATTGCAGGGTTAGTAAAAGAAATTAAAACGGTCAAAGAAGTCATCGAGTCCATGTTTGATCCAATTGAAAATTACGCCAAAGGACTTCAAGTATTATGAGTAAGTTGGCGTTAGTCTTTGCTGGTCAAGGGGCGCAATACACAGCTATGGGTCTGGATTTTCACAACGAAGAACTAGCAATAAAGGCATCCAAAGTGCTTGGGTATGATCCAATAGAGATTTTAAAGAGCAACGATGGTACACTTAATCAAACGCTTTATACACAACCAATGGTTTTTTATACAAGCTATTTAATTTATCAAGCGTTTTTAAAACTTTCGGTCATACCAAACGGTTTTCTAGGTTTTAGTTTAGGTGAGTACAGTAGTTTATGTGCTTCTAGCGTATTTTCATTTGAAGATGCGTTAAAACTGATTCAAGTTAGAGCTACGTTAATGGAAGAACAAACAAAGAAAGAAAAAGGAACCATGACTGCTTGTATAGGAATGGAAGACAAAGTCATCGAGTCCATATTAATGGAAAATCAGATTAATATTGAAGTTGCTAATTATAACACTCAAGTTCAAACCGTTATTAGTGGCAGCATCGAAGAAATGGATAAAGCCGTTTCTTGTTTGAAAGAAAACGGACTTAAAAGGGCTATTGCTCTTAATGTATCAGGTGCATTTCATAGTCAATTGATGAAAGAAGCGGGCGTTAGGTTAAGACCATATTTAGAAACCGTAAAAAAGAACAAAGTTTCCTATGATATTTATATGAACGTGACAGCAAATAAACTTGAGTTTGAAACACTTGTGGATTTATTAGAAGAACAAGTGTCTGGTGCCGTACGATTTAAACAAAGCATCGAGCAAATGAAAAAAGACGGATACACACATTTCATCGAAATAGGCCCTGGTAACACACTAAGTTCATTTATTAAAAAAATTGATCCGACCTTAGAGGTTATTGGTATCAATCAAATCAAAGACATCGATATTGTTGAAAGGTGGTTAATCGATCATGAATTTAAAAAATAAAGTCGCTATTGTCACTGGTGGTGCACAAGGCATCGGCCGTGCTATTAGCCTACGATTAGCACAAGCAGGTGCCAAGGTGGTTGTAAACTACAACACAAGCGAAGCTAAAGCAAATCTATTGGTAGCAGAAATTGAAGCAATGGGTGGAGAAGCACTTGCTGTTAAAGCCGATGTTTCGAAATTTGATGAGGCAAAACAGTTAGTAGATGCTGCGGTAACAACATTTAACACGGTTCATATCTTAGTGAATAACGCAGGCATCACGAAAGATAGCCTATTATTACGAATGACAGAAGACCAGTTTGATCAAGTCATCGATGTGAATTTAAAAGGCGCATGGAATATGATCAAGCATACGAGTAAAATTCTACTAAAAGAGACCGATGCCAAAATCGTGAATATCGCAAGTGTTTCTGGGATATTGGGAAACGCCGGACAAACCAACTATAGTGCCTCAAAAGCTGGGGTCATAGGACTAACCAAAGCCGTTGCTAGAGAATTTGCAGGCAGAAAAGTCAACTGTAATTGTGTCGCTCCTGGGTTTGTCTCCTCAGACATGACTGATTTATTAAACGACACACAAAAAGAAACGTGGTTATCTCAAATACCACTTGGACGATTTGGACAAAAAGAAGAAGTGGCCGAACTAGTCTTATTTCTTGTTAGCAAAGAATCGTCTTATATTACCGGCCAAACCATCAGCATTGATGGCGGCTTAGTGATGTAGGTGTCAGATGAAAAGAAGAGTCGTCGTTACTGGCATGGGACTAGTGAGTCCCTTAGGAAATACTGTAAATGAGTCCTTCAAACACATGGTTGAAGGAAAAAATGGTATTGATTTTATTACGTTGGCAGACACAACAAACTGGAAAGTTAAATTGGCTGGTGAGGTTAAAAACCTAGATTTTGAAGCCTTTATAGATAAAAAAGAAGTCAAACGAAGTGATCGTGTTTCTAACCTTGCAATGGTTGCGGCTGATGAAGCGTACAAACAAGCCAAACTTGAAGGGGCAGAAATAAACCGAAAGCGATTTGGGCTTTTTGTCGGCAGTGGTATTGGTGGGTTAAACACAATTGAACAAGACGTAACGGTTTGTAAGACAAGAGGTCAAGACCGGATGTCGCCATTTTTTATCCCCAACTCGATCATCAATCTAATCGGTGGGAAGCTTGGGATTAAATATCAAATTTATGGCCCCAATCTACCGCAAGTCACGGCATGTTCTGCCGCTACTAACTCGATTGGTGAAGCATTTAGATACATTAGAGATGGTTATTTAGAAATCGCAATGACTGGTGGATCTGAAGCCCCAGTTAATGAAATTGGTGTGGGTGGATTTGCAAGCATGAAGGCACTAAACACCTCAAACGATGTGAATAAAGCCTCGATTCCATTTGATAAAAACAGAAGTGGGTTTGTCATTGCTGAAGGTGCAGGTATTCTCATCTTAGAAGAATACGAACACGCCATTAAAAGAAACGCGCCAATCTTAGCAGAAATCGTCGGGTATCACACAACGACCGATGGGTATCACATGACCTCACCGGATGTTGAAGCTAGAGGGATTACTGATTGTTTAACTGGGGCACTTGCAGATGCAAATCTAGAACCCAAAGAGATAGGTTATATCAACGCACACGGTACATCAACACAGTTAAATGATAAATACGAAACGTTAGGGATTAAACAAGCGTTTAAAGAAGATGCGTATCGATTAAACATATCTTCGACCAAATCGATGACGGGGCATGCGCTTGGTGCTGCTGGTGCGATTGAGTCGATTGCAGTCATTAAAGCCTTACAAGAAGGTATTATTCCACCAACAATTAACTATCAAGCATATGATGAGGACTGTGATTTAAATTACACACCAAATCAGGCGGTTAAAAAGGAAATGACATACGCAATCAATATTAACATAGGGTTTGGTGGCCAAAACGCAGCCATCATATTTAAGAAGGTGTAAACATGTTGAATCAAGAACAAATTAAAGCAATCATTCCACACAGAGACCCATTTTTATTAATCGATGAGATTACCGATTATGAAGTTGGAAAATACGCGGTAGGTAAAAAATTCGTTAAGATGGATGAATCCTATTTCAAAGGACATTTTCCTGGAAAACCAGTCATGCCGGGTGTATTAATTATTGAATCGCTTGCCCAAGTAGGCGCAGTTAGCCTGTTGTTGATGCCTGAATTTCAGGGAAAAATAGCTTTTTTTGCCGGAATTGAAAAAGCTAAGTTTAGAAAATCGGTGTTACCTGGTGATACACTCAGATTGGAGTGTACGCTTACACGAGTAAGAAGACAATTTGGTGTGGGAGAAGCAAAGGCCTACGTTGGAGAAGAACTCGTTTGTGAAGCTACAATCTCCTTTATGGTATCTAATTAATGTCTAGCACCTTACGTGTTTTTGACTCTCTAGACTCAACAAATAACTATTTAAAACAGCACTATCACGAATTAGAAAACATGACGTTTGTTTGTGCGAATTATCAAACAAGCGGCCGTGGTCAGTTTGACCGGACATGGCAATCGGATAAAGGCAAAAATCTCTTGGTCTCTTTTTTGATTAAAGCGTTGCCAACGCATGAAATGCCTTTACTTCAAAAAACGTATTATGATGGACTTGTGTCGTATGTAAAGACCTTTGTGCCTAACGTGTATTTAAAAGAGCCAAATGATCTTTATGTAAATGACAAGAAAATAGCTGGCATATTGATTGAAACGCTAGTCAGTGATCAATGCTACAAATACGTCATTATTGGTCTGGGTTTAAACGTCAATCAAACAGAGTTTTCAGGTTTATGTGCCACCTCAATAGCGATAGAAACAAATCATCATTACGACATTCAATCCTTACTTAGTACTTATGTAACTAAGACAATAGAAAACTTAGGAGAACACCTATGAAATTAGAACGTTTGTTGAAATTGTCAATTTTAGTATCGATGCTAATCGCACTTGTGTATTTGATGCCTCCAATTGTGATGCCTTTTTCAGGTATCCCTATAACGCTTCAAACATGGATGGTATTAATGATTGGGTTATTACTAAAACCGAAAGAAGCGTTCTTTGCGGTGATGAGTTATGTAATTCTTGGGGCATTAGGACTACCCATATTTAGTGGGCAAAAAGGTGGTATGTCAGTTATCTTGGGGCCAACTGGTGGGTTTATCGTTGGCTTTCCACTGGTTAGTATGTTTGTCGCTGTCTTTAAACAAAAACAATCAGCAATCATCAAAAACACACTGATTAGTATCGTATTTATGATCATCGTGCTTTACGCATTTGCGGCACTATGGTTTGTGAGTTATTTAAACATGACTTACCTCAATGCACTTTTTGTGCTACTACCGTTTGTTCCTTTTGATTTAGCAAAAGTGCTCTTTGCCAATTTGATTTATCAAAAGCTACCATTACAATTGTTAAATACCCAAACGGTACGAACAAAGGAAAAGAAATATGAATAAGAAATATAGTAAACCTACCCTAATACAAGGTGGCATGGGGATTGGTGTATCAAGCCATCAACTAGCAAATACCGTTAGTAGAGAAGGCGGTCTTGGCGTGGTTTCTTTAACCGCTGTGACCGTTAGTTTCTTAAGACGATTAATGGATAAAGAAGAAGATTATCTAAACGCATGTGAGGGGTTTATTGACCCCGAATTTGTCAAAGAAGTGACTTTGAAATATTATGGTATGAAAAATAACGAGGCTTATCAAATGATTGAGATGCCTTCACTTAATCCAAGTGCATTTTTCTTAAAAGCCATGGTATTATCAAGTTATGTCGAAGTTAGTTTAGCAAAAAAAGGACATAACGGCGTTATTGGGATTAACATGTTGGAAAAAATACAGATTCCAACCCTGCCACTCTTATTTGGGGCGATGTTAGCGGGTGTTGATTACGTCATTATGGGGGCGGGGATACCAATTCGTATGCCTCAAATCATTGATCAATTTTCGAACAAAGAAAAAGCAAACTATTTGGTTAAGTTAAATGATTCTTCACAGCCACAAGTCACTTATGAGTTTGATCCAAATGATTTGTTTGATTTAGAGCCAATCGAGATTAAGAAACCGAAGTTTTTGGCGGTAGTTAGTTCACTTACACTAGCGAACTATCTATTAAAGGCTACGCATAAACCGGATGGATTTATTATCGAATTACCAACCGCTGGTGGTCACAACGCAAGACCACGAGGGGAATTGGTGTTTGATGAAACAGGTGAACCGGTTTATGGTAAAAAAGATGAGATTGATTTTGAAGGATTTAGAAAACTAGGGTATGATTTTTGGCTAGCCGGTGGTTTTGGTTCGCACGAAAAATACAAAGAAGCACTAAGCTTAGGGGCTGTAGGTATTCAAGTGGGAAGTGCCTTTGCGTTTTGTGAAGAATCTGGGTTTACAAAAGAGATAAAAGAACAAGTCATCAAACAAGTACTAGAAGACAATCTTACGGTTAAAACGGATTTTTTGGCATCACCTACAGGCTTTCCATTTAAAGTTGCTGATGTCCTAGGTAGTCTTCACGATGATGAAAGTTATCAAAAAAGAAAAAGAATTTGTGATTTGGGTTATTTAAGAGAAGCCTACGAAAAGCCTGATGGAAAGATTGGGTATCGATGCCCCTCTGAACCGGTGGAAGATTACGTTAGAAAAGGTGGAAATATCGAAGATACAGTCGGTAGAAAATGCTTATGTAACGGTTTAGTCTCAGCCATTGGAGTGGCTCAAAGTAGAGCATCAATCAAAGAAAAATCAATTGTGACAGCAGGTAATGATGCCATCTTTATTAAGCGTTTTATTAAACCTGGCAACAAGCATTATCAAGCAATTGATGTGATCAATCATATATTGTATAACAAGTAAAAAAAACAACAAGAAAAGGTGTCTATGCACCTTTTCTTCTTTATTTGTAACACTTTCATAAATTATCTTCTATCTTTCGACTTATGAATAATATTTTCAACACAGCTTTGTTAAAATGAAATCAATTAAAGATGTGATAGAGGAGAAAAAAATGAAAAAGAGGGTTATATTTTTAATTGTAATTGTAAGCGCTCTTATCTTATCGGGTTGTCAAAAAAAGAAAATAACCTGTGAGGAAGATGAGACAATAAAAGACGGTAAATGTGTTGTTTTGCTTTCTGAAATTGATCAAAAAATAGTCGATACGAGTGAATTAACGAACTATACAATTGAAGTTAGTATTCAATTTAAAGAGGAAATCGCCAACGTGGTGATTGCTTTTGATGATGAAAAGTCAGTGTTTCAAACAAATAATCAAACGGAATATTACTTAAATGAAAACAATCAAGTTTACCGTGTGTTTGAATCCAAATCAGGGTATCAAAAAGAACTGATTTCTGCTGATTCAAGTCAAGCCACACTCTATGATTTTTTTGTGGATTTAAAAGAAGATGATTTAAGTAAGCATGAATCAGCCTACTTACTTAACTATAGCAGTTATGATTTACTAGATGATTTAAGAAAATCGTTTGATCGTAACGCTGTATTATCAAACGTGGTTGTCACGTTTGGTGATACACACATAAAAAGCTTTAATTTTGATTTATCAACTGGTGAACTCGTGTATCATTTAATGATGAATTTCACTAATATCAATCAAACCGTAATCGAGGTACCAAGTCATGTCTAAACACCGCATATGGGTTAAAAGTATCTTATTATTTTTTGTTCTTACATTAGGATTAGTTCTGCCTACTGCAGTTAAAGTTGATGCATTTTTCAGGGTCTATCCGACTACAAAAGAAACAAGATATGTCGAAGGGGTAAAACATCAAAAAATCATCGGCGATATTGATTTTAATGGAACATCCTCAAAACAAATCATCAACTATGTTGGGGCAAATATAAAAACCGAAGATATTAAGGTTGTTGTTGGAGACGGGTATGCCGATTATGGCTTTGGGATGTCCAACTTACTAAGTCAAATTTATAACGTTAACCGTCGTTATGATAATTTAAATGTCATCGCAGGTGTTAATGGCGATTTCTATAATATGTCAAATGGAATTCCAACGATGGCCTATGTTAGAAACTTTGAAGTTATTTTTGAAGGTGTAACAAAGGCAAGAACACTTATCGGGTTTAAAGACGACGGTGAGGTTGTTTATGGTAATCCGACTTTTGAAGGTTATGAAGTAATGGTCTTCAACGAAGAAGGCGAACTTAAACTAAAACAAATCAAAGTCAATGGGTTTAATCGTTTACCAAATCAAGGCGAAGTCACGGTGTTCTTTAGTGAATATGTTGGTGTCATCGATAGTGGTGAATCAAAAATTGTACTTGACGCTAAAGACATCAAATCCGATGGTTCAGGGGCAAGATATTTTGGAAAAGGTGTTTTACAAAGTGTAACCAAAGAACGCATTGAAGTTCAAGAAAAACAAATTGTCTTAATGGGAGATTCACTCTTCGAAGAAGGGTTAATTAATGAAACAGACACGGTCGTAATTCAACAAAAATTAGGTGGTAAATTTGAAGGTGTCAGACACGCTTTAGGCGGTTGGGAACATTTGGTTAAACAAGGGGTACCTGAAACAACATTTACAGCAGGTGCGAGTTATCAATTCCGAGCACCTAGAACTGCAATTGGGATTAAGAGTGATGGAACAATCTTTTTTGTCACGGTGGATGGCAGACAAAAACCGCAAGGCATGGAGGGCGTGACTGCTTATGAAATGGCAGAAATCATGGCTTATTTTGAAGCAGAAGAAGCATTCAACCTTGATGGTGGTGGCTCAACAACCATGGCCGTTCTCGGTGATGCTGAGGGTGTATATGACATTATGAATAGTCCTTCGGATGGGAACTTACGTTCAAATGCCAATGGGTTTTTCTTTGTTAAAGGCAGTTTTGATGAAGTGAAACAACCAATTCCTTTTCCTGATAATCGAACACAATTAGATCTTCCAACGAATTTATTTATCAATGAAGAGGGAATCTTAAGTTTTGATCAAGTTGAAAACGCCACTAGCTATGAACTTCTTGTGGATGGAAATAGTCGCATTAAAACAACCTCAACTACCATTGATCTAAATCAGCTAGAATTAGGCGGCCATCAAATTCAACTGCGTGCACTTGGTAATCATGAATTGTTTAGACAATCGAGTTATACCACATCAAGAGATTACGTTGTTTACAGCAGTGACGTAATGAAAATGATTGAGTTTTTAAGAGAATACACAAGAAAAGAAAGCGAACGAATGGGTTCAAATTAATTGAATGAAGCCACAAAAATGTGGCTTTGTTCGACTGTTTAGGGGGAAATGAAATTGAAGATTATTACGTGTATTAAACAAGTACCAGCCTCAAGTAACGTTCAAGTTGATCCAATTACTGGGGTATTATTAAGAGATGGGAATAACGTGAAAATGAATCCGTACGATTTGTATGGATTAGAAACGGCATTTCAAATGAAAGAAAGAACTGGTGCAATCGTTAGTGCAATTACGATGGGACCACCAAGTGCAACAAGTGTCTTAAAAGAAGCACTCTATATGGGTGCGGATGAAGCAGCACTCATTACGGATAGAAAGTTTGCTGGTGCAGATGTACTAGCTACCTCCTATACAATTAGTCAAATGATTAGACACATGGGTGAGTTTGATGTAGTCATCTGCGGGAAACAAACAACCGATGGTGATACTGCTCAAGTAGGACCAGAAATGGCAGAGTTTCTAGGTATCCCACACATTCCTTATGTAAAAGAGATTATTGAGGTAACTAAAGATTACTTGATTGTCAAATCGACCTACGAGCAGTATGAAGAAATCGTTAAAGTTAGTACACCGTGTTTACTAACCATTGAAAAAGGCTATAATACGCCGAGATTACCTTCCTATCTAAGAAAACAACAATATAAAGACTATAAAATTGAAATGGTGACTCTTAAACAATTTGAAGATCAAGACGAATCTCATTATGGCTTAAATGGTTCACCAACTCAAGTCGATGAAATATTCTCACCTTCTAAGAACCATGAGGTCAAACACCTTGTGGGTAGTAGTGAAGAACTAGCAGCAAAAATGATTGAAATATTAAAAGAAAGTCGATTTGTGTAGGTGATATCATGGGTTATATTAAAGTAAATAATGAGAAAGTAACTAAAGAAGTAGCAAGTGAGTTGATGGACATTTGTCCGTTTAATGCATTCGAATACACAGATGCGTATTTATCAATCAATGCGTCTTGTCGGGTATGTAAACTCTGTGTCAAAAAGGGACCAAAAGGGGTTTGTGAGTTTATCGATGATTCAAGACCTAAAATTGATAAAACAATTTATCGTGGGATTGCAGTTTATATTGAGCAACGAAACAACAAAGCACATGAGGTTGGGTTTGAACTCTTAGGTAAAGCACAAGAGATTTCTAAAAAAACAAATGAACCTGTTTACGCGATTGTTATTGCAAAAGACGCAAGTAAAATAGTCGAACAATGTTTGTCATATGGTGTTGATGAAGTCTTTGTATTTCAAGACGATGCTTATGAGGACTTCAATGTAGAAACGTATACGAATGCCGTAGAACATTTTTATAAGAAATACCAAAACAACGTTATTTTGATGGGTTCAACCCCACAAGGTAGAAGCTTTGCTCCCCGAATTGCAGCAAGACTACGAACAGGACTTACCGCAGATTGTACGATGCTAGATATCACAGAAGAAGGCGACTTACTCCAAATTAGACCAGCGTTTGGCGGTAATATTATGGCAAAAATCAACACACCGAATAACCGCCCACAACTAGCGACCATCAGATATAAGATGTTTAATAAACCAAATAAAGTCGTACCTTTTGGAAAGGTAACCTATGAAGAGACCGGCAATTTAAGCAAAGAATCAACCATCAAAATGATAGAAAAAATAGAAAAACCAAAAGTGAATGACATCTCTGAGGCGGAAGTAATCATAGCGGTTGGAAGAGCATTTAAGAAACAAAAAGATTTGGAATTGATTGAACCATTAAGACAAAAATTGAATGCACAAATTGCTTGTACTAGACCACTTGTTGAAAATGGATGGTTTGATAACCGACTTCAAATCGGGTTAAGTGGCCGAACCGTAAAACCAAAGCTTTTGATTAATCTCGGTATCAGTGGTTCAGTTCACTTTATTGAAGGCATGAAAGAATCCGAACTAATCATCTCAGTCAATCAAGATCCCAATACAAAATTATTTGATGTCTCTCATTATTCAATCATTGGAGATATTTATGAAGTTATACCAAAACTAAATGACTTATTAAAAGAGATAGGAGTCGTCTAAATGTACAAAAAAGTAGAACTTACGGATGTTGAATCGTTAATCAATATTGTTGGAAAACAACAGTTGTTTTTCAACGATGAAATCGAACAAGAGTACGCACATGATGAATTAAAAACAGTTAAACACATGCCTGAAGTACATGTGATTGCTCAAAATAAAATTCAAATTAGCCAAATCATGACTTACGCGTATTCAAATAATATTCCTGTAACGGTTCGTGGAAGCGGCACGGGACTTGTTGGTGCGTGTGTGCCTATTTATGGTGGTATTTTACTAGATTTATCACGAATGAATCGCATATTAGAACTGGATAAAACAAATATGACACTTACCGTAGAACCAGGGGTATTGTTATTAGATATCTATGAAAAAGTAGAAAAAGAAGGTCTGTTTTACGCACCAGATCCAGGTGAAAAAACGGCGACCATTGGTGGTAATATTTCCACAAACGCTGGCGGGATGAGAGCGGTCAAATATGGTGTGACTAGAGACTGGGTTCGTGGATTAGAAGTGGTATTACCAAACGGTAAAATTGAAAAATTCGGTGGAAAAGTTGTGAAAAATTCTACTGGATTCAGCCTGAAAGATTTAATCGTTGGTTCTGAGGGGACTCTAGGGATCATCGTAGAGGCGACACTTCGTTTAATATCACTACCAAAACATCAAGCTTCCTTATTAGTGCCATTTAAAAACAGAGAAGATGCGATTAAAGCCGCACCTGAACTGATTAAAAATCATGTAACGCCTACGGCAGTTGAGTTTATGGAAAAGCAATCATTACAATACTCAGAAACCTTTTTAGGAAAGAAAATTCCTCATAACAATTTTGAAGCTTATCTACTACTGTCATACGATGGAAACACAGATCAAGCTTTAAATGATGACATTGAAATCGCAAGCAAAATGGCACTTGAATTAGGAGCGATTGATGTTTTCTTAGTCGACACCGAAGAACGTAAAAAAGGTATTTGGACGGTTCGGGGAGGATTTTTAGAAGCCATTAAAGCTTCATCAAGCGAAATTGATGAGATTGATGTCGTGCTACCTCGCTCTAACATTAGCAATTACTTGGCCTATGTGAGAGAAGTTTCTGAACAATTAAATGTTCGTATCCCATATTTTGGACACGTTGGTGATGGTAACTTACACATCTACTTCTGTAAAGATGAGTTATCAGATAAAACATGGAAAGAGAAAATTGAAGAAGGCTTTGATTTACTCTATAAACGCGCCTTCGAATATGGTGGACTTGTCTCTGGTGAACATGGTATTGGTTTTGCAAAAAAGAAATACATGAAACACCTACTTGGTGAAGAACAAATGCGACTCATGAAAGGTATTAAAGACACATTCGATCCGAAACGTATCTTAAATCCTGGGAAAGTGATTGAATAAAAATTTCTAAAAAAGATGATATACTCATCTTTTTTAATTATATTGAGTTAAGAATCTTGTCTAATGTATAGACAGTTGTCGAAAACGCTATCAATTTTGACAATTTATGTTATAATATCTCATAGAAGAGATTGAACATGGGGTGAATCTAATGAGTGTAATGTTAAATATGTTGAAATACAAGGAAGATCTTAGTATGGCTGAAAAGGTGGTTCTTGACTATTTAATTGAACATAAAGAGGATTTAGAAGATTTTGGAATTGAAAAAATCGCAGAAGCAGCCTACACCTCACCGGCATCGGTTGTTCGCATGTGCAAGAAACTAGGGTATAAAGGATTTAAAGACTTCAAAATTGACTTCATTTTAGCAAATGCGAAAGTAGAAATTCCTGAAGGTAGTGAGTACTCCGATGTTATATTAACTAAAAAATTTAACACAGGTAAAACCGCGATTGAAAATAACATTCGTGTATTAGAAGATACACTAAAACTTTACAATGAAGAAGTTGTTGAAGAAGCTGCACAAGTTATCATGAATTCAAGAAAAATATTGATTTTTGGTAAAGGTTCTTCATACATTGTCTGTAAGGACTTAGAGATGAAATTAAGACGAATCAATAAATTTGCGATTGCACAAGGTGAATCACATGAACAGTTGATTGATGCGTCATTCATCAACCAAAGAGATGTCATTATTTTTATTTCAAACTCAGGTAAAACAAAAGAAATTATATCAGCGGCGCTTTTAGCTAAAGAGAATAAAGCGAAGATTATAGCGATTACAAAGTTAGGTACATCAATCCTAGCGGATTTAGCAGATATTTGCATCTACACTTCGTCACTCGAAAGTGAATTTCGTAGTGCAGCAATGACTTCAAGAATCTCTCAATTAGCGGTTGTTGATGCGTTATTCTCGCATTGTGCGTACGTTGATATTGATCGTTCGGTTAAAACATTAGAAATGACCTATCAAACATTTAAAAGATTTAAAAGATAAGTAGGGTGCACAGGAAACTGTGCTCCTTTTTTTCGCTCTAGCATCCTTTTTTTCCGATAGTGAAAAAAACAACCTAAAACGGATGTAAGCGTTTCATTTACGTAGTAAAGCGACTATAATGAATGTGAAAGAAGTGATTTTATGAAGAAGAAAGCCATTGGAATTATGAGTGGGACCTCCTTGGATGCTGTTGATATTGTTTTATGCGAGATTGAGGGAAGTTATCTAGAGACCCAAATTAAAGAACTTGCGTTTAAATCTTACTCTTTTGATGAAGAATTAAAACATAAAACACTTCAAGCCATTTCATTGGAAAATGCCTCTGCAAAAGATTTATGTAGTCTAAATTTCGAGCTTGGTTATTTATTCGCTGATTGCGTTAATCAATTCTTAAATGAACACTCACTGACCTCAGATGAAATTGATTTTATTGCTTCGCATGGGCAAACCATATATCACATACCACAAGATGAAAAAAATCATATTAGAAGCACCCTTCAATTAGGTGATGGGTCAATCATCTCATCAAAAACGGGTATTACTACCGTCTCTAATTTTAGAACCGCTGACATGGCGCTTGGTGGTCAAGGCGCACCACTGGTACCATATGCAGAATTTCTTATGTATCGTGATAAGAACAAAAATCGTGCCATGCATAATTTGGGTGGTATTTCGAATTTGACTATTTTGAATAGAGACTGTAGTGAAGCATCAGTTTTAGCCTTTGATACAGGGCCTGCAAACATGATGATTGATTATTCGATGCAACAGCTCTATCATTTACCATACGACCAAAATGGTGCTACTGCTAGAAAAGGTCAGCTAATTAGATCGATGTATGATCAAATCATGTCCAAAAGTTATTTTAATGAATGCCCACCTAAGTCAACAGGTAGAGAACTATTTGGAAATCTTTATACTAAGTCATTGATTGATCAATATATGAATCATAAAAAAGAAGACATCATACACACATTAACCAAGGTGACAGCTAATTCGATTATCGAGGCTTATGAGCGTTTTGTACTTAAAAACACACCACTAGATGAAATAATTTTTGCTGGTGGTGGGGCATATAATACGTATTTAATGGAGTTAATTCAAACTGGTTTACCAAATATTAAAATTATGAGACTAGAAGACTTAGGGTTTAATAGTCAGTCGAAAGAAGCGACCGCGTTTGTGGTCTTAGGTAATGAAACACTAAACGGTCATTACAACCATTTGCTTAAAGCCACAGGTGCTACAACATATGGCATTTTAGGACAAATCAGTCCTGTATATAAGAAGGTGAAATCATGAGATATAAGAAACTTTTGATCGTTGGAAGAAGTATGTTTTTAGAGACAATCATTGATCAGGTGATAGAGAACAATCAAACCAACATTGGTGAAATTGTTTTGTATCAAACGGGGCTTGATGCTGCAACAAAAAAAGAAGTTCAACAAGAATTGATGAATAAAGTTCATGATAAAACATACGCACTTAATTTCATGATTACAGACGACAAAAAGAAAGCGTTTGGTGGGTCTGATTATGTGGTGATATCGTTTTGTGAAAAAAATCACCCGAAAGACATCAATCAATACGAACCACTGATCGATTCTAAGGTATCGTCAAGAGAAGCTTACATTGTTAGTAATCATTTTAAAGCAATGAATCTAATTCCGAAAATCATTGACGTTTTACATGATGTTGATACCTATGCAGAAGACGCATGGGTCATTAATTTAAGTACACCAAATGGTGTCATCAATGAATCGATATATCGCTATTGTGAACACGAAAAATACATTGGGATTGGGCAATCACCATTAAAAATGAAAGAACAATTTATTAAACAAATGGCAGTTCAACCAAAGCAGTTAATTCCTGTGGTTGCTGGGTTAGATGGCTTATCTTATGTGTTAAACTTGTATAATTCAAAAAATGACATATTACCTAAATTGATTGATGAACTACATGAGACAAAACAACTCAATGATTGGCGCTTTGAATTTGTTAAACAGCTTGGAGTCTATCCAAGCATACACCATCAATTTTTTGAACAATTTATGTCAAACACGGAAGTAATCGATACAGATACGTTGGCACAAGATCAACATTACATGGCAAAAAGCGTGACTGATTTTATTTCAAGTGTGGAGCAAGATAAAAGAGATTATCAAGTGGTAATCACATCTAATAAAGGTCACATCACGGATCTTCCAAGAAATGCATCAATTGAAATTACCGCGAGAATTACAAAAGATGGACCAAAACCTGTACATGTTGGTAGTCTTCCTATTCAAATAAGAGGTCTTGTACAAAGCGTCAAGGCGTATGAAGAGTTATTAAGCGATGCAGTTTTTGAAAAAAACATAGACAAAGCACGGTTGGCATTACAAATCCACCCAGCCATTAAAAACATGAAAAATGCAAAAATGGTTTTTGATGAGATTGTTTCAAACAATCAATACTACTTTCAAGGATTTTTACCTAAGGAGAAAAACAACAATGAAACTGTTTTACTATAAAGATAAAGAAAGACCGATTTGTTATTACAATACAGACAAGCAGGTAGAAATACCAGAGACGTTTAAATTAAAACCGTTTCGGGGCATGTGGGTTTCGAATGTCGCAAACATCGATTTACCGATATTAGAAGATGAACAAAGCTACAAAGAAAAGATTAATCGTATGCTAGAGGTAGCAAAGTCCTTTAATATTAATGCGATTTTATTTCAAGTTAGAACCACAAATGATGCTTTTTATGAATCGAAACTCAATCCTTACAGCCGTTATCTTACAGGGCAAGAAGGTAAAAAACCACTGTTCGATGTCTTAAAATACGTGATTGATGAAGCCAAGAAATACAACATTGAAATTCATGCGTGGGCAAACCCTTACCGTGTCTCTTTAAATGGCATAATCAAACAAGAAGATTACATAAAGACGTGTGATCCTCTAAATTTCGCAATCAAACACAATGAGTTTGTGATACTAAATAAAGAAGGTCAAATGATTTTAAATCCTGCGAAAGAAGAAGTTAGACAACATATTATCGATTCAATGATAGAGATTGTCAGAAACTATGAAGTCGCTGGAATACACTTTGATGATTACTTTTATCCATATCAAGGGCTTGATGAGTCATGCAATGACCTTAAAGACTATGAGCAAAGAGAAGATAAAAAGATGAGTTTAGGTGATTTTCGAAGACACCAAGTGGACTTGGTAATTAAAGGTGTTCATGACGCACTAAAAAAAGAAAATCCTAAAATTAGATTTGGCGTTTCACCATTTGGGATTTGGAGAAACAACACAAATGACGCTCATGGATCGAATAATGGACCAGGGGCTACTGAATCCTATGAAAACCAATACGCCAATTCCTATAAATGGGTTAAAGAAGGGTACTGTGATTACATTGTTCCACAACTTTATTGGGAGTTTGGGCACAAAATTGCGCCATTTGCTGATTTATGCGATTGGTGGCAAAATTTATGTAAAGATTCGAACGTTGACTTATATATTGGTCACGGGGCTTACCGTCTAGGTCAAGAAGGCGAGTATGAAAATCCATTAGAAATTACAAATCAGGTAACGTATGCAAATCAATACGATACCGTTAAGGGAAATGTTTTTTTCACTTATAAGACGTTTATCGATGAAGATAAAAACCGTTTGGGTATGTGTGAACTTAAAAAACTGTTTGGGGGAAAATAAATGAAACGAATAATCACTTTACTGAGTTTGATATTAGGGGTATGGGCAGCAAGCTCACTACGCCCTACTTTAGAAGAAAGACCAATAGAATTTCAATCAGAGGCGTTTACAATTAACGATTACGTTGAAAAGGATCGAGAATTTAGAGCAGTTTGGGTTGCAACAGTATTTAATTTAAACATGCCACTTCATGTCAACCAAACGCAGTATAAAGACGCGTTTATAGCGGTTGTTAATCAAATTAAAAAATATAACATGAACGCGATGATCTTCCAGGTGAGACCGATGAATGACGCATTTTATGCCTCAGATTACGCACCTTATTCAAAATACTTTACAGGTAGTGAAGGCGCAGACCCAGGATGGGATGCACTTTCTTGGATGATTGATTATGCACACCAACAAGGCATTGAGTTTCACGCTTGGTTAAATCCTTACCGCGTGGCTAACTCAAGCATGTCAAAAGAAACCTATTTGAATACACTTCACCAAGATAATTTTGCCAAACAAAACCCAGATTATGTGGTTGCTGGTAAGCCAAATGATTCAGGCGTTTACCCATATATCCTAGATCCAGGTCGTCCTGAGGTTAAAACATACATTAGAGATGTTGTTAAAGAACTTATGGATAATTATGACGTAGATGGGATTCATTTTGATGATTATTTCTACCCTTATTCCGGGATTTATGATGCTGAGGATCAAACAACATACAATTTATATAATGAGAATAATCTAAGTAGAGCTGACTGGCGTAGGGAAAACGTTAATGACGTCGTTAGGGGTGTCATGCAAGATGTTACAGCTTATAATGAGGCAAATAACCAAATGGTTCGATTTGGTATCTCACCGTTCGGTATTTGGAAAAATAAATCATCCGATCCAGCAGGCTCAGAGACCAATGGTATGCAAAGTTATAGTGCTCAGTACGCTGACTCAAAAAAATGGGTTGAAGAAGGATGGCTACATTATATCAATCCACAAGTCTATTGGAATATGTCACATTCGCTTGCACCATACGACAAAGTTGTCTCTTGGTGGGCAGATGTCACAAGAGGCACTGGTGTTGATTTGATCATCGGTCACGGCATCCATAATGGCAGTTCTTGGACCGCATATGAGATTCAAAACCAGCTCATTTATAATCAGCAGTTTCCTGAAATTAAAGGTTCAGCATTCTATTCCTTTAGTTACTTAAATTCGACAAATGTAAATAACGTAAAAGCAAACCTTTGGAAAAATATGCCACTTTCACAGTGGGATTATAGCAATATTGAATCACCTGTTGTGACACTCACAGGGGAAAAAGAAGGAAACACTTATAAAACAGATGTGACCTTAACTGCCACAAGTAGCCACGACATATATTACCGTTTAGGTGATAACGACTGGGTGCTTTATGAAGAGCCACTGGTTTTTCAAACCCAAGGGACGCATACCATCTATCTCAAAGCGGTCACACTAAATGGCGATGAGTCATTGGTTGAAGGCTACAACGTAGTCATTAACAAAGAAAACAATGACGTGCCTGAAATCACCATTGTTGGGACACCAAGCGGGTCAAATTACCTTGTTGGTGCACAAGCTGTTATCACAGCAAACAACATGGAAAATCTTTGGGTTGCGATTAACCATGGTAGTGTCGGGGTATATCAAAAATACACTGGTCCAATTGTTTTAGATGATTTAGGCGCGAGTGGTCGCTATTTCATACGCACAAAAACAATCACGAGTGAAGGGGTAGAATCCATAGAAAAAACCTTACTCGTCACGGTCGTTCCAGATTGCTATCCAAAACCTACGATTCAATTAAATGGTGTTGGTCAAAATGGTTTTTATCAATCACTTGAAGTGACAATTGACAAAGAAACCGAAGTCCAATATAAGATTAATGATGGAAACTATCAAACATACACAGAGATGCTCACGTTTGATGAGTCTGGTGAATACACCATCTATTACCGAAATAATGATGGATGTAAATTAGAATACAACGAAACATTCACAATAGACAAAGAAGCACCAATTGGCCCCAATGTTGAATTAGATGGGACACTTGAGGGTGATTTCTACGTCACTGAAACATACGTCAGTTTTACTCACGATGATCAAGACGTGTTAATCTATTATCGCTATTATGACGCATTTAACGTCATTCCAACAGCATGGACACTTTATCAGGAACCTGTTAAATTTGGTAAAAACACGATGTTTACAGTAGAATATTATGCCGTTGATCAGGCGTTAAATCAGAGCCAAAGAGAACAAGTTAGATTTAAAATGAACTTAAAACCAGTTGAAGACAACTTGTTCGTCACACGTAATGGTAGTGTAGTCAATTACAGAGGCACAGACACACCTATATTACTGCCAAAGACTTACACTGAAAAAGAACAAGAAGTTAGAGCTGTTTGGGTCTCAACGGTTTCTAACATCGATTTAGATAGACTATCAACTATTGATGGGTATAAAGCACAATTAATCACGATGCTTGATGTGGTAAAACAAAATAATTTTAACACCATCTTTTTCCAAACCAGACCAATGAATGACAGTTTTTATCCGTCCGAGCATGCCCCTTTCTCAAGGTACATCACGGGGGTTGAAGGCAAAGACCCAGGGTTTGATATTTTAGAGTTTGTGATCAAAGAAGCACATCAAAGAGGTATTGAAGTACACGCGTGGTTAAACCCATACCGTGTTTCTACAGGTACTCAAGATAAGTTAAGCCAATTGAGTTTGCTTTCAGATGATAATTTCGCAAAGAAAAATCCAGACTTAGTGATTGCTGATAAACAAGGTAAGTTGATTCTAAATCCGGGAGAACCACAAGTTCGTGCATACATCGGTAATGTCGTTAGTGAATTGATTACAAATTACGACGTTGATGGTGTCCATTTTGATGATTATTTCTACAGTTATGGTGGTATGTATGACAGCGAAGATCAATTAACTTACAATAAATACAATCAAGAAGGTCTAGCACGTGATGATTGGCGTAGAGATAACGTTAACCGATTAGTAGAGAGTATCAATGAGATTGTAAAAACACACAACCAGCAAAAAACAGATTACGTCAAATTCGGTATATCACCATTTGGTATTTGGAAAAATGGTGGGGTTGATGGATCGAATACCAATGGCATGTCAAGCTACAGTGCTCAATACGCAGATACTAAGAAGTGGGTTGATGAGGGTTGGCTTGATTACATCATGCCACAACTCTACTGGGAGTTTAATCATAGCGTTGCACCATTTGCCGATTTGGTTGACTGGTGGGTTAACGTAACTAGAGCGGCGGGTGTTGATCTCATTATAGGTCATGGTTTTTATCGTTTTGCTGATAACACATGGCACGATGAGAATGAATTAATCGAGCAATTGCGATACACGAGTCAATTTGATGTCATTAAGGGGAGTTCGTTCTTCACTTATAACACTTTAGTTAGTTCGGATTTGGAAGTTACACAGACTCTAAATCGCTTAAATAATCTCTATTGGACTGCACAACCAGGTTTTCCATGGGCATCTAATGTCACCCCTGGCGGCACTGATCCGGTTTGTGGTGATGACGAAATTCTAGTTGATGGTAGTTGTGTATTAAAACCAATTGAATGTGACAATGGAGAAATTATTGATGGCGTCTGTGTGCCAGATAAAACAGAAGAACCAAATAATCGTAGTGAACAACAACGCGTTGCATTAATCGTTGCTTCAAGTGCAGTTGGTGTGGCTGTTGTTTCATTAACAATGTTCTTTGTGCTTAAGAAAAGAAAATAATATGGAAAAACAAATCAAAGAAATTCTTTTAAGAGGCGTATTGAATAAAGCCTTTCCAGGTGGACAATACGGTATTCTTGAAAATGGTGTGATTACCACAGGCCATTTTGGTTACAAAGAGAACTTAGATGAACAAATAGAAACAACAGGTAGTGAAGTATATGACATTGCTTCACTATCTAAGGTTGTTTCAACGACCATTCTTATCTTTAAATTAATTGAAACAGGCAAACTTAAACTCGATACTCAAATTCATGACTATTTACCAGTCGCATTTAAAGGTATTACCGTCTATGATTTATTGACCCATACGAGTGGGCTTGATGCAGACATAAAAAAAGCCAATCTCCTAGAATCTAGAGAAGAACTATTGGAGAAGCTATTTCAAAGTCAGCCTGATCAGTCAAAAAAAGGGACAATCGTTTATTCGGATATAGGCTTTATGTTGCTTGGGTTATTAATCGAAAAAATAAGTGAAAAAACATTAGATGTGTACGCAAAAGAAGTTATTTTTGATCCACTTAATATGAGAAACACATCATATCATCCAAACATCCATGATGCTGCACCAACCGAGTACCGAACCTCACCTGTTTTTACTGGGCTACTTAGAGGTAAGGTGCACGATGAAAAATCCTTCGCATTAAACGGGGTTTCAGGTCACGCTGGTGTCTTTTCAACAGCCTATGATTTATCTTTATTTATGAAAGCGCTTGTGGAAGATCGGTTTGTATTAAACAAAGAAACGGTCGAGCTAATGTCTCTTTCACAAATTGAAGGATTAAATCAATTTGGTGTGTTAAAACACCGTGCTTTAGGGTATGAAAAACCAACCAAAGAAAGTGTGTTTAAAGCTTATCGAATGGCGATGATTACCCATACGGGTTTCACGGGATGTCATTTAATCATTAATAAAGAAAAGAAGTTCGGAT
Source organism: Paracholeplasma brassicae (assembly GCF_000967915.1). Taxonomy (NCBI): domain Bacteria; kingdom Bacillati; phylum Mycoplasmatota; class Mollicutes; order Acholeplasmatales; family Acholeplasmataceae; genus Acholeplasma; species Acholeplasma brassicae. The sequence continues at coordinate 416,610 of NC_022549.1, forward strand.
TTGTCTTATTAACGAATGCGGTTCATCCCAAAAGAGAAAATAATCAAATTTTTTCTTACCGTGATGAAATATCAAACGTTATCTTAGAGAAATGGGAGGAAACAAAATGAAAAAAGGCATGGTTTTACTTTTTATCGCGATTGTCAGTTTATCTTTGGCAAGTTGTAAGAAGAAAACAACACCAATTGAGCTTACAACCACCACAAAGGATTTAGTTATGGTCGTTGGAGACGTTAAAAATATCAGCGTAGAAACCAACGATAAGAAGGGCGTGACTTATACAGTCTCGAACCCGAGTATGCTTGAAGTAGATGAAAACGGAAAAGTAACTGCGATTGCGCATGGGACGACTGAAGTTATCATCACATCAAACACAGATCAAAAAGAGAGTCTTACCATTAAAGTAACGATTCATAAAGATGTTGTTATTTCTTTAGAACATGACACCATCATGGTAATGGTTGGTAGCACTAAAGAATCACAAGTGACATCAACAGACCCACTCGTCTATAAATCATCAAACGATGACGTATTTAGCGTAGATGAAAATGGACTTATAACAGGGATGTCTAGTGGGACTGCTCAGTTAGAAATCACTACCACACTAAATCCAAATGTGAAAAAAGAAGTGACAATCGTTGTGGAAGATATCCCTAACTCACTTGATAATAATGTCTTCTTAGTTGATCAAAATGTGACTGAAGAAACGGTTGTATATAATGAAATGACTTATCTAAAAGGCTACAGTTTATTTAGCAGTATAGAAGAAGCCCTTTTAAGTGCTAAAGAGCATACTGTAATCACAGTTTTAGAAGGCAATTATAACGACGATTTAGTAATTGAAGAGTCAATTACGCTTGTATCAGAAAATGCGACAATCGGTGGGAAACTAACCGTTAAAGCTGATGACGTTGTTGTTAGAGGCTTTTCGTTTGAAGGTTCTGGTAGCATCTTAAATGAAGGACACATCAAAGGTTTGGTTGTTGAAGACAATACCTTTAAGGATACAATGTCTACCTCGATTTCATTAAATCATGTGTCATTTGTTACTATCACAAACAATGTCATTAATGGTAGTCAAACGGCAATTTCAATTGAAAATTTCATTGATGGCGACTTTGTAATTAGTAAAAACACAATCACTGATGTTGATAACGCGGTTGTGATTAAGGCAGGCAGCGAATATGCCTTAGAAACAACCTTTAAAGTTGAAAGAAATACCATCGATCAAGTGGGATTAGGTGTTTCCTTTGATTTACGCTATGGTGACTTGCAAAAAGAAATATTTGCTTATGTTCGATTTAATACGATTTCAAATGCTACTGTACTTGCTAAACAAAGCGAAAATTCAGACGTTGATTTCACCCTAAACTATTGGGGCAGTGAAATCCCTAATTATGACAAATTTGAAAATATCAATGATTACCAATTAAGAGGTTATTATTCACTTGCATCATCAATTATTTCAGAAAATGCGTATAACCCATTAGTCCCAATTGTCATTGAGATATTAAACCCAATTGATGAATTAGTAATTGGAGAAGAATATCAACTTGAGTTTTCGTTATTACCTAGAGAAACAGATCCTTCAAGAATGCGTTGGATCACTTCAAATCCAAATACAATCTCTTTATCTAATGGGAAAATTACCCCAACTAAGAGTGGTGAGGTCACTGTAACACTAAGATCTTCAATAGACATTAGAGTAAAAACGACAATGGACTTAAAGGTGATGACAACCCCAGGTGTTGAATTATCTCTTAATGAACCATTAAATCAATTGACACCAGGTAAAACACTAAAATTAAATGCTTATGCGTTTCCTTATACAATTGCAAGTGAAGAACTTGTTTATGAATCGTCTGATCCGAGTGTAGCTAGCATTTCAAATGACGGCATGATTCAAACGCATCAAGCAGGTGTGGTTACATTTAAAGTAAGTCTTTTAAGTGATGAAACGGTGTATCAAAGTTTAACTGCTGAAGTTTATGAATCACTGAGTGAAGACAACGTGATGGATGCGCTAACCATGTCGATGGTGATGTATTCGACACCTCATGAGTGGATGGTTTACGGCGTAGGGTTTAATTACCTAGATTTCAAATATGAATCTGTCTCAAGATACCTGTTTGATGAAATTGATGTAAACAAAACGATGTTGTTGCCGATAGAGCATAGTATACGTCCGGGTTTCAAAAAGACGGAATTAAGTGAAGAGTTAAGGTACAACGATCAAAATATTCATTGGGTAGTAATTCATGAAACAGCAAACACAAATCCTGGTGGAGGAGCATTTTCGCATGCGAAATACCTGTGGGATTCATCATTCACAGGAAGTTCAAATGACCCTTCGTGGCATTATACAATGGATGATAAGACGGTATATCAGCACATACCTGACGACGAAGTAGCTTTTCATGCTGGTGATGGCGGAAGTACACCTGGAAAAAACGGTATATATCTTGGCGGAGGAAACCGTAATGGGATTGGTATCGAAACCTCAGTTGCTCAAGATGGCGATAACTACCGCGTTTGGCAACGAACAGCTAAATTTGCAGCAGAAAAACTTGTAAGTTATGGATTACCACTCGCTCACATGAGATACCATCAAGACTTCTCAGGTAAGGTTTGTCCACAGTCGCTTATCCGTGGTGGGCTAATTCCACTGTTCGAAGCACTTGCTTACTATGAATATTTAATCGAAAAGAATTTCAGTGACTATAGCATTTCATTCGAATCACACGACACCGATTACGTTGATCACAGCGGCAGAGTTATTAATATGCCTGATCGTGGATTAAGTGTAAGTTATACGGTGACGGTTTCAAACGGAAGTACGAATCAATCTAGAACATTCTACACTTATTTACCAGGTACAGTTCATTAGTATTTTCAAAAAAGTTTCACGGTATTGAAAAAAACATTCAAAAGTTGTAAGAATGCGCACTTTGTGTGATAAAAACCAAAATTGCATTGACAGCGCTTTCAATATTACATAGAATGAAGTTGAAGATTCAACATTTAGGAGGAAAAAGAAAAAGTTAGTCATGTTTTTATTACTAGGATTAAGCCTAGTGCTAGCTCCAGGGCGTTATAGCGCTGCTGAGAGTGAAGAATTAATTGATCTATACCCATACGATCAAGAAGCTTGTTTATTAGCAACAAGTGAATGTACAGAAACGAAAGTTGGCGATTCGTTCTTCGATGCAATTTACAATGGTTATCGATATAACCTCACCAGAGGTTCTGTACGATTTACAAAAGATTTTGAAGATGATAATAACGATGGTGTTTATTCAGCTTTAGAAATTACTGCGATGAGTTACAGTGCATTTGCATCTTTTATTATCAACGATAGGGAAGAAGCTTATGTTTTATCGAGTCAAAACAATAGAGCTGACTTAACTGCTGGTGTCTCTCATTTAATCTATAGTTATTTTGATGAAAACGGTAAACTATATTTATTTGAAGACGCTGTACATACTTACTTAATCGTCAATGAGGGAACTGCTGAAACACCAGATTTTCGTCTTGCGACTACAGCAGAAGAAGTTACTTATAATGCTGCTGAGACAAAACCGGAAAATATGAAGCTATCCAATATCCGCATTTTAATGGATAGTGAAGCTGCAAGAGGTTATGTTATTGAGGAACTTAAGTTTGCCTCATTTACTAAATTAGGCGTTGACACATCCGTTGAATTGGATCCTGAAAAGTGGTCTGATATTATCGATGGAAACCCAACGAACGTTACTATACCTGCGGGTCACTCTGTTTTTAGTTTTGGTGCGAGAGACCGAGGAGGGAATATAAAACCTCTAGGACTTATCAAGTCAATGCCTCAATCGATGGTTTCAGATAATACTTTACCACTTGAATTAATTTATGATGTTCAACCAGCAATATTTGAAGGCATTACAACACTTGATGATGATGCTTCAACTCCGGGTACAAACATCGTTGTTGACTACAACGCAAGTTTTGACTTACCGACAAGTGTTACTGCTTCATGGATCAAAATGAATGATGAAGATGGTTTGTTTATCAATGAAACTGAAAAATTAGATTATTCTGTTGAGATTGCTCAAGATGGTGTTGTTTTAGAAACAATCGACTTTACTTATGACGCAGTTGAAGACAAATATATAGCGAGTGCTCCTGTGACTAAAGTCGACTCATCTGTGTTTGGTGCGGCTTATACAGCAACTTTCAAGGTAACAAATCCTGAAAATCAAGAAACAACTTACACAGCAGATATCGTGGTTGGTGTTATGCCTCCTAAATTTGTTGGTGTACAAGATCGTTTCTCTGATGAAGGTGTTTACGTTGACTTATTAGAAGGTATCACAGCTGACAATGGTTATGGTTTGGATATTACAAATACAATTAATATTTCAACACCAAGAGGTTTTAACTTCTATAGCCCTAAAGCTGGTACTTACACAATTAACTTAGACTTTACTTACCATGTGAATATTCCTGGAACTCCAGATAAACTTGCACAAGTGATTTTTGGTGGTAATGCTTATAATATCACTAAAACTAATGAGAAGTTAGCGTCAGTAGCAAATGATATTTCTATGTTTACAGATGTTACAAATCTAAAAACTTCAACATTTGGATGGAGTAGTGCTGGTGTTCTAATTGAAGTTGGTGGTGACGGTAAGGTTATCAGAACAATCGATAGACGTACATGGGATCTTGAAGATGAAAATGGTAAAAATACTCCAGCGAATGCTCAAAACATGTTTGATGCATGGCTATCAGGGATTACACTTCAAGAAGGTGGCTTTGTGGCAATCATTGGTGTTAATAAAACCGCTGAATATAATGCAGCTAAAACATTAGTTTTTGGTGATACTGTTACAAGAACAGAATTTGAAGCTGGTATTCCAGACTTTGATATTGACATTGTTAAATCAGCTTCATATGTACTAACAATAGATGATCTTACACCTCCAACATTAGTTGCTGTTGATAACAAATACACCGTTGTTGAAGGTTCATACGCTTCAGTGAATGATGCAATTCTTGCAAACGTTGTTGCAATCGATAATTTTGATTCTAGAAATGACATCGCATTATTCGTAACTAATAATGATGGAATGTCATTGTCAACACCTGGTACTTACAATGTTGTTGTAACTGGTGAAGATAGTGCAGGAAACTCAGCAACTGTTTCATTCCAAGTAACTGTGGTTGCTAAAGAAATTACTGAAGGCAAAGTTGATGAAAAAGTCGAAGACGCAATGGATGATCTAAAAGATTACGTTGGCGACAATACATTAACTGAACAACAAATTAAAGATCTAATTGAAGCTCAAGAAGACGCTGTTGGAACTAGCTTAGTTGTAACAATCGTTGTTTCATTAGTATCAGCTGGTTTAGCATTTGGTGCGGCATTCTTTGTACTAAAGAAAAGACCATAATTAAATAGTTTAAATTAATTGGAAAGTTCCCATTTTGGGAACTTTCTCTTCTTTGAAGAGATATTGATAAAAAAACGATCTGTGAAAATAATTTTTCGAATGCGAAAATCCACACATTGATAGATAAAAGCACATTAAAACATAGTATAATGATAGTGTAAAAATGCTTACATACGTAAGTATCTAGCATAAAAACTTTTTAAATAAAGAGAGGGAGTTAAGAATGAAGAAAGTATTTTTAGTTTTACTACTTACTGTTTCATTAGTTAGCCTTGCGGCCTGTGGTGGCGATAAGAAACCGGCTGCAGCGTCTGCAAAGATTGAAGGCGCAACGAACGTAACAATTACTGTTGGTGATACATTTGATCCTAAGGCGGGCGTTACTGCGACCGATTCAGGGGATAAAGATATCACAGCTGATATTAAAATTACAGGTAGTGTTAATACGAACACACCGGCTAAGTATGAACTTGTTTATTCGGTTACTGGAAGTGACGGAAAAAAAGTTGAAGTTAAACGTACAGTGACTGTCACAGGTACTGCGGTAACTGCACAAAAGATAACAATTATGCATGGGGCACCTTATGAAATTGACCCTTTCCATGAAACTTACTCAGGTAAAAATGCAAAAGAAAGACAAGATATTCAAAAAGCCGTTGAAGCAAAGTATAACGTCGACATCGATTACATTGCATACCCTGCGAATGCACCTTGGGGTCCAGACCGCGTTCAAGCAATCATCAACGCATCTATTTCTGGTAAACCATTAGCAGACATTTATTGGTCAACTTCTGACTGGATTCAACAATTAGCAAAAGCAGAAGCAATTGCGCCAATTGACAACTATTTGGATACAACAGGTAGTCGTATTCATTCTAGTTACCGTGAAATAGGTTCCTTCCAAGGTCAAACTTATGGTTTTTCTGAAGGCAATTTAACGGTTGACGTGGGTCTATATTTCAATGCCGCTTTAGTAAAAAGCTTAGGTGTTGCTAACCCATCTCAACTATTCCTTGATGGTGAATGGACTTGGTCACGTTTTGAACAATGGGCAACGCAAGTTCAAACGTTAATGAACGCACAAGGTGATGGTTCATACGCACTAGGTGGTCAATTATCCGCTTATGCAGAGTCGATGATTCCTCTTAATGGTGGGTCATTAATCAATGCAACAACAAAACGTGTGGCTTTTGCTCAAAACCCTGCGTTACAAACATATGATTTCCTTCATAATTTATACACAAAAGGTGTATTTGAACAAACCCCTGCCTATGACGCTGGTTCACCAGAATGGCAAGCAGGTAAAGTCGTTATGCACCCAGGTAGTTTATGGTTTGTTACGGCAGATAACCGTTGGGGTGGACTTCCATTTGAATTAGGATTTGTACCTTATCCAAAAGCGGACGCTTTTGAAGGCGAATATGCTTCACCAGTTTCAGGTGTTGCTTTATTTCACGTTGCAAGTGGTATGACTGCTGAAAGAGAAGCGCTTGTATTTGAAGTGTTTAACGAACTTCAATTATGGCGTACAGAAGCTGAATTAAAAGAAGAGTTTGAATTATCGTTAATGACTAAATTTGACGATCCGCTATACGTTTCTGCTTACTTAGAAATTTATGATAAAACTTACCTTGAATTGATTAACGCTGTGGGCATTGGGGCATACGGTGAAAGCGGTTGGAGAAGAAATATCAACGTCGCTATTAAAGAAGGTAATGCAAGAACGGTTGTAGATAGCATCAAGCAAGCGTATGATAACGCATTAAATACTTATTTAAATTCATAAGCTTAGTCTAATAACAGTCCCCCTTACTTTAATTATTTAAGGGGGACTATCAAATATAAAGGGGTGTTTTTGTGAAAAAAGTATTAATTATAACCTTATCGGCTGTCTTTTTACTCTTAGTATACGCTGTGGTTGATTTCGCTATTTTGTCAAATAGAGAAAACCACTTGAGTTACAATGTCAGTGATAAGCAACAAATTAATCTAGATGATTATACGAGTTCGTCCTCGTATTATAAGTACAAAGAATTATACGATGCCGTTTACCCACAAACTGGCAATATTGTATTAAGTGGTGATAATTATAAAACGTTGGAAGGAGAACATCAAATACTTGGGCTTTACCAAGGGTTAAACAATGTCCTCTTAACTGAAGAATCTGGTTCAGTGACTTACGAGTTTGATGTTACTGAAGCGGGTTTTTACCACGTTGGTTTAACGTATTATCCATACGAAGGTAAGAGTTCTAATATTGAACGCACGGTTTATGTGAACGATGAAATATTATTTCCTGGGTTAGAAAATTTGGTTTTCCACCGTCTTTGGGGAGCTAGTGAGTCAATCAAGCAAGACATTTATGGCAATGATATTAGACCATCTCAAGTGGAATTGCCAAGATGGATTGAAACCAAGTTAACCGATCCAGTGGGCTATGTCACCGAACCTTATGAAATCTATTTTGAACAAGGGTTAAATACCGTTACCTTTGAATCCCTAAGAGAGACAATGGTGATTGCAGAGGTTAGATTAGAGGTAATTAAACCACTAAACACATATGAAGAAATCAAAGCAATTTATGAAAGTAATAACTATCAAGAAAGCTCAAGCAAAATTGAAATCATAGAAGCGGAGCGTCCGTTGTTTACAACCTCACCAACGCTATATCCGCTCAATGACCGTACGTCGGTATTAACAAGACCTTCACACGCCTCATTAATCAAACTCAACACCATCGGTGGTAACAACTGGCGTGTGGCTGGTGATAAGATTGTTTGGGAATTTGACGTAGAAGAATCAGGGCTATATGAAATCTCGATGAGAGTTAAACAAAAGCTCGCTACCGGAATGAGTGTGGGTAGAAATATTTATATCGATGGAGAAATTCCATTTGAAGAAATGCGTAATTATGAATTTCAACATTCTAATGACTGGCGCATTCAAACACTAGGCACAAAAAATGAAGCATTTATGTTCTACCTTGAAGAGGGTACACATGAGTTAATGCTTGAGGTGTCACTAGGCCAATATGGTGTTTTAATCGATCAAATTCAAAATTCAATTTCAAATTTGAATAAATTATATCGTGAGATCCTTGTTTATACTGGTCCAGAGCCAGACCCATACCGTGATTATCAATTGACTGAACGTATTGATCATATGGTAGAGCGTTTCATATCTGAACGTGACACACTAAGATCAGTCCGTAAAGGTTTAATTCAAGTCGCGGGTTCAAAGAGTGAAAAAACAGGTATCCTGGATACCATGTTATTACAACTTGACGACTTCATTAAAAAGCCAAGGGAAATTCATAAAAACTTAACGTCGTATAACTCGAACATCTCATCCTTGGGTACGCTTATTACATTACTAGATGCTCAACCACTTGAAATAGATTACTTTGTCTTGCATAACGGGGATTCTAAATTACCAAAAGCGAAAGCAAGTATGATTGAGAGTTTTGTTTATTCATTTAAATCATTTATCGCCTCATTTACTACAAATTACGCTGCGGTTGGTAAAACAACCACAGAATCAACTGAAACCATTGAAGTTTGGTTATCAATTGGTAAAGATCAGGCAAACATTTTAAGAAAACTGATTGACGAAACTTTTACACCACAAACTGGTGTTCAAGTTGATTTAAAATTAGTTAATTCTGCCGTGTTACTTCCAGCAACCTTAGCTGGTGTAGGACCAGACCTAGCAATGGGGATTGACCACAGCACACCAGTAAACTATGCGATGAGAAAAGCTGCAGCTGATTTAACGCAGTTTGCAAACTACGAAGAAGTAGCAAGTCGCTTTAAGGCAAGTGCGATGGTACCTTATCAGTACAATGATGGTGTATACGCGCTGCCAGAACAACAAATATTCTTAATGATGTTCTACAGAACAGACATTTTTGAAGAACTTGGACTTGGCGTGCCTGATACATGGGATGACGTGATTAGTTTAATTCCGGACTTACAAAAACATAACTTGGAATTTTTCTTACCAGTACCAACAACGACAGGCGCAGTTGCGAATCTACCTGCAAACCCAGTGTTCTCATCAATGTTCTATCAAAACGATGGGTCATTCTACATTAATAACAATAGTGAATCTGGTTTTAATGAAGGTATGGGTCCTCAAGTGTTTGAACGCTGGACACAGTTTTATACGGACTATTCATTTCCTGTAGAAGCAAACTTTGTTAACCGTTTTAGAAGTGGGCAAATGCCGATTGGGATTACCTACTACAATACTTACAATACACTAAGTGTCTTCGCTCCTGAAATTAAGGGGAAGTGGGACTTTGTTCCAATACCAGGTACGATTTATACAGATGATGAGGGTAATCAACAAGTCAGAAGAGAAACCATCTCAACTGGTACTGGCATCATGATTACAGAACAATCAAGTAAAAAAGCTGAAGCATGGCAATACCTTGATTGGTGGACTAAGACAGAAACACAAGTACGTTTTGGTCGTGAAATGGAAGGTATTTTAGGTAGTGCTGCAAGATATCCAACGGCAAATATCGAAGCAATGAATCAATTGCCATGGACTGTAAAAGAATACGAAAAATTAGAAGAAGCTTGGGATTGGGTCAGGGGTATTCCTGAAGTTCCAGGTGGCTATATGACCGGTCGTCATTTAGACAACGCGCTACGTTTAGTCATTAATGACGCTTCAAACCCACGTGAAACCATCTACGATTACGTTCAAAAAATCAATGCTGAAATTGAGAAAAAACGTAGTGAGTTTGGTTTAGACTAGAAGGAGGAATAGTGTGCAATCAACATCAATCGATATCACAAGTAAAAAAGCACTAAGAAAGATGAAAATCGACGAAATTAAAAAACACAAACACCTCTATATTATGATGGCACCTTATGCCTTGTTGTTTTTTACATTTACCGTCATCCCTGTGTTTATGTCACTTGGGATCAGCTTCACATACTTCAACCTCCTAGAACCACCTCGTTTCATAGGTCTTGAAAACTATATGAAGTTATTATTAAGTGATGATGAGTTCATCATCGCAATTAAAAATACGCTAATTTTAGCCGTCATTACCGGACCAGTCAGTTATTTAATGGCCTTCGTGTTTGCATGGTTAATTAACGAATTAAAACCGAAGATGAGAGCGTTTATGACGCTCATCTTCTACGCACCGTCAATTTCTGGTAATGCATACTTAATGTGGCTCATTATCTTTAGTGGTGACGTTCATGGTTACGCAAACTCATTTTTAATCCGTTTTGGCTTTATTGACAACCCAGTCTTATGGTTAAAAGACCCGGATTATATTTTGTTAGTCATTATTATTGTTCAATTATGGCTAAGCTTAGGTGTGAGTTTTCTATCATTCATCGCTGGTCTTCAAGGTGTCGATAAGACACTGTTTGAAGCAGGTGCAATTGATGGGATTCGAAACCGCTGGCAAGAACTTTGGTATATTACACTACCTTCAATGAAACCACAATTACTTTTTGGTGCGGTGATGCAAATCACTACCTCCTTGGCAATTGCAGAGGTTTCAATGCAATTGGTTGGGTTTCCATCCGTTCAATACGCGGGTCACACGATCGTGACACATTTAATAGACTATGGTTCAACGCGCTTTGACTTAGGTTATGCCTCAGCAATTGCAACCGTACTGTTCTTAATCATGATGGGGGCTAACTTAATTGTAAGAAGCTTCTTAAGAAAGTTGGGGGATTAAGATTGTGAAAAAATTCAAAATCAAAACGAATCGAAAACTTAATCGCTCCCTTGGTGGTGACATCTTTTTAATGGCCTTACTTTTAGTATTTGGTGTCTTTAGTGCTTACCCACTGATTATGACGGCATCGAATGCCTTTAAACCACTAGATGAATTATTCCGTTTTCCACCAACATTGTTGCCTAGAAATCTAACGTTTGATAACTTTAGAGATTTATCTGAGTTAATGGAAAACTCTTGGGTGCCATTTACAAGGTATTTCTTTAACACCATATTTATTACGTTGATGGGGACTGTCGGACACGTGATTATCGCATCAATGGCTGCCTACCCACTAGCGAAGTATAAATTTCCAGGAAAAACCATTTTCTTTTCACTGGTTGTTTACTCGCTGATGTTTTCACCACACGTAACAGCAACGCCAAACTATATTATTATCTCAAGTATTGGTTTAATTGATACGCACTGGGCAATTATTCTACCAGCCATCGCATCGAGCTTAGGGCTTTACTTGATGAAACAGTTTATGACACAAATTCCAGATGACTTAATCGAATCAGCAAAAATCGATGGAGCATCTGAGTACCGTATTTTTTGGCAAATTGTAATGCCTTTAGTGAAACCGGCTTGGTTAACACTAGTAATCTTACTGTTCCAACGTTTGTGGACAACCGATGGGGGTTCGTTTATCTTTTCTGAGGAATTAAAACCAGTTTCATACGCATTAAGACAAATCGCACAAGGCTCGATTGAACGTGCCGGTACGATTGCTGCAGTTGCGTTTGTAATGATGATCGTACCAGTGACATTCTTTATGTTATCGCAATCACGTATTGTTGAGACATTTAGTCACTCGGGTATGAAATAAGAAGGGGGAACATTTATGAAATTATGGATTTTATTCTCATTGCTGTTCTCTCTACCCATTCAAATTAGTACAGTGAATTATAATTATTCTTATTATGGTGAAGTTATTCATTCTGCACCAGGGATGACTTACGCGACTTACTTTAATGCACAGACGCTTGGCTCAAAGCTTTCATCACCTGAGGATTTGGTTGTTTTTGAAGATACAATTTATATGATTGATTCTGTCGAAAACAAAATTCTATTGATTGACCAATCGTTTAATAAATTAGCAGAATATAGTGAGTTTAATTACAGCACGTCTTATCTCGACAAACAAGAGGCAACATTTGAAGAAACTAGTACGAAACTCAAAGGCGCAAGTGGACTTGAAGTGACACAAAGTGCGATTTATATCGCCGATACGGGTAACTACCGTATTCTAAAACTTAATCACCAATTTGAAGTGCTTGAGGTATTTGATACCGTTGATGATAAAACATTTGATGAGATTGCATTTGAACCAAGAAAAGTGACTGTTGATGTGACTGAACGTATGTATGTTGTTGCAAGAAACGTCTATGAAGGTATTATCGAACTTGGATCAAATGGTGACTTTAACCGATTCACAGGGGTAAACCCAGTATCATTGACCCCGTTTGAAATATTTAGAAGAAGTCTAATGACTGAAGCACAATTAGCGAAGTTAAAGTTATTCTTACCAACAGAGTATACGAACGTCTCAATTAATGAAAGAGGCTTCATCTATGCGACCTCAAGACCAACCGAAAACAATGCAAAAAATACGATTCAATTGATTAACCCTAAAGGGGTTGACGTCATCAAACGTAATGGTTATCACCCACCAATGGGAGATGTTCAGTACATTGAAGGCAACAACAACTACGTGATCACAGGACCTTCATTATTAACAGATATTGCCTATACAAAGCATGGTATTTATACTGTTTTAGATCAAAAGCGTTCAAGACTATTTACTTATGATCAAGAAGGGAACTTATTATACATTAATGGCGATGAAGGCCAACAGAGTGATAAGTTTTCTGAAGGTGTGGCAATTGGCTATTTAGGGGATGACTTGCTTGTTTTAGATAGAAAGAGTCGTACCGTAATTGTCTACCGCTTAACCGATTTTGGACTCGCAGTTAACCAAGCGATTGGTTTTCATGACCAAGGTAAATTTGATGAAGCTGCAGCCATTTGGAAAGACGTCTTAGTGTTAAATACAAACTATGAAATTGCTTATAACGGAATTGGTAAATACTTATTAAGAGAAGGCGAATTTAAAGAAGCAATGGACTATTTTAAACTCGGCCATGATACGTATTACTATTCAAAAGCGTTTAAAGAATATCGAAATGAGATTATTAGAGACAACTTCACCTTGATTATGAGTGGTGTGGTCTTACTAACGGGTGGATTAATTTTCCTTAAGGTAAGAAAGACAATTAAAAAAGGAGGCTCAGTTTTATATGAAGACTAAGTTAGCAAACCTCAGATTCAACTATTTGAGTTTCCCTGGTTATTTGTTATTCCATCCATTTGATGGGTTTGACGATTTTAAACGATATAAAAAAGCAAAGATGAGTGTAGCCATTAGTTTAATGATACTTTATGCGTTTTTACGTATATACACTTATCAATACGAAGGGTTCTTAATTAACGAACGTAACCCACTCTTATTAAATAGCTTGGAAGAAGTCTTCTCAGTGGCATTACTCATTGGTTTATTTACAATTGGTAACTGGTCAGTGACCACACTAATGAGTGGTAAAGGTAATTTTAAAGAAATCTTTATGGTCACCGGGTATGCACTATTTCCACTGGTAATTATTGGATTTCCAGCGGTATTTATTTCGAACTATTTAACCCTTGAAGAAATGGCGTTTTATAATCTAGCGATGGGCATTGCCTATATTTCGACTGGGTGGATGCTGTTTATGGGGATGTTGAACATCCATAATTATGGTTTAGCTAAGACCATTGGTGCGTTTTCCGCAACCTTTGTCTCAATGATTGTGATGATGTTTTTAGGATTATTATTCTTTGATTTGATTCAACAATTTATCAGTTTTGTTGCGTCCATATATGAAGAAATATCGTTAAGGTACTAGGAGGATGCATATGAAATTAATCAGAAGAAGTGCGATTATTTTAATTGCATTAGGCTTACTATCCTTGTATTTCTTTGGGTTTAGATTAAGCGCAAGTGCGTTAAAAACAAATCAAACAATTGAATTTGAACGAACAGATTTTGTTGATGCGGAAACATTAAATGACAACAATAAACTAGTCGCTTCAAATGATTTATTTAACTTATATCTTGATGAGACAACATCTTATTTCAAGGTAGAAGATAAACGTAGTGGTGAGGTATGGCAGTCAAACCCAACCGAAAAAGATCCTTGGGAAACAGATCCATCTAAGCCAATTACAAACACAGCAATTGAAAAGCAAAAGTCAACCTTAGAATTGACATATGTAAACAAGAATGGTTCATCTGCAACCATCAATAATTACACAACGAGTATTGCACACCCAGGTAATGCGATTACGAAAGATGGGCTTAGAACTTATTCAATCAATTACATTGATGGTGGGTTTCAAGTGCTTTATCGAATTGAAAACCTGGACATCGATTATTTATTCTTTCCTAAGTACATCGATAAAGATGTGTTTGAAGGCTTAGAAAAGCGTCGAATTTTAGAGAGCTTAGCTTACACAGGCTTTGATGAAGAAAAAAACGCTTATGAAATCAAAGCATACGAATCAATGAGTGGTATTGTTAGAGACCGCTTATACCAAATATTCTATAATGAGTTAGGTTATACTCTCGAACAAACAATCGAAGAGAATAAAGCGTATGGCTATACCAAAGAATACGAAAAAATCGTCTTTGAACTTGCAATCCAAGTACTTTTGACTGAAAAAGGCATTAATACGTCGATTATCAAAGATTCAATCAAAGAAACTGGGGATGTTAAGATTGCGAATATTGCATTATACCCACTTTTTGGTACAGCAATCTCACACATCGATGACAAAGAAACCGAAGGCTACATTGTCTTACCTGATGGGTCAGGTGCAATCATTGAATTTAACAATGGTAAATACTATCAAAACCCATACCGTAAACGCCTTTATGGTCAAGATTTAGCTTTACTTCCATATAAGATGCGTGAACAACAACAAGATATTACAATACCAGTTTATGGGATGGTAAAAGAAAATGGTGGGTTTGCTGCAATCATTACAGAAGGTGACACAATGGCTTGGATTAACGCCGATGTTTCAGGTCGTATTGATTCCTACAATAACGCTTATGTTTCATTTTCATTAAGAGAATCAGAGGCGATTACCTTAGGCAGTGGCTTCTCATCCTACGGGATTACGTTATGGACAAAATCGATTGTCGATACGGATTTTACCGTCTCATATGAGTTTTTAACCGGCAGTGACAACACATACGTTGGGGTTGCAAACAGTTATAGAAACTATCTAAGAGAAGAACTTGGTATGAAAGTAACCGATACAACAAGAAACACTGTTGTAAGTACAGAAATGCTTGGTGCTTATGATAAAAAAGAATTCTTCTTAGGCGTTCCTTATAACACAACGCGCAGTTTAACGACATTTAAACAGGCTAAGAAGATTATAGAAAACCTTGAAGATGAAGGCATCAATGATCTAAATGTATTATATGCTGGCCTTGCTAATGGTGGGCTAAGTAACGACATTGAAGCGTCATTTGACATTGAAAAAGTGCTTGGCGGGAAAAAAGGATTTGATCAACTAGTCAAGTCACTTGGACAAAAAGACATTGATGTGTTTGCCTCAGTCAATTTAATGACAGCAAGCAAATACAACCGTTTCTTTGATCAATACGCTTATACAGCAAGTCGATTAAACGGGAAGCAAGCTTTCGCGTTTAATTATCATTATCCTTCAAGATTACCGTATACAGAGACGACTTATGAACACTCAGCAAATGATTTTGTGATCAATCCACTTTATTATCAAGCCATTTATAATAAACTTGAAAAAGATTTTGATTATGATCAAATTCATATGGCGACGATTGGTTCAAAACTCGCAGGTAGTTACGATAAGGCAAATGTGGTTTATAAAGAACAAGCCATTTATTTACAAGAACAGTTACTAAAACAAATCGATAAAGAAGTGATGTTATCAAATCCACTTGGATTTGCGATGCCATATGCGTCTTACATCACTGACTTACCAACTGAAACAACACTATACTCAATTATTGATGATCAAATTCCATTGCTTCAATTAGTATTATCAGGTTTAGTGGATTACTCATCAACATCAATTAACTTATCTTCAGATCGTAGTATTGACTATAATTTCTTAAAAGTGATTGAAACAGGTTCTAACTTGAAATACACGTTATCTTACGATGATTCAAAAGAACTGATCAATACTGAATACAATAATTACATGTCAACACACTATGTAAACTGGGTAGAAGATATAAAAGAACAAACCGAAGAATTGAATCGTCTAGGGATACATAAGGGGTATTTAATTAATCACGAAAGAGTTATCAACAACGTCTACAAAGTAACGTATTCTAGCGGATTAACGATTGTATTAAATTACAACTTGTCGCCAATTGTTTATCAAGGTAAGACGATTAGTTCAATGGATTATTTTGTGGTACAGGGGGCTTAGTATGGAAAAAGAAAATACAATCAAACTTAAGTCAACAAAGCCACTATCAAGTTACAAAAAACAAAAACTATTTTGGGGCGTTGTATTCTTACTACCTTGGTTATTAGGGATCATTTTCCTATTTGGATTTCCACTGATTCAATCACTTTATTATAGTTTCTTTGAACTAACGCCAAAAGCTGGTGCATTACTTACAAAATTTGTTGGTTTTGATAACTACATTTACGCATTTAATGAACACGTGACAACCTTATCATCATTTAAGGTTGAACTACTGACAACAATGGGTGATGCGGCAATTAATTTACCGGTATTACTAATCTTCAGTTTATTTATTGCAGTTATGTTAAATGCAGAGTTTAAAGGACGTGCCGTCATACGTGCTATCTTCTTTATACCTGTGATTCTAAACTCGGCAGCAATTGCAACAGCACTTGGTGGTGGTGATGTATTAACACAGCTTTTAGAAGAACAAGGTATTGGGCAAATATTCGACCTCGAGTATTATTTAGTACAAACGGGTCTAAATCAAGCAATCGTCGCTTTTGTGGTTGGATTAATTGGCCGTATTTACGACATCTTGGCGCTTGCTGGTGTACCTATCTTACTATTTTTAGCAAGTATTCAATCTGTACCAAAACACTTGTATGAAGCTGCACGTATTGAAGGGGCAACCTCGTATGAAATGTTTTGGTTGATAACATTACCAAACGTATCATCACATATCTTAACCGTGGTCGTTTATGCGCTCGTTGACACATTCCTTACTTCATCTGTCTCAGGTATAATCTCAGATGAGTTAAGTAGACAACAATGGGGTCTGGCCTCTGCGATGTCATGGGTTTATGTTTTATCCGTCTTGCTGATTTTAATTGTGGTATTCAGTCTGGCAAAATTCTTTAAGATTGGAGGCTCACATTATGAAAACTAACGAACTGGTTTCAAAAGCAAAAGAACGTTATGAAGAACAATTACAACGTGTGGAATCTTTCTTAAAAGATCCAAAAAAGAACGCGAAAAGAAAAAGAGTTTTTCAAGCATTCAGTTCGTCATTCTTTAGATATGCCTTCTTAATTGGATTAAGCTTTGTCATATTGTTTCCAACCATCCAGCAAATCTTACAAGCCTTAAGAGCACCTCAAGATGTTAATAACCCAGCAGTTATTTGGATTCCTGAGATTTGGTCAACACTTAATATCAAACTCGCTATTGGTGTTCTAGATTACAAAGACGCAGCGCTCAATACGGCCTTCCTAAGCGTGGTTTCGATGTTATTACAAATATTTGCGACATCGCTTGCGGGTTATTCATTTTCAAGACTCAAAACAAAGTTCTCAAATATTCTATTCATTCTGGTCATTTTGACCATTGTGATTCCGCCACAAGCGTTGTCACTATCTCAATATTTATATTTTAGAAATTTAAATTTAATTGGGACACCTTGGGCAATCGTGTTAATGAATCTATTAGGCATGGGGATTCGTTCTGGGATTTTCATCTTCATCTTTAGACAATTCTTTGCTGGCTTACCTAAAGAATTAGAAGAATCGGCTCAAATTGATGGGGCAGGGGTCTTTAGAACATTCTTTAGTGTCATGTTACCTAACGCACGTGGTGCGATGGTAACGGTGGGTCTATTTAGTTTTGTTTGGGCTTGGAATGACGCTTACTATGTCAAAATATTTGAAGTTTCAACTGAAAAGTTCCCGATTTTAACGATGCGTTTAATTAACGCAGCAGAAAACATGAAAGCACAACTCTTTTATGAGGGGATGCTTGATTTAGTCGGACAAGACGTATGGGAAAATCCATTGTTCTTGGCATTAATCTCTAACGTTAGTGCGTTATTGATGATGTTACCACTATTAATTATGTATTTATTCGTTCAACGCTTGTTCGTTGAATCAATTGAAAGAACCGGTATCGTCGGTTAATAGGTGATAATAATGAAGTTTGATAATCCTTTGGTTCAAAAATTAAATCAAATAGCGGATTGGATCATTCGAATTGTAGTGATCAACTTTCTTGTGATCTTATTTTCGATTCCACTAGTAACGATGTTTAATTCGTTTAGCAGTGGGTATCGATTGTTTCATGATTACATTAATAAGAAGAACACAAAGCTATTTTCAGGCTTCTTTACCTATTTTAAAGAATATTTTAAAACCAGATTGATGTTAGGTTTATTAATGACTTTGTTCCTTGTCTTAGGGTATCTTAACGTAACTTATTACGTTGAGACCCTAAATCAAGGGGCTGGGTTATTTTATCACTTAGGGTATTATGTGACGATATCATTTTTAGTAGGCGCGTACATTGTGTACTTGTATTTGTTTCCGGTATCGATGGTCTATCCAACAATGAAGTTTCGTTTAATGATTAAATTGGCATTTTTTGTCTCAGGAAAATTTGTGATAAGAACCATGTTATTAATTATTTCTACCCTTGTGCCATTCTTACTTTTATTTTCATCAATCACATCTTTAATATTTGTTTTTGCCGGAGTATCACTTTGGCTACTTATTGCAGTAATGATTACCAATGAAGTTACTGATTATCTTGAAAGGCTAGGTAAAAAAAATGATTAAAGTTGGCATCGAACGTATTGATGACTATTTAGAACTATTTAAAAATAAACGCGTGGGATTAATTACAAACCCAACGGGGGTTTGTCAAAATTTTAAAACCACGATTGAAGTACTCCAAGAAAAAACAAACTTAGTTAGTTTGTTCTCACCTGAACATGGGGTTAGAGGGGATTTACAAGCAGGGGTGAAACTTGATCCATACGTGGATGAGAAGACAGGTTCTATGGTTTATTCTCTTTATGGTGAAACCAGAAAACCGACCAAAGAAATGTTAGCAGACATTGACGTATTAGCCTATGACATTCAAGACGTTGGGGCACGTTTTTATACGTTTATCTACACCATGGCTTACAGTATGCAGGCAGCTAAGGATGAAAACAAATTGTTTGTTGTCTTTGATCGTCCTAATCCACTTGGTGGTTTAGAAGTTGAAGGTAACATTCTTGATTTAAAATACCGAAGTTTTGTTGGGTATTATCCAATGGTTCAACGTTATGGTTTAACTGTCGGTGAACTGGCTAAGTATTTTAATGAAGCGTTTGAGATTAACTGTAATCTTAAAGTAATCCCAATGGAAGGCTACAAACGTGGTATGGATTATGTGGACACTGGTTTGCCGTTTGTCATGCCATCACCCAACATTCCAACACCTATGAGTATCTATAGCTATATGGCAACTTGTTTAATTGAAGGTACAAACCTAAGTGAAGGTAGAGGCACAACAAAACCATTTGAAGTATTAGGAGCGCCTTGGTTAAATGCAAGTAATTTAATCAAGCGACTAGAAGCGTTAAATCTACCTGGTGTCAAGTATCGTAAACTTCATTTTACACCGATATTCTCAAAACATAAAGACACACTTTGTGAGGGCATTGAACTCTACATCACGGATAAAAAAGCATTCAAACCAGTTAAAACCGGGTTTGCGATTGTTTATTTGATTAAAGAGTTACACAAGGAGTTTGACTTTATTAAACCTTGGCGTGAAAACCAATTACCATTTTTTAATTTACTGACAGGCGATGACCTTTTTAATGGACATTACAGCCTAGACCAATTATTTGAAAAAATTGATCAAGACTCAAAAACATTTACTAAGATAAAGGAAAGGTATCACCTCTATGAAGTATAATTTAGACAAACTAACAATTGAAGAAAAAATCGGACAACTCTTTATGTTTGGAGTTCAATCAGACGTCGTTGATGAACGGACCATCAAACTAATTAGAGATTACAAAGTCGGTAATGTCATCTTGTTTGCAAGGAATTGCATCAATCCTAACCAATTATTCAAATTAAATCAGGACCTTCAAAAAGAAGCCTTAACACATTTAGGCATTCCGATGTTCATTAGTATTGACCAAGAAGGTGGTATGGTAACAAGAATATTTGAAGGCTCAACTTTCTTTCCGGGTGCGATGACGATTGGTGCAACAAGCAATGTTAACCGCGCATATTTAAATGGTGTTTATATGGGACAAGAGTTAGAAGCACTTGGTATCAACATGAACTTAGCACCTGTATTAGACGTCAACAACAACCCAAAAAATCCAGTCATCGGTGTTAGAAGTTATTCAGATAACGCTGAAGTAGTTGCTGATTTTGGGACTGCTTATGTCAAAGGCTTACAAGAAACTATTTTAGCAACAGCAAAACACTTTCCAGGCCACGGAGACACAAACGTTGACTCGCATTTGGCGTTACCTAAAGTAGATTATCCTATTGAACGTTTAGAATCCATTGAACTAGTACCATTCAAACGCGCAATTAAAGAAGGCATTCATGCAATTATGTCTTCACATATTGATTTTCCAGCATTCACGGAAAATGGACTACCAACCACGCTATCAGAAAAATGTTTAACCACATTCTTAAGAGAAGATTTAGGATTTGAAGGGTTAATTGTGACTGACGGTATGGAGATGAAAGCAGTTCAAGATCACTATGGCACCGTTGAGGCATGTCTAATGGCGGTTCAAGCTGGGGCGAACCAAGTTTGTATCTGTCATACAGAAGCACTCCAATTTAAAGCATTTGAACGCTTTAAAGAAGCGGTTGCTACTGGTGAACTACCAATGGCTGTTTTAGATGAACGTGTGAGTCGTGTCTTAAAGTATAAAGAACTATTAAATGATAAATATTACGACGTGGCTTATGAAATGATAAAGCCAATTGTTGAAAATGAGACACATCAAGCGTTTGCATTAGAAACGGTAAGAAAAGCTGCAACACTAGTTAAGGGTAAAGCCTACCAACAAAATGGAACGACATTATTTATTGGTGTTTTACCAAAAGCGACTTCTGGGGCAGATGACACAGATGGAACTTACAATATGAATAAGCAAATTAAACATGAGTTACCATCAATTGAAACCATGCATTTACCGATTAACCCAACCGATGAAGATATTAGTCGTCTAGTTAAGAAAGCAAATTTATATGATCAAGTGGTCATCTCGTCATATAACAGTAACATTTATACCAATCAAATTAAGGCAATTGAAGCTTTAAGTCAATTGGATAACGAATTATACGTTGTATCAATGAGAAACCCATACGACCTTCATTACACAGATAAAATTGATAATTATGTATGTCTTTATGAATACACACCAAACTCAATTAAAGTGTTAATCGAATACTTAAGAGGAGCTCTTTCCTTTGATGGGAGGTTGCCAATCCGTGAAAAATAAATACATCATCGGTATAGATGGTGGAGGCACCAAAACCTTAGGTGTACTCTTTGATTTTGATGGTAATGAACTTCATCGAGTAAAAGAAGGGTTTTCAAACTTTTCGATTGATGAGAAAGAAGCGACAGATAATCTTTCTAAAACCATTGAACAGTTACAAAATAAGATTGTCGATACCGACTATGAACTCTACATT
This sequence comes from Paracholeplasma brassicae, assembly GCF_000967915.1. Lineage (NCBI taxonomy): Bacteria > Bacillati > Mycoplasmatota > Mollicutes > Acholeplasmatales > Acholeplasmataceae > Acholeplasma > Acholeplasma brassicae. Next base: position 438,791 of record NC_022549.1, read on the forward strand.
CAATTAGGGATATCAGGTGCAAGCAAAATTAAAGAAACCACGACCTTAGAACGTGATTTTGAAAAAAAGTTTCACGCTATTGTCAATTTAGAGACTGATCTTATGATAGGATTATACTCGGTTAGTCAAAGCTCAGATCAAAGTGTAATCATGGCAATCGGGGGAACCGGAAGTGCTGTTGTTGCAAAAGAGGGTAACCGCATCAAATCTATCGGTGGTTACGGCTATTTATTAGGAGACGAAGGTTCTGGATATCATTTAGTGATCGAAGCCTTGAGACGAGTGATAAAAGAATCAGAAGAAGAAAGACCGCTTAGTGAATTATCTATTGGATTAATGAAACTGATAGGTATTACTTCGCATCGTCAATTAATATCCTACGTGTATCAAAAAAATAAAACCGAACTTGCCCAACTCTCTAGATTTATCGCAAAACAATCAATTGAAGGGGATTTGGTTGCAAAAGCGTTGTTGGAAAATGAAGGCAAGTTATTAGCTGAGCAAATCGTGCTTGCTCACAATAACTTTATAAAAAATAATGAAGTTGTAATTGCACTTCGTGGCACATTTGTGAACGAAGCGCCATATGTAAAAGACGCATTAAAGAAGCACTTAGATGAACACATCAAAAATTATAAAATCGAAGAAACGTCAAATGAGCCTGTCGTAGGGGCATATCATTTGGCAAAAGCGATTTTAGTTAAGGGGTAGTATTATGGTAGATATTGGAAAAATTAGCACAGAAAAAAGAAATGAAAACACTAGAAACATTGATATTGTCTCGACTAAAGAGATTCTAAAAATGATCAACGAAGAAGACAAATTAGTACCTGTAGCGGTTGAAAAAGCACTTGATCAAATCACGAAAGTGGTTGATGTAGTGACAACTGCCTTTCAAAATGGCGGTAGACTTTTCTACATTGGTGCAGGCACTAGTGGACGTCTTGGTGTACTTGATGCCTCAGAGTGTCCACCGACGTTTGGTGTATCGAAGCACATGGTTAACGGTATTATTGCCGGTGGCGACAAAGCGCTTCGTTTTCCAATCGAAAAAGTGGAAGATTCGAAAAAGGCGGCAATGAAGGATTTAAAGAAACACAAACTGACAAATAAAGACGTGGTTATCGGGATTGCTGCAAGTGGTAGAACACCTTATGCAGTTGGTGGCATTGAATACGCCAATGAAATCGGTTGCGTAACGGCTTGTATTACGACAAGCTCGAATTCACTAATCGCTAGAACCGCTAAGTTCCCTATTGAGGCAATTACAGGGGCTGAACCATTAACAGGATCGACACGTATGAAGTCAGGTACTGCTCAAAAATTGATTTTAAACATGATTACGACTGCATCAATGGTTAAAATCGGTAAAGTTTATGAGAATCTCATGGTGGATGTTCAAATGTCAAACGATAAATTGGTGTCCCGTGCGACCTCAATCGTAATGGATATCACAGGCTGTGACTTAGAAACGGCTGATGCACATTTAAAGAAATACAATTCAGTTAAGTACGCGATTTTTAGTATCATGTCAAAAATTGAAGAAAAAGACAAAATCCGATCCATTCTGGATGAACATAACGGGAATATTCGTGAATCCTTGAAACAAATTTAATCAAAAACTCAGCCATTTGTGCTGAGTTTTTTTTCGAAAAAAAAGAACACATGAGGGTGTGTTCTTTTGGCGGGTTATTAAAATAATTTACTAGCTGCGGACTCATCTAAGTAAATTTCGACGTTGTTGTGTTTTTGTAAAATAGAAGCGGGTAAGTTTTCAGTGACTTTGCCCTTAACCATTTGGTATACCGCTTCTGATTTATTTTCACCAAAGGCGATTAGTATGATGCGTTTGGCATCCATGATGTTTTTAATGCCCATCGTGATTGCTTTTTTAGGTACGTCATCCATTGAGTCAAAGAAGCGTGCGTTATCTAGTCTTGTTTGTTCTTGTAGTTCAATGATGTGTACACTAGAATCAAAGGATGTACCAGGTTCATTAAATCCGATGTGACCGTTAGCCCCAATCCCTAAGATTTGAATGTCGGGTTGGTTATTTTTTAAGACGTCATTATACGACTGACATGCCATTTCAAGGTCTTTTTCATTACCGTTTGGCAAGTGGATGTTCTGTGGTTTTACGTTGATGTGGTTAAATAAATTGCGGTGCATAAAGCTATAATAAGATTCAGGATGGTTTTGATCTAGATTGACGTATTCATCCAAATTGATGGTTCTGATTTGACTGTAGTCAGTATTGTTTTCTTTGTGATCTTTAACGAGCGCTTCATAGATGCCAATTGGTGTTGAACCAGTCGCTAAACCTAGGACGCCAGTTTTGTGTTCTCTAACAAATTTAATCAGGTGTTCACTGACGGTTTTGTTGACGAGTTCTTTACTATTAAGTACATGTATTTTCATTTGTTTCATCCTTTGTATACGATATTTCCATCAATGATGGTTTGTCTGATGTTGAGTGATTGATCAAGTAAAACGAAGTTGGCTTCTTTACCAAGATCGATTGAGCCCATGTGATCAAAGACATTAAGTTCTTTGGCTGGGTTTACTGAAGCGAGTTTTGAGGCTTCAACGAGGCTTAACCCAAGGTCGTTGACTAAATTTTTGTAGCCATCAATCATTTTTAGAATTGAACCTGCGAGAGTCCCATCCTCAAGGCGAGCTTCGTTATTCTTGATGTATACTTTTTGGCCACCAAGTTCACTGACGCCTTCTTCTAACCATTTGGCTCTCATAGAGTCTGTAATGAGTACTAAGTGATCAACGCCTTTGGCATTTAAGAGAATTTTTGCGGCTTCTACACTGACGTGGATTTTATCAAAAATCAATTCAGAAGATAGTTCGTTGTGTAGAAGTGCTGCACCTACCACACCAACGTCACGGTGGTGAAGTGGGGTCATGGCGTTATAGGTATGGGTTAATGAAGTAGCCCCACAACCGATGGCTTCAACGACGGTTTGATAAAGTGCTTTGGTGTGTGCGATTGATGCGACCACACCGGTTTGTTTTAAATGTTTGATTAATTCAAGACCGTTTTTGACCTCTGGTGCGAGTGAGACTTTTTTAATTAAGTTTCCACTGGCTGTTTGATAGGCATCGAATTGTTCGATGGTTGGATAAACCACACATTCTTTTGGTTGGGCACCTGCTGCTAGGACGTTGATGAATGGGCCTTCTAAGTGGACGCCTAAGACTTTTGAGGCGCTCTTATCTTGAGATGCGTGATACGCTTTGATATTGCTTAGCGCTTTGGTGATGTTTTCGACACTTTGAGTCATAGTCGTTGGTAGAAAAGCAGTGGTACCTTCTTGGACTAACGATTTCGCCATTTCTTTGATTGAGTCTTTGTTGTGGTGATCCATGGCGTCATGGCCATTAGAGCCGTGAATGTGTAGGTCGATAAACCCAGGCACTAAGTATAAGAATTCGCTTTCGCTTTGTTTTTCTTGATCGCCTTTAATGATGGATTTTATTTTACCCGATTCAATTTCGATGGAGCCAAAGATGATTTCGTTTTCCTTGACGATGTGGACATTTTTGATACAAGTAATCATGTGTAATTACCCCCTTGTGAATAATCGTAAAACCATACATCCATCATACCACTTTTTTAAAGTGACTTGTAGCGGTTAGGGTCAAGATGAAAAAAAATGCCAGTTATTGATAATTTTCTACTACTAAAATAAACAAAGGAAGTCATTAGGACTTCCATGAGTTAATTACTTGCTGATCATGCTTAAATAAATTTTAGCACTGTTTTCGATTTTAATTGCCCCACAAGATTTGTTGTAGAAGGTAAAGACTCGGTCGGATACACCACCGATAATCGCGTAATGATAACCTTCGTATTTCATCCCTTCAAGCGATTTTAATAGAAGTGCTTTGCCGATATTCTTACCTCTAATGGTTTCATCCACACCGATTGGTCCAAAGAACCCTTTGGCCGTTGCGTCATAACAGGCAAAACCAACCACTTTTTTATCGATTACAGCGATAAAACAACTTGAAAATGGTTTATAAAGTGCTGCCTTAGCTTCGGATGCCCATTTTTTTGAGAAATGAGCAGTAATAAATTCAACGACTTCATCCGCATCTGGTGAAAGTACTCTCTTGATTGCAACCTCCGTCTCTACTTTAAAATCGACTTGATTTAAGTCAACCAATAAATCATAATTTGCCATAACATCTACCATCCTTTTTAATTGATACCTTTATTATACAAGATTATAATCAAACAACCATTTGATTCGAATGATTTTTACACTTTTGGTTAATTCTTTCATAACTTGATTTTATGTTAGGGATTTCTTGTGTTAATTTATTGGTAAGGGAGATGATACGATGGCTAATAACGTATTAATAGCATTGGTTGAATTGGGCTATAAAGTTGATCAATTACCATTTAATGATTACATTCAAAAAAATGAAACAAAATTGATTGATGGTGTGCTTTACTATAAAGATATACCAAGTGCATTGTTGTTTATTTCACAGTACATCACAAGTGGAATAAAACTAGAAGACCACTCATTTGATGTGTTTGGTACCATGATTGATTTATCAAGAAATGCGGTATTCACGGTCGACTATTTCAAACAAGTGATCAAGAATCAAGCGCAACTAGGCTACAATGAAATCTGGCTTTACATGGAAGATGTTTATGAGTTGATAAACTATCCGAAATTGGGATACTTAAGGGGAAAATACAAAAAAGAAGAACTCGAGGTTCTTGTTGAGTATGCAGAGATATTTGGTGTTCATTTGGTGCCATGTATCCAAACGCTTGGTCATATGGGACAATATCTAAGATGGTTTTCTAACACGAAGTTAAAGGATCAATCCGATATTTTACTTGCTGAGGACGAAGCGGTCTTTGAATTAATCAAAGAGATGATTAAAACAATGAAATCCATTTTTAAAACGGACAAGATTCACATCGGGATGGATGAGACATTTGGTCATGGCTTTGGAAGATATTACAAAATTAACGGGTATAAAAACCCGAAACAAATATTCCTTGATCACCTAAAAAAGGTCAATGACATTTGTGTGTCGGCAGGCTATAAGGAAGTATGTGTTTGGTCTGATATGTTTTTTAGAACTGCCTCAGTCACAGATAGTTATTATGATCCAAACATCACTTTTAGTGACGAACTAATCAATCAGATACCGACGAATGTGAGTTTGGTTTACTGGGATTACTACAATAGTAATGAAGACTTAGTAAAAAAGATGCTAGAAAACCATTTAAAGATGAACCGTAAAGTTATTATGGCCTCAGGTACTTGGATATGGACAAAATTGAACTACGATAAGAAAAAAACAGACGCAACAGCAAAAATTCATTTGAAACTTTCAAAAGAATTAGGCATTAAAGAAGTGATTTTGACCCAGTGGAATGATGATGGAGCTTATTGTGACTATGACACACAATACCTTGGACTATTTGATTTGATGAATGAACAAAAAAGTAATAAGATCGATCGAAAACTACTAGAAAAAATAGGGTTAAATTCTTATGAGAATTACGTGGTTGCATCCAAAATAAACGAACTTGGTTTTTCACCTGTACATTTACTTTGGGATGATTTGTTGTTAGGTATCTACTTAAACCAATTTGCTGGTTATGATTACCTTCAGTTTGATACACCACTAAGAAACCTTGTGAATTATGAAAAAGAGTTAACGGCTGAACCTTTGGGACACACCCGTATTTTAGCGGAGTTTCTTAGACTCAAACTTTCGTTTAGAAGGAACTTGCTAAAGGCTTACTTTGAGACCAAAGACTTTAATCAAGCACTAATCGACTTGGCTCAATTAGAAAACTCGATTAACAGCGTAAACGATAGTTTTACTTACCTTTGGCACAAGCGAAATAAACCATTCGGATTAGAAGTTTTACAAACCAGAATACACGCTCAAATCTCAAGAGTAAAAGAAGCTAAATATCAAATTGAAAGTTACATAAACAAACAAATTAGTCAAATTGATTTCTTAGAAGAAGTGATTGTCAAAGAGCCTTATTTACCTGTTAAATATATTGATGTCGCGCTTAGTTCTAAACAATAAAAAAAATGTCACCAAAATCAGGTGACATTTTTTCTTAAAATAATTTACTAGCTGCGGACTCATCTAAGTAAATTTCGACGTTGTTGTGTTTTTGTAAAATAGAAGCGGGTAAGTTTTCAGTGACTTTGCCCTTAACCATTTGGTATACCGCTTCTGATTTATTTTCACCAAAGGCGATTAGTATGATGCGTTTGGCATCCATGATGTTTTTAATGCCCATCGTGATTGCTTTTTTAGGTACGTCATCCATTGAGTCAAAGAAGCGTGCGTTATCTAGTCTTGTTTGTTCTTGTAGTTCAATGATGTGTACACTAGAATCAAAGGATGTACCAGGTTCATTAAATCCGATGTGACCGTTAGCCCCAATCCCTAAGATTTGAATGTCGGGTTGGTTATTTTTTAAGACGTCATTATACGACTGACATGCCATTTCAAGGTCTTTTTCATTACCGTTTGGCAAGTGGATGTTCTGTGGTTTTACGTTGATGTGGTTAAATAAATTGCGGTGCATAAAGCTATAATAAGATTCAGGATGGTTTTGATCTAGATTGACGTATTCATCCAAATTGATGGTTCTGATTTGACTGTAGTCAGTATTGTTTTCTTTGTGATCTTTAACGAGCGCTTCATAGATGCCAATTGGTGTTGAACCAGTCGCTAAACCTAGGACGCCAGTTTTGTGTTCTCTAACAAATTTAATCAGGTGTTCACTGACGGTTTTGTTGACGAGTTCTTTACTATTAAGTACGTGTATTTTCATTTGTTTCATCCTTTGTATACGATATTTCCATCAATGATGGTTTGTCTGATGTTGAGTGATTGATCAAGTAAGACGAAGTTGGCTTCTTTACCAAGATCGATTGAGCCCATGTGATCAAAGACATTAAGTTCTTTGGCTGGGTTTACTGAAGCCAGTTTTGAGGCTTCAACGAGGCTTAATCCAAGGTCGTTGACTAAATTTTTGTAGCCATCAATCATTTTTAGAATTGAACCTGCGAGAGTCCCATCCTCAAGGCGAGCTTCGTTATTTTTGATATAGACTTTTTGACCACCAAGTTCACTGACGCCTTCTTCTAACCATTTGGCTCTCATAGAGTCTGTAATGAGTACTAAGTGATCAACGCCTTTGGCATTTAAGAGAATTTTTGCGGCTTCTACACTGACGTGGATTTTATCAAAAATCAATTCAGAAGATAGTTCGTTGTGTAGAAGTGCTGCACCTACCACACCAACGTCACGGTGGTGAAGTGGGGTCATGGCGTTATAGGTATGGGTTAATGAAGTAGCCCCACAACCGATGGCTTCAACGACGGTTTGATAAAGTGCTTTGGTGTGTGCGATTGATGCGACCACACCGGTTTGTTTTAAATGTTTGATTAATTCAAGACCGTTTTTGACCTCTGGTGCGAGTGAGACTTTTTTAATTAAGTTTCCACTGGCTGTTTGATAGGCATCGAATTGTTCGATGGTTGGATAAACCACACATTCTTTTGGTTGGGCACCTGCTGCTAGGACGTTGATGAATGGGCCTTCTAAGTGGACGCCTAAGACTTTTGAGGCGCTCTTATCTTGAGATGCGTGATACGCTTTGATATTGCTTAGCGCTTTGGTGATGTTTTCGACACTTTGAGTCATAGTCGTTGGTAGAAAAGCAGTGGTGCCTTCTTGGACTAACGATTTAGCCATTTCTTTGATTGAGTCTTTGTTGTGGTGGTCCATGGCGTCATGGCCATTAGAGCCGTGAATGTGTAGGTCGATAAACCCAGGCACTAAGTATAAGAATTCGCTTTCGCTTTGTTTCTCTTGATCGCCTTTAATGATGGATTTTATCTTGCCGGATTCAATTTCAATGGAGCCAAAGATGATTTCGTTTTCTTTGACGATGTGGACATTTTTGATACAAGTAATCATGTGTAATTACCCCCCCTTGTGAATTTAATAGACTATCTATAGTTTACACCGATTGAATTGTCTAGTCAAGTTTAATAAGTCAAATAAAAAAGGTCAAGAAATCTTCTTTGACCATTTCATTGATATTTTATGAAAAAATAAGGCATCTTAACTTGTAAAGTCAAGTGATAAGTTATATAATAAATAATGTAAATCTATCTTATGTATTGATTCTTATAATGGAAGAATGCACCAATCATACCAGCATCATTCTTGTGTTTTGCAGCAACGAGTGTGGTATACTTCCGAAGATGTGGGGTTAGTTTTGCCATAACGTGAGATTGTAGTTCATTAATAAAACTATCTCTGCCGGTAATACCGCCACCAATCACGATTACTTCTGGATTAAATGCAAAAGTGAGGTTTGCAATACCAACGCTAAGGTTGTCATAAAATTGATTTACCAAATTGATGGCTTGTTCGTCTTTTTGATCATAGAGGTTAAAGACATCAATCCCATTTTTGATAGTATCACCAAAGACAGCTTGTGCATTTTTTACAAGAATTGAAGTAGCAGCTTGTTGTTCGTAATCTTGGTTATTAAACCGCATGAGTCCAAATTCACCGGCGTTATAACCGTTACCTTCAATCAAACGATTGTTTAAGACAATCGCACCACCAATGCCTGTTCCAACAGTTAAGGCAATTGTGAACTTAGAATCTTTTGCAGCACCGACGTTTGTTTCACAAAGGGCCATTGCGTTGACATCATTTAATATGGAAACGTCTAGATTAGTTCGATCCTTTAAATATGAAATTACGTTCATGCCGATATAATCGACGATGGTATTGGTTGCGCTCAAAACTTCACCTGTAGAGGAATTAATCACACCTGCAGAAGAAATTGCTATGCCTTTTGGCTCATAAGAAGATAATAAAGCAACTTTCTCTAAAATGTCTTCTAAAATGTATTTACCGCCTGTTGTACCTCTAGACGGGAACTTGTCTTTAAATATTAAAGTGGCATCCTCTGTGATAACCCCATATTTAATTTCAGTACCACCAATATCAAATACTAAATAATGATTCATGTAAAAACCGCCTTTCAGAAATCTATACTCATTATAATGGGTAAAAAACTAAAAAACAATAGATAAAAACAACCAAATGAGGATAAGTATAACTTATCAAAATATTAAGGAAGAAGGAATAAAATGGCAATTCCAATTTATAAGGTAATTGAAAATGATTTAAAAAAGGACATTAATGAAGGTGTATTACAAACCGGAGATTTGGTCCCATCCGAAAATGAACTAAAAGAAAAATACAACGTCTCAAGAATGACGGTTAGACAAGCCTTCAACAATTTAGTAAATGATGGTTACTTGTATCGACACAAAGGCAAGGGGACGTTTATTTCTTCACGAAAGATTGAAAAGAATATTCACGGTGTCCGTTCATTTACAGAAGAAATGGCTGCGACTAATCGAAAAGTATCCAATCAAATTTTAACGTTTGAGAAAATGGTGGCACCGATTGAAATCGCTGAAAAATTGTTTTTATCTAAGAAGGATGAAGTGTATCATATTGAACGCGTTCGTTATGGGAATGATATACCTGTTTTGTTTGAACAACTCTATATACCAACAAAACTATTTAAGACTATCGAAGAAAAAGATTTAAAGGGTTCTTTTTATGAATACATTGAAAAAGAACTGGGCTATCAAATCTCTCACTGTATTCAATCCATTGAAGCGGTTACCACGAGTCAAGTCGTAAGTCACGCACTAAACGTTAAACCAAACGATCCAGCGTTATTGATTGTTAGAAATACGTTTTTATCAAATGGTAGACCGTTTGAATATGTGAAATCTTACTATCGTGCTGATCAATACAAGTTTGTACAACATGCAGTCAAAGGATAAGCGAGCAATCGCTTTTTCTTTTTATCCATTTATTATGTCTAGACAAGTTGATAATTAGTTGTTATACTTTTATTAGAATAAAACTTAAGGATGGCGAATATGATAAAAGAACTTGACTTTAGCAACATTAAAAAAGAAAAACAACGCTGCTTTGGCGGTGCATGGTACCATAAAGTGATGAGCGTACCGCATGATTTTTTAGGCATAACAGGGGTTGTGACACTGCCTTTACCATTCATCAAACGATTTGATGATGGATTTAATAACAACAAAATGGTGGACTTTAATCACAAAAACCTAGATGTCTCCTCCATTTACATGGGTGGACACGCAACCGATGAGTCAGATGTTGGCTTAGCCTTCTCAAGGGCAATCTTAAACAATCAGATTACTGAAGGGGCTTGTGTGTACCGGCCATTTTGGCGATACATCACTGACCAATTTAGTGATGAAGGTGGTTATGATTTGGCAAATCAAAGATACTACGCTGCGAGTGTGTTATCAAACCACAATGGCATGAAAAATGTTTATGCACAATATCACCCAAGTTTTAGTGAACACTATTACTTACCTGGTGATACCTTGCGGATGACTTTAATTAGTCCCAAACCTAATTTTTTACAACTTACGATTGAGGTGATTGAAGTATCAACATTACCTTACTCGGTTAATCTTAGAAAGAAATACTTGCTAAAAACACCAGCTGACTTTGTAAGCCCGTTGTTTCAATCCATGGGGCATGGGACAAAAATGCCAAAAACTTATAAGCGAGTCAATGCAATTGATCAAGCAAGAAATGAAGGAAAAACAGCGATTCCTACAAAGACATCGGTCTATAACGCTTTATGGCATGAGTGTCATTTGGTTTATAGCGAAGATGGCAAGCAGTATTTAACACCACTCAATGAAGCGTCATCAGTTTCAATGAGTTGTCCAAACGAACAAGGATTTATTACGACAGCAATTGATTCAAAAACGGGTAGACAAAACATTACAATTGAACCAAAGAGGATTTAATTATGAAAAAATTAGTGATTATTTGTTTGTTATTATTTTTAGTACCAATTCAAATTTATGCACAGGGGTTAGGCTATCAAATCACTGACGAAACCATTTATCAAAACGATGGACTGATAGCGAAAAACATAAAAGCTATTGTAACGAATGACTCGAACATTGAATCTGTTCAAAACATATCGATTCTGACAAACGACGGTCGTTTACAAACGACAACATGGAGTTATCTTGATCCAAGTGGCAACCTTATCAATCAAGACGTACTAACCATTGCCAAAGACTTTGAACTTAAACATCCGGGATATGAAGTGATTGCTGCAATCAACGGTGACTATTTTACAACCAATCAATCCATCAATTCAAACGTCATTTTTGGATCAAGAATTATGAATCCAGTGAATCATGACAAATATTTTTCGATTGAGTTAAACCCGGCTGGGCGTTTTATCCAAGCCCATAAACAAGTAAATCTAGAAACGTATTATGCATTTTTTTATGATAAAGACTCAAATGCACTTAGGTATGTCACACCAATTCTGCCTATCAATCAGCGTATATCAGATGTAAATCAAACGGCGGTTTATTATAACTATAGTTCGATAAATAACACAACGACAAAGCACTATAGTTTTGATTTCTTTTCTAAAAACGTCAGTGGGTCCCATCTGTCATTTTCACTTATTAACGGCGAATATAGAAATGATACAATTCAGACGACAACACAAAAAGCGAGTATTTCATCATCGAATGAGGTCGTTAACGAACTGCTTGATTTGGGTGTCAACGTGAAGGTTCAAAAATCCATTAAAGGGTTTTCTGAGGGCAATGCCATGGTGGGTGTTGACTCGATGATTATTGAAGATGCGATTGTTCGTTCATTTGATGTGATGGGGGGACAAAGTGTTTCAAATAACACCGCAAGACACCCAAGAACAGGTATCGGGTTTAATGAAAACAACGAACCAATGTTTTTTACAGTTGACGGAAGACAAACCGGTTTTTCTCAAGGCGTTAATTTAAGAGAGTTTGCACAAATAATGAAAGAAAATGGGGTAATTAAGGGATTTAATTTGGATGGTGGAGGTTCAACCCAAGCGGTAATCAAGCGGAATGGGGCGCTTGAAATCTTCAACTCGCCATCTGAAAAATCAGGAACAACTTATAGACGAGTAGCTAACGCTTTGCTTTTTATCAAACCAATCGAACAAAACGTTATCAATCATTCTTACAACAACGAGATGCTTACGCTTGTACTGCCATCATTAAATTATGATGTTTATGTCAACAACATCAAACAAGATCTGACAAGTCATATTAAAAATATCACAATTGATCAAACGATGACGACTGCTGTTAGTGTGGTTAATCAACTTAGTAATCAAGTGGCTTTTCAAACCGTATTTTATCAATCGATGGAAAAACAACCAGTTTTACCAACGTTCGAAATAGAAGGGGTAGTTACCGACCCCAAGTTTACAATCAACGTTTCTTTTGTTGATCCGGACCAATTGATTGACCGGATGTACATCATCAATGAAATGACTGAAGAAAGACAGGTCGCATTAGTTAAATACATGGGGCTAAGAAGTGCAACATTTAATGAGCTTGTTGAAGGTGTAAATACATTTACGATTTATTACGAATTAAAAAATGGAACGAAAGACACCTTAAGTTATACCTACGATAAGAAGGTCGACATAGAAGTGCCATCAGAGAATCAAGAAAATAGCGACAGTGCATGGTTTATCATTATACCAGCAGTAGGTTTAATAGCGATAACCTTTGGCATTGTTACAGTAAAAGGGAGAAAAAAATGAGTCTAAATCAACTACTTAGCGAACTGAATATTAAACACAACATGACAGCGTTTGTTTTAAGTGAAAGAACCTATCATGATCAAACAACACTATACTATAAGAATATTCCAAGCGCACTATTATATTTGAATCATTTGTCTATGTTTCAAACGCCTTTACAGGATGACAAGCTAAAAGTCAAAGGGACAATGATCGACTTATCTAGAAATGCTGTGTTTAGAGTCGATTATTTTAAAGCAGTCATTAAAAAACAGGCACTTTTAGGCTATAATGAAATTTGGTTGTACTTAGAGGATATCTATGAACTCAAGAACTACCCAAAGTTCGGGTATCTAAGAGGTAAGTACAGCAAAGAAGAATTAATTGAACTAGTGACTTACGCAGCACATTTTGGTGTTCGTCTCGTGCCATGCATTCAAACACTTGGTCACATGAGTCAATTCCTAAGATGGCCATCCTCAGAAGCATATAAAGATCAAAGAGATGTTTTATTAATTTCTGATCAAACATATCAATTAATAGACGAGATGCTTTTATTTTGTAAAGAAGTGTTTCAAACAAACAAAATTCACGTGGGACTAGATGAAACATTTGGATTTTCATTTGGTACACATTATAAATTACACGGGTATCAAAGTCCTGAATCACTTTTTTTGAATCATGTTAGTGTGGTTTATGAAAAGGCAAAAGCAGTTGGATTTGATGAGATTTGTATGTGGTCTGATATGTTTTTTAGACATCGCTCTAAAACCAATTACTATTACGATTATTCGATTTCATTCGAAGAGGATTTCATTAATCAATTACCAAAAGAGATGACATTAGTCTACTGGGATTATTACAACAAAAATTATGAAGTCTATGATCAAATGATCAAAAAACATAAAGAAATGAACAGAAAAGTCATTATGGCCTCAGGTACATGGATTTGGACGAGATTGACCTACGATCAAAAGAAAACCTTAGAAACGGCAAGTCACGCAATAAGAGCTTGTATAAATAATCAATTAGATGAAATCATTTTGACACAATGGAATGACGATGGAGCATATGCTGTTTATGATAGTAGCTTTCTAGGCTTAAGTGACATCAATAAATTACTGTCTAACAGTAAGTTTAATGAAACCTATCTTGATAAGAATCACATTCTAAACACGAAAGCACAAACGATGTTATCATTGGTTTCGCATCAAGGCTTTGACCCAGTGATGCTCTTATGGGATGATGTGCTTCTAGGTATCTATTTAAATGACCTTGTTGGCTATGATTTCAACAAAATTCAGTCACTCATTAGCACATTTCGCGCGTATCAATTAAAAGCAAGTAGTGATATCAACTCGTATTATCAATCACTTTTTCTCGTACTGTTAAAGAAGTTAGAGTTAAGAGAGGCATTGTTAAGGGGTTATTTTAAGGACCATCATTTCTTTGGCATTGAAACGATAGCGACTGATTTGAAAAGACAATTAATGGCATTCTTAGAAGGATTTGAACGTATGTGGAAACAAACGTATAAAGTGTTTGGTCTTGAAGTGATTCAATCAAGGCTATATTCTCAGTTAAGAAGGGTCGATGAACTTATAACGGTAACAACCCAGTTTAAAAAAGGGGATTCAATACCTTACTTAGATGAGAATCTATCAAAAGAACCATATTTGTCCGTCAAATACGCTGATATTGCGTTTTCGAGCAAACCGTAATTATAGAAAAAATAAAAAACGCTTTCAAAAAACACTTGACTATACAATTAAGTCTCGTTATAATGATGGTAGATGTATATACAATTAACACAAAGGAAGAAAAAAGAATGAAACGATTAAGCAATTAAAAAAAGTTTCTTAATGGTTGCTTTAGTCGCACTGTTTGCATTTGGCTTAGCCGCATGTAATGGCAAATCAGACAAAGACAAAGTAAAAGAAGCAATCGAAACACTTGAAGTGGGTTTCCAATCAGGTGATACAAGAGATTCTGTTACTAAAGACCTAACGTTAGATCAAAAAGTTGGTGACGTAACGGTAACTTGGACCTCAAGTGACCAAGCGATTTCAGCTACTGGTAAGGTCTCAAGACCAAACCAAAACAAAGAAGTAACGCTAACAGCGACACTTACTTTAGGTAGCGAAACCGATACAAAGACATTTGTTGTCACAGTGATTAAGGCAGAAGACAAAGTTGCACCTGCGTTTATGGGCGCAATTGGTGGTATGTTACCAACCTTAACTCACTTACAAACAAGAGAAGTTGATTTACTTGATGGCGTACAAGCTAGAGACAACGTTGATAACTATGATGTTACAATCACAGTTGATGTAAAAGACTACAATAAAGATGTTGCTGGTACTTACACAATCACTTATCAAGCTGAAGATAAATCAGGCAATAAAACCTCAATCGATCGTGATGTCGTTGTTGAAGAAGCACTTGATGTGACGCTTGATGCCGCTGTCATTGGTGATGATTGGGTCGAATACGTCTATAATGACGATGCCGCATTTGAAAATGCAGGAACATATGGCGCACGCTTTAGACAAGTAGACAAATTATTCGTCATGTCAAAAGAATTCTTTAGTGCACAAGTACTTGAACATGGTAGTGAATACCCTACAAACGGTAACTTACCATTATTACCATACGGGTCACTTATTGTTACAGACAAAGATCATAACATCGTACACGCAAGATTCCAAACAGGTGTTTTCCTACAAATGGACGTCGTTGATGGACAAACTGTGACTTCACATACTGATGTTGTTTGGAACACAGGTGGTGGCGGAAGCTTATTTACTGGTATTGAAGAAGTCATTCCTGAGGGTGGTTATATTATGTTTATTGCCCCAGCGGATCCTCAAAAGGCACGTATTTTCTTAGTATCTAACCTTTTCTACACGGGTTATACTGGTGGTGCAGTAACTAAGGACGCTCAAGATATTTTTGAGTTAACTGAAATTGAATTACAATTAATCGAAGACTATCGTGTGTTAATTGCATTACCAGATCCAATTGCAACACCAGAAATCGAATTAAATAGACACACGTTATCATGGCAAGCAGTACCAAATGCAATCAACTATCAATTATTTGTTGACGGTGTTTTACACGGTGAACCAATCACAGGCACTTCAGTGGATTTATCATCGTTAGAACTTGAAATTTCTACGAATGATGGTTATTCAATCACAGTCGTAGCCAATACAAAAGATCAATTCCAATGGAGTTCATCTCTTGAATCAAATTCAATTGTCTACAAGAAAATTGAAATTCAAACACTTGAAGCACCAGTGGTAACAATTAGCACTGAGAATGCTAATGTGTTAACTTGGGAAGCAGTCGAAGGGACAGCTACATACGAAGTGTACTTAAAACTAGGTACTTACACTAAATTAGTAGGAACCACCACAGAAACATCATTTGATGTATCAAGCTTTACCGCCTATAATGGTGTGAATGGTTATGTCGTTAAAGGCATTGGTCAAGCAACACATACCGATTCACTAAATTCGAACTTAGTGACTGTTGACCAAACAGTAGTGACCGAAATGATGATTGGTGGTATGAAGACAGACGTGGTTGTTATGACGGCAGAAGATTACTTCAACCGTAGAAATCTAACGGACGCTTCAAAACTTGGTGACTATTTATTCTTAGTAACAAATCTAGAAACGGTGACTTCATGGTCAGGTATATATAACGAAGCGTTTGGTACGGTCGTTGTGTTAAACAGTGACTTACAAGCAACGGTTGTTAGAAATATCTTAGCAAAACAAACGTATACCAAAGAACAAGGTTGGTTTGATGATGCGGTTTATGCGAATAACGGTGCACAAACGGTCGGTTTTGGTTCATACGTTAAAGCTGGCGACATGCTTCTAATTGGTAAAAATGCGATAAACGTAACTTATGACAATCAAGGTGTTGTAGGTACCGTTGCAGCAAGAGACTTTGTTGCGTATCATTTTGTTAATGCATGGGATACTTTCCCAGCGGCAACCTCAGGTGTTCAAGGTTGGAGAGCAGGTATTGCAAACTTTAAAGACGCATCAACAACCGTTGTATCGTTTGTTGAAGTAGAATAATTTATTAATTATACGTCGAACAAGCAGCTTTTTTGAGTTGCTTGTTCTTACGTTTTTAACAAAGGGGAATCGTATGTCATTTTTTGATCGCTATATCAACTCAAAGCTTTATCATTACACAGATATTTTCTTTAAAATGATTTTACTTAATGTGTTAATGATTACAACAACCATACTAGGACTTGTCGTCTTTGGATTACCATTATCGCTTCTAGTAGGGTCAATTTCGTTAAGGGTTATTTTAAAGAAAACGTCCGTTAATGTGTTTGAAGTGTACTTTAAAACGTTAAAAAGGGTGGTTAAAAAACCATTAAACCAGTCGTTGTATTTTCATTTATTTTGATGATACTAGGGTTTAATTCGGTCTATTTTTACTTTGGTTTAGAGCCGTTTGATTGGTTTTATTTCATTAGTTTTTCATTGATGGTGTTCTTGTTTGTGTTCTCATTAGTGAGCTACATCCATGGACTATTCGTATCTGTGTTATACGATTTAAATGTCAAGTCACTTCTAAAACACAGCTATTTATTGACGATTGGGTTTATTGTTCGTAGCTTATTGTTACTTCTTATTGGGTTTGTCTATACCTATACACTGATTTTAATTCCGATTCTAGGGATAATCATTGGATTGAGTGGGTTTAGTTTACTTATACTAGTGACTTTAGTAAGCGGTTATAAACGGATTCAACCACTTGATGAAGCACTTGATGAAGAGGTAAAAAAAATCTTGGAAAGTGCTTGATAAACTTGACTAGTCAAGTGATTTCGTGATATACTATTTTTGAATTGACTATACAACTTAAAATGAATGAGGTGTCTTATGAAAAAAATCATGATCCTGCTGTTACTTGTGGCAATTCCTGCAGGAATATTTATCTTAAATATGGAAGAAGAAAGCGCTACAATGCGTAGTTATAATGGTTCGATATACGAACTAGAGACAACTTCTAGTCTGACTTATGAAGCTTATAAAAAGAAATACGATCCGGTCTATCCGAATGAAGTCATTGAACTTGATTTGGATTTTTATACGTATGAAAACGGCCTAGTGTCAGATGATGCGCCGTATAAAGGATCATTTAAGGATGATTTGGGTGTTGAGAAAAACGGTCTATACGTTCCTGAATCAGGGGATGTGACATTTACTGTTGACGTAGATAAGGCTGGTTACTATAATTTGGGGCTAGACTATTACTCAATACTTGGACGAAGTTCAAGCATTGAACGTCAAATTTTGATTAATGACGAATCACCATTCATCGAAGCTGAAAGTGTGACGCTCTTACGTCAATTCAAAGACGCGTATAAAGTCTCTGAAGGTCGTAAAGAAGGCATAAGTGACGTCAGACCAAAGCAAGTTGAAGTCCATTTATGGCAGACCGATACCTTTAAAGACCGCATAGGTTATTATAACGAAGCTTACGCATTTTATTTTAATGCCGGTGTAAATACCGTCACATTAAAATCGAAGAGAGAACCAGTCGTCATTGGTAGTCTTTATCTTTTCCAAGAAGAAAAACCAGTGAGCTATGATACCTACTATCAAACACATGTATCAAATGGTGCGAAAGTATCTCAGAAAAACCTAACCATTGAAGCGGAAGAAGCGTATTTAAAGAGTTCACCGTCTCTAAACCCAATTGCTGAGTTTTCAACCTCTAAGTTCACACCATATGAAGCATTTGTTACTAGATACAACGCGATTGGTGGATATAACTGGCGCATTGCTGGTGATGAGATTACATGGCAAGCTAACGTCACAGAAGCTGGGTTTTACAAATTATCATTTAAAGTCATGCAAAACTTCTCAAGCGGACAATCTTCGACAAGAAGTTTAAAAATTAATGGTGAAACGCCATTTTTAGAGGCTAATCAATTAGAATTCAAATACAATAGTAATTTAAGATACGTGACTGTTGGTGGCAAAGATGCAATGTATGTCTACCTTGATGAGGGATTAAATACCATCAGTTTATCTGCTAACATCGGTACTTATGGGCCAATCGTTCAACGCGTCAACGTCTTGATTCAAGAGTTTAGAAGTTTTTACCGTGAAGTCGTAATGAGAACTGGTCTTAACCCGGATCCGTATCAAGATTATTTGTTAAAGAGATACGTCACTAACTTTGATGCTCGTTTAGAACACTTTGAAGAAGAGTTACAATCTTTAAGAAGTGACATTATCAAAATTAGTGGTGGTAGAAGCTCACTGATATCTGCGTTTGATCGAACATCAAATCAGGTTAAGAAGTTTATAACCGACGAGAAGAACGTTCAAAAAGGATTAAGAGAATTCGAACAAAACATTTCCGCATTGGGTTCTTGGGTTATCACAGTCTCTGAACAACCATTATCGATTGATCAAATCATATTATCAGGTGATAACTATAAATTGCCTAAAATAAGCCAAAACATTTTCCAAAAATTTTGGCATGAGTTAACCTTATTCTTTGGTTCATTTAAAGACGATTCGGACTTTGGAACAGGCACAACCGTAGAAGGACCTACAATTGAAGTGTGGATTGGGACTGGTAGAGATCAAACGACACTTTTAAGACAGTTAGTTGATGAATCCTTTACGACGCAAGAAGGCATTAACGTGAATCTCAAAATGGTTAATATGGGTGTCTTGCTACAAGCGACACTCTCAGGTAATGGTCCAGACGTTGCGATTGGCGTGGATCAAAAAATGCCAGTTAACTGGGGGATTCGTAACGCGATTGTTGACCTGTCTACGTTTGATGACTTTAGTGAAGTTTCTTCTTGGTTTAATCAATCCGCTTTGGAAGCGTTAAGTTTTAACGGGCACACCTATGCACTACCTGATACAGAAGATTTCCTTGTGATGTTCTATCGCAAAGACATTTTAGAATCGGTAGGCATTAATCAATTACCAAAAACCTGGGAAGAGGTTATAGACATCTCCCCAATGTTACAAAAACGTTATTTAGAGTTCTACATTCCAGTCACTCAAGGGTCTATGTCAACGGTTTTATATGCAATGATTAGACAAAATGGTGGGGATCTTTACATCGAAGAAGGTAAAGAGTCCGGTATGTTACAAAAACCAAACATAGATGCGTTTATGGATTTTACAAGATTATTTACTGATTATGAGTTCGCACTTGAAGCGAACTTCGCTAACCGTTTTAGAAGCGGTGAGATGCCAATTGGGATTGCGAACTATTCGTTATATAATACGTTAAGCGTATTTGCACCAGAGATTTCAGGCCAATGGGATTATGGACTAATTCCAGGTAAAGTGGTAGACGGGGAGTTAATGCAACAAAGTGTATCAACCGTCACATCAAGTGTTATTATGGCAAATACCAAAGAAAAAGAAGCGTCTTGGACGTTCTTGAAGTGGTGGTTATCAAAAGACACACAAACCGATTATGCAAGAGGGATGGAAGCCATTATTGGTTCGGCCGCTAGATACCCTACAGCAAACATCGAAGCATTCGAACAATTGCCTTGGCCGATTAAAGACTACCTCATGTTAAAACAACAGCGTGAGTTAGCGGTTGGAATTCCAACCGTGCCAGGGGATTATATTGTAGGAAGACACATTGATAATGCCTTTAGGGCAGTATTAAATAGTAACGTCTCTCCGCAAGACTCGCTCTATCATTACCATTTAAAGATTAATGAAGAGATCGCAAGAAAGAGAAAAGAGCTAGGCCTATGACAATAAACAAGGAATTTAAACAATCTTTATTTAAACAAATGAAAGCTAAGAAAGTTTATTATGGCATGATGGCTCCATTTTTGGTAATATTTTTCACATTTACCATATTACCAGTCATAATGAGTTTGTTCTTAAGCTTTACAACGTTTGATATGTTAAATCCACCTAAGTGGGTTTGGCTTGAAAATTATACGTATTTACTACTTCATGACGACGTATTCTTAATTGCACTTAGAAATACATTGATCCTCGCAGTGATTATTGGACCAATCAGTTACGCTGCTTCATTCATTTTCGCTTGGTTAATTAATGAATTACCACCGAAAATTCGCTGGATATTGACGGTTGTGTTTTATGCGCCATCGATTAGTGGCTCGGCATTCTTATTGTGGCAGTTAATCTTTAATGGGGATATGTATGGGTATTTAAATGCATTTTTAATCAATTTAAACATCATTGATGCACCAATTCAATGGCTAAAAACACCAGCTTACGCACTACCTATCATTATTGTTGTGCAACTGTGGTTATCGCTGGGGATTAGTTTCTTATCGTTTGTTGCAGGGCTTCAAACTGTGGATAAATCCTTATATGAAGCTGCAGCAATTGATGGTATAAGAAACCGTTGGCAAGAGTTGTGGTATGTCACATTACCACAAATGATGCCTCAATTGATGTTTGGTGCCTTAATGCAAATCACGTCATCGTTCGGGATTGCCTCTGTTTCAACACAATTGTTAGGGTTTCCTTCAGTAGAGTATTCAGGACATACCATTGTCACTCACTTGATGGACTTTGGGGCTGGCTCACAACGTATGGAGCTGGGGTATGCATCAGCGATTGCGACTATTTTATTCTTGCTAATGATCGTTGCAAACCTTGGGGTTCAAAAAATCTTAAGAAGGGTAGGTACTTAAGAGATGAATCAAAATCAAATATCAGATTTAAAATTACAAAGTATCAAGAAAAAAAGAATTAAGAAAAAAGGAAAAAAACGTCTTAGTCGGTCTTGGCAAGGGGATTTGATGCTTAGTATCCTACTGATTGGATTTGGTCTGTTTAGTGCGTATCCGCTTGTCTTTACGATTGCTAATGCTTTTAAACCACTGGATGAAATTTTCTTATTTCCACCCAAATTGTTTCCAAGAAACTTTACACTTGGTAACTTTACATCGTTATTTAACTTAATTGGTAACACTCGAATTCCGATTTCTAGGTATTTTTATAACACGCTTGTCATTACTTTGGTTGGGGTTTCGGGTCACGTATTTTTAGCGGCACTTGCGGCTTATCCACTAGCGAAACAAAAGTTTCCGGGTAAAGCCTTAATCAATCAATTAATTGTTTACTCACTGATGTTTTCGACATTAGTAACAGCGGTACCTAACTACTTAGTTATTTCATGGTTAGGACTAATCGATACACATTTAGCTATTATCATTCCTTCGTGGGGATTTACCTTAGGGTTGTTTTTAATGAAACAATTTATGGTAACTATTCCAACCGAGTTGTTAGAAGCTGCGAAGATGGATGGTGCAGGCGAATATAAAGTCTTCTTTATCGTAGTGATGCCACTTGTGAAACCTGCGTGGTTGACCGTGATTATCTTGTTGTTCCAACAACTGTGGTCTACCGATGGTGGGGCTTATATTTTCACAGAAAACCTTAAACCACTGTCATTCGCATTACAACAAATTGTTGCCGGTGGGATTGCACGAACAGGTGCTTCAGCAGCGGTAGCGTTATTAATGTTAGTTGTACCAATTACGGTATTTATTATTAGCCAATCACGTATCATTGATACGATGGCACACTCAGGGATTAAGTAGGTGAATGTATGAAGAAAACGTTAATATTTGTACTGACACTAACAGTAGTACTGGCCTCACAATTAAATTTAAAAGCTGCGTATAATTACGCTTACTGGGATCAAATCGCATCAGCAGAATCGATGCATTTACTAAGAAACGTGGATAACTCAAATATTGTTGATACTAACGGTCTTAGAAATCCAATTACACTTGGTGATTTAAGAGACGTGTTTGTTTATGAGAATAAGCTATATGTGTCAGATGCGACCTCTAATCAAATTCACATATTCAATAATGCATTTGAGTACGAGTCTTCACTACCTGAGGCTACAGACGAATTAGGTCAGTTGAATTCACCTCAAGGTATTTATGTATTTAAAGATCAATTATATGTGTCTGACTACAACAACAACCGTATTGCTATTTTTTCACTGATAACTAAAAGACTCATTCAAGAAGTGAAAAATCCAAATGACGTGATTTTTGATAACTTAGAGTTTAAACCACTTAGAGTAGCAGTTGACCGAACAGGTCGTATGAACGTCATTGCGTATAACGTGTTTGAAGGGGTAATGGAATTTGATCAAGAAGGTAATTTTAATCGTTACTTCGGAACAAATACCATCAGATTATCGGTTTTAGATGCGTTAATATACCGTTTTTCGACCAAAGAACAAAGAGATAAAATGGCACTTAAATTACAGTCGTCATTTACTTCGCTCGATATTGATTCTGATGGTTATATTTATACGGCTTCAAAAGCTGAATTTTGGCAACCGGTTAAAAAATTAAATTTCAAAGGTAGAGACGTCCTAGAAACGAAAGGGTATGTTGGTGTGGTTGGCGATGCCAAAACACAAGATACAGACACAAGAACGACGCAAGGGCCATCTCAAATCATTGATGTGACGGTTCATAGTTCTAAAGAACGCTTTAGCATTTTAGATCAAAACCGTGGCCGTATATTTACTTATGATAAAGAGGGTAATTTATTATACATTTCTGCAAACAAAGGCAGTTTACAAAATGAATTGTCTGGTCCGACATCGATTGCTTATTTTGATGAATTAATTATTGTTACAGATAACATATCAAAAAGCATCAAAATATTTGAACCAGTGATGTTTGCTTCCTTAGTCAATGAAGCGGTATCAAGTTATCATGACATGGATTATGATAAAGCCAAAGAAACATGGCAAGAGGTTTTAAAGCTAAATTCAAACTATTTCTTAGCCTATGCAGGTATTGGAAGAGCAGAACTTAGAGAGGGTAACTATAAAGAGGCAATGAAAAACCTTGAACTCGGTTATGATTACTACAACTACTCTAAAGCGTATGAGCAGCACCGAAACAATAACTTAGCGATCTATTTACCTTATGTTTTAGTGGGTGGATTTGTGTTATTCTCAGTTGGAATTGTGCGTTCGGTCAAACAAGCAGTTAAGCGTGAAGGAGATGAATAAAATGTTTAAGCAAATTCAATCTAAATTACGTAACTATGATTATGGCCAAGGCTTTAAGAATGTGCTAGAAGACTTCTTTAAGTTTCCACTTTATATACTCACGCATCCTTTTAAGGGATACGAGGACTTTAAGTATGAGAAAAAAGGAAAATACCACGTTGCGGTTATCTACATTCTCTTACTTGTTATAACAAATGCTTTAAAAGTAACCGGGTCAGGGTTTTTAGTAAGTGAACCGTTTGTTGGTGATTTCTCAATCGTCAAGACGTTTTTCTTAGTAGCCACACCCATTGTCTTACTCACAATAGGCAACTGGAGTATTACCTCATTATTTGATGGTAAAGGCAACATGGGAGAAATTTTCAAAGTGCTCTCATATGCCATTATTCCATTGGTATGGTTAGGGATTCCAATGACCATTGTCTCAAATTTCCTGATTCAAGAAGAACTTGCGATTTATATAGCAATTGGGGGATTATCGGTATTTCTTACTGGTTATCTTGGATTATTTGGTTTGTTAGTCGTTCACGAATACGGTTTATTAAAAACACTAGTTACGATACTTGTTTCGTTAATTGCAGTTGCCGTAATTATCTTTATCGGTTTACTCATTTTAACGTTATTTCAACAATTGTCAGGATTCATCAGTCAAGTTTACGATGAATTCATAATAAGAAATTCTTAGGAGGGTTTATGAAAGCTAAAATAATTAAATACGGTGTAGCCCTTCTAATAATTCTTGGTTTGTCGTTGTTTGTATTAACCCAAGTGTTAGGACAAAAAACGGTTTATAAACCAAGACCTGCTTACGACAAGACAGGGTTTATAGAAAATGAGAATTATTCAGAGGATGAAATCACTCTAGAAAACACAAGATTTAAATTGACACTACAAACAGAAGATACAAATTTTGAACTGCTTGATAAAGTGACAAATCAGATTTGGTATTCGACACCCAAACACGATACACTAATCATTCCAGCAGACGCAAGAGAACTTTTCGTCTTATATTATGAAAGAAAAATAGAAGCATCCAAAATGGTAAGTATCAATGATGAATCAATCAAATACAAAAACTATCAGTTTCGAGTTAAAGATAACCAACTTGAAGTGCTCTATGAAGTCGGTGGAAAGCATAACTTAATGATGAGTGATTTACCTAGACAAATAGGTAAAGAAACATTTGAGCGTTTGATTTTAGAACCACTTGAAGAAAAAGGTCAAACAGATTCAACCATCAGACGTCAACTAGGCTTTTTAAAAGCACAGTTTAATTACGTCGAAAATGATAAGCGTTATTATTTAAAAGAATTAACGAGTCAGGATTCAATTGATATCGTTTATAATTTAATATTTAATGAATCGCTTTATACGTATGATCAATACATTGAGGATTCTATTACTTATGGGTTTGAAACATCTAAACAATTGCCATACTTTGAATTTTCAGTCACGTATCAATTGACTTCAAAAGGCTTAGAGGTACGCTTGAACAATGATTCAATCGTTGAAAGTGAAGATTTCCCGATTGCATACATTGACCTACTCCCATTTTTTGGTTCTGGTAACTTAAACGATGAGGGATTTACAGTGCTTCCGGATGGCTCTGGTGTTTATATCGATCACAATAATCAAAAATACAACACCGTCGGTTATGAAAAACGAATTTACGGCTCAGATATGAGTGTGGGCACCGCACATCAAATCAAACCCTCTAGTGGCGAACGTTTATCGTTTGCGATGTATGGGTATGCAAAAAATGATTATGGTTTTATCAACGTCATTAAAGAAGGCGATCATATGACCACATTAAAGGCTGGCTTTCTAACCGAGTCATCTAGTGGCGTCTATGTGCATAAAATACCTTACGCAAACTATCGCTATTTTATTAGAGAAAGAGATGCGTTTATTTTCCAATCATCAACGTCGTCGCAAAGAGTCACTTCATGGAGTATCGACTACAATAAAGACGATTTTGTCTTTGAATATCAGTTCATCGAAGAAAGCAATCTAACGTATTACGACATGGTCAATGCTTACCAAACGCATTTAGTTGACTTATATCAATTAGAAGAAATCACCAAACAAAAACAACTTCATGTGACCTTGCTTGGCGGTTACCTAGAGAAAAAATATTTCTTAGGGTTTCCTTATACGAGTGTTGAGGCATTAACCTCAACAAAAGGTGTTAGACAAATTAAAGATGATCTAATCGATTTAGGCATCGACCAATTTGATATGACTTACCAGGGTTTTTCTAACAATGGGGTCAAACCAAGTGCGTACTTAGAAACTGATTACAATAAGAACATCACATCAAGAAAAGCACTAGAAAAATTGGTTAAAGATTTAAACAAAGAAGAGATTGATCTATTCTTAGAATTTTCAACCACATTTGCTTATACGGATCAGCATATAAATGTGAAAAAGGACGTCACGGAAAATATTTTCCATAAACCCGTGTATCGTTATCCATACGATGAAGCAACGCTACTTGCGGATAAATCAAAAACCATCAGTTATGTGTTAAACACAAGTGCTCAAAACAGGGTATTTTCTAACGTCATTAAAACGTCAAATCGTCTTGGTGCTACCCACATTTCATTAACGGACTTTGGTCAATCATTCGCATCGAATTTAAATAAAAAAGAAACGATGTTCCGTAATGAAATTGCGGCAAACCAAATGAGCATGATGAATCGTCTAGAAGATAAGAGTGTACAGCTTAGAAATCCAAACCAATATTTAATTGGACAAGCAAGTCAAATTCTTGATTTATCATTGAAGGGGACAATGCACCCAATCGTTGATTTTGATATTCCATTCATACCACTGGTTTTAAATGGCTATATGGATTTTGCAGGTAATTCAGTCAATATGGATGATTCAAAGAGTATTCATTGGCATTTATTAAAAGCGATTGAAACTGGCGCAAGCCTTCAATTTAGCTTTACAGCAGAAGAAACAACGAAGTTAGTCAAGACTGAATATAATTATTTGATTTCGACATACTATAAGTATTGGTTAGAAGATTTAAACACAATGATGACTACCCTAGATGACTTAAATATTTTAAATCAAAAAGTCATCAATCACCAAGTATTAAACCCTCAAGGTTCAATCGTTGAGGTGACTTATCGAGATGGTAAAACCATTCGTATTAATTATGAAACAGAAAGTTATGTGGTGATGCCATGAAAAATAAAATAATTTCTTATGTCGATCCAAGCAAACTTGAAGTCCACAGAATAAAAACGGAAAATGCAATTGAACGTCTACAAGAAAAACAAACAAAGAATCAACAAAAGATTGATGATTTAATGTCTGAAAACAAAAATAAAAACATCAAAAAAATTGTTAAGCTTGCAGATAAAAATCAAAAGATCAAAGTACAACTAACAAGAATGGATGAACGTTTAGTCCAAATTAATGAAGGTAAACTTGAAAAAGTTGGTCTTTATCGTCAGTTTAAAGAATGGTTTTCAAGAATTCCATACCAAAATCAAAAGGTCATTTGGGGCGTTTTATTTACAACCCCTTGGCTGATTGGGATGATACTATTTTTCTTGCCATCGTTTTTTAAATCGATTTGGTGGAGCTTTAATAATGTGATGCCTTCAAACGACGGTTTAGTCATATCGTTTGTTGGATTGGATAACTACATTGAGTTGTTTTCTAGATACGTTGTTGATGGAAATACGGTGTTCAACGTTGAGTTGTACATGTTTGTTCAAAATCTAGCGATTGATTTACCAATCATCTTGATATTCTCGATTTTGATTGCCGTTTTCTTAAATAAACCATTTAAGGGACAAACCATCATCAAAGCAATTTTCTTTATACCAGTCATTTATAATTTTACGTTAATTTCAGACACATTATCTAAAGGCTTTGGTCAATACATTGATTCCTCAACAGGGGCAGATCAAATGTTTGTTGAGCAGTTGTCCATGTTCTTCTTAGAAATTGGACTTGGAAAGAGTTTTATGGAAATCGTCTTACAAGCGGTTGATCGAATTTTTATGATTGTGAACTTATCAGGCATACAAATTTTAATCTTTATCGCAGCGATTCAAGCAATTCCAAATCAACTCTATGAAGCAGCTAAAATGGAAGGCGCCTCAAAATACGTAATGTTTTGGAAGATTACAATTGCGATGATAACACCACTGATATTAACTGCAGCAATTTATACAGTTGTTGATTCATTTACAAGAGCACCGATTTACCGGTTCTTAGATTTTGCGATGACACAAAACCGTTATGGGTTAGCTGCGGGTATCTCGGTCAGTTACTTCATCATCAACATCGGGATTATCGCATTTGTATTTATGCTAATGAAAGGAAGGGTGTTCTATTATGATGACAGAAAATAAAACCCACTTTCTAAATCGTCAATTTGATAAGTTAAAGAACGAATCAAAAAAAGTATACGATAAACGATTAAAAACTGCTTATAAAAGAAAGATGACGTTTGAGTTACTGCTTGAAAAGGCGGCAATCCTGTTAAAGTATTTTCTACTATATGGTTTAGCATTTATCATTATTTACCCGTTAATTCAACAAATATCGATTGCACTTAGAGCGCCAGAGGATATCAATAACCCACTGGTCTTGTGGATTCCTGAAACGTTCTCACTCATGAACTTTAAGATATCGGTAATAGTTCTAGATTACTTTACCGCCCTTAAGAATTCATTGATGCTTAGTGGTATTGTAACAATACTTCAGGTATTAACGACCGCACTTGCTGGCTATGCGTTTGCAAGATTGAAGTTCAAAGGACAAAATGTGCTGTTTGTGATTGTTCTTGCAACCATCATTGTGGCACCATCAACCATTGAATTACCACTAAAATTAACCTTAATGGATTTTCTAGGTACCGGTAAATCGTTACTTGGAACGCCTTTGGTCTTGTATTTATTTGCAGCCACCGGCATGGGGATTAAGTCAGGTATTTTCATTTACCTATTCAGACAATTCTTTAGAGGGATTCCTGAAGAGCTAGAAGAAGCGGCACACGTCGATGGGGCAAACCCAATCCAAGTGTTCTTCAAAGTCATGTTACCAAACGCCAGAGGTGCGATGGTACTTGCCGGTATTTTAACCTTTGTGTGGCAGTGGAACGATTCTTATTTCACGGCGAACTTTGTTTCAAAGGTCAATAGTGATTTCTCGACCTTAACAACCAAAATGATGTCGATTAGAAATGCAATTCAAGGCGCAATTCAACAAGCCGGTGTGTGGCAATTATTTGACCAAGACGTGACTCAAAACCCACTGTTTACTTCAATGGTGTTAAATACGTCTGCGATGTTAGCAATGATTCCATTACTCATATTTTATCTTGCAGTTCAAAAGATTCTATTTACAGAAGGTATTGAAAGAAGTGGCCTTGTAGGCTAATAAAAATAAAAGGGAGAATAAAAAAAATGAAAAAAGTATTTAGTGTTGTAACACTCGTTTTACTTTTGGTTCTCATGGTTGGCTGTGGTGGTGGAAATTCACCTAAACCAAATCCAAACCCAGACCCAAATCCAAACCCAGATCCAGTTGAAAAAGAATACGATTTGGGTGGGATTGATTTTGTCATCATGTGTGATAATGCACAAAAATGTGATCCAAGATCATCTACTTACGAACGTCTTTTCAAACAAGAAAAGGTCAATAAAATTACAGACGTTGAAGCTAAATACAACGTCAAAGTCGTCTTTAAGAACTACCCAACCAACGCTTCATGGGGTGGCGCTAGAGAACGTTACATCATTGAGGAGTCAACGTTAAAGACTCAATCGGTGCACGTGTATGAAATCATTTCAACTTCGATCGGTAATCTAGCTGAACAAGGTGCGATTGTTTCACTTGATGACTACATGGATGCTTTTGGTAGTGAATTGTTTTTCCCTGAGAAAAAAGCATTCGGCTTAGTCAAAGGAAAACATTATGGGTATGATGATCAATACCCAATTGCAGACAAAGGTCTTTATTTCAACGTTGATTTATTAGGCAGAGTCTTAGGTGAAACACGTAAAAACGAGCCAATCGACTTATGGAATAAAGGCGAATGGACTTGGGAAAAGTTTGAAGCGTTAGCAGAAGAACTTAATGGTAAATTAGATCACACAAGAACCGATGAAAACGGTGGTGCTCAATACGTGTTTGGTGGCAGAACTTATAACTGGGCATACGGGTTTATCGGGGCAAATGGTGGTAGACTTGTTGATGAAGATTTTAATACTTATTTAACAAGCAAACCAGTCCTAGATACACTTGAGTTTTTAAATGGCATGTACCAACAACCAGGTATGTGGATTGACGATGCGGATTTATCGAACACATCACAACCACAATTTACCGCTGGTAACGTGGCATTCCAAGATGGCGAATCATGGCACATCAGTGCATCAAACAAATGGGGCAGTGCAAACTTTGATATTAACTATGTACCATTCCCAGTTGGACCAGAAATCTTAGAAGATATGTCAAATTATCGCTTGCTTACGGTCGGTGGTAAATCAACTCATGTCATTTCATCGTCATTTTCAAAAGCGAATATTCCTGCTGGATATGAGGACTTAATGATCCATGATGAAATTATCTTTAAAATCTGGGCAGATATGCAATATTTCCCTGAAACAATTGAAGCAATTCAAGATGATTTTTATAACACAAGATTACTTGCTAACTATGCAAGTGAAGATTCACGCCTTGTGCATTTGGATTTAATCAATACGACGTTTCCGGATAACTTTTATAGTGTGATGGAATCACAAAATCAAAATGATACGTCTTATATGATTATGATTCAACAATCGGTTCGTGATGGCGACATTAGAAACGTCATGACGTCGACGGAATCTAGCTTACGAGCAACCCTAATTGAAAAATTCAATTTAGGTGAAAATTACTACAACTAACAACAAAGGAAGGTGCGTCACATTTGTGACGCCTACCTCCGTGTTTAAATAAAGAGGTCAATATGAAAAAAATAGTTTTTATGGGTGATTCAATCACGGCTGGTTTTAAACAATTAAATCAATACCCAAACGTGATCAATATCGGGGTTGGCGGTTATAAAACAACCGAACTCATCCCACTCGTTAAAGAGTTAAGATTACATCAACCTGAGGTTGTCTTTCTAATGATAGGCATCAATGATTTCCTTTGTAACTTGCGTTATTTTCCTCACGGGTATACAATCCCATTTCACAAGACGTATGACGCCTTAGTTGAAATGATTAGTGTTAACTTACCAAGAACAAAAGTGTATTTGACATCGATTTTACCGATGAATGGAAGACCAGAGGGCCTTTTAGTCAAAGAAAATGTCAAAACGTATAATAAAGAAATTGAAATCATTAACAAGTTCATCAAAGACAAATCGAAAACCTACAAAGCCACCTATCTTGATTTATATAACGTCGTTCTTAAGGATGGTTTGTTAAATGAAGATTACACCATTGACGGTATTCATTTGAGTGAACAGGGTTATGAGGTTTACTTAAACTTTTTAAAAGAATCGACTGAAGGCTTATTTATTTAAAGACGAAGGTATAACAAAGGAGAGAAAAAATATGAAAAAAATAATGACATTGGGCATCATTGTGTTCTTGTTGATGGCAATTGTAGGCTGCCAAAGCGATGGTCCTCAAGTTGACCCTAAGCCACAACCAGACCCGGATGAAGAAAAGTATTTAAACGATCAGATTTCACCCTTGTTGTCTTTTGCTGATGCCTCAAAACAAAGTGTATCAATCAAGCAAAACAGCGAGTATGACATTTATCAAGGCCTCAAAGCACTTGATAATTTAGAAGGCGATATTACAAGTAAAATTGAAGCCGATTTAGGGGACTTTGATTTATCAGTCCCAGGGACGTACGAACTTGTATTTTATGTGTTAGACCGTGCTGGTAATGTTTCTAATCAGTTAATTAAATACATCACAGTCTTAGAAACGTATGACGTTTTAGCGTCTTACCCAATCTATCAAAACACCATTTCTAATGAAGCACAACTACCAACGGCACCTAATTGTTTTCAAGGTGCTTACTACCATAAAGTATTTTCATCAAAGGATTATTGGTTAGGTTTAGAAGCAGAAGTCACGCTACCAATGCCAGACATTAACCGCTATGAAATGACTTATAACGATTCATTAAATATTGATCCAAACGCAAGAAATTTAGATAACCCATCACTTTACATGGGTGGGAATGCTTACGCCGAAAGTGACGTGGGCTTATCACTAAAGAATGCACTCGTTAAAAACAGTGCGGGTTCTACGGGGATTTCGGTTGGCTCTTACGCATTTAGACCATTTTGGCGTTACATTACCTCATACGATTACGACGCTGGTAGCTACGACAGAGCCAATGGCCGTTATTACGCCGTCAGCTGTAATGGGTCAGGTACGTCAAAAAACTGTAGTGGTAACTGGGATTTTAATGATACTCAATATTATTACTTACCAGGCGATCAACTAAGAATGATTGTTTACTCACCAAAACCAGGGTACTTACAACTTCAAATTGAAGTAATTGCCGCATCGACGCTACCTTATTCGGTGGGCGTTCGCACATTCAATGACTGGAAAGCACCAGAAGATTTTATCTCACCAGTATTTCCTAGTTCAGGGCATGGCTCAATGAAAGCTGAATTCAAACGCGTGAATGCGATTGACCAAGTAGCAAATGAAGGTAAACCAGTCAAAGAAACCACAACGACCGTAGGTGAAGCGATTTGGCATAACACTTATCTACACCGAAACATCGATGGTATCTTATACCGTGTGCCTTTTAATGATACACGTACTGCGGTGATGAGCTGTCCGGTAGCTTCATACTTTACAACGACTGGGATTGATGATGTTACTGGTGGAGAGACCGTGGCGATTCACCCATTTAAAACATCACTTGCGATGACAATTGATCAATTATCAACAATGAATTCACGTGCGTTAAACACGCATAAGAAAGAAGAATAGAGGAATATTATGAAAAAAATAGCGGTACTACCTCTGGATGAGAGACCTTGTAATTACACGTTTAATCAATTACTCGTTAAAGGAATGCCCTATCAAATCTTTGTACCTGAGTTAACCATTTTAGGGGATAAGAAAAAAAAGGGAAATCTACCTGAAATATCAAAATGGTTATATGAGATATCTAAGGATGTCGATGGCATGGTAATTGCCGTTGATACCTTGGTTTATGGTGGTATCGTACCATCTAGATTACACCATGACGAAACTGCTGTATTACTAGATCGTCTAAATGTATTAAGAAAAATCAAAGAGTCAAACCCTTCTTTAAAACTATATGCTTATAGCTTAATCATGAGAAATCCGAAGTACTCTTCAAGTGAAGAAGAACCAGATTACTATGAAACGTGTGGTAGAGAAATACACTTGTATGGTGTCTACGATCATAAGAGTGAATTGGGTATTCTAACCGAAGAAGAAAAAATGCATTTTGAAGAAATTAAAAAGACCATCGATCAAGCTTCACTGACAGATTACCTAGAAAGACGAGAAAAGAATATTGTCGTTAATTTAGCTTTTCTAGACCTAGTCAAAGAAGGTATCATTGAGTTTGGTATTGTCCCACAAGACGATTCAAGCCCATATGGTTTAACCGCGACGGATCAAATCAAAGTTAGAAAGAAAATCAAAGACAATAACATTGAACTTGATTGCTATATGTACCCAGGGGCAGATGAAGTGACCAACACGCTTTTAGCACGTATGATTAATCAATACGAAGGTAAGAAGCCTTTAATCTACTTAGCCTACGCATCAATCACAGGTGGTATGCAAATTCCACTTTACGAAGATCGTCTATTAAATGAAACCATTAAGTATCAAGTGCTTGCAGCTGGTGGGATGATTGTCAGTAGTTTAAAAGACAGTGATTTGGTCTTGTTAGTCAATGTGCCAGCCTCTCATATGAGAGAAACCAATCACCAACACGTTGCTTCGCTTGAATACGACGCATTTAGAAATCTAATTGAGTACGTGGAACAAGCAAATTATGCGATCGAACTTGGAAAAAAAGTGATTATCGCTGACGTTGCTTACGCCAATGGTGGGGATTTAAACTTATTAAAATTATTAAGACAAAAAGATTTATTGATGAAAATATCGGCTTATGCTGGGTGGAATACTTCTTCGAATACGCTAGGTACCTGCATACCACAAGGTATGTTTGACTACCTTTACCCAAACCGTAAAGAGAACCTTGATTTCTTAGGTCTAAGATACGTTGAAGACTTTGGGTATTGTAGTGTGGTTCGTTCAAAAGTAAGTCAAACGTTAAGTTTACCTAACCACTACTTTTTACTTGATGGTAAAAAAGGAAATGTGGTAAATCAAATTAAAGAAGAACTACAAACGTTTATCAATGACCAATTAAATGGCCGTTATACCATTACAATTAATGACATATACTCCCCTTGGAATCGTATGTTTGAAACCGGATTGGATGTTACAGTCAATGAAAATAAGTGAAGAGATTCTTGATGGTGTTCCACTAACTACTTACGAGGTAGAAGATGGTAAAGTTAAACCATTAATCTACTTCTTTCATGGGTTTAGTGGTAATAAAGATCAAAACATCATGGGCAGAGGTGAAATTCTTGCAAACCTTGGTTTCTATGTGGTTGCGATCGATTCCTACATGCATGGGTTACGCATGCCTGAATTAGAAAAAAACCGTTCGAACATCAGCCGCTATGAAGACATCATCGAAATTGTGATGCATACAGCTAAAGATGCAAAACGTCTATTTGCGAAGTATTTTCAGAATAGACCACAAGTACATAAAGACAATTATCATTTGTATGGCGTGTCGATGGGCAGCCTAACAGCGTTTTATCTTTCAACCATCGATGAAAAAGTAAAAACCATTGTTGGTTTAGTACCAACCCCATCGTTTGTTGAGTATTACAAAGATAAAGCGACATTATATGGCTTTAATCAAGGCTTTTTCTACGATAGAAAAATTGCTTATTATCAGGCGCACGACCCACTAACAAATTATCAATTACTCAAAGATAAAAATATCTTTATGGGGTGTGGGACAAAAGATGAGATTGTTAAACCAATCTTTGCAGAACGTTTAAAGGAAGTACTACCTGAGTTCACATTAAAGTATTACGATACAGGTCACGTTTCAACGAAAGAGATGTTAGAAGACAGTTACGAATTTCTAAAAAACGAGGTATTCTAGATGGCGATATTGGTAAGAAAATTTCAGATTGATGGTATTCCACTATCGATCTATGAAACTGAAGATTTAAACGATAAACCAGTTATTTTTTCATTTCATGGATTTACAGGCTATAAAGATGGGGATTATTTTAAACGTGAAGATTATTTAGCAAGATTAGGTTTTATTGTTGTTGGGATTGATACAATCCTCCATGGCGAAAGACGTATTGATGTTTATGAGAAAAAACCAGCGTCTGAAAAAATGAAAGATATCAATCAAATGATCATTCAAAGTGCAGAAGATGCGGTGCAACTCTACGAAAAATACATTAAGTACATGCCACGAGTCATTGAAAATGAAGTTTATGCCATTGGTGTTTCGATGGGTGGAGCAATTAGTACGTACTTATCGACCATTTACCCATTGAAAAAGGCAGTCTCATTTGTCGGTTCACCATCGATGGTCGAGTTTTATAAATTTAAGAAAGAAAAGTATCAATGGATTGAAGACGAGTACTACTTGGCAAATTTAGCGTATTTAAGCGATTTTTGCCCAGTAGAGCATCAAGACAAAATCCAATGCCCTCTTTTCTTAACTGGTGGTCTTCAAGATGAAACCATACCTTATCGGTTTCCATTAATGCTAAAAGATCACCCATTAGCAACCGTTAAATTATATGATACACCACACATGCCCAATCAACAACAGTTTGATGATGCGTATGAATTTCTACTAAAAAAGGACTGATGACATGAAAAAAAGATATCAAGCGGTAGTCGTGGGTGGCTCGCTCGGTGGTATTATGGCCGCTTACGCGCTTTCCAATCAAGGCATAAAAACAGCCTTAGTTGAACAATACGCATGGATTGGTGGACAATTAACCAGTCAAGGCGTACCAAGTGATGAACATGATTTTATCGAATTCACTGGTGCAACTAAAACGTATCGTGCGTTTAGAGAACAAATAAGAAGTTATTACCGAAAACACCCAGACATCATCGACGAATTAAAGACCAAAGAAGTCTTTAATCCTGGCAATGGATGGGTATCAAAGAACTCAAGTGATCCACGTATTTCATTAAAATATTTAAACGAATTACTAGATCCGTTTGTTCAAAGTGGCATTCTAGATATTTATTTGAATACCACACTTGTTGGATCGGATTATCAAGACGAACAAATTTACAACGTATTTTTACGAAATAGTAAAGGTGAACATATTTTTGAAGCTAATTATTTCTTAGATGCAACCGATACTGGGGAATTATTACCGCTATCGGGGACAAATTACGTTACAGGCGCTGAATCTTTTGAAGAGACTCAGGAACCACACGCACCAATGCAAAAAGACCCATATGACATGCAACCAATTACTTGGATTGCAGCCATCGGCTTTGATCCTAATAATAAAGAAATCATTGAAAAACCAGTGCTATATGATGAGTTTAAAGCTTATCAAATGCCTTTTAAAGAATCGGTGTTATCTTGGTATGCAGCTGGGCTTGAACAAGGCTCAAAACGTGAATTTTCAATGTTTGCAAAAGCACCATACGAACACACACCAGCAATGTTTACTTACAGACAAGTGATTGAAAAGAATCATTTTAAACAAGGGGTAGATTGTTCGGTAACGTTAATCAACTGGCCGCAAAATGACTATTTCTTTGGTAATATTTTTGAAGACGTTAACGCAGAATATCACCAATTTAAAGCCAAACAACTGACGTTATCTTTGATCTACTGGCTACAAACAGAGGCTAGAAGAGACGATGGAAAAGGTGTTGGTTATAAAGAAATCAAGCTAATGCCTGAGGTTCTAGGCACAAAAGATGGTTTAGCAATGGCGCCATACATCAGAGAATCTAGACGTATCAAAGCGTTATACACCATCCGTGAACAAGACATCAACAAACGTTTTGCTAAAAAAGCACCAGATTTTAGAGATACCATTGGGATTGGTCATTACCACATTGACTTACACATGACCACCAAAACAAAGACGTATTTCTTTGATGAAACCTACCCGTTTCAAATTCCACTTGGGGCATTAATTCCAAACAACAAAGATAACTTAATCGCTTGTTGTAAGAATATTGGCACCACGCATGTGACCAATGGTTGTTATCGACTTCACCCAGTTGAATGGAATATTGGGGAAAGTGCAGGTTACTTAGTAGCTTATTGCATTAATAAAAAAGTAACACCAAAACAAGTACATGAAAACGATCAATTATTAAAAGAGTATCAAGCAATCTTAACTTCTAAAGGGGTAGAACTAAGATGGCCAGATTCCGTATTGGAGGGGATTTAAGTGAAAAAAGATTTAAATAAAGTAGTCATACCAACCTTAGATAGTCATTATGTCCCATTAGATGAATTTAATGACGTAGCTGTTTATCAAGGTCAATTTGAAGAAGAAAAAACACCAGCAGCACCAAAGTGTTTTCTAGGTGCGTGGTATCGAAAAGTATTTTCTTCTAAGGACTATTGGCTAGGAATCGAAGGTGTCATCCGTCTTGGCGAATTTATCCCAGACGACGAACGCTTTGGCAGTGATAACCGTACGTTTTGGAAGAGATATCTGGATTCACCATCTATTTATATGGGTGGTCATGCCTTGTCTGAATCCGATGCTGGACTAGGTTATATGAGTGGTTATGAAACCAATGATATGAGTGAATCATTAAACTATGGTTCTAAGAAAATCTGTTACCGGCCTTTTTATCGTTACATCTACAGCGATTGTATCGACAATGAAGGTAACGTTATAAGAAATAATGTAAACTCTTGGAACATTAGTGATCCAAAACGTCCTGAATATTATTATTTTCCTGGTGACTTGATTAAAATGAGTGTATATAGTCCAGTAGAAAATTACCTTCAACTAAAAATTGAGGTAATCGAACCAACGTCCATTGAACAATATAAGAAACAACGAGCAGTTTATGGTTTAAAAGACAACAAACCAAGTACGTATTATAGCCCTCTGTTTTATAGTGAAGGACATAATAAGGAAAAAGCGGAATTTAAACGAGTAAACTCAATTGATCAATACGGTAATGAAGGATCGAATGTTAAACCAACCAAAGCGAAAGTGACAGAAGCCGTTTGGCATGAAGTTTACTTGTACCGCCGAATTAATGGTGTTGTTATGAAAGTGCCATTTAATCAAGAAAGACAAGCCACAATGGCATGTCCAAATCCGGAATCATTTAGCATTACAATGACCAAAGAACAAGAAGCTTTAGGTGGTGAATCAATCACGATTCATCCAAAGCCAATCCTTTAGAAAGAAGTTGACGATATGAATATATTAGAGATAATTAAAGGCAAACTTATCGTAAGTTGTCAAGCACTAGCAGACGAACCACTTCATGGTGCGCACATCATGAGAAAAATGGCAAAAGCCGCAAAAGAAGGTGGTGCTGTTGCGATTCGTGCTAATGGTGTTGATGACATTATTGCGATTAAAGAAGAAACGAATCTACCGGTCATTGGTCTTGTAAAAAGAGATTATAAAGAGTGTGAGGTTTACATCACACCGACAACCAAAGAAATTAAAGAACTGATTTCATCTGGTTGTGAGGTTATTGCGATGGATGCGACAAACCGCTGTCATCCAGATAATGTTTCTTTAAAAGAGAAACTAGATTTAATCCATGAAGCAAATCTTTTGGCAATGGCAGATATTTCGACCTATGAAGAAGCACTTTTTGCACAAAGCTTAGGTTTTGATATGGTATCAACGACGTTATCCGGATATACGCCATATTCAAGACAAGCAGAAGGTCCGGATGTCGAACTTGTGGCTAAACTAGTCAAAGAGTTAAAGATTCCTGTCATTGCAGAAGGCAAGATTAACTGCATTGAAGACATCAAAAAGATTAAAGAACAAAACCCATTTTCAATTGTTGTTGGTAGTGCTATTACTAGACCACAATTAATTACAAAAAGATACGTCGATGCGTATTTAAAGTAAGCAAATGAGTTGATTAAACCTGTCTTTTTATTTATAATTGTAATAGATAAAGAAAGAGGGATAATTATGGCAAATTTAAATGTAATGATTTTAGACTATGGTAAAAACCAACGCAAGGTAAACTACATCATCAAAGATGGTAAATACTATGCAATTACCTCAGGTCAATCCAATAAAGTAGCATCGATTAAGGAATACAACGAAGTAACGTTGTTGGTTGATAATAACCCTATTGCTGCAAAAGCACAGGTAATTACTGATCAAAACGAAGTTAAAGCGTTGTTTGAAGCATTCAATGAAGTCAACAACAATCACTTCAATGAATTTAAAGACATCTTTGTTGCAGTAGAGTTTAGTGTGCAATAAATAATAATGGCAAACCCGCTTGGGTTTGCCATATTTTTTTTAAAATTTGATAAGGAAAGTCGTTCCCTCGTTTAAGACACTTTTAACAGTGATTTCGCCGTTAATCAAATTGACAATACGTTTAACGATAGATAGACCAAGCCCGTTGCCTTGAGTTACATGTGACAAATCGCCTTGATAGAACTTATCAAAGATTCGCTTTGATGTTTGTTCATCCATGCCAATACCATTATCAGTTATTATAAAGAGATAGCCATCAGCCACTTTTTTTAGCGAAATGGCGATATCCCCGTTTTGTTTAGAAAATTTAATCGAGTTGCTAATCAAGTTAATAAATAACTGCTGCATTAACTCAGGACTTCCTAAATACGTTAAGTCGTCAAGGTCTAAGTTAAGATTTAAAGATTTTTCTTCCCATTCGTTTTGTAAAATTAAAACGCACTGTCTGATTTGTTCGTCTACAGGGTAGTTGAACTTTTCAAAAACGATGTTTTGTGTTTCTAGTTTCGTTAGATTTAGTGTGTTTTCAGATAACATCACAAGCCTTGTTGATTCTTGATAAATAATATCAAGGTATTCGGTTTGTTCTTCCTTGGTTAAGTCGCCATTCAAAAGGATTTTTGCAAAACCTTTAATGGATACAATGGGTGTTTTAAATTCATGTGAGAAGTTTGAAACAAAGTCGTTTCGAAGTGTTTCGATACTTGAAAGTTCACTAACCATGTCATTAAAATTTTGATAAATTACTTCCATCTGAGGTGATTTAGGTACACCTAAACGAATACTGAAATCACCTTTTGAAACTTGGTTAATCGCATTAAGAAAATCATTTAGCTCTTTCATTTGGTTCTTAGATGAGAGTGTTGTGATGATTGTCGCAAGCAAGCTCGAGGCAAAAAGCGTCATCCCTAGTAAGTAAAGTGGATTTCTAAGAAACTTTAATTCAACCTTTAATACATAGATTAAGCTTAAAGTGATGAGTAAGGTAATTAAACCAGAAAGAATCATGGTCAAAAAGATAAATATAGTCAGTCGTTTGACCGAATGATAGTGATGGTATTTTTGATTCATTGTTTAGTCACCGCCTTAAAACCTAGACCTCTGATGGTTCGTAGTTCAAAATCATCGTATGCGGCAAATCGGTTTCTTAACCGATTAATGTGGACATTGATGGTGTGATCATCAGAGTCATTTGACATCCCCCATATTTCATCCATTAATTGATATTTTGTGAATATGACGTTGGGGTAACTCAAGAGTTTAAAGAGAAGATCAAATTCCTTTTTTGGTAAAAGCATGGTCTCCTTTGGAGTGGTGACTTCAAGTGAGCGTTTATTAAGTGTGATGGTGTTTATCGTTAAGATGTGTTTGTTTGACACTTGTGCGCGTCTTAATAACGCATCAACTCTAAGCTGTAGTTCAATAGGGTCAAATGGTTTGGTTAAATAGTCATCAATCCCCAGTGAATAGCCTTTTTGCTTATCCATGATGGCGTGTTTTGAGGTAAGCATCAAGATTGGGTTATTGTTATTGGTTTCTCTTAAGAGTTTGGTTAATTCATAGCCATCCATTTGTGGCATCATGACATCGATAATCAATAAATCAACAACGTTTTGTTCAAACAGTTTAACGGCCTCAATACCGTTTGTTGCTAATAAAATATCGTTGTTTTTGTTAAGAGAGACAGAAATCAGTCTTCTCGTATTTTTATCATCATCAACCACTAGTATTCTTGCCATAAAAGACACCTCATTTGCTAACTCAAGTATATCATAATAAATGTGTACAAACAATTTTTGATTTGTTTATGTTCAGTTTATCTTGATAAGGTAGAATGGTCGTGATAATTCAAGAAGGAGGTCTATCTATGTTACAACTTAGAGACATAAAAAAGAATTATATTATTGGACAATTAAAAATAAAAGCACTAAAAGGCGTATCACTCGATTTTCGAAAAAATGAGTTTGTTGCGATCTTAGGACAAAGTGGTTCAGGTAAAACCACATTGATGAATTTGATTGGTGGTCTTGATCAGTACACCAGTGGTGATTTATTAATCAATGGCAAATCAACCAAGGACTTTTTAGATAAAGACTGGGATAATTACCGTAACAAGCGTATTGGCTTTATCTTTCAAAGCTACAACTTAATTCCACACCAAACGGTCATCGCAAACGTCGAATTAGCGATGACGTTATCAGGGATATCATCTGAAGAACGTAAAAAACGAGCAATCGAAGTATTAACGGA
This sequence comes from Paracholeplasma brassicae, assembly GCF_000967915.1. NCBI lineage: Bacteria > Bacillati > Mycoplasmatota > Mollicutes > Acholeplasmatales > Acholeplasmataceae > Acholeplasma > Acholeplasma brassicae. Next base: position 480,364 of record NC_022549.1, read on the forward strand.
GGTTGGACTAGATGATCAGTTGTATAAAAAACCCAACCAGTTATCTGGTGGTCAAATGCAACGTGTCGCTATCGCAAGAGCTTTAGTTAATAACCCAGAGGTCTTACTCGCGGATGAGCCGACGGGTGCGCTTGATACAAAAACCTCAGAACAGATCATGAATTTAATTAAAAAAGTGGCAAGTGATCGTCTAGTTATCATGGTGACACATAACCCGGATTTAGCTGCGTCATACGCCAATCGTGTCATTAAAATGTCGGATGGTTTGATTACCGATGACTCTAATCCATACGACGCGTCTAAGGATGTGGTGTTTAAAAACCAAGTCGAATCCATTAAGCAAATCGAAAAACAAACAAAGAAAAAAACTAGGGATAAAACCTCAATGAGTTTTACGACGGCTTTATCACTTTCGCTTAAAAACTTATTTACCAAAAAAGGACGCACGATTTTAACCGCCATTGCGGGTTCAATCGGAATTATCGGGGTTGCTTTAATCCTTAGTTTATCAACGGGTATGAACAACTACATTGATAAAATTCAAAGAGATACCCTCTCAAGTAACCCACTAACGATTAGTGAAACGGCGTTTGACTTAAATGCAGCGATGAGTGCCCTTGAAGACATCAAAGTGTTTGAGAAGTTCCCAACTCAAAAGAAAGTATTTGTTGAACAGGTGATTTCGGCTGAGGACGTGATGAAACGTAATGACATTACGGAAAGCTACATTACCTTCCTAGAAGAAAACTTAAAAGAAGAATGGGTGCTTGACGTGACTTATCAAACGGGGCTAACATTAGATATCTATGATGTAAAAGATGTCAACGAAACTAAAGTCTACAGTAAACTTCAAACCGAGGCACAATCTGGTGGACCATTTGGCGGTGGGGCAAGTCCTTGGACGATGCTCGTCAATGACGATTTTATTAATGACCAATATGATGTCATTGAAGGCCGTCTTCCAAAAGATAAAAGTGAACTAGTCTTGATCGTTGATCAATACAACAAAGTCTCTGAAACGGTCTTAGAACGTTTAGGTTTAAAAGAAGCAGGCGATGATTTAGAAGAAGTTGATTTTAGTACCATCTTTGATAAAGAATACGAGTTAACTTTAAATGATCAAATCTATGTGAATGTGGATGGGGTGTTTCGCTTAAAAGCGCCACAAACCATCAATTTTGATGAAACGTTAACCTTAAAAGTGGTTGGAATCATTAGACAAAATGAGCAAACCGATCAATCGGTTCACTCGACTGGTTTTGGTTATATGAAAGAACTTTATAACTACGTTCAAACTGAAAGCATGAATTCAGAAATCGTTTCATTCATGAAGGATAACCCTAATCTAAATCCGCTTACAGGTACAGCCATCAATGAGGCAACTTATAAGACGGTATTGCGTATGTTTGGTGGTAATGACATACCAAACACCATTAATATTTACCCATCAAGCTTTGAAGCAAAAGAAAATATTAAAGAGACATTAATCAATTACAATAAGGAAAATAAGGACAGTGCGATTTATTACACAGACTTGGCGGAATTACTTGGTAATTTCTTCCAACAAATGGTCAATACCGTCTCTTATGTCTTAATTGCCTTTACATCGATTTCACTTGTGGTTTCATCCATCATGATTGGGATTATCACCTACGTATCCGTGCTTGAACGTACCAAAGAAATTGGTATCCTAAGAGCGATTGGGGCTAGAAAAAAAGATATCACACGCGTGTTTAACGCAGAAACCTTCTTAATCGGTGGGTTGGCTGGATTTATTGGGGTATTTATCTCTTATCTCTTATCCTTCCCAATCAATTCGATTGTCTATAATTTAACGGAGGTTAAGAACATCTCAACCTTATCATTACCAAGTGCGATCGTACTGATTGTTATTTCAATCGGATTAACGGTCTTGGCTGGTTTAATTCCTGCTAGAGGGGCCTCTAAGAAAGACCCAGTGCTTGCGCTTAGAACTGAATAAGATGACACATTTGAATAATCATAAGCAAAGAAAACCGCTCTTTATTGAGCGGTTTTCAACTTATTTTCGATTGAATATGTCTAGTATTTCATCTAAGAAAGAAGGTAAGTTTTTCTTACTTGCGATTTCCATTGCAAGTAATGGTTTATCGGTGATGATGCCATCAACGTCACTGTTCACGACTTTTCTTATGCTTGATTCTGAGTTGACGGTCCAAGCGTAAATGGATTTACCTAATTGGTGTGCTTTTTCGATGTATTCTGGATAGGTTAGGATCATTTGATAAGAAAATCCATAATAATCGATGTATCGATAAGATAAGATTGGATCGATGTTGCCATAAAAAATAGGGACTAGCAACATGGTTTTTACCATTGGGTAGTTATCTTTAATCCGGTTAAGTTGACGATAATCAAACGACATGATGACTGCTTCATCAAGCATGTCATAGATAGAAAGAAGTTCCATTGTCAATTCTTCAAGTGAAGTAGAGGAAACTTTTAGTTCAACAAACACCCTCGCACTACCTTTGATGACAGACAATGACTCCGCCAATGTCGGTATTTTTTCACCTCGGTAATCAAGTGAAAAGAAACTACCCGCGTCTAATTGACTTAAATAATCATAAGTGACACGAGAGACTAGATTAGAAGTTATGTCGTTTGTTGTTCGTCTTGTCGTGGCATCATGAATCACAACCGGTATGTGATCTTCGGTTCCTCTAACATCAAATTCAATGCCATCAACGCCTTGCTCAATGGCGAGATTAAAAGCCGCTAAGGTGTTTTCAGGGGCTTCAAAAGAAGACCCTCTGTGTGCAATAATCTCTGGGTAGTTAAAATATTCGGCATAACTTCTGTCTTGATTTCCTAAGGAGATGAAGTTCGTTAAGTTGAAGAGGAAAACGGCAATAAATGTCAAAATCAATCCTTTTTTGATTAAAGGGTAGTTGAGTTTGATTTCTTCTTTGACGGCATATGTTTCAACTTCATCGGTTAGATTCGTTTTAGAAGAAAAAGCGTACCATACACGTAAAAGTGCGAAGTTCATCGGAATTAAGAATACCGAGGAAACCAGTGTTAATATTAAATATAAGGCATAAATAGCAGATAAGATAATACCAAGGATATAAGGTTGTTGTGTGATGAGGCTAACTGAAAAACCAACCACATACACCAATAACAAATACAGTAGATAAAAAAGACCGTTTAAGACCAAATTCAACACAATAAATTCCGTCACCATGCGCAGTCGTTTCTTACTAAGCATTTGGCGAGATACTTTATAAGCCTTCTTAAAAGTCATCTGCTCTTGTTGGTAAAGACTGACGGTATGGACAGTTTCGATAAAGCTTAAAAAAAGAAGAAGAAAAATGAAATAGAGAAGTGGGGTAAAATAAGGAATCTCTCGAATTTGATTGACCAAGACATCAGGAATTTTAAATAGATTGGTACCTAATGAAAAATAAATCGATTCGACGATAATGAAGAATAGGAACGTAGGCACTAAGACAAATATGTGCTTTTTTAGAATTTTAGATTTTAGTCGAAGTGCGCTGTAATACACGAGCAATTGGATGGAGAGTTTGAATTTTCTTTGACTTGCGTCAAACAAAACGGAAAGAAATATAAACTCAACGAGTAAGTAAAAAGCGATAATGATAAATAAGAATAGAAGAACTAAAATGGTTTGGTAACTGGATAAAAAATTCAATATATTCTTGTTTGTTAAATAGACAATGCCATTGAGTCTTAAGGCAAACTGAAACATAAATGAGATAAATGGAAAGAGTAAAAAAATACCTAGTAAGCGGTAGATCGACTCAAATATGGCAAGTGTCTTAAAATTATACATTAAATAAGAAAACAAAGTCAGAAAGGTGTTTTTCATAAAATCACATCCTTACTTTTATTATAGCACTAAAAAAAAGATAGATGCAAACGCACCTATCGTTTCGGTAAAACCCTTAAGACAACCAGTTTCAAGTAAAGTGTTTCTTCACTGCCGAGTCTGGCTGGATGGTCCTTTGATTGAATTCGAAACTCAACCATTTGTACCATTTTATTTGAATCAACGGCAGCTTCCTGAAGCATACTTAAGAACAAGTCAGGCGTCATAAATGAAGAACAAGAAGCGGTGACTAAGTAACCGCCGTCATTGATTAACTTCAGCGCTTGAAGATTAATCTCTTTGTAGCCCTGATACGCATTATCAAGTTTTTCTTTCGATTTGGTAAACGCTGGTGGGTCTAAGACGATAACGTCAAATTTAACGTTATCTTTGACGTAGTCTCTTAATTGATCAAAGACGTTGACTGTTTTTGTCGATACTTGAGATAAGCCATTGATTTTGGCATTTTCCATGATATCGTTGGTTGCTCGTTCTGAAATATCCAGACAAATGACCTCTTTTGCGCCATGGTAGGCGGCATGTAAACCAAACCCACCGATGTTTGAAAAGCAATCGAGTACTTTTTTATTTTTAACGTATGGTTTAATCGCGTTGTGGTTGTCTTGTTGATCCAAAAAGAAACCTGTCTTTTGACCATTAATTAAATCAACACGCATGTCGAGTTCATTTTCTTTAATGGCAATCTTTTCAGGGACATCGCCATAAACCACCCCTTTAAAAAGAGGTAAACCTTCTTTTTTTCTTACCGCGACGTCTGAACGTTCGTAAATACCAAGCGGGTTAAATTCTTCGACAAGTAATTGGATAAATAGCTCTTTACGCTCATCAATCGGTAATGATAAGATTTGAATGGATAAATACTCGCCATACTTATCAACAATCAAACCTGGAATTCCATCGGACTCTCCGAAAAAGGCACGATAGGAATTGCGATAACCTAAGTCGATACGACTTTGATTGGCTTTATGGATTAAGTCTTTAAAAAAAGCGTCATCGATTGGTTGGTTCTCAATTCGCGACAACAAACGAACAAATATTTTTGAATTGGTGTTTAGATAACCTTTACCAACAAACACGTTTTTAGATGAGTAGACGTAGGCAAGATCGCCTGTCTTGATGTGACCAACAATGTTTTTAATTTCATTTGAATAAACCCAAGGGTGACCTTCGTTTAAACGCACTTCCTCACCAGGTTTTAAATATATTTTACAGTTTTCCATAGTATCTCCTTACAACTTACGCATAAATTATAACATAACAACCGAAACCAATGGATGAAACATCAAAAAAATGTTACAATTAAATCAAAAACAAAGGAAAAAGGAACAATGAAACTAAATTACAAGAAAACGATTTACGTTGGACTCGCTTTTTTACTCATTAGTATGTTTTGGCAAGCGTACGATGCCATTATTCCAAAAATCTTAATTGACAAGTTTGGATTAAATCAAACAGCCAGTGGTGCGGTGATGGCACTTGATAACGTGCTTGCGTTATTCTTATTACCATTTTTCGGGTATTTATCGGATAAGACCAATCATAAGAAGGGCAGACGAACCCCATATGTTATTATTGGGACGATTTTAGCGGCTTTCTTGTTTGTTGGCATGTCATTTGTCGATAACTACCAAACAAAGAAAATTGAAACCGAAACAAACATCATTGAAAAATATGAGCTTGTTAAGAATATTGATGAGGATGCGACTAAAGCCGAGTGGGGTATTATTGTCTTAACGATGGATGAGTCATCCTATAAAACCAGTATGGCAAATCTACTTGAGGATTACTCGCTATTTGATAAGCTTTCAAAAGATGATTACAACACGATTAAAGACCATTATTATAATTACCTAGCTAGTCATGCTTGGGAAGAGACAAAAGCATCACCTGCGGTCTTTATCATCTTTATCGTGATGTTGTTTTTCACTTTAGTTATGATGTCAACATTTAGGTCACCAGCGGTTGCGTTAATGCCGGATGTGACGATTAAACCATTAAGAAGTAAAGCAAATGCAGTCATCAATCTAATGGGTGCAGTTGGGGCAATTACCTCCATTATTTTACTGATGATTTTAGGGGTCGATAAATATTCTTATGTTAATTATTTATGGGCGTTTGTGATTGTTGGATTTATTATGCTTATGATGCTTGCGATTTTCTTATACAAAGTAGATGAAAAGAAACTAGTTGAAGAAAAAATCAAGCTTGAAGCAGAACTTAAAATTGTGGATGAAGAAGAAAATCAAGCCCATGATCAAATGTCAAAAGCGAAATTTGTTTCACTTCTTTTAATTCTATTTTCGGTATTCTTTTGGTTCATGGGGTATAATGCGGTAACAACAAAACTCTCAGATTACGCACCTAAGGTATTAAACATGGGCTATGCAACGCCGTTGTTGATTGCACAAGCAACCGCAATTGTTGGATTCATTCCAATTGGTATTATTTCAAGTAAAATTGGTCGTAAGAAGATGATTTTATTCGGTGTGGTATTACTTGCCGTATGTTTCTTTAGCGCATCCATATTAACGGCAAAAACAGGTATCCTGTTATACGTTGTTTTAGGTCTAACCGGGATTGCTTGGGCAAGTATAAATGTCAATTCCTATCCAATGGTCGTTGAACTATCTAGAGGTACTGACGTCGGTAAATACACAGGGTATTATTACACATTCTCTATGGCAGCACAAATTGTTACACCACTGTTATCCGGGTTGTTTATGGACAATTTTGGACGTACGATTTTATTCCCATACGCGACGGTGTTTGTCATTGTATCGTTTGTGACAATGTTCTTTGTCAAACATGGTGATGTGAAGCCTGAGGTAAAATCCATTATCGAAAGTTTCGATGTGGATATGGATTAATAAGTAAGGAAGTTCGATTGTCTATCATGAGATAATCGGACTTCTTTTTTTATTTTAAAATTGATAGAAAAGTTCACTATATTTTAGATAAAAATAGTGATATAATACAAACGTTATAGATAAGGTGATCAAATGAAAAGACCAGAAATATTAGCACCTGTAGGCACCAAAGAAGCATTTATTGCGGCAATCAACGCTGGCGCTAATGCGGTGTTTCTTGCAGGACAAAAGTTTGGAGCAAGGGCATACTTAGCGAATTTTAGTATCGAAGAAATTAAAGAGATGGTCTTATACGCACATTTAAGAGATGTGCTTTTATTTGTTACAATCAATACACTGACGTTTGACAATGAGATTGAGTCCTTACTGACTTTTACAGATGAACTCGTGCGTTGTAATGTCGATGCGCTAATTGTTCAAGATTTGGGGTTAATTGGATTACTTACAAAACGCTATCCAAATACGGAAATTCACGCATCAACTCAAGTAAATGCTCATAACATCCATCACGTGAAGTTTTTAAAAGAACTTGGTGTTAAACGAGTGATTCTTGCAAGAGAAACGAGCATCGAAACCATTAAAAAGATCAAAGAAGAAGTTGACATAGATATAGAAGTGTTTATACACGGTGCATTGTGTGTGAGTTTCTCAGGCAATTGCTTGTTCTCATCAATGATTAATAAACGAAGTGGTAACAGAGGCGAGTGTGCCCAAAGTTGTCGCTTAAACTATCAATTGATTAAGGATAAAACACCAATCAGTGATGAGGCATATTTATTATCAACCAAAGATTTAATGACACTTGATTATCTCAATGAACTAATAGATGCTGGGGTTGATTCTCTAAAAATTGAAGGCAGAATGAGAAAATATACCTACGTTACTCAAGTGGTATTATCTTATAAACATGCAATTGAGGCACACATGAATCATAAACAGTTGGCATTTGAACAGGAAGTAGATCGTTTAAAACGAGTGTTCAATCGTGAGTTCACAAAAGGTTATATGTTTCATGAAATACCAAAAGATATTAATAATGATTTTAGACCAAACCACATGGGTGTTCTAATTGGTAAGGTTATAGATTATAAAGAAAAACGTGTCTACGTTCGGTTAACGGAGTCATTTCAAGTTGGGGATGGTTATCGTTTGATTGGAGACAAGGATTATGGCAATGTTTTGTTCAATCTAAAAATAGGTCAAACGAGCATTGAAAAAGCGAAACCCAACGATGTTGTGAATTTTGAAGTTAAAGAAGAGATTGCAGTTGGTAGTGACTGCTATAAAACAACGGATTCGAACCTAGAAAATGAACTCGATGTTTATTTGGATGAGAACTACAGTCTAATCCCTTTATCGATTGAGGTCAGTGCGTTTGTTGGTATGCCTTTGATCATTAAGGTAAAAGATAACAGGCATAATGAGGTTTATAAAATCGGTACTCAAGTGCTTGAGGAAGCTAAAAAGAATGTAATGACGGCCGAAGAGGTTAAAAATGAAGTCAATCGTTTTGGTAGAAGTCCTTTTTTCATTGATTCATTCGAATTTATTACAGACAATCAAACGTTTGTCCCAATCAAGGTTTTAAATGATCTTAGAAGAGATGCAATCATCGAATTAACAGAGTTAAGACTAAACCAACCAGGAAAAGAAATTGTTTCTGACGAAATGAGTTCTGGATTTAAAGACGTGGACCAAGCTCATTTGGTCGTAAAAGTACACACATTAGATCAATTAGAAGCCGCATACGCATTAGGTATTACTGAAATTTATTACGATGACGTATTAGAGGTTAATGAAAACAACTACCCAAAGGCAACCTTGTTCAAAGTGCTTAAACGCATCATTGAAGATAACCAAGACTACAAGGACGACCCTAAAGTCGTACTTAATGAAATTGGTAGCCTAGGAAATAAACAAACAACCAAAGAAATGATTGGTGATGAGTTCTTAAACGTCACAAACATACACACAGCAAATCTCGTTTCAACCTATGGAATCAAACGCGTGACACTATCAAGTGAACTATCATACGAACGATTAAAACACTTTACAACAAGCTATGAGCGTGTTTACAAACGTGAACCTAACTTAGAATTAATCGTGTATGGCTATAAAGACTTAATGATTTCAAAGTATTGCCCGGTCGCAAAAAACTTTGGGTACAAGCCAAATTGTAAGCTTTGTTTTAAGAACCAATACTACTTACAAGATAGACAACACGGTAAGTTTGCGATGATCAATGATGGCAATTGTAATATGAGAATTATGGATTCAAAACCACTGGTACTACTTTCATATTTACCTGATATTCTGGCTTGCGGTATAAATACCCTTAGGTTAGATTTCACACTAGAATCTAAGAAAGAAACACAAGATATTATTAAGGCTTATCAATTGAAATTTCAAGGAATAGAGAGTGTGCTTACTATTAACAAGATAAGTACAGGACGTTTTCTTGGATAATTAAAAAAGATAGATTTCTATCTTTTTTTTACTTTTATAATGTTAAATCAATGGAAATATATAATGTTTTATCAATAATCTTGATTTAAAGCGATAATATCAGGTTATTTCAAGATAATTACATATTTATATGATGATAATATTGATTACAGCTCATATATTAATATCTAAAGTAAGTTAATCTGAGACTATTATACAAAATGGGTGAAAACATAAAAAAAACCCCGAAATTAATTCGGAGTAAAAGATTCGAACACAGCATTATCGTAATGGCTTTTTACAAAATCTAATTGCGCTTGTGTTTTGGCAACGTAGCTTAAAATAACTAGGTTTTTCTTTTTTGCTTTATTGACGTATTTATTTGGTAGGTCATCAATGCCGTAAGTAATAAAATCAGGCTTTGATAAAAAATTGAAGGTCATTCGTTTCATTAATTGTTTTGCGATAGGATTTAGCGAGTCATTTTTAAAATACTCGGTAATCTGTCCTCTAATAATCCAAGGTGCTAACTTTTTAAATTGATAGACAATGTAGGGATTAAACGAATGAATTGCGTAGACGTGAGGGTACTTGCTTAGTAGACGTATCACTTCTTTAACGTGTCGTTTTTTATCCCCGAATGGTTTAAGTTCAATTAGTAAGGGGACTCGACCATTGATATAGTTTAAGACATACTCTAATGTGTGTATGGTTTCGTTTGTACCTTTGATTACGACGTCTTTTAGTTCTTCGTAAGTGATGTCTTTTAATATATCTTCTCTACCAACAAGCCGTTTTAAGTTCCTGTCGTGAAATACAACCACTGTGCCACAAGAAAGTATATTAGTGTCTAGTTCAATGGCGTAATTTTTTTCGAGGGCTTTATCAAATGAGGTCAACGTGTTTTCTATAATGTTATTATTCTCATCATGTAACCCACGATGACAAATATGGTAGTTCTTCAAGAACGATAAATCTTTCATAATTTCACCAACTTCAATGTATATCTTACAAAATTACAGACCTTTTTTCAATTCTTATTAAGTAATTTTGGGTAAATTAACATTTATAAGGGATTTATTTGGTTTGTCTTGTTATAATTAAGTATAGGGTGTGATGGCATGTATGACGATAAAATCAACTCAATTCTAGAGGTGTTGACACTAGAAGAAAAAGTATCGCTGTTGATCGGGGAAGATCACTGGCGAATCAAAGCGATTCCAAAAACCGATTTAAAAGCGGTTGTTTTTAGTGATGGACCTAACGGATTAAGAAAAGAAGTCTCAACCAAAAAACAAACTTTTATGGCTCAAAGCGAAAAAGCCGTTTGTTACCCGAGTTTGGCACTTCTTGGTAGTAGTTTTAATCGTGATTTGATTTATCAAGTGGGGAAAATGATTGCCAAAGAAGCGAGAGATCAAAGCGTAGATGTGCTACTTGCCCCAGGCGCAAATTTGAAGAGAAACCCACTTTGTGGCAGAAACTTTGAATATTTTTCTGAAGATCCCTACTTGTCATCCGAGTGTGCGATTAACTACATTAATGGGGTTCAATCAGAAGACGTTATGGCGTGTTTGAAACATTTTATTTTAAACAATAATGAAAATAACCGGATGGTTTCAAACTCAATTATTGATGATCGCAGTTTACATGAGGTCTATTTAAACCAGTTCAAACGAACGATAACAAAGGCAAAGCCTGCCGCTTTAATGACTTCATATAATAAAGTAAACGGTTCATACGTTTGTGAGACCGATTTATTAAAAAAAGAAATTAGAGAAAAACTAAACTACAAAGGTTTAGTGATGACCGATTGGCAAGCCATGAATGACCGGGTTGCTTCCTACAAGCACGGTCTAGATTTAGAAATGCCTGGTGGGTTTAAACCGACACAAATCATCAAAGCAGTGAAAAACAAAACGCTGGATGAAAAGGTAATTGATGAAGCGGTGTGCCGGATCATTCATACGGCGATTCAAGCCGATAAAAACCGTAAACCAAGTGAATTTAGTGTCTTAGAGGCTAGGAAATTGGCAAAAATCGCTGCCATTGAATCGTTTGTTTTATTAAAGAATAATGGGGTTTTACCATTTAAGACTGACAAACAAATCGCTTTGATTGGAAAACTAGCAAAAAAACCACGTTATCAAGGCGCTGGAAGTTCAAGAGTAAACCCAAGAGAAGTCGTTTCTCTTTACGATGAATTCATTCGAAATGGCAAGCGCTTTGAATACGCCTATGGGTATGAAGAAACGACCGAGGCAGTCGACGAAGCACTCATTGAAGAAGCCGTCACTAAATCAAGAAATAAATCGCTTGTTGTTGTGGTCCTTGGGCTCTATGAAAAAGAAGAGTCGGAGGGCTTTGATCGAACACACTTAAATTTACCAATCAATCAATTAAAGCTAATGGAACGGTTAATTGTTGAATGTAAAAACATCGTTTGTGTGATTGAAACTGGCTCAAGTGTCCTATTGCCTTTTGAGGCAGGGGTAGATGCGATTATGTTGTCTTATTTTTCTGGTGAAATGGGCGATGCTGGGCTTTATGACGTCCTGACTGGTAAGTTTAGTCCATCCGGACGGCTTCAAGAAACTTTTTTATACGATTTAAATGACTTGGAATCAACCAAGTACTTTAATCAGGGCATAAACAGCTATTATAAAGAGGGGATTTACGTGGGGTATAAAGACCTTTTAAGTTTAGGTAAGAAATCACACTACCCTTTTGGCTTTGGATGCTCATACGCTAAATTTGGTTATCAATACGTGGGTGTTGATAAAGATATAGAGAAACTAACCTTTCGTGTATTAGTGACGAACACTTCGAACATAGATTCTAAGGAAGTGATTCAAATTTATATGGGGAAAAAAGATAGTAAAATCTACCGTGAAACCTACCGATTGGTTGGTTTTAATAAACAAATGGTTCGTCAAAAAACAACGGTGGAATTTCAAATTGATGTTTTATTAGACGATTTGATGTGTTATATGACTACCACAAAACAAATGTGTCTTGAAGAAGGTAGCTATGAATTTTATATTGGTACATCATCGAGTAATCACTTTAAAGAGGTATCAATCAATTTGGCTGGGCACTCATTTGATCAAAATCCGAATACTTATCCGATACAAATGACGACTAAAGAGTATTTAACTTATTTTTCTCAACCCATTGTAGAGAATAATATCACCAGTAAGTATCATGCAAACACAACGTTTGAAGATATCAGTGATCGATTGCTTGGTAAAGTGCTCTTATCTGTGGCAATCAAAAAAATCAAAAAAATGAGCAAGGATGACTTAACGGTCCACATGATGACCAAAGCCATGAAGGCGATGCCATTAAGAAGTCTTGAATCATCGACCAATGGTTTTTTTAATCAAAATAGAGTTTCCGGTCTTGTTTTGATGTTAAACCGTAAACGAATACTTGGTCTTATTAAAATAATTAAGGGGTGAAATGATGTTTCTATCTATTTATCGCATTAAAGGCATTCATTGTGGGTCCTGTATCTCAAGAATCGAAAAAAAGGCGTTATCTCTTGGGGCTTATAAGGCAAGCTTTGATATCAAAGAAATGATTTTAAAGGTCTACTATGAAGAAGTAATCGATAATCAATTGTTTGTAGAAGAAGTCAAAAGCATGAACTATCAAATTGACTTTTTGGCTTCATATGACGAAGATGAGATTACTTAGAACTTCAAACTGTTAGGCTTGACAAATGAGCTCTAATGAATTACAATAGCAATTGATTTCAATAATAAAGGAGGATCATTACATGGTTTTCGAACGCGTAAAACAAATGATTTTAAGTGAACTAAAAGTAGAGGAATCTAAAATCAACCTTGAAGCTAGACTTCAAGAAGATTTAGGTGCAGATTCACTCGACGCCGTTGAATTAATTATGAACATTGAAGATGAATTCGATATTTCAATTTCTGATGAGGCAGCTCAAGAAATCAAAACCGTTGGTCATTTAGTTTCATACATTGAACAAGCTAAAAAGTAAGGGGAAATCCCTTCTTTTTTTTCGCTTTTTCTTGAATAAATATTTAATTGTTTTATAATGTTTATATGGAGTAGTGATGATATGGAATATAATTTTTTAGAAATCGAAAAGAAATGGCAAAAGTATTGGTTAGATCACAAAATTTTTAAGACTGAAAACGATCAAATCAAGCCAAGATATTATGTGTTAAATATGTTTCCTTACCCGTCGGCACAAGGCTTACACGTGGGGCATATTGAATCTTATACAGCGACGGACATTATGAGCCGTTTTAAGCGAATGCAAGGCTATAACGTCTTACACCCAATGGGGTGGGATGCGTTTGGATTACCAGCAGAACAATACGCACTTCAAACCGGAAATGACCCAAGAGAGTTTACCTACCAAAACATTGGAAACTTCAAGCGTCAAGTCATTGAGGCAGGTATTGGTATTGATTGGGACAGAGAGTTTGCGACCGCTGATCCAGAGTATTTCAAATGGACACAGTTCATTTTTACCAAGCTATATGAACATGGCTTAGCTGAACGCAAAGACGTTGAGGTCAACTGGTGTGAAGCACTAGGGACTGTGTTAGCCAACGATGAAATCGAGATTAAAGATGGTATGATGGTCTCAGAGCGTGGGAAATACCCGGTTGCTAAAAAAGCAATGAAACAATGGGTGTTAAAAATCACGAACTACGCGGAACGTCTACTAAACGATTTGGATTTACTTGATTGGCCAGAACACATCAAAGAAATGCAAAGAAACTGGATTGGTAAATCGGTTGGTGCGAAAGTCAACTTCAAAGTAGCCAATAGCGATCATTCGTTTGATGTTTTTACAACAAGACCTGACACACTGTTTGGGGTTAGTTATTGCGTACTCGCACCGGAACACCCACTTGTCTTAGAAATTACGTCGATGGACGAATACGAAACCGTTAAGAACTATATTGAACAAACCAAACAAAAAACCGATTTGGATCGTGGTGATTTAAACAAGGACAAATCCGGTGTGTTTACGGGTGCGTTTGCGATTAACCCAGTCAATAATAAAAAAGTCCCTATTTGGATTGCAGACTACGTGCTAGCAAGCTATGGGACAGGTGCGGTGATGGCTGTGCCACAACACGACACCAGAGATTTTGAGTTTGCCAATAAATATGGCCTTGATTTTATTCGAGTGATTGACTCTGAAGATGATGGTTGTTTTACCGGTGATGGTATTCACATCAACAGTGATTTCATCAATGGAATGAACAACGAAGAATCCATTGAAACGGTCATTAATTACTTAGAAGACAACGGGTTTGGTAAAAAAGAGATTAATTACCGCCTAAGAGACTGGGTATTCTCAAGACAACGTTACTGGGGTGAACCATTCCCTGTTGCGTTTGACGAAGAAGGAAACACCATCACATTAGACTTAGAAGAGCTACCATTAGAGTTACCAAAAATGTTTAACATTAAACCAAGTGGCACGGGTGAATCACCGCTTGCCAATGCTTATGAATGGGTGAACTTTAAAAAAGATGGTAAGCATTATCGCCGTGAAACCAACACCATGCCACAATTGGCAGGGTCAAGTTGGTATCACATGGGCTATGTTTTAAAAACATTGATTGGGTTTATTCCTTTAAATACCGAAGAAGCGAAAAAAGAATTAGACAAATGGTTACCAGTAGACCTTTACATTGGCGGAGCTGAACACGCGGTAGGTCACCTACTTTATTCAAGATTCTGGCATAAGTTCTTATACGATTTAGGCATGGTCTCATCGGTAGAACCATTTACAAAACTAATCAACCAAGGGATGATTCTTGGTGACGATAATACCAAGATGAGTAAATCAAGAGGTAATGTCGTTAACCCAGATGACGTCATTAGTAAATATGGCGCAGACACGCTACGCTTATATGAAATGTTTATGGGACCACTTGAACAAGATAAGCCTTGGAGTACTGAGGCGATTGATGGGGCAAAACGCTTTTTAGACCGTGTATGGCGTATGTATTTCTTACCGATTACTGATGAGGTTGAAGCACTTGAGTTTACCTACCACCAAACGGTTAAGAAAGTCACTGAAGACTATCAAAAACAAGCATTTAATACGGCGATTGCTCAAATGATGATCTTTGTTAATGACGTCTATCGTAAGAAGACCTTCTCTCGTGCACAAGCCATTGGGTTCTTAAAATTATTAAACCCAATCGCACCACACATCACTGAAGAACTCTATCAAACCGTATTTAATAAAAAAGACCCACTGACGTATCAAGAATGGCCATCGTTTGATGAAACCAAATTGATTTTAGATGAGGTTGAGGTCGTTGTACAGGTTAATGGTAAATTAAGAGACCGTATGAAAGCTTCACTTGATTTAAGTAACGACGAAGTTAAAAAAATGGCGCTAGGTCTAGAAAATGTGGTAAAACATCTCGAAGACAAAGAGATTGTGAAAATCATAATCATTCCAAACAAACTCGTTAATATCGTAATTAAGGGTTAATCGATTTGCATTATTTGACATTCTTGGCTATAATGTAAGTGTATTCCCCATATATAGATTTAGTTTTCAAAAATTAAGTATTTATTTAGTACGGGATTTACAAGATTTAGGATTTAAATATTTATATGAAGTAACAAGCAATTTACGAATTAACGACTCACTTACTTATTGATTTTCCTGTTTTAATGAAATGTAGTTTAGATTTAGTGACTTTCTTGTATGTAGATATATGGGGAATACATTTATTAAAAAGATTCATAATTAAGTATCGTTTCAACAATAATCAAAACGCAGACTTCATAGGTTCTGCGTTTTTTATGTGAAAAATTTGGCCGTTGTGAGCGGACTTTACCATTATTTTACAACAAAAAGTTGAGGGTTATCTTTACAGCGAAAAGGTTGTGTGTTAGAATATAGATAGATTTCTATATAGATAGTTATCGATATAGTAGAAGAGGTGTCATGATGAACGATTTAACCAATTTATTTAAGTTATTTACAGATGAGAATCGGATTGAGATTATCAAACGATTGATTGATGGCGAAACGTGTGGGTGCACGCTCATCGATCAAATGCCAATTACTCAACCAACGCTATCTTATCATTTAAAGATGATATCAAGCGCAGGGCTTTCCAATACCGTAAAAGAAGGTAATTGGGTGAAGCACCACATCGATTTAAAGAAAATTGATGAAATGATTGAGTTTTTAGAAGAACTTAAAAATAGAGAAGTGATCTCATGCAAGTCGTAAAAGATATTTTTTCATTTTTAAATGACGCACTACTTAAGATGACGTGGTTACAAACACTTGTGGATAACGCATTAGTTTATGTGTTTCAACTGAATAGAGACAGCTATTTATTTGATGCCGTGTCATTTTTCATTTATGATGTGATTAAGATTTTCATTTTACTCGGGACGTTAATCTATCTGTCTTCCTACATTCAAGCCAAATTTACACCAGAGCGTACCAGACAAATACTCTCTAAATTTAAAGGCGTTTCTGGTAATGTGTTTGGGGCACTATTAGGTACAGTGACACCATTTTGTTCGTGTTCCTCAATTCCAATCTTTATCGGGTTTACTAAAGCTGGACTACCAATCGGGGTAACATTTTCATTTTTGATTTCTTCTCCACTGGTTGATTTGGCCTCGGTGATTTTATTAGCAAGCATCTTTAATTGGACGATTGCGATTGCATACGTCGTTGTCGGTTTGCTTATTTCGGTTATTGGCGGGACGATGATCGATAAACTAAAGATGGAAAAATACGTAGAATCGTTTGTTTATGAAGGGGCACTTTTTGAGGAAGAACAATCAATACCTACTAAAAAAGAACGTCACGAATACGCGGTTGTTCAAGTTAAGGACATCTATAAAAAAGTATGGCTCTTTGTTTTAATCGGTGTCGGTATTGGTGCGTTAATCCACGGGTATATTCCTGAGGCTTGGATAAATACAGTGTTAGGGAATGATAACCCGTTGTCGGTGATTATTGCGGCACTTGTGGGTATTCCAATGTATGCGGATATTTTTGGGACGTTACCGATTGCAGAAGCGCTTGTCTTAAAAGGCGTTGGTATCGGTACGGTATTAGCCTTTATGATGGGGGTAACGGCATTGTCGTTTCCATCGCTAGTTTTACTAAGTAAGGTGGTAAAAAAGAAATTGTTGTTTACATTCTTTGGAATTGTTACGCTAGGTATCATTGTTACGGGGTATTTATTTAATCTTTTAGGCAGTTATTTCATATAAAATAGGAGGATACAAACATGGAAATTAAAGTGTTAGGGACCGGATGTGCAAGTTGTAAACGTCTTGAGGCACAAGTGATTGAGGCATTAAAGCAGTTAAACAAGAGTGAAGAAGTCATTAAAGTGACAGAAATCAAAGACATTATGAGTTATGGTGTGATGAGCACACCGGCACTCGTGGTCGATGGTAAGGTTTTGTTTTCGGGTCAAGTACCAAGTGTGGCTAAGTTAAAAGAATTACTAATGTAAATTTGATGGAGGAAAAGAAGATGATCAAAGTAGCGTTTGTTTGTGTACACAACAGTTGCAGAAGCATCATGGCAGAAGGGTTCTTAAGACACCTAGGTAACGATGTGGCAATTAGTATGTCTGCGGGCACTGAAACGTATGACAAGCCAAAACCAATGGCTATTGAAGTGATGACGGATTTAGGTATTGATATGAGTTTTTCTTCTAGCAAGTTAATTGATACATTACCTGAGGATTTAGATGTGTTAATCACCATGGGGTGTGGGGTCGAATGCCCTGCAGTTAGTGCGAGATACCGTGAAGATTGGGGATTAACCGATCCAAGTGGTGGGCCAAAAGAGGACTTTATAGAAACAAGAAACTTGATTGAAGTTAAGGTCAAAGAGTTAATCAAACGAATCCAAGATGGGGCGTTCAATTAATGAATAAAAACCCCATCAACCGATTTGAAAAGTATTTGACGATTATTGTTTTAGTTTGTATGGGTATTGGCGTATTTGTGGGCAGATTTTTGCCGATCATTCCAGAGACGCTTTCTCGTTTTGAGATT
This sequence comes from Paracholeplasma brassicae, assembly GCF_000967915.1. NCBI lineage: Bacteria > Bacillati > Mycoplasmatota > Mollicutes > Acholeplasmatales > Acholeplasmataceae > Acholeplasma > Acholeplasma brassicae. The sequence goes on from NC_022549.1 coordinate 498,628, forward strand.
GGAAAGGTCAACCTTCCAATTGCGCTTCTGATTTGGTTCATGATTTATCCAATGATGTTAAAAATCGATTTTACGTCTGTAAAAGACGTGTCAAAAAACCCCAAAGGCCTTTATTTGACTTGGGTGGTCAATTGGCTAATTAAGCCCTTTACAATGTTTTTAATTGCTTTCTTGTTCTTTACCTACATTTACCGTTTATGGATACCTAGTGAACTTGCAAAAGACTATTTGGCTGGTGCCGTCATCTTAGGGGCTGCGCCTTGTACAGCAATGGTATTTGTTTGGAGTAGCCTAACCAAAGGAAACCCAGCCTATACCTTAGTTCAAGTGGCAACCAATGATTTGATTATTCTTGTGCTCTTTGTACCGATTGTGGGCTTACTCTTAGGAATTGGTGGGTTTAGTGTGCCTTGGCTGACACTCATCTTAAGTGTGGTTTTATTTGTGGTGGTTCCATTGGTGTTTGCCTCATTTACAAGACAAGTTTTAATTAAGAAAAAGGGACTAAATTATTTCAACGATGTGTTCATCAAAAAGTTTAGCAAGTTAACGATGGTTGGTTTAATGTTGACGTTGGTATTTATCTTTTCGCTTCAAAGTGAATTGATTATCAAAAACCCATTACACATTTTATTAATCAGTATTCCACTGATGATTCAAACGTTCTTTATCTTCTTTATTAGCTTTTATAGTGCTAAAAAGATGAAGTTGCCCTTTGATGTGGCTGCCCCAGCTGGGATGATTGGCGCAAGTAACTTCTTTGAGTTATCCGTCGCGGTTGCGATTGCGTTATTTCCGTTAAACCCTGGGGTTGCGCTTGCAACCATTGTTGGGGTATTAGTAGAGGTACCGGTCATGTTAATCTTAGTAAAAATTGCAAACTCAAAACAAAGTCAATTCGAATCAATTTAAGGCCATTTGGCCTTTTTCTTTTTATATAAAGCATCAAATTGATAAAAAAAAACACAATTGACTGGAGCGCCAATTGCGTTAGTTTAGGGTTTGGTTTTGTAAGATTTGTTCAACAGGCTGTGGCTTTTGATAGAAGTAGCCTTGTGTGGCAGTGACTTTTAAGTCTTTTGCCATTTCGTCGTGTTTGCTGTTTTCGACCCCTTCTAAAACGGTGTAAAGGCCAATGTCGTTGAAGCCTTTAATTAACGATTTTAAAATGTGGTAAGCATTTTTAGACCTTTCGGCGTTGTATAAAACGGACTTATCGATTTTAATTTCACTGATTGGTAAGGCCAAAATGTTATTTAGATTGGCATAACCAGTCCCGTAATCATCCAGTGAGAAGACGAAACCCACGGCTTTTAATTCGTTAATAACGTGTTTTGGTGTGTCGTAGTCATCAAGAAGAATGCTTTCTGTGATTTCAAAACAGATTTGATTTGGTTTAATGTCGTATTTCTTTGTGATGGCAATCACGTTTTTAACGAAGTCTTTTGATAAGAGTTGAATCACGGATAAGTTAATTGAAACCCATTGTAGCGGGATATTCTTTTCTTTAAGTTCTTTAATGAAAGAGCCAACTTTGATTAACATCTGATAACCAAGTGGAATGATTTGCTCATTTTCTTCAGCGATTTTGATGAAGTCTACAGGGGATATAAAGCCTAGCTGGTCGTCTTTTAGACGCATTAAGGCTTCGTAGGTTAAGTAGTTTTTGTCGTGGTAATGATAAAGTGGTTGATAATGAACGAGCAAGCTTTCATCATTAATCACTTGACTGAGCAGTTCAATGATGCGTTTATTCTTTTGAAATTGAAGAAATGCGTTGTGATCAAGAATAAACAAGTTGTTTTCTTTTTGAAGCTTAAGCTCAATATAGGTTTGTTCAATGGTATAAATGAAATGGGTCGAGTTTTGTTCGATGTAAGAGCCATCAAGGAAGGCATAGTTGATAATAAAGTGTTGTTCACCTTCGTTTTTTCTAAGCTCATTTAATGACTGAATTAAGGATTTTGATTCGATGTCGGTTAATTGGTTGGTCAAATACAAGTACTTTGAACCACTGTATCGGTAAATGATGCCTTTTGAAAATACTTTTTGTATGTCTTTTACCATTTGATAAAGCATGATGTTTGAGGTTTGATAACCCATTTTCTCATTGATATCGGCTAGGTTTTTAACGTTGAAAAGCACGATCTTCGGTGTGATTTCATCGTTGATCAACGCTTTTAGATGGATGAGAAATGCGTGCTGGTTTGGTGTGTTTGTTGAAGAATCGATGATGATGTCTTTGCGTTGAATGTAGAATTGAATGATTAATAAAGGTAGCACTACGGCAGCAGAGGTCATGACTTGAGATGGAATCACGAGTTGAATGACAAGTGCGACAAGTGAAGCCGCAGGTAGTGATAATAAGGCCAATTTTTCATCTAACTTGATTTGAACCTTATAAAATAAAATCATCGCAATTTGAACAAGGGAGTACAACACAAGTAGATTGAAAGATAGGTTACCTTGTTGACCAAACACGATTCGATTGGTCTCGGTAATTTCAAAGACTTGATTGGTCACCGGGTTAATAAATATTAGGAATAGCGCGACATAACTTGGAATAAAAAGATAAGGAATAATGCGTTTAAACCCTAAATGGGATTCGTATAAATACGTATATATGTATAAAAACATCAATGAGACGATTGAGACAGAAGCAATCAAGTAAAGATAAGTTGAGATGCTTGCGAGGTACCATTGATAAGGCATTTTAATTTCTAAAAAAATCAAGTTAGCCACTGAAATAATCACAAACCACATGCAAATGGTAATGAGCAGTTCATAAGTTTTATTTCTTATCGTTGGGATAAATTTTAAGTTTTTGACAAAGAAGTAGATGACCGTCATAAAAAGTAACGAGGTTATCTCTCCAAGCATATTAAAGTTTTCCATCGTATCATTTGAGCAATAAGTTTTTGATTGCTATTCCTTTCAAAACAAGTTTCACTCTATTATTATAGCACGACTAGCAATGAAAATTGCGTGTTTTTCTTAGGAGTGATTCTCAATAAAACATCGGATTTGATGGGAATCAATGATTGAGCTTTAAATTTGAAGAAAAATTGTGTTATAATAGCCGATAAGGAGAGATTATTATGCCAAAATTAAGTTTATTACAAAAATACGCTAAGCTTGCTGTTGTGGTAGGTGTAAACGTACAAAAAGATCAATTGGTGGTTGTTAGAGCAACACCAGAATCAAAAGAATTAACGCGTTTGATTGTGAAAGAAGCTTATTTAGCAGGAGCTAAAAAAGTCATTACACAATGGAGCGACGAAGAAATTTCAAGATACGCTTACGATTATCAAAGCATTGAAAGCTTAGAAGAAATTCCTTCTTATGTCATTGAACAAAACCGTTACTATGTGGATAATGGCGCTTGTTTTATCAACGTCATTTCACCTGTGATTGGTGTCAATCAAGGGGTAGATGCATCTAAAATGCAAAAAACCTTAACGGCCTCACAAAAAGCCGTGCCATTCTTAAGAGAATACACCATGGGAAACAAAGGTCAATGGACCATTGTTGCAGCGGCAAATCCAGTTTGGGCAGAAGCTGTATTTCCAGAATTAAAGGGTGATGAAGCACTTGAAGCGTTATGGACAGCGATCTTAAATGCGTGCCGTGTGTATGAAGATTCAGACCCAATCGAAAACTGGAACCTTCATAACGCCGTGTTATTAAAACACAACAAAGTCTTAAACGACTTAAACTTCAAAGAATTACGTTTTAAGAATAGCGTTGGCACAAATTTAGTGGTTGGTCTTGTCGATGATCACGTTTGGTCTGGTGGTGGAGAAAAAACAACCAAAGGCGTTTATTTCAACCCAAATATTCCAACTGAAGAAACCTTCACAATGCCTCATAAGTTTAAAACAGAAGGTAAAGTGGTTGCGACAAAACCTCTAAACTATCAAGGCACACTCATTGAGGATTTCTACTTAGTCTTTAAAGACGGTAAGGTCGTTGAGTTTGATGCTAAGAAAGAAAGAAATACCTTAGAAGAGTTATTAAACACCGATGAAAATGCCACACGTATTGGTGAGATTGCACTAATCAGTCACGATTCGCCAATTTCAAATACGAACTTATTGTTCTTAAATACACTATATGATGAGAATGCTTCTTGCCATATGGCACTTGGTAGAGCCTACCCGATGAATATTAAAGGTGGACTTGACGCAAAAATTGAGGACTTAGAAACTCGTGGTTATAATAAATCATTGATCCACGTTGACTTTATGTTTGGTTCAAAAGACATGTCAATCATTGGCATTAAACAAGACGGTAGCGAAGTCGTTGTCTTTAAAGACGGAAACTTTGTCATCTAAATTTAAGTAAAACGGTCTAGGAATCTAGGCTGTTTTTTTATATCGTACGAAAAAACATGAGAGAAATTACGAAAATACGAAAACGTTATCGTTTAACAATTTCGTTTTTTTGTCTTTGTAACGCGAAAAGACAATTATTCGATAAAAAAGCGTTTACATTTTGGTTCTAATAATCGATTGACAGGTGCTTTCGTTTGGTTTAAGATGATTACGTAAACGATTTCGTTTTAAGATTGTAGGTGTTATGGATGGTTAAACTGAAAGACATAGCTGAGGCACTAGGTGTATCAGTTGGTACGGTCAGTAAAGGATTAAGGCATAGTCATGAAATCAGTGAAGAAGTCACCGATAGAATCATTAGAAAAGCAAATGAATTAGGCTATATAGCGAATTCATCGGCTAGAAATCTAAAAACCAATCGGTCTTATGTCATTGGGGTGGTTTATGTCGATAAATCAAGAGCAGGACTAGGGCATGATTATTTTTCTACCATGCTATCAAGTATTAGAGACGAGTTATCACTGCACGGGTATGATTTCACCTTTGTGTCTAACACGATTGGTGAAAACAAATTATCTTACGTGAACCACGCAAGGTACCGTCGTTGTGATGGCGTCATTATCGTTACAGCAGATTTTAAAGAACCTGAAATCATTGAACTGGTCGAATCTGAAATACCGGTCGTAACCATCGACCACGTATTTAATAATCGAAGTGCAATTCTATCAGACAATGACGAGGGTTTAGAACAAATCATTAATTACGTGTATAAAAAAGGGCACAGAAAGATCGCCTTTATTCACGGTGAGGACACCGCAGTAACCGAACAACGCATTGCGTCATTTTATAAAGCGTGTGAGACGTTACAAATTGAGGTGCCAAAGGACTACATTAAAGAAGCGCTCTATCATTTTCCTAAGCAAGCAGGCTTAAGAACGCGTGAGTTGCTTCAATTAAAGGAAAGACCAACCTGTATTATCTATCCAGACGATTACGCATTTATGGGTGGGTTAACTGAAATTGAAAAACATGGATTAAAAATTCCAGAAGACATTTCAGTCGTTGGGTATGATGGCATCTTCTTAAGCCGAATCTTAAGACCAATCTTGTGTTCTTATGTTCAAAATAGTACAGAAATCGGTAAACAAGCCGTCAATCGACTATTAGAACAAATCGATAAACCCAAGTCGTTTATCAGAAAACCAGTACGAGTCAAAGGTGTGCTTCAAGAAGGGCAAACGGTCAAAGATATTCACTAATTACATAGCATAGACTATGAAGGGAGAAAAAAGAAGAATGAAAAAAGTATTACTAATGATTATGGTAGTCCTACTTGGGATTACCGTCGTAAGTTGCGGCGAAGACACTAAGGTCGTAGCAACTGAAGAGGGTAAGGTATTAAACATTCGTGTTTGGAATACCGAATTCAAAGATCGCTTTAGAGCGTATTACCCAGGGTATTTAGAAACTAAATCCAATGGGGATGACCTATTAGATGATGGTACAATCGTTAAATGGATTGAAGTAGCAAACGATCAAAACGGTTATCAAAACGCACTTGACGTAGCACTTCAAAATCAAGAAAGTGCAAAAGCCGATGACAAAGTTGATTTATTCTTAATTGAAGCTGACTATGCGAAGAAGTACGCTAATGCACAGTACGCTCTTGATGTAATTGAAGATTTAAAGATTCCAGAATATTCACTTAGTCAACAATACCAATATACCAAAGACATCGTTACAGATGAAGATGGCATATTAAGAGCGGTTTCTTGGCAAGCAACCCCTGGACTATTTGCTTATCGTTCGGATATTGCTGAGGCTGTTTTAGGCACAAGTAATCCAGATGAAGTACAAGCAAAACTAGACACATGGGAAAAGTTTGATACTGTAGCTGCTCAAATGAAAGCACAAGAATACTTAATGCTTTCTGGTTTTGATGATGCGTATCGTACATTCTCAAATAACATGAGTGCCCCTTGGGTAGATGCAAACGATAACGTGGTCTTAGATCAACAAATCCTTAATTGGATCAAACAAACCAAAGAGTATGCAACAAATGGTTATAACCACGGAACAAAACTTTGGGATTCACAATGGAGTGCTGACCAAGGTCCTACTGGTAATGTCTTTGGTTTCTTCTATTCAACTTGGGGAATTAATTTTACATTACTAGGTAACTCCTTAGAAGACGCTGATGGTCCAAAAGAAGTCGGTAATGGTCTTTATGGTAAATGGCGCGTGGTTCAAGGACCTGCTAGTTATTACTGGGGTGGTACTTGGTTAGTTGGTGCTAAAGGCACAGACAACCCAACACTCGTTAGAGATATTATGTTGAAGTTAACTGCTAATGAAAAGATCATGAAACAAGTGACTTTAGATGTTGAAGATTACACAAATAACCAAAAAGCAATGAACGCATTAGCACAAGATGAAACGTATGGTTCACCATTCCTTGGTGGTCAAAACCATGTCAAACTATTTAATCAAAGTGCTGGCGATATCGATATGTCAAACATTTCACCTTATGACCAAGGGCTTAACGAAGGCATTCAAACCGCATTTAGAGATTATTTCTTAGGTACGATTACGTTTGAACAAGCGTGGGCAGCCTTTAAAGAATCATCAACCACCAAATACCCTGAATTGAAATTTGGTGCAACACCACAAGATCCATTTGCAGCTTAATCATTAAGTCGGACAATAGGGGGAATGATTCCCCCTATTACCGATTATAAAGGAGAAAAAGAGCCATGAACAAACGAAAATCCAAAATAAATTATAATAAATGGGGTTACCGTTTTATTATGCCATTTATTATCATCTATGTTCTATTTTCAATCATCCCACTCTTACAAACCCTGTACTATAGCTTTTTTGAGTACTATTACCGGTTTGGCGGGGCACAAAAGGTAGGACCTAACTTTGCTTTTTTTGATAATTACATCAAGGTTTTTACTGAAGGGAAATTCTTTAAATATTTTTACAACACAATGTCGATTTGGGTCTTAGGGTTTCTACCACAGTTGATCGTATCCTTACTCTTAGCGCTTTGGTTTACCTCGACGAGACTTAATATTCGTGGTCAACGTTTCTTTAAAACCGTGATCTACATGCCGAACTTAGTCATGGCATCGGCATTTTCATTGCTTTTTCTAAGGCTATTTGCGAATAACGGTCCAGTAACCAACATGCTCTTTGAAAGTGGGCTTTTAAATGAGACGTTTAGTTTTATTGATAAAGCCGTGCCGACAAGACTTCTTATATCGTTTATGAACTTTTTAATGTGGTTTGGTAATACAACGATTCTATTGATGGCAGGCATTATGGGCATTGATCAAAGTATTATTGAGTCGGCTCAAGTGGATGGCGCAAGTGCCTCGCAGGCGTTTCGTAAAATTGTCTTACCACTGTTAAAACCAATTTTACTCTTTGTGATGATTACCTCGCTTGTTGGCGGTATACAGCTCTTTGATATTCCTCAAATATTCACTTCTGGTACAGGTGGGCCTGAGGCAAAAGCAATGACTGTTATGATGTACATTAGTACCCTTTTAGGCCCATCAAAACAATATGGTCTTGCAGGTGCTGTCTCAACGGTACTATTCTTGATTACAGCAATTATCTCAATTACCTTCTTTTATTTCTTTAACAGAGAATCCTTCAAAAAAGGAGGCGATGTGAGATGAACAAACAAGCAAGAGTGAACTTGTTTCTTCAAAAATTAATGGTGTATACCACACTAGTTTTGTTTGCGGTTGTTGTTTTATTCTTATTTTACACACTATTTGTCAATTCGAGTCGAAGCCACTTTGACATTCAAAAAGGCTTCTCGTTATTGCCATCTGATCATCTAATTAGAAACTTTAATAAGCTCGTGGCTAATAAAAACATCAACGTATTTAATGCGATGAAAAATAGCTTAATCATCGCACTTAGTTCGGCAGTGCTAACTACTTATGTGAGTAGCTTAACGGCTTATGGTATTCACTTATACCGGTTTAAAGGCAGACAATTCGTTTATATGTTTATTTTAGCGGTCATGATGATTCCATCTCAAATTGCTAACATTGGGCTAGTGACGATTTTGTATCATTTAAACTTAGTGGATAACTTTTATGTGATTGTTTTGCCTGGGGTTGCAGCCCCAGCCACGTTCTTTTTCATCAAACAGTACATGGATTCGATTTTGCCTTTTGAGGTCATCGAATCGGCACGTATGGATGGATCAAAAGAACTACAAACGTTTCACCGTATTGCACTACCGATGATTAAACCAGCCTTAGCGGTTCAGTTTATCTTTGCGTTTGTGGCCTCATGGAATAATTTTTTCTTACCAAGCTTGGTCATCCAATCGCCTAGTAAAAGAACCATTCCAATTGTGATATCGCTATTAAAGAGTTCAAGCCCAGACACGTTTGATCTAGGTCCGATCTTTGTCTTTATGTCCTTAGCGATTTTCCCAATGTTGTTTGTCTATTTGATTTTCTCTAAACAAATTATTAAAGGCGTCACACTTGGCAGTGTGAAAGGCTAGAAAGAGGCTACTATGGATTATGGCTATTTTAATGACCAAGACAAAACGTATGTGATCAAAACCCCTTATACCCCATACCCGTGGATTAACTATCTTGGGTCATCAGACTATTTTGTGTTGTTTTCTAACACCGCTGGTGGCTATTCCTTTTACAAGGATGCCAAAGAAAGACGTATCACTCGGTTTCGGTATAATAACGTGCCTGTGGATAACGAAGGCAGGTATTTCTACATCAAAGATGAAACCGATGTCTGGAATATTGGTGCAAGACCAACCAACACACCACTTGATTTTTATGAGGCAAAAGTGGGGCTTGGATATACAATCATTACTTCAAGAAAAAACCAAATATACGCGACTCAAAAAGCATTTGTTCCGCTAGGTTTTACTGGCGAGGTTCAACAAATCACGTTAAAGAATGAAGGAAAGACTACAAAGACAATCTCACTTTATAGTTACGTAGAGTTTGCCTTGTGGGATGCGTATGATGACATGACAAACTTTCAACGCAACTATTCGTGCGGTGAAGTGTTTGTTGATAAGAACAGCATTTACCACATCACTGAATATAGAGAAAGAAGAAATCATTATGCGTTTGTTCATGTAAACCAACCAATCGATTCGTTTGATACTGATCGTGACGCGTTTCTTGGCATGTATCGTGACGTTAAAAACCCAATTGGTATTGAGTCTAATGAATTATCAAACTCGGTAGCGGATGGGTGGCATCCATGCGCAGCAACTAAACTTAGCATCACTTTAAAACCAAACGAAGAAAAACAATTGATTTATTTGATTGGATACGGTGAAAATAAACCTGAAGATAAGTACATTGATGGTAAAATCAACCAAACCAAGGCAAAAGAAATGATCAATCAAATGTCTACGAGTAAACAAGTAGACGATGCGTTTGAAAGTTTAAGCGTGTACTGGGAAAATAGACTTTCAAAGTATCAAATAAAATCAAACGAACCTAAATTAGACCGAATGGTCAATATTTGGAATCAATACCAAACCGCAACGACCTATAATCTATCAAGAAGTGCGTCTTATTTTGAGTCTGGGGTTGGTAGAGGCATGGGCTTTAGAGATTCGAATCAAGACTTACTTGGTTTTATGCACATGGATTATGACAAGACTAGAGAAAGAATACTTGATTTGGCATCCACCCTTTTACGAGATGGCGGTGCTTATCATCAATACTCACCACTCACAAAAAAAGGAAACACACTTTTAGGTACTGGGTTTAATGATGACCCGAACTGGTTGATTTTATCGGTATGTGAATACATCAAAGAATCAGGTGATTTCTTGATTCTAGATGAAGTGATTCCTTACGAATCCAATTTGCTTTATACAGGCACTTTAAAAGAACACTTGGATTTATGTTTTGATAAAGTCTCGTTAAACTTAGGGTCACATGGATTACCACTGATCGGAAGAGCCGACTGGAATGACTGTTTAAATCTAAACTGTTTTTCTAGTGAACCTGGCGAATCCTTTCAAACAGTTCAAAACAAAGGCGATGGTAAAGTTGCAGAATCCATCTTTATTGCTGGACTCTTTGTCTATGCAACCAAACCCTATGTTGAGTTACTTAACCGCCTTGGATTACATGATGAAGCCTTCTTAAAACAACAAGTCATCAACAAAATGACCGATGCGGTTGTGAAGCACGGTTATGACGAGTCTTGGTTCTTAAGAGCGTATGACGCTTATGGACAAAAAGTTGGGTCAAAAGAAAATACCTTCGGCAAAATCTTCATTGAACCACAAGGTATGTGTGTGATGGCTGAAATTGGACTAGAAGACGGTAAAGCATTAAAAGCCCTTGATAGCGCATGGCATCACTTAGGAACCAACCACGGGATGGTTCTAAACTACCCCGCTTATCAAACGTATGACATTAAACTAGGTGAGATTAGTTCCTACCCACCAGGGTATAAAGAAAATGGTGGTATCTTCTGTCATAATAACCCGTGGGTGATGATCGCAGAAACGGTCTTGGGTCGAAATGAGCAAGCCTACCGTCTCTACAAACAAATCGCACCGGCATTTATTGAAGATCAAACAAAGCTTCATAAAACAGAACCCTACGTCTATTCACAAATGATCGCTGGCAAAGAAGCCAAAAATCATGGGCAAGCCAAAAACTCTTGGTTGACTGGGACGTCGGCGTGGAACTTTGTGGCGATAGCCAAATACATTTTAGGGATTAGACCAAATTACGATGGTTTAATCATCGATCCTAAACTACCAAATGAGATAAAAGAACTTGAGGTAAAAAGAGTAGTCAGGGGCGTCACTTATCACATCTCTGTATTAAGAGGACCTAAGAAGGGATTATACATCGATGATAAATACGTCTCGGATCATGAAATTCCTTATGAGTTAACTAAAAAAGACATTTACGTAAAAGCCTACATCTAATTTTTTTCCTTTTCCTACAGAAGAACCGAACCCCCTTCGGTTTTTCTTTTGGCTAATGTTATGATACAATTTGTTTAGAAGAAATGAGGGATTAAGATGGAAGACATTAAATTAAAATTACGTGCGTTTGCACAAGAAAGAGACTGGCTTGAATACCATACCAAAGAGAATCTAGCAAAATCAATTGTGATTGAGGCTTCAGAACTCTTACTGAATTATCAGTGGGGCAGTGTTGAAAAAGACGTCCTTAACGTCAAAGAAGAACTTGCGGATATCATGATCTACTCAATCATGCTTGCGGATAAATACGGATTTGACATTAAAGAAATGATTGAAGAAAAGATTGAAAAAAACGCAATCAAATACCCAGCAATTAAATCAAAATAAAAACTATCAGTCGGTAGTTTTTTCTTTTTTATAGAGTAAAAATAGATCTTTTAGCTATCTATTAGATGGAGGATCTAAACAATGAAAAACTATTATATTACCAAACACGTATTTAATGAAATTCCGCATGCCTTATTATTGCTGATACAAACGCTTTCTCTCGAGAGGTTGTATCAAAACTTAGACTACCTACAAGTATTTGAAACAAAAAGAGAAAAAGATCGATTGGTTTTAAGACAACGAAGTGAAGTGCCTTATTATTTAAAAGAGGTCTTTCTTGATGAGGCGATGGTTGAGGGCTTAAGTGATTTTAAAATCTATGTGATTGAAACCGATTTAGATGTGACAATGTTATTTGCACATGAGTATTGAGTAAGTCAAGAAAATAACAGTGCTCAGCATTAATTTTTGAAATCAAGAAAAAAGAAGTTTAAATAACTTGAAAAATGTAAGCGAATACAATATAATGAAAGTGAATAAGATATCGAAACGTTTTGATAGTGATTACCACTTAGTTTATTTTTCTAACTGTAACACCGCTTTAGCATTCATAATATGATTGTTTTCTAGAGTTCGTTACAGTTAAGTGTTTTAGTTTCGAAACGTTTCGAGAGCCGATGGCTAGAGGAGGAAAAGAATGAAAAAAGTTTTAAGTTTACTGGTTTTTTCCCTTTTTGCACTTACATTAAGTGCCTGTAAAGACGATAAACCAAAAGACGATCGTACCGTCATTACGTATGCGGCATGGAATCTTGGTCTTCAAGAAGATAACAACATTGAGCGCCGTATGATTACGGCATTTATGGAAAAATACCCAGACATTCGTGTGGATGTCATTGAACGCCCACGCATTGTGAATGAAGAAGGCATCGAAGAAGATTCCACTTGGGATCAATTCTTCTCAAATCAAGCATCAATTGGTAAGATGCCAGATGTCTTTCAAGTCGATGTGGTCATTAAGGCGATACTCAATGGTTGGGCAGAAGATATCTCAGCTCAAGCAAATGCGGATAATGAATTCTTAAGCATTTCAGAAGACATCAGAAATGATGCTCAGTTTGGGGATAAGTTATTTGCTTTACCACAAGCGATGTTCTACATGGGGTTTTTCATTAACCGTACCATCATCGATGAACGTAACGCAGATATCCCTACTTACGGTGTAACCTATGATAAATTAATGCAAATAGCTCAACAAGCCGCAAAAGCACCCGTTCAAGGTGGTGACGGGATTGCCGGTATTGATGGGGTCAACGACTTAATTGGTTGGTTACCTGCACAATACGACCAAAGTCTAGGTTGGTTTACTTATAATGAATCTGGGTACCATTTTGATTCACCTGCGTTTGCTACAGCGATGGCAGAACAACAAAAATACTTTGGTAGTTCACAAAGTGCTTACACTGGCTATGTGCTTGAAACCCAAGGCAACCCTGACATCAACGGTGGCATTACGGTAGAAGATCGTTATGGCACAGGGAATGTCTTTGAACTTGGCAAACAAGCCATTACTTACGCAGGTAGTTATAATCTACGTAACTGGTTGAGTTTTACACTAGATGAAAAACGTGGGTTATATAACCATGACATCGATTTTATTGGTACACCTGCGGTAATGGTTGGAGAATCACTTGTTAACCGTATTCCAGTCATTCTGGATTACATTGCGGTTGGACAAGGCACAAAGAATCAAGAAGAAGCTTACTTGTTTGCTAAATGGATGGGCTTTGGTGTGGAAGGTTACACGAAGCGTTTAGATATTGCGAAAAACTTCCCACAAGCCGGTGCGGTCAACTTCGCTCCGATTGTAGCAAACGAAACATTGGTCGATCAATACTTTGATTTATACCCAACACTCGTTGAGTTTGAAAAAATTGTTCGTAATCATGATGCCTTCATTATTGAAAGCTTAGCGAAAACTGTGCCAGGTTATGTCAATTCAAGATGGCAAGGCAGATATAGTGCAGAGCTCAATATGTCTCAAGCACTCGATCAAATTAGAGATGGTAATATCTCACTAGCGGATGCGCTTGCGGCTGGGTTAAATACCAGAGCAAATACGGAATACACAATTGTTAAAGCGCAATTAGACGCAAAACTAGAAGAATAAATATTAGATGAGGTGGAATAAGATGAAAAAACTATTAATGGTGGTATATCTGAGCTGTTTGGTTGCTTTTGGGGTGTTTAATCAAAAGCAGTTTGAACTAAAAGAGGTAAATGAAGAGATCCCATCACTACTGGAAGACAACACTTATTCTGCCACATTAAAACAGTGGAAAGCAGAAGGGTATCTAGATAATCACTCATTTATGGCGATTATCTCGCCTTCTCTTTTTGTTTTAAGTAGCGATTCAAGTGGGTATCTAACCAGTCTTACTGAAGGCTATCAATCGTTTTTAACGAATGAAGGGCTAAGTAATGAGACAGTCAACCAAGTCTACGAATTTGATCAAAGTCAAACGAGTGATCAATACGTTCTTTTTGAGGTTGATGTGACTGAAACCGGTCTATATACCTTGGCGCTTGATTATTACTCATTAACAGAGACCATCAGAGAAATTGAACTGTCCGTTGAAGTTGATGGCAAAACCCCTTACTTTGAGGCCTCTCAAATCACACTAAATTCGTTTTATGAGGCACCTTCTGAGTTTAAGGTTGACCGTTATGGCAATGACATCATGCCAAACGCCACACAAGTTAGAAAATGGAGCCATGCGTATCTTAAAGACACCCTTAGACTTCAAGAAGACCCGCTCGTATTCTTATTAGAGGCGGGGACAAACGAGATTAAAATCAACCGAACCAATGGTTATTTTAAACTTGGGAATTTGTATGTGAGCAATCAAGTGACTTATCAGAGTTACGAATCCTATTTAGAAGAAAATGCATTTCAAACTGGAAACAAAACAGGTACGTATACGGTAGAGGCTGAAAATCCAACCCTAAAAAATACGTTGTCTGTTCGATACACAACCAATAAAAGCCCATCAGTGACACCTTTTGGGTTAATTGAAAACAAGTTAAACATCATTGATGGATCGACCTTTAAAACCTCAGGTCAAGCCATCTATTATGACATTGACATCAAAGAAGCCGGTTTTTATCAGTTATCAATGAAGGTTTTACAAACCAAAGAATATCAGCGCGTGTTTAGAACCATTTCAATCAATGGCAAGATACCATTTGAAGAGGCAAGAAATTTGCCAATCAAATCGTCTTCAAAATGGCAAAACCACACGTTTAAAGATGATGAGGGAAATCCGCTTTGGTTTTACTTAGAAGAAGGGATCAACACCGTTGGAATAGAGGCCTCAGCAACGCTGTTTAGACCAATTTATGAAGACATAAAGACAGTCATGGCGGGTATTAACGATCTTGCGTTAGATATCAAAAAACTGACGGGTAACCGAGTCGATGAGAACAGAGACTGGGACATTACGACCTACATGCCAAATCTAGCAAACGATTTAAGAGGCTATGGGGACATGATTAAAAACGCCTATGAACAGTGGGTATCAATCAATGGTAGTAAAAAAGCCTCAGAAGTCTCAACCGGTTTAAAACTGTCTTATCAATGGTTATATGAGCTTGCAGATAAACCAAATAGTGTGCCTAAAAATATATCAAAACTTTCAGGGACAACAAACTCAGTCTTACAACGTTTAGGTATTCTCATGCCTTTAACGATTGATTCACCGCTTTCAATCGACCGTATATACGTTCATGGTAGCCAATTTGATCTACCAAGAGCCAACAGCAAATGGTACGTTAATTTTTGGGTCAGTGTGAGACGCTTTTTTGCCTCTTTCTTCACCAAACAATACAACGACGAACCCGTTGAAGGCGAATTAGAAATATGGGTTAACCGCTCACGACAATACGTCAATTTGATGCAACAAATGGCGGACGATGAGTTTACAACTGAGTTTGGGACAAGAGTGAAAATCTCTATTATGCCAAATGAAGATAAACTCATTCTAGCGGCATCCTCTGGGGCAGAACCAGACGTTGCCATGGGGGTTGCTGGTTGGCGTCCATACGATTTTGCAATACGTAATGCGATCGTTGACTTAAGAAGTTTTGATGATTTTAGTGAGGTTGCTAATCAATTCATGGATGGGGCATTCTTACAATTAATCTATCAAAATGGGGTTTATGGGCTACCAGACACACAAAACTATTTTGTGATGTTTTACCGAAAAGACATCATTGAAAAACTTGATTTGATTGTGCCTGACACCTGGGATGAAATGTTATCGATTCTACCTGAGCTTCAACGCTATGGGATGAATTTTTATGTCAACTTATCAACGACGAATGCGTTTAAAGCGTTTCAATCGACAATGCCTTTCATCAATCAATTTGGTGGCACCATATACAATGACACGGTAACAGAGGCTACGCTTGATAACGAACAAACCATCGAAGCACTGCGCTTTATGACCGAACTTTACACGGTTTATTCACTACCACTTGAAGTGGGGAGTTTCTATAATGATTTTAGGTATGGGAAATTACCTATTGGTATTGGTGATTTTGGCATGTATGTTCAACTCCTTCACGCCGCACCAGAAATTGCTGGTCTTTGGGATATTGCCCCAATGCCAGGGGTATTACAAAATGGGGTTGTTAACCGTTCTTACGATGGAGCAGCCACCGCATCAATGATATTTAAGAATTCAGACTTAAAAGAAGAAGCTTGGGATTTCTTAAAATGGTGGAGTAAAAAAGAAACACAAGTGAACTATTCGGAGTCTTTAATTACCTCAATGGGTGCTGAATACATGTGGAATACCTCAAATGTTGAGGCATTCAGAGAAATTAGTTGGGATGAGTCTCATAAAGACGTCTTTTTAGAACAATGGGCTTGGATCAATGACACCGCTAAAACGCCTGCGTCTTACATGCTTGAAAGAGAAATTTCAAACGTGTGGAACAAAGTGGTTTATGATGGGGTGAATCTAAGAACTGCGGTTGAAGATGCGCAAGTCATCATCAACAAAGAAATCACAAGAAAAATGATTGAATTTAATTTTATTGATCGAAACGGTCGTATTTTAAAACCATACGTGTTACCGACCATTGAGAATATCGAAAGGTGGGTAGACTAGGATGGATGAGAAGTTATTAATCAAAAAGAGTAAGCAAAAACGATTAATCAAAGAAGACATCCATGGCATGCTTTTCAGTTTGCCATACATACTGGCCTTTATCGCCTTTATCGTGATTCCTGTGTTTATGGGGATGTTGTTGTCATTTACGTATTTTAATCTCTTAGAACCGGCTTCATTTATCGGGTTATCTAACTACATTACGTTATTAACATCGGATGACGCGTTTATGCAACAAGTCATCCCAAACACCATTAAGTTTGCGTTTTTTGTGGGGCCTGTGGGCTATTTGCTAGGTTTTTTCTTAGCATGGTTACTTGCACAAATACCTCACAAATTAAGAACTGTTTTGGCGTTAGTTATTTACTCACCATCAATGACCGCAGGGGTTGCGATGTCAGTCATGTGGAAAATCATCTTCTCAGGGGATGAAAGTGGGTATTTAAACTCGTTTTTATTAAATTTAAACTTAATTGATACACCAATCCAGTGGCTCACAAATCCAGACTATTTAATGACTATCATGATCATCGTCACCATTTGGAGTTCTATGGGGATTGGATTCTTAGCGATGCTCGCTGGTGTATTAAATATCAACCAAGAGCTTTATGAAGCGGCTTATGTGGATGGGATGAGTAATAAATTTCAAGAAATTTTCTACATCACCATTCCATCAATGAAGCCACAAATGCTCTTTGGTGCGGTGATGAGCTTAGTAGGTACGTTTAATGCGGGTGCCATTGGGGTACAATTATCTGGGCAAAACCCAACGCCTCAAAACGCCGGTCAATTGATTGTGACCCACATCGATGACTTTGGCTTTATACGTTACGACATGGGGTATGCCGCTGCAATTTCGGTGGTCTTACTGATTATGGTCTACGTATTCTCAAGAGTAGCCCACAAATTATTTGGAGAAAAGGAGTGATTAGAAATGGCTGCATTTAAAGGCACAAAGATAAACCCACAAAGCTTTCACGTGTCTCAAATCAAGTTTTTAATCATTTTGATTCCAGTCGCAGTGATTATGGCTTTACCGATTGTCTATATTTTCAACCATGCGTTTAAACCACTCAATGAACTTTTCGCATGGCCACCAAGATTTTTCGTGATTAACCCAACGACTAAAAACTTTAGAGACTTGTTTGCGGTTACCTCAACTACGGGTATTCCGATGTCGAGGTATTTGTTTAATTCGGTGGTGATTACGTTTGTTACGGTGGTGTTATCGATTGTCATATCAAGTTTGGCGGGGTTCGCCTTATCAAAACTTGATTTTAAAATAAAACGTCCATTAATGCTTGCCAATAATATTGCCTTGATGTTTGTTGGCTCTGCGGTGATTATTCCAAGGTACTTGGTGATTGAACGTCTTGGTTTAATCGATACGTTTTGGGTTCATATTCTACCTGGTTTAGCAATTCCTGTTGGGTTATTTTTAATCAAACAGTTCATCGATCAAATTCCAAAAGATTTGATTGAAGCCTCAAGAATTGATGGTGCAAGTGATATTCGCATTTATTTTACAATCATCCTACCCCTAATCAAACCAGCCATCGCAACGATTGCGATTGTCTCGTTTCAAGGGGTTTGGAATAACACGGAAACCTCAATGAACTACATCAATAACGAATCATTAAAAACGTTTGCGTTTTACATGTCGACACTAACAACGACCTCAAATACAGTAGCAGGACAAGGGATGGCTGCGGCGGCCAGTTTGATTATGTTTATTCCAAACCTTGTGATCTTTATCTTCTTACAAAAGAACGTCATGAATACGATGGCGCATTCGGGGATTAAGTAAGATGAAAAAAATAGTCATTATTTTAATTGGAGTTTTTACATTACTACTTGTTAACGTTCAACTAAGTGCCGTCAACGTGAATCAAACAAGTGCCCCTTATGAGACCTATACCACAGGACCTAACGGCAGAAGAATCACCACTCAAACCGCTTATGAACCCGCTGGTATTGTTAGTCTTGGGCTTGGGTTATCAAGCCCTGAGGATCTTTATATCAAAGACGATGTGATCTACATCGCTGACACAGGCAACAAACGAATTGTCAAACTGGACTTAAATGGCAATTTTGAGGTATTGATTTCAAGTTTAAACCAACCAACGGGCATTCATGTCGATGAGTTTAATCAAATATATGTGGCAGATAAAGGCAACCAAATGGTCTATAAATACGATCAAACTGGTTTACTACTTGATTCATTTGGTAGACCTACCGAACCAATTTTTGGACAAAACTCACCCTATGTGCCAACAAAAATCGTGACTGGCCCTAGAGGCATCATGTACGTGGCAGGTGAAGGTTCGACCTCGGGTTTAATTCAGTTAAACTACGCTGGGGATTTCTTAGGTTTTTTTGGGACCAACGAGACCACAAAAACCTGGTACCAACAACTCGCTGAATGGTTTAGCTTGGATTTAGCTAAAACCGTTCCAACGTCGCCTTTAAATCTAGCAATTGATGAAAAAGGTTCTGTTTTTACAACCACACTTGCAACCTCAAGTCAGGTGAAAAAGTTTAACATTGCTTCAAATGTGGTCTTGACCCTGAGTAATCAAAGTCAACCGGTTGCAATTACCATTAATGCGTTTAATAATATTTATACCTTATCAGACGAAGGGATTATTACGGAATACGACGCTTATGGCAATCTCATCTTTGAATTTGGTGGGCTTGACCAGGGCAATCGGGTCTTAGGACTATTTGTCAACCCAACAGACATCGATATCGACAGTCAAAATAATCTATATGTGCTTGATAAAGCAACCAATCAAATTCAAATGCTTCAACGAGCAGAATTTACCATGATGGTGCATCAAGGCTTAGAAGACTTTAATAATGGGATTTATTCGATCGAACAGTGGGAAGAAGTCCTACGCATGAATTCGATGTTTGCCCTTGCAAACAGCGCGATTGCAAGAGCAAGATTTAGAAACCTAGAATATAATGAAGCACTTGATTATTATCGAATTGCCGCAGACAGACAAGGCTATAGTGATTCGTTTTGGCAAATTAGATATGAATGGATGCAAAACTATCTAGGTATTGTGTTAATCTTGTTGATTAGTTTATTTGTTTTACTAAAAGCACTTAAGTTCATTGACAAGAAATACCACATTTATGACCCACTGAGAAGTTATCGAAAACGACTACTTGAGGTGCGGTTAATTAGAGAACTTAGTTTAATCTTCAAGATGTTTAGGCACCCAGTGGATACGTTTTACGAAATCAAACGAAACAATAAAGCATCGTATTTATCATCAACGATCTTATTTGGGCTTTTTATCGCAATCAACGTCACAAGTGTTTATCAAACCGCGTTTGTGTTTAACTACACCAATTTAGAAGCGTATTCGTTGATTCGAGAGGTTGCGATATTGGCATCGTTGATTGTGTTGTTTGTGTTTTCAAACTACTTGATTTCAACCCTCTCCTCAGGTGAAGGTTTCTTCAAAGATATCTACCGAGGGACTGCTTATAGTTTAGCGCCATACATCATATTGACGCTACCCGTTATTATTTTATCGCACGGCTTAACACTGAATGAAGTTTTCATTTATAGTGCACTGAATCAAATTAAGTTTTATTGGTCATTAGGGTTAATCATTCTAATGATGAAAGAAATCCATAATTACAACCTTAAAGCGTTGTTAAAAAACATTTTCTTAACACTCTTTGTGATGGTGATGATTGTGGTGATTGTGTTCTTAGTTTATTTACTAGCCAATCAACTCTACGAGTACGTCGTAGGTATCATTAGGGAGGTGATTGTTCGTGCATCGAGTTAAACGTCTATTACTGACTAGTTTATTACTTTTAGGTATTGGTTTAACATTAGTACAACTCAGTGGAAAAACACACGTGATTAAAGACGTGGTTAGCACCTCTAATGTTGCGCCATCAAAAGCTGCGCTTCAAAGTAATCGTTACACACAAAAAGAAGATTTAACACCAACCTCAAATCCGTTAGTCACATTAAATGGTTATGAAAAAATCGCTTCAAATAACGTCTCTAAGTTAAGTCTATACGTCAACATCAACGACTTATCGTTTCGAGTGTTAAATGAGGAAACAGGGTATGTGTTTGGTTCAAACGTTGAACTGGATTACCTAGATGAGACAAACCCAAATTATGACCCAAGCGATCAACCACTCAATCAAACGTGGCGTAACCGTGTGAAATCACCGGTATCGGTGCTTTATTATACAGGGGCAAACCTACAAGAAGAGTATTTGTTTCAAAACCCAGGGTCTTCGTTTACTTACTTACCACTAAATGAAGGTGATAAAAAAGGGTTTGAAGCGAATTTAAGTTTTGCGTTATCTAAAGTGAACCTAACCTTAAGGGTCTACATTGATGATCAAGGTTTAAGTGTTGAAATACCAAACGATGGTATCAAAGAAGATCCTTCAACACTGGATACGAGAAGACAACTTGCGGGTGTGACACCTTACCCATTTTTTGGTTCAACCAAAAGAGACACCACCACAGGCTATGTGCTTGTGCCTGATGGTGTCGGTGCATTAATGCGATTTGAAGACCGTCCAATGACGGGCACTTACAGCAAGCGTTTCTTTGGTAATGAATCGTTTTCTAGTCTAAGTGAAGAAAGCTTATTCATGAATGTTTATGGCATGGTTCATGGAGTCAATCAAAACGGCTTTTTAGCGATTGTTGAAAAAGGAAGCGCTCAAGCAAGTTTTGTCTACACACCAAGTGGGGAACCCATTGATCTAAATTACGCGAACGTCTCATTTGAATACCGCATCGCTTATACGCAGTATCTAAACCAATCGGGGACTTCCTCGGTTCGACTGGTTCAAGAGAGAAGAAACGAATACGACATCAAAATCAGTTACAGATTCTTAAGTAATGAATACGCCAATTACGTCGGTATGGCTAAAAGCTATCAAGAAGAACTAATTCTAGAAGGTGCGCTAACACCTTATGACAAACCAGAGGTAAGTCTACACTTAGACGTCCTAATGGCAGAAAATAAAAAGGCGTTGTTTGGTAGAAAATTAGTCTTAATGACGACGTTTAATCAAACCAAACAAATGGTTGAAGCCTTAAATGATGAAGGGATTAATACACTTGATTTAACCCTGCATGGGTTTCAAAAAGGTGGGCTATCCTATCAAGGACCTGACTATGATCAAATTGAAAAGAAGTTAGGTGGAACAAAAGCACTAAAGACACTGTCTGATTTTGGGGCAAACGTCTACTTTCAAACCAATTACGTGACTGCATACAAAGAAGCTAAAGGCTACAGCATGAAGCACGTTTCTCAAAGCATTGGTCAACAGTTGATTTCGATTAATGACGATTACGTGCTTTCACTTAAAGACACCATCGGAATGTATGAAAGCGACTATCAAACGCTTAGTAAACAAGGCATCAATAACGTGTCGTTTGATTATTTAGGTAACGTTTTGTATAGAGATTACGCAAATAAAGGCACAAGAGAAGATTTAATTGACGTGGCAAAATCCTTTTTAGATGTCGCAGCGCAATCAGCAATTTCTAACGCATTTAGTTATTTGTTTTCGGCTGACGTCATCAAAGACGCGCCAATGTATTCGTCTCAACAACTACGGTTTAGTGATACGGTGCCATTTTATGCCTACGTCTTGCAAGGTCATCAACAAACCTATGCGAGATCAGCGAATTTCTTTTCAAATACACAAAATGAATTGTTAAGAATGGTTGACTACCATTTATTTCCAAGTTTCTTTGTGACAAATGAATCATCATATTTATTACTCGATACGAATTCTTCGAATCTCTTTACCTCACGTTTTAGTGATTGGAAAGAAGAAATTGTTAGACAGTATCATTACGTCAACGAGGCTTTAAGTCCTGTTAGACAAGCAAGTATCCTTAGTCGTGAAGTACTTGATGATGGCGTCGTTTTAGTCAGCTATTCAAATGGTATTAAGATATTAATTAACTATACAGGAAAAGACTACACCTATCAAACACAGGTTGTTAGTGCTACAGATTATGAGGTGATTTTATGATTAAAGTAAAAAAACTTCTTAATCAGGTGATGTCTTTGTTAAGTAAAGGCATCAAGAAGTTAACCAATAACCGTTTGATTTCTTATCAAAACAATCAGTTAGTGTTCTTTAAGAAGATTAACGTAAGAGTGACCAATAAAAAAAGAGAAATGTTTTATGGTTACGTCTTCATCTCGATTTGGCTCGTTGGGTTTTTATTCCTAACGGTTTACCCACTGGTGATGTCCTTTATCTTTAGTTTAAATAAGGTCACCATTACAGGTGCCAAAGGCATTCAAATGACGTTTAGTGGGTTTCAAAACTACATTGACATCTTCACAAGTGATTTGGATTTTGTCGACTATTTGTGGGCGTTTTTAGGACAAATTGTCTTATACGTGCCAATCATCTTAATTATCTCGATGGTGATTTCGATTTTACTGAATCAAAAGATTAAACTAAGGGGCTTCTTTAGATCGGTATTTTTCTTACCCGTTATTATTGCCTCTGGACCAGTCATCAACGAACTTTTAAAACAAGGCGCAGGGACAATCCCACTCTTAGAAGAAACAGGGATAGTCGAAACGCTCTCAAAAACACTGCCTGCTTTTATGGCAAATCCGATTGCCTTACTCTTTGATGAGATGATCATTGTCTTATGGTTTTCAGGGGTTCAAATTGTTTTATTTTTAGCAGGATTACAAAAAATCTCAACTGAAATCTATGAAGCGGCCCAAATTGATGGGGCATCGCCTTGGGAATCGTTTTGGAAGATTACGTTACCTTCTTTAAAAAGCATCATCTTAGTCAGTGCGGTTTATACGATTGTCATGCTTGCGACATTCTCGAATAATTCAATCATTGGTCACATTCAAAAGGTGATGTTTGATACGACCAAAGGCTATGGTTATTCAAGTGCGCTTGCGTGGGTGTATTTCGTCGTGATTGCCTTACTCTTAGGTGTGGTGGCGTTCTTGTTAAAAAATCCAAAGGAAAAGAAAATCAAGAAGGGGGTAAAACGATATGCAACAAAGTAAACGATTAGAATCGATTTCGAAACAAAAGATACTAAAAACGCTCTTTGGGATGAAGTTAACCGATGGGTTAGTGTTTAAGTTTCTAATTTATTCGCTTTTAGTCATTGTGTCTTTTGTCTATTTATACCCCTTACTCTATATGTTTAGCTATAGCATTAAAAGCTTACAAGATTTACTAAATCCGATGGTTGATCAGGTTCCAACGGGGTTTTATTTTAAGAATTACCTTGATGCGTTTAAGACCTTGAAGTATTTTGAGACGATGAGTACCTCACTCGTGGTTACCTTGATTCCAGCCATCCTTCAAACCATTGTTGCCTCACTGGTTGGTTATGGGTTTGCCAGGTTTGAGTTTCCTTTAAAAAAGACACTCATGGCTTTTGTGCTTGCGACCTACATCATCCCACCACAAGTGACGATGATTCCAAGGTATGTTTTGTTTAACGACTTAGGTATTCTACATACGGTTTATGCCATATTATTACCAGCTAGTCTTGGTCAAGGCTTAAACTCGGCCATTTTCATCTTGATTTTTTATCAATTTTATAAGATGATTCCAAAAGCGCTTGATGAAGCAGCTCAAATTGATGGGGCAGGAAAGTTTTATACGTATTTTAAAATTGCAATCCCACTATCAGTGCCGTCGTTTATTACCACTTTCTTATTTAGTTTTGTTTGGTACTGGAATGAAACCTACATTTCTGGTTTATTCTTAGGTAGGGATGTTGAAACCCTACAAATTCGTCTTCAAAACTTCGTTAGTGCATATAACGCCATTATGGGTGGCTCAGGGGATGTGGATTTTGCAAATGAAGCCATCCGTATGTCGGCCACACTCTTAATCATACTACCAATGCTACTGGTTTATTTTATTCTACAGCGCTGGTTCATTGAGGGTGTCGATAAAGCGGGTATAACAGGAGAGTGATGACTTGAAAAAAATACTATTTTTGATTATTTTAATGTTTGGGATTCTAGGACTTTCTGGGTGTCAAACAAGTAAAGATGAATTTAAAAAAGAAAAAGAGGCGCTTCAGGAAGAAGCAAGACTATCATTTCTCTATTTTCTTGAAACATCCAATAATCTAGAAGATTCGGATTATTACGGTCTTGCAAGGGATCGCTACAGTGGAAATACTGTTATTTCAAGTATTGCGGCAACGGGATTCTCGCTTGCGAGTATTCCGGTTGGTGTTGAAAATGGTTGGATTAGTAAAGAAGACGCACAAAAGCGCGCATCAAAAACACTAGATTCGCTTAGTAACCTTGATCGTGTGAATGGATTCTTTTACCACTTTGTCAATATCCATACAGGCAAAAGGGAATGGAATAGCGAAGTATCAATCATCGATACAGGCCTTTTACTTGCAGGGGCACTAACGGTAGCACAGTATTTTAAAGGTGAGGTTTACGATAAAGCCATGGCAATTTATGATGAAGTCAACTGGCCATGGTATATCAACAAGCAAACCAATATGTTTTATATGGGTTATAAGCCAGAAACGGGCTTTGGTGGCGCATGGGATCACGTCTCTGAACAACTCCTGCTCTACGTCTTAGCGGCAGGGTCTAGAACCTATCCGACAGATGACTCGCTTTATAAGACAGTCAAACAAGTGGTTAACCGTAGTTATAAAGGCAGTTATACCTCAACCTTAGACCCAAGCATTAAGACAAATGAATTTATTTATAGCTATGATGGGTCGCTATTTCAACATCAATTTTCGCATGCGTTTGTTGATTTTAGAAATTTAGAAGATTATGAGGGGACCAATTGGTTTGATAACGCCATCGAAGCGACCAAAGCCAATTACTTATATACGCTTGATTATTCGGATCGATATAAGACCTACAGCTCAAATTCATGGGGAATATCCGCTGGTGATGGACCTGGTGAGTACCGTGCCTATGGTGCAATGCCTGCTAAGAGTAACGCACACAACGGCACCATCATGCCATATGCAGCGCTTTCAAGTATCAATTACTTAGAAGAAGAAGCTTTAAGGGCGGCTTATCACTTTAGTCAAATTGAACAATTGAATGGGACATATGGTCTAAAAGATTCTTATAATTTGGGTCCAGTAGACGAAGCTTATAACCCAACCATGGCAAATAGAACACCATGGTACGCTTCTGATTACATAGGCATTGATAAAGGAATTACACTTCTAATGATTGAGAATTATAATTCCGAACTGATTTGGACAAACTTCATGAGCAATAAGCAAGTTCAAAACGGTTTAGATGTTTTAGGGTTTACAAGCAACTAAATGGCATTCCTACCTAGTTAACCCCTAGGTAGGAAGGCTCTAATCATTTGATTAAAGCAGAATTCGTTTCGATAAAACTTGAAAAAGAAAACGTTTTCAAGTATAATAGTATATGTAGGAATAGAAACGTTTCTATTCGTCAAGTTTTGAAATCAAACTTGACTTATGCTTATATTATCGAAACGTTTCTATAAAACAATTAATCCGATAATGGATTAGAAAGAGGAGAGGAATTTATGAAGAAAGTTTTAACGCTAGTTTTACTTCTTGCGGCGGGATTATTTATGGCCGCTTGTGAAGAAACAACCGTGGATGACGCTAAACCAGAAATTACTGGTGTTGGCGCCGTTACAATTAACGTAGGGGATACATTTGATCCAATGGCTGGTGTCAAAGCCGAAGATGAAGTCGATGGTATTATTACAAGTGATATCGTTGTTACTGGCACAGTTGATACCAACAAAGCAGGGACATACGAACTGACATATACCGTTAAAGATAAAGCAGGTAACGAACAAGTTGTTAAACGCACGATTATCGTTCTTGGCCTTGCTGGTTTAGCTAATGGTGATTTTTCTAATCAACTTGAGGGCTGGGCAACTTGGTTTAACGATTCACAAGACGTGGACGTTGAATACAGCGTGGTTGATGGCAAAGCAGTTATCGATATTAAAGCACAATCTGTTGTAATGGATAACAACTGGTGGGATGTTCAATTGTCTTATAAAACAATTTCATTCCCTAAATTTGAATCCTACACACTTAAGTTTACTGCGTATGCAGAAAATGATCGCTACTTAATGTTAAACTTACAAGGTGGCGGTATGTCTAGTAAAGCAATTAACGAAGAAGTCGTCGCGCTTGGTACAACCGCACAAGAATTTAGTTTTGATTTCTTCTCTAAGGAAGACGTTACAAACGCTGAACTTCAATTCTCATTTGGTACGTTCCACAAAGTGGCTGGCGTCGATATGGAAAAAGCAACTGTACTAGGTAAGATTTATATTTCTAATGTCCAAATCGTGGTTGGACCAGAGTTAGAAAACCAAGCACCAGTACTTGAAGGCGTGACTGACAGAGTTATTGAAGTTGGGGCTGAATCATTTGTGATTAAAGCTGGTATTAGTGTTTCAGATGACTTTGATACTTTAACAATTGCTGATGTGGTTGCTGAGGCAGTTGGTGCAGAATTAACATTCCCTGCCGTTGCTGGTAAATATGTTTACAAATATACAGTGACAGACTCAGAAGGTCTTGAAGCGACCGCAACAAGAACCATTCACGTAGGTTCATTTAATGTGGGTTCATTCTTAGAAGTTGATGAAAATGGACTACCTGTGGGTTATGAACAATGGGCAGCAGATAATGCTAAACAAACGGTAACAACGACCGACGGTGTGGTTTCTATCGATATTGAAACTGTTGGCGCAATGCCTTGGGAAAATCAATTTAAGATTAGTGGATTAATGGCTACAAAAGGCACTTATGAAATTAGCTTTAAAGCTTCATCATCGGTTGCTAGAACCATCGTGTTTGCTTTAGAACAAAACTATGGTGTGGGTGTAGAAAGAGCATGGCACCGTGTGGATTTAACGACTGAAATGCAAACATTCACATTTACGATTGAACTTTCACAAGACGCTAAAACATCTGGTGCGTTCCAATTCTTTATGGGAAATTCAGTAGGTGAAGTCGGATTTGAAGATGGCGTTTACGTTGCTTCAATTATCCAAATTTCAGATTTAATGGTGACAAAACAAGTCGCTTAAATTAATAAATTAGAATGGTTTGACTTCGGTCAAACCATTTTTATGTAAAAGATTGAAATAAAGAGGAAAAATACACCCCTTTCGGTTGATTTTTATCTTTAGATAAGGTAGAATGGAATTGTAATCGAAACGTTTCAATAGGGGGATATTGACAATGAATCAAAAGGACTTAAAAATGATTAAAGAAATTCAAGATCGAGGGTTTTTGTTTTTTATGAATTACTCGAATTTTGATTTAAATAGTAAGGGTTACGGGTTAACGCCAGATCACACCAACAAGCTGGAGGTTGCCTCAATTGCCGCAACTGGGTTTGCCTTATCAAGTTACGTGATTGGTGTAGAAAGTCTTTTAATCACCAAAAAAGACGCCATTGATAAAATTAAAAGAACCCTAGAAACACTACTTTATGAAGTCGATCATTATCGTGGTTTTTTTGCCCATTTTGTCGATATTAAGACAGGTAAAAGACACAGAAAGTGTGAGTATTCAACCATTGATACAGCACTATGTATGAATGGGATTTTAACGGTAGAACGTTATTTTAAAGACGAAGAAATCACAAAGCTATCTAACCAAATCATTGATCGAGTGGATTGGGACTTTCTGATTTATGAGAAGGACAGGACAAAAATGCTTCATATGGCTTATAACCCAGATACCGATGGGGATTACGCCAATGGACGTTCTGGTTTTATTCACCACTGGGACATGTACGCTGAGCAATTAATGATGTATTTAATGATTGCATCAAAAATCAAGAACGATGCTGTCTCAAATGCTCTTTATGAAGGGTTTAGTAGGGTCAAAGGATCATATCAAGGGCACCACTATATTTACTCACCAGGTAACACGCTGTTTATCTATCAATTTCCTCTTTGCTGGCTTGATTTAGAGAATATCCATGATAAGCATGGCATTTCTTGGCATGAAAACGCAAGAAGTGCAACGCTTGGTCATCGTGCATTTTGTATGAGAAACAAACACAAATACCAAACATTCTCAAGCGTTTCTTTTGGCCTAAGTGCCTCAGACAGTCCTAAGGGCTACCGTGTGTTTCACGCACTGCCTGCAAAAAACAAAAGGGCAGAAACCGATGGTACGATCAGTCCTCACGCAATGATTGGATCGCTATTTTTGACCCCAAAAGAATCGCTTTTAGGGATCAAAGCGATGCATCAAATCAAAGGGCTTTATCAAAAATATGGCTTTATGGATGCGTACAATCTAGAAGCAGGCACGTGGATTTCAAATCGCTACATCGCAATTGATAAAGGCTTAGAGATGCTAGCGGCTAATGCGTATCTCACAAACAGTGTGAGAAACGCTTATATGAGTCATGAACTGATTATAAAGGGAATGGAGGTCTTAGGATGGCAAATGATTGGATCAAAGAAAGTGTAGTTTATCAAATTTATCCATTGTCTTTTAACGATTCAAACGACGATGGTATTGGTGACATCAATGGCATTAAAGAAAAACTGCCCTATTTAAAAAACTTGGGCATTGATGTGATTTGGTTAAGTCCGGTCTATCAGTCGCCTATGGATGATAATGGTTATGACATCAGTAACTATTATGAGATTAATCCGATGTTTGGGACCAAAGAAGACTTGATTGATTTAATCAAAGAAACACACAATCAAGGGATGAAGCTCATCATGGATTTGGTGCTTAATCATACCTCAGATGAACACGTGTGGTTTAAAGAAGCAAGAAAATCAAAAGACAATCCATACCGAGATTACTATATTTGGAGCGACACACCAAACGACATCACTAGTGTATTTAGTGGCAGTGCGTGGACCAAAGAAGCACAGACAGGACAATATTATTTTCATTTATTTTCAAAAAAACAACCGGATTTAAATTGGCAAAACAGTGCCTTAAGACATGAAATTTATCAAATGATTAATGACTGGTTAGACTTAGGGATTGACGGTTTTAGACTCGATGTCATTGACCTCATTGGAAAAGATGTGTTTAATAAAAAGTTATCTGATGGCCCATATTTAGAGACCTTCTTAAAAGAAATGTATGAGGCATGTTTTAAGGGGAGAGACATCCTAACCGTAGGTGAAATGCCAGGCTTATCCTTAGAGCGGGCTGCTTACTTAACCAAAGAAGAAGATCATCTCTTATCCATGGTATTTCAATTTGATCACATCAGTTTAGATGAACAACCAGGCAAAGGCAAATGGGCATTAAAACCCTTAGACCTACTTGATTTAAAGCGAGTCTTTAAACGACAACAAGAAGTGTATGAAAAACAAGGATGGGGCAGTTTGTTTTGGTCTAATCACGACCAACCACGTGCCGTTAGTCGATATGGATCGGTTAATCATCGTGTGTTATCCTCAACCATGCTACATACCCTATTGTTTTTCCAAAGAGGCACACCATACATCTATCAAGGCGAAGAACTAGGCATGACCGGGTACCGGTTTAACCTTGAGGAGTTTAAAGACATTGAATCAATTAATTACTACAAAGAAGCCCTTGCCTTAGGGATTAAAGAAGCAGATATTCTTAAGTCACTACATCAAAAATCAAGGGATAATTCGCGTACACCTATGCAGTGGGATGACACCAAAAATGCTGGATTTTCAAATGGTACACCATGGATTAAAGTCAATCCAAACTATAAAGAGATCAATGCGGCAAATGAACAACAAGATAAAAATGGGGTTTATCACTACATCAAAAAACTACTGCAACTTAGAAAAGAGAAAAATGTTGTTAAAGAAGGCCACTTTACGCTCTTAGATGAAACATCAAGTCAAATCTTTAGTTATCAAAGAAAAACCAGTAACGAAACACTTGTGGTGATTTGTAACTTTACAAACGAAGCGCTCACCTACGATTTGAGTACCTATCAGTCTTACGAATTACTCTTAACGAATCAACCAATCACAAACGATCACTGCTTAAGTCCTTATCAAGCAATCGTTTATTATAAGGAGAATAACCATGGCAACCATTAAAGACGTCGCAAAACGCGCAGGGGTATCGATATCGACTGCCTCATATGCACTGAATAATCAACCCAATGTCCACGAAGATACCAGAGCACGTATTTTAAAAGCGGCAGAAGAACTTGATTATTACCCAAACGCTAACGCGAGAAACTTAAAAACAAAAAAGACAGGCAACGTCGGTGTTTTTATCTACGGGTTTGGTGGACCGATTTTCTCAGATATCTTGGAAGGGATTCGTAATCAACTTCAAAAGCACGGGTTTAACATCATCGTTACCTCAGGTAAATCCTCTTCGGTACTACTAAAAGAAAGACAAGTCGATGCGGCCATTGTGTTTGATAATAACATTTTAGATGAAGTCTTGATTCAATACGCAAAAACCTCACCGCTCATTGTCTTAGACCGGACACTTGAGAGTGATAACATTTATCACTCGATGATTGATAACGAAGGTCTTACTTACCAGTTTATTGAAAAGATGATTGAAAAAGGCTATAAAAAATTCTCTTATCTAAGCGGACCAAAAG
Organism: Paracholeplasma brassicae; assembly: GCF_000967915.1. Taxonomy (NCBI): domain Bacteria; kingdom Bacillati; phylum Mycoplasmatota; class Mollicutes; order Acholeplasmatales; family Acholeplasmataceae; genus Acholeplasma; species Acholeplasma brassicae. The sequence goes on from NC_022549.1 coordinate 530,030, forward strand.
ATGCCTACAATAACCAAGAACGTCTGGTGGGATTTAAACGAGCACTAGAGGATCACAAGCTTAAAATGAATCGTTTTCTTGAAGGTGACTTTACCATTCATGGGGGTCATGAGATAGGTCTTAACTTAAACATTGAAACAGGCCATGAGTTTATCTTTTGTGCAAACGATGAATCGGCCATTGGATTGATTCAAGGGTTGAATCAACGAGGCATCAAAGTCCCAGAACAACTCGCAGTTAGTGGGTTTGACGGCATTTACTTATCAGAATACATTCAGCCAAAGCTTTCAACCATTGAAATTGATCACTACGGCTGGGGAAAATTAATTGCGAAATTCATTATCGCAAAACTTCAAAAGACATCAGCGGATAATTTAGAACACCCTGAGGCAAAAATTATCTTAAGGGAAAGTTGTTAGGGGGATTTAATGAAAGACTTAGTTAGCACATTAACACTTGAAGAAAAAATTGGGCAATTAATCCAAATTGCCCCGTTCTTCTACATTGAAAAAATCGATAAAAACGTCTTTGGACCACTCTTAGATCTTGGGATTAGTGAAGAAGAAATCTTCTTAACCGGTTCTGTTTTAGGCATCAAAGACGCAGAAGAAATGATTGAGGTTCAAAAAACCTATTTAGAAAAATCCAGACACAAAATCCCACTCATGTTTATGGCTGACATCATCCATGGGTATAAAACCATTTTTCCTGTGCCATTGGCAATGGCGGCCGCTTTTAACCCAAATTTGGTTAAAAAGGCAGCACGTATTTCAAGTATCGAAGCACAGACGGCTGGCATCCACGTCACCTTCTCACCGATGGCAGACTTAACCAGAGACCCAAGGTGGGGCAGAGTCGTTGAAGGCTTTGGGGAAGATCCATACTTAAATGGTGTATTAGCAGCAAGTATGGTTCAAGGTTATCAACACGATGGCATCGATAAAGAAGGTAATTTGGCTAGCTGTGTGAAACACTTTGCTGGCTATGGTTTGAGTGAAGCAGGTAGAGACTACAATACCACAGACGTCTCAAGACTAAACCTACACCAGTACTACCTCACCGGGTATAAAAAAGCACTAGATGCAGGTGCAAGACTTGTGATGACTGCCTTTAATTTAATTGAGGGTGTACCTGCCACCACAAACGCCTACTTACTGCGTGAGGTCTTAAGAGACCAATACCAGTTTGATGGGGTGGTCATTTCGGATTATGATTCATTAAAAGAGACCATTGAACATGGCACCTCAAAAGATGAAAAAGACGCGGCAAGACAAGGCATCATTGCCGGTCTTGATATTGAAATGGCAACGGCAGCATATTTTAGAAACCTACCAGCCTTAATTCAAGAAAACAAAGTCGATATCGCTCTCATCGATGAAGCCGTTTTGAGAGTTTTAGAACTCAAAAGAGACTTAGGCTTATTTGATAACCCTTATAAAGGGGCATCCGTTACAAAGGCTAAACAATTGGTCTTATCAGAGGCGCATAAAAAGGCAAGCTTAGAAGTTGCCTTAGAATCGGCAGTCTTGTTAAAAAATGACGGTGGCACACTGCCACTTAAAAAAGAGATGAGGGTAGCCCTGCTTGGAAACTACGCGACCTCAAAAGACACGATCGGTCCGTGGAGTTGGCATGGTAACCCTAGCGATAACAACAGCCTAGATGACGTCTTAAATGGTTATGCTGCCTCACTTTATGTGAATGACACCTTAGAAGCTCATTTGTTAGATGAAACAAGCATCAATGATTCAGACATACTTGTGGTTGCGATTGGTGAATCAAGAAGAGAAAGTGGCGAAGCCCACAGCAAAACAAACATAAAGCTTTCGAACCAACAAGAACGCTTTATCAATGACTTAAAACAGTTCAATAAGAAGATTGTTTTAGTCTTGTTTAATGGTAGACCCCTTGATTTAAGTGGGGTAATTGACCAATCAAATGCCATCCTAGAGACGTTCTTTTTAGGCACCTGTTCAAGTGAGGCGATTGCGATGCTTTTATATAATGAAAAAAACCCTTCAGGCAAACTGCCGATGAGTTTTCCACGAAACGTTGGTCAAGTACCAATCTACTATAACTATTTAAATACGGGCCGTCCGTATAAAAACGATGGCAACGAATACACCTCATTCTACCTAGATGAAAAGAATGACCCACTGTTTAGTTTTGGCTATGGTTTATCGTATAGTCAATTTGAATTTTCGAACTTAATCGTCAAAAATGCTGTTTTTTATAAAGGCGAAACGTTTCAATTTTCAATTGATGTGACAAACACCTCAGCGTTTGATGGCTATGAAGTCGTTCAAGTGTACTTAAGGGATTTGGTCGCAGAAGTCTCAAGACCTGTCAAAGAGTTAAAAGCCTTTAACAAGGTATTCGTTAAGAAAAACGAAACCGTCACACTAGAGTTTCTGCTAGACGATGAAGCATTTTCATACGTGCACAGAGATTTAAGCTTCGAGAGTGACGCTGGGGATTTCATCCTATACGTGGGTAATAGTTCAACAAGTACCCTAGAAACAAAAATAACAATGAAAGAAGGTAAGCTTTGATGAGTATATTAAAAACAGCGTTTCAAACGACAAGTTTAAACTCAGATAAACTTCAAATTGAATTATTAAAGACCGGGGATATTTTTAAAATTACCTCAGGTCATAACCAAATTAATCTACTATCTGGGAATTTAATCGATGGGCAATTTTCAAATATTTACCTAAGAAGAAAAGACTTAGATGGGTATCAATACGAAAAACTGATTGGTGTCTTTTCTAAAGGTGGTTTTTGCCTAAAAGACAACAAAGCCTACTATCAAGGCATCGCTCTAGGTGTTTCTTATCAAGTGGTTTTAAGCTTAGAGGATAACCTTTGGCACTACGATGTGACATTAAGTAAACATGAAGGGACTTACGACTTAATCTACGCACAAGATTTAGGTATTGCGAGTAAGGGTTCAATTCAAAGCAGTGAGGCGTATACCGCGCAGTACATCGACCATAAAGCATTTAAAGATGAGTTAGGGTATACCATTTGTTCAAGACAAAACCAAGGCGACCCACAATTTTTACAGATTGGGTCACTTAACAAAACCGTTGCTTATCAAACCGATGGGTTCCAATTCTTTGGGTTAAGCTATAAAGAAACCGGCATTCCTGAGGTATTATTAGAAGAAACACTTAAAAACGTCAATTACCAATACGAGTTTCCATACATCGCCTTACAAACAGAGAGCTTTGAGCTTAAAAAAGAAGAAACCTTCTCGTTTTATGGCCTTTATTTGTCTTCACATGAAGATGTGACGACAAAAATAGAGAAAGTAAAACCATATGAGGTAATTAAAGCCTTTGTTTCATTTAATGGGTTATATGATGAGAAAAACCGAATTGATTCGACAAACGTATTACAAACAAAAGAAGTCAATCAAGCGTATTTTGAAGGTATTAACCTAAGACATGTTGAAGAAAAAGATGGCAAGTTATTATCATTTTTCAAGGATGATCATGTCCACGTGGTCTTAAAAGAAAAAGAACGTTTGGTTGAACGTCCACATGGGCACTTGATACTACATGGGGATCTTTTACACGCGAGCGAAAACGTGATGGCAACGACCAACTTCATTTATGGTGTATTTAACTCACATGTGGTTTTAGGTAACACTAATTTTCATAAACTAACCGGTGACGTGAGAAGCTTTTTAAACGTGACTAAAATTAGTGGGATGCGTATCTACGTTAAAATCGATGGTCGCTATGTGCTACTTGCGATGCCTTCTTTTTATGAGATAGGTATCAACTACGCAAAATGGGTCTATGTCATCGAAGACGACGAATTGACGGTTTGTGTGTATTCAAACGAAGACACCCTAGTGGAAAAAACAACCCTTGAATCAAAGAATCACAAAACCTACGACGTCATCGTTTCAAATCAACTGACGATGAATACCAACGAATACGAAACGAACATTTCATATACCCTTAACAAAGACACTTTGATTGTCGATGCCAAAGAAAATCAAATGATCATGGCGCACTACCCAAGTTTAAAATACCAGTTCAATACGTTTGGTTCAACCATAAAAATGGGACGAGATGTGTTTGGATTTGATGAAGATCAAAGTTTGATTTGTTTTACCTATGAAGGTGTTAGTAACCTACAAATCAATCTAGAAGCAACCTTCAATGACACATTTACAAACCAAGACATCGACTTTGATAGATCCTTTAAAGAAGCCGTTTCATTCATTGATTTGTTAACGGGTATCCAAGTAAAAAACAAAGCAATGCATCAATTCATTGATAAATTATCAGATACGGTCTTTTGGTATACCAACAACGCATTAACCCATTACGCAAGCCCACATGGACTTGAACAATATAACGGGGCCGCTTGGGGAACTAGAGACGTGTGTCAAGGGCCAGTGGAACTCTTTATGAGTGCTCAACGATTCGATCTTGTCAGAGAAATTCTGCTTAAAGTCTTTTCACGTCAATTCATTGAAGATGGGGACTTCCCGCAATGGTTCATGTTTGACAAGTACTTTAGAATTCAAGCACATGAATCGCATGGGGATATTATCATGTGGCCAATCAGAACGCTTGCTCACTATTTGAAGATGACAAAAGATACCTCGATATTGATGGAACAAGTCGCTTATATGTCAAAGTCTAAAAATGAATTTACGAAAGAAACAGTAAGCTTGCTAGATCACGTGAAGTTCACACTTGAATCCATTAAAAAGAGTTTCATTCCAAACACAAACCTCCCACGCTATGGTGGGGGTGACTGGGACGATACCCTTCAACCGGCCAATCAAAAACTAACCGATAAAATGGTCTCTGGTTGGACTGTTGCCCTTTTCTATGACGCACTTGCGATCTTAGAAGAAGAGGTTAAATCAGTAGATGACCGTTTTAGTTATGAGCTGAAGCAATTAAAAGAAGCGGTATCAACGGATTATAATAAATACTTAGTCAAAGAAAACGTACCTGCAGGGTTTGTGGTCATTGAAGACGATCACCTTGAGTACTTACTTCACCCAAGTGATTTAAACACCGGTCTGAATTACCGTTTGCTTGCGTTAAAACGTCCAATCATTTCACAAATGATCACAAAAGAACAAGCCAACAAGTATCATGACTTAATCAAAACACATTTAAAACACCCGGATGGGGTTCGTTTAATGAATACCGCTGTCACGTATCAAGGTGGTAAAAAAACGTATTTCCAAAGAGCAGAAACTGCCGCTAACTTCGGTAGAGAAATTGGTATTCAATACGTACATGCTCACCTAAGATACATTGAAGCAATGACCATCTTAGGCAAAGAAAAAGACGCATTTGACGCACTTTTTGAAGTTAATCCAATCAACATCAAAGACTCCGTTAAAAATGCCTCTTATCGTCAATCAAACGTGTATTTTTCATCCAGTGATGCGAAGTTTAACGACCGCTACGAAGCGAAGAAGAACTTCCATTTGGTTAAAGAAGGTAAGATTGAAGTCAAACAAGGCTGGCGCTTGTATTCCTCTGGTCCAGGTATCTACATCAATCAAGTGATCCGTAACATCTTAGGGATTAAAGTCTTAGATAATAAACTCTACCTTGACCCAATGCTAAAAGAAGCGTTTGATCAAACCGAAGTTACTTATCATTATCAGGGTAAGAAACTACACATTCGCTATCTCAAGAGTGAATCTGTAAGCCTAGAAATCAATGGCAAAAAGATTCCAATGACAAAGCAACAAAACCAATATAGAAACGCCGGGTTCTTGATTGATGATGCGTTCATCAATCAACAAGAAACAATTAACATCACGTACTATTTTTAAACCTGTTTTAGGACACAAAGTGCATTTGTGTCCTTTTTCACGTTTGAAATCAATACTTATTTGATATAATAGAAATAGAGGTACACAATATGGAAAATAGATTAAACACAGGTTCACAAATTGAATTAGAAATCAAAAAATTAGGAATTAATGGGGAAGGCATCGGCTATTATGAAAAAAAAGCCGTTTTTGTTGATTACGCCCTACCAGGCGAATTAGCCTACGTTGAAATCACGGATGATTTTAAAACATATTATAAAGCCAAACTGATTAAAACCATCAAAGAAAGCAAAAGTCGTATCACGCCATTTTGTCCAATCTACTTTGAATGTGGGGGATGTCAAACCCAACACATGGCGTATGAAGATACGTTACTACATAAAAGAGACTTAATTCTACAAGCGATTAAACGCTACGTCAAAGTACCGTTTAATACCAAAAAAGTAGATAAAGCGATTGGGATGGATAACCCAAGTCACTACCGTAATAAAGCAAGCTTACCAGTTCAATATAAAGATGGTAAGAACGTCATCGGTATGTATCAAGCAGGCACAAATCACTTAGTTGATTTTAAGGACTGCCCAGTACAAGACAATGACATCAACAAGTTTTTCAACTTGATTTTAAATCAAATGGAAAAACGAAAAATGAATGCCTTTAATCGTGGAGGCAACATCCGTTTTATCGTCATTCGTAAAACCAAACTAACCAATGAAATCCAAATCTCATTCATCGTTAATGAATCCTCAGAAGACGTCATTGAACTTGGTAAATACATGAAAGAAAAATTTGTTGAAGTTAGCTCGGTTTATGAAGTCATTAACAAAGATGTTAAATCTAGAGAATTCTTCACTAATGATAAAACATTAATTGCTGGTAATGAAACTGTCACTGAAGAAATGAACGGTATTACATTTAAGCTAAAACCAGACGCATTCTTCCAATTAAACACCACACAAGCAGACAAACTTTATCAACTGATTGTTGAAAAAGGCGAATTTACTAAAAACGACATCGTTGTGGATGCTTATAGTGGGATCGCACCGATTGCCTTGTACGTTGCACCGCATGTGAAAAAAGTGTACGCCATTGAAGCATTAAAAGCATCACACGAAAGTGCGATTGAGACCATTAAAGAAAATAATCAAGAAAACATTATACCAATGCTAGGTGATGTTAAAGAAGTACTTAATAAGAACAGAAACATCAAACCTGATGTGATTGTTTTTGATCCACCAAGAACTGGCTTAGGCCGTGCAGTGACGGACTTCTTATTAAAACATAAACCGAAGAAGATTGTTTATGCTTCATGTAACCCATCGACATTAGCTAAAGACCTAGATGAGTTATTAAAAGCTTATGAAGTTAAATCAATCACACCACTCGATATGTTTCCTTATACAAGTCACGTTGAGAGTGTGACATTACTTACATTAAAAACGGCATAACAAAGACATAAATAAAATAGAACAAGAAGCATTTACCCCTTAAAAACTGGGTTAAATGCTTCTTTTTATAATTTTTGTGTAATGTGTAAACATAAATATATGCTTTAAGCATATATTTATGTTTACACTAAGTACAGGTTTTTGGTATCAGTTCACATTCGAAGTACTATTATTTATTCATAATTCGTTCACATTATTATTGTATATTGATTATGAGGTATTCAACATGAAAGTAAAAAAAATACGTAAAAGGTTTTTTCTAATTGTACTTATTTTATCCGTTTCAATATTCTTGCAAGGACTTAATCAAAATATAAAAGTCAATCAGTTAATAAGAGATTTTAAAGAACGAGGTATAGAGGGAGAGACAGTAACCATCTATTTTGATAATGGGATGGAAGAAATAAGAATGTATCACCCAGTCGAAAGAATCAATGAATATGAGAAAGCGGATACACGTAGCCTTTTTTATACAACCAAAGATGAACCATTTATTGGTAAAAAAGGGGATATATTTGTGACTCAGGAATCACCTTTTCCAAACATATTCGGTTTTCATCAATTGATGAGTTTTTTTGTTGGAGGACACGCTGCACTGAATAATGGTAACAATCAATTCATTGAAGCTGTAGGCTTCCCAAAAGATGATGAAAGTATCTTTGATATAATCAAAGACCCTTCAGATGGTACACATGATTATTCAGTTGGTGTAAGACAATCTTCTACTAATTATTGGATGTTGCCATATTTTAGAGGAGAGAACGACTTGTCATATCCTTATTATGGTTCTTATTACAGAGAAAAATTCGTAGTATTAAGAGTAAATAATATAGATGAAGAAAAACTGGATCAAACTATGTCATATGCCAATGAACATTTAGAAAATCGTTCATTATATAATTTCCTTTTCATTATGGACACAAAAAACAAATTCTACTTTACTGATTTTATAAGTCGTTCATACAGATATGGGTTAAGTAAGAATAGTTCAGATAAAAACTATCCAAAAACCCTAAATGATAATGGTTTTGTAACAACTGTTAATGATCTTATCTTATCAAAGGATACATATATTACTGCTTATGTAGAAAACACAGATGGAATTAGACACATCTACTATTTAGAAGATGAAGGATTGACATCTAATGAATAGTTTGATATAGTATAGATTACACCCCACCACGGGAGGGGTAAAAAAGGAGGAATTACTTATGGCAACGCTAATTTATAGAATCGGAGATATCCATTGCATCGGATGCATCAATCGCATTACTTTAGCTTTAAAATCAGCGGGAGCAATCAATGTTGATATTAATTTTTCAACACATATTGCAAAAGTATTGACTGAAGAGGAAAAACCCAATTCAAGTATGTATCTTGAAGCAATTGTTCAAACAGGATATCAAGTCGAATACTTAACGACCATCGAAGAGGAATAATAAAATGTCGAGTAATATTAAATATCGAGTGAATGGTATGACTTGTGCTTCGTGTGTCAACCATGTTGAAAAAGCATTAAGAAAAGTTGAAGGGATAATTGATGTTTCTGTGAATTTAGCAACTGAAACTGCAACAATTCAATTTGATGATAACAGTTTTAGTTCAAATCTTGCAATGAATGCTGTTAAGGGGATAGGATATGAACTCATTACTATCGAAAACAATCATAAGACTGTGACTGCCAGAGTTGATGGAATGAGTTGTGCAACATGCGCAAACAGTATTGATAATACACTGTTGAAGATGGATGGGATTATTGATGCTCATGTTAATCTCGCTACGGAGAAAGTTACCATTCAATATGATGATCGCGTCATTCGTTTTAGTGACATCAAACACCGTATCCAAAACATTGGATATAAGATTAGTCTCGAAGTAACAAAGGATGAAACGGTTGATCCTGATACACTCAAGATGAATTCCGCTAAAAAAAGAGTTCAATTGAGTTCAACAATAACTATTTTGATGATGTCACTCATGCTGATTCACATGTTTGTTGTTAAAATTCCATTATACACTTGGATCATTGCCATACTGGGTTTCCCAGTCATATTTATCATTGGCCGTCACGTGCACAGAGGAAGTTATTACTCTCTTAAATCATTGAAACCGAATATGGATGTCCTTGTGTCACTCGGATCTATTCCACCCTATCTCATCGGTCTCACAGGATTGTTTTTCCCAATCACAACATTTATCGAAATGGCAACAACAATTATGACATTTCACTTGATTGGAAAATTCCTGGAAAGTAAGGCTAAAGGAAAAGCATCCCAAGCCATCAAAAAATTAATGGAACTAGGTGCGAAAACTGCACGCATTTTAGTCGATGGCAATGAGATCGAAGTTTTAACGAATGAACTCAGTGTTAAAGATATCATGATTATTAGACCAGGCGAAAAAATACCAACAGACGGAATGATTATTGAAGGTAAAAGTTTAATTGATGAATCGATTGCAACAGGTGAATCGATGCCGGTCAAAAAGCATGTGGGTGACAATGTCATCGGAGCAACCATTAATAAAGATGGCTTGCTCAAAGTAGAAGTTACTAAAGTTGGTAAAGAAACATTCTTATCTCAAGTTATTGAAATGGTTGAAGCTTGTCAGGGGTCCAAAGTGCCTATACAAGAATTTGCCGATAGAATCACATCCTACTTTGTGCCAGCAATTATGGTTTTAACAGTACTCACGTTCAGTTCTTTTTTAATTTTTCAAAATTTCCATCTGAGTATCTTAGAGTATATGGGAACTATCTTACCTTGGATTAACACAGATCAAACTCCATTAACGTTAGCATTTATTACTGCGACTGCTGTGTTAGTTATCGCATGTCCATGTGCACTTGGACTTGGAACGCCTACAGCGTTAATGGTTGGTAGTGGTGTTGGCGCAGAAAAAGGTATTCTGATTCGCAACGGTGAAGCAGTTCAAACACTTAAGGATATCAAAGCCATTGCTTTTGATAAAACTGGCACGTTAACATATGGGAAACCCGTAGTGACTGACAAGCATGCTATAGGTATAAGTGAACATCAAATGATGCATGTCGCTGGATCACTTGAAACAGGATCAGAGCATCCATTAGCAATGGCAATTATCGAAGATGCCAAAAAAGCCAATCAAAAACTTTCAAATCCTATAGATTTTGAAGCCATATCTGGCATGGGTATAAAAGGTATTCTAGATAATAAGACATATTATTTTGGTAACAGAAAACTAATCAAATCGATTGGTCATTCTTATGATGGATTAGAATCAACGATGCAACAACTAGAAAATGAAGCTAAAACGGTGATGATTCTAGCAGATGATCTAGAGATACTTGGAATCATTGCTGTTGCAGATGCATTAAAACCTGAGGCTACATATGTTATTCGGGCAATTGAAAATCTTGGTATAACGACTGCTATGATTACGGGAGACAATTCAAGAACTGCTCTTGCAATTGCGAAAAAAGCTGGTATAACGCGAATTATATCTGATGTTTTACCCGAAGGAAAAGTAAGCGAAATTTCAAAACTACAAAGCGAGTTTGGATTAGTTGCAATGGTCGGTGATGGTATTAATGACGCACCAGCGCTAAAACAAGCTAATGTGGGTATTGCAATTGGAACAGGTACTGATATTGCAAAAGAAGCAGCAGATGTTACATTGGTCTCTGGTGAGTTACATACACTGCTTACGTCCATTCAGTTATCGAAAGCGATCTTTACAAAGATTAAACAAAACTATTTTTGGGCATGGTTTTATAATGCGATTGCAATCCCATTTGCGATGTTAGGCTTATTACATCCAATGATTGGTGCTGCTGCAATGTCAATCAGCTCACTTAATGTTATCTATAATTCACTTAGACTCAAAAAGCATTCATTCTTAAAAGTTGATAAGGAGTTAGTACATGCACACTCATCATAATACAAAGCATCAACATCATCAATATATGATCATGATTCACATCTTTTTGATGGTCTTGTTTCTTGCGATAGGAAGCCAGAGTAGCGCCCCCTATTCAAGAGTAGCAATTGATTTTGGTAGCATTCAAATCTATTGGTATGCAATTTTCATTTTGACAGGAGTATTTATAGCGGCATATTATAGTCAAAATGAACTCAATCGTTTAAATTATCCTAAGGATATTATCTATGACGGTCTCTTAATTGGGTTACCTTTAGCAATTTTAGGAGCTAGACTTTACTATGTGTTATTTGATCCAATTCCACATTATAAGACGTTTCTAGACATAATCAATATTTCAAAAGGTGGCTTAGCGATTCATGGAGCAATCATTACCACTCTAGTTTTTGTACCTATTTTTTGTAAGATCAAAAAAATTAAATTATTGCCACTTATAGATACGTTGATGATAGGATTTCTCATTGGACAAATCGTTGGTAGATTTGGAAATTTCATGAACCATGAAGCCTACGGACCAGCAATTCAATCAGCCTGGGTTATTGACATATTGCCTAAATTCATTGTTGAACAAATGACTCTAGGTAATGTTGTTCATCATCCTACCTTTTTATATGAAGGTTTGTGGAACCTATCTATGCTTGTCACACTGATCATTTTAAAGAAGAAACGTTTGCTCAAAGTAGGTGAAAATCTTGGACTTTATTTGATATGGTACGGTTTAGGTAGAGGAATAATCATTGAGCCGATGAGAGTCAATGGTGCATATGGAGATGCACTGATGATTATGGATATTCCGGTAAATATAATAATGTCACTCGTTTTTGTTGCTCTAGGTGTAGTGTATTTGTTTTTTAGCCGACTAAAGATGAAAAATCTTCCCTATCAAGTAGATTTAGTCAATGTAACATCATAACAATCAATAACGAAATGCCAGAGATCAAAATTGTTCTCTGGCATTTTTATATAGAAAAAGTGAGTTTATTAGACTCACTCTCTTATGATAATTCTATATTTTTAGCAAACGGGCGTTGATTGCTACAATGACTGTACTAAGTGACATTAATACTGCTCCAACTGCAGGACTTAATAGAATACCGATAGAACTTAAAACACCAGCAGCTAAAGGAATAGCAATAATATTATATCCTGTTGCCCATACGAGGTTTTGAATCATTTTCTTATAGGTTGATTTAGAAAGTTTTATGATATTTACGACATCCATTGGATTACTCTTAACAAGGATGACATCTGCAGTTTCAATCGCGACATCTGTACCTGCTCCAATAGCAATACCAAGATGTGCTTTTGCTAATGCTGGTGCATCATTGATGCCATCACCAGTCATAGCTACTAGACGTCCCTCTTTTGTGAGTGATTCAATCTTATCCGATTTTTGATCAGGTAAAACCTCTGCAAATACATTTTTTATACCTATTTTTTTGGCAACTTCATTTGCAACTTTTTGATTATCCCCTGTAAGCATGTATGAATCGATGCCCATTTCTTTAAGTGATTCAATCGCTTCCTGCGAGGTTTCTCGAATCATATCATTTAAAGCGATATAGCCGATCAAGTTTTTATCCTTAAGGACAAAAATAACAGTGTTACCTTGATTCGCTAATGTTTCATATGTGCTGTTATCAAATGGTATATTTAACTCTTTAATATAACCCGGACTCACAATTTCGACAGTTGATTGTTGTACTATACCAACAAGGCCTTTACCAGGAATTGCTTTGATGTCTCTACCTTTTTGAAGTTGTACTTTTCTATCTTTTGCTGCTCTAACTATCGCTTTTGCAATAGGATGCTCAGATTCATTCTCGATGGCATAAGCTAATGATAGAAGTTCGTTTTCACTTAGACTAAGACCTTCGATTTTTGAAATTCCAAATTCTCCTTTGGTGAGTGTGCCTGTTTTATCAAATACAATCGTATTGATTTTACGTGCATTTTCGAAGTTAGCCCTATTTCGAATGAGTAAACCATGCTTTGCACCAATGCTTGATGAAACGGCAGTAACGAGTGGCGTAGCCAACCCAAGTGCATGCGGGCATGAAATGATGACAACAGTAACTGCTCTTTCCATAGCGAATCCAATATCTTTACCTAGTAACGTCCAAATTACAAATGTTGATACTCCGCCCAATAAAGCAACATAGAATAAGTATTTTGCTGCAATATCTGCTATTCTTTGTGTTTTTGAACGTGTTTTTTGAGCATCCCTGACGAGTTTAATGACTTGAGAGAGAAATGTCTCATCACCAATACGTGTCACTTTATACTTCAGTGAACCTTCAGCATTGATTGAGCCACCTATTAATTCGTCACCAGGTGATTTATCGACAGGAACGGATTCACCGGTTAACATGGATTCGTTTACAGATGACTTTCCTTCTATGATTTTTCCGTCAATAGGAACCTTTTCTCCAGGTCTGACTAATAAAATCATACCTACTTTAACTTGAGTGATTGATATATCATTGATGTGACCATCTTGATCGATGACGTGAGCTTCTTCAGGCATCAGTTTTAAGAGTTCTTCTAAAGCTCTTGATGCACCTAATACAGACTTCATTTCAATCCAGTGACCGAGTAGCATGATTGAGATGAGTGTCGATAACTCCCAGAAAAAGTCTTGACCGGTTTGGAATATGACGGTATATGCACTATAGATATATGAGACGACAATAGCAAGGCCAATGAGAGACATCATGGCTGGTGCTTTCTGTTTCATTTCTTCAAATGTACCCTTGAAAAATGGGGATCCTCCATAAATAAATAACACCGTACTGAGTATCAAAAGAATGTATAAGTCTCCAGTAAATCTTAGATTTAATTCAAGGAATTCTTGAATCATAGGTGATAGCGTTAAAATTGGAACTAATAATATTAGTGATATCAAAAATCTTCTTTTAAAATCTTTAACCATCATAGCATGATGGTCGTGGTGATTATCATGATTTTGATGTTCAGTATGCTTTTGACTATCTTTGTGATGGTGATGATGAATTTCTTCATGGTGGTGATGATGTGCATCTTGTGTTTCATGATTCATGCCTACTTTGTTGTGATCGATATGCTCGTTTTTATTATCTTTGTGATGATGATGATTGTGTTCATGCTTGTCCATAATTTGCCTCCTTTAGGCCAGTTTAAGTGTTGTAAGACACGTATTTGAACTAGTAAAAGTTGAAACTTCCTCAGTTGCAGTTAAATTCCCATATGATACGGTGACTTGAAAACGTTTATTTTCAGGTAACCAAATACCAGCAAATCCATTTGAACTGCTTATAATCGTTCTTTCAATGATGACAGTATTTGTTTGAGAATCAACAATCTTAACTTCAAAAGATTTGTTTTTTAACTCTCCACGACAGGTGACTAAATTATGATTACCACAAGGATGTGTTTGATTGACATAAGGCGCAAATGAGAGATAAAACTGACCTTTAGGTAGTTCTAGTTCCACTTGCTGTTGAGAATCACCTAGAAGCAATTTGGATCCTGTTATTGCAGCACTAAAATTTGTGGGTTCATTCAAATCATTCTCTAAATAGGCTACTATTTCTTTTACCGTCATACCCTCTAAATCATATTTTGCCAAGAAATCATTTCGATTTGGTGAATTTGCTGCTACAAAAGCAATAACTCCAATAAATGCTATCAATATAGATAAACCGATTAGTACTTTCTTTTTCATCATAGACCTCATCTTAAGTATTTCACTAAAATTTCAGTGATTTCATCAATTTTTTCTTTGCCCTTTTGTTCGAAAATAGCTTCTGTAACGCATGTACTAATATGATCGTTTAATATTAATGCGTTAGCATTTTGAAGCACAGCAATAACTGATAGTATCTGCTTTGAGATATCTATACAGTATCTTCCTTCCTCATACATTTTGAGTATGCCTTCCATTTGACCTCGTCCAGTTTTTAGTAACTGCTTGATTTTTTTCTCATTCATGTGTTTTGTGTTATGTTGATGCGATTGACTCATAGTTTTCCTCCTTGAACCCCACCACGGGAGGGGTATACAAGTACATTATATCATGGTAATATAAAAATGCAATAATATTTTTACATTCATTTTATATTCATAATTGTTTTGTATAATATAATCGAGGTGAGTAAGATGAATAAAAAACAAGGTATCTTTTTAGGGGTTTTTATAGGATTATTGGTTATCGTTGCTATCGTTTTTTGGTATTTTTCACCACAAAGGGCAAATAATAGTGATTATCCGTACTATGGTCATATGGTGGGAGGTTGGGGTATGCCGTTCGGAATGTTAGCAATGGGTATATTTTGGATTGGTGTGATTTACTTTGCTATAAATGGTTTTAGTTATCGCAGTGAATGCAGAAATGATCGAGCAATTGAGTTGTTAAAGTCTCGCCTTGCAAAAGGTGAGATAACTATTGATGAATATGAAAAATTAATAGAGAAATTGAGGGATAAATAATATGAGAAAAGGATTGATTGCTTTCGGACTAACTATTGCTGTTGGGTTCTTAGGCGCGTTAACAATGGGTGCAGTGAATGCGTATTCACGTGATATTAACAGTGATACTATCAATTTCAACTACAGCCAACATGGCATGATGGGATCTGACTATATTCATAATAGTATGGAAGAAATTTATCTTCATCTACCCATTGAAGAACGAGAAAGGATAGATTTTGGTTTTGCTAATGAGATAAAAACCGCAGATGTTCAACAAAAAAATATTGAACAAATTGTTGAATTGATTAATCAGATTAAATCTGAATTTTTAGATGATGTTCAATTCGATTACTCAACTTATCGATATGGCATGATGGGTGGTAACATGATGGGATATAGCGGAAATGATCCATATGTAAATTGTGGATACCAGAATGATTCTAGTACTTATGAATGGTTGTATGTTCATTCGAATGATACTCAAAGAAGTAGATTGGATTTACAATTTGCAGAAGCTATTATGAATTTAGATTTATCAAATCTAACCGTTCAAGAACTTGTAGAGAACATAAAAGAAATTAAGTCAAATTTAGTTAAACAACTACTAATTTTGGTTCAACCGAATGAATAAATAGGTTTTCGGTGGGTAAACATACTCACCCATATTTTGTTGTTGTTGTATAATATTCACATAGGAAGTGATTTTAATGAAAGTATTGGTTGTTGAAGATTATCCAAAAATCAATCAATTATTAGCGATGTACGCACTCAAAGATGGTCATGTAGTCAAGCAAGTTTATAATGGAGAAGATGCACTTGCAGCAGTTCATCATGAAAAGTTTGATATTATTCTCTTAGATTTAATGCTTCCTGGAATACAAGGAGAAGAACTAATCAAACAAATACGCAAAGTATCCGATGTCTATATTATCGTATTATCAGCTAAAATTGATATCAAAGACCGTGTCGATGTCATCACACTTGGGGCAGATGATTATATGATTAAGCCTTTTTCAATTGATGAGGTCATGGCTAAACTCAAAAATGTTGAAAAAAGACTTGTTGTTAATCATCCAACAATCTACACATTTAATCATTCACATCTAAAAGTTCTACCCTTAAGTAGAGAGGTTTTTGTGAACAATCAATTAATCAATTTAACACAGTATGAGTATGATGTCTTATTGCATTTGCTTTCAAATCCTAACGTTGTCTTTTCTAGAGACATGATTATTGAGCAGTGTTTTTCAAATAGTGATGCTTATGACCGTGTAATAGACGTTTTCATAAAAAACATTAGAAAAAAAATAGATCCTGCTTCCGAACTATCATATATAAAAACGCATTATGGGATTGGATATCAGTTTGTGGGGGTAAAGGATGAATAGTATAAAGAGCCTCCTTATTTCTCAAATCTTTAAAAAAGTACTCTTCATATTTCTATCAACCATTTTTATCCTGAATATTGCCTTTTATTTATTTTCAAATAACCAATTTCAAAAAGAAATTGCAAGACAATACGATGCACTATATAATATGACTGCTCATCTATCAACTGAAGAGAACTTCGACACTTTAATCATATATTTGGAGCACTATACACATAATAATGATGTAACAATTCATTTCAAAAACATTACAGAGCAAACCATTTTCTCTAATGATTTTGATGCGAGATTGCAAAAGTATGAACCTGTATATTATGATGACATTCTTCTTGGATATATCGCAGTCAACTTTGAGTCCTCCAAATTAGGTATAGATATACTTTATGGATTCATTGGATTAAATTTAACCTCCATTATTTTGTTTGCCTTTGGTATGTATATTTTATATAAGTTTCTGAGGAATGAAAATACCAAGTTAAAGTTGGATTTAAACAATATTGAGTCAGAAAGTTCGGTTTTCTCGTATAAAGAAATAAAGCAATTGCACCTTCAACTAATGAATGGTCAAATCCAAAGAGAAAAACAAAGATCCGTTTATGAGTCTCATATCAAAAGTATTGCGCATGATATCAAAACACCCCTTTCAGTTATCCGAATTTATGCGGATTCATTAGTTAATGAAAAACTGAATCCAACTAAAGATGTATTTTTGGACATTCAAGCAGAAACAGTTAAAATAATGAACCTAATCCCTAAGTTTATCGAACTTGACTATGTTGAACTACCATATATACAGGATGTTTCTCTATTTATTAACAGATATGCAAATAAGTACAAGGAAATATTTGAAAGTAAACACATTACTATATCGCTGGAACTAGACAGATTATCAATTAATATTTCTGATAAAGATCTAGAGCGTTTAATTGAACATCTATTATTCAATGCTTTTTATTATTCGAATCCTCAATCAAATATCTCAATCTCTGTTCATAATAAAAACAGAAAATTGGTTGTTGAAGATGAAGGGATTGGCATGACCATCGAAACAATACAAAATATCTTAAAAGGACCTTATCGTTCAGTAGAAGCAATGAAATTGAACGATAAAGGTAGTGGTTTGGGTTTACAGTTCGTAAAAGATATAGTTCAAAAATTAGGTGCAAACATGCAAATAGATAGTGTTATTGGATATGGAAGCAAGATAACAATTCAATTTCCTCAATAAAAAGTAGAAATTCATCGAAGTATAAATCAAATGAGTGTAGCAAATGAATATGTTTCTCATCATTAATGTTAGATATATTATATAATATGTTCCCACACCAGAAAAAGTCTGGAATTGGGGAACATAAAATGGCTAAAAATATGTTTCCGACATACACGAACCGACAAATTTTCGAGCAATCAGATATACTCCACGCACGTTGAAAGTGTGACACTGCTTTCTTTAAAAACAGCTTAACAAAGCCATTCATAAAATAGAAAAAGAAGCATTTATCCCTTAAAAACTGGGATAAATGCTTCTTTTTTACTTTTTGCCCAATGTGGAAACATATCGAAATCATTGTGGGTCATCAAACTATGCTCAAAGCATATATTTTCTTGAGTGTGAGCACATCTTTTTGCTAAAAAATTATATCACTACACCTAGGGTAAACATCTTAGTTAAGCCACCCTTTGTGTGATATGTTTCCACAATGATTGGTTCAGTTTTTAAGAACTCAAAACGTCGTTCTTTGAACTCATTGTCTGAATAATTCTTGGTTCCAGCAATACAGTATACGATCTCATTTGGACTGACTGGTATCATTTTATAGATGAATGTTATAAATGTACTCAATATATCAAAATCTAGCACATCGATGACTAAATTCTTTTACCTAAAATCTCACCTATTTTATCCATACGTTTTTTGGTGTCGTAATTTTTTACGTGTTCAAGTTCAAGCTTGTTAATCTCTGCGGTTAGAAATTTAAGTCGATCAGAATATTCTCTATACTTTGCATTAAATATTGATTCTGGAATATCTGGTGTTTTTACTTTTGTATCAATTAAGTTTGATAATGCTATTTCGTTTTCATCTCTTTCTAATGTTAACCTTTCAATGATACCTTGGACATCATCGACTTTGATGGTTGATTTAATTACCCTTTGAATGGTTGACATGATATCTAGATCTTTTAAGAAGACTTTGTTTAGCATATGGATTGTTGTTGCTTCAATAAGATCTTGACGACTCGCCTTGGCGCTACAGTTTGCCTTACCATCAATGTAGCTACCGCACTGTTGCATCACCCTTTGTGATGGCTTACCGTAGTTCCAGTAACGTCTTTTTAATGTTCTGCCGCATTCACTACAAATAATCATTGCTGTTAAAGGATACGTTCTACCATATTTTGAGAGGTTCTTATCTTCACCGATTCGTACCTTAGCTCTATCTTTTCTAATGCGTTGAGCTAGTTCAAATGTTTCTTTATCAATGATTGCCTCATGACTATTCTCTGTATAATAAGTAGGTGCATGATTTTTATTCTTAACTCTTGTGTGGTTCAGGTAGTCTATACTGATTGTTTTTTGCTGCAGCATATCACCCATGTATTTTTCATTTTTTAGAATGGTTGTAATCGTTGAAAGTCGCCACTTTCTTTTACCAGCACCTGTCTTTGCACCCATCTCAATGAGTTGCTCTGCAATTTTAGCTGGACCAAAATCACTAATGTACAAATTGAATATGAGTTTAACAATCTGTGCTTCCTCAGGTACAACCACAATCGATTTATGGGGTACACAAAAGATGAAGAAGGAAACCTAATCATTGTACCTGAAGAGGCTGAAATTATTAAGCGCATTTACAGAGAGTACCTTGAGGGTAAAAGCCTAGCAGGCATTGGTAGGGATCTTTAGAAGGACGGTATTTCGACAGCTGCAGGAAAACCAAGATGGCGAATGGAGACCATCAAGAAGATTCTCTTGAATGAAAAGTACATCGGGGATGCCCTATTACACAAGACCTTCACCGTGGATTTTCTAACAAAGAAAAGAGTTAAGAATGAAGGCCATGTCCCACAGTATTATGTTGAAAATAGCCATGAAGCGACCATACCAAAGGAACTATTTTTACAGGCTCAGGAAGAACTTCATCGCAGGAATAATATTTACACAGGAACAGATAAAAACAAAAGAATCTATAGCAGTAAATATGCTTTGAGCACCATAACCTTCTGCGGGGATTGCGGGGACATTTACAGACGGGTGTATTGGAATATACGCGGTAGAAAAGAGTTTGTATGGCGATGTGTCACAAGAATCGAGCAAGGCCCTGAAACGTGCAAGAACCGGACGGTAAAAGAAGGAGATTTATATGATGCGGTTATGACTGCCATTAATAGACTCCTTGCCGGTGGAGATAACATGATAAGAACACTAGAAGAAAACATCCATGCGGTAATTGGCGACACCGTAGAATATAAGATTTCAGAGATTAATGCTTTGCTTGAAGAAAAGCAGAAAGAAGTGATCAGCCTTGCCAACAAGGGTAAAGATTACGATTTTCTCGCAGATGAGATAGATAGTCTTCGTGAAAAGCGTCAGAGTTTACTTGTGGAAGATGCATCCTTAAGTGGTGAGAATGATCGGATCGACGAACTTATAGGATTTATCCGCAGGAACAAATACCGTACTCTGAGATATGATGATACCCTAGTAAGGAAGATTATCCAGAATGTTAGTGTTTATGATGACCACTTTGTAATATGCTTTAAATCTGGAATTGAAATGGAAGTATGATTTAATACTAATATAAACCGTCAATTAAGAGTTAGGTTCTCTTGATTGTCGGTTTTTGCATTGACTTTTACATGATTTATACATGTGATATTATCAAAAATGTTGTTTATAAGGTTATTGATAAGGAGTTGACCACATGAGTGATGTAATAAGCTGCTAGATGAAGCTATTAAAGAAACCGAAAACTTGTACGAAGGTGAAGTCTTTATTTTTAAGGATTTGTTTAAAGGATATGTATGGAACAGGATACCGAGAAAGGATGGTACTAATGTCTTAGAAGATGTTTTTGAGATATTTTAAATAATATAAAAAACACTTGAATAAATGCTCATATAACTATTGACACAAGAGAAAAACAATAATATAATAAATATACAACGTATGAATGCTTGTTCAAGTATTCAGATGAAATGATTTAAAAAGAGGTGATAATATGACTAAAAAATTTAATTCAATTGAAAGATGTGACTGCAATGTAATTCATGAGGATATTGTAAATCAAGTTAGAGATAAAATGCCTCAAGAAGAAAGCCTTTATGATCTAGCAGAATTATTTAAAGTATTTGGAGATTCAACACGAATCAGGATATTATGGGCTTTACATGAAGCTGAAATGTGTGTTTGTGATATCGCTGTATTACTTAACATGACACAATCAGCAATTTCCCATCAGCTGAGAGTCTTAAAACAAGCTAATTTAGTGAAAAACAGAAAAGAAGGCAAAGTAGTATATTATTCATTAGTTGATGATCATGTAAGAGAAATATTTGGCCAAGGTCTAATTCATATCAACGAGAAGTAGTAATGCGGTAGAATAGAATATTTTTTGAAGATATTTGGGCATATATTTAAGTCTTCATTTCAAATGAGCAATGCTTCAAGAAAATTTGAAAAAGACTTGTAGTATTCAAAATAAAATTACAAATAATATTTAGGAGGATTTAATAATGAAAAAGAAATTTATACTTGAAGGTTTAGATTGTGCAAATTGCGCGGCAAAAATGGAAAAGGCTATTAATGAGCTTGATGGAGTAAAAGAAGCTACTGTTAACTTTATGACCACAAAACTCGTTATTGATGGTGAGGATGAAAAAATGCCAACAATAATAGCAGAGGCCGAAAAAATAGTTAAAAAAATCGAACCCGATACAACTATGAAAAAGGCTTAAAGGAGGCTATTTAGTATGACAAAACGACTATGGCGAATAATTATTGGTGCAGCCGTGTTAGCTACAGCAGTATTGCTTAATTTAAATAACGAATGGTTACAGATTGCTCTCTTTATAATAAGTTACATTATTGTAGGTGGAGATGTTGTAAAAAGAGCTGTAAAAAATATTTTTAAAGGTCAAGTTTTCGATGAAAACTTTTTAATGAGTATTGCAACAATTGGTGCATTTTTTATTGGTGAGTATCCTGAAGGTGTTGCAGTTATGCTGTTTTATCAAGTTGGAGAACTGTTTCAAAGCTATGCAGTTGGCAAGTCGAGAAAGTCAATTGCAAGCCTTATGGATATTCGACCAGATTATGCAAATGTTAAAAAAGGTGATGAACTTGTCAAAGTTGACCCAGATGAAGTACAAATTGGAGATATTATTGTAATTAAAGCAGGAGAAAAAATTCCTCTTGATGGCAAGGTAATTGAGGGAAGTTCAATGATTGATACATCGGCACTAACAGGCGAATCTGTTCCTCGTGAAGTAGAAGTTGGAAGTGATATCCTAAGTGGGTGCATCAACATTAATGGGGTTATTACAGCAGAGGTTACCAAGGAATTTGGAGAATCTACTGTAAGTAAAATTCTTGATTTAGTTGAAAATGCAAGTAGTAAAAAATCCAATTCAGAACAATTTATTACGAAGTTTGCGAGATATTATACACCGGTTGTGGTTATAATTGCAGTTTTTCTAGCTATTATACCGCCTCTTGTTATAGACGGGGCGACTTTTAGTGATTGGATATATAGAGCACTAGCATTCCTTGTGGTATCCTGTCCGTGTGCTTTAGTTATTTCAATTCCTTTGAGTTTCTTCGGTGGAATAGGTGGAGCCTCAAAAAAAGGTATTTTAGTCAAGGGGAGTAACTATTTAGAGGCATTAGCAGAAACTGAAATTGTTGTTTTTGATAAAACTGGAACACTAACGAAAGGTGTATTTAATGTACAGGAAATTCATCCAGAAGGAGTTTCCAAAGAAGAGCTACTAGAATTAACTGCATATGTTGAAAGCTATTCCAATCATCCGATTTCACTTTCACTGAAACGTGCATATGGTAAAGAAATAGACAATGGACGTATTTCAGATGTAGAAGAGATATCAGGTCATGGTGTTATTGCAACAGTAGATGGCAAAAAGGTTATGGCAGGAAATATCAAACTTATGAAAATGATGGATATCCCTTATTTCAAGGGAGAGCTGATCGGTACTGTTGTACATGTTGCTGTTAATAACAAATATATAGGTTACATTGTAATTGCCGATGAGGTAAAGGAAGATTCAGCACAAGCAATCAAGGAACTTAAGGCAGCTAGTATTAAACAAACAGTTATGTTGACAGGTGATAATAAAAGTGTTGGTTCAAAAGTTGCTAAAGAGCTTGGTCTTGATAAGGTTTATGCAGAACTGTTGCCAGCAGACAAAGTTGATAAACTAGAAGAATTATTTTCGCAAAAATCTAAAAAAGGTAAACTTGCTTTTGTTGGTGACGGAATCAATGATGCACCTGTATTAGCTCGTGCAGACATTGGAATAGCAATGGGTGGTTTAGGTTCTGATGCGGCCATTGAAGCTGCTGATATTGTAATTATGACTGATGAGCCATCGAAAATAGCTACTGCAATGAAGATTTCTAAAAAGACACTAAAAATTGCACATCAAAACATAGTATTTGCAATTGGAATAAAAATAATTGTTCTTATTTTGAGTGCTTTTGGAATAACTACTATGTGGGCAGCAATATTTGCAGATGTAGGTGTAACTATCATTGCAGTATTAAATGCTTTTAGAGCTTTGAATGTAAAGAATCTATAAACTATTTTTCCTATTCACCCCTTGAATGATACCGATAATTGACGATACAATCAAGGGGTATTTTTTAATTTAAAAACTATAAATGAAAATTGGTTGGGATTTACCTTGAATTAAATGGTTTTAAAGATATGGAGGTTATGTAATTGAAAGTTATTGATGAATGTTGCTGTGAATGTATCACACAAAATTTAAATAGAACAAAGGAGCGTTGCCCTGTCTGTAATAATGAAGGAGTAACAGTTAGTAGGATAACCGTTGAACACTTGGTGACAGATGATTATCGTAATGCCGTTGATGGAGATCAATATAAGATATGCATGAATGAGGACTGCGACGTTATTTACTATAACTTAGATAAAGAAATAAAATTCTTAAAAGACCAAGTTAGGGTTCCTATCTGGTTTAAGAAAGATGCAGATCCTAAGTATGCTTGTTATTGCAGCAAAGTCACAGAAGATCAGGTAATTGAAGCAGTTGTAAAGCATGGTGCGAAAACCGTTAAAGAAGTAAATGCCATAACTGGAACAATGAAAAATTCGCTTTGTAAGGAAAACAATCCTTTGGGGGTATGTTGTCATAAGATTATTCAGGAAGCCATTGATAAGGGATTAACCATAAAATGATTTGAGTTGATATCTTCCCACAAACGAGAGCCAATGTTGGATATGTTTCCAACTACGAGTGTGGATATGTCCACCTTAACCATAGGGGTTGAGAACTCAGTTTTGATAGCTATCAAGGCAACTCGAAACACGTTGAGAGTGTGACATTACTTACATTAAAAACGGCTTAACAAAGCCATTCATATAATAGAACAAGAAGCATCAAATTCTTTAAATAGGATTAAATGCTTCTTTTTTTGTTTTATGCGTAATGTGGAAACATCAAAAGATGCATTAAACATATATTTTGCTTTAGCAAGGAAACACTCATCCGCCAATAATATATTGATTTTCTCCAGATAATAGCATATAATAAAATTAAGTGGAGGAAATAATATGATTGTTACAACATTAAACTTAAAAGAAAAGTATAAGAGTTATACGGATATTAATGGCAAAATCAAAAGAGATATTGATAATGGTTTCTTATTTCCTCTTGTACGAGGCATTTATGAAACAGAAAGCTCTGTTGATGGTTTTTTACTTGCTTCATATATTTATGGACCATCCTATTTATCTTTCGAATATGCACTTTCATATCATAATCTCATTCCTGAAAGAGTTGTTGTTTATACGAGTGCTACATTCAACAAACGAAAAAGTAAGGTTTATCAAAATCATTTCGGACTTTATACCTATAGAGATGTTCCAAATGCTGCATTTCCTTATTCAGTAAAAGCTTATGAAGAAGACGGGTATGCTTGCTTTATAGCTAGCCCAGAAAAAGCACTATGTGATTTACTATATAACAGAAAACCAGTAACAAGTATCAAAGAATTAAAGAGACTGCTTTTTGAGGATTTACGGGTAAATAAAGATATGTTTGAACAACTTAACTTTGATGAAATACTATTTTTATCTGATAAATACATATCGAACAATATGAAGTACTTAAGAAAATACATTGAAAGTGAGTATATGAAATGACAATTATAGAGCAAATGATTAATAAGTATAATCCCATAACATTAGAAGATAAGAAGCATGCAATAAAAGAAGTTTTACAAGAAGTGGTGTTGGCTGGTCTTTCTAAAACTGACTTTTTTAATCACGCTGCTTTTTATGGTGGAACAGCTTTAAGGATTTTTTACGGAATGGATAGATTTAGTGAGGATTTGGACTTTAGCTTACTTGTATCAGATGATACTTTCGATATAGATAAATATTTTAAACCAATAAGTGACGCTGTAAACTCACTTGGACTCAATTTTGAAGTTTCCAAAAAGGATAAGACGCTAAACTCAAATATTGATTCAGCTTTCATCAAAGGTAATACAAAAGAAACCTTGATTACGATTTATTCAAGTTCATCAGATTCTAGACTTATTATTCATAACGAAAAGATTATCATCAAGTTTGAAGTTGATGTAAATCCCCCACTATACGCACAGACAGAAATTAAGTTTCGATTATTACCATTCCCATACCAAGTTCGAGTTTATGATGCCTCATCGTTATTTGCTGGCAAAATTCATGCTGTGATTGCTAGAAGTTGGAAGAACCACATAAAGGGCAGAGATTTGTATGATTATGTCTATTATTTAAGTTTAGATACAAAAGTGAATTTAAAACATTTAGAAGCTAGATTGAAACAAACTAAAACAATTGACGAAAACATCAAATTGTCAAAGGATTTTTTAATTAATATATTGGAAAAACGATTCGATGAGATTGATTATGATATTGCGAAATCAGACGTTAGACCATTTATTAAGGATCAGGCTACCTTAGACCTTTGGAGCAATAATTTTTTTAAATCCATTACGGAACAAATTAAAGTCGATTTGGAGGAAACTAATGATTAAACCTAAGAAACTGAAAAAAGGTGATAAAGTAGCTATTGTTAGCCTGTCTTCAGGCATTTTAGGTGAACCTGAAGTAAAACATCAATTAGAACTAGGTATAAGAAGATTAAAAGAACTTGGTCTTGAACCTGTTTTTATGCCCAATACGCTAAAAGGTTTAAACTTTATAAAAAACAATCCCAATTATAGAGCAGACGATTTAATGCTTGCATTTAAAGATCCAACTATAAATGGTATTATTTGTGCAATAGGTGGTGATGATACTTATAAAACGATACCATATCTCATGAATGAGGAGTTTAAAAAAACAGTACATTCAAATCCGAAAGTTTTTGTGGGGTTTTCAGATTCAACCAATAATCATTTAATGCTAAATAAATTGGGATTAGTTACTTATTACGGGTTAAATTTTTTATCAGATCTTTGTGAACTACAAAAGGAAATGATTCCATATACACGAAAAAGCTACGAGAGACTGTTTATAAACGATGAATCATTTGAAATAGAATCTAGTCCGAAATGGTACTTGAATAGATCAAACTATGATGTTGATCAAATGTTTGTGCCACTTAACGAAATAGATGAAGACAAAGGGCATGAGTTTTTAAATGGATCGGGTGTCATTGATGGTGTTTTTTGGGGTGGTTGTCTAGAAAGTATCTATGATTTGTATACAAGTGAGAGGTATCTAGATCAAAGGCATATTTATAATCGTTATGGGTTAATTCCTAACAATGATTATTTTTCCGACAAAATCATATTCCTTGAAACAAGTGAAGAAAAACCAACGCCAGAAAAGTTTCATAGAATGCTATACTTTTTAATCGAAGAAGGTGTCATAAGTCGTGCCAAGTGTTTATTAGTTGGTAAACCATACGATGAGGTCTATTATCACGAATATAAAGAAGTATTATTGAAGATATCAAATGATATGGGTTTACCCATAGTATATAACTTAAACTTTGGACATGCACTTCCAAGAACCATTATTCCTTACGGGATTAAAGGGAAAGTTGATTTTTATAACAAGTCAATTTCAGTAGTAGAAAAAATATTTGAATAGTGATTGATATCTACTATATTTTATAACATAAGTAAATGTTTGTTGTGTTGACCAAGTATACGATATAATTTATGTTGCTTTGGTATTATGATCAAGTTTCAACCTAATAAAGTTAAACATATTTTGGCTCATTTTGATGTTTCTTCAATACATACAAGGTTGATTTTGCAAGCAATCTAGTCGTATCAACGCACGTAGAGAGTGTGACATTGCTTACATTAAAAACGGATTAACAAAGCCATTCGTACAATAGAACAAGAAGCATCTAACCCCCTAAATAGTAATTAAATGCTCCTTTTTTTAGATGTTCAATCGTTTATAGAATGTAAAAAAAATCTAAAAACGAATAACTCGTATAGTTATAACGTGACTAAATAATGTCGAAAACTATCCTCGAAGACTTGACGTGACTATTTTTGTGTGATAATATGATGATGAGGATAAAAAAAACAAATTATTAGTCACGAGGTGATAATGTGAATAAACTGCCCTTTAATATAGATTTAAATGAAATAGAAATATTAAAAGAACTCAACACTGCGAATCATCATATAGGCGAGTTAAAAGGTGTACTTAGAATACTTCCAAACTCTGGAATTGTTTTGAGTTTAATTAATCTTAGTGAGTCAAAAGACTCATCAGCTATCGAAAATATCATTACGACCTATGATGAAATATTCAAAGAGATTGTATCAAAGACACCTATTGGAGGAAAACCTAAAGAAGTCATAAATTACAAGCATGCAATCGATCATGGATTATTGATCATGAGACAAAAAGGATATATCAGTACAAATATACTTGTAGACATTCAAAATGTCATCGAGCCGAATAAAGGTGGCATTAGAAAACTTCCTGGAACAGTAATCATTAACGATAAAACCAATGAAGTTGTACACACACCGCCACAAAATGAAACAGAGATTCGTGAACTCATGCATAATCTTGAGTTATTCATCAATCAAAATAATGATTACGACCCATTGATTCAAATGGCTTTAATCCACTTCCAATTTGAGAGTATTCATCCATTTTATGATGGAAATGGTAGAACAGGCAGAATATTAAATATACTGTATTTAGTGTTAAAAGAAAAGTTGTCTGAACCGATACTCTATTTAAGCAAGTACATTATTGAAAACAAGTCACAATATTACGATCTTTTGAAAAAATGCAATGATGACATATTAAATATAAAAGATTTTGTTGTATACATTTTAAAAGGTATTTCTGAAACTTCTAAACATACAATCAATCTCATATTAAGAATCAATCAATCGATAGAGTTAACAAATGAAATGCTGAAAAAACGATTGCCAGATATTTATCGTTATGAGATAGTCGAGCATTTGTTTTCTTACATGTATACAAAAAATGAGTTTTTTAGAGAAAACTTGAATATATCTAGAGCAACTGCAACTAAGTACTTAAAGCTGCTTGAAAAAGAAGGCTTCATTGTTTCTGAGCAATTAGGCAAAGAAGTAATCTATAAAAATGTCCAATTGCTAAATCTTGTTAAGGAATAAAATCATCAATGAGCAAAAGGTGAATTGGTTATGGTGTATTAGGTAGGGCTTAGGAACATATGTTTAGAAATGATTTACATGATAAACGATCAATTGACGAAAAACATGAGAAGTATCACTAATTGATACTGAATTAGGTTGCTTTGGTTTTTTGATGGTTTTCAAGCCTGTAAAGGCAAATATATATCGGTCGATTTTGATGTTACTGTGATACACAAAAGGTTCAATTCACAAGCAGTTCGGTCGTATCAGCGGTTTTTATGTCATTTCATCGTTCGTTAAGAGATTTGAAGAATAGAACAAGTTGCATCAAGAAAGAAGGTCTAGTTATGGGATTATTTGTTAAAAAAGCACCAAAAAACACTTTTTTAGGTAAAAGTAAAGCAAAGAAATATTTGAAGACCGTTAATAAAGACGAAAGTCCTCAAATAGATTTATTAAGTATGTACGTGAATGGCGAATTAGAAATAATACTTCAAGGACACGATTTTGACTTAATCGAAGTGTTTGTCGATAAGCTTAAAAATGGTACGCTAGATTTACAAATTAATTTGCGCTTTGGTAATAAGAATATAGGGTTAGATTTTTTTCATGATCATTATGAATATTGTTATTACCTGGCTGGGTGCACACCTGATGAAGTCGAGAACTCAATCATTAGACATGAGTATAAGGCGTTTGATTTCAATGGGTTATTAAAAGAAATGGCATCTAGATTGCACTAAAAAAGCCTTAAAGCGTTACATAAAACTTAAGACTGAGGTTCTAGCAAATGAAGAATTTTATGTATACATATCCTGATTCAAGAAAACAGTTTATTGAAAATTGCAAAATAGTAGATAAAGATCCTCAAACGGATTATCGAATCCGTTTTGTTTGTGATGATGAGATTTTATTTGGTGTTCAAAGAGCAGGTCATTCTAGTGGATACTGGTTCAAATCAAACATAATTGAAAAAGAAGATGGACTTCATATACTTGGAGAATTAATCCTTATGGACTATAACAATAAGAAAATAGAGTTATCGAAAAAAGATAAACTAATTGAGACACTTTTTATGGCGATCTTTATCCTGCTAACTTGGTGGCTTATTTTCATTTTTTGGCTTACTAAATCAATACGCTGGTTATCTAACAAAATTGTTGGAAAGAAATATGAGCCCAATCGAACCAAAGAAGAATTAGATTGATTAATGATCAATCGGTTAGGTTGTAAGAAAGTGTCATGATAGAAATCAAAATAAGTGATTTGATGTCTCTATTTTAAACGACATAGATTGATTATTGAGTAATGGGAATCTAAATAAAAAGTCATTTAGAAATGGGATAACAATTGAGGGAGTCATATGAAGAAGATGTTTGTGTTTGATTACGATGGGACGTATTATCGGAATTTTTTGGAGTTAAAAGAAAATATGAATTTAATGAATTCCGTTCGTTCACAAGGTCATTTACTTGTGATTGCTACAGGCAGAAGTTATGAGAGTTTTATGAAAGAAGCAAACCGATTTTCATTAAATTATGACTACTTGATACTAGCAAGCGGAGCACTGGTTTTAGATCAAGAAAAAGTGATTCGTTCTTATCCAATGGCAATGGATTTAGTGATTGGTGTGGATCAGTTGTTAGAACCATTAAAGAAACGATGTCATTCACACCTTTTTATTGATGAATTTAAGAATAGTTCAGTCCTTAGTGAGTTAGATCAAGTCATCAAGATGAGCTATACGCTCTTTAAAGAAGAAGGTAGTTTTGAGGTAAGAGCGTTAATTAATGACTACACAAAAGAGAAGCTTAAAACCTACGTGGTCAGTGGAGAAACACAAGACTACATAGAAATCATTTCAAGCGATACGAATAAAGCCGTTGCCATTAAAGTTTTATTAGATTATCTCGAGGAAGATTATCGTGTCATTACCGCTGGTGACAGTGAAAATGACCTAGAGATGTTAGAAGCTTTTGATGGCTATCTGATGAGTAATCACGATAAGAGACTACAAACCAAAGGCTTAAAAGTGATTGATTCGATTGAGGCAATTATCAATTTAGAGTTAAAGAATCAATCGAAGTAATCTAAACATGATTTAAGTTGAAAAAGAGTAAAGGGGTGATTCGATTGTCAACGAACAAAGATTATATCGAATTTGTAGTAGAGCAACTCAGTGGGTATACTAACGTTAGGTACAAAAATATGTTTGGTGAGTACATGGTTTATGTGGATGATAAACCAATGTTTTTGGTTTGTGATAACACCGTCTATGTGAAGAAACTAGATGAAATTAAGTCGTTTTTTCAGCCAAATGAGGTAGGGTTCCCCTACGTTGGTGCCAAAGAACACTACATACTAGACATTGAGAACAAGGCATTAACTTTAGAGGTTTCTAGACAGCTAGCATGCCTTATTGATGTAGCTAAGCCTAAAAGGAAAAAGGTGATGAGTAGTCAAACAGGTGAAGTTCTAGCTTATATTGAAAATCTAGATGAAGAAAATCAAGTAATTATGAACCACCTAAGAGAAAGACTAAAACAAGTCTTTCCTAACGCGGTAGAACGCCTTCACTACGGGGTACCAAGTCTCTTTGATGAAAAACCATTTTTTTATTACGCAGCATTTAAAAAACACATTAGTATTTTCCCGCCATTACCTCAAGAGCATCCACTGAGTGATAAAATCGCACCTTATAAAAACGATAAAGGCAACTTATTGTTTCTAAAGAAAAACACAATACCTTATGATTTAATCGTTGAAGTCGCGCTTGCGCTAAGGGAGTGCTACACTAATTAATTCAAATTCGAAGCAATTTGATTGAATCAAGGATATCCAACTGTTAAAATGAAATTGAAAGTAGGGGATCTTATGAATCAATTTCATCAAAAACCAACCACGCACTTAGGTGTCATTACACTTGAGGTTGTGAATTTAGAAAAAATGACAAAATATTACGAAACGGTTTTAGGGCTAACCACCTTAGAAGAATCAAGTGATGAGGTTTTATTAGGTGTATCCAATAAACCACTCATTAAGCTCTATAATAATAAAAACACGATAAAAGCTTACGAAAGACAAAGTGGGTTATACCACTTAGCCATCTTACTACCAACCATGAAAGACTTTGCGTCTTACTTATTATACCTTAATGACTTAAAGTTAATTGAGGGCTTATCAGATCACGGGGTATCTAATGCCGTGTATTTTACCGACATTGAAGGTAATGGGATTGAGGTCTATGCGGATAATGAACCACAGTTATGGCCAAGAAAAAACGGTCAAATTGAAATGGTGACAGAACAAGTTGATGTGGAAAAACTCATGAAGTTAAACCCACGACCATTTACGAAATTACCAGAAGAAACCGTCTTAGGTCACATTCATTTGCATGTGTCTAATTTAGAAGAAGCGAAAGCTTTTTATGTGGGACTTCTTGGACTTGATTTGATTCAAGCTTACGGCAATCAAGCGTTATTTTTAAGTTTTGGTGGGTATCACCACCACATTGGCTTAAATACGTGGCTTGGGACAAACATTAAAAATAGACAAAACAATCAATCAGGCATCAAGAGTTACCGTCTAATCTTCAATGACGAAGAAACAAGAAGTAATGTGGTCAAACGGTTGGTTGCCTCAGGCTATAACGTCGACCAATCAACTTCTGTTTATCAGGTTACCGATCCATTTGGGCTAACGATTCAATTAGCATTGTAAATCAAAAATCAATAGCTTAATACAAGTAGAGCCCATGAGGTTCTATTTTTTTTACCGCTCGTTAAGCGTTGCACTTAACCAACAAAAAGATAAAAAAGAGTGATTAAAAAGTCCTAGATGGTTAAAAAAACGATTGATAAAAAATAATGATTAATATATAATTTAGACAGGAGGATTTTAACAATGACCGATGTATTGATTATTTTAGGTTTAGTAGCTGTTCTACTAATCATCTTATTTGCGGCATCCTACGTAAAAGTAAGACCGGATAAGGCCGTGATTATTACAGGACCAAGAGGCTCAAGAATCGTAACAGGTAAGGCAACCATACGTATTCCATTTATTCAACGAATCGATATGTTACCACTTGATTTGATTCAAGTCGACATTCGTACGAGTTCAGCGGTACCAACCAATGAATTCATTAACATCTTCGTGGATGGGGTGGCAAACATCAAGATTCAATCCGATGAAGCATCGATTAGACTTGCGGGCGAAATCTTTTTGACAAGATCCTTAGAAGATGTTAAACAAATTGCAAAAGAAGTCTTAGAAGGTAACATGCGTGAAATCATTGGGCAAATGAAACTACGCGAGTTGGTTCAAAACCGTGATAAGTTTGCTGAACAAGTGAAACTCTCAGCGCTTGCCGATATGAAGAAAATGGGGTTAGATATCGTTAACATCACCATTCAAAACTTCGCAGATAAAAATGGCGTCATTGATGACCTTGGGGTTGACAACATCGCACAAATTCGTAAAGACGCGAGCATCGCAAGAGCAAACTCTGAAAAAGAAGTTGAAATTGCAACCTCAAAAGCCAAAGAGTTAGCCAACGACGCAAGAATCAAAGCTGAGTTAGAAATTGAACAACAAAATAACTCACTTGCCTTAAGACAAGCTGAGTTAAAACAAAAGGCCGACGTTGCCAAAGCAACTGCGGACGCTTCATATGAAATTCAGTTTGCCAACGAAGCGAAAACCATCAATATCTCCAAACAAAACGCTGAAATTGCGAAGCGTGAAAAAGAAATTGAACTTCGAACCAAAGAAGTTGAAGTTGAAGAAAAAACATTAGAAGCACGCATTAAAAAAGCGGCAGAAGCCGAACGTTACGCCAGAGAACAAAAAGCTGAAGCTGAATTATTTGTTAGAACCAAAGAAGCAGAAGCAACCCTAGCCGAAGAAGAACGTAGAGCTCAAGCGGTAAAACTACAAGCCGAAGCTGAACGTTTCCAACAAGAACAAAAAGCCATCGGTATTCAAGCGGTTGGTTTGGCTGAGGCCGAAGCGATTCTAAAGAAAGCCGAAGCCATGAAAAAAATGGAAAGTGCTGCGGTATTAGAATTAGTTCTAAACTCAAATGTGCTTCCGAACATCGTTAAAGCAGCGGCTGAACCACTAACGAAGGTCGATAAGATCGTTATGTATGGTGATGGTAATAACACGAAACTAATGTCTGATGTGATTAATTCATCGACTCAAGTACTTGAATCGGTTAAAGAAGCCACAGGACTTGATCTAGCTTCATTACTGGCTGGGTTTGGTGCAGCTAAACTAACCAAAGACGCAAGTAAAAAGGAAAGTGACCAATGAAAAAGACCATACAAGTGGTAACGATATTTTTACTGCTTTCTTTGATGGTTGGTTGTCAAACAGAAAAGAAAACGTTTGAAAAAAATGGGGTAAGTATCACACTTACTGATAGATTCATTGAAAAAGAAGTGGTGCAAGTGGGTTTTTACTTGGAATCGAATGACCACATCTTTATGTCAAATCGCGAAAGTAAAGAATCACTTTCTTATATTGGCGTGTCTAGCTTAAGTCAGTACACCACACAAGTATTAGCATCAGCAGGAAAAACAGCTGAGGTTCACACAAGTGAGGATGGGTATCGTTACGCGTATTATGAATCGGTGGTCAATGACCAAAGTTTTGGTTATATGTTACTGACATTTGAAGGCGAAGATCATTTCTACACCATGAACTTTGGTTGTTTATCTAAAAACTTGGAAAAGAACAAATCACTTTATTTCCAATGGGCAAAGACCATCGTCATCGAGTAACACATACAGAAGTTGACCGCAAGGTTAACTTCTTTTCATTTAAAAAACAAAGCTGTGATAAAATAGAATCAATGAAAAGAGGGATTAGCGATGAGTGATTATTTTGTATCAATGACGTTTAATGACCAGTTCAAAGGGACCTTAGAAACGAACCAAGCGAGCCTATCAATCGGTATGGAACAAGGGGACTTTAGACCATATCAACTGCTTTTTGGGGCCTTAGGGTCTTGTTTTTACGCCACTTTCTTAAGTGTGTCAAAAAAGATGAGACTATCTTTTGATGAAGCGATTGTGACGGTTGATGGTAAAAAGAGAACCACCATACCTGAAACCTTAGAAGTGGTCGATTTAACACTAACGATTAAAGGCGGGTCTGACCATGAAAAACTAAAAAAAGCGGCCAAACTTGGCGCGGATTATTGTTCGATTCATGAAACCATCAAGCAAGTCGCACAGATTAACTTAGAAGTCATCTTTATAAACGAATGAAAAAGACAACGCTTTGTTATCTAATTAAGGACGATTCGTACTTAATGTTAAAACGAGATAAAAAAACAAATGACCCCAACCACAGTAAGTACATTGGTGTGGGTGGAAAAGTTGAGCCATGCGAGTCAGTTACCGAATGTCTATTAAGAGAAGTTTATGAGGAAACCGGATTTAAATTGACTGGTTATCATTACCACGGCATCGTCTATTTTCATTCCGATACGTTTGAGTCTGAAGAAATGCACTTGTTTACCTCAAGTGAGTATCTAGGCACCTTAAAAGAAACCATTGAAGGTAGTTTTTATTACGTCAATCAATCAGAGGTCTATGAGCTCAATTTATGGGAAGGCGATCCAATCTTCTTAAAGGCAATCGAAGAAAAACGACCATTTTTTAGACTAAACCTATACTATGAGAAAGATAAACTGATTAGTCATCAGTTTTTAGAAACACATGAATAAAGACATATTTTTTGAAAATGAAGGGCAACAATTTCGCCTAAGAGCGTGTGGTATTATCATTAGAGACCAACAGGTGCTCATGGTAAAAAACGAACAGGATCGTTATTATTACGCGGTCGGTGGTGCAGTCAAACAAAACGAAACCACCGAAGAAGCCGTCATAAGAGAAGTGTTTGAAGAAACCGGACTTAGACTTGAAATCGATCGGCTATTATATGTTCATCAAAACTTTTTCACGTTTCGTGATAAGCCATTTCATGAACTTGCTTTTTATTACTTAATGAAAGATAATCTAGGTGCCATTCAAAGTGACTCTTATAGCTTTGAAGGCGTAAAAGAACACATGGTATTCCTACCCATTAATACCTATCATACCTTTGAGGCTTACCCCAAGTTTTTTGCAGAAGCGTTAAAAAACATCAAAGACGATGTTAGTTTTATTACAACAAGAGAATAAAAACGACTAATTTTTTAGTCGTTTTTTAAATGATTATTCATTTTTGTATGTTTACTTAAGAGTCTAGATAGCGCTTGACCAAATAAGAGCATTAGATAAGCAACTAAGCTAAATCCGAAGAAGTAAATGAGGACAAATAAGGTATGTGGTACGTGAGGCTCAATTAACGATAATACTGGTAACCCATTTTCAAATCGTGAGTTGATAAAAAACATATTGAATGTACCATCGTTGATCAATAGATTAAATAGCCCGTTTAACACAATGGCGCTAAGAACTAAAACACCAAAGGTCGTCATGGCTTGTTTCATGGTTTTGAAGGTAAATTGAACCTTTGATAACAATAAACTCACGCCAACGATAGCCATAAATCCATGATGGACCATGGTTTGGATGTTAATACCAATGGTTTCAACAAAAACAGTCGATGGGTACAACATGACTGCGATGCCTGCAAAAAAGCCGTAAGTGGACTAAAAAAGATAATAAGTGCCCTTCAAGTCGTTCGTTTTGGATATACCATAAAGGACAAACAAATACATTGGGGTTGAACAAAATTGGAAGGGAAACGCATACCACTGATAGTCGTTTGCCTCAAAGGTAAAAATAACTTGTTTGTATATCTCAAAAACTATCATGAATAAGCCTAAAAGCAGTAAGGTTTTCTTAAGTTCTTTTGTGGTGGTTTTCCTAGCGTATTTGACACCCAAAAACATCATCAGAAACATCAATACTAAAAACAAGTAATGAAACCAACTCTCAGAAAATGATTCATAAGCAATGGGGGTTTTCATTTTGTAATCTAAAAATTCTAAAATTTGTTGCATAACAGTTCTCCTCATATAATACATTTATAAAATAAAATAGATTATAGCATTAGGGCAGAAATAAGCATAGATGAATCAAACAAAAACGCATTTTTCACACGAGAAATGTAAAAAAATGCGTTAATTTATAACTCTCTTTCAAACGTCAAATAAAATAGATATGTATCTACCGTGGTAATCTTATTTAAACGGTAGCCAAGTCTGGCTTGTTCATTGATGGCTTCTTCAAGCACTTTTGCGTTTTCTTCCTTATTTTTGAGCATTTTGATTCGTATCGCAACGACTTTGTAATCGTACATATGTGACCTCCTTTGATTCATTATCTAAGCATAGTTTAGCATAAAAATACGGATTAATAAAGATTGTTTTATGATTTTTTATAAAAAAAGAAAAGTGAGGTTCACTTTTCGATTAATAGCACAAATGGCGCATCCGTCTTATTGAGCATTTGGTAGGTACTCACTTGAAATGGTTTTTCTAAGGTTTTTAGATAAGAAAGCAGAAGTAGAGATTCTTTCTTACCTTCCTCATGCCCTTGGTAACAAGTCACTAGAATGAAACGAAGATCAGGTTCTTCTAAGAGTCGTTTGATTGTTTCTAGGGTTATCGTCGCTTTGGTTGTGATGGTTTTATCGCCACTTGGTAAGTAGCCTAGATTAAAGACGGCCCCATCGACGTGATTAACATAGTTTTGGTAATTTTCATGTGAGTCACAAACGAGTCTCACATTTTTGATGTTATGCTCATCCAAACGTTCTTTTGAGATTGAAATGGCTTTTTCTTGAATGTCGAATGCCGTGACGACAGACGCAAGCGTCGATAGTTTTAGTGTATCATAACCATTGCCTAAGGTTAAATCAAGCACATGGTCATCTTTTTTGACGTGGGTGTTTAAATAATAATCAACAAAAAATAGCATCTCATAATGCTTCATAAAGATCACCTTGAAAGAAGTTTTCTTTTCTCATGAGTTTGTCAATTTCGTTTTGAACCACAAATTTCTTTATGGTCCATTTGGGTTCAATTAAGAGTTTTAAAGGCGCATCACCAGTCACACGGTGAACGATGATGTCTTTTCTTAGATGTCTTAATTGTAATACCGTGATATCGACATAGTCTTCTAAGGATAAAATCGGAAATGGGTTCTTTTTATAATCAAACCCCATTTTGGTTTTTTCCATCACATGTAGCATGTGAATCTTGATGCCTTGGATGTCTAGCGTGTTTAGATGTTTTAGGGTGTCAAGCATCATTTCTTTGGTTTCATAAGGTAGGCCATTAATGATGTGAACGACGACCTCAATGCCTCTGTTTCTTAAGGCGAAAACAGCCTCATCAAAACAGGCAAGATCATGCGCCCTGTTAATCAAATCTGAGGTTTCTTGGTGTATCGTTTGAAGCCCAAGCTCAACTTGCACTGGCATCTTTTGGTTTAATTCTTCTAAGTAGTCTAGGACGTCTTTGCCTAGGCTATCTGGTCTTGTTGCTATCGAGATCATTTTGATGTTTGGATCGAGTGTGATTGCCTCATCAAAGAGTGCTTTTATCTTTTCGATTGGGCCGTGTGTGTTGGTATTGGCTTGGAAGTATACGACATAAAATGCCTCATCTTTCCATTTGAGGTGCATCATTTCTTTGATGTTTGTAAATTGTTCTTTTAGTGGCTGATATTTATTACCTGCAAAATCCCCACTACCAAGCGGCGTACAAAACGTACAGCCGCCACGGGCGACGGTACCATCGATATTTGGGCAAGTAAAGTTGCCATTTAATGCGATTTTAAAGACTTTTTTTTGATATTTGGTTCGATAATAATTGTTTAATGTGTTATAATGTTTTTCAGTATTCATCAGATTCATAAAATCACCAATTGTATTTTAACACACCAACACAAATATGTTATAATAAATGATAAGAGGTTTTGATATGATTAAACGATTAAACATCAGTTTGTTTTCCCCAGGTAAAATTGCATTCTTTTTAAAAGATAAGAAAAGATACGTATTAGGCTATCTTTTCCTTTTAACTATGGTGCTTACGATACCAACGGCCATTGAACTCTCATTTGATTCAGGGTTAAGTTCAAGTGAGCTGTCACAATTAAGTACGCAAGTAGAAAAACAAAATATCGACTGTAACATCACCTCAGGCGTTCTATCAAATGCGTGTGAGATTACACCGTTTAACCTTGGGCCGTTTGTCGTTACGACTACTGCGTCAAACGACAGCGAATACTATTTGGTGTTAGCTCAAAACGGGGTTCAATTTTCGTTTATGAACCAAACGCTAATTGAACTGAGTTATCAAGATTTAAACCTAGAAAACATTGACTTATCACTAACAAATGAAACCGATAAAGAGACGTTTGAACAAGCGATTGTGACGTTATTTGACAACACAAGAACACAAAGAAATACGATTTTTGTGATTTCAAGCTTTTTTGCAGACTACACACTTTTTATCATTCTAGCGTTATTGATTGCGTTTGTTTATGGCATGATGCCACAACGACTCAAATACCCATACCGCTTTAAGATGGCAGTCTATAGTTTAAGTCCTTACGTGGTGATTTTGTTAATTGGAAAGCTTTATGGGGTAGATGAGTTATTCTTTATTGGGTTATTCTTACCTTATATTTATATGCGCCTAGCCTACACTGGGCTACTAAACATGTCAAAAATAGTGATTAAAAAAGAAGAATCAAAAGACTAAATAATACGATCAGGAGGGGTCATGTGGATAAGTTTGAATTATTTATAAAACAGTCTAATTTTAAAGATGCCGTGTTAAATACCGCAACACTTACAACGGTTGAGGTCAATCCAAACCTCAAAAAATGGACCTTTAAACTCGTATTTGATCAAGCACCAAGTCCAAATAGTTTGGACTTGTTTTTAAAGCAGTTATCGCTTTACTTTAAAGTCCCAAGCCACGTCTTGCATATGGATTGGTTTATCTCGTTTAAAGATAAAGAGTCTTGGAAAAAAGACGCGATGCTCTATTATCAGTGGATGATTAATCAAATTGTCGAAGAAAAAGGATCTATCTCAGTATTTAAAAATTACGAAGTCACGTTTAAAGAAAACAAGTATTTAATCTACATCGATCAAAGCTCGACGCATTTAAATAGACATATTAAGACCTTTGATCAGTTTTTTAACAAATACGGACTACAAGCGACCTTTGAATTAGTCGTCAAACAAGAATTGGTTGAGACAAAAACACTGATTGAAGCAGATGAAATCAATACAATCAAAGAAATTGAAACCAGGGTCACACAAAAAAGAAGTTATAAAGAAGAACCAAAACAAGATTTAAAGAACTTCAAACGGGTGTATAAAGCAACCAAAGTCTCACCAATCAATCAAGTACCAAAAGACAATTACGAATTAGATAAGCATCAAAACACCGTTGGGGATGCTAGTTTCGCCATTGAAGGTGAAATCATCAAACAAGAAATTCGTACACTTAAGAACTCGTCACTCTTAACCTTAACGGTTGCTGATGAGGACGATGCGATTGTTGTTAAGCAGTTTTTATATAAAGAAAAAGACATTGAAGAAGCCTCAAAATATAAAATTGGCGATATCGTCAATTGTAATGGCCGTGCGACTTATGACACGTTTGCCAAAGACGTGGTCATCATTGCTAATTTGATTGCATTTATTGAAAAAACATCAAAAAAAGAACGTAAAGATACAGCAAAAGAAAAGCGCATTGAATTTCATTTACATACCAAGATGTCGAACATGGACGGGCTGACTGAACCAAGTGATTACGTCAACCAAGCACTTAAATGGGGACATAAAGCCATCGCATTTACCGATCACGACGGTTTGTATGCTTACCCTGATATTTACAAAGCCACCAAAGGCAAAGACATCAAACCCATTTATGGGGTGGAACTCAATTTCATTGATGAAAAAGG
The DNA here is from genome assembly GCF_000967915.1 of Paracholeplasma brassicae. NCBI lineage: Bacteria > Bacillati > Mycoplasmatota > Mollicutes > Acholeplasmatales > Acholeplasmataceae > Acholeplasma > Acholeplasma brassicae. The sequence continues at coordinate 570,861 of NC_022549.1, forward strand.
ATTTAAGATGGCCTTTGATGACAAAGACATCTTACTAAAAAACGCGACCTATGTGGTCTTTGATATTGAAACCACAGGGCTTTCTAATCAACGAGATAAAATCATTGAAATTTCTGCGGTCAAAATTGAAAATTTAGCCATCACTGATTCATTTAGCTATTTCATCAACCCAGAACAAAAATTATCGGATTTTACCACCTCACTTACAAGCATCACCGATGATGACTTGAAAGACGCACCAACCATTAATGAGGTACTACCTAAGTTCATCGAATTTATCTCTGATGCGATTTTAGTTGCACATAACGCCTCGTTTGATATTGGCCATTTATACGCCAATATGGAAAAATTAGGCTTAGAAGAAAAGAGATTTCCAGTCATTGATACACTAAATGTCGCTAGATATTTTTACAGCGACCAATTAAAACGATTTAACTTAAAAGCGGTATCCAAACTCTTTAAAGTCAAATTAGAACAACACCACAGAGCCATTGCCGATGCGAAAGCAACGGCAGATGTGTTCATTCAAATGCTTCAAGACTTCTTTAAAAAAGAAATCTACTTGCATTCGGATATCAATAAAGTGATTAATACAGAAGAAGCTTGGAAACACGGGTTTCCAAACCACATCAACTTGTTGGTTCAAAACCAAGTGGGTTATAAAAACCTATTTAAACTGGTCTCAGACACACTAACGACACATTTCTTTAAAGGTCCAAGACTTTTAAAGAGCGTGCTTGATACCTTTAGAGAAGGCATTTTAGTCGGTAGTGGTTGTTACAAAGGCGAAGTCTTTGAAACAGCACTTAACCGAAGTGATGAGGAATTATCAGAGGTGATTGCGTATTATGACTACATCGAGGTTCAACCACCTCAAGCGTATCGTCATTTAAGACAAGACTTAGGCGTCGATGCAGATCGCATCATTCAAGGCTTAATTAAAAAGATCATTAACGAAGCCAAACGACAAAAGAAAATTATTATTGCCACAGGTGACGTCCATTACTTAAATGAATCGGATGCCATCTACCGTGACATCTACATTAGAACTAAGCTCGTTGGTGGGGGTATTCACGACTTGGCTTCCTACGACGAAGCCCCACTTCAATATTTCTTAACCACCGATGAAATGCTTAAAGCCTTTGAATTCTTAGGCAGTGAACTCGCCCATGAAATCGTGGTTAAAAATACGAACCTATTAAATAACAAGATTGATCTCATTCAAGCCTTCCCTAAATCACTTTATTCACTTAGAGACGATGCGTTTAGAGATAAGCTTGGTGTTACCTCAATTAAAACCGAAATTGACCGATTGGTCTATAGTAAAGCCCATGAACTATACGGCAAAACACTACACCCAATCGTTTCAGCTAGAATCACTAGAGAACTAAAAAACATCATTGAAAATGAATTTGGACCGATTTATTATATTTCATACTTACTGACGAAAAAATCACTTGATGACGGCTACTTAGTTGGTTCAAGAGGCTCGGTGGGCTCTTCTTTAGTAGCAACTCTAATGGAGATTACCGAAGTTAATCCTCTAAAACCACATTACCGTTGTCCAAATGGGGATTTTAGCGTCTTTAAGATGAGTAAAGAAGAAATAGAACAATATGGTATCAGTGATGATGAAAAAGCATTTCAACCCTATTTAAGTCAAATCCAATCAGGCTTTGATTTAGAAGACCGTGTGTGTCCGAAGTGTGGGGCTAAAATGCAAAAGGATGGTCATGACATCCCGTTTGAAACCTTCTTAGGTTTTAATGGGGATAAAGTGCCAGACATTGACCTTAACTTCTCAGGTGAATACCAAGCAAAAGCACACAATTACGTTAAAGAACTATTAGGCGCAGATCACGCCTTTCGTGCGGGGACCATTCAAACGGTGGCCGAACGAAACGCCTTTGGTTATGTCAAAGGCTATCTAGAAGATAAACAAATCGCAAACGTTAGAAACGCTCAAGTCGAACGCTTGGCTAAAAACATTGAAGGCGTCAAACGAAGCTCAGGTCAACACCCGGGTGGGATTGTGGTGGTACCTGAGGAAAAAGAAATCTTTGATGTCACACCAATTCAGTTTCCAGCCGATGACGTCAACGCTGAGTGGAAAACCACACACTTTGACTACCACTCATTTGAAGATAACTTACTAAAACTAGACATCCTAGGTCACGATGACCCAACGATGATCAAGTTCTTAATGGACTATGTCTACAAATATCCAGAAGAATTTCCATTTAAACGTGCGCAAGACATCCCAGTGGATGACAAAAAAGTCTACGAACTGTTTTGTTCAACCGAAGTCATTGGTGTCTCAAAAGAAGACATCAACAGTGAGGTTGCCTCTTATGGGATTCCAGAGCTTGGGACAAACTTTGTTCGTCAAATGTTATCAGACACTAAACCAAGTTCGTTTGGTGGATTAGTTAAAATATCGGGTCTTTCTCACGGGACTGACGTGTGGTTAAAAAATGCCCAAGACTTGGTCTTAGGCAAAAAAGAAGAGTATGGCCAAATTGAATTCGATAAGGTGATTGGCTGTCGTGATGACATCATGGTAAACTTAATGCAGTTTGGGATGGACCCATTCAAATCGTTTGAGATTATGGAGTTCGTTAGAAAAGGTAAACCAGCCAAAGATAAAGAAAAATGGGCGAAATACGAAGCAGAAATGAATCGTAATAACGTGCCTAAGTGGTATATTTGGAGCTGCAGTCAAATCAAGTACATGTTTCCAAAAGCGCACGCGACGGCTTATGTTTTAATGGCCATGCGTATTGCTTGGTTTAAAGTGTATCACCCAGTGTTATTCTATAGTGCGTTTTTCTCAAAACGTGCCACTCAGTTTGAACATGAGACGATGGTCGCAGGATCAAATGCAATTAGAAATCGCATTAGAGACTTAGAAGGTCAGTTTAATTTATCAGTGAAAGACGAAGCAATCTTAACGACGTTACTGATTTCACTAGAAATGACCAGACGTGGACATAAGTTCTTAAAAGTTGACATCAACTTGAGTGAGGCAACCGAATTTAAGATTGAAGGCAGAAACCTAAGAATGCCATTTACCTCGGTCGATGGCCTTGGTGAGAACGTTGCTTACGACATCGTTGAAAAACGAAATGAAAAACCATTTACCTCGAAAAAAGAAGTCAAAGAGCGCACGAGAATCAACAAAACCGTCTTTGAAAAGATGGAAGATTATGGGTCTTTTGATGACCTAATTGAGGAAAATGATGTGATTGAACAAGGATTGTTTGCACTTTAGATTACAAAAGATTATAATATATTCTAGTAAGGAGTGATTTTACATGAAAAATAATAATCCAGTATTTTCAAAAATCGAACGCCAAAGCGTCTATGACAATGTAGGTGAGGCCGCAAGCTACACCGGCGTGATGGCAAAAACATTAATTTTATTTGCTCTAGCGATTGGCTCTGCCTTTGGTTCCTTAATGATTGCAGGATCAAACCCATCGTTATACATGGGCTTACTGGTTGCTTCTATCATCACAGGGCTTATTGGGGTGTTTGTCTCAACATTAAAACCGAATGTGGCTCATATTTTTGGACCAGTTTACGCGATCTCAGAAGGCTTCTCACTTGGCATCATTTCACTCGTCTATAGTGCGGCATTTGGTGATGCGTTTGGTGGCCCTGGTATTGTGGGTCTTGCAGTCATCATTACGATGAGTATTTTTGGTGGGATGTTGTTTGTCTATTCCTCACGCATCATTCGTGTAACTGATCGTTTTAGACGATTTGTGATTGGGGTAGGTATGGGCATCTTATTAACGTTCTTACTGACTTGGATTGTCTCATTCTTTGATGGTGGACAAATGAGCTACACTTTGTTTGGTAACCCAAACAGTGGCTTAGTCTTGTTCTTATCACTGGTCTTAATTATGTATGGGGCATTTATGTTACTTTTACAATTTGACCACGTTGAACGTGCAGTTGATCAAGGCATGCCAAAGCGCTATGAATGGACTGTAGGGGTTGGTTTAATGGTATCAATCGTATACATTTATTATCAAGTCCTAAGATTATTAGCAATTTTAGCAAGCAGAAGTAGAGATTAAATCAAAGATAAAAGAAGTAGTAAATCTATGTAATTGAAGTGCCAAGAGAACATACGGTTGGTGAGAGTATGAGACTTCAATGGATTGAATTCATCTTTTTAGAGGTGTTAATCACACCCGCAGACGCTGCGTTAAAGCATTCAAGTGCTAAGTAATCATACTTAGAACTAAGGTGGTACCGCGATTAGTCGTCCTTAGATTTTTAAATCTAGGGACTTTTTTTATGAAAAATGGAGGATAAAATGAAAGAACAATTAGTTGAAATCAAACAAAAGATTGAACAACAAATCAATCAGATTCAAGACTTAAACGACTTACAACTGCTTCGTTCAAGTGCGCTTGGTAAAAAAAGCGAATTACAAGGCTTGATGATTCATTTAAAAGACTTACCAAATGACGAAAAACCAATGGTGGGAAAATTAATCAATGAAACCAAACAAGCACTAGAACTCATCTTTGATGAGCGTAAAGGCGTATTAGAAGAAAAAGCGTTAAATGAAAAACTTGAAAAAGAACAAGTCGATGTGACACTGCCTGGTTTAAAGTTAGTCACTGGGTCAACACACTTACTTACCCAAGTTCAAGAAGACATTGAGCAATTCTTTATTGGGTTAGGTTATGAAATCAAAGACGGACCAGAAGTGGAATCCGATCACTATAACTTTGAAATGTTAAACTTAGAAAAAGACCATCCGGCTAGAGCGATGCAAGACTCGTTCTACATTGACGTTAACCGTTTGTTAAGAACGCACACCTCACCTGTTCAAGCAAGAACGATGCTTGAGTCAGAGGGGAAAAACATCAAAATCATTTGCCCAGGCAAGGTCTACAGAAGAGACGATGACGACCAAACACACAGCCATCAATTCATGCAAATTGAAGGTTTAGTGATTGGAGAGTCAGTTTCATTTGCGGATTTAAAAGGCACGCTTTTAGCAGTCATTAGACATTTCTTTGGCAGTGAACGTACAATTCGTTTGAGACCGTCTTATTTTCCATTTACTGAACCTTCAGTTGAAGTCGATGTCTTCTCAGAAGATGGTCGCTTCATTGAAGTTTTAGGGGCTGGTATGGTTCATCCAAATGTTCTTAAAATGGGTGGATATGACCCGCAAAAAGTTCAAGGGTTTGCCTTTGGCATTGGGATTGAACGCTTGGCAATTTTAAAATACGCCGTTGATGACATTAGACAATTCTACACCAACGACGTTCGTTTCTTAAATCAATTTAAAGGAGGCTTGGAAAAATGAAAATAGCCACAAATTTGTTAAAAAACTTCATTAATCCAGTACCTGAAAACTTATATGAATTAACCAATCAGTACATCACTGAAGTAGAGTCTTACCAAACGTGGGTGAGTGCTAAAGGCATTGTTACAGGTAAGGTCCTGACGTGTGTCGATCATGAAAATAGCGATCATCTTCACGTGACAACCGTTGATTTTGGTGATGGTGAGGTTGATCAAATCGTCTGTGGGGCTAAAAACGTCGCAGCAGGTCAATACGTCGTTGTTGCAAGACCAGGGGCAGTTTTACCAGGGGATTTTGTGATCAAGCATTCTAAAATCAGAGGCGTTGAATCCAACGGGATGATCTGTTCATTAAGAGAACTAGGGATTGAAGACAAATACGTCAGTGAAAAGTTTAAAGATGGGATTTATTACTTTGAACAAGACGTACCACTTGGGGTTGACCCAAGACCTTATTTAGGTCTAGATCAAGACACCATCGAATTATCACTGACACCAAACCGTGCAGATCTATTAAGTGTTTTAGGCTTTGCTCATGACTTAGGGGCGGTCTTAGAACATAAAGTCGTTTATGAAGAAAAACCAGTCGTTGAATCCGATGAGTTAAACCCAGTGGTGGTTAAACTCGATACCGATAAGTGTACAAAATACTACGCAAGACACGTCTCACAAGTCGTTGTTAGAGAATCCCCTGAATGGTTAAGAGGGATCTTAATCGCCTCAGGCATTCGTCCAATCAACAACGTCGTTGACGTAACCAATTACGTGTTATTAGAACTTGGTACACCACTACACGCGTTTGACGCGAAGAAATTAAGAACCAATAAAATCGTGGTTAGAAATGCCAAAGAAGGCGAAGAAATCATTACCTTAGATGATGTTAAAAGAAGTTTAACCCAAGACGACATCTTGATCACCAACGGTGAAGTGCCGATTTGTCTAGCTGGCGTGATGGGACTATCTAATACAGCGGTTGATTTTCAAACCACTGAAGTGATTTTTGAGGCCGCAAGTTTTGATAAAAATAGCATCAGAAGAACCTCGAAACGTCTAGACTTAAGAAGTGATTCATCGCTTCGATTTGAACGTGGTATTGATGAAACCAGATTAAGACTTGCGATTAACAGAGCTGCATCGCTCTTACAAGAAATTACCATGGCAACCGTCTCAAAAGAGATTACATTTGTTGGTACGGCATTTCAACGGCCGACTAGGATTGAATTAACACTAGAACGTGTGAATAAAACCTTAGGAATTAACTTAAAACAAGAAGAGCTTTACGGTTTACTAAAACGCCTAAACATCATGCACGTGTCAAATCAAGTGTATTTGATCCCAACTTACCGAGACGATTTAAAAATTGAGGCAGACTTAATTGAAGAGGTTGCACGTATCTATGGGTATAACAACATCCCAATGACACTACCTAAAGAAGTCACACAAGGTAAATACACCTTCAAACAAAAAAACATCATTGAGTTAAGAAAACAATTAAGAGCGCTCGGATTTAATGAAGTCATTAATTATTCTTTACTACCAGAAGAAAGCATTCATTTATTCTGTCCAAAATCAGAAGACATCATCAAGTTGTTACACCCAATGAGTGATGATCGTAAAGTCTTAAGACACTCACTCATTAATGGTCTATATGAAAACGTGGTTTACCACGAATCCAGACAATTTGACAACCTCAAGTTCTTTGAAATTGGACGTAAGTATTTCCACAACGAAGAACCAACGTACCTAGGGATGATTCTAACAGGAGACTACATCGAATCCAACTGGCAAAAGAGACCACTTGGATCAGATTTCTTCTTGTTAAAAGGGATGGTTGAAAAACTATTTAGTTTCTATGAAATCACCCCAAGTTTTGAAAAAACAACCGACATTGATGGATTCCATCCAGGCATTCAAGCCAAGATTACTTACCAAAAACAAACGCTTGGATACATTGGTAAACTTCACCCAAAATTAGAAAGTGATGCCGTCGCGGTTGAGTTCAATCTAGACTTGTTATTTAAGTTAGTTGAAAAACAATCAAACTTTAAAACAATTTCAAAATACCCTGCCATCACAAGAGACATTGCGTTTGTTGTTGATAAGCACATTGAGACAAGTAAGATTGAAGCCTTGATTGTTCAAACCGCACGAAAATTTTTAACAGACATCAAACTCTTTGACGTCTACATGGATGAAAAAATAGGTACTGATAAGAAATCACTTGCCTACACGATGACGTTTAATTCGGTAGAAAAAACCTTAGAGACTCAAGATATTGATAAGATTGTTAAAAGCATATTTAACCGTCTACAATTCGAATTTAAAGCCGAAGTCAGAAGCTAATTTAAACGCACACAACACCAGTTGAAAGCATGGTTTTGTGTGCGTTTTTTTTTAGTCTTTTTGCCTGTAATCGCTGATCTTTTTTTAAATGCTTTATATGGCTCTTTTTTTAGTGTATAATATCTTTGGTGATAAAATGAAAAGTATTTATGATTTAAGTTTAGAAGATTTACAAGATTTGATGGTTAAAAACAACGAAAAAAAGTTTCGTGCTGAACAAATCTTTGACTGGATATACAAAAAGAAAGTGACGTCGTTTGATGACATGAAAAACGTTTCAGGTAGTGTCATTGAATTATTAAAGAATAACTATGTGATTGACACACTTGAAAAAGTCATGGAAGTCAAGAGTGTGGATGGGACAATTAAATACCTATATGCACTAGAAGATGGTAACTTAATTGAAACCGTCTTAATGAATCATGACTATGGATATTCCATTTGTGTGACCTCACAAGTGGGTTGTAACATGGGCTGTAAGTTCTGTGCCTCAGGGGTATTAAAGAAAAAAAGAAACCTAACAGCTGGTGAAATCATGAGCCAAATCGTTCAGACCGAACGAAGCTTTGGCAATCGCATTAGCTATGTGGTTGTTATGGGCATTGGTGAACCATTTGATAACTATGAGAACCTAATGACGTTCTTACGAAATGCTAACCACCCGAAAGGCTTAGAGATTGGGGCAAGGCACATGACGGTATCGACGTGTGGGATTGTACCTAAGATCAAAGAATACGCCGATGAACAACTACAAATCAACTTAGCAATTAGCCTTCACGCACCGAATAATGACGTGCGTAATCAAATCATGCCAATCAATAAGGCTTACCCAATCGAACAAGTGATTGAGGCCATTCGTTATTATATGTCTAAGACCAATCGTCGTGTGACAATTGAATACATCATGATTAAAGACTTAAACGATCAAAAAGAACACGCACTTGAGCTATTGAGACTCTTAAAGGGCTTAAATGTGTATGTGAACTTAATTCCTTATAATGAAGTGTTAGAAGCACCGTTTAAACGCTCTTCTAGAGAAGACATGGACGCATTTTATGACACCTTGAAAAAAGGCAACATGAACTGTACGTTAAGAAAAGAACAAGGCCATGACATTAATGCGGCTTGTGGGCAATTAAGAAGTCAAAATTTATAATGGAGGACTGTTTATTTGAGAAAAGCTAGAATTATCAAATCCATCGGAGGGCTTTATGAGCTAATTGATTTAGACTCTAATGACGTGATTGTCGCAAGACCTTCAGGTAAACTTCGAAACGTCAAATTGACAGAGGATAGTTCCTTTTTAAAACAAACAACCAAAAAGACGAAATTAGAAAAAACAACGATGCAAATCTCACCCAAAGTGGGTGATTTTGTCTCTTACGATGAAACGGATGAAAACCATCCGATTCAAGAAATCTTTGAACGAAAAAACGAACTTTACCGTCCGGATGTCGCAAACGTTGATCAAGTCCTCTTAATCTTCGCAGCGAAAAATCCAACGTTTAGTTTTATGTTATTAGATCAATTCTTAGTGTTAATTGAACAGGCGAAAATCACGCCTGTTTTAATTGTTACTAAAATTGATTTGGTGACGAATGAAGAACTTGATTTACTCAAAGAAAAGCTTACCTACTACAATAAAATAGGCTACACCATTCATTACGTCAACTCCAAACAAAAGATTGGTTTTGATGTCCTTGAGGACTTGTTTGTAGATAAGGTATCAGTTTTAGCTGGTCAAACAGGCGCAGGCAAATCAACGTTTTTAAATGCGTTAATGCCTAACTTAGAACTAAAAACACAAGAAATTTCAAAAGCCCTTGGTAGAGGTAAACACACCACAAGACATTCTGAACTCTTTCTTTTTGGTGGTGGACTTGTTGCCGATACCCCAGGGTTCTCAAAGCTCGAACTCAAGTTTTACGATAAATCCGATTTAAAAGAATTCTTTATTGAATTTAGACAACAAAACGATTTATGTCGTTTTAAAAATAAATGTGACCACATTCATGAGCCTGGGTGTTACTTTAAAACACCAGGGGTTATGTTAGACTCAAGGTATGAAAACTATCAAAAACTTTACGAAGAAATCAAACAACAAAAGGAGAAATACTAATGAAAATTGCACCATCTATTTTAACCGCGGACTTCTTGAAGCTAGAAGAAGAAATCAAGTCGATTGAACAAGAAAGTGACTATCTTCATCTAGACGTCATGGATGGACACTTCGTACCAAACATCTCGTTTGGTTCTCACGTTTTAAGTGGCCTTAAACGAATCACAAACGTGCCTTTAGACACGCACTTAATGATTTCAAATCCAATCGATTACATCAAGGATTTTGCAGGCATCAATTCAAGCTTCATTACCATTCACGTCGAGGCGAATAAAGTCAAAGAAACCCTTGATTTGATTCACTCTTATGGGATAAAACGTGGGCTATCTTTAAAACCAAAAACGTCAATTGAAGAATTAAAGCCTTACTTAAGTGAGTTAGAACTGGTTTTAGTTATGTCAGTAGAACCTGGTTTTGGTGGACAGTCCTTTATGGTAGATCAATTAGATAAAGTCAGAGAATTGGTTCGCCTTAGAGATGAGCATCACTACAACTACGTCATTGAAATTGATGGTGGCATCAATTTTAATACCGCGAAACTCGCCAAAGAAGCAGGCGTTGATATCGCTGTTGCAGGCAGTTATGTCTTTAACGCAAAAGATAGAAACGAAGCCATTAGAGGAATTAAATAATGCGTTTTATTGTGGTTTGTCCAAAAGTACCTCAAAACTTAAAACAACTCATCGCATTTGAAAACGTGTTTGTCATTGCTGTAGACGCTGCCTTAAAAGACTTAGTAAAAAACCACATCCATGTGGATGCGGCCATTGGTGATTTTGATTCGCTTGAGAATCCTCAATTACTTGAGAATCTACCAACGATTAAACTAAACCCCGTAAAAGACGTTTCAGATGCCTTTAGTGCGCTTGAATACGCATTTAGTAATAGCGAGGACGTCGTGATGGTAGGTGGGCTCTTTGGCTCAAGAATTGATCACCTATATGCGAACCTCCTATTATTCCATCATTACCCTAAATTAACGATCATTGATGAAGGTAATAAAATTCAGTCATTTACTGAGGGAACATACACATTTGAAAAAGATGAGTATGATTATTTTTCTATATTTTCGATAAATGAGTCTTTAATCAGTACCTCTGGTAGTAAATACAATTTAACTGACTTTCGGATGAAAACCTCTGATCCGCTGGGGCTATCAAACGAGATAGAAGACACATTAACTTTAACTGTAAAACAAGGTCATGTGATTGTCATCAGGTCAAAAAAATGAAAAAAAAAAGGCTTCGGCCTTATTTTTTTTAAGCTCTTGTAAGTGTACCTTTTTTAAGTGCACGTGCAGAAACCTTAACTCTTTTCACGTTCCCGTTTTCATCAACGATACGAACGCTTTGTAAGTTAGCTTTCCAAGTGCGACGATTTGCATTTAAGGCGTGGCTTCTAGAATTCCCAAAAGACGTACTCTTACCTGTTACATAACATTTTGCCATAGTTTCACTCCTCTACTTTACGCATATAAAACTATAACATAATAAATTTTAAAAAGCAACTAGTAAGTCATAAAAGTTTGTAAAAAAGATTAAAATGAGAGATTCAAACCAAAAGCTTCGAAACGCAATTGAAAGAATAATATTTGCTTTTTAGAAAAATATGATATAATAATGTCGTATATCCACCTATTGCAAATGACTTGCACACGTGATATACTATAAAAAGCCAATAACAAAACATGATTAGTGAACATTAAACTCAAGTAACTTGAGTATCTAAACTTATACCGACAATTAAATATCTAATGCTCATTTTGAAATCATTTAGGAGGATCTTAGAAATGGCAAATACACTCAGTGGATCACTGTTTAAAAAAATGGTAACAAACGGCGCAATTAACCTTAAGAATAATCATCAAGAAATCAATCACTTAAACGTGTTTCCAGTACCCGATGGGGATACAGGAACCAATATGCAAATGACCATGATGGCGGGAATTAAAGAAGTAAACAACTTAAATTCGAAATCCATCGTAGATGTATCAAAAATACTATCAAGAGGCCTACTTATGGGCGCAAGAGGTAACAGTGGTGTTATCTTATCGCAGTTCTTCCGTGGGGTCTATAGCGAAATTGCTAAAATTAAAAATGGTTCTGCAACCGTAGACGAATTCATCACAGCACTTGTGGGTGGCTATCAAATGGCTTACCGTGCGGTAATGACACCAGTTGAGGGAACAATTCTAACAGTCGTTAGAGAAGCAGCAGAACAAGTGTTAAGAGAAAGAAAAAATCTTCGTTCAATCGAGGATGTTTTACAATGCTATTTAACACAAGCAAAAGTAAGTTTAGACCGTACACCAGATTTACTACCTGTCTTAAAACAAGCAGGTGTTGTCGATTCAGGTGGGGCTGGCTTTATTAAGATTATTGAAGGCATGTTACTTGCCGCACAAGGTCAATTATTAGCGCTCGAACAAGAACAAGTTGTTGAACATCATCACGAAGAAGGTTTCCAAGGTAGAAACATTGAAAACGTCGATATTCAATTTGGTTATTGTACAGAGTTCATTGTCAAACTGCACAACCAAGAAGACTTTGATCAAGACAACCTAAGAAACATCTTATTATCGATGGGGGATTCACTTGTCTTAGTACAAGATGAAGAACTAGTAAAAGTACACGTACACACGAACCAACCAGGTGTGGCAATCACACTGGGGCAAAAATATGGGGATTTACAAACCATGAAAGTTGAAAACATGCGCATTCAACACGAAGGCGTGGTGCAATCACTTGGTCATGATCACAATCATGAAGCAGAAGAGAAACTAGACTTTCAACCTGTTAAAAAAGAAAAAACCACGTATGGCGTGATTGCTGTATGCTTTGGTGATGGCATTAAACAAGCATTTAAAGAGCTTGGCGTTGATTACATCATCGATGGTGGACAAACAATGAACCCACCAACCGAAGAGTTCGTAAAAGCCGTTGAAGCGGTTAATGCTGAAAACGTCATTATCTTACCAAACAACTCAAACGTTATTTTATCCGCAGAACAAACCGTTAACCTTTGTGAAGGCACAAACGTTCGCGTTTTAAAAACAAAGAGCATCGGACAAGGTTATGCGTCATTAATGGTCTTTGATTCAACCAGAGAATTAGACGATAACTTAGAATCAATGAGTGAAATTATTTCAAACATGAAGACTGCTGAATTAACTTATGCGGTTAGAGACACTGAAATGAATGGTGTTAAGATTAAAAATGGCGATTTTATCGGTATTCAAGGTAAAAACATCTTAGTTTCCCTACCAGACCGTATTTCAGCAATCAAAGAATTGCTAGCTAAAACCATTGATGAAAACTCAGAAATCGTCACTGTATTCTTTGGTAAAGACGTTTCTGAAAATGAAGCGAAGTTAGTTAAAGGTTACATTCAAGAATTAAACGAAGATTTAGAAATTGAAATGATCAACGGCAAGCAAGACATTTATGCCTACATCATTGCAGTAGAATAACAAACAAAGAATTAAAACCCTTGGGTATATTAATTTATACCCTTTTTATGTGGGCGTGGCGGAATGGTAGACGCGCATGTTTGAGGGGCATGTGGCTTAAAGGCTGTGTGAGTTCAAGTCTCATCGTCCACACCATATTGAATGAAATGGTTTGATACAAAAGCGATTTACTAATCGCCTAAGGTATCGAATCTTTTTTTTGTTTTCTACCGCCATATATAATTACGTTTTAACAAACTTAAAAAAAGTGCTTGACATTTAAATTACGTTTGTGTAAACTTAAATTATGAAAGTGAGAGGTAGTTATGGAAAATAAAAATTTAGTATGGGAATTTGCAAACAAAGTCAGAGGACGTGTGCCTGAAGAAATGGCAGTTGAATTTGTTATTTCATTTGCATATGATTATTGCAACAGAAATGATTTAATACCAGGAAGTGATACAGAATTACTTAACATCGCTGGAGAATCATTGGAACGAATACCAAGTGATCTAAAATTTGATTTAGAAAATCTGTTTGTGGACTTAAGTTTCAATGAAATAAAAGGAATCGTTTCTAGTTCTCTATTTATAAAACAGAGATTTATGGATAATTCGAATGATAATCTGTTGGCTTTAGCTTCGGAGTTACTTGAACTATCGAATGGTGATTCACTTTTTGATTTAGGTAGTGGATTAGGTAGTTTTTTAATTGGTACATTGAAATTAGCTCAGGAACGTTCAATTGAGTTGTCTGCTTTATATGGTGTGGAGATTAACTATAATCAACATGCACTTTCTAAGATGATACTAGAAATATTCACCTTTGATTCTTCGGTAAAAAGCAAGATTAACTATGCTAATATCCTAACCGATAAATACGAACTAACTTATAATAAAGGGTTTGTCTATCCACCTTTAGGTATGAAGTTGATGGGTAATGATCTAAACTATATTTCTATTTTCAAAAACATTGTTCTATCGACTCGAAACTCTGTTGAATGGATATTTATAGATAAATTATTGAATAATTTAAAAGGTGACGATGCTAGAGCGGTAGCACTTGTTACTGGTCGTACGTTATTTAGTGCAGTTGATAGAGATTATAGGGACGAAATACTAAAGAGTGGCATGCTTGAAGGTATCATTGAGTTACCACAAGGAATTGTCGATAATACATCGATCAAGTTATTCTTACTTATCTTTAGTAAAAATAATAAGAATGTTCGTCTATTTGATGCGAGTATGTTCTCATCAAAAAGAAAGTTTAATGAAACTATTAAAGTAGATGTGAAACAAATTATAGATTTCTATTATGGAAAAGATGTAGCTAAAAAAGATGTTTCAGATTTAACTGATTTATCTAACTGGATTCCTTCGACAGCACTATTAACAATAGATTCACCAAAAAATGGTGTTAAATTGAGTGAAGTTGCACATGTTTTTACAGGCTCTCAATATACAGTCAGAAACTTTCAAGAAGTATTGACTGATAAAAAAACCGGTTATAAACTTCTCACATCGAGTGATATACAAGATGGACTCATTGATGAATCAAATCTGCAAAACATCGATAATAAAGATGGTAAGTTAGATAAATTTGCATTGGAATATGATGATGTCATTATGACAAGCAAATCATCGAAGGTTAAAATAGCAGTCATCGATTTTGAACCAAAGGATAAAATTATTGTAACTGGTGGTATGATTATTGTTCGTGTTGAGAAGAGTAAATTAAATCCAACATTTCTTAAGGTTTTCTTAGAATCAGATCAAGGACAATTATTATTAAAGAGTATTCAAAAAGGTATATCGATAATTACAATTAACGCTACAGAACTTTCGAATATAATTATCCCACTACCTCAACTTGATGTTCAATATAATATATCTAAAAAATATAATAGAAAACTATCTTCTTTAATGGCACTTAAGGCAGAAATTCTAAAGATAGAAGACGAACTCAAAAACTTCTATTATGAAGAAATTGAGGAGGTACTATCTTAGTGTATAATGCAAAGCAGTTATCCGAGATAAAACAAAAAATTATTAGAAAAATCACGAGTGAAGTTGACCGTGCTAATGAAGATGGATTAATTGAAGAGATTTTAGAACGATATGGCATTGTATTTGAGGAAACAAGCATTTCTGTAAACACAAGACTAATGAAAATCCTAGTATTCGGATCATTAGCTGGAAAGAAAAAAGACTTCCAAGGGGTATTAAATAGACTAGGTATTAACCTAAACAATGTCGAGTTTATTAATGACTATTCAGAACTCAAGAGATACCCTGTTGATACACTTAGGTTTTCAACAAAGTATTCAGACTTACTAATAGGACCTGTTCCGCATAGTCAAACAGGCATGGGTGATAATTCTAGTCTTATAGCGACAATAAAAAGTAATCCAGCAGAGTATCCACGTGTACAACTTTTAGAAGCAAATAACAAATTAAAAATTACTAAAACAAACTTCGAAAAAGCCATAACATCAACACGTTATTTTGATGCATTAAATGAATATTAGACTATCAATAGGTTTTATAAAAATAGAAGAATGATATTGTTTAATAAACAATTAAAGGTAAAAGTTGCTAAAATATGTTATAATTTTTTTAATATGAAGAAAGATTATTGTATTGCTAATGAAATAAGAAAGAAGAGATAATATGACAACTGCAGAGATAGGTAAATTAACTACAACAAATATTCAAGAAAAAGCAAATCTAATATGGGCAATCGCTAATCATCTTGTTGGATTGTTTAAGCCACATGAGTACGGTAAGGTTATCTTACCGATGACGGTACTAAAAAGATTCGATGACGCTTTAAAAGAAACGAAACAGGAAGTTTTATCACTCAATAAGAAATTAAATGAACAAAAAACAATTGATACCATTAGAGATGGATTATTATGCAAAACTACGGGATATGATTTTTATAATGTTAGTCCATTTACATTTGCAAACCTTTTAGCTGATCCAGATAACATCGCATCTAATTTTGATACATACTTAAAAGGATTTTCGGATAATGTAAAAGATATTATTTCCAACTTTAAATTTGAACAAGTCCTAGAAACGATGCATAAAGGGAATGTCCTTTATGTTGTTATACAGGAGTTTAATTCTAAGAAAGCTGATATGCATCCGGATAAAATCACCTCCATGGACATGGGCTATATTTTTGAAGAACTTATCCGTAAGTTCTCTGAATCCTATGATGAACAAGCAGGAGCACACTTTACTTCAAGAGACATCATATATTTAATGGCTGAGCTATTAGTCGCAAATGAAAAAGAATACATTAAACAAAATGGTGTCGTTAAAACCGCATATGATATGGCCATGGGTACATCCCAAATGTTAGGGTGCTTAGATGAAAAAATGATAGAAATCAACCCGGATTCAAAGTTATCTCTATTTGGTCAAGAATTTAACCCAGAAACATATGCAATCGCAAAAGCTGACATGCTAATCAAAGGTGGAAATGCTCAAAATATGAAGTTTGGTGATACATTGAATGATGACCAATTTTCTAACTATGAGTTTGATTACATAATTTCAAATCCTCCATTTGGTATTGACTGGAAAAAAGAAGAAAAAGAAGTTAAACAAGAATATTCAAAGCTTGGATATGAGGGTAGATTTGGACCAGGCTTGCCTGCAATTAGTGATGGACAAATGCTCTTCCTACTTAATGGTGTAAA
Organism: Paracholeplasma brassicae; assembly: GCF_000967915.1. NCBI lineage: Bacteria > Bacillati > Mycoplasmatota > Mollicutes > Acholeplasmatales > Acholeplasmataceae > Acholeplasma > Acholeplasma brassicae. The sequence continues at coordinate 587,814 of NC_022549.1, forward strand.
GAAATTAAAAGAAGGTTCTGGTAGAATGGCAATCATTCAAAACGGGTCTTCACTCTTTACTGGAGATGCTGGTAGTGGTCCGAGTGAAATTAGAAAATACTTAATTGAAAGTGATTTGTTAGAAGCAATTATTCAATTACCAACTGACCTTTTCTACAATACTGGTATATCAACATATATTTGGATAGTTTCTAAAAATAAAAATAAAGAACGATTAGGAAAAATTCAACTCATTGATGCGTCTAATTGCTATGTGAAAAGAAGAAAAAACATTGGTAAGAAGCGTGTTGACCTAGATGATACATCAATTGACTTAATTACTAAAGCCTATTTAGATTTCAAAGAAGTAAAATATGAAGAAAATGACTTAGTTGTTGAATCGAAAATCTTTGATAATGATTTCTTTGGGTACACAAAAGTAACTGTTGAATCACCAATTACAGATGAAAATGGTAAACCAATTCTTAAAAAAGGAAAACTTCAAGCAGACTCTAAGAAACGTGATACTGAATTGGTACCATTACAAGAAAATATTGAAGCTTTCTTTAAAGATAATGTATTACCTTTTAATTCATCAGCTTGGATGGATCGAAGCAAAGATAAAGTCGGATATGAAATACCATTTACAAGACTGTTTTATAAGTTTATTCCACCAAAGGCATCTTCAGATATATTCGCTGAAATCAAACAACTTGAAGAAGAAGAAACACTACTTATGAAGGAGTTGTTTGGGGATGAATAAACTAAATATCGAAATCCCATATATTGAAAACCTTCCTAAATCATGGCGAATAATACCTAATCGATATCTTTTCATCGAAAACAAGAATAGTGTTGGAAAAGACTTTTCTAAGTATCAATTATTATCTCTAACAACTACTGGTGTAAAAGAAAAAGATATTAATAGTTCTGGTGGCAAGGTGCCTGAATCATATGAAAAATATTTATCCATCAATAAAAATCAGTTGATTTTTTGCTTATTTGACCTGGATTTATCGGCAGTTTTTTCAGGTATTTCTAAGTTTGACGGGATGATTACTTCAGCATATAATGCTTATGATTCGACTTCATTAATATGTAATGAATATGCTGATTATTGGTTTCAGTATGTTTTTACTAATAGATACTATATGATTTATTCGAAAAACATCAGATACTCAGTAACTGGTCAAGCATTTAAGGCTATATATACGCCTGTTCCACCTATAAATACTCAAAAAGAAATAGCACTTTTCTTAGATAATAAAACTAATAAGATAGATCAACTTATCAATAATCAACAGCAACAAATCGAAAAACTTAAAGAATATAAGCAATCACTAATTAGTGAGGTTGTTACTAAAGGATTAGATCCAAATGTTGAATTTAAGGATAGTGGAATTGAAATTATTGATAAGATTCCAAAAGATTGGGGAATTATTAAAATGAAATATTTAGGCGAATCTCGTAATGGCTTAACGTACAATCCGAGTGATATGGTCGATGATGGTGAAGGAATTCTAGTTTTGAGATCGTCCAATGTTAGGGATGGGAAATTAATCTTTGATGATAATGTTTATCTTAAAATGCAGATTAAAGAAGACTTAATGCTAAAAAACGGTGATATTCTTATTTGTTCAAGAAATGGTAGCAGAGATTTAATAGGAAAAAATGCAATCATCGAAAATGTTGGACTATGTTCATTTGGTGCCTTTATGATGGTGTTTAGAGTTTCAAAAGCAAATCCGAAGTACATTAAGTATATCCTAGATAGCTTTATATTTAACTACTATCTTGGGACATATTTAACAGCGACAATTAACCAGTTAACCTTATCTAATTTCAACAACATGAAAGTTATTTATACGACTAATTCCGATGAGCAAGAGAAAATAATTAGTTATTTAGATGAAAAATGTCAAAAGATTGACCAATTAATCGAGTTAAAAGCAAAAAAACTACTAAATCTTGAGGAATTCAAAAAATCTCTCATCTATGAATACGTAACAGGTAAGAAAGAAGTATCATAAATGAGAGATGCTAAATCAATTATTGGAGGAATTATATTATTGATACTTATTGCTACTGGAGTATTCTCGGTCCTACTAGATTTGACTAGTGAATTCATTAAACTGACTCTATGGATATTTCAATTAAGTTTAACTGATTTTGGATTATCTCCATCAATTGAAATCATTGTTAAATCACTGACTTTCATTCTATCTTATGCTTTGGTCGGTATTATATTTAGTGCAATTAGACTATTTAATTCAGATGTAATGAAATATGCTTATTTTGTAGTTTCAACGATGATTGGATTTGCATTGAGTGCACTCATTATGTTTTTACAAGAACATATCATCATAATTTCTTGGAGTATTTTAGGGATAACTATCATTACGATTTTCACAATAGTATTTTTAGTAAAGAAAAGAAACACTTTAAAGGGGTGAATCTATGAAAGATAATGAAAAAAGGTTTGAAGAGGATATAGAGTCTCATTTGATCAATCATGAGTATAGAAAACTGTCTATGCAAGGCTATGATGTATCAAAAGGTATTTATCTAGATATCCTTGTAGAGTTTATCAAAAAGACTCAAAGTAAATCATGGGAACGATATGAAAAATATTATGGTGATGAAGCACCTAATAAACTATATCGTAGACTAGAAGATTCTATTAGTCATCACGGGCTTCTTCATGTATTAAGAAATGGCATAAAAGATATGGGGATAGACCTTTTTATCTGTTTCTTTAAACCTGAATCAGAGTTGAATCCAACTTTAGTTGAACGTTATGAAGGTAACATATTAGGTGTAACAAGACAATTTGCATATTCACCTTTCAATAACAATACGATTGATATGGTCCTATCCATTAATGGTATTCCTTTTATTGCAATCGAGCTGAAAAACCAACTAAAGGGACAAGATTATCGAAATGCCATGCATCAATGGCGTTACAATCGTGATCCAAAAGAACTGATATTCAGATTCAATCATAGAATATTGGTTTATTTTGCTGTAGACCTATATGAAACATGGATGACGACAGAACTTAAAGGTACTGATACACATTTCTTACCTTTCAATCAAGGATCTAATGGTTCTGGTGTCAGTGGTGGCGCTGGTAATCCGCAAAACCCTTATGGTTATACCACATCATATCTTTGGGAAGATATATTGTCAAAAGCCTCTATTATAGATATACTTCATCGTTTTATTTCTAACCCTAAGGATTCTAAAAAAATTATATTTCCTAGATATCATCAGTATGATGTCGTTAAGAAAGTATTAGCGGATGTTAAAGATAATGGTGTTGGTCAAAAGTATTTAATTGAGCATAGTGCAGGTTCTGGTAAATCAAATTCTATCGCTTGGATTGCATATAGATTGGCATCTGTCCATGATATAGATGATAAACCAATATTTGATTCAGTTATCATTGTTACTGACCGTGTAGTACTTGATTCACAACTACAAGATACGATTAACGGCTTTGAACATAGAGCCGGATTAGTTGAAGCAATTGATGATAAAAAGCGTTCAAGAGGCCTTACGGAAGCAATTAACGATAAGAAACGTATTATTATTTGTACCATTCAAAAATTCTTGTTTGCCTATAAAGATTTCGATGAAATGGAAGGTAGAAAGTTTGCGATTATCGTGGATGAAGCGCATCAAGGTCAAACTGGTGCAAGTGCTAAGACCTTAAGAAGAGCACTGATTGATAAGAAAGTTGCAATTAAAGAGTATGCAGAGATGGAAGGTATTGAAGAAGATGAAGTTGACGATACGGATGAACTTGTTGCAGAAGTATTAGCCCAAGGACAACACAGTAATCAATCTTTCTTTGCATTCACTGCAACGCCTAAAAATAAGACAATTGAACTTTTTGGCAGAAGAAATCCATCCACTGGCAAATATGAACCATTTCATGTCTACTCGATGAGACAAGCCATTGAAGAAGGATTTATTTTAGATGTACTCAAATACTATACAACCCTTCAAGATCAATTTAAGATAGTTAGAACCACAAGGGATAATCCTGAGGTCATAGAAGGACAAGCTAAGAGAGTCTTAGTTCGCTATTATAAAGAACATGGGTTTACCATTCACAAGAAAACCGAACTTATAATGGATAACTTCTTAAATAATGGTCAATTTAGAATTGATGGTAAGGCAAAGGCTATGGTAATTGCAGATTCTAGACCAAATGCAGTCAGATACTATCAGGCTATTCAAGAATACATAAGAAACAATCCAGAGATAACTTCAAAGATTGGTGTTTTAGTTGCGTTTTCTGGAGAGGTTAAGCTAGATGGTAAATCATATAGAGAAGCTGAGATGAATATCGATAGTGACGGCCATTTAATTAACTCAGATAAGAAACTTAGAAAAGCATTTAGAAGTGATAAATTCAATATTTTAGTGGTTGCAAATAAATATCAAACAGGATTTGATGAACCGTTACTACATTCCATGTATGTTGATAAAAAACTTCATGGTGTGAATGCTGTTCAAACGCTTTCTAGATTGAATCGCGTATATCCAGGTAAAGTAGACACTTTTGTCATGGATTTTGTAAACACGCATGAAGACATGAAAAAGTCATTCCAACCATTCTTTGAAACAACCTATTTAGATGGCCAAACAGATTATAATCGTGTCTATGATTTAAGAACTAAGATACACAGTTATATGCTATATAACGATCAAGATGTGGATCTTTTTGCCAAAATCAAAATAGATGCAGCAAAGAAACAAGACGATAAAGCACTTGGTCGTGTAACAAGTATACTAAAACCTGTCACAGATCAGTATCTTGAGTTGGATGAGAAGCAAAAATATGAATATAGGGATCTATTAAGAAAATTCAATCATGCCTATTCATATATCACCCAAATCGTAAGAATTAATGATAAAGAACTATTTAAAGAGTTTATGTTCATTTCTTATCTAATCAATCTATTACCTAAAGATACTGCAGAAAAAATTAGTATTGATGACAAGATTAATCTAGAGTTTGCCAAACTTAAAGAGACATATAAAGGAAGCATAGAACTAGAAAAAACATCAGTTGATTTAAAACCTGAGCAATCAGTAGATGCAAAAAGAAAACCTAAATCTAAAGACACTCTTCAAAGTATCATTGATAAGGTTAATGAGCAATATATGGGACAATTCACTGATAGTGATAAAGTCATTATTTCTGGTATTTTTGAGATGTTTATGAATGATCCAGAAGTTAAAAAATATGCTCAATATGCCAAAGAAAATAATCCAGAAATGTTCATTAAGAGTTTATTCCCTGATAAATTCAAGGATATAGCCTTAAGATTATTTACAGAAAATCACGAGTCATTTGAAAAATTATTTACAGACACATCCTTTTACGAAAGAGTAATGGATGCAATGGCTAAAGAATTGTACAAGAAATTAAGAAAGTAGTAGTAACGGCGATTAATTCTGTAAAGAATCAATAGCTTTTTATATAAGTTTATAAATTTATATTGTAGTTATGAGAAAGGCTACTTGTTGTTATTATCGAGCATTAGGCACGAAGAGTATAAATCTTTCTTATACTAAAATAAGCTCTTCAAAATAGATTATAGTAACCACAGTTTATTTTAATTGACTATAAAGTATCAAGAAGCAGTTGATATCATTAATGAAGAATAAGACGAAATGTGAATATCAAATATTACTAATTTAAATTTTAGTATAATCTAATTAGATGATATAATTAAGATAAATTCAATGGTTTCTGTATTTTATTAATTATTAAAGAATGGAAGATAGTCATGGCAAGTATACCAATAGCTCATCATACAATTGAGAAAAAGCATATGGATGTTTATGAATATGAAAAGTATTTAAGAAAGTATCCTCACCGAAGAAGCATTAATGCGATTAAATGTATCGAATGTGGGGATTTTTTGATATATTGCAAAGGCGATTATAATGTTCCATATTTTAAACATTCGCCATCGGAAAAGAAGCACATTTCTTGTTCTTTATATACAGAAGGAAAAGAATCGAAAACATTTGAAGGATTGTTTCGAAAGAGATTGTTAAAAGAAGAAGACATTTCTTTTAACTACGAACTTCTTTATAAGAATGGTAGTTGGAAAAGCGTAATTACAATACCACCACTCGATCAGAAAGAAATCAAAGATAATGAAAGAAATCAAACTTTAATCACTATAATTGATGGAAATAATACTATTAAAACCCCAATTGATAACGGGCATTTGAACCCTGGAGATATTAAAAAAATACCCCTTACAAGGCTATCAAGTACGGTTGGAATAAGGATTGATGGAAATGGTTCTGGAAACAATATTTTATATGATATGGAAGGCTTTCGTCCGAATGAGCAGTTATATTCAAATCTTATAATTCAAAAGTATGTACCTCTATCAAACGAGAAAGAGATAGATCTGAAAAATATAGGTTCATTAGTGTGTAAAAGAATCAGTGGGAAAGTTTACACCGGAAGACACTATATAATCTTTTCAAGCAACCCAAATTTTCATTTGAAAAATAACAGGAACGGCAATATTGAGATTAAAAGACTAAATGTGAAAAGAGATAACAAGTTCAACTATTATCCATTTGATATAGTGTTTAATAATGCGAACAATGAATCAAGAGATTTTTGTTACAATCGAAAATGTATTCTGACAGAGAAAAACGATGCAGTTATACTATGGCCACCACTAAAATCCGTTGGCAATTATCGTTTCTATCCCAAAAACAAGAAAAAAATGTTCGTTTCGTTCGAAAATGAAAATAAAACGTTAGAATTACAAGAATATAATCTACAAAAATACACAAAAATTAATCCATTCTTTATGATTAAAGATTTTTACTCGAGCTATAATTATTATTATGTTAGTCTTGATAAATCAAAAAGAGATGCTAAAAATACTTTTACAACTGAAACCGATTATCTAGATAATCTAGAATTGGATACATTCGACAAAATATTTCATTTAAAGAGAGAGTTGTTCATAGGAATATTCAATCGAAATGATAAATTATACATGAAAAGCACACTGCTGCTCTTTAACAATCAATTAGATAGAGTGATGGGTATCAAAAATAGGACAAATGAAGATGATAACAAACTTTTAGATGCAATAAGATACTCAAAACAATTTGTAAGATTCGATACAAGGTTTTATGAAAAACTAAAAGATAAATATTCAAAAAATAATATTATTCTAGAGTATCTCGAACATTGTAAAAGAGTTGGGACTATTAAGATAAAGGCATTTGAGATGCTTTTAGAAGAGGGGTAACACATGAATATATTAGACCTAAGTGATGACGACTTAAAACTTTTTTTAGAAGAAGGTATACCAGAAAACATTCATAGAGACTTATACGTCCACAACAACAAGTTTGCTCAAAAGATAAAGGGATTTAGACCATCTAAGGCACCTATTGCAAAGCTATCTAGTACATCATTCAACTTGATAAGAAAAGAAAAAAATAATTTTATAATTAAGTATTACACGAATTTTTATAGCAGTTACAAGGATGATTTAGAACTAGACATAAAAAAGATGATTGATGAAGGATATCCGGATTCAGTTGCTAGTTCGATTGCTGTGAAAAGAGCATTTAGTGATAAATTTCTACCAATTTATTTTAAGTTGGAAAATATAAGTTTAGATACACAGAGTAAAATAATTCATGATTATAAAGTTTTAGTATTAATTGAAAAAATCCTTGATAGAAAATTGAGACAAGTACTTGAAGACAAAAATCATCTAATTGAAGCAGTTCAGGATATGACAAAAAAAATGATATCAGACCACATTCAAGATATTAATAAGCAGATTAGCGAACTATCCAAAAATGTTGAGAGAAATATGAGTAGCATCAATAACATTAAAAAAAATTTCGACGAAAACGATAACCATTTCACTAGAAATGTTACATTTCAGTCCAAGTTATCTGAATTAGAAAATCGGACTCAAGAATACATTAATAGCACAGTAGATAATCTAGCAAATATCGACTTGATTAGATTAATGAATGAAAGAATAAATGAACTTAATGAGGAGCTAAATCAATTAAAGAATCAAACCCCGAAAGAGTTTACACATATTTATGTTCGGAATGACAATTATGAAACAATGGATGATTTTCTAACTGATAATATTGGTGATGTAATTGAAAACTTAGTAAAAGGGGATATTTTTGATGTATTTAGGGAGTATTTAATTGAGATAGTCTACTCGAAGAAACCAATCATATGCTCATCGAGAAATTCAAGATTTTTAACCAGTATCATTTCTTCAATCATGTCAGGAGGCAATTATCATATTATTACCCTAAACATAGACGCATCTACGGATAAGTTGATTGATTTTATAGAGGCTTTGCCTTCAATACAGGGGAATAAAGTCATTTTAATTAAGAATAAAATAAATGTAACTGATTCAGAATATATTCTTGATTACATCATGAGTAGACCTGTCAATGAGAAATATATATTCGAGATTACCTATGAAAAAGAAGTGTTGTTTATGGCAAACGAAATACTCGACAGATACAATTTTTATTTTGCCAACATTCAAGAAGGTAAAATTGATTATAATTATCTGTACCAATTCGATAAAAACCAAAGGAAATCAACAATTGTAAGTGACTATGTAAAGTCACTAGATGAAATAGGATTAAATCTAAAAAATAAAACATTGATGAATGAAAACTTTTATGGTGTTTTTGCATTTTCTATCATTCCTTTTTTATCCATTCATAATAGTGTAGAAAAAAGTGAACTAGTTGATAAATTAACAACACACAGTATTAGAGCAAAATGTGAGGCTACTTTCAATGAGTAGTTCATTTAGGCTCGACAGACTATATAAAACTATATCTGATGACTTAAGAATTTCAAAATATGAAAAAGAAGATGATTTATCTTATAAAAATAGATTGGTTTACTCTGCAATTGGAAGATGGGTTATGAGTTTGTTTTCTGATAGAGATTTTGAAGAGGATGATACTAGTAAAGTGTCAAAATCGCATGTGACAATCACGGCAATGGATGTTCTATTATCGTATAAGAAGGTTGATGCTGGGCTTGAGCAATATTTTACTGATGATAGAGCGTTGATCAATATGATAGAAGAAACTTATCAAAGAGTGGGGTATGTTAACTCAGGGGCGTATAGCTTTAAAAAGCAGAGCAAAACGGCTAGAGTAGCAATTTCTAACAAATGTCTATTCATTGATATAGATTCAAATGTTAGAATTAGAGGATTAGGTTTATGGGGTAAATGCTCAGAGAGTGATACGTCTTTATCCGATTATCTCTTAGTGAATGAAGAAGCACATATTTATACTGAAAGATTAATAACTTTGCTTCAATACAATGCGTTTGAAGATAATGTAGGAAAAATCGAAATATACAATACAAATAAGAATAAATGGGAGTATTACTCGAGCAGGATTGCTTATAAAGCTATGTATTCAATTGTAAGAGTTGATGACGGATTAGATTATAAAATTATTAAACACTCAAACGATATTATTTATGCTGCTTCGTTACCGACATTATATACAAAGCAATCAACGGAATTCACTTTTAAACACGAAGTGTGGAGAATAATACTTGGTATATGCTCGATTAATAGTAGAAAAGCTAGATGCAACATAAGAATTGTGAATAATGAAGCTGTAATAATCAAGTTTAATGGCTTTATTTTACCAGCTTTAGAAGAAAGTATTCTCAAATGTATGGCTTGGCCATTAAATAATTGTTTAAACATTTTTGAATATATAACTGATATATCAATGCTTAAAAGCATAATAGTATTATTATCTAGATTATCAATTGAAATTGTAGTGGAGGAATAATATGTCAAACAATCTGGGCATTAAGAAGACACATGACACAATGGTAAATCGTCTTACAGAGTACATTACGAGTCAATACTTTGGGGATAATCAATTATTGTTAAGTGCATCCGATGAATTATTGAGGAAAGAAGGAATTCTATTTCGAAAGCCGTTTATAGAATCAAATCAATCTTATGTCAAAGTAAAAGACGGAATACGAAATGCTAACATAGATAGTAACACTAAAAATTTTCTTATATCTTTAATTGACAATAAACTGGGTGTATTCGATACACCTTTTAAGCATCAAGTAGAAGCTCTGGAAAGTTTTGCAGAAGGAAAGAACCTATTTGTAGCGACTGGTACAGGCTCTGGAAAAACTGAGTGTTTTATGTGGCCAATAATTTACAAATTAGTTTATGAGGCGATTCATAAAAAGAACACGTGGGAACAAAGAGGCGTTCGTACAATCGTTTTATACCCTATGAACGCACTTGTAACAGATCAAATTACAAGATTACGATCTATAATAGGTGACAGGGATAACAAATTCGTGGATATCTTAAGAGGTTTTTCACCAATCTCAAGAAGGCCACAGTTTGGTATGTACACAGGGAGAACACCTTATCCTGGTGATAGAGTTGATAAGAAGATAAACATAGATATTGCAAATTCTTATAGAGAAAGCTATTTGATTACTAAAGACTTAACTGCCATTCAAATAGAAGAACAAAGAAAGGATATAGAAGGCCTTAAAAAGATAAATAAGTATCCTTCTAAGAACATTGAAAAACTTGTTAAAGCATTAGAATCAAATAAACTAGAAGAGTATGATTCATCGGACGATGCAGAACTTATTTTACGATATGAAATGCAACAACAAACACCTGATATATTGATTACAAACTATTCTATGCTAGAGTTTATGTTAATTAGGAAAGTAGAGAATAAAATTTGGGATGATACAAAAAAGTGGTTAAGTCTGAACGATGAAAACAAGTTATTAATCATTATTGATGAGGCACACATGTACTCAGGAGCAAGTGGTGGTGAAGTAGCACTACTTGTTAGAAGATTATTTTCCAAGCTTGGTATAACACATGAAAAGGTTCAGTTTATTATGACTAGTGCAAGTATGCCAAATGAGGATGAAGAGGACAAAAAATACATTCATGCTTTCTCTGAAGACTTATCAGGTTGTAAATCTGGTAGTTTTGTATACTTGTTTGGTAATAAAGAAGTTATTAAAGTTAACGATAAAGTTCCATTTGATTTAAACACTTTGGCAAATTTAGATTTAGATGACACTATATTGGATGAAGTAACCATTGAAAAAAATATTTCTATTTTTGCCAACAATGTTTTTAAAGAGAATGTTTACAATGATCATAGGATATGGCTTTACGATAACATAACAAAATATGAACCTTTTAATAATTTGATAGAAAACTGTAGAGGTATCGCAACTTCATATGATGAATTACTAATAAAAACAGTAGGATCATCAACAGAAAAAGGAAGTAGAGCATTTGACAATCTACTGTTGTTAGCCCCCCTTGCAAAAGACATTAATGGCAATGTTTTATTCCCAGCTAGAATCCATCTATTTTTTCGAGGTCTTAACGGAATTTATGCATGTTTAAATCCAAACTGTGATTGTAAACACAAAGGTGATGGAATTAATATAGGAAATTTGTACACTACTAATTATAGTCAGTGTATTAAATGTTATTCAAAGGTCTATGAATTAGTGAATGATAGAAGATGTGGCTCGCTATTTATTAGAACATTTATTCATAAGAACGCTGTTAATGATTCACAAATAATGTGTTGGAACAAAAAAGGCATTGATGAGAACAACGTAATTATCGAGTTTCCATTGTATATAATTCCTAAAGATTACGATATTAGCAAGAGACCAAAAAACACTGAATTAGCTTATTTTGATTTTATTACGGGTAAATTGTATTCTTTTTTGATGAATGAAGAAACTTGTATAAAAGTTTTAAAAAGTAATGATTTTGAAGAGAACAATACTATTTTTAAAAGCTGTCCACATTGCGGGAAACGATTTAATTTTATTGGTCTATCAGATTTTAGAGTAAAAGGAAATATACCATTTTATAGTATTACAAAAGCACAATTTGACACTCAGCCGATGACAAAAACACCCAGTGAGTTTACACCTAATGGAGGAAAGAAGGTATTACTGTTTTCTGACTCACGACAATCTGCGGCAATACTTGCAAGGGACATGACAAAGGTAGCAGATACTGATTCATTTAGAAGAGCTATATTCTTGGCAATGAAAAAAATATATGATAATAATCAAAAGAATGAATTCCCATTAAATTATTTGTATCCAGCATTCGTAGAAGTATGTGTTGAGAATAAACTTAGATTTTTCTATGGAAAAGAACTTGATAAATTCGAAGTAGATAAAGCTAGATTTCTAAGTATTATAGAAAGATATAAAAAGATGGGCAAGGAAATAAACTATAGTAGATTACATAGTGAATTGAACACCCCTTGTGAAATGTATCAGGCGTATTTAATAGAGTTGTTTTGTAGTCCTACGGTGAGTTTCTCAAATCTTGGACTAGGATATATAGCACCAGTTGAAGAAAAACTGCAGGATATTCTTTTTGATTTAGATATAAGTACGTTAACCGATCTTAAATTCATTAAAATATTCTTGGCCTTTGTCACTCAAACTTTTACCGACTCGTTTTGCTTCGATAACACAGTATCAGAAAGTGTAAGAAAAGAAGTAAAATATATTAAGGGTAATAGATATGGATTCAACCGTTATGATTCTTATATGAATTCATATATCAAAAATGAGTATCCGAACGAATATGAGAAAATATATGAATCAATTGTTAAAGAATTTTACAGAAAAGAAAATGAGAACTATTTTTTAAATTTAGAGTTTGTTAAAGTGATTTTGACATATAAAAATGACAATAAATGGTTTAAATGTAGTAAATGTGGAAGTATTCATCCATTTAGTATAGGGAATAGTTGTTCTATTTGTGGTGATTCAATAATTTATGAGGAATATCCGCAGGACATTCGAAAAATAGACTATTGGAGAAAGCCAGTTATTAGCAACGATAATATAAAATCACTTAATACGGAAGAACATACCGCTCAATTATCATTTAAAGATCAAAAGGTTACAACATGGGCAAAAACAGAAGATTATGAAATGAGGTTTCAAGACGTTAATGTGGAAAGACCATCTAAAACCCCAATTGATATTTTGAGCTGTACAACAACGATGGAAGTTGGTATTGATATCGGTTCACTTACGGCGATAGGATTAAGAAATGTACCTCCACTTAGAGAGAATTATCAGCAAAGGGCTGGTCGAGCAGGTAGACGTGGTTCGTCAATTTCAACAATTTCTGTCTATGCACAAGGTGGGCCACATGACACATTTTATTTTAATTCACCAGATAAAATCATCAGGGGTAAACTAAGAAAACCTTGGATCGATGTTAAAAATGATAAAATTATATATCGTCATTTTAATCTTGTGTTATTCTCAAGATTTTTTGACAGCACATCTTATTCTTTATATGACATAACAATGGAGAAATTTAAAGAAATCTTTGACGATTTTATTAAATATGTTAAGGAGATTCAATTTAGCGAGGTTGAAGTTAATGAATACTTTATTAATCATAGCATTGAAGTCTTTAAGATAAAACTTGCCAATGATTTGGATAATTTTGTTTCAAGCCAAATAGAAGATAGTAGAAAGATATTTGATGCCTTGTTTGAAACAGGAATATTACCTACATACTCATTTCCATTGGATGTCATCGAATTCAACATCGAAGATAGTGAAGGGCATATAAAACTTGCCCCTCAAAGAGGTATTGATGTTGCATTAAGCGAATATGCACCAGGTAGAACAATTGTCGTTGATAAAAAGACATACAAATCAGCAGGAATATATACTCCCTCAAGACTTAAGGGCACTATAAACTTTTTAAAACCTGCTGAACCATACTTTAGAGAGGAAAATGGTTATTATAAAACGATACATGTCTGTCTAAATCCGATATGCGGATGGTTTAGCAAAGAAAAACCTCATAACGGAAAATGCCCATTTTGTGGTGAGAGTTTACGGCTTGAATCGGAAAAGAAAATGCTAATTCCATGGGGATTTGCTCCATTGAATGCAAGAGATATTCCTGAAAGTGAAGCGGAAACGGAGTTTTCATATTCTGATGAACCATGTTACTCTGCGACGCCTTCTGGTGACCTAAGAAGAACTAATTACTCAAAACTTTCGGTATCTAATAGAAAAAATGAAGAAATCATTATTATGAACAAAGGTATAGAAGAAAATGGATTTGATGTGTGTAGAGATTGTGGTGCAGCACAACCAAGAGGGACAAAAACATTAAAAGAGAATGGTATAGGTGCACCGTTTACTAGTAAAGGAAATAGAGTAAGTTGTAATCATAAAAATGTTGAAGAGGGGATTTACTTAGGAACTCGTTTTAGAACTGATATGTTTTTCATGCAGATTGAGCTTGATAAAGAGAAAATCAGTGATAGAAATGTAATATTAAAATCTGCCTCGGTAACATTGTGTGAAGCTATGAAACTTGCAACAAGTAGAATTTTAGATATTTCATATAATGACTTAACCATAGGTTCAAGAATTAGAACAAATGGGAAATTAAAAATCATTGATATATACTTCTATGATAGCCTATCAAGTGGAGCTGGATACTCATCTCAAATAGAATCATATTTAGATGAGATAATTACAAACACATTTGACATCTTAGGTAACAATGACGATAGAGATATTTGCAATTATTGGAATCAAAGAGTACAATATCTATTTAATAAACAACTAGCTTTTGATCTATTGTATTGGATGACTGAAGCGAAAGTGCCTAGTAAATTTACACAAGAAGAAACATTGGTCTTATCTAAACCATTAGTGAATATCATGCAAAATGAATTTAAAGCTATGTGTGAGATTTACAATAATAATGTGATTATAAATGCAAAAAAATATGAGATAATTAGAGCACTCCAAAGGAAAACCGGTAATGAAATCACTGATTTTGAGATAATTCAGGAACTTCCTACTTTAATTGAACAGATATGTAATTAAACAAATGCAAAGTTATTTTTGATGTATTGGAAACATTTTTGAGAATTTTTGTGAGCGTTTAAAATAACCCGTTCTTCCAATGACGTTTGACAAATACTACAATATCTATAAAAAGATAAGGCGGTATTTGATATGGCAAAAGCATACGATCAAACATTCAAAAATAAGATAATAAAAGAACGACTAAGTGGATTAAGCGTTAAATCAATTTCAATCAAACATGGTGTTTCTGTTTCGGTGACTGGTAAGGCGGTTAGCTGTAGTTTAAAAAACAAAGTCGAACTAATGACTTATTTAAGTGACGGTCATATCCCAATCGATAATAATTTAGATGAGCGAGGTATTAAGCCTTTCGTGATTAACCGAAAGAACTTCTTATTCTCTAATACTGAAAAAGGTGCAGAAGCATCAAGCATGTATATGAGCATCATTCAAACAGCAAAAACAAACGGACTAGACACAAATAAGTACTTGGCGTACCTATTTGAAAACCTTTATAAGATTCAGATCTTTGAAAGTGACTATCAAGACCCAGTCAAATTAGACGATAAATTTAAGATAATGGCGCATTTGCTCCCATGGGATGACAACATCAAGACACAATTTAAAATGAAAGAAACCTCTAGATAGCCGAAATTCGGCCCTAGAGGTTTTTACTTTATATGAGACGTGCTATTTTAAACGCTCACAAATAACCGTAGCTACTGAACTTGTTAATAATTTAATCAGTGATAACGCAAAGACCAATATGAGCTTAGAAGAATATGATAGAAGATACAGTGAACTAACAATAAGATATGACGAGCTAGAAAATAAGAATGAGGAACTCATCAATAAAAGAGATGACAAAAAAGCTCGGGTTTATATCATGAAAGAGTTTCTATCTAATTTAAAACATGCCAAAGATAAAATGTCGGAATGTAATAATTCGTTCTTTACAAAGATGGTTGAGAGTGGCATGGTACATAGAGATGAAACGATAACATTTAAATTGAAGAATGGTTTTGAAGTATAAACCAAATGTGTATAAGTAGAAATTGATTAAGAAATCTAATAGCAATAAAAAACGCATATAAGAGTATAAAATAGTCTAAAACAGTCTAATAAAAAAATTATTTTTAGATTTTATTAATAATTCTTGTTTCTAAAAAAATATAATAGTATAATAGAATTATAATGTAATAAAGAGGTGTTTAAAATGATTCAATCAAAACTATTTGAACGTCTTGTCACCAAGTTTTCGATTAAGGTAAACGATTTGGCTAGATACTTAGAAGTGAGTAAAGCAACGATATATAACTATCGTAATTTTGATTCGTTTGATCAAATCCCAAACGATAAGCAATACAAAATATTTTATTTGTTTGGGAAAGAAAATGTGAATGAATTATCTCGTCTTTTAGATGAAAATGATAAAAACGTCTTAGTCAAGTATTCGGAAAGAATTGATAGTATTTTTCAAGACAAAGAAGAAAAAGCTTCTCACGATACGATTGCGATTGAAACACTTCAAAAAAGACTGAATGAAGCTACCGCACAATTAGATTCATGCCGAAACATTACCGCAATTGCTATGAAGCTTGAACATTTAGATGACATTACAAAAAAAGTGATCATTGATAAAGTCTCTGAAATTACCTGCGAAATGAACTCACTAGAAATTAAGAATTTTTTAGATTATCTGCAAGTGTATGCAGTATATTCTAAAAATGCTTTAAGGAAGTAGGTGGACATTTTGCCGGTTATTTTTTTAGATTTTTATACAAACTTAGAAGCGAAAGAAAAAAACAATTATAAAAACAAAAACATATACAGCACACCTTTGATGGAACAATTTGAACTCATAAATAATAGACTACCTTTAAATACAAGATTTAGTGATATAAGGTCTTTTGTTGAGAATGCATTTCCATCAGGATTAACAAAGAGGTACTATATTTCTTGCCCGAATTATAAAAGAGAAGTAATACAACGTACAACTGCAAGCTTTTTAAGAAATGTTGTTCTTAGAGCCGATGGCTCTGAACTATCCAAAAGACTACCAAACAATATGAGTGTTATATTAATTGGAGATATCATTGAAGGTGGAAAGCTGAAGATGCTATCCGTTAAAGGCATAGAACTCATCGATGAAGGTTTTACGAAATATGGTGAAACACTAATTATGAACTCTTACGCTTGTTCTGCATTTCAAAAGCACACATGGTCAATTCAACACATCGATTACAATGAAACCTATTTTACGCCTAATACAATACTTAACTTGATAGAAACGAACTATCCAGTTAAAAACTATGATACTGTCATCAAGTTCTATGATAAATGGGATAATTACTTGAAGTTTAGAGAATATTATTTGAACACACAAACGCAAAGACACTTTCCTATCTCCCATGTAGAATATAAAGAAGCATACTCAATCAATAGAAGAAGATATCAAAGAAACAAAGAATTGTATGACGCCAACCTACTTGATTCACATCACGATTTTTCAAAAGGCGAACTCATCATTTTAGAAAAAGAACTTGATGATACCGAACCATACCATCTAATTAGAGTAGATATTGATTACAATCGACTTAAATATTTTGAAGAGACGGTTGAGAAAAATGAACGAAAAAAAAATAAGATTGAAACGAGCATTCGTTCTTTTGCACGCGATAACTTAGCGTTATCAGATGTTCCTCCAAAAAACGAGAAGTATAACGAGCAATTAAGAAACAGTTTTCAATTGGAACAACGATTCAAAATTATAAAAAGCGAAATTGAGCCTGATTGCGCTGATCTTGAACAAAAACATGCGAAAATGATCAAAGAACAATTAGCTGCAATCGATGCTGTTTATCAACGGAAAATTGAAAGTGAAACATCAACAGCTTTAACAATCAAAGAACAAGAGTTATCAAACGCTTTAAAATCAGAACTGGATGAGTACACTACTTTATTGAACAATCAACTTAATAATGATGTAAGAGAAATGAATGACAGCGTTATTAAGCAAAAGTATAACGATGCAGTTGATAGATTAAAAAAACAATTGAAAAAGGATTATGATCAGCAGTTAAACGCACTTAATCAAAAACTTAAAAAAGAAAAGAATAAAGACAAGCAAGAAACTATAAGAAGCCAGATGAGCGAGCTTAAAAAAGCATATGAGAATAATGTTGAACAGGCATATCAAAACGTTGACATTAAGCAAATGTTTGTTGATAGAAATGAAGGTTTGGTTCAATCAAGAAGAGTCGAATTACAAACTCAACAAAAACATAATCTTAATGAGTTCGCTAAAAATTTCCAACAACAACGAATCAATCATTATCAAGATGTAATAAGAAAAGATAAGAATACTAAGAAACAAGAACTTGAAGAAGAATTAAGAAAGCAAATAGCCAAGCGTGTCAGGGAAGAATCAATTGTTCGCTTTTCACTTTATTTCAAAACGGATCCAGAAAACCAGTATGGTGTTGTAAATACGCTTCATAATAAGAAGTATCGCCATCTTATATATAATAATCGAGCTGAACAGGCAAAAATCGATAGACAAAGAAATGCACTTGAATCATTTTTTGAAGGCAATGTAAAGAATCCATATTTATCTACTTTTCTCTTTTCTCCAGAAGATCTAAGTCCGAACTTATACCAAAATCGTGATTGGAACTGGTTTTTAGAAAAACTAAACGACAAACAAAAAGAAGCTGTCAAAAGAGCCGTTACTAGTAATGGTGTGTTTTTACTACAGGGCCCTCCAGGAACAGGTAAAACTCAAGTTATTGCTGAAATAGTAGGTCATCTTGTTAAAGATGGTAAAAAGGTTTTAATTTCTAGTGAAACCCATAAGGCAATTGATAATGTCTTTGAACGCTTACCAAAAATTGCAGAGATTAGACCCATTCGACTCATGACATCCCAATCAGGAAAAGACAGTGATTTTAGTCCTGAAAATTTAGTAGATAACTTATATTACAATATTGCTGAACAGATGAAAAAGACCATTAGATCATATGAGAACTTTACTGAATATAAAGAAAAATTTAATCTTGACTTTAAAGAACTAAAAGTTCTAAATCAAATACTAACTAAGAACAAAATGAAAAGCGATGAAATTTCTCAAAAAATCACTGACTTTGAAAAGTCATTTGATGAGTTGAAAGAAGAACGAAGCTCAATTGTTGATAAAAAAGAAGCATATGTTTATGAGAAAGATAAATATTTCAACACTTACAAAAGAATTCAAAATCATCTATTTAGTTTTGATGAGGATCTAGACATGCAAAGCATTGATGAATACAAGAAAGCAATCGAAAAAGCAGTTGATAGTTCTGTTTTTAATATTGCTAATACGGATGATTTCATAAGAACAGTCTTTAATGCTAAACCCCAAGAAATAGTCAGTGAATTAAGCCAAATTCAATCAAATAAAATATCATATGAACTTCAAGAACAAAAGAAAGAGTTGGGGATAAGAATTCTTGAGTTACTTGATCAAAATGATGAAAAATCAATTGAAACTCGCAGACAAAAACAAAAAGAGTATCTTGAAATAAACGATAAAATCAAGAGTTTAGATGACAATTTAGATTTATCAGAAATGACCATTGGTAGAATATATAATCCAAATTGGTTAAGTGCAAATCATAAAGTCGCTGTCGAACATTTAGAAAAAATTCAAACGACAATGTTAAAGATGAAAAATGACATTACCAGTCAATTAAATGCTCAAATCCAAAAACAAGCGGACAAGATTATCATGATGAACAACAAATTGATTGAGCTTGATTCAAAACTCAAGGATATCTCTAATATCATTTCGGAATTACGTGAAGATCAGTCTTATCATGATTATCAAGACAGTAAAAACAAGCTAGAAATCAAACTCGAAAACTTCTTTAAGCAGTTTGATGTTGTTGCTAACTACAAATCTATAGATGAAGCACTTAATGTGATTCAATTTGAGTGGGAAGACTTAGAATTGAATTTTAAAGAAAAAGAAAAAGAGAATCAAACAAAAATACCTGTATATAAAAAAATCAGCGACTATATTCAAAAAGAAGAAATTATACTAGAAGATAGAAAACATTATACGAAGCCATTGTTTGATACAGTAAATTTGTTTGGAACAACTACAACAAGCCGTGACAGGTTTGATGAAAAATCTATGAATGAACTTGAAGCATATAATCTTGGAGAACTTGACTTAAGAAAACAAGGTATAGATGTCGTTATCATTGATGAGGTCAGCAAATCTAGTTTTATTGAATTACTCATTCCTATTTTATATGGAAAGACAGTTATCTTGGTTGGTGATCATCGCCAACTACCGCCGATGTATGAATATCGCAATTTTAGAGATGAGGATTATGAAGGACTTGATCCAAATATCATTAATTCAGCTATTAATAGGCGATATATTTCTATGTATGAGGAGAGTTTCTTTAAAACTTTGTTTGAAAAAGTACCTAACGATTATAAAATTATGCTCACTAAGCAATATAGAAGTCACGAGCATATTATGAATGTATTCAATCACTTTTATAATAAAAATCTTGAACTCGGTGACATTGCCCAAAACAGCAACAAAAAGCATTATTTAAATATTGAAGGGAATCAAAGATTAATTATTGAGCAAGACAAACATATTTATTTTGTTGACAGTAAAGACTATGAAAATCGTTCTGAAGATTCAACATCTATTCAAAACAAAGGTGAAGCAGATATAATTACTGAACTCTTAAGAAAGATTGATGAAGGATATCAAAAAAACAAAGATTTTAACCCAAGAATCAATAAGCATCAACGCATTGATGAGCGTATGAGTATTGGTGTAATTTGTACGTATGGAGATCAAGCACGTCTTATTAAACAAAGACTAAAGGCGAACAAACTAACAAGTTTCAAATCATTTAATGAAAAAAGCGATTCTAGATTAATCATAAGTACTGTTGATGATTTTCAAGGTGATGAAAGAGATATTATCATCGTGTCTTTGGTTCGAAATCCAATAGATCCAAGTCGAAGTAATCCAGATTTTATTAAAGCATATCAAAGAATCAATGTCGCATTTTCAAGAGCCAGAAGATTACTCATTATTGTTGGAAGCAAAGATTACTTAATTCGTAAAGGGGTCATTGATTTACCTGATGTTATGGGCGATTCAAATAATGATCAAAAGAATTTTAGAGTGTATGAGAAAGTAATTGATACGATTAAAATATATGGCAAAGTATTAGATGATGTTGATATCATCAAAGAAAGGGGGAGTAACAAGTGAGCATCTTTAAATTTGAAACGTCTTTCCCTTTTCCCATTGTAAAGGTAACAACATTAATTCATCATACAGAAGTATCTAAACCTACGGGTGTAAGTTATATTATCTTAGTGTTAATAAATGAATCAGCGAACAAAAAAGAAAAATTAAGTAATTTATTAATCCAATTTGGCGTCCCTGTAGACTTACATGGGATATTTGCAGATGAGATATATAAGTTGATCCATGAACTAGAAATCATTAAATGTAAACCCTATGAGTATAATAGAACTCACTTTTCAGAGTATTTAGTAGGGAACTTTGTTTTTACTGAAAAAGGGAAAAAAGTTTTTAGAGACGAGTTAATTCCAGCTGCAAAATCGATTGAATCAAAACAAGAAGTATTTTATGATCCTGCTCAAAATCTATTGATGGATAAGATTCCTTCAGATTGGAAAATTGGTCGAATCGATAGTTCCATACTTCCGAATAAATTGGCAGAGAAGTTCGAGTATAAAAACATAAACCAGTTAGAAGACTATCTCAATAGCGTCAAAGGAAAAGGAATCATTGTTAAAAAGGATGAAATCATTACAGATGTTTCTATCATGAGCAATGAATACTTTTATACAACATATCCGATAACATTATCGATAGATAGTAAAAATCATTCAATTGATTTTGATTTTGGAAATCGTCAGTTGCAAACTTTCTTTGAAACATACTATGATAGTAAGTTAATTGCAGACGGTCTAGGTGTCAAAAGAAAGTTTAAGTTTAAGGGTAATCAGCCAGCATTATTAGATGCTAAAGTGATTGAACAAGGTATTTTGATGTTACCTGAAGATTATCAAGAAATCTTAAATAAAACAGCATCAGTCATAATCACAAAATCAAATTACATGCCTAAACAAACAACACATGTCATCCAAGCCAGTTCGCTTATATCAAGGATTAACTCGAATATTGAGACAATTCACATCAGCGGTCAAGAAAAAATAAATGCATATATGCCTGTCCAAATACCTCTAATCAACAAGTCAACAAAAGGGAATATAAACATTAATCTGTTAGTTGAAGTCACATTTAAGGATGATGAGAGAAAAGCGATGACAAATGGTCTGATGGAGATTTTTAAGACTTATTCTATTGAAAATGCAAAAGAATGTATACATATCTTCAAAACTCTAAATGATAGACAATCTCTAGAATTGATGATGGATAAATACATTACTAAAGATGCCGAAGAAAGTATTAACATACTAAAAGAAATTAAAGATACAACTGACATCACATTTATCAAGGATTGGTTTAACCGAAAGGTACAGAATTTATTTGATGAATACTTCAAGACCTTACCGATAAAAACGATAGAACATCAGATTGCTATAGGTGGCTGGTTAATTAAACTCCTGAACATACAAAATATCACGATGATTCACAAAATTATTGAAAGCAATCCCAATGTAGAGAATGAGAAACTGTTTCAATTATTAGAATCTCTCAATTATTCACTCAATGATATTTTTTCTCAAATCAATATTTTGAAAGAGTTCACCCAAAAAATCATCAATAATGAAAAAATAAATACAATAGGTAACTTTTCAAATTTGATTAAGACAATCCAGTTTAGTTTGAATCAACTGAGGGGATTAACAGATATTAGAAAACCTTACGAGTTCGTCATTAAGGAAGATATCGACCGAACGAAGTTTCAAGAGGTTTACAGCGGATTTTCTACTAAACTTGAAGAATTGCTCAAGTATGAGAAATTTGATGTCAGTGCATTTACAGAACTTAAAGAATTTGATAAGCATTTAAAGTATTTAAGTCGCGTGTTTACAGAAGAGAAAAATGCAACTAATAATCCCAAAGGTATTGATCAATCATTTATCACATCGAAGATTAACAAAAAAGAGCACTTCACTGCCATTGTATATCTTTTTGCAAAACTCGAGTGGATACTTAAGAATCAGTATAAGCTAAGTGGTAACACTGAATCTATGATTAATGAACTCAAAGATGCGGAAGAATTGAAAGAGTTCGTTCCTGAATTGCATCAATTAAGAAAAACAAGAAATAGTTTGATTCATCCAACTAGTGCCGAGGTAGTTATCGATTCTGGTAATATAACCAAATGGTCAGATATTGTATTTAAGGAGGTATTGAAAGCATGAGTCATGTAGCAACAATTAACTATGAAGCACTATCCATAGAGGCTAAAGCAACATGTGAACAGGCGCTTAAACAATTATGCAAAATTGATGAACTACTTGCAAGAATTAAAGATAAAGCTAGTATGCTTATCACGGATAGAGTTCGTTCTTATGAATCGTTTTTAAAAAAAGAACAAGCAAATATTACAGCTGAGCTCAATCAAATCATTTCCAAAGCAAATGCAAAAACTAGAGAAGCTAGTATAGCAAGTAATGCGAATAACTTATCAAAGATAGTTGATAATTTAACCTCATATCGCTTAAATGCGATGGAAGATTTAATCAATGATGAACTTATTAATGCTACAAATAGACATCAACAATCGCTAAGTAATCAAGCACTAGGCATTATTAGTATTAGTCAAGATATTTTAAAAAAACTTGAAACAATTGATGACTTCATGTTAAGAGAAAGTATCTATCAAGTTGCATTGCAAGGTGAAAACGTAAATAAGTCATGGACAGAATTACAACTACTAGGAAAAAACCGATTGAATGCGCAACTAAAAACATCACTTGAAAAGCATAAAGATAAAATCATGTTGGAAATCCAAAAAGAGCTTAAAGATGCTAAAGTAGATGTTCAAGTGATTGAAAACATCTCTTCATCAAAGATCCAAAATATATCTGATATAGAAACTTTTCGTAATAAAGCAACTTCAGAAATTATTGGAGAATCTGTTCGCAAAGAAACCTTGAAAGTTATTATGAAGACCGTTGAAACACGAGGGTTTATTGTTGATAAGAAGAATATAAAAATTGACCGTGAAAAGAATGAAGTAAGGTTTATTGCTCAAAAGGTTAGTGGTGAAAGAGCAGAGTTTCGTATTTATTTGGATGGCAAATTTATCTATAAGTTTGATGGCTACGAAGGTCAAGCATGTCAAAAAGACATTGAGCCTTTCATGAAGGATTTGGCGGATATTTATGATATTAAAGTTGTTAAACAAGTCGATAATTGGAGTAACCCAGATAAAAATCAATCGATGAAGTATCAAACAGTTAATAAAAATAAGGGAACGAATTAGGAGGGGTATTTATGTCAATACTAACGAGTTTTAATCGCATCAAACGAGAAACTGGGATTAAAAGAGCTGTTGTAATTGAAGGCAATGTTGGAGACGTATTTTTAAATGACAAAAAACGCATTGTCACTCTAAAAGACTATTTAATGGATATGCTTAAAGATATGGCATATGAAGATGTAATCTATTGGGATAGAGTCGATGGTGTTGATGGCGACTTGACAAAACTTGATCTCGTTGATGATGTTGAAGTTAAAGGCGATACTTATGAATTTGATGATGAAGAAGACGATAAAAAAACAGGGTCTGGTCTATTTAAGAAACCTGCGGAAATCTTTAATCTAGTCTTCAAGAATATGATTAATCCAAAAAGAAAAGTAGCTTTTGTACTCAATTGGGCAGACTATCTATTTGGCAATGGGAATCAATTGATGGATGATGAAAGAGAGTATTTAACATTATTAGGAAAAGCTATCAAAGATCGTAAAGTTGACTATCTATCAGAAGATACTAACGGAAGTGTAGTTATTTTAATCGCAAATAAATTATCGATGTTTCCAATCTCTTTTTACCAATCTAACCCAGAAGTGACAACGATTACCCTACAAAAGCCTGATCGTTTAGAAAGGGAAGAAATGCTTGCTAAGATTGAAACAGCTTTTGATGTTAAGCTAAAACCAGGCGAAACTCTTCTTACGAGTGAGAAAAAAAGTGAGTATATTGATATGCTCGATGATTTTACAAATCGTGAGATTATTCAACTTTCAAAACTATCTAGAAAAGAAGGTAAGATGACCTTCAATAAGCTTTTTTACCTGTTTAAATATGGTGAAAAAGATAATCCTTGGGAAAAACTGGATTATAACGATGTTAAAAACATCAAGAAAAAGTTATCCGAACGCGTTGTTGGTCAAGATGAAGCCATCGAAAAGATTGAAAAGATCATCGTTAAAGCATATATGGGTTTAACTGGTCTTCATAAATCATCAAGTCGTTCGATGCCTAAAGGAATCTTATTCTTCGTTGGACCTACTGGAGTAGGTAAAACAGAGTTATCTAAAACTTTAGCACAATTCTTATTCGGTGACGATCAAGCATGTATTCGTTTTGATATGAGCGAATATGGGACTGACAACTCCGATCAAAAATTAATTGGAGCACCTCCAGGATATGTAGGATATGAGGAAGGTGGCAGATTGACAAATGCCATTAAGGAAAAACCTTTTAGTGTCATACTTTTTGATGAAATTGAAAAAGCAGCCAAGCCTAATCCAAGAATCCTAGATATATTTTTACAAATCCTAGAAGATGGACGTTTAACTGACAGTAAAGGTGAAACGGTCTATTTCAGCGAGAGCATCATCATTTTCACATCTAACCTAGGTGCAAGTGAAGTTAAACCTTCATCTAATCATGAAGAAGTAGCAAAAGAATTCATCACAATCGTTAAAAACTATTTTGACAATGAAATCAAAAGACCAGAGCTTCTTGGTCGTATAGGGTATAACAATATTGTACCGTTCAATTTCATTCAAGACAAAGAATTCATGGTGAAGATTGCTCGTTCAAAACTTAGACCGATTCAAATGGGTATATTGGAAAAATATCGCATTGATCTTGTTTTTGAAGATGAACTGAAGTTTGTTAACTATATTTTAAGTGATGCGGATATTACCAAAGGTGGCCGTGACATTCTTAATGCTATTAATGATAAGTTACTAGATGAACTTGCGATGTATCTATTTAAAAACAAACAAGAACTAACTGCTCTTAAAGGTCAATCAATACTAGTTAAGACAAATAACAAAGGATTGGAATTTAGTTTTGAAGTCGAGTAAGTTGTTATTTAATATTGCAAGAATCAACTTATGCACAGAAGCAGAAGGTCCTCATAAACGAATGGCCATTTGGTTTCAAGGTTGCACGATAGGGTGTCCAGGATGTTGTAATCCTGAGTTACAAGAGATGAAACAGGCTCACATCATGTCGTTACAAGAAATCATAGATATAGCAAAAAAATCTAAAAAAGAAAAATGCTATTGAGGGAGTAACGTTCTTAGGTGGAGAACCAACACTTCAAAAACATTTAGCTGAACTGTCGAATGAACTCCACAATGTTGATTTAGGAGTAATTTTGTTTACAGGTTATAAGATAAGACAGCTGAAAGAGTCTTTGATATCTTCAGTTGATCTAATTATTGATGGTCAGTTTATTGAAAGTGAAATCGATAAAGTAAGAAACCTTGTTGGATCTACTAATCAAACTTTTTATCATGTAAGCCAAAGATACATTAATGAAATGGATTGGTTTGTGAAAAAAAGGGATTTCCTTGTAGATATAAATATTTCTGAGAACTTTCTAATTACTGGTGACTTTGTGATCAAAAAGTAGATTACTATGAATTGTTTTGGTCAATAGAATTTATGAATTAAAAATACAGTATAGTTTTATAAATTAAATTGTCAGATACAGCAAATGCTTAATTTAGACAAAAAAATAGAGGTGATGTCAAATGACTTATCTAACAGAAGTAAAATTAAATCTTAAACCTATTTTTCACCTATTTTTGAAGATTAGCGGTATAGTATTTTCAGTTTTTGCAATTTTGGTGACTTTTATATCTTTAGAAGATATTGGTCTAACTAATATTTGGCATAAAATCGGAATTATTATATCAATTTTAGTACTTTCGCTAATAATGAGTATGATTTTAATTTTGTTTTTATTCAAGAAAAATCGAATATGGTCTAATGGGAAAAACAAAGTATTTGCAAGTTATGGAGATCTAATAAAATATGCCTTTAAAGTAAAAGAGAAAAACAAGAGGATAATTGTAATACCTGTAAATGACACATTTGAAACAATTGTTGATGTTGGAGGCGAAAAAGTAGTAAATCCTCTTGTTTCACCCAATTCATTACACGGAATATGGATAGAAGAATTCTGTAAAAAATATGAAATTACTGTCAATGAACTAAATTCAAGGATAAGTGCGAATTTAAAATTACAAAATCGAAAACCAGTTCAAATTTACAGTGAAGATGAAAAACGACGCGGAAATAAGGAAAAATATGATTTAGGAACAGTTGCGATACTTAATGCAGGTAATACTATATTTTATTTAGTTGCAATTTCAGAATTTGATGAGAAAAATAATGCACAGTCTAATAAAATATATATTAGAAAAGCTGTCGAAACACTTATTGAGTTTTATGATGAAAATGGACAAGGGTTTCCTCTGTATATGCCACTTATGGGGACGGGAACTTCTAGAGCAAAACTTACTCATAAACAATCTTTAAAGTTGATAAAATCTGGTATTTTTGCTTTCGAAGAAAAGATAAATGGCCAAATAAATATTATCGTTTTTCATAAAGATAGAGATAAAATTTCAATATTTGATTAAAGATCTAGATTTTTTACAATTAATGTAATTTAAAAAAGGAGAAACAGCATGGCTTATAGAAACAAAACATATGTAGCTTTTGATGGTGATAACGACATAACCTATTATTATTTGATGAAGGCTTGGAAGGCGAATGATAATAATGATTTTGATTTTCACAATGCGCATGACTTAAATACGGCAAGAGATTCCTCACAAGAAGAATCAATAAAATCTCAGCTAAGAGTAAGGATGCAAAATTCTAAAATGTTTGTATTGCTAGTTGGAGATAAAACAAAATATTTGACTAAATTCGTTAAGTGGGAAGTTGAGAGTGCAATTAGAAGAGAAATACCTATTGCTGTTGTTTATTTAAAAGATTATTCGAGGTTTGATGAAAAAATGTGCCCTACTTGGCTAAATAATGTTCTAAGTATTCACATTCCATTTAAAAAAACAATACTTCAATATGTTATTGACAATTGGCCAACTGTATCCAAGCAAAAAGAAGATAAAGGTCATTATTGGTACAGCGATGATTTCGTAAACAGTTTATAGAAAAATCCCAATTTTAAACTAGATTGACCTATTATTGTAGAATTTACAATACATTTTTTGGTGTGCTAAAATATTAATAGGGTGCTAAATTTTATTAGCACTAGTAACATTAGACAAATAGAAAGCATAGGTTTGATACAATTATATCAGGCCTTTTTTGCGCTATATAGAGCCGTTTCTCCATTCGCTCATATTATTTGAACCTAAAAGCACCATGATTTTTGTCGATATTACCATTTTACTTAGAAATTCTACACGTTTACATTTTAAAATACACGATTTAAAATGAATTTACATGATTTCAGTAGTCAAGATGTATATCGTAATATAAAACTGAGCCACCCATCGTCATTTAAAATTGAGCCATCAAGCGACAGACATATTTTATGTAAGGATTTGATTGAATATTCAATCATGTCCTTTTCTTTCATCAGTTGCTTATAGTCTTAACTAAATGTAAAAAAATAGTGTTTTCTTTGGTCTTGCGATCCTTTTTATGATAGAATGACAAAAAACAGTTAAGTGTTTATAATGAAATGGTTACACTTAACGGATTAAGATGAGGTGAGGCTCGGATGAATAAAATTAGTTATCAAACTTTCTTATGGGACGTCTTGATGTGTTCATTAGGCTCTTATGGTGGGCCAGAGGCACACTATGGGGTCTTTTCATCGATCTTGGTAGAAAAAAAGCAGTATTTGACTGAAAATGAGTTAACAGAATTAATTGGTTTATACGCCTTAGTGCCAGGACCAAGTAGTACTCAAACGATTACTGCGATTGGTTATAAGGTTGGCGGGGCAAAGCTTGCGTTTTTAACGTTTTTGGTTTGGGCAATGCCAGCCATTTTAATCATGGCACTATTTGGTGTATTTTTTTCACAGGTAAGCAAAAACGATGCTTGGAAACCCATTGTTAGTTATCTACCAGCCATTGCGGTTTCATTTATTGTGTTTGCGGCTTACAAGTTATCTTTTCGTGTGGTAAAGAACCGTAAGGATTTGGTTTTTTATGGTGTGATGTTATTACTTGGATTACTGCTTGTACCTTATTCGGTGTTTGTCGTACCATTATTACTTGTTAGTGGCGGTCTTGTTCGATTACTACCAAAGCTTAAAGATAGAACGAAAAGTGAGGTAGCACTTAAACCAAGGTGGGCAATTCTTGGATTAATTGTATTTATCGCCTTAATTAACGAGGTGTTGTTTTATGAATTCAAAGAACCACTTGTGACGTTATTTACGTCATTTTATCGTTATGGGTATTCAGTTATTGGAGGGGGTCAAATTGTGATTCCTTTAATGATTCAAGATTTAGTTCAAACGCAGTCTTTAATTTCACTTTCAGATTTTCTTTCTGGCTATGCGATTGATCAAGCCGTTCCAGGGCCTTTGTTTAGCTTTGCTGCATTCGTATCAGCCAGATCATTTCAAACGTCTCAGTTCGCCTTTTTATTTGGTATCATTGGTGGTCTTAGTATCTTTCTAC
The DNA here is from genome assembly GCF_000967915.1 of Paracholeplasma brassicae. NCBI lineage: Bacteria > Bacillati > Mycoplasmatota > Mollicutes > Acholeplasmatales > Acholeplasmataceae > Acholeplasma > Acholeplasma brassicae. Next base: position 617,717 of record NC_022549.1, read on the forward strand.
CAGGTATATTACTGGTATACTTTATATTCCCATTATGGAAAACACTTAGAAGAACGCCACTAATGACGTCCTTCTTAAGTGGGGTTTCACTAACAGCAGCAAGCTTAATTTTAATGACTGCGATTAACGCAACCATTAATTTAAGTGAGCATCCACTTGAGTATGTGGTTTTAGCTATAGGCGCTTTGTTGTTACTCACAAAGAAAATACCAGCCCCACTCATTGTCTTAGGTGCGGCTTTGTTGGGGTTTATCATTTAAGATTAAAGAAGATCCTTTTTGGATCTTTTTTTCATGTAATAAGAAAAAAGCACAACTTTGTGCTTTTAACGTCTGCGTTTGAATAAACCAATCCCACCAGAAGAGCCACCGCCACCTTTAAGTTTAATCAACCCAAAGGTCGATAGCCCACCAAATAAAGCGATTAGTATGAATGTAAAGGGCGAAAATGAGCCTGTAAATAGTGAGCTGAAAAGATAAAACAAAATAAACTGGCTTTGTTGTTCATCCTCAGGTAGATAAGGTGCAGCTCATAGTTCATCAAAATAGACGTCCATATCATAAACAATGGGTGTTTCTTCATAAAGATTGACATAGAAGTGATTGAGTAGCTCGTAGTTTAGTCTCATTACCATTAAATCAGGGATGTCGTAGTTGTCTTCGTGATAAAGGTTTTCCTCAATGAGGTTAGATAAACTTGGGATGGGTAGGTAAGGCTCTAAGTTATAGCCGATTTCAATGGCGTAAGCCTCTAATTGTTTCGATTCATACTCACTGGTGTCATCCTTACTAAAGTAGAGGATAACCAAAAGACCCATGTCGTTTTTACCAATCTTAAACGATCGGAAGAGTTCGGTTTTATCGTACTTATCAATGTCTTTTTCATCATTAATTAAAAACGTAACGTAGACGATTTGTATTTCACCATAGGTTTCGTATAAATACCGGTTGTAAGAGACAATTTCTCTTTCGGTGTAAGTCATTAAGGCATCGGCGTAGTCATTTACGTAGAATTGGTTATAAGGCTTTGGAAGACTCGATTTCTGACAAGAGACTAAAGTCAGTGTCAAGATCACGAGCGATAAAAGCTTTTTCATGATTAGTCGCCAAAATCAATGTTTGGGACCTCGTCAACGCCTTCATTAATACGCCAGTAAGAAAGATTAGATTCAAATGAGTAAATGTTTTGATAAATATTACCAGGAAATCTTCTAACAGTTCTATTGTAGGAAGCAACATCGTTGTTGTAATCCCTTCTTGCGACACTAAGGGAAGATTCAAGGACGTAAATCGTATCTAATAAGCCGTTAAAGGCAGAAGAAACACTTAGGTTTGGGTTATCCTCAATCACTACTAAGAGTTGTGTGATTGCCTGTGACTCAAGCGCATCTGCCTCTGCTAGTGCATCAACGTCGTTTGAGGCACTTGCGGCTAAGTATTTCGTTCTTGCCTCTAAGATGAGCTCATAAATGGCTTGTTCGTGTTCTTGTAAACCAGAGACGGTAGAAACCATTTGTGTGATGGTGTCGTGTCGTTGTTCAAGACGGTTATACACTTGGGCGTAGGATTCATTGATGTTTTCATCTAAGCTAACCAAGCGGTTATAGTAACTAACCGACATTATGCCAAGGATTAAAGAAACGATAAGTATTAGAGAAACAGATGCGATTAAAACGTATTTGGTTGTTTTCATGATTAGGCCTCCTTCATAGATAAATTCTATTTGATTAGCATTATACCCCTAGTTATTTTGAATATCAAATAATAAAAGCTATAATTAGCACATTTTTTAGAAATTACTAATAATTGAAATAAAATGTTTGCATAAATGGTGAAATTATGAGAAATTGCCTGGATTGAAAGATGTGTTTTTCTATAAAAGACCTATAAAAAATGACTATTTGAGAAAGACAATTAAAAAGCCAATCAAAATAGTCTATAATAAAGAAAAAGGATGTGTGATTTAAATGGATATCAAAAAAGAATTTTTAGATGTGTATGGTATCGAACCGGATGTTTCTTATTACTCACCAGGTCGTGTGAACTTAATTGGGGAACACATTGATTATAACGGCGGCCTTGTTTTTCCTGCGGCCATCTCACTAGGCACGTATGCTGCGGTAAAAGTAAGAAAAGACCAAGTGTTCAGGTTTCATTCAGATAACTTTAAGGAATTAGGCATCATTCAAGTGAGTCTTAACTCACTAGATTATGATAGCAGCCACGAATGGACAAACTATGTCAAGGGTGTCTTAAAATACGTCAATGAAAATTACGAAGGTGTAACCTTTGGGTTTGATTTAGAGGTCAATGGGACACTACCACCTGCCTCAGGTCTATCATCAAGTGCCTCACTACAAGTGCTTGTTGCCTATATTTGTAATGATCTCTATGAGTTAGGGTTAACTAGAGAGAAAATGGCACTGATTGCTCAACACGTTGAAAACAACTACATGGGCATGCACTGCGGGATTATGGATCAGTTAATCATTGCTAAAGGGATTAAAAATAAAGCCTTGTTAATGAATACGGCTACCCTTGAGACAACCCCTGTGGATGCGTTTTTTGAAGGTTATACGTGGGTGATTATGAATTCTAACTACAAACGTAAAACGACCGAATCCAAATACAATGAACGAGTAAGAGAAACCAAAGAAGGTTTAAGAATCATTCAACAAACAAAGGTTTGTAAGTACTTGTGTGATTTAACACCTTCAGAGTTTGATGAAGTTAAAAACGAGATTAAAGACGACGTCATCCTAAGACGTGTCAGACACGTCATTAATGAACAACAACGCGTTCTAGATAGTAAAACAGCGTTATCAACCAAAGACGCCAATTGGTTTGGTCGTCTCTTAAATGAGTCACATCAATCCTTAAAAGATGATTATGAAGTCACTGGATTTAACTTAGACTCACTGACTAATGCCGCAAGAACACACAAGGCCCTAGGTGCACGTGTGACTGGGGCAGGCTTTGGTGGGTGTGCAATAGCGCTAGTTAAAAACGAAGACGTCAATGAAATGATTGAAAAAACAAAGAAAACCTATTATGAAGAGACAAAGACCAAAGCCGAATTCTACTTAGTTGAGTTTACCGACGGGGTCAGCAAATTATGATAAAAGCGATTAAACATGAAAACAAAGGATTAAAAACGACTGAACTGGTGCTTAGTAACGATAAATTCGAGGTCAGTTTATCGACCTACGGGGCTTCAATCTACAAATATCACTACTTAAAAAGAAATGGGACTTGGGTAAATCTACTAATACATCCAAGTGATTACGAGGATTTCTTATTTAATCGTTCTTATTATGGTAAAACCGTTGGTAGAACCTCAGGACGTTTGTTCTTACCTTCTTATGAGATTAATGGTAAGACCTACAAATTAGAAAGTCATGGGGATCCTCACGTCAAACTTCATGGGGGAAAAGACGGTTTTTCATTTCAGAATTTTGAGGTCATAATGGTTGATGAGGCATTAAACGAAGTCGTATTTTATTACCGGTCTAAAGACATGGAAGAAGACTACCCAGGTAACCTAGATTTACATGTTACATATAGACTAACAGCCGAAGGTCTTGAAATTAGTTATGAAGCAACCAGTGATGAGGACACGTTATGTAATCTAACCAATCACGCGTATTTCAATCTAGATCTTAAAAAAGACTACATTTACGATCATCAGTTAGAGTTAAACGCGCATGAGTATTTGGAGCTAGATGATCAATATCACTACTTAAAGACGACGAAGTCTCATTATACGTGTTATGACTTTACAAAGGTTAAACAAATCAAAGACAACTTAAACCCGCTCATCAAATCCAAAAAACTTGGTTTTGATACGCCTTTTATGACACAACAAGAAACCGATTATAAGGGTAAGCTTGTCTCAAGTGAATCCAAACTACAATTTGAACTCTACACCAGTTATCCGTGTGTCGTGATCTACACACATAACTATAAATCAAATTGCGCGCTTGAAGGGATCAATACCAATGGCATCCACAGTTCGATTTGTTTAGAAGCACAGTTTGAACCAGCAGGTATTCACCATAAGAACTTAAATTCAAGTATTTTAGAAAAAGATAAGAAATATCAACACTACATTAAATATCTAGTTAAAGAATAGGGAGGTCAAATGAAAGAACATCTAAATGCACTACTAACCTATGGCTTAAATAAACAGATCGTTACAAATCTAGACCAAGCCAAAGAAAACTTATCAAAATTGTATGAGACTTCGTTTGATTATCAAGCAGTTAATCAACCGATTGAAATAACCTTAGAAAACTTACTTAACTGGGCAAATCAAAAATCGTTATTTGAACCAAACACCATCGAAGAGCGTGATTCGTTTGAGGCGTACTTGTTTGATTTGATTATGGAAAGCCCAATGGAAGTCAAAGCACACTTTAGCAAGTTATTTAAAAAAGACAAAGAACAGGCGTTTGACTATTTGTATACATTATCAAAAGACATTAACTACATTAAAACCAAACGTTTAAAAGAAAACGTGACTTTTTTATCGGATTCCAAGTATGGTTATCTAGAAATTACAATTAATCTATCCAAACCTGAAAAAGATCCAAAAGACATTGAAAAAGCCCTAAAAGAGAAAAAGATTCAATCAGAAGGACCTAAATGCGTGATTTGTAAGGAAAATGAACGAAACTACAAAAATGCAAGATCTAACCTTCGAATCATTCCGCTAGAACTTAATCACAAGTTGTGGCATTTTCAATATTCACCTTATGGGTATTTTAATGAGCATAGCATTGTCTTGAGTGACGTTCATGAAAACATGAAAATCAGTGATGAGACGTTTATCAATCTATTAGATTTTCTCGATTACATGCCGAGTTATTTCATCGGTTCAAACGCTGACTTACCGATTGTTGGTGGTTCAATTCTTAATCATGACCACTACCAAGCAGGTAGACACAGCTTTCCAATTGAAAAGGCAAGTGTTAGAAAAACCTATAAGCCTTTTAAAGAGGTCTCAATTGAACATTTGAACTGGCCATTATCAACGATCCGTTTAACCTCATTAGATAAAGCGCAGTTATTAGCGGTCGCAAGCATTCTTTTAAGCCTTTGGCAAACGTATGACAATGAAGCGCTTGACATCATTTCAAACACAAATCAAGCACATAACACCATCACGCCAATCGCAAGAAAAGTAGGCGATCTTTACCAGTTTGATTTAATTCTTAGAAATAACCGAACGACTAAAGATTACCCAGGTGGGATTTTTCACCCACATGAAGAGAAATGGCACATCAAGAAAGAGAATATCGGATTGATTGAAGCCATGGGTTTAGCTGTACTACCTGCTAGGCTTAAACAAAGTCTTAAAAAAGCACTGGACTACGTTAATGAAAATGTCATTGATGATTCAATCATGGTGCATAAAGCATGGCTTGATCAATTGAAAAAAACTAAAAAACACTATTCGCTAGATGAGCTATATCAAGCGGTCGGACACGTATTTGAAGCAGTATTAGAAGACTGTGGCGTGTTTAAACTAGACGAACAAGGCTTTGATGCGATAGATTCATTCATTAAGCAACTCTAATATATAAAAAAAAGGAACTCAAGTTTAGCTAAACTTAAGTTCCTTTTGTCATTTTAAAGCTTAAAAAGCACTTTAATTAATAGAATGACTAGGATATGAAGCGGGTAATAGAAGTAATGGAAATATCGGTTGATCTTACCATATTGGCCATTATAGAAAAATAATAATGGTATCACATACAGGCTTGCCCATTGATAAACAGGCATTGCTTCAAACCAAATAAAGACGAAATTCAGTACAGCAAGAGCTAATAAATTAAACCAAACCGATGGCGATAAGTAGAAAAACAAGACCATTAATATCGCATAGATTGATCCATCAATTTTCAGTAAATAACTGATTACTAATACAAGTATGGTTAATATTTTGATATACCATTTTTGATGACTTATTAGATATAAGGATAACAACGAAGCGAAAAGTGTTAGCATGATGTTGTTTCTTAACAGATAGTTTGTCCCGTTATAAAGGTATAAAATCAAATAGGATAGTTCAATTAATGCGGCAAATATAAAGAGTCTAAAAAAATACTTTTTCATATTTTTAGTATGAATAAACCCGTTAACAAGCATAAAAGCATATAGAGGATACGCCCCTCTACCAATGATTTTTAATGTCAGGTACATGGATGGGCTTTTTACTAGGTGCACACCTATGTGGTCTATGGTCATGAGTATGAGTGCAATCCATTTAAGTGTTTTCGTATTCATACTTTCATTATACACAAACATCTACTGTTTTTGAGAAAAACGTTTCTTAGAGTTTTCTCTTTTATGATATAATAGTATCAATTCTTGGAGGTGTTTATTATCAAACCATTAGATGTTGGAAAAACCGTCCAAATTCATAGTTATAAACACGATGGGTCGCTTCACCGTATTTGGCGAAGCGCTGTTGTAATTAAACAAACTGAAGATGTCTTGATTTTAGGTAACTATAAAACAAGGGTAATTGAATCAGATGGCAGAAATTGGATGACCAAAGAACCAGCGATTTGTTACTTCTTTAAAGACCTTTGGTTTAATGTGATTGGGATGTTAAAGAAAGATGGTATTTATTATTACTGTAATTTATCCTCACCTTATTTATATGATGGTGAGGCAGTCAAGTACATTGACTACGATTTAGACGTTCGTGTATCGGCCGATGGTAAGTTTAAGATTCTTGATCAAGAAGAATACAACCGTCATCAAGTCAAATACGATTACCCACAGGACGTCAAAACGATTGTTGAAGCGGAATTAAAAGTGCTTTTAAAGTACATTAAAGAAGGCAAAGAACCGTTTAAACATGAAGACATCCTAAGAAATTATGACGTCTACAAGAAATTGACAAACGTATAAAAAGTCTAACTTAGGCTTTTTATTTTTAGAGGGAGGCAAGGATGAATAAACAAGTCATTTGGTTTATAAAGATGAGTCTGGGATCAGTTTTATCAATACTCATCGCACTCTTTTTTAATTTGTCTTACGCAATTACAGCTGGTGTGGTTTCAATCTTATCGCTTGAACAAACAAAGAAAAAGTCACTTGAGGTGGCATATAAACGAATCGTTATTTCGCTATTTGGATTAATCGTCTCAAGCATCTTGTATGCGGTGTTTAATTATGAGTGGGTTAGTTTGTTCTTATCCATTGTGTTGATTGTCTCATTTGGGTTATTTTTCAAACTAAGAGAAGGCATTGTCGTTTCAGTTGTCTTAATCAGTCACGCATTTGTCGAAAAATCGTTAAGCTATCAGACCAATGCGCTCTTTATTCTTTTGATTGGGGTCTTTGTTGCCTTAGTGCTTAATCTCTTTATGCCAAACAATGAAGAGCGCCTTAAAAAGGAAATTAAAGCGATTGATGAGATGGTTCGTGTTTTAATCAACCACTTGATTGATAATGTGGCACTTTCCTTTGAACTGATCGAAAAAACAATCGAAGAAGCATTAAAAGACTTAACCATCGACATTGAAAATCAGTTTTTCAGTCGTGGGGATTATAAAATCGCCTACCTTCAAATGCGCCTATCACAAGTCGAGCATTTAAAATCCATTGAACGACTTCGATTGGGTGCGAATTCAAAAGAAGCACCCATCGATCATTTTCTACTTCAGCTAAAACAAAACATAGGCTTAGAAAATAAGGCGACACCTCTATTAGAAGAACTAAGACAATTAGAACAAACGTATCGTCAAAAAGAACTACCAAAAACCAGGGAAGAGTTTGAACAAAGAGCCTATATGTATTTGGTGATTGTAGAACTAAAATCGTTTCTCAATCAAAAAATCATTTTTCATCAGACCTTTCCTAAGGTATAATGGTAATATGATAGAGTAATAGGAGGGATTACATGATTTCATTTTTAAAACATTTCAATCAGAAGATTGGAAAAACAGTGAGTTTGGTGATGGTGTTTGTCTTAACGGCTTATGCACTATACCGTGGGTTAAGTGCGGATTTAAAATTCATTGATTATTTAATCGGCATTATTTACGTGGTTGTTTTCTCAGCCATGATCTTAATTAGTGCGGTAAAGGGTAAACAATTACTCGCACATTTGATTTTGTTAATTGCATTTTATGACAATTCGGTACGCGCATTCTTTGATTGGGTATTTACCATTGGCTCAAATGAATTTGAGTTTAGTTGGCAAATCTTAATCATGGTCGTGATTTCGGTTTATTTGATTTTACAAATCGTTTCACTCATCCTTGCGGGTGTGAAACTAGAAATCAAATGGAGTAAGACCTTAGGCCTTGTTGCGTTGTTGTTTGTGTTCTTTGCGTTATCAAATTCAATTACTGAAAGTGTGTCACTTATCTTGATTCCACTCTTAGCGGTAATGATGTACGCACCACTTGTCTCAACCCTTGGCGTGATTGTCACAACCGCAGCCTTTCCAATTAACATGGTTTATGGGTTGTTCAATGATCAAAAGTACACAGGAGAAGGTTTTTTCACAACCATCCTTGCCACGCTGTTGTTGGTCTTAGCAGTGATTCACTTCACTAAAATTGTCAAAACGAATAAAGTTTAATTCGAAAAACATCCTTCGGGATGTTTTTTTTCTTAATGATACGAAAAAAAAACGAACCTTTTCAAGTCGTTTGTAAGTTCATAATGGAGCGGGCGAGGGGAATCGAACCCCCATCTCATGCTTGGCAAGCACGTATATTAACCATTATATTACGCCCACAGCAATAATATGATATCAAAGCGAAAATCCTTTGTCAATCATTTTCTTTCGATTTTTTTTAAAAAGTGGTCGGGAAGACAGGATTTGAACCTGCGACCTCCTGGTCCCAAACCAGGCGCTCTACCAAGCTAAGCTACTTCCCGTATTAATAAAAAAGAAATGGCGCGTCGTAAAGGATTTGAACCCTCAACCCTCTGATCCGAAGTCAGATGCTCTATCCAATTGAGCTAACGACGCAATATGAGTTAAGTGGCGGTCCGGACGGGAATTGAACCCGCGATCTCCAGTGTGACAGACTGGCATGTTAACCACTACACCACCGGACCAGCAATTCGTATTATAGCACAATAGAAATGTGAAATCAACTATATATATGAAAAAAGAGACAATTAAATTGTATCAAATTTAATTGAGCAAAGTATTTCTAAATTGAAATGGTTATGATATAATTAAGTAGTAAAAGGAGTGAGTAGATATGGCGTATGAATTATACAATCAATTTATTCAGTTATTAAAAGACGAAAACAAACCTGAAGCGGTCAAATTTGCACTAAAGTTGTTAGATGATGGCATCTTAACAATCGAACAACTTTATATCGAATTACTCGTCCCGTCGCTTCAAGACTTCTATTGTGAAATTGCGGACGAAGATATTTGTATTTGGAAAGAACATTATAGAACTTCAATTATTAGAACAATTCTAGAATGTACCTACCCTTATGTGATTAAAAGAAGAAGTGAAGTTTCAATTAGTAAAGTAAAAATCGTAGTTTTAACACCAGCGTTTGAGTACCACGAGATTGGGGCAATTCTAAACACTAATTTGATGTTACTTGTTGGGCTTGATGCAACCTATATAGGGGCAAACACACCAAAACAAGATATCTTATCAGCACTAAGAGCTTTTAGTCCAGATTACATCGCACTTAGTGTCACAAACCCTTATAATATTGTCATTACCAAACAGGTGACCGATGAGATTAAACGATTCTTCCCAGAAGTTAAAATCATTCTTGGTGGACAAGCGTTTAAAAATGAGAGCGCGATAAAGACGCTTCAATACGATCAAATTTTACAATCTTATGAGGATTTAATTGAATTTAGAAAGAAGGTAGGAAAATGAAACTAGCCTTTCAAATTGCTAGACGATTTTTATCTTCAGCAAAAAAACAAACCATCGTTATTATTCTAGGTATTGCCGTCGGGGTATCCGTTCAAGTGTTTATTGGGTCCTTAATTTCAGGGCTTCAAAAAGATTTAGTCAACACAGCAATTGGTTCAACCTCTCAAATAACTGTAACAAACAAAGACGACAAGTTATTAATTGATAACTATGAGGTCGTGATCGATGAAATCAAAAACACCAGTGATGAATTGATTTACGTTACGCCAACGGCCACCAGAGGTGGGGGAAGCTTAATTAAGGATAGCAGTCGTAAAGAACTCCTATTAAGAGGTTTTGATCTTACTGAGGCAAATAACATTTATAAGTTTACCAATAAAGAAAGACTCATCAGTGGGCGTCTGCCAGAACAAACAAATGAAGTGATGTTAGGTATTGGATTTAAAAATGCCTATGAAAAAAATAACATTAACTTAGAACTTGGTAGCACAATCACTTACGAATACACACCATCAGATAGTATTGAGTTAACCATTGTTGGCTTCTTTGACTTAGGAGTCAACCAAGTCAATGAACTTTGGGGAATTACACCGCTTGAAACCGTCTTTTTAATTAATGGCACAAACTCAATTAGTTCGGTTGAAATGCAAGTTAAAGATGAATTTGTAGCCGATAGCATCGCACTTGAACTTGATCAAGTCTTATCCAGTCGTGATTTAGTAACCACCAACTGGAAAATTGAACAAGCCTCGCTTCTTTCAGGGCTTCAAGGACAAAGCATTTCGTCATTGATGATCCAAGTGTTTGTGATTATCTCTGTTGTTTTAGGGATTGCCTCAGTGCTTGCGATTACGGTCATGCAAAAATCCAAACAAATTGGGATTTTAAAAGCCATGGGGTTAACCAATAAAGACAGCGCACTTGTTTTCTTATTTGAAGGGATGATCCTTGGTGTTTTTGGGGCTGTTGTTGGGGTCTTATTAGGTCTTGGCCTACTCTATTCGTTTACAACCTTCGCAGTTGATCAAACCACAGGACAACCCGTGGTTCCAATTAATATTGAACCAAGTTTCATTGTTTTATCCGCCTTTATTGCGTTTTTTGCATCTACATTATCGGCGTTATTCCCGGCCATCCGTTCTTCTAAGATGACCGTTATCGAGGTGATTAGAAATGCCTAACGTGGTAGAACTAAAAAACATTAATAAGGTGTATGGTGAAAATACACCAAACCCAACCCAAGTCTTATTTGATCTAAGCTTGAATTTTGAGGAATCCTCATTTAATTCCATTATTGGTCAATCAGGCAGTGGGAAATCAACGCTTCTAAATATTTTAGGTACCCTTGATAAAGCGACCTCAGGGGATGTTGTGATTAACGGTAAAAAGACCCAAGACTTGAAAGCCAATGAACTTTCAACCTTGAGAAACGAAAGCATTGGATTCATTTTCCAATTCCACTACTTACTACCGGAATTCACAGCCATTGAAAATGTGTTAATGCCATTTAAAATCTCTAAAAAACCAATCACAGAAGAGGTCTTAAACCGTGCTAATGAACTCTTAGATATTGTCGGGTTATCAACTAAGAAGAACAACTTAGCCAATAACCTAAGTGGTGGGCAACAACAACGTGTTGCCATCGCACGAAGTTTAATCAATAACCCTAAAATCATCTTAGCGGATGAACCAACCGGGAATCTAGATTCCGATACCACCGAACAAGTTTATGAACTACTAAGAGAAATCAACCTAAAGTTTAAAACAACATTCATTATCATTACACACGATAGACACATCGCTGAAAAAGCCGATCGTATCATCGAAATTAAAGATGGACGAATTAACTTAGACATTAAAAAGTAGAAAAAAAGTCGTTACACACCAATGGTTCATCGTGTGTAGCGACTTTTCTTTATTCAATTTCGCAACTTAAATCAAAGTAAGGGTAACCCTCATTGCGTTTTTGTTCGGTTTCATAATAACTCGGTAAGCCCTTAAATACCCAGTACATCGGGCCAGACTTGATGTTTTCTTTTTCATTCAAGAACGTGCTTTCATCACTTTCTTTGATGAGATGAGCGATTTGTTTTTCTAAGTACGTTTTAACCGGTTCTTTGATTTTTGAGTCAGAAAGTGCGTCTTTATACCAAAAATAGAGCTGATCTCTTTCTTTTTGTAAATGGCACTTATCAAAGTAATAGATCAGTAGGCTTGCAAGTTCTAAATGCGTTTGTTTGGTAATTAAACGCTTGTAAGCGTGCTTGTGTGTTTGAAAGTGTGTCGCCCGCTTAAAGATTTTTTCATCAAAGGTGTTGTTATTAAAGACGTGGTGTTCAAGCAGTAATTGGAAAAACGTTAGGGTGTGAAAGGTTTGTCCATAAAGTGGTTTTGAATCCAAATAGTCCTCTAATAAGGACACATGATAAGCGGATAGTTCACTGGTGTATTCACTTAGAATCAGTAAAGCGAAGTCCGGGTCTGTTTTTACGTGCTTGTAGGCTTTAAAATCCCCATAAATGGTTTGTGTTTCAAAGGTCGAAGCATAGGTATATAAGCTTGAGAATAATAGCACATACGTGTTTGAGACCACCACCCAAGGCTCTTCATAAAAGAAGAAAATCGTTAAGATAAATAATAATAAAGAAGAAACCACGGTCATCACTGGTGCGGCGATTAACGAAAAAGCAAACGCACGTTGATACCTTTTTTCATCGTCTTCATTCAAAATCAGCCCGACATCCGGAATGACTAAACCGCCACCAAGTAAAAATAACGAGGGGTTATAAGAAAGACGCCAACCGCGTTCGGATTTATAAAATACGAAGCATAACAAGAAAATCGCCTTACTCTTTATGCCTCTAAACAAGAAGGCAAATAAATGAGTAAACTCGTGAAGACTCAAGGTCAAAAAGAACATCCCAACCAGGAGCATGATATGATAATAAAACGGTAACTTAAAAAAGCTACCAAAAAGCGTGCTTAAGTAACCGCTATTAAATAAGGGAACACTAAAGATACCTAAGATGAAACAAAAGGCTAAAAAGATAATTAATTTATATTTTTTCATTACAATATCACCACATTTATTATATCATCAATTTGTATTTGAAAAAGTGGTAAATTGTGTTATTATCAAAAACGAGGGACTAAAAGATGAAAAAAAATCACCATTTAAGACACATTCATTTTAATGCGTCTGTGTTCGTTTTAATTTACAGTGCGACGGTGTTACTTACCGAGTTATACCGTGAATCCAAATTCACTTTAGGGGAATTTACATCGATCTATCTAGTACTCGTAAACATTGGCTTAGTACTTGTGTTTTTTATGCTTTGTTTAGAGACCTACTTGATCAGTGTTAAAAAAGTATTTAATCGTTGTGAGAAAATCGGGTTTTACTTGAACATCGGTGGGCTTATATTACTGCTTTTACCACTGATGATTCGTATTTTTTAGCCGTTTAGGCTTTTTTTCTTGGGATTTATATCGAAACTAGATATAATAAGAATAGAAAGGTTGTGGATCTATTTTGAAAGATGAAAGACAAAAGAAGACACCGTTTTTTACGAAATTAAAAGAATATGGGTTATCGGATATAACGCCATTTGATGTGCCTGGGCATAAGCTTGGAAGACTCTCAAATGACTTGCTTGATTTTATTGGGCTAAATACCTATTTACTGGATTCAAATGCACCAAGAGGTCTTGATACCTTAAGTAAACCAACCGGTGTAATTAAAGAAGCACAAGCGCTTGCTGCAGAAGCGTTTGGTGCGGACCATGCTTTTTTTCTGACCAATGGAACCACCGGCGGCATCATCGCGATGATTATGGCGACTTGCCGTGCCAATGAAAAAATAATATTGCCAAGAAATGTTCATAAGAGTATTATCAACGCTTTGATTTTTAGTGGGGCTGTGCCAGTCTTTGTCAAACCGGATATTGATAATAACCTTGGGATTGCGAATGGCTTAACCTTTAAAAGTATGAAAAAGGCGATTGATGACAACCCAGATGCGGTTGCGATTTTGGTCATTAATCCAACGTATTTCGGATTGACCTCTGATCTGGTTCAAATAGTCGATTACGCCCATGAAAAAGACCTGTTGGTCTTAGCGGATGAAGCACACGGGGCACAACTCTATTTTTCTGATTTGTTGCCGATGGGTGCGATCACAGCTGGTGCCGACATCGCTTCGACCTCAATGCATAAAACGGGTGTGTCTTTTACTCAAAGTAGTATTTTACTCACCAAAGGCGATCGCATCGATTTAAATAAAATTCAATCCACGCTAAACATGATCCATTCGACCTCACCGTCGGCACTTTTGATGGCTTCACTGGATGTGGCTAGGAAACAAATGTATTTTAGCGCAGAAGAAGAGATTAAACGTGTCTTAGAACTTAAAAAAGAGGCCGTTCCAAGATTAAATTCCATTAGAGGCGTTCAAGTGCTTGATGAATCTTACGCAAACGAACGTGGTTTCTTAGGGTTTGATCACACCAAACTAGTAATCAAGGTCTCTGAACTCGGGTTAAACGGGTTTGATGTTTACCGAGCACTCAAAGACCGGTTTAATATTCAGCTCGAACTCGCTGAAACGTATCTCGTCTTAGCTATTTTAACGATGGCAACCATTAAAGAAGATTTAGATCGGCTTTATGTGGCATTAAAGACGTTATCAGATGAAGTTTATGATCACTACGACGAACTGAAAAAGATTAAATTTAACTACACGTTTCCAGAAACGTTTGTTAGACCGCGTGTGGCTTACCACGCCCCGCATAAAATCATTGAGTTAACAGACGCACTTGGGGAAGTCAGTGCCGAATCAATCATGATTTACCCACCAGGCATTCCCATGTTGATCCCTGGTGAAATCATTACCGAGCAGTTTTTAGAAGATTTAGCGTTTTATGAAGAAAATGGTTCTGTCATTTTTAGTGAGTTAAACAATGGAAAAATCAAAGTCATCGACAAAGATAATTGGGACAAATTGGAGGTATACATAGATGAGCTTTAAAAAAGTAGATTTATCGTTTCAAAGTTGTGGCAGTGAGTATCAAGAATCAGACGTGGTGATATATTCATGTCCAATGGATTCAACGACTTCATACCGCCCAGGCACAAGGTTTGCAGGTAACGCAATTCGTGTGGATTCGATTGGCATCGAATGGTACTCACCTTATCGCAACATGGATTTAAAAGATTATAAAACATCCGACATTGGTGATCTTGATTTACCAATTGGTGACGTTGAGGCGGCACTTGATGTGATTTATCAAACCACGAAACAAATTTTAAATGACCATAAAAAACCAATGATGGTTGGTGGGGAACACTTAGTGACTTACCCAGTCTTTAAAGCAGTTAGTGAAAAATACAGCGACGTGCACATGATACACATCGATGCGCACACGGATTTAAGAGACGAGTTTTTTGGACGTAAGCTCTCACATGCTACCGTCATTAGACGTTGTTTTGATGAAGTTGGTCCAGGTCGTATTTTCCAATTTGGAATTCGTAGTGGTGATAAACACGAATTTGAATGGGCAAAAGCTGGTAATACCCACCTAAGAAAGTTCGATTTAGTCGGGCTTGAAGAAGTGGTGGAGTCGTTAAAAGATAAACCCGTCTATATCACCATTGACTTAGACGTACTAGACCCAGGCGTCTTTCCTGGCACAGGAACACCTGAACCAGGTGGGCTGCAATACAAAGAACTGCTTGGGGCATTTGATTTATTCGAACGTTTAAACCACATCGTTGGTGCGGATTTCGTTGAGTTATCCCCATACTTAGACCCATCGGGTGCCTCAACTGCCGTAGCAGTTAAGACACTAAGAGAAATGGTTTTATTACTACACAAATAAACTTAAAACCTCAATTTTGAGGTTTTATTTACTTATGAAATCGCCCCCTTATGTTGGGGATTGAAAGGGGTATTATGAAAAAAATATTCGTACTGATGAACCTAATGATTTTATCTTTATTAGTGAGTGCGTGTTTTAAAATTCCCAAGGTTCTAGAGGTCACCTTTATGGTTAATGGACAGACCTATGAAACCATTGAAGTACTTGAGGGAACGACGCTTGTTTTGCCAGAAGATCCGGCAATCGATAAATACGTATTTGAAGGCTGGTATTACGACGCCTTATTTACGGATCCATTTGATAAAGATACCGATTATGAAGTGACTTACACGTTTACGCTAATTGCGAAAATGACATTAATTGAGGAAGAAGACCCGGTGATTTTGCCGCCAATTGGTGACTACACAGGCGAAAGACAGTCCTCAAATGGCTATTATTACGTTTCACCGATTACACCGGATTCTTATTATAAGGATGCGATTGATTTGGTTGGGGAAGCACTAAAGTTAAGTTTGAGAACCAGACTTAATACGGGTGTTAGCTTACAACGCTACAGTGACGCAAAACAAATACTTGCGATTTCAGACCGTGTGACTGTCGAGGATAAAGACTATTCTTATGCCATCTATAACGGTGCACTGGTTAACAACATATGGGATTCAAAAAGTTGGCATAGAGAACACGTATGGCCAAACTCACGTTTAGGTATGGCACGTGTGGGTGAATCTAATCGAAACCAAGCCTCAGACCTGCACAACCTAAGAGCAATTGTACCATCCATTAATAGCAGCCGTAGTAATCGCTATTTTGATTACAAAGAAAATGGGTTTGGAACTGTCGGCAGTGATGCTTACTACCCAGGTGATGATCATCGCGGGGATGTGGCAAGAATCTTATTCTACATGGTCGTGATGTATGACTTCTTAAGTCTTGAAAACGAGAATATCCCAGATATTCCTTATGAGATGGCAGGTGCGGTCATGGGAAAACTCGATTTACTTTTGGAGTGGCACAGACTTGATCCTGTCGATGAATTTGAAGAAAACAGGAACGAAGTCATTTATCAATACCAAAAGAACCGAAACCCATTTATTGATTATCCTGAGTTTGTTCACTTGATATTTGAAGGTTTTACAATTGAACATTTAACGGCTCCAGGCATTGACACGAGTCTTTCTTTGGACGATCAAATGCGTTTTACAAATAGACAACTTAATTCATGGAATCTCGCTTAAATGCGAGATTCTTTTTTTTAAAATAAAAAAACACTCAGACAAGAGTGTTTGTGTTATTCTAACTGGTGCCCTCGGCGAGAATCGAACTCGCATCTCAGCATTACCATTGCTGTGTCATACCATTGAACTACGAGGGCAACAAACTTATTATATACAATTTGAAATCAAAATTCAACCAAAATATGATATTATATTTTGAGGGGGTAGAAACAGATGAATATGATTTTAAGATTAGTTAGACCCCATTGGAAAAAGTTAACACTTTCGTTATCATTTAAAACCATTGGGTCACTTGCCGACTTAATGTTACCTTTCTTAATATCGGTTATGATCGATGACGTCATACCAAATAGTGAAGAAGGCGACATTGAGTTAATTGTCTATTTAGGCATTTTAATGTTACTGATTGCAGTTATCGGTCTTTATTTGAATATCGTTGCCAATCGTTCAGCTGAACTCGTGGCGGCGTTATCGGTTCAAGGCTTAAGACATGACTTGTTTGAGAAAATTGAATCGCTATCGGCCAATCAAGTCGATGATTTAACCAGACCTAGTTTGATTTCAAGAATGACCACAGACACCTATAATTTATATAACGCAACCGCCGGTCTACAACGCCTAGGTGTCAGAGCACCGGTCTTATTGATTGGTGGCATTGTGATGGCACTATTCCTTGATCCAGTCTTAACGCTTGTGATGATTGCGTTATTACCACTGATTGGGCTATTGGTTTATTTTACATCGTCCAAAGGGATTCCACTATATAAAAGAATTCAAAGTTTACTCGATAAATTAACCAGAACACTAAGAGAAAACATCACGGGTATTCGTGTGGTTAAAGCTTTGTCAATGACCGAGCATGAAGAAGAACGATTCGATAAAAATAACCAAGAAACCGTCAATGCCGAATTAAAAGCGCATTATACCATGGCTGTGATTAACCCAACCATGCACGCGATTATGAACGTCGGATTGGTGGTTGTTTTAGTGATTGGTGCTTTTCGTATCGATTCAGAATTAACGAAAAAAGGGGAAATTATCGCCTTTATTACGTATTTCACGATTATTCTTAACGCCATGATGAGTATCACGCGTGTCTTTATCATGATTTCAAGAGCGTCTGCCTCAGGTAGCCGCATCGATGAAGTATTACACTTACCAAAAGACATGAAAGACGGGTTTGATGAGGTTGTGTTAGATGAGGCGTATCCGCACGTGGAATTTAGAAACGTCAGTTTTTCATACAACAAACAAAAAGCAAACCTTGAGAACATTAATTTCAAGTTAGAGCGCGGACAAACCCTCGGGATCATTGGTTCAACAGGTAGTGGGAAAACCACACTAGTTAACCTCTTGATGCGTTTTTACGACCCAGATGAGGGGACAATTTACCTTCATGGAAAAGACATTAAAACCTTAAAACAAAAAGAACTTAGAAAACGCATCGGTTTGGTCCTACAAAACGACTTAATCTTTGCCGATTCGATTTATGGGAATATTCAGTTTAACCGTAATCAAATTAATGATGAGGACGTTAGGGTTGCTACCAAAGTTGCTCAAGCCGAATTCATTAAAGAAAAAGAAGATGAACTAAACTACCGGTTGTCTCAACGAGGTTCGAATTTGTCTGGTGGACAAAAACAACGCCTCTTAATTGCTAGAGCCGTCGCAGGCAAACCAGACATCTTAATCTTAGATGATGCCTCAAGTGCACTTGATTACCAAACCGACATGAAAATGAGAAATTCACTTAAAGAAGAATTAAGTGACACGACCATGATCATCATTGCACAGCGAATCAGTTCATTAAAAGATTCTAACTTGATTTTATTGATTGATGATGGAAAAATCATCGATATGGGGACACACGAATCCTTAATGAAGACCTCAAAGATTTATCAAGAACTCGCTTTCTATCAATTAGGGGGTGAAGACAAATGATGTACGCAGGTAAACAAGGCAGAGGCAGAAATGATGGTTCTCAAAAAGCGAGAAACACTAAGAAAACCTTAAAAAAACTATGGAGTTATTTGTACTTCTATAAGATTAAACTTCTGATTGCCTTAATTTTCACCATTGTATCTAATTTACTTTCACTTGTCGGGCCTTACTTGAGTGGACGAATCATTCAAGCCATGACCGATGGGGTTGATTTTGAGAAAGTCTTTCGTTTTGCGATATTAATGATTGGGTTCTATTTATCCTCAGCCATCATGACTTACGTGTTATCCATTTCAATGGTTCGCATCAGTCAAAGCGTTGTCTATAAAATGCGTAAGGACGTGTTTGCGAAGCTTGCACGTGTCCCAGTTGGGTATTATGATACAAACCAAACGGGTGACATCATCTCAAAAATGACCTATGACATTGACACCATCAATACGTCACTGGCCACCGATGTGATGAGTATATTCACCTC
This sequence comes from Paracholeplasma brassicae, assembly GCF_000967915.1. Classification (NCBI taxonomy): domain Bacteria; kingdom Bacillati; phylum Mycoplasmatota; class Mollicutes; order Acholeplasmatales; family Acholeplasmataceae; genus Acholeplasma; species Acholeplasma brassicae. The sequence goes on from NC_022549.1 coordinate 637,130, forward strand.
AATCATCACGGTAGTGATTTCATTTGTGATGATGGTAATCATGTCACCAATTCTAGTCTTAGTGTTTTTAGTAACGATTCCGTTATCGGTGATTGTGACTCGTGTGTTATCACGTATTGTTAAAAAGAAATACCGCATTAGAAACATGAAACTTGGGGAACTCAACGGGTTTGTTGAAGAAATGATCACTGGCCAACGAACCATTCAATCCTATGTTCAAGAAGATTCGGTCTTAGAGAAATTTGATTTGATTAACGACGAAGCAACCAAAGCATCTTATGAAGCGGGCTATTACTCGACAACCGTTGGACCAACGGTAAACTTCATTTCAAACTTATCTGTGACACTCGTTGGTGTTTTTGGTGGTATCCTCTATTTATACAAACAAATTGATCTGGGGAACTTTACCTCATTTAGTCTTTATTCAAGACGTTTTTCAGGGCCAATTAATCAAATGAGTAACATTTTAGCAGAAATCCAAAGCGCACTTGCTGCCGCAGAGCGTGTCTTTGATTTACTCGAAGAACATAACGAAGTTGAAGACATTGAAGGCGCCATTGATTACGAAGATGTCAAAGGACACATTGAATTTAAGAACGTCGATTTCTCTTATGTAGCAAATACACCCGTCATTAGAAATCTAAGTTTCGAGGCACCGCCTGGTAAAGTGGTTGCGATTGTAGGACCAACCGGCGCAGGTAAAACGACCTTGATTAATTTATTGATGCGTTTTTACGACGTCGATCAAGGTGAGATTTTAGCCGATGGCAAAAACATCAAAGAACTCACAAGAAGATCACTTAGAAAAGCATTTTCGATGGTCTTACAAGACACGTGGTTGTTTCATGGCAGTATTCACGATAACATCAGTTACGGGAATGGTGAAGTCTCACGCTTAGAAGTAGAAGAAGCGGCTAAAAAAGCAAGAATTCATTCATTTATATTAGCACTACCTAAGGGCTATGACACGATTTTATCGGATGAAGGCTTAAATATTTCTAAGGGTCAAAAACAATTATTAGTCATTGCACGTGCGATGCTCTCTAAAACCAAAATGTTGATTTTAGATGAGGCAACCTCGAACGTTGACACACATACCGAAATTTTAATTCAAAAGGCCATGCTAGCATTAATGGAGAATAAAACGACCTTTGTGATTGCCCACCGCCTATCAACCATTCAAAACGCCGATTTGATCCTTGTGGTTAAAGACGGTAACATCGTTGAAAAAGGAAATCACACAGAATTATTAAATCAAAATGGTTTTTATAAAGCCTTGTATCAAGCACAATTTGAATAAACGTTAAGCAGTTCACTTTTAAATGAGTGACTGCTTTTTTTCTTATATGCACCAGCGTTATTTAAAAAGATAATTGAGTGAGATAGAACAAATTATATTTGATTTATTCCCTTAAATGTTGATTATTTAGTATAATGAACGTAGAAGGTGATGACATGAATTTAACGTGGTGGCAACAAATGGTCTGTTATCAAGTATACCCAAGAAGTTTTAAGGACACAAACAATGACGGGATTGGCGACATAAACGGCATTATTGAAAAACTGGATTATTTATCATGGTTGGGCGTAAATGCGATTTGGCTTAGCCCTGTTTATGTCTCTGCAAACGATGATTTTGGCTATGACATCATCGATTACTACGACATCAATCAAGAATATGGGACGCTTGATGACATGAAACGTTTAATCGAAAAAGCAACAGAAAAAAACATCAAGATCATCATGGATCTTGTGATGAATCATACGTCTGATGAACATCCATGGTTTATCGAATCAAAAGACCCAAACTCAGCATATCGTGATTACTATATCTATAAAGAAGGTAAAAACGGAAAAGTTCCAAATAACTGGACTGGTTTTTTTGGTGGTAGCGTTTGGCAAAAAACAGAACGAGGGGATTTCTACCTTCATTTGTTTTCACATAAACAACCTGATTTGAATTTTAAAAATCCAAAGGTAAAAGAAGAGTTTAAGAAAATCATGGCGTTTTGGCTAGATCTCGGTATTGCTGGGTTTCGTTGTGATGTCTGTAACGTTTTTTATAAAGAAAGCCTTGAAAATGGCAAGTTTCGATTGGTGTTAAAAGGCTTAGAACACTACCATCAAACCAAACGAAATCATGAAATACTTCAAGAGCTTAAACAAGCCTTCAATAAAGACTATGATTTCATGATGGTTGGTGAGACCGTGATGATTAATCCTAAAATGGCCAACGATTTATTAAGTACAGAAAAAGAACTCGATTTGGTTTTTTCATTTGAACATATGGAAACCGATCAAATCAACAATAAGTGGTTTAAGCGCAAGCATAGACCCGAACGATTAATAAAAGCACTCATGAAATGGCAAACACAAGTTGATTGGAACGCAAATTATTTTGAGAACCACGATCAACCAAGAAGTGTCTACCGGTTCGGTGATAAACGGTATCACTATTATAGTGCAACCATGTTATCAACACTCCTACTTTCTTTAAGAGGGACCCCATTCATTTATCAAGGTCAAGAAATCGGGATGACCAACTTCGATTTTACTCAAATGGATCAGTTCAAAGATACCGAATCCAAACGGATTTATGAAATTGGTCGAAAACTAAGAATTCCTAAGAAATACCTATTCAAGATGATAAAAACCAGCTCAAGAGATAACGCAAGAACACCCATGCAGTGGGACACCTCGGAAGGCTTTAGTCAAGCAGTCCCTTGGTTAGCAATCAACCCAAACCAAAAAGACATTAACGTTAAAAGCCAAATGATACAAGAAAAATCCGTCTTGAAATATTATAAAAAGATGATCAACGTTAGAAAAGAGAATAAACCATTGGTTGAAGGGACGATTTCGTTTATCAAAACACCCAAAGGCGTCCTTGGGTTTGAACGAACTTACCAAGACAAAAAACTACTTGTTGTCATAAACCTAACCAATAAGGTCAAAAAAATGGCGCTACACCGTAGTCAAATTTTGATTAATAATTACGAGACGGTTTTAAAACACAAACTGATGCCTTATCAAGCCTTAATCATTGGTGGTGGGCTATGAAAAATCAAAACGTCCTTAGTTTCGGTATTGGTACTTTAGGCAGAGATATGGTTTATACGCTAATCTCGATGTATTTAACCTTTTATTTAACCGATGTCCTCGATTTAACCAACCAAAGTTTAGGTGTATTTACCGTACTGATTGTGGTTGTCAGGGTGTTTGATGCGTTTAATGACCCATTTATGGGGGTTGTTGTCGATAACACAAAGACAAGGTGGGGAAAATTTAAACCGTGGATTTTAATCGGATTGATTGGCTCAGCCATCGCAACGCTTCTAATTTTCTTTCCAATCAAACCAAAGGGATTATTACTATATGTCAGCTTTTTTGTCGCGTATTTGTTTTGGGAGATATTCTATACGATGAATGACATTGCCTACTGGTCGATGATGCCAGCGCTTTCAAATGACTCTAAAGAAAAAGAAAAAATAGGGGCTAGCGCAAGGATTTTTGCCAACATTGGTTTGTTCTTTGTGGTTGGAAGCATCGTCCCATTAACCAATTTGTTTAGCCGTTTATTTGATGATAATTTGATTTTAGGTTATTTTATGTTTGCGTTACTCGTTGTTTGGGTGATGGTTATCTTTCAATTGGTTACCTTATATTATGTAAAAGAAAAGAATACCTACAAAATACGAGAGAAAACCAAAGTCAAAGAGATGTTTTATATCTTGTTTAAAAACGATCAATTGATGATAACGGCGTTAGCAATGACAATGTTCATGACGGGGTATATGATTACGACCTCCTTTGGGTTACACTATTTTAAATATGTCATGAATAATGAGGGGCTATATTCAATCTTTGGCGTCATCTTAGGGGTCTCGCAAATCATTGCTCTAGGTTCGTTTAGCTATTTTTCTAAACGCTTTTCAAGAAAACAGCTGTATCGTTATTCAACGTTTCTAGTGATTATTGGTTATTTACTATTTTATTTCTTGCCAACCAACATCATCTACGTTGGTCTAGCTGCCTTGTTGTTATTTTTTGGACAAGGGTATCTACAATTATTAATTCTTGTTTTTTTATCGGATACGGTTGAGTATGGTCACTACAAATTAAGAAGAAGAAATGAATCGGTGAGCTTTTCGGTTCAACCATTCATTAATAAGTTATCAGGTGCAATCGCTAGTGGGGTCGTTTTAGTAACGGCAATTTTATCCGGTATCAATGAGGCAACGAGTGCCTCTGAGGTTAGAACAGAGGGAATCTTACTCATTAAGACCATGATGTTGATCATTCCGTTAATTCTCATTATTTTTAGTTTTCTAATTTATGTGAAATTTTACAAGATTGATGAGCCGTTTTATCGAAAAATAGTTTCAACAATTGAAGAACGAGAACAACAGAAATAAAAATATTTTAAAAATAGTTAGGATTGCCCTTGTTTTAAATATTTTAATAGTGTATAATACCAGTAGACATCAAAATCGATGTTGAATTTTTAAGTAAGGAGTACACATTTCATGACAGGTAAAGTAAAATGGTTTGATGCTGAAAAAGGCTACGGATTTATCTCTACATCAGAAGGTAAAGACGTTTTCGTTCATTTCAGCGCTATCCAAGCAGATGGCTATAAGTCATTAGCAGAAGGCGACCAAGTTGAATTTGAAGTTAAAGACGGTGACCGTGGCCCACAAGCTGCGTCAATTCGTAAAGTATAATTTTTCAATTGACAAGGTACATTTAAGGAACTGAAAAGTTCCTTTTTTGTTTGTTTCAAATAATATAAGCGTTTTCATGACAATATTTATTTTAATTTGTTGACATATTACTTCATGTGGGCTAATATAGTGTCAAACAAAAAAAGTTTAGAGGCAGCGATGCAAATGAGTAAAACGTCGAGCAGGCATGTGACGACACGTTTGAAAGGTAACCATCGCCGAATGAATAAATAGGCATATTTAATTCATGGGGTTATAAGAAATACTTATAACACTCCTACATCAACATGTAGAGGCGCTAACGTGAGATTATAATTTTTAATTATTTCATGTGATAAAGCGTCCAATGGACGCTTTTTTTGTTTGAAAATTAACTAGGAGGTCTCACAAAGATGAGAAAAGTATTTTTATTATTCACAGTATTATTATCGTTTGGTTTGCTAAGTGCTTGTGGCTCTAGCGAACAATTTGATCTAACTGAAGGTAACACGCTAACGGTTGGACTTGAAGCGGCTTACGCACCTTACAACTGGATGACTCAAACTCAAAATGAGTTTACAGTCCCACTAAATGGTCAGCCAGGGGCTTATGTCGATGGTTATGACGTTGTTGTTGCCAGAAGAATTGCAGAAGAGCTCAACTTAGAGTTAGTCATTAAAGCAATTGATTGGGACGGCTTAATTCAAGCTTTACAAGCCAATCAAATCGATTTAATTATTGCGGGTATGAGTCCAACCTCAGAACGCGCAAAAACGGTCAACTTCTCTAATGAGTACTATCGTAGCGAACAAGTGATTGTGGTTCAAAAAACGTCAAGCTTGGTTAATGCAACCTCACTAAATGATCTTTCAGGTAAACGTGCGGTGGCTCAATTAGGTACCTTACAAAACGATTTAATCGATCAAATTCCAAACGTGACAAAATTAACAGCGCTTGAGTCTTACGGGGCAATCACACAAGCCTTAAGAAGTGGACAAGCTGACTTATTTATTGCTGAGTTGCCTGTGGCACAATCAATCACAGCAGCAAATAGTGATTTAACTTACGTGGCATTTACAGGTGAAAATGGATTTGAAGTCGCAGAAGAAGACGTGACGACTGCGGTTGCTTTAAGAAAAAGAGATACGGATTTGTTAGAAGCAATCAACACCGTTTTAGCGGGTATCTCAGTTGAAACAAGAAATGGCTGGATGACAGCTGCACTAGAAAGACAAAACTAAGATGAACGATTTATTAATGTCGTTACCGGATCAAGGTGAGTTTTTCAAAACATTAATTTATCTTTTTGTTACTTACTACAAAGTCATTTTATTTGGGCTAGGCATTACCGTCTTACTGTCTGTTGTTGGGACAGTAGGCGGGTTTTTCCTTGCCATAGGACTTACAGGTTTTCGAACACTAGAAGTGGATAAAAAAAGAGATACCTTAGTGATTAAAATACTCAAGGTGATCGGGCAAAAATTTGCCGTTCTATACGTGACAGTCTTTAGAGGCACACCGATGATTGTTCAAGCGATGATCATTTTTTATGGGGTAGCACAGGCCAATCTTTTTTCGTGGTGGGCGCCACTACCTGCAGGTCTAATTATTGTAACACTAAACACAACCGCCTACATCTCAGAAGTGTTACGTGGGGGGTTAGAAAGTTTAGACGTCGGTCAAATGGAAGCTGCGCGTTCGGTTGGTATGACAAAATCTCAAGCGATGCGTCACGTCATGTGGCCGCAAGCCATTAAGAATGCACTACCTGGTATTGGTAATGAGTTTGTAGTTAATTTAAAAGATACCGCGGTGCTTAGTGTCATTAGTGTGGTCGATTTATTCTATGCGGTTAGACAATCTGCGAGTGAATCATATCGTTTCTTAGAAGCTTTCATGATTGCAGCAATTATGTATTTGATTCTCACATACTTGTCTTCTAAATTAATCAACTATTTGTCTAGACGCATGAGTCAAACTGGGGAGGCGAACCTATGAGTACATTAATAAGTGTTCAAAACCTTAAAAAGAGTTTTGGTCCAAAAGTCATTCTCAATGACGTTAATCTAGATGTTAATGAAGGCGAAGTGATCACCTTAATTGGATCTTCTGGTAGTGGTAAAACGACACTACTTCGATGTCTAAATTTATTAAATGAACCAGATCAAGGTCACATTTACTTTGAAGATTCTGACTTAATGGATCCGAATACAGACATCAATCACCTAAGAGAACGTATGGGGATGGTTTTTCAGTCCTTTAATTTATTCAATAATAAAAGCGTCTTAGATAACTGTACACTATCGCCAATCAAGGTGTTAGGTTTATCGCCAGATGAAGCTAAAAAAAGAGCTGTTAAGTATTTAGAAAAAGTAGGGATGAAAGACTTTATAAGTGCGAACCCTAAAACATTATCTGGTGGACAAAAACAAAGAGTAGCAATCGCAAGAGCGCTTTGTATGGAACCTAAGGTGATGCTATTTGATGAACCAACCTCAGCACTCGACCCAGAAATGGTAATTGATGTGCTAAACGTCATAAAAACATTAGCTCAAGAAGGAATGACAATGGTCATCGTTACCCATGAAATGGGTTTTGCTAAAGATGTGTCTGATCGCGTTTTATTTATGGACCAAGGCGTTATTTTAGAATCGGGTACACCTGATGAAATCTTTAACTACCCACAAGAAGAACGTACAAAACAATTTTTAAAGCGAATATTATCACACTAATTGAAAATGAGCGTATAGTTATATATTCTCATTTTTTCTTTTTTTAGTGTTGAATGATAGCGCTTTTATTGGTATAATGACAATATAGAATGGGAGTGGAAAATTTATGGAAAAAGGATTACTTGAAACAGAGAAAAAGCACCTCTTGAACATCATCGATGATGTAAAAGAGGAAGTAAAACAAAAGATTTCCAAGGATTTTAGTATTAAGTATGCGCACGATGCCGTGAGTATTGAAGGTAAAAACAGCATCACTTTAGATGAGGCCTACACACTTAATCTTGCCAAGACTTTGACCAATCGAAGTGAATGTGAACAAAAAGAACTACTCAATCATCTAAAAGCTTATGAGCTAGTGTTAAACGCAGTAAATCAGGATAAACCAATGACTGAGGAATTACTAAAAGACATTCATCAAGTCCTGTTAGATGGCATTATGGCCGGAGGCTTATATCGTCAAGTAAACGTTGGGTTAATTGGTAAAACACATCAACCACCAGATCACATTAAAGTCTATGATCGAATGAAAAAGTATATGGCAAGACTCGATGACTTTGAAGGCAATGCAATTGAATTAGCCTGCTATGCGCACCTTGGCATATCAAAAATTCATCCATTTATTGATGGTAACGGTCGATTAGCACGACTAGTTATGAATTACTATTTAATGAAGCATAACTATCTTCCAATTTCGATTTCTACAGACCAGCGGAACGCATATTTCGAAGCACTTGATTTATTCAAAGAGACGAAGGATATGAACCCGATGGTAGAATTTATTACATCCCTATTAATTAAGCGATACAATGAATATAATCAAGCGATAGAAAATGCATAAATAACTAATTTAAGACGCCTAATCCGAATGATTAGGTGTCTTTTTTTGTTTGGAGATTATCAGTTAGATCATACCAAGATGGATTAAAAGAGATATTAAGTTGTTATAAAATATGTACTTATTGAGGTAAGTTAGATATTAGATTTCCATGATAGCGTTTAAATTAATCTTTTTTTAAAAAAGACTATATAATAATAGAATTTTGTGTATAATAATTATGGTGATAACGTGAAAGAATTAAATAAGTACCAAATGACTTATTTTATACGGTTTATAGGGGATTCGATGTTCTATCCTTTTTTTGCGCTTTATTTATCAAGTATTGGTGTAGAAAACAAAGAACTAGGCGTTATTATGATGATACTTCCTTTAATCGCAATATTTGTAAATCCGATTTGGAGTCACTTTTCAAAAAATGTGAATTCAAATCGGCTATTTTTACGAATTTTGACAATCATAGAAGCTTTAATGATTGTGCTGTTGATTGGCAGAACTTCAACTGAGGCAATTGTGATTATAACCATCATGATTGCGATTGCAGGACAGCCTTTCTACATCATGTTAGATGGGTTCACATCAATCTTTTCAAAAGCCAATGGGTTCCAATACGGTAACATCCGGCTCTATGGTTCACTAAGCTATGCCTTAGGCACGTTAGCGGCTGGGTATTTAATCAAACTTTATGGTTATGGGACGACATTCTATTTGGCAGGTTTCTTCTTCGTTATCACAGGTGTTTTAATCCACTGGATGAAACCACTTGATTTATCGAGTGATCTTGATTTAAATGAAAAAAGTGATCTCAAATCTTTAGTTAGAAATAAACGTTATTTGCTTTTTGCGATGTATTACATCATACTACTTGGAACCATTTTTGGTGCCGATGCGTTTTTAGGTGTGTATTTCGAAACCTTAGGGGTCGAAACTGATGCGTTTGGATGGATTACATTTTATTTCATCATTGGTGAGATATTAGTATTATTCATTTTGTCGAAATTTGGTCATTTATTTAAAACCAAAAACATATTGATTTTAATGGCCATTATGAATGCCATTAGATACTTTTCATACGGTTTTGGACTGCCTCTAGTAGCTATGATCATCATATCTGCTTCTAGAAGTATTTCAATGGGTGGGATACTCTATATTTCCATTCGATATATGACTGAAATAACCAGCTCGAAAAATCTGACGTTAGGAATTTTGCTGTATTCCTCGTTTCGAAGTTTATTAACAGCAATCATCACAGTAGTTGGTGGCTATGTAACTGACTTTTACGGCTATCAGTCGTTTTACGTAATTGTTGGTATTATTGCCTTAATCGGCCTTGGATTTATCAATTACAAGGAAAGCCAAAAACCACTAGAAATGTGATATAATATTATAGGATGTGATACTATGTTAAATATTGGTGATATCAATCAATTAGATGTCAAAAGAAAAACCGACATCGGTTATATGTTAACCGACGGTAAAGAAGATGTGTTTCTACACTTTAATGAAACAAATCATAAAGAATTAAAAGACGGAGAAACCGTCGATGCTTTTTTGTATTTCGATAATAAAGCAAGACTTGCAGCAACGCTGTCTACGCCTGTTATTACAGTCAAACAAAAAGGGTTTGTGATGGTAAAAGAAATCAATCATGACCTCGGTGTGTTTGTTGATAACGGGATATCAAAAGATATGCTTGTTTCCAAAGATTTCCTTCCTTATGATTTTGATAAATGGCCAGTAAAAGGCGATATGCTTTACTGTATTTTAAGACACAAAAACCGTTTGACGGCAAAACCGTTAAACAAATATGATGTTGACGTCAATACCGAAGAAAAACTAAGTGCAACCGATCGAATTGACGCTTATGTCATTCACGTGGGTAACGAAGGGTATAACCTGCTTTCTGTCCGCAATCACTTAATCTTTGTTCATCAAACCCAAGTTAGAGAAGCACTACGTATGGGCCAAAAGGTGAATGTTCGTATTCAAAGGGTAAATCCATTTGACTACAACGGATCTTTAATTGAAACCAAAGAAAAAGTCATGGATCAAGACGCAGAAGTGATTTTTAAATACATCAAAGCAAATAAAAAGATACGTTTCAATAGCGATTCCGATCCAAAGGAAATCTTAGAAACGTTTGGTATGTCAAAAAAAGCATTTAAACGTGCACTTGGCAGACTATACAGTGAAAGAAAAATTATGTTTGAAGGTGACTACACGGTGTTAGTCGAAGGTGACGAGTAATGAAACAAAAATTAGTTGAGACAATTACATCAAGAGACGTTGACTTTGCTCAGTGGTATACGGATCTATGTTTAAAAGCTGAACTCATGGACTATTCCGATGCCAAAGGGTTTATTATTTACCGTCCTTATGGTTATGCAATTTGGGAAAACATCCAATCCTTCTTAGACACGAGATTCAAAGAAACTGGACATGAGAACGTCTACATGCCAATGGTCATCTCTGAATCACTCTTTCAAAAAGAAAAAGACCACGTGGATGGTTTCGCACCTGAAACGGCATTCATGACGACAAAAAATCAAGACGAACAAGAAGAAAAACTAATCATTAGACCAACCTCAGAAGTGTTGTTTTGTCAACACTACGCTAAAATAGTCAGTTCCTATCGAGATCTACCAAAGAAATACAATCAATGGTGTTCCGTGGTCCGTTGGGAAAAAACAACCAGACCATTTTTAAGAGGAAAGGAATTCCTATGGCAAGAAGGCCATACCATTCATAGAACCGAAGAAGAAGCCAAAAAAGAAACACTTGACATGCTTCAAATCTATGAAAACCTAGGAAAGGATTTACTCGCGATTCCATTTGTAACTGGAAGAAAGACCGAGAAAGAAAAATTTGCAGGCGCAGAAGAAACCTACGCCATCGAAGCATTAATGCACGATGGAAAGGCACTTCAATCAGGAACGTCACATTACTTTGGGCAAGGATTCGCTCAAGCATTTGACATTAAGTTCCAAGATCAAGACTCGAAAATCAAACACGTCTATCAAACCTCATGGGGAGTGTCGACACGTTTGATTGGTGCGGTAATTATGGTGCACGGGGACGATGAAGGGTTAGTATTACCACCTTACGTTGCTCCAACACAAATCATCATTATTCCAATCCAATCAAATAAAGAAGTGGTACAAACAGCTACCAATCAAGTCTATGAAGACTTGAAGAAAGCTGGATTTAGAGTAAAAGTTGATGATTCGAATAAATCACCAGGATGGAAGTTTTCTGAATATGAAATGAAGGGTGTTCCAGTCAGAGTTGAAATCGGTCCAAGAGACTTAGAAAACAACTGCGTGACCATCACCACAAGACATGACAGAAACAAAGTCCAAATAAAGATTGATGAATTGGTAGAGAAAATGCCAAATGTCCTTAAAGACATGCATGAGACGCTCTATCAAAATGCATTAAAACATGTAGAAAATAATACGTATGTGGCAAACACATACGAGGAATTTAAAACATTAATCGAAAAAGGTGGCTATATCAAGATGAGTATTTCAGGCGAAGAAGCTGAATTAATCATCAAACAAGATACAGCAGCTACCGCAAGAGTGATCTTAATCGATGAACCATTAATCACAACCGTGTGTCCTGTTACAAATAAACAAGCAACTCAAACTGTTTTATTTGCAAGGGCCTATTAATCATAGACCCTTGTTTTATTTTTTTAGAAGAAGAAGGTGAAATCAATGCATACATCCGTCATAAAAAACACAATTGAACTTGACAAAAAAGCGAGAAACAGAGTGTTAGAACTAAAAGAAGAAAAAGCAAACATTGACGAACGAATTAAATCGGATCAAAAAGAATTATTAAAACAAATGAAGCTTGAAGTCGATCAAGCCGTCTTAGAAGCCAGATCGAAATACGAAGCTCAGCTTTACACAAGACAAAGTACCGAAAGCCTTCAATTTAAACAAGTGCTTGATGAGATGACTCGTACGTACGAAGAAAATAGAGAAACATGGATCAACGAAATCGTAGCGTTTTGTGAGAAGTGATTTCATGAGAGGATTGATTAATTATGAGCTCATGGGCTAATAATGCAATAATAGCTAAGGCAAAGTCTTTGTATGGAAACTTTTTAAAAGAAGACGATTACGACCGATTAACAAAACTCCATTCATTACCAGATCTTGTTTCGTACTTGAAAAAACAAAAAAACTACGAAACAATCTTAAAAGACGTTCAAGAAACGTCAATACACCGTGGTCAATTAGAAGCACTTATTCGTAAGAACGCATTTGATCGTGTATTAAAGTTAATGAAACTCGTCTACTCAAAAGATGCAGAGTTTTACCAATTAAATATCGTTAAACAAGAAAACGAGATTATTTTATCCGCGCTAAGATCACTGATCGCAAAAGAATCGGATGAAACCAGAGGTAAGTTGCCATTATTCTTTAATGTGCATACCGACGTTGATTTGGAGAAAATCATCAAGTCGACCTCGTTTGATGATTTAATGGCCGCGGTTGAAAAGTCTGACTTTGAGAAAATTTTAAAACCTTTCTATACAAAAAACCCAGACATGATTCGCTATTTAGACATTGAACATGAATTAGAAGTTTATTATTACAAAGAAGCATTTAGACGAATTAATCAGCACTATAGCGGTAAGTTGAAAAGTGATCTTAAAAGCATTTATGAAACAAGAATTGAACTTGGTAACATCATTAAAGTTTACCGTTTGAAGAAGTTTTATAAGGCAGATCCGATTACAATAAAAAATGTTTTAATCCAAGAATATTCACGCATTAGTGAACGAAAAATGGATGAAATCATACAGTTGTCAGATCCAGATACCATTTTAAAATACTTATCAACCTCAGAATACCAACGATTTACAAATGATAAAGACTATGTGTATGTCGAATATTACGCTGGTAAAATCAAGTATGATTTGGCCAAAAAGATGATGTATTTTTCGACTGAAGTACCCAAGGTTTACGTTGCATTTGTAATCCTGAGTGAGATTGAAATTGAAAATATTATCAACATCATTGAAGGTATTCGCTATAAAGTGGATGAAAATGAAATCAAGCAAATGCTTATTTATTAGGAGGAATTATGAGTATAGCAAAAGTAAAACTCGTCGATATGACCTCTAATGTTAGTAATTTAGATCGGGTATTAACCAAGTTTATAGACACAAAGAATTTTCATCCTGTCTTAGCTACCGAATTCGTTGAACGGGTTCGTGGACTTACCTCGTTTGTCTCAGAAAACCCATGTCAAACGATGTTACAGGATTTAAAAGACATTGAAGTTAAATACGATTTAAACTTACCTAACGATGAAATCAAAGACGCCGAGTACAATTTAAATGAAATGTTTGAGTATATGCAAACAGTCAAACGGTCACTTGAGGGTGAAAAGAACCGCATCAAGGACTTAGAACAGCACATCAGAGAGTATGAAAATACACTCATTCAAGTAAAAAACTTGATTAGCTTAGATGTTGCCCTAGATGATTTGTTTGCATGTGAATACATTTTTATTCGTTTAGGTAGACTACCAAACGACAGCGTTGAAAAATTAAAGTTTTTCCAATCAAGACCATTTGTGTTTAAATCGTTCTCATACGATCAAAACTACAGTTGGTGTATGTATTTTACAACCGAAGAATACAAAAGAGAAGTCGACAACATCTTCTCATCATTATTCTTCGAACGTATCTTTATCCCAGATTTTGTAAAAGGCACACCAAAAGAAGCGATTGAAGCATTAGAATCGGAAATCGATTCGGCTAGAAAACAAATCACGTCTTATAAAGATGACATTTGTTCAATTACGGATGGTTGTCAAAACCGATTAGCCTACATCAAAGGGGAACTGTTATTCTTAAACCGACTATTTGAATCAAAGAAGTACGTCGTTGGTTTAGGTGATAAATTTACAATCACTGGCTTTATTGAAGAACAACACATCGAAGCATTCAAACAAGCATTTGATGGTATCGAAGATTTAGAAATTGAAGTACAAGAGGCTGATGGTGATAAACGGATTACGCCACCAACGAAACTAAAAAACGGATGGTTTTCAAAACCATTTGGCATGTTTGTTGAGATGTATGGTTTGCCATCGTATGGTGAATTAGACCCAACCCCATTTGTTGCAATTACTTATTCATTACTCTTTGGTATGATGTTTGGTGATTTAGGACAAGGACTTGTCTTAATGCTTTTAGGCTTTTTAGCTTATAAATATAAAGGCATGCGTCTTGGGGCAATTGGTATTCGCATTGGGTTATCAAGTGCTATTTTCGGGCTCTTATACGGGTCAGTGTTTGGCGATGAAGAATTGCTTACGCCTCTATACACCGATGTCTTAGGGTTATCGCATAAGCCGATTCACATTATGGATGCTGATTTTACGATGACACTACTGATTAGTGCCATTGCCATTGGGGCAGTTTTAATTGTGATTTCCATGATATTAAACTTAGTAACGCTTTATAAGAAGAAAGATTTTGTTGAATTTTTCTGTTCACATAATGGCTTAGCAGGTTTACTATTTTACGGGTTTGTACTCGTTGCTGTGGCACTACAATTTGGCCTAGGCATTCCAGTGTTAAATCCGATTACGATATCATTATTTGTGGGGCTTCCGTTCTTGGTTATTTTCTTAAAAGAACCAATTGAACGACGTGTACATCACCACAAAATGTTTCCAAATGGCTTTGGAGGATTCTTCGTTGAAGCGTTCTTTGAACTGTTTGAAATCGCATTATCTTACGTAACAAATACAATGAGTTTCTTACGTGTGGGTGGGTTTATTTTATCTCACGCCGGTATGATGCTTGTGGTCACGAGCTTAATGTCAATGGTCGGTGACGCTGGTTGGATCGTTATGATCTTTGGTAACTTATTTGTTATGGCACTTGAGGGCATGATTGTTGGTATTCAAGTGTTACGTTTACAGTTTTATGAAATGTTTTCACGTTACTATAAAGGTGACGGTATTGCGTTTAACGCATTAAATAATTAATTTGGAGGATATTAGAAAATGTTAAATTTTATGGAATGGTTTTTACCACTAGTTTTAATCGTATTAATCTCACTACCTTTAATCAAAGTATTTAGAGGTAGAGTTAGCGTTGTCTCAGCAAAAAGAAGATTATTTGGACACGTGTTTGGTTTCTTTGGCGTTGTTGCGTTTATTTTTGGATTTCAATTGTTATTCCAAAATCAATTAATGGCTGCTGAAACAGAAACAGCCGTTGACTTAATGACAGGGACAATGGCTCAAGGCCTTGGGTTCTTATCGGCTGCCTTAGCAACCGGGATGTCTGCACTAGGTGCGGGTATTGCCGTAGCAGCTGCAGCACCAGCAGCAATTGGTGCCTTCTCAGAAAATGAAAAGAACTTTGGTAAATCATTAATCTTCGTTGCACTTGGTGAAGGGGTAGCTATTTACGGATTACTTATATCAATTTTAATTATCAACAAACTATAATAACGAAGGATGATTTGAATGAAATTTTTCTTATTAAGCGACAATGTAGACACAGAAGTAGGGCTTAGACTTGTAGGCATCGAAGGTGTTGTTGTTCACGAAAAAAAAGAGTTTTTATACGCACTAGAAACTGCACTAGAGGATAATACCATTGGTGTTATTTTAGTCACGACAAAACTGGTGGAACTCGCACCTGATGAAATATCAGAGTTAAAACTCACTCAAAGTCGTAAACTCATTGTCGAAATTCCGGATCGTCATGGATCGGAAAACATTGGTCAAGCAATCGACCAATACGTTTCTGAAGCCATCGGCGTTAAGTTGTGAGGTGACTAAAATTGGGATATTTTAATGAAGATCAGTTACAAAAGTATTTAGAGAAATCAATTAACCAAAAGGCCGATGAAAAAATAGCTCAACTCAGAAAAGAGATTGATCAAATTTACAACAAAGGCATGAAAAAGATTAAAGAAGACGTGCAAATAAAAAAACAATTAGAAATGAGTCGAGCGCTAAAAGATGTGCAAGTCGAATACCAAGACAAAATCAATAGTATTGGTTTTCGATACGATGAAAGCTTAATTGTTGAGCGTAAAAAAATGGTGGATTCCATTTTTGAAGAAGCCACATCAAAACTACTTATTTTTACAAAAACGAAGAGTTATGAGAACTTAATGCTATCTAAACTTCAAGCAAGTACTGCTTCATATGAAGAACTAGCATTGATTTTTCATATTAAATCTTCAGACAAAATATTAGAAGAACTTATCACAAGACGTTACAAAACCAATGGGAAAATCGTTTACTCAAATGAAATCAAAATTGGTGGATACATCTTAACAATTGCAGATAAGAAGCTTGAATTTGACGAAACCATTGATCAAAAATTAAATGATCGTATGACTTGGTTCTTTGAGAATTCAAACTTATACATTAGAAAGTAGGTGACCCAAATGGCTAATGTCATTTATTCAATTAACGGGCCTGTGGTTACCGTTAAAAACGCCGTTAGTTTTCAAATGCTTGAAATGGTTTATGTGGGAAAAAGCAAACTTTTAGGTGAGGTTATTTCCATTAGTAAAACAACGACGACAATTCAAGTTTACGAATCAACCACCGGGTTGTGTGTGGGAGAACCTGTGTATCAAACAGGCGAACCTATTTCCGCACTTTTAGGACCAGGGTTGATTAAAAATATTTTTGATGGTATCGAAAGACCATTAAAAACAATCGCAGCAACCTCAGGTATTTACATACCTACGGGCAGTGATGTCGAAGCCTTAGACAGAAACATTGAGTGGGAAGTTAAGTTGACTGTTAAAGTTGGCGATGAGGTATCATTTGGCCAAATCTACGGACTTGTTAATGAAACTTTATCAATCGAGCACCGCTTGATGGTGCCAAAAGATTGTTCAGGTACGGTCATCGAAGTTAAACAAGACGGTTTATACAAAATCCATGACGTGGTTGTTAAAGTTAAGACCAATAAAGATGAAATCAAAGAGTTAACGTTGGTCCAAAAATGGCCAATTAAAACACCAAGACCTGTCTCGAAACGTCTACCAATTTCAGAACCGCTCATCAGTGGGCAACGCGTGATTGACACGCTGTTTCCGATTGCAAAAGGTGGAGCTGCCGCTGTACCAGGTGGGTTTGGAACAGGAAAAACAATGATGCAACACCAATTTGCAAAATGGTGTGATGCGGATTTAATTGTCTACGTTGGTTGTGGGGAACGCGGTAATGAGATGACTCAAGTATTAGAAGAATTCTCAGAACTGATTGACCCAAGAACCAACAAACCATTATTAGAACGTACCGTGTTGATTGCGAATACATCAAACATGCCTGTGGCTGCTCGTGAGGCCAGCATTTATACGGGTGTGGTAATTGCAGAATATTATCGTGATATGGGCTACAACGTCGCTGTCATGGCCGATTCAACCTCAAGATGGGCTGAGGCATTAAGAGAAATCTCAGGTCGTTTAGAAGAAATGCCAGCAGAAGAAGGGTTTCCGGCGTACTTACCTAGCCGTATCTCACAATTCTATGAACGCGCAGGCTACGTTGAAACCTTATCAAATTTAAAAGGCTCTGTTTCGATTATTGGCGCGGTATCACCACAAGGTGCGGATTTTTCTGAACCGGTGACACAAAACACGAAACGCTTTGTTCGTAGTTTTTGGGCACTTGATAAACAATTGGCTTATCAAAGACACTACGCAGCCATCAACTGGAACACAAGTTATTCGGATTACATCAGTGACTTGACTAAGTGGTATGACCAAAACGTCAGCCCACGTTTCTTAGAAAACAGACAACAAATCATGCATTTGCTTTCTGAGGAAAACAAATTATTAGAAATTGTGAAATTAATCGGTAGTGACGTATTACCGGATGATCAAAAATTGATTATCGAAATTGGAAAAGTCATCCGTTTAGGTTTCTTACAGCAAAACGCATTTCATAAAGAAGATACGTATGTCCCTCTTGAAAAACAATTAAAAATGATGGACGTCATTCTCTATTTATATAAACAGTCTAAAAAATTCATCGAAGACGGCAAATCGTTAAACATGTTAACTGAGTCTGGTTTATATGAACAAGTGATTAAAATGAAATACGATGTGGCAAACAACGACTTAAGTAAACTTGATACTTACGAAGATTTGATCGATCAAACAATCAAGCAAATACATTAAAAGGAGAGGTGTTTATGAATCTACAATACATTGGTTTAGATGAAATTAACGGTCCTTTAGTATTCCTTGATGGTGTTAAAGGCGTTGGTTTTGAAGAAATGGTTGAAATCCGTTTACAAAATGGTGGTAAGCGTTATGGCAGAGTCGTTCAAATTGAAGGCGAAAAAGTCGCGATTCAAGTGTTTGAAGGCACACACGATTTATCACTAACCAATACAAAAACAAAATTTACTGGTCACCCAGTTGAAGCGATGTTGTCAAAAGAAATTTTAGGCCGCACGTTTAATGGTTCAGGTTATCCGATTGATGGACTTGGGGATGTCTTTGTTGACGAAAAAAGAGACATCAATGGGATTCCACTTAACCCAGTATCTCGTATCTACCCTAGAGATTACATCCAAACAGGTGTGAGCTCAATTGACTCATTAACCACGTTGATTCGTGGTCAAAAATTACCAATATTTTCAGGCTCAGGGATGCCTCATAACGAATTAGCGGTTCAAATTGTAAAACAAGCGAAAATTCACGAATCCAAAGGCGATGACTTTTGCGTGATATTTGCAGCAATGGGTGTCAAGAATGACGTTGCCGATTACTTTAGACGTTCGTTTGAAGAAGCAGGCGTCATGAGTAAGGTAGTTATGTACTTAAACTTATCGAACGAACCAATCATTGAGCGTATCTTAACGCCACGATTTGCATTAACTGCAGCCGAATATTTGGCTTACAAACACGACATGCACGTTTTAGTTATCTTAACCGATATTACGGCTTACTGCGAAGCCCTTCGTGAGTTTTCAAGTAGTAAAGGTGAGATTCCAGGTAGAAAAGGTTACCCAGGGTATTTATACTCTGACTTAGCCTCTTTATATGAACGTGCCGGTATTGTTAAAAAAGATGGGGGCTCGGTGACTCAAATACCGATCTTAACCATGCCAAACGATGACATTACGCATCCAGTGCCTGACTTGACAGGTTACATTACGGAAGGACAAATTGTTTTATCAAGAGATTTAAATCAAGTGGGTATTTTCCCACCAGTGGGCATTCTACCATCCTTATCACGTTTGATGAAAGACGGGATTGGTGCTGGTTATACCAGAGAAGATCATCAATCGGTTGCAAACCAATTGTTTGCCTCTTATGCGATGGTTCAAGACGCAAGAAGCTTAGCATCGGTTATTGGCGAGGATGAATTATCTTCTATTGATAAAATGTACATGGATTTTGGTAAACTATTTGAAAAGTATTTCATCGGACAAGGGTTTGAAACCAACCGTTCCATCATCGATACACTCGATTTAGGATGGGATCTCTTATCCGTGCTTCCAAAAGAAGAGTTAAACCGAATTGATGACAAGTTAATCAGTGCTTATTACAATCACGAACGCGCGGTCGAACGTTTCCATATACACAACAAACCAATCATTAAAACCTTAGCTGGAGACGCAAGATATGAGTAACCAACAAGTATTTCCAACCAAAGGAAACTTGATGCAATTACAAAAATCACATCAACTTGCCAAAAAAGGCTACGAGTTGATGGACCGCAAACGTAATATTTTAATTAGAGAAATGATGACATTAATTTCAGACGTTCGTTTGGTTCGTGAAGAGTTGTCTGACACGTATAAAGAAGCGTATCGAGCACTTCAAGAAGCAAACATTACACTTGGTATTGTTTCTGATATTGCAAAGTCAATTCCGATTACTACCGGGTTAGAAATCAGTTACCGTAGTGTGATGGGTGTTGAAATTCCAAAAATTACTTACAATGAAGAAGTCGTTAGACTCACTTACGGGATTGGACATACGAATACGAAGTTTGACTATGCGTATAAATGTTTCATTAAGGTAAGACTCTTAACGGTGAAGTTAGCTGAAATTGATAACGCAACCTACCGGCTCGCTAATGCGATTAGAAAATCTCAAAAAAGAGCAAACGCACTTGAAAATGTGGTGATTCCAAGATTTGAAGCGAACATTAAGTTTATTACTGAATCGCTCGAAGAAAAGGAAAGAGAAGCATTCACAAGACAAAAGGTCATCAAGATGCAACAAGATAAAAAGAAAATACAATTAGAATTTAACGACTTGAAATAAGGTTTCTAATTTGCTATACTTATTATCGTACAATTTAATCCATATTATTTATGGGGAGTAGCATACGCTTTATTTCATACTCGTCACGACGGAGAAATCCCGGGTATGAATTACATTTTTGGAAATGCAAGACCATATTTCGTTCGAAATATGGTCTTTTTTGTTATAATAAATTCAACAGAGGTGGTTATGATGTATTACAATCAAACAAAAGAACACGTTTTAAATGAAGTAAAATCAAATGAGAAGACAGGCCTTTCTACCGATGAAGCACGTGATCGTCTAGAAAGAGACGGCAAAAATGAGCTGGTGTCGGTTAAGAACAAATCAATTATTTGTTTATTTTTCGAACAATTAAACGATGTCTTAATCTATGTATTACTCGGTGCTGCAATACTAACATTAATCGCAAGCGAATACGCCGATACCATTATTATTGTCTTAGTGGTTCTGATTAACGCAGCCATTGGTGTGTTTCAAGAACACAAAGCTGAAAAAGCGGTTGAAGCACTTAAAAACATGAGTACGCCAAAAGCGTTAGTCAAAAGAGATGGTGCTGTTATTGAAATTGATTCAAAAGAGGTTTGTGTGGGTGATATTGTCATTTTGGATGCCGGTCGCTTTGTGCCTGCAGACATCAGGTTAATTGAATCTTCTAATCTACAAATTGAAGAAAGCGCGCTAACCGGTGAGTCAGTTGCCTCTGAGAAAGACGCATTTTGGGTTTCAACAGACGAGAAAACACCGCTTGGTGATCAAATTAACATGGCGTTTCAATCGACACTGGTCACTTATGGTCGTGGCGTTGGGGTGGTCATATCAACTGGTATGAAAACTGAAATGGGTAAGATTGCCTCAATACTTCAAGAAACAACCAACGAACTGACACCACTTCAAAAGAGACTTGAGGAACTTGGTAAGGTACTAGGGATCATCGCACTGACGGTCTGTGTGATTATTTTTGGTTTAGGTTTATTCCAAGGCAATGACCCAATGGAAATGTTTGTTACAGCCATTAGCTTGGCCGTAGCGGCAATCCCTGAAGGTTTAGCTGCAATCGTCGCGATTGTTCTTGCACTTGGTGTCACACGTATGTCAAAAAAGAATGCGATCGTTAAGAAATTACCAGCGGTAGAAACACTTGGTTCAGTTAACGTCATTTGTTCTGATAAAACAGGAACTTTAACACAAAATAAAATGACCGTGACAACGTTTTATACGTATGGGAAAAAGCGACAAAGTGTTTCTGATGATCTAATCTCAGAAGACGAGAAATTCATGCAACAGGCTTTTATCCTTTCAAGTGATGCCTCGATTAAGGACAATCAACCAATAGGTGATCCAACAGAGGTTGCCTTAGTTGAACTAGGTAAAGCCTATCAAATGGAAAAAGAGACACTAGAACAACAAATGCCACGTGTGGCTGAGTTCCCATTTGACTCTACTAGAAAACGCATGTCTACCATCGTAGAGACGAACAATCAATATCACGTGTATACCAAAGGGGCAGTTGATCAACTCTTGGCTATATGTGATTATGTCTTGTTAGATGGGAAAAAAATTCAATTAACAAAGGAAGTTAAAGACGAAGTGCTTGAAATGACCTTAAGCTTAAGTAACGAAGCACTAAGAGTACTAGGTGTAGCCTATAAAGAGACTAATGAGATATTAACAAACGAAGAAATGGAACAACACTTAGTCTTTATTGGGCTTGTTGGGATGATTGATCCCCCACGACTAGAAGTGAAAGATTCAATCAAACTAGCGAAGCAAGCAGGTATCAAAGTTGTCATGATTACTGGTGACCATAAGAATACGGCGTTTGCAATTGCTAAAGAACTTGGTATCGCAGAAAGTTTAGAACAATGCATGACAGGACAAGAATTTGATTTATTGACCGAAGAAGAACGAGTTCAAAAAGTCAATCAATTGTCGGTGTTTGCAAGGGTGTCACCAAATAATAAAGTAGAGATTGTAAAAGCATTTAAAGCCAATGATAACATTGTGTCAATGACAGGTGATGGCGTGAATGACGCACCATCATTAAAAGCAGCAGACATTGGGGTTGCGATGGGAATCACAGGAACCGATGTATCAAAAGGTGCTTCTGATATGATTTTAACGGATGATAATTTTTCAACCATTGTTGAGGCAATTGAAGAAGGCCGAAATATCTACAATAACATCAAAAAAGCCGTTATTTTCTTGCTCAGCTGTAATTTAGGTGAAATTGTTGCGATATTTCTTGCAGTCCTTCTTGGCTGGCCAGTGCCGTTATTAGCAACCCAAATTTTATGGATTAACTTAATCACAGACACATTACCGGCGATTTCACTAGGGATTGATCCAGGTGATAAAGGTGTTATGCTTGAAAAACCACGTTCAAAGAAAGAATCATTCTTTGCACATGGTGCAACTTCTAGAGCAGTCACAGGTGGTCTATTGATCGGTATAACGACGCTTGTGGCGTTTGTTATTGGTCTTTTAGAACAAGGCGTATCGTTTGCAAATATTTCATCAGTTAAACATGGTGATGAAGCCTTCATCTACGCATCAACTATGGCCTTTGTTGTCTTAGCCGTTAGCCAGTTATTCTATTCATTTACGATGAGAAATGAGAAAAAGTCGATTCTTCAGGTGGGTATATTTTCAAATACCAAACTCGTTGGTTCACTCGTCATAGGTGTACTGCTACAGTTAATCGTTATTGGCGTACCATTCTTACAAAACGCATTTGGGGTTACGATGCTTGAATTTGCGGATTTCATCTATGTATTTACATTAGCGTTAATACCCGTGCTCATCAATGAATTATTGAAGTTGGTGACTTATCTTAAAACAAAGAAATAAAATAATAAAAGGTTCCATCGGCTATTTAGCACGTGGAACCTTTGTTTTTTTCTCTGGAACTGGATCGTATTTGGGTTTAAATAATGGGTTGCAAGTTAATACTCTTTTTGAGGTTAAATAGGTCGCTTTTACGAAGTTAAAACGCTCGTAACAGCCAATCGCATACGTTGAACAGGTCGGCGTATGTCGGCACCTAGGCGGGGTATTAGCGGATATATTTTTTTGATACCATTTGATCATTCGAATTGATCTTTTTTCCATTTTAATCACCTTAATATGAGTATAACATAAAAGCTGTAAAAATGTTTTGTTGTTTGCTTAATTAATATGTTATAATTTAGTTAGAAGTGAAAACGATTTCAAGGAGGAATATTTATGAAGGTTTATGAAACAAGCCAGATTAGAAACATTGCCATCCTAGGACATCTAGGCTCTGGAAAGACAACAATTGTTGAGTCGCTATTATTTGCAAGCGGTCAAATTAGTCAACGAGGTAGCATAGAAACAAGAAACACGGTATCAGATCATATGGAAGAAGAAAAGATAAAACTTGGGAGTTTATCAACTTCACTTATTCCAGTTGAATGGAAAGGCATTAAACTCAATTTCTTAGACGTTCCTGGGACAGAAGAGTTAGATGGAGAAATTAAGCAAACATTATCTGTAGTTAAGGGCGCTGTTCTAGTGATTGATGCCTCTAAAGGGGTTGAAGTTGGGACAGAAAGACTATGGAAAGAAATAAGAAAAAACCACATTCCTGCCGTTATTTTTGTCAATAAAATGGATAAAGAAAACGTTAAATTTGAAGACATTTTAGAAGATATTCGTGTCAAATTAGGTAAGAAGGCAGTGCCTTTCTGCTGGCCAATCGGATGCGAAGCGGATTTCGAAGGGTTCGTCAATGTCATCGAGATGAAAGCACGTATTTATGATGGCAATAAATGCAATGATGCTGAAATTTGGGAAGAAAAACGTCCGAAAATCGAGCAAATTAGAGAATTGATTTTAGAATCAGTAGCTGAAACCAGTGAAGAGTTACTTGAAAAATTCTTTGGTGGTGAAGAAATCACACAAGATGAAATATCTAGTGGACTAAAAGAGGGCATTTACAATGGTGAATTGACACCATTAATCGTTGGGTCTGCCACTAAGAATATTGGTATAGAAACAATGCTTAATATGTTAAGTGAGTTTTTACCACAACCTGACGCTTTAAAACCACTTGAAGGTATCAATCCTAAAACAGAAGAGAAAGTAATTAGACATACGGTTGATAACGAACCATTCTCAGGCTATGTCTTTAAAACCATCATTGACCCATTTGTTGGGGCAATCAACTTCGTTAAAATTAACTCAGGGACGTTAAAGACTGGCATCGAAATTGCTGTGCACGACACAGGTAAACAAGAGAAAATTGGGGCATTATTCAGTTTAATGGGTAAAACACAAATTGCCGTTGAACTCGCACACGCTGGTGACATCGTTTGTGTCTCAAAACTGGATAATATACACACAGGTTATACCATTTCAGATCCAAAAGCACCAATTGTCTACCCAGTCGTAGAAGTCTTAAAACCAACCATTTATGTCTCAATCAATCCTAAGAACAAGGCCGATGAAGATAAAATTTCAAACGCACTTCAACGACTAAATATCGAAGATCCTACCTTTGAAATTGTAAGAAATAAAGAAACAAACCAACAATTACTTGGTGGTTTGGGTATGACGCACATTAACTTTGTTTTAGACCGAATTAAAACCGTCTTTAAAGTGGATGTTCAACAAGAAGAACCAAAAGTTGTTTATCGAGAAACGATCAAAAAGAAAGTTGAAGCCGAAGGTAAACATAAAAAACAATCTGGTGGTGCTGGACAGTTTGGTCACGTTTGGATTCGCTTTGAACCAAGTACAGAAACGTTTGAATTTAATGAGGAAGTGTTTGGAGGCGCTGTGCCTAAGAACTATTTTCCTGCCGTTGAAAAAGGTTTATTAGAAACCTTTGAACATGGGCCGTTGGCTGGTTTTCCAGTCATCTTTGTAAAATCAACGTTATATGACGGGTCTTATCACCCAGTAGATTCAAACGAATTATCGTTTAAGTTAGCGGCATCACTTGCGTTTAAAGAAGCATGTAAACAAGCACAACCAACGATTTTAGAACCAATCTTGAAGCTTTATATCACCGTAAAAGACCAATTTGTTGGTGACGTTATGGGGGACATGAATAAGCGACGAGGTCGTGTGCTTGGTATGGCACAAGGCGATGAAGGTCAAATTATTGAGGCAGAAGCACCAGAATCTGAAGTGCTTAAATACACGATTGATCTAAAAGCGATGACACAAGGTAGTGGTTCATTCCAAAGAGAATTTGCTAGATACGAAGAAGTACCACATCATTTAATTGATGCGATTATCACAAAGTATAAAAACTAAGAGATTTCAAGAAGAGGAAATACAAATTTCCTCTTTTTTTTGTCTTTGTTATGATTTAGCTTGCAATATTATTTAAACTGGTTATAATCAATATTTGAGCGTGTAGCAAAGCTTGATAGGGGATATTATGTTAGCAAAAATTAAATCATTTTTTACCAAGGATAAAGTCTTTTTAATTTCATTTGTTGTGGCATTGATTTCGATGCTTTTTGTTTTACCAAATCAATCGTATTTGGGGTATTTCAAGTTAGAGGTTTTAGTCGTTATGTTTGGTTTAATGATTGCCGTTAGCGCCCTGAGTGAACAAAACTTTTTTAAAGTCGTTGCCACTCATATGGTTAGACAATTTAAGAGTTTGAAATTGGTCTCTTTAATCATTATTCTAACCACGTTTTTCTTAGGAATGCTAGTGACAAACGACGCCGTGTTACTCACCTTGGTGCCCTTTACCATCTACGTAACAAAACACACGAAACAGGAAAAATATACCATCATTATCGTCATACTTCAAACACTAGCGGCTAACCTTGGAAGTGCATTAACCCCAATGGGTGATCCTCAAAACATCTATTTGTATTCGAAATTTGATATTCCATTTATGGTCTTTATTAAAACAATGTTACCAATTACCTTGACGGGTTTGGTTTTAATTGTGACAACCACATTAATTTTATTACCAAATCATAAAATTGATCTATACACACCAAATGAAAAAATCAAAGATTATAAAATTTTGGTGGCTTTTACAATCTTAATGCTATCGATTCTTTGCGTGGTTGGTGTTGTTGATGTGATTGTAACACTATTGGCAGTCGTTTTATTAACCATGATCTTCTTTAAACACTTGTTCAAGAAAGTTGACTATCATTTGTTACTTACGTTCACAATGTTTTTCATCTTTACCGGTAACGTATCTCAAATTAATGTGGTAAAAGAAGTGGTTGGTGCACTTCTTATCAGTAACACCTCAACGTTTATCGCCGGTTTTTTTACCTCACAAGTCATTTCTAATGTACCTGCAGCGGTATTGTTATCGACGTTTGCACAATCCAGTCAAGCGCTTTATCTACTTCAAGGGGTTAATGTTGGCGCGATGGGCACAATCATCGGTTCACTTGCTTCATTGATTACCTACAAATTCGTGATAAACGAATATCCAAACGAATTCAAACGTTATTTAATCACGTATACCATCATCTGTGTCATCTATATTGTGATTATTACGAGTGTTGTATTTATATTAAAGTAATCGACCAAGATTTATGTAATCATTAAATGGTGATTATATTGAGGTGTCTAATATGCAATTCGATCTATTATGAAAAAAGAGATTTAAGAACGTTATTTCGAACCAAACCATCATTTCGATGTCAGTCGTGTGAAAAGAAATATCTTAATGTTTGTCGATATGAGACGATTCCAATTGAACGATTTTTGTTACATCGTTATTATTTCTTTGAAGAAGAGGTTCAATTTACAATTGATGCCTTTGATGATCATTATCTGTTATTTTTACAAAATACGCTTGAGGAAATCTTAAAAAACGGGACGTTAATCATCGTAGAATCGCTTAGTGACGAACTATTTCAAGTGCTTGACTTACTTAAATTCTCACATATTTACGTGTATTGTCTTTATGTTTTAAAAATATGAGGTATAATAGAAGTGTAAGGAGGATATGCATATGAGATATGATATCATTGGTAAGAATGGCTTTGTTCCTACAGATGCCATTAAGAGTTATGCAACAAAACGATTAGCAAAGGTTGTCTCCTTCTTTGACGAATCGCTGATTACAGAGGTACGAGTCGTTTGTAAGGTATACAAGGATCACCACAAAGTTGAGGTAACGATTCCAGCAAGAGGAACGGTACTAAGATCAGAGGTAAGCGATCCAGATATGTATACTGCAATTGACAAATCAGTCGATAAGTTAACGACTCAAATTAGAAAACACAAGGATAAACTCAAAAAACACCTTGATAAACAAGGGATTGGAAAAGTTTATTCGGATGACTTTGATACGGAAGCCATCGAAAAAGATGTCTTAGCTAGTCAATTAGTTAAGAATAAACAAATTGAACTTAAGCCGATGTCGGTGGATAGTGCATTAGTTGAAATGGAATTATCAGGGCATGATTTCTATGTATTCCTAAATGAAGAGACAATGAAAGTCAATGTTGCCTATTTAAGAGAAGACGGCGATTACGCAGTCATTGAAACGCATTAATAAATAAGTAAAGCGAATCTTGAAAAAGATTCGCTTTTTTTGTCGATTTAATTTCTAAATAACACCATTCAAACGCACATTATTCGTAATCGTTTGTTGTGATGGTCGGTGTGGACTCACTTTTTAAGTCTTGGTAAAAAGCAACAACCGCAGTGTAGTAATACGGGATGACATAGATTAATGCGATACCAAAGGTAATAATACAAAGGATGTACCAACCAATAAACGATAGTTGTAAGAAGAATAGTCTCAACTTATTACCACGCATCATTTCATTACTCTTTTCTAGTGCCTCTGAGGCAGTAAGTGATGGGTCATCAGCAATCACAAACTCAACAAGAGCGTATTGATAAGCTTTGATGATTCCCGGAATAATAAGAAGTAAAGTAAATAAGAAGACGTATAAAATCTTTAACAAATAGGCAATAACGGATGTCGCAAACCCATTTTGAAATCCATGAAAAAGATCTTCAAATCGTGGATCATTTCGTCTAACGACGTTTAAAAGATAAAACTGTAATCCAACCATGAGTGGTCCTGCAACAATCAGTGAAAGAAAACTTGATACCCCGATGGCAAGACTAACTAAGATTATGATCAATAAAACGTTTAAAAAATTGTCTTTTAGAGCTTCTCTTGCTCTTGCTCTAATAATGGATGCACTTGGCATATAATCACCTCTTAATTAAAAGTATACAGTTAATTAAATAAAAAAACAAGTGCTTATATGCACTTGTTTGCGTTTGTCTTATTTTTGGAATTTAGCTTCAACAACGTCCCAGTTAATAACATTGAAGAATGCACTAACGTAGTCAGGACGTCTGTTTTGGTAATTTAGGTAGTAAGCATGTTCCCATACGTCTAAGCCTAAAATTGGAGTTCCTTCAGCAAGTGGAACGTCTTGGTTTGGTGTTGAAGTCACAACTAATCCTTTAGGTGTTTTTACTAACCATGCCCAACCACTACCGAAACGAGTTTTTGCAGCCGTTTCGAATTGTGCTCTAAATTGCTCAAATGATCCAAAGTCTTTATTGATTTGATCAAGTAATGCGCCTTTAGGTGCTTTTGCGCCACCTGGGGTTAAGATTTCCCAGAATAATGAGTGATTAAAATGGCCGCCACCATTGTTTCTAACGGCACCTCTAATGTCTTCAGGGATCAAGTTATAATCAGCTAACATTGCTTCTAGTGAAGTTGTTAATTCTGGGTGTTTTTCTAATGCTGCGTTTAAGTTAGTCACGTAAGCATTGTGGTGTTTTGTGTAATGGATTTCCATTGTTCTAGCGTCGATGTTTGGTTCTAATGCGTCATAAGCATAACCTAATTTTGGTAATTCATATTTCATAATATAATTCCTCCTTTGTTTACCTTCATTCTACCTTAATAGTGGGTTTAAATCAAATTATTTGCACTCTTATTTATAATGCTGTCTTTCTAATTTAGTTATTATATGCTATAATAGGCAAGAAAAAGAGGTAATGGTATGAATTTATACTTATCAATAAAAAAAATCTTATTTAAAACACCTGCTCGGACAATATTTACTATTTATTTTATGTTCGCACTAGTGGCAGGGTTTATTCTTTGGTTACCGATCTCGCAAAAAGATGGGGTTTCAATTTCTTATATTGATGCGTTATTTATTTCAATTTCTGCGCTTGCATCAGCAGGGTTATCACCGATTCCGCTTTATGATACGTTTAATCTTTTTGGGGGTATTGTCACCTTACTGATCATTCAAATCGGCGGATTAGGTATCGTCCTTTTGGTTGCGAGCTACTGGGTGATATCTGGTAAAAAGATTGGTTTAAGAGAGCGTAGTATCATTGCGGCTGAACAAAATCAATTTACCGTCAAAGGCATTATTAGATTAATTAGTAATGCGTTAATTGCGATACTCGTGATACAAATCATTTATTTAGTCGTCATGACTTTTTATTTATATGTAAAACAACCATTTGATTTGACCTTTGGTGGGGCATTTTTCCATGCGGCATTTTTGGCAGCAAGTTCGTTTGCCAATGCGGGTTTTGAGATGTTTCCTACCTTAAGTAGTTTTGTAGTCTTCCAAGAAAAAGGCATGTATTTTCCGCAATATGCTTCAATGGTACTCATCTTTTTTGGTGGGGTAGGGTTTTGGCCACTAGCTGAAATTACGCTATATTTTAAATCTATTTTCAAGAAAAAACGATATAAAATATCCTACATATCCAAGCTATTGATGTTTCTTCACTTATTAATTTTGGTGATTACAATCATGATCTACACTGGACTTGAATTTAATAATACACTCAGATTCATGAGCATGCCAGAAGCAATCACAGATGTGCTATTCATGTCAACTTCGGTCAGAAGTGCGGGCTTTACAAATACGTCTAACCTAGCGTGGAGTGAATCAACAAAACTCTTTATGAGTGTCTTAATGTTTATCGGTGCAGCACCAAACTCCTCAGGTGGTGGTGTGCGCATGACCACAATCATCTTGTTGTTTAGTACACTCTTAAGTTACGGTAGACACAAAAAACAAGTTAAAGTCTTTAAAAAAGCGATCAAAGAAGCGGCAGTTAAGCGGGCATTAATCGTATTTTCTATGGGGATTTTACTCGTCTTTGTCTCAACCTTCTTAGTTTCAATTGCAGAACCGAGTAAAAAGATCATGGATGTCGCCTTTGAAGTAAGTAGTGCGTTTGGTACGGTAGGTTTGACGTTGAATTTTACCTCTACCATTAGTAATTTTACCAAAGTAATCTTAATGATCAATATGTTTGTTGGACGTATTGGTATTTTAACGCTTCTAGAAGTTCTAGACAATAAAAAAACCGCCAATGTCGTTACTTACGCAGAAATAGACATGATGGTCGGTTAATCTTTAAAATGATTCAATTAATTCTTTGTTGATGTCAATATAAATGGTCTTCTGATGGGTATACGTGACGTAATACCCCGGACGACCTTTTATTTTTTTAATGTTTCTGATTTGTGTGTAATCAACTGCAACGGAAGAAGATTCTCTAAATGGGCTATAATACGCCGCAAGCATCGCAGCTAATCGAATGTTTTCTTCGTCTTTTTCGCCTCTTAAAACGACGTGTGCACCAGGGCCTTGAGTTACGTGAAACCATAAGTCGTTTGAATGAGCAACTTCATGCGTTAGGTAGTCATTTTGCAAGCTGCTTTTTCCAACAAAAATCGTGGCATTCGCTTGTTTAATGGTAAGAAGATGCGTTGTTTTTTTCTTGTTTTTGGGTTGTTTCGTATCTTTTTTAATTAACCCCATTTGTTTAAATTCTTCAATTAGATCGTTGTAGTCACTTTGATTGAAGAAACTTAGGT
Source organism: Paracholeplasma brassicae (assembly GCF_000967915.1). NCBI lineage: Bacteria > Bacillati > Mycoplasmatota > Mollicutes > Acholeplasmatales > Acholeplasmataceae > Acholeplasma > Acholeplasma brassicae. Next base: position 668,539 of record NC_022549.1, read on the forward strand.
TAGACTTGATGTCTTTAAAGTAATCAAGATAGTTTTCTGTAATGGCCAATTGGTTTTTAATTGGTTCTAGTGATTTTTTATATTTATGGTATCGTTGATATAGGAATTGGGCATTCTCATTAAGACTTTTTGTTTCATCAAGCGTTAGGTGTTCTAAGGTGCCTCGTTTTTGTTTTAAGTCCATACCAGAGCTATAAATGAAATCCGCTTGATTTTTATAGGTCTCATAATCCTTATTTTGGTCGTAGTCCTTGGTTAGATTGATTTTCTTTTGTTCGTATTTTTTGATTTGATTGTCCATGATTTGAGAGAGCTGATCTTTTTTACCCGCATCGTCTTTTTGATAATAGTCATTTAATAATTCAGACAAGCTATCGTAAGGTTGTTTTAATTCATCGGTTAATAGATCATAGGCATGATAATAGGTTTTTTTTCCTTTGTAAAGGATTGGAGAAACCTGAAGTGCCCATGGTTTGATTTGGTATTTATGCTCATAAAAGAATAAGGCCAATTCGTTTGATACACCCATAAACTGATTACTGATTGCTTTTGGTGAATCCATGGCTAGCAGTAAATCGTAATTGCTTTCGTCTAGCATTAGTTTAAAAGAAGGAAAAAAGCTAAATTTTGCTTGATTAACAACGCTACGTCTTTCAGGGTCTATGTGTTTATAGTAGGCATCGATGATGAAGTCGTCTTGATCAAGTAAGATTAGGTTCGTTGACCTACCCATGACCTCAAACACTAAGGTTTTAAACGTCGGTCCAAAGATGGGATCAAACGACTGAATGTCGATCAATAACACGCGGTCGAGTTGGTGTTGTCTAATGTTTTTAATAAGGCCACTTTCAAGGTGTTTTTTAAGTGTCATTAGAAACTGTGATTTTTGTTCGTTTATAAAGACTTGATTGTTAATCGCTAAATGAGCAGAAGAAGGGTTTAAATCGAAAGATAAGTTGTGCTCTTTTGATTGATTGTAGATCGAAAAAACAAACGCATCCTTTGCTGTTTGAGTAATTTTTTTGATTCGTCCGTGTTTTAAAACGGTTGTTAGTTCTAGAATTAGTGCCTTCATAAAATAGCCGTCAAAACTCATAATTATCACCACTTAAGAGTATATCATAAAAAAACTGATACAATTAAAAATGTAAACGCATTTACTTCAAAAAAACATGGCGATTCCTTTACTATTGTTCGCTTTTGGGGTATAATATGTTAAAATATATTAGAAAGCGAAGGCAGTTAATTATGAAATTAAACGATCGCGGCTTATTAGTTGTAATTTCAGGCCCATCTGGCGTCGGTAAAGGTACCGTGCGTAAAGCGCTGTTTTCAATGAATAACCATGACTTGGTATATTCGGTCTCTATGACGACAAGAAAACCAAGAGAAGGTGAAGTAGACGGTAAGGATTACTACTTTGTTTCAAAGGAAGAATTCTTACAACGTATTGAAGGAAAACAATTCTTAGAATACGCAGAGTTTGTTGGAAACTATTATGGTACCCCACTTGATAAAGTTGAAGAGCAATTAGATCAAGGGCATGAGGTGGTTCTAGAAATTGAAGTAGAAGGGGCATTACAAGTCCGAGAAAAAGCCAAAGATGCTGTGTTTATTTTCATTGCACCACCAAGCAAAAAAGCGTTATATGATCGTCTTAAAAAGCGTGGTACTGAGAGTGATGAAGTAATTTTAAGTCGTATGCAAAAAGCCGATCGTGAGTTCATGCTTGCACACAAATACGACTACATTGTCGTCAATGACGATGTGAACAATGCGGCTGACCGTATCATGGCGATTATTAGAGCAGAACATGCGAAGACAGAACGTACGATTCACACTTACATGAAGTTATTAAAGGAGGTTTAAAATGAGACAACAAAATGACGGTATGAGATACCCATCGATTGACAAATTATTAGATAAAGTAGATTCAAAGTATAAATTAGCTTATATCGCTGCAAAGCGTGCGAAAAGCATACAAGAAGAAGGTACCTCACTAACCAATGCAAAATGCAGAAAACCGGTAGGAAAAGCGTTAGAAGAAGTGCTATCAGACAAAATTCAAGTGGAGTTTCTTGAGAAAGCAGATGAATAATCATCTACTTTTTTTTTCGATTATGGTAAAATAACTAGTGAGGTGTTTAGTGTGGACATCATTAAAGAAAAATTGAAAAACCTCCCACAAAAACCGGGTTGTTACTTAATGTATAATCATACCCACGAAATCATTTACGTGGGTAAAGCGAAAAACCTAAAAAATAGAGTAAGAAGCTATTTCACAGGATCGCATAACGCAAAGACCACGAAACTCGTTTCAGAGATTCAGGATTTTTCTTATGTTCAAACAAATTCTGAGCGGGAATCACTCATTCTAGAGCTTCATTTAATTAAAGAACATAACCCAAGATATAACATCAAACTTACCGATGATTCAACCTATCCGTTTATCATGATCACAAACGAGAAGGATCCTAGATTGGTTGTTGTTAGGGAATCAAATAAAAAAGACGGCAAGCTATTTGGGCCTTACCCAAACGCTTACGCTGCAAGAGAGACAGCTAAACTACTTAATAAGATTTATCCGCTTAGAAAGTGCGATACAATGCCTAAGAAGGCATGTTTGTATTTCCATTTGGGTCAATGTCTTGCGCCATGCATAAAAAAAGAACCAATTGACTATAAAGAGATGATTGCAGAAATTACCTCCTTTTTAAAAGGCGATACCAAAAAAGTCCTTGATTTGTTAAAAAATGAAATGTATCAAGCCTCAGAACAGTTACAATTTGAACGTGCTCAAGAGGCTAAAGAGATGATTTTGCACATCACATCAACCACAGAAAAACAATTAATCAGCTTGAATGATTTTAAAGATAGAGACTTCATCGGGTATCATTACGATGAAGAAGATTGTTCGATTCAAATTCTTAAAATGCGACAAGGTAAAATCATTGACGTCAAATCCGATATTTTTCCTTACGTAAGTAGTTTAAATGACGCCGTCATGAGCTACGTCATGCAAACGTATGAAAACGAACTTTTAATTCCAGACGAACTTCTATTTCAAGATAGTTTTGATGAAAACATTCTCGTTGAAGTGTTTGGTAAAAAAGCAATGATTCCTAAAATTGGGGATAAGAAAAAGCTTGTCGACATGGCATTTAAAAACGCAAAATATGACTTGGAAAATCATCGACTGCTTTACAAGATTTCATCAGAAAAAACAAAAGAAGCCACAGAAGCATTTAAAAGCCTACTTGGCTTATCCGACGTTCGTTTGATTGAAGTGTTTGATAACGCCCATTTATTTGGAAGTGCACCAATTTCTGCGATGGTTGTTTTTAAAGACGGGAAACCATTTAAAAAAGGTTACCGTAAATACCACATAAAAACAGCGACGCCAGGCGATGACTATGGACAAATGAAAGAAGTCATCTATAGACGTTATCAAAAACAATTAATGCAAAAAGAAGAATTGCCTGATTTAATTGTCGTCGATGGTGGTAAAATACAAGTAAACGCAGCTAAAGAAGTCCTCAACTCGCTTGGGTTAGAAATACCAGTGATCGGGTTACAAAAGAACCAAAAGCATACATTTGATCGAATCTATTATGAAACACAAAGCCACGAGATTAAAAAAGCCACACCACTTTATACGTATTTAGCTAAAATGAGTGAAGAAGTTCACCGATTTGCAATCACGTTTCACAAAAACACACGTGCTAGGACTTTGATGCGCTCACACCTTGATGGCATCAAAGGGGTTGGCGAAGCACGTAAAAAGGCATTACTTGAAAAGTTTGTTACCATCGATCAAATGAAAATTGGCGATATCGAAGATTATCAATCCATCGGTATCAATGAAAAACTAAGAGAAACGATAATAAATCATTTACTTGATATAGAAAAGAAGGGTTTAAATGAAGAGAATCATACATAGTGTTAATGAGACCAGTAATTATTTTTCTTGTGTGTTCGAAGGGAAGTTAACGTACTTCTACCTGACAAAGGCACAAGCAAGAAAGTACATGACCTACATTAATAAAGGACACGTGGTGGATTTTGAAATCTACGATAATCAAAAGAAAATCAACAGACGTTTGTGTTGGCAAGTGGCATATTTTAATAAAATTGAAAAACCCGGACATCAAAAGACCTCAGTTCTATTTGATCTGGCCGATATTAGAAATCAGATGAAAGAAGTCTTAGAAGGCTTTCAATATCGATTATTTCTGGATTTAGAAATGACCATGCCACCGTATTACAAAGGACCGTTTGAAGCTGAAATTATTCAAGCTGGCTACGTCCTTAGTGACATTGATGGCAATATTCTAGTCTCGGATTCGATGTACATCTACCCAACCAAATATAAAAAAATCAGCAGAAGAACAGAAAAGTTCTTACAGCTTGATGAACGGTATTACGTCGAGGCTAAAGACTACACCGAATTTTATGATAAGCTTGCCTATTTGGTCGAAACCTACGACCCTAGAATCATTGTTTGGGGAAAAAATGATATGATTGCGTTAAAGGCATCTTATCAAATCAATCAGGTTAAGCCACTGACAACGGATCATTCGTTTGTTAATCTACTTCAAATTCATAAAAACTATTATAATTTATCCGATGATCTAGGCTTATTTAAAGCGTATGAACTATACTATGGGAAAATTGAAGGCCAATTACACGACGCCTATGACGATGCTTTAGTCACTAAAAAAGTCTATGAAGCACTACTAGAAGAAATGAGGAACAATTATGTATAAGAGTTTTGCAGCCTATTACGATAAAATATTTCCAAGAAACGAGAGAATTGTTTCATTTCTAAACGATAGCTTTAAAGAAGGTCACATCCTAGATTTGGCCTGTGGCACCGGTGAGTATAGCATTGCATTAGCGCACCAAGGCTTTCAAGTATCTGGCTATGATCTTCAACAACAAATGATTGATTACGCCAAGATTAAGGCAAAAGAAGAAAAGGTAACCATAGACTTCAAGGTCTTAAACATGCTTGAGTTAGAAGATGATTGCCGTTTTGATGGTCTTATGTGCATTGGTAATGCCCTTGTTCATTTAAACGATGAAGACGAAGTGAAACTTGCACTAAAAAAAATGTATCAAGCACTAAAAAATGACAAACCACTAGTTATTCAGATTATTAACTATGATTTAATCATTAAAGACAACGTCAAAGGGTTATCGACGATTCAAAATGATGGTTACGAATTTGTCAGAAACTATGAGTTTGATGGCAAAAAAATACATTTTAAAACAAGATTAAGCGATGGGTTAAAAGTATTTGTTGATGAAACTCTACTCTTACCAATCAAACACGAAAAACTGATCGAATACATTAAAGAAGCAGGCTTCAAAAATGTAACGACTCGTGGTGGGTTTACAAAACCGTTGTTTCATATAAACACAGACATTAGTTATGTAATTACAGCTAATAAATAGGGATTTTTCCGCAAGGAACAAAGCACTTTAGATTTCTAAAGTGCTTTTTTTATATAAAAAACTCTTATGAATTTACAAGTATCAACTTGAAGTTTCATAAGAGTTTTGTGTTTATTTATGATTGATTTGAATCTTTTTGTGTTAGACTCATTACAACAGGAATGATCATTGGTTTTCTTTGAGTCATTTCTTTGACGTGGTCGCTGACCTTGTCGATGATGCTTTGTTTAAGTTGTGTTTCTGTGAATTGTTTCCTTTGGAATTCAAGATTGACAATTTCTTTTGCTTTTGCTGCAATACTCGATGTAATTACTTCATTACCCTTCATATAGATAAATCCCCTAGAGATGACGGTTGGTTCAGTCAATAGTCGTTTATTGACTGGATCGAGTGTTAAGATAATCGATAGTAGGCCATCCTCAGATAGTAATTTACGCTCTTTAATGATGGCAGAACCGATATCACCAATACCAGTACCATCGATGTAAATGTCGCCTGCTTGAACACGTCCGGCATTTCGAATCGAATTCTTATTTAAGGCAGTAACGTCGCCATTGTCCATAATCATAATGTGATTTTTATCAATGCCAATTTGCATCGCAAGATCTCTATGATGCTTTAACATACGGTGTTCACCGTGGATTGGAATAAAGAATTTAGGTCTCGTTAAACTTAACATTAAACGTAGATCGTTTCTTGCACCATGCCCAGATGTATGGGTGTCGGCAACAGGGCCATTGACAATGACCGTAACGTCTCTACGATAAAGTTGATCGATGGTTCGGTTGACACCTTCTTGGTTTCCTGGGATTGGAGAAGATGAGAAGATGACGGTATCACCTGGCATCGCTTTGATTTGGCGATGTGTCCCATTAGCGATTCTTGAAAGAGCAGCCATCGGTTCACCTTGAGAACCAGTACATAAAATCGTGATTTCTTCAGGTGGGTATTTATTGATTTCTTCGGCTGATACAATGACACCTTTAGGTGCTTTGATGTAACCTGTTTGTTGACCAATTTCCATTGCGCGTTCCATTGAACGTCCAAACACGGCAAGTTTTCTGCCATTTTGATATGACGCTTCAACAATTTGTTGCATACGGTACACGTTTGATGCGAAGGTCGCAATAATAATACGTCCGGTTAATTTACCGAAAATTTCGCTAATTGCTTTACCAACGGTGCGTTCAGATGGTGTGTCACCTTCACGCTCAGCATTGGTTGAATCTGATAGCAAGCATAAGACACCCTCAGCGCCAATTTTAGCTAACTTATCGTACTCTGCGGCAGGGCCAACGGGTGTGTAGTCAATTTTAAAGTCACCGGTATGAAATATGATACCTTCTTTGGTCTTAAATACAATCCCAAACATATCAGGGATTGAGTGATTTAAGCGAATAAATGATAATTCGGTTGAACCGAATGTGTAGGTGTGATGCGCTTTGTATTCAACAATACGTGGCTTTTTGACACCTTTGTGTTCTAAGAGTTTATGTTCGATCAAGTCTACTGCGATGCCTGAGGCATAAATCTTTGGAATATTCACTTGCTTTAGAAGGTATGGAATACCTCCGATGTGGTCTTCATGACCATGGGTGATAATTAAGCCCGCAATGCGTTCTTGATTATCGACCAAATATTGAAAATCAGGAATAACATAGTCAAACCCTAGTAGTGAATCATCAGGAAATAAAATCCCCGCATCGACGACAAATATATTATCTTCAATTTCAAAAATGTAACAGTTTTTACCGACTTCACCTAGTCCACCTAGGGCGAAAATACCGATTTCACCGGCATTCAGTAGTGTGTTTCTACTCATATTAAAAACCTCCTTAAGAGTTTTATCGCAGTTTGGTTAAATCTATTTTACTATATTTGGGTTAAAAAACATAGCCTTATGCAAAAATTGTGTTAAAATACTTTCGGTGATTAAATGAAAAGAGCAGTATTCTTTGATGTCGATGGGACATTATTCGACAATAAAAATCAATGCGTTCCAAGAAAAACAGTTGAAGTATTAAAAAAATTAAAAGAAGATCCAACCATCGTACTTGGTTTGGCAACCGGTAGAAGTCACACACAGTTAGATGCGATTAATGAAGTAAAAGACCTGTTTGATTATCGCATATTAATTAATGGCGCATTAGCGTTTAAAGGTGATGAAATCATTTATGAAAACAAAATTGATCCTAGCTTGGTTGCTGAGTTTGTCTCTTATTTAGAAAAAAAGAATGTTGCCACAGGTTATGTGGGCTTAGAAGGTTACTCGATTAGTATGTATAACGAGAGTGTGCAACAATCGCTAGATGATTATCAAATGATGGTGCCTAAAGCGGATAAATTCTATTATCAAAACAAGGATATTTATCAAATGTGGATTTTTGATGGTAGAAGAACAATCATTGAAGATGCCATGAATGATTTTAGTAACTTAACGATTTATCCGTGGCATAAACATGGCGCAGATGTATTAAGTATTACATCAAATAAGGGTAATGCCCTAAATGCTATAAGGCCACTATTAGGTGTTGATCAGGTGATTTGTTTTGGTGATGGCTTAAATGATTTTGAACTGATTCAAAACGCTGATATTGGTGTGGTGATGAATAATTCTAGAAGTGATGAACTAAAGAAACTAGCGACTTTAGTGGCAAAAGACATTGATCAAGATGGCATTTATCACGCGTGTGTTGAGCTAGGTCTAATTAAATAAAAATAACACTGTCCAAAAATTGGACAGTGTATTATTTTATAGTTATTTTAATTGTTTTGATTTTATGCCTTTAACGATGTCTTTGATTAACACCTCAGGAACGTATTTTGAGATATCTGAATCAAAGTGAACTAACTCTTTGATGGCAGAAGATGAGACGTAGGTATGTATGGTTGATGGGAATAAAATAATGGTCTCAATGTTTTGATTGATGTTTCGGTTAAAATGATATAAAGCGATTTCTGCCTCAAAGTCTTTAACATTTCGAAGGCCACGAATGAGTGTATCGACCTTGTGCTGTTCAGCAAATCGAACAACCAAATCGTTGGTTGATTTAACGTAGATGTTTGGGACTTGTGCGGTCACTTTTTCAATCATTTGAACTCTTTCATCAACCGAAAAAGTGGTTTTCTTATCAATGTTGTTTGTTACTAGTATATAAAGCGTATCAAAGAGTTTTGCGGCTCTTAGCATAATATCTAGGTGTCCTAGGGTAATTGGATCGAAGGATCCGGCGTAAACTGCGGTTTTCATAGGCGTGTGTTTGTATCTTAAAAATACAAATCCTTTCTTTAGTTTGATCATGGGTCTCACCTTAAGTATAACATAATTCGATTTTTTGAGTCTAGAAAATGGAAAATGGTGTATAATAAAGCTGAATAATTGAAATCCAATCAGAACGGATGGATTGGCAAGGAGGATTTATGCAGACATTTAAACGAAGTATTGTCTTACAAATGGCAATATTCATGTTTTTCTTTTTCTTTGGACTAGATGACGTTTTAAGAGCGTTGATACGAAGATCAACCATTTACACGATTTTTGAAGGTGTTGGTTTTGTGCTTGTCATTGCAGCAGGTGTCATTTGGTATTTAAAAACATCGAAAGAGACGATTGTGATTGTAACGGATAAAGAATTGACCATTTTAAAATACGTTTTATACGTGATTGCTTTTTCACTCATCCTTGGGGTGTTGACCTCGGGCTTTGAAAACGGACAGTTGTATTTTAGAATATTGTCAGGAGCGATAACGAGTATTGCATCGCTTTTTGGATTTTATACAGGCTATTTAATCAGTAAAAACTAAAATTAAGCATAAAAAAAGGGTAGAAGCGAACATTCAAAATCGCTTTTACCTTTTTTGTTAATGGTTTAGATTGGCTTCTTGACACGTTTGACAATACCCATAAACGGTTAGGTCGTGGTGTGTGATTTGAAAATGAAATTTGTCTGCTGTTTCGTTTGCGATGTGATCAATGTGGCAATCCATCTCATACATTTTATGGCAGGACAAGCAAACCAAATAATGTTTATGTTCTAACGTGTTGATTTTAAAATAGGTCGTATTATCAAGGTAGGTCTTATCGACCATCTTATAGTTTGCAAATGTGTCTAGTGTTCGATAAATGGTTGATAAATTCATTGAACCAGTGGGTAGTTTTGCATAAATCATTTCTGCGGATAAAGGTGTTTTTTGTTTTTGTAAGAAAGACAGAAGTAATTGTCTTTGTTTGGTCATTTTTAGAGCCATGATTAGTCACGTCCTTTAATAGATTTGATGAAGAACAAGATGGAAAATAGAATGCCGTGGACAATAATAATGGTTGATCCTGCGGGTATTTCAAGGTAGTGCGCAGAGATAATCCCAATGAGTGTGACGGCTATATTGATGATTATACTATAAATAATTAATTGTTTAAAACTTTTTGACACTAAAGAAGAAGAGACTGCCGGAAATATGATGAATGCAGAGATTAATAGTGTCCCAATGGTCTGCACACCTAAGACGATGACAACCGCGGTTATGATTGCGATTGCGTAGTCGTAAAAGGCAACGTTTATTTTTGAAAACTTAGCATAAGTGCTGTCATAAGTAATAGAAAATAATTTTTGATAACTTAAAAGGATAAAGACAAAGGCAACTAGAAAGATGACAAGTGCGAAAATGACGTCTGAATAGGTCGTTGAGAAGATTGAGCCCACAAGCATCGATTCAACGGAGCGGTTAAACCCTTTTGAGGTTGATATAACGATCAACCCAATCGCCATCGATACGGAGGCCACAAGCCCAATCGCGGTATCCCCTTCAACGTCATTGTGCCTGATGAGGCGTTTAATAATGACAGCGGCAATGATGGCAAAAGGAATGGCAACGATGGTTGGTTCGTTAGAGAATAATAAGCCAATAGCGATCCCGGTAAACGAGATGTGCGCTAACCCATCGCCAATGAGCGCTTGGTTAGTAACAACTAAAAAGTTCGATAGTAGTGCAGTCGTTGAGGCGAGCAATAAACCGATTAAAATCGCTCTTAGCATAAAGGGCCAAGTAAAAATCTCAAACATGTTTGTGTTCCCCCTTATGTTTTAATAATTGGTATTGTTCAAACGTTCCAAAGAAGCGAACCGATTGATCAAGTTCTAAAATTTTACTGCCATGTCTTAGGCCGTCACTCAAATCGTGTGTGACGTGGATGATGGTCATCCCAGCTTTATTTAAATCTTCAATGTGTTGATAAAATAGTTTTCTAAATTCGGGATCGAGGGCAGAGGTAGGTTCATCAAGAACGAGTACAGAAGGTTCTGAGAGTAGTGCTCGAATGATATGGACGCGTTGTTGTTCACCACCAGAGAGTTGATTCATTCGTTTGAATTTTTTCTCAAAAATGTGCATTTGATGAAGTAGTTCATCAATCTTTTTGTTTGTTGAGGTGGTTTTATTTGAGTACTTTAAGACTTCATAGACGGTTGCAGGCATATTCACAGCACTCTTTAAGTGTTGTGGTAAATAGCCAAAACGGAAGCTACCAAAGGTAAGCTCGCCGTTTGTTGGTTTGATTAAATTGATCAATAATTTGACCAAAGTTGTTTTTCCTGAACCATTTGGGCCAATGATGTTTAAGTAATCACCAGGTTTGACGGTAAAGGAAACGTTATTTAAAACCGTGGTTTGTCCGTAGGTAACCGTTAGGTTTTTAGCTTCTAAAATCATTAAATCAACTCCAAGTCGTAGGCAGTCGCGATGTTTTCAACATTTTCATTCCATAAATCCAATAACGTTGTGTTTGATTCAAATTGTGATTTACTGACGTTATGCATTGAATAAAGTGGAAGTAATGTGATTTCGTACCCTTTTGATTTTAAATCATTCTTGATGGTATTTGCAAGTATAACCGTTTCAAGTGGGTCATAAAAGACATAACTCGCGTTGGTTTCGATGATTTGATTTAACATTGCTTGAATTTGAGTGGAAGTTGGATCAGCATCCGGTGAAAACGAATCGGTTAAACTTTGAATGTTTAATGATTTTTCTTCATTAAGTAGTGAGAATACGTTATGACCAACAAAATGCAGTTGTTTCGTCTCTAGTGCACTAATTTGATCAAACTTAGCACTGATTGCTCTAACTCGTTCTTTTAAATTATTTGCGTTATTTGTGTAGTAATCCACGTTTTTCTCATCTAAATGAATGATTTCTTCTAAGATAACTTCAATCATGTGTAGGGTGTTATACAAATGCACCCAATAATGAAGATTATCATGATCGTGCTCGTGCTCATCAGTCGTACTGTAACTGATGCTTTCTGCATGGGCATGATCGTGGTCTTCATTGGATGCCAATTGAAGGTTTAAAAACGTCGTTTTGTTGTTTTCAAGGTTTTTAGCCCATGGCTCCATCTCGTCTGATGTGTAGATGAATAGTTTTGCGTTATTAATCATCACCACTTGTTTTGAGGTTGGTTCGAAGTCGTGTGCTTCAACCCCAGGGTTTAATAATAAAGTGTAAGTTAAATCTTTGTCACCGACAATGGTTCTTGTGATGTCGTATTGTGGAAATAATGACGTCACGATGTCGTATTCTTTGCTGCTACAAGCACTTAGGGTTAGGATACTTAATAATATAAGTGGTATTGCGATTAATTTTTTCATGTGAATTCTCCTCTGTACGTTATTCATTATACACATTTGTTTTTCAATTGCAAATGGTTTGCATTCGCAGATATAATTATTTTTCGATATGATTGTCAAAAATAAACATATTATGGTATAATATATGCCGTAATGTAGAGTGGATTAGATTCCACTCATTTTATTAAGGAGGAATTATGGATCTTAAAGTAATCGAAAATATCGTCTTAGACATTCTAAAAGACGACGCATTGTCCTTAGAGAGTATAAAGACAAAAACTGAGTTTGGTGAGTCTATCTTAGAGATTATCGTTGATGGCGATGACTTATCAAGTGATCACTTAGGCAATGTGAATACAAAAATTGCAGAAGTCTTAACGGATGATCTCTTGGATCCATCTTACTACATTGAAGTTTCATCACCGGGTGCTGAACGACCACTTAAGACAAAAGAAGCGGTTTTAGGCGCGGTTGGTAAGTACGTGTTTGCAAAAACAAACAAAGAAGAAGCAGAAGGCTACTTGTTGGCATTTGATGGAACGACGTTAGTTGTCCAAATTAATTTAAAAGGACGTTTGAAAAAATTGAATATGGCTTATAGCGATCTACTAGAAATTAGATTAGCGATTAAGTTTTAGGAGGTATTGTCATGGTAAGTAAAGAATTTTTCAGAGTGTTAGACATTATTGCAGAAGAACGTAACATTAAAGTTGAACTCATCGTTGATGCGTTTAAAAAAGGTATGGTCTCTGCATTTAAGAAATCAAGAGGGCATAGTTCATGCCGCATTGAAGTCAATCCAGATAAGAATGAAATTTTAGTATTCGAACGTCATTTGGTTGTGCCAGATGAGGGTGAGTACGAAGTTGATCCAGAACTAGTGATTGAAAAAATAAGTTTATCAGAGGCTAAAGAAAAGAAAGCGCGTATCAAAGTAGGCGATATTCTTGAAGAAAGCGTCAATCCAAAAGAGTTTAGTCAAATCGCAGTAACGAACCTTAAAAACGTCTTAAATCAAAATTTAAAGAACATTGAAAAAGAAAATATGTTCAATTACTTTAAAGAAAAAGAAAAAGAGATGGTCGTTGCCAAAGTGATTGGCCAAGACGATGATTATTATCGATTAGAGCTTGGACATGGACTAACCACGCTACTACCTAAGCGTGAAGCACTACCAACCGATCGTTTTGTTGTTGGTGAAAACGTCAAGGTATTTGTTGCAAGCGTTGAAATGAAAACCAAAGGACCAAAAGTCATGGTCACACGTTTAGATAAGTCTTTAGTGACTCGTTTATTCGAAGACTTAATTCCAGAAGTTAAAGATGGTACGGTTGAAATCATGGGTATCGCTAGAGACCCAGGCGATCGCGCTAAAATTGGTGTGATGTCTAATGATAAGAACGTCGATGCCATTGGTGCGTGTGTTGGAGAAAACGGCTCACGTATTAAAGAAATCATTCGTGCACTTAGTGGTGAAAAAGTTGACTTATTCCAATGGTCGACGAACGAAAGAGATTTAATTGCGAATTCATTACAACCAGCGGACGTTTTAGCGGTCACACAAATTAACCCAATGAAACGTACAGCACTTGTCATTGTTGATGACGATAAACTATCACTTGCCATTGGTAAGGGTGGACAAAACGTTAAGTTAGCGGTTCAAGCCATTAACTGGAAGATTGATATCAAATCAGCAACCATGGCGGACGCTGAAGGTATTTTATTCTAAGGAGTAATAAAAATGATGAAAGAAAAGAAAGTGCCAATGCGTACATGCGTGGTAACAAAAGAAGTTAGACCTAAAAAGGATTTAATTCGTGTGGTTGCCACTAAAGAGGGTGTCGTTAGTATTGATACTAAAGGTAAAGCACCAGGTAGAGGTGCTTATCTCATCTTAAGTAAAGTCGTCATTGAAAAAGCACGAAAGTCAAAAGCACTAGATAAGAAATTAGAAGTGAGTGTACCTGAGGAAATCTATAACGAGTTACTTGAGTTGGTTTCTCATGCTTAAACCACTCGGCATCGCTAACTCAGCGAGAAAACTGGTCTCAGGCACTGACTTTGTTGTTGATGCGATTCGTTCTAATAAAGCAAAATTAGTCTTTTTAGCAAACGATGCCTCAGACAACACCAAAAAAAAAGTTAGAGACAAAGCCTCATTTTATGGGGTTGAAATCATAGAGGATTTTGACACGAATAGCCTGTCAAAAGAAATCGGTAAAAAAAACATTAAAGCAATTGCTATTATAGATCAGGGGTTTGCAAATATGTTTAAAAAATAGAAGGAAGTGATTAATATGGCTAAACAACGTACTAATAACAAAGAAGTTAGAACGTCTAACCTGCCTAAAAAAGGCGTGAATATCGCCAAAGGTAAAACAATAATTTATAAACCAAATATGAAGGTAAGCGAGGTTGCTGAAAGTTTAGGGATTTCAAACGCTGAAATCATTAAAAAGCTCATGCAACTTGGTGTGATGACCTCAGTCAATCAATCGATTGATCGTGATACCATTGAACTGGTTGCACTTGATATGGGGTTTGAAATACAAGACGAGGTAGTGACTGATATTACACGTTTTGATGAAATGAAATTTGAAGATGATGAAAAAGATTTAATTAAACGTGCGCCGATTGTTACGGTAATGGGCCACGTTGACCATGGGAAAACAACCCTATTAGATACCATTAGACATTCACGTGTGGTTCAAGGCGAAGCCGGTGGGATTACACAGCACATCGGTGCTTATCAAGTTGAACGTAATGGCGAAAAAATTACATTCATTGACACACCAGGGCATGCCGCTTTTACTGAAATGCGCGCACGTGGTGCAAAAGTGACCGATATAACCGTATTGGTTGTTGCCGCAGACGATGGCGTTATGCCTCAAACAGTCGAAGCCATTCACCATGCGCAAGCAGCAAATGTTCCAATCATCGTTGCGGTCAACAAAATGGATAAGCCATCGGCAAATCCAGACCACGTGATGACTGAACTATCCAATTATAATTTATTACCAGAACAATGGGGTGGAAAGACACCTTACGTTGAAGTCTCAGCGTTAAAAGGCAAGGGCATTGACACCTTACTGGATGTGATTCAACTTGTATCTGAAATCGAAGATTACAAAGCCAATCCAAACCGATTAGCTACCGGAACCGTTGTCGAAGCTCGTCTTGACAAGGGCCGTGGTGTCGTTGCAACAATGATTGTCGCAAACGGTACATTAAAAGTTGGAGACAACATCGTATGTGGAAACACGTATGGTAAAATTCGTACAATGAATGACGATACAAAAAAACGTTTGACCGAAGCCATTCCGAGTCAGCCAGTAGAAATCACAGGGTTGTTCGATATGCCTGAGGCAGGCGATATCTTTGTATCAATCGTTGATGAAAGACAAGCAAGACAAATTGCTGAAGAACGACAAGCAAGACAACGTGAAGGTGAACTTCAAAAACAAAAGAAAGCCTCACTAAACACCATGTTTGCGGAAGCTGAAGCGGGTCAAAAAGAACTAATCTTAATCATTAAAGGTGATACACAAGGTTCAATCGAAGCCCTAAAAGGCTCACTTGAAAAAATTAACGTTGAAGGGTTACACGTCAATGT
Organism: Paracholeplasma brassicae; assembly: GCF_000967915.1. Lineage (NCBI taxonomy): Bacteria > Bacillati > Mycoplasmatota > Mollicutes > Acholeplasmatales > Acholeplasmataceae > Acholeplasma > Acholeplasma brassicae. Next base: position 684,232 of record NC_022549.1, read on the forward strand.
GATTCGTTCATCGGTTGGGGCAATCACCGAAAGTGATGTTTCACTAGCAAGTGCATCAAACGCAATTATCATCGGTTTTAACGTCCGTCCAACCTCAGCGGTAAGAGAAAATGCCAAACAACAAGGCGTTGAAATCCGATTATACAACATCATCTATAAGGCCATTGAAGAAATTGAAGCGGCACTCAATGGGATGTTAGAACCTGAATTTGAAGAAGTTGTTACCGGTCAAGCCGTGGTTAGAGACGTATTTAAGATTTCAAAAGTAGGCACCATTGCTGGGTGTTATGTCACCGATGGCAACATCGAACGTAACTCACTTGTTCGCGTATTACGTGATGGCGTGGTTGTTTACGAAGGTAAGATGGCGTCCTTAAAACGCTTTAAAGATGACGTAAAAGAAGTCAGACAAGGCTTTGAATGTGGTATCTCAGTCGAAAACTTTAATGATATTAAAGAAGGAGATATCATCGAAGCTTCGGTTGAAAAAGAAGTGGAGAGATAATTATGGCAAGTATTTCAATTGAAAGACTATCAAGTTTATTTCAACGAGAATTAGCAATTATCGTCAATAAAGACAATCGCAGCGAAGCCGTCGGTTACATCAACATTACGGAAGTTCGTGTCACAAGGGATTTATCTTATGCGACCATTTACTACACCATACTAAGTGATAAACCTGAGGATCTAAAAAAAGCAAGTACCTTGCTAGATACGATCAACAAGACGGTAAGAAAAGAACTGGCATCTAAAGTAAATAACTTACGCAAAATGCCTGAACTGCTCTTTAAGTACGATGAGGCACTAGCTTATGGGAATCATATTGATAAACTACTAAAAACAATCAAAGACGATAAATAAGATTAATGACATCACAATGTGGTGTCATTTTTTATATATTGACAAAAATGCATTAAAAACATAGAATTTCATAAAAATTCAAAAAAATACAAAATTATATTGTAATAAATTCAAAACGTGATATAATGATTATGTAGGAGGTAATATCTATGAGCATTGAATGGATTAACCCAAAAGAGATTCATGGCACCGTCACGTTTTATGATTCAAACATTACGCTAAACAAAACCGCATCTGAATTTTTCAATGATGCCTACAAAGTGTTAGTTGGTATTGATCGAGTGCATAAACACGTGGTGATTAAACACATCAATAAAGAAGAAGCTTTAAGAGGTGACATCATCAAGTCAAACTTACTTGATATTTCGATTAAAGCAAGTTATGGTAGAATTAATAGTAAGAAGGTTGTTAATGAAATTGCAGACAGCTTTAACTTTAATTTTAAGAATACAAATAATTATAAATTTAAGGCCATTTGGAAGAGTTCAGATCGTATATTAGAAATCGATTTGAATGAGGAGGTATGAGCATGACGCCTGAAATGATTAATATGATTTTAATGATTGTGATTTGGGCTGTGGTTTTGATTGGAGCAATTTTTATTGAACTAGAAACAACAGACTTAGTAACGATTTGGTTTGCTGCTGGTGCGGTTGCGGCTTTAATCGCTGCAGCAATGGAAGTCGCAATTGTTTGGCAAATCGCGATATTTATTTCGGTTTCGTTGATACTGATTTTAGTCACTAGACCACTAACTAGACGATTTATGCAAAAAGACATCATTAAGACGAATGCCGATAAGATGGTTGGTCAACAAGCAACCGTTATTTCTGTCATTCCAATCGATGGAAGAGGCGAAGTCAAATTAGAAGAGCGCATTTGGACTGCGTTTACCACATCAAATAAACAAATTGACGTTGGTAAGAAAGTCATTGTTCAAGACATTGTTGGTAACAAGCTACTCGTTAGCGAAATAGAATAATACATTATAGGAGGAAATAGAATGTATACACCTTTAATTTTATCAAATGCAGGAACCGTTGTTTTAGTTGTTTTATTGGTTTTACTCGTCGTTGCCTTATTAATTGCATTATCAAGTATTCGCATTGTAAGACAATCACAAACGATGGTTATTGAAAGACTTGGTGGTTATTACACCACTTGGAGTACAGGGATTCACTTCTTAGTGCCTTTTGTGGACCGTGTTTCACTTGTTGTTTCATTAAAAGAACAAGTGATGGACTACCCACCACAACCCGTAATCACAAGAGATAACGTCACCATGCAAATTGACACCGTGGTTTATTATCAAATCACCGATGCAAAAGCATTTACTTATGGTGTTGATAACCCAAATAGAGCGTTAGAAAACTTAACCGCTACGACACTACGTAACATCATCGGGGAAATTGATCTTGATGGGGCATTAACCAGCCGTGAATTAATCAATGGAAAAATGCGTATCATTTTAGATGAAGCGACTGACCCATGGGGGATTAAAGTCATTCGTGTGGAATTAAAGAACATTATTCCACCAAAAGACATCAGAGAAGCCATGGAAAAACAAATGAGAGCAGAACGTGAAAAACGTGAAAACATCTTAAATGCGGAAGGTCAAAAACAATCGGCCATTCTAAAAGCCCAAGGGGTTAAGGAATCGGCAATTCTCGAAGCGGAAGCGCAAAAACAATCACAAATCTTAAGAGCTGAAGGGGAAGCAGAAGCCATCCTTAAAGTTCAAGAAGCAAAAGCACGTGGGATTGAAGCAATCAAAGCCGCTGGTGCTGACCGCTCGGTCTTAACAATCAAAGGTTATGAGGCGTTAGTTGAAGTGTCTAAAGGACAAGCAACCAAGCTAATTATCCCATCGGATCTACAAGGTCTTGCAAGTATCGTTTCTTCATCCAAAGAAATGTGGTCAGATACTAAAAAAGACAAAGAATAAACCAACTTAGAAAAGTAGAAGAAATTCTACTTTTTTTCTTCGTGTTTCTAGTATAAAATCCATAATATGGTATAATTTTATAAGGTGATCATATGTATGCAAGTGTAATTGTTAACGTCAATGCCAAAGCAGTCAGCAGACTCTTTGAATACGAAGTGCCCAAATCATTAGAAAAAACAGTTAAGCCAGGGGTTCGTGTCGTTGTCGACTTTAATTCAAGACTAACGACCGCGATGGTGGTTTTTCTTTCAGCTAATTCCTCTTATGAAACCGAGCAATTAAATAAAGACACGAAAACGGTTAAAATAAAAGAAATACAAGCGATTATTGACATTAAACCGATCTTAACCAACGAATTATTAAACCTCGTTGATTATATAAAACAACAATCATTTGCCACTTATCAACAATGTTTTGACTTGGTGATACCAAGTGCACTACATACCAACCATAAACGAAAAATAATCATCAAAAATGAAAACATACTCGATGAAATCTCAATTAAGCGAATTCAAGCGCATCGATACCTAAACGACATCAAAGATCAATCAGACATTGAGTGGCTCAATAAACGTATTTTAGAGGGCTCTGTTGGCTTAATAGATAAATTTTCTAAGAAACATAAGGCAAAGACCGAAATCGTCTACTCGATACTTAAAACAAGTAATCAACTAACAATAAAGCAACAACAAGCGATCGATTTACTTTCAAGCCCAAAAACAAGGAAAGAGTTAAAAGAAGAAGGTATTTCTCTCGGTGTGTTAAACCGAATGAGTAAAAAAGGTTTAATTCAAGCAAGAACGGTAGAAACACTTAGACGCGTCAGACACCAATTTACAGAGAATTCAAACTTGGTTGAGCTGACAAACGAACAAGCAAACGCTTATCATCAAATCAAAGCGTCTTACGGGAATTACCGCCGTTTTCTGATCCAAGGGATAACAGGTTCAGGTAAAACCGAAGTTTATCTGTCACTCATTAAAGACATGCTTGATCTTCAGAAACAAGTGTTAATTTTAGTGCCTGAAATCGCATTAATTCCTCAAATGGCTGAACGTATTAGAGCGCGATTTGACGAGGAGATTGCCGTTGTACATTCCAAACTATCTTCTAACGAGCGCTATGATCAATGGCGTTTAATCGATCAAAACAAAGCCTCCATTGTTGTCGGCACAAGAAGCGCCTGTTTCATGCCCTTCAATCGATTAGGTTTGATTGTGATCGATGAAGAACAAGATCGTAGTTACATTCAAAAGGATGTGCCTAGTTATGATGCAAATGAGCTTTGTATGTTTAGAGCAAAACATCATAAAATACCACTCGTTTACGGATCTGCAACGCCTTCAATCAAGACTGCTTATGACGTCAGTCTAGGTAAAATCACCAAATTATGTTTAACAAAAAGACCCGTTGGTGTTGAACCAAGCATCCGTGTGATTGATATGAAAGAAGAACTAATCTCAGGTAATTTAAGCGTCTTTTCAAAAAAACTAAAACAAGCAGTTGAAAAACGGTTAAAGAAAAAAGAACAAACCATGATTCTTGTCAATAAGCGTGGGTATGCAAGTTTTGTGATGTGCCGAGCGTGTTCACACGTGATTAAATGCGAACATTGTCAAATCTCTTTAAGTTATCATAAAAAAGAACACCGGTTGAAATGTCATCATTGTGGTTTTGAACGACCAATGCCATCGAAATGTGGTGTTTGTCAATCAACAAAAATTAGAGAAGTTGGCATCGGTATTGAACAAGTAGAAGAACGGTTAATCAAAGAATTTCCAACCGCTCGGATACTAAGGATGGATAAAGACACCACCAAAGGCAAGCACGCGATTGACGAAAAACTATCAGCGTTTAATCATCAAACTTATGACATATTGATTGGCACAAGCATGATTTCTAAAGGTCATGATTTTAAAAACGTCACATTAGTGGCAGTAATGTTGGCGGATTTACAGTTAAAACTGCCAAGTTATCTAGCAAATGAAGAGACTTATAATATGATTGCACAAGCCGCAGGTAGACCAGGCAGAAAAGGTCAATCGTCTGAAGTCATTATTCAAGCTTATGAAGTTAATCATTTTGTGATTCAAGCCGTCCGAAACAACGATTACACGTCTTATTATAAACAGGAGATTAAGCAACGTCAGTTAGGTCGCTATCAACCCATCTATCAAGTGGTTAAAGTGATTTTAAAGGGCAAAGAGGATGACAAGACTAGCCAGTCATTACTTGAACTTAAAAGGCAGTTGTTAAAAAGACATTCGCAGTTTGAAATATTAGGACCGACCCAGTTATATATCCATTATCAAAACAAACGATTCTTACACCAAATAACCATTAAAACAAGACCAAACTACGACTTAAAACCGATTTTAGATCGAATCGAAAATCACTATAAAGATAAATCATTCTACTTAGAATTTGATTTCTACCCAGACATGATTGAGTAAAGGAATGTGAAATTATGAAAATAGTATTTATGGGAACACCTAGTTTTGCCCTACCAACCCTAGAGATGTTACACCAACGTTTTGGTGTTTCATTGGTAGTCACACAGCCAGATAAAGTGGTTGGAAGAAAAAAAATTATCACAAAATCGCCAGTAAAAGAATTCGCAATTAAACATGGAATTGACGTATTTCAGCCTTTAAAACTGAGTAAAGACTATGAAAGAATCATCAAACTAAAACCAGATTTAATCGTGACAGCAGCCTATGGTCAAATGATCCCAACAGCGGTTTTGGATCTGGCCACGTCAATCAATGTTCATGGCTCAATCCTGCCAAAATATCGAGGGGGAGCGCCGGTACAATACGCCATCAAAAATGGTGATAAAACCACCGGTGTAACAATCATGTACATGGCCCCTAAAATGGATAGTGGCGATATCATTGACTGTGAAGAAGTTGAGATTTTAGAAACAGACACGACCGATTCACTAATGAGACGGTTAAGTATTGTCGGAAGAGATTTACTCGATAGAACCATTTTGTCAATCATCAATCAAACAAACAACCGAGTACCACAAGACGAAACACAAGTGACGTTTGCCTATACCATTAAACCAGAAGAAGAATTTTTGGATTTTACAAAGACAACCAAAGAGGTAATAAACCACTTAAGATCACTTCTAGATGAACCAGGTGGCAGTATTTTTGTTAACAATACGCGAATTAAGGTTTATGAAATCGAAAAAAGTGATATAATATCAAGTAGAAACCCAGGCGAAGTTGTAAAAGTCACCAAACAGTTCCTTGTCAAGACAAAAGACGGTGTGGTTAGACTTAAAAAAATTAAGCCTGAGGGCAAAAAGTTAATGAATGATACTGATTTTTTAAACGGTCAAAAAATCATTTGTGAAGGAGATATCATTAAATAATGAAAAAGAAAGTTTTATTTTCAAGAGAAGAAATGACGAGATTATCCGTCGAAGCGTTAAGAAGTAGAGGTGTAACAGTCGATGACATCGCAGAAATTGCATTTAAACAACAAGCGCGCTACACCGAAAATATAAAGTTTGAAACGTGTCGTGAATCGGTCTTAAAAGTGTTATCTTTAAGAGATATTTTTCACCACGTCTTATTGGCAGTTGAACTCGACAAAATGGCAGAAAAAAAATTGTTTGAAGGACCAATTCAAGACATCATTGAATCGGACTTAGGTTTGTTTGGCGTTGATGAAGTCCTTGGATTAGACGTGGCGCGTCTTTATGGCGTGATTGGCATGACTAACTTTGGTGACATCGATGTGAATAAACACGGCATTGTATCAAAGTTAAACGAAGATGGTAAAAAAGAAGGTATCGTGCATACGTTCTTAGACGACATCGTCGGTGCGATCGCGGCAAGTGCATCAACACGCGTTGCTCAAATCATTAATGAGGACATCGCACAAGAAGAACCACACAAAAAAGTAAGCTTATTTGATCAATAATCAAGCAAAGGGGAATTATCGTGCGTAAAAAAAACAAGATAACCGGGATGACCAAAAGTTTCTTCAGTCGGTTATTCGCGTTTGAAGAAAATATTGACATTACGGATGATGTCATTGTCCTACATAGACGAAATCTAGTCATCAAGAACATCATCCTTTTAAGTAACATTGTGTATTCAATTTTACTTTTTCTAATCGCATATACAACAAAAGAGCCATCCGATTGGCTTTTTTCAGTTTTATCTTTTCCACTGACTTTTTTCATTAATAACGTCATTAAACGACTTATTTTTGGTGATAGACACGATAAGACCAAACAGGAAGTCGCTATGTACGTCCTAAGTCTTTACATGTTTTTATCGTCCATCTTGATTTATGCAAGACTTTATCAAAATCAAACATTTGAAACCGCGGCCTATATCTTACTTTATTACGCCATCGTGGTGGTCAGTCTTTATCAAAGCAGACGCCTCATCATGTGGGTATTTCAAGGCATGTTAGCGGCGATTACCGTAATTCATTTTGTTTGGACCTATTCAATTAATCGTACGTATGAGGGCATGAGTTTAGGTGAGTTTTTAAATGCGTTTATTCCCACCAAAGAGGCGGTAGACATCTTTTTAAGAACCACGCTCTTTATTATATTTATGGTGGTTGTTTACGCCATCGTATCGATTGGTTCTTACATGCAAGAACAACGCAAACAAGAATTGATTAAACGACGTGAAGTTCAAACTGATTTTACCAACATTGTTTCGGATTTATTTAGTGTGGTTCTCTCATCAAAGAAAAACTTCTTAGATCGTCAACACGTGGATTTGGTTTATCAAATGAGTGAAAAATTAGCCGGCTATTTTGGGCTGAGTCACGATCAAATTGATTACATTAAAACCTACTCAAAAATTCATTTAAAGTATAAGGAAGTCGAAGGCTTGGTCGGTAATCACATGGCCGAAGACGAGAGTAAGTTTGAAATGTTAAAAGAAAAAACCAATTTGGGCACACAAATTGCGAAAAGACTTCAGTTGGCTCAAAAAGCAGAAGACATCGCAAGGGCGCACGTTGAAGGGGTAGCGACGCTCCAGTTTTCACAAGAAATGAATGAGATTCAACCACAAATCGAATCCCAAGTTATTTTACTCTGTGATTTATACGTCACCATGCGCAGTGGTAAATCCTATAAAAGACCCTACCCGAATCAAACAACCATCCAATTATTTGAAAAGGTATTCTTACCTTATTTTGACTATTTTTTAGTTGAACGATTTCTAAAGTTTAAGAATGAGTTTGAAAAGACATTCAACGAATACTAAGTGAATGTTTTGCTTTACATTTAAAATTTAAGTGGTATAATTAATTACGTAAAAAACATAGAATATCTTATTCAGAGCTACGGAGGCTAGTGACCAACGATGTAGCAGCAACCTGCCATGCAAGGTGCTAACGACAAGGGACAATGTCCATCAATGAGAAGAGAAATAAAACTCTTTTCTAAGGGTTTTTATTTTTTATAACGTAGGAGGAACGTATGGAAAGAAAATTATTTACATCAGAATCTGTGACCTCAGGTCATCCAGATAAGATTTGTGATCGCATTTCAGATGCGATATTAGACGCTATTTTAGAAAAAGATAGCAATGCTCGCGTGGCTTGTGAAACAACCGTCACAACCGGACTTGTGTTGGTGGTGGGTGAAATCACAACCGAGACGTACGTTGACATACAAACAATTGTCAGAAACACGGTAAAAAACATCGGTTATGACCGTGGAAAATATGGATTTGACGCGGACAATTTAGCCGTTTTAACGTCAATCAACAGTCAGTCAGAAGACATCGCATTAGGCGTTGATGAAACGGATTCACACGAACAAGGCGCAGGCGATCAAGGCTTAATGTTTGGTTTTGCGTGTGATGAAACAGACAACTTAATGCCTTTACCAATCGAGTTAGCGCATAAGTTAACAAGAAGACTTGATTTTGTTAGACAAGAAAACTTGCTTGATTTCTTAAGACCAGATGGCAAAGCACAAGTGACCATTGAGTACGATGAACAAGACCGCCCACTAAGAATTGATGCGGTTGTCGTCTCATCTCAACACCAAGACTTACCAATTGAAGTGGTAAGAAAAGGCATCAAAGAATTAGTGATCGATGCGGTCTTACCAAGCGAATTAATCGATGAAAATACCAAATATTTCATTAACCCAACCGGTAAGTTCGTGATTGGTGGACCAAAAGGTGATTCAGGGCTGACAGGCAGAAAAATCATCGTTGACACTTATGGTGGTTATGCTCGCCATGGCGGTGGTGCATTCTCAGGAAAAGACCCTTCAAAGGTTGATCGAAGTGCCTCTTACATGGCAAGGTATATTGCAAAAAATATCGTTGCCTCAGGGATTTCTAAAAAAGCCGAAGTTCAACTAGCGTACGCCATTGGGGTAGCCCAACCGGTGAGTGTTAGAGTCGATACATTTAATACCTCTAAGGTAAGTGAAAGCCTCATCGAAAAGGCCGTCAGAAAACACTTTGACTTAACACCAAAAGGCATCATTAACACACTCGATTTAAAACGTCCAATCTACGAACAAACCAGTAATTATGGTCATATGGGAAGAGAAGACATTGATTTACCATGGGAGAAACTAAATAAGATTGATATTTTTAAGGATTTGTTGTAAAATAAACCATAGGTGATGTTATGAGTTTAGATAAAGTATTGCAAGAAAATGAAATTAAGCGTCAAGCGATGTATCAAGAATATCAAAAAAACATAAAATTAGGATTATTACTTATGATTGTATTAGTAGGCTTTTATTTCTTATTTAAAGCCGCATCAATCGCGAGCAACTACCGTAAAAATTTCAAAGACGTTGTGATTAGTGACTTAGTCAAAGATAAGTACCCAGACGGCACGTATAACCACAACGATCGAATTGATCAACGATACATTGATAGCTTAAATTTCTATCAAAGACCTGACAGACACAAAGGTGAAGATTTAATCACAGGCAGTTTTAATGGGGTATCCTTTAAAGCCAGTGACGTCCATATGGAAGAACGAGTTGAAACCAGAGACGCTAAAGGCAATCGACAAGTTTCTTATCAAACCATCTTTAAAGGGCGTTGGTACCACTTTGAATTTGAACGTAGGTTTGAGCACGTCTTACAAGTTAAAGAAGGTCGCTTTTCAGGTGCAGCCTCACGAAATCTTAAGAAATATGAAACTGAAAGTATTCTATTTAATAAGAAGTTTAAAATATTTTCAAGCGATCAAGAATACGTGTTTTATCAATTAACCCCCGTGTTAATTGAAAAGATTCTGGAATTTGAAAAAATGCATCGCGGTTCAATTCAAATGATGTATCATCAAAATTGTTTGGATATTGCAGTCAATGATTCATCAGATTCATTTGAAATCAAGCTAAAAACACCATTAACGAAGGAAAACATTGGTCATATCTTAGGCGACATTGATATGCCAGGAGCCATCATTAATGAGTTTAATTTAGATAGTGAAAAATTTACAAAAAAATAGGAGGTCTTACACATGGGTGAAGGCGTACAAGTTTTACTTATTGTATTAGGAGTTATTGCATTTATTGGGTTAATCATCATTTTTTGGATTATTGGCACATTAAACTCATTTAGACGTTTAGTAATTAAGGTCGATGAAGCAGAATCAGGAATTGATGTGGCATTAACCAAACGTTTTGATTTATTAACAAAGATGGTTTCTGCGACAAAAGGTTATGCGGATCATGAAAGAAAAACATTAGAATCAGTGGTTGCAATGAGACAACCAGCATCTGGTGCTTCAATTGGCGAAAAACAAGCATTTGCTAACCAACTTTCAGAAGGTATGGCAAGATTAAATGTGGTGGTTGAACAATACCCACAATTAAGAGCAAGTGAAAATTTTGCTAAACTTCAAAGCGCTTCGATGGAAGTTGAAGAAAATCTTCAAGCAGCAAGACGCGTTTATAACGCAAATGTTAGCTATTACAACCAAAAAATTGTGGTATTCCCAAGTTCAATTATTGCGAACTGGAAAAACTTCACAAAACGTGATTTCTTTGAAGCAGAAGCTGCAAAAAGACAAGACGTTAATTTTAATTTCTAATCCAACGTTAAGAAGCCATTTTATCCGGCTTCTTTTCATTTTTAGTTAGTCAAAAATTAGGAGACTTAATTTTTGTGAAAATGTGTGTGCGTGTTGTAATCTAAGCGCTTTTATAGTATCATTTAAAGTAGACGAAATATAAAGAGAGTGTGATTATATGTTCAAAAAATGGTTTGATAGTGGCTTTCAAGAATTAAAAAAAGCCAGACCTATCGCAGATAAAATTGATCAACTAGCGGATCAAATGAAACAAATGTCCGATGAGGATTTAAGAAATAAAACAACCGAGTTTAAACAAAGATATCAAAAAGGCGAAACCCTAGAAGATTTAATGGTCGAGGCTTACGCCGTGGTAAGAGAAGCCTCTGTTCGTGTCTTAGGGTTATACCCTTATTATGTACAGCTTTTAGGTGCGATTACCATTCATGGTGGGAATATTGCCGAAATGAAAACAGGGGAAGGTAAAACCTTAACAGCGGTTATGCCAGCCTATTTAAATGCACTCAATGGCATGGGTGTACATATTGTCACAGTCAACGAATACCTTGCATCTCGTGAGGCAAATGGCGAAATTGGTGATTTGTTCCGATTCCTTGGCATGAGCGTTGGTCTTAACATTCGTGCATTAACAAGTGAAGAGAAGAAAGAAGCTTATGCGTGTGACATTCTTTATTCAACCAACAGTGAACTTGGGTTTGACTACCTAAGAGATCACATGGTGTTGTACGAAAAAGATATGGTTCAAAAGCGTGGGCTACAATACGCAATCATCGATGAAGTGGACTCCATTTTAATTGATGAAGCAAGAACGCCTTTGATTATTTCAGGGGGCGCTAAAAACACTCAAAACCTATACCAAGGTGCCGATCGTTTTGCGAAGTACTTATCCGATGAAGATTACCTAATTGACATTGAATCAAAAACGATTGAACTATCTGAATCCGGGATTACCAAAGCAGAAAAAACGTTTAATTTAGATAATCTTTATGATATCGCTAACGTAACGCTTGTGCACCACATCAATAATGCACTTAGAGCAAACTTCATTATGTTTAGAGATAAAGACTACATGGTGGTGGAAAATCAAGTATTGATTATCGACCAATTTACTGGTCGTGTGCTACCAGGTAGACAGTTTTCTGAAGGACTACATCAAGCCTTAGAAGCCAAAGAAAACGTTGAAATTAAAAAAGAAACCATCACGGTTGCTACCATCACCTATCAAAACTTTTTCCGTATGTATAAAAAACTATCCGGGATGACGGGGACAGCGAAAACCGAAGAAGAAGAATTTAGAGAAATCTACAACATGTACGTGGTTGAAGTACCAACCAATCGTCCGGTAATTCGTGAGGACGCACCAGATTATTTATTTGTTACTCTAGAAGAGAAATACAGCGCGTTAATTGATGACGTTGAACGTAGACATAAACTAGGTCAACCAATTCTATTAGGAACAGTAGCGGTAGAGACATCGGAGATACTATCTGATTTACTTAGAAAAAGACGCATTCCTCATGACGTATTAAATGCGAAACAACATGAAAGAGAAGCGGATATCATTCTAAAAGCTGGTTTACAAAGTGCAGTAACGATCGCAACCAACATGGCTGGTCGTGGAACCGACATTAAACTAGGCGAAGGCGTCAAAGAACTTGGCGGATTGGCTGTGATCGGTTCAGAACGTCATGAATCAAGACGTATCGACAATCAGTTAAGAGGACGTAGCGGTCGACAAGGTGACCCTGGGTATTCAAGATTTTATTTATCGGCTGAGGATGAATTGCTCCAACGATTTGGTGGCGAAACATTTAAAAACCGTATTCAAATGATTTCAAATTTAAATAAAGATAAAGACACGAATCAAGTTCAACCACTTGAATCCAAAATGTTCTCAAAATTTGTTAGTAGTGCTCAAAAACGGATTGAAGGTCAAAACTACGATTCCCGTAAATCCGTATTAAAATACGATGACGTACTAAGAAAACAAAGAGAAGTTATGTATCAAGAAAGAACCTTTGTGATTACCTCGGAAGACATCGAGCCGTTTGTGCTTAAAGCAATTGAAAATCATATTGAAGAAGCACTAATGCCATTTATTAAAAATGTCGGTAAAGGCAAATTCGAAATCAACGATCAAGGTATCTTAAATCACTTTAATGGCAATCTATTCCAACCAGGAACGATTGATATTGATAAACTTGAAAGTTTAGACGAAAAAACCATTCCAGAATACTTAAATGAATTAGCACAAAATGAAATTAAATTTAAAAAAGAATCTTTTCCTGAGGAAGTATTTAAAGAGTTCTTAAAAGTAATTTCGTTACGTGTCATTGATACGTACTGGACAAGACACATCGATCAAATGAGTGAACTAAGACAAGCGGTTTCTCTACAATCGTATGGTCAAGGTAACCCACTTCAAACTTATCAACAAGAGGGGTTCCATAAATTTAATGAAATGAAATCTAATATTTCAAGAGACATTGCAAAATACGTCTTACTTGCACAAATACGAGTGAATAACGAACGCGAAGCGGTTGTTAAAAACACCAGTACCAATGAGGGTGGCGAACTTAGAAATAAGAAGCCTAAAGTCAGACAAAATCGTCAGCAACGCAACATGCCAAACTGGAAAAGAAGATAACGAAAATGAAAAGGCCTTAGTTTTAAATAACTAAGCCTTTTTTAAATGTTTTAAAAAGTCGACGTTAAAGAAGAAATTTACACATAAATATGGTAAAATAGTTGTGAATAAATTATGGAGTGAAAGATTAAAAGAGGTGTCTTATGGAACGTTATGAATTGAATAAATACCTTGCCAATTTTAAAATCCGAATTGAGGATTTAGGTAAGGCTTTAAATATTGAAGTATTAAAAAAAGAACATGAAGAAAATCAAAAAATCATGCTAAATGAGCATTTTTGGGACGACGTCAAAGAGGCGCAACGATTAATTGGGATTGCAAACGATCAAAAAGATAAAATTGATACGTATGAATCAGTATTAAGTCATTATGAAACATTAGATGAGTTGGCTGAATTAACCGATGAAGGCAGTGAAGATTATGAGATGCTAACAAAAGAAGTCACCGGTTTAGATAAAGAAATCAAACAGTTCGAACTCTTAATCCTTTTAAATGGGCCATACGATGATTTTACAGCAATCATTGAATTACACCCAGGGGCTGGTGGAACTGAATCACAAGATTGGTGCGAAATGCTTTTTCGTATGTATCAACGCTACGCCACCAGAAAGAACTTTAAGTTTGAAGTACTCGATTATTTGGCTGGCGAAGAAGCGGGCATCAAAAGTGTCACCGCACGAATTAAAGGTAGATACGCGTATGGTTATTTAAAGAGTGAGCATGGGGTTCATCGATTGGTCCGTATTTCACCATTTGACTCAAACGCCAGAAGACATACGTCTTTTGTTTCGGTCGAGGTGATACCAGAAATTGATAAAGAAATTGAACTGGATATTAAGGACGAAGACTTAAAAATCGATGTTTATCGCAGTAGTGGTGCAGGCGGACAATCCGTTAACACAACGGATTCAGCGGTTCGTATCACACACTTACCGACCAATACCGTCGTGACTTGTCAAAATGAACGTAGCCAAATTAAAAACAGAGAAACTGCGATGCAGTTATTAAAGTCAAAATTAGCCGCACTTGAAATTCAAAAACAAATGAATTTATTAAATGATATCAAAGGGGAACAAAAAGACATTGCTTGGGGTTCACAAATCAGAAGCTATGTATTTCATCCCTACCAAATGGTTAAAGATCATCGGACACTAGCCGAAAGTTCACAAACGTCCTTAGTGATGGATGGTGACATTGATCTATTTATTAATGCGTATCTAAAGATGGGAGACTAACATGCGACGTAACTTAGTAATTGAATATTTTCAAATCACACTTGGTGTTATTTTAATGACGCTTGGTTTTTATTATTTCCTACTACCGATGAATTTAGTCATTGGTGGTGTGATGGGCTTGGCAGTCATTTTTCAGAAATTCATAAACCCATCTTATTTTATGTACATTGTCAATATAGGACTTTTGGTTTTTGGTTTATGGTTGCTTGGAAAATCTTTTTTTGTCAAAACCATTTTTGGAACGATTGCCTCACCAACCATCGTTTTAATCTTAGACTTACTTGGTGCCGATCAATTCTTTATCATCAATCAATTTTCGGATTCAAAGATGTTATTAGCATCCATTTCAGGCTCTATTTTGGTTGGGTTTGGTTTAGGGATTGTCTTTCGAAATAACGCGACGACCGGTGGGATTGATGTCTTACAAACGATTTTACATAAAAAGTTTCATTACCCCTACAATGTTGTATTTTATGCAACCGATGGGGCAGTGATTTTACTCGGTTTATTGTATTTTCAAAACGCAGAAAACTTCATCTATGGACTGGCAGCCATCTTCATTACAAGCTATGTCATTAGTAACGTTTCGATTAAAGGTAGAGCCGGACAAACCATGTTTATTATAACGAAAAATCCAGAGTTAATTAGAGATACGATTTACGAACACATCGACCGAGGCGTAACGATTATTGATGCCCAAGGTGGTTATTCTAAAGAAGCTAAGAAAATGTTGGTATGCACAATGAGTCAACGCGAGCTAAATATGATGAGGGAACTCATTGAAATCGTTGATCAAGACGCATTTACATTTATGACTCAAACGAAAGAGGCGGTTGGTCGTGGGTTTTCTAAAGATTAAAAGAGTAATTGGATTGATTTTGACCAGTGCAATATTGGTTTTTTTAAGTGGGTGTCAACTATCCACTTTTTTTGTTGATAAACAAGTTAAGGAAGTTTATGAACTACTTGACGCGTTTTACTATAAACCTTTGGATTTTAAACTAAAGGATGTTTCAGATTTAGAAGATCTATTTAGCAGGTTAGACGAACCTTATACGTACATATATGAGGCCAACACACGAACAATCGAAAAAGAAGAAGCCTACGATGGTCTAGGAATAACCATTTCAGATACCAAGGAAGGCTTATTGGTGAGTTCAATTAACCTAGATGCAACTTTCGAGGAAAAAATCTACGTTTATGATGTGATTACTAAAGTCAATGGTCAAGCGCTAGAAGGGCTTAGTTTTACGGAAAAACAAGCGGTTTTAACTGGAAAATTAGGGGATCAATTCGACCTTGAGATACTTCGTGGTACTGACCTAATAACTATTACGTTAATGATTAAAGAAATACCGATGAAGAGCACAACGTATCGTTACGATGAGAAATCTAAAATTGGCTACATTGACATTAACCGTTTTTCTAATTTGACGGCCACACAATTTACAGAGGCACTTCAAAGCATGGAATCGTTAGGATTAGAGGGGTTAATCATTGATGTGAGAGATAATGGCGGTGGGTATTTGGTTTCAGTGGTTCAAATCATCCAACTTTTCTTAAGTGGCAGTGAACCATTTTTATACATGGTGCGTGCTTATGATAACCGGATTACCGAATATAAACCGTATCAAGCAAACACCTTAAAAGATTACCCAGTCTCTCTTTTGATTAATGAAAACTCGGCAAGTGCATCTGAGGTTTTAGCTCAAGCACTCAATATCGGCATTGATGCGCCATTGATTGGGAATACCACTTATGGCAAAGACGTTTATCAAGTCAGTTATCGATTAAACACATTTACTAACGAAACGTACTTAAATATGACGCAAGGTTACTGGTTAACCAAAAACAATGAAAGCGTCAGTGGTGGCATCAAACCGACAATTGAATATACGAAAGATGACCTTGTCAGTCTTGGGTTTCCTTCGTACCTAGAAACATTTAAGAAAGAAGATAGCTCAGATAATCTCATCGTTTATCAACATTTACTAAATGAATACGATAACACATTAGAAGATATTAACCATTTTTCGACATTTGATGAGTTAACTTATGATAAACTAAAGGTATACCAAGAAGCAAACGGTCTTAGCGCAACAGGTGAACTCGATTTATTGACGATGTTTTCATTAATTGATCTTTATCATCAATATCTTAAAGATCCTGCCAAAGACGAGTTGCTCAATTTAGCTTATTTAGAGATGGGGCGTCTAAATGCAAATTAAATCGATTAAAAAGAAGAAAAACACATACCTTGTTTTAATTGATGAGACTTCATATGAGATAGAAGAATCCGTTCTTTTGGATTTTCGATTAAAGAAAATGATGATTTTAGATGAAAAGATGTTAAATGAAATCATTAAAAAAAACCATAAAGCATTTCTAATCAGGAAAGGGATTGCTTATGTAGCAAAAAACCGCTCCATTAGAGATTTCAAAAAATACTTACGTACACTGACTAACGATGAAAACCTAGTAACCGAAATTACCCTTGATTTCAAAGGTAAGAATTACTTAAACGATTATATCTATGCTGAGAGTTACCTTAGAATCAATCAATCCAAATATGGTAAACACAAGCTACAACAAGGTCTGATTGAAAAAGGCATCACAAAAGAACTGATTGACCAAATGCTACAGTCGTTAACAGAAGACACATTAGAAGAACAACTTAAAAAAGACGCACAAGCCATCAAAAAAGAAACGTATTTAAAAGCAAAACAAACCTTATTAAGACGCTATTTACAAAAAGGGTATGATGAAGTCCGGATATTAAGCTATATTGAAACATACTTGGATCAAAGTCGTTTTGATGAAACAGTATCGATTGAAAAATATTATAAGCAAGCATTAACAAAATATCAAAAACGGTTTGATGGTCATGAACTCAACCAAAAGATTTACCTCTACTTAAGGCAAAAAGGATATCATCCGAGGCATATAAAAGACATTTTAGAGAAAAGAGAGTGGTAATATGTTTAAGTATTCAAGTGAAGACGCGTATTTTTTTTCACAGGGAAAGTTGATTGATGCAAAACGTATTTTTGGATCATTTTTAATCAAGAATACCGAAGGCATTGTAACGGGCACCCGATTTACGGTTTATGCACCAAACGCAACAAAAGTCTCAGTCGTGGGTCAATTCAACAATTGGAGTGAAACCGCACATGAATTATCAAAAATTGATTCATCCGGCGTATTTTCAATCGAAATCCCATGGAATTTAGAATGGGCAACCTATAAATACGTGTTATTTACACCGTCTGGCAAGTTATATAAAACAGACCCATACGCTAATTTTGCGGAAGAAAGACCAAATACAGCCTCAAAAGTCTATGACATTGAAGGCTATCACTGGAACGATCAAGACTGGTTATATCATAAAACAACGGTTTACGATAAACCTTTAGCAATCTATGAATTGCACTTAGGGTCTTGGCGAAAAAAATATGGTCAATTCTATAAATACAACGAAATTGTGGAGCAATTAATCAAGCACATAAAAGAACAAAACTTCACTCACGTTGAACTGATGCCCATCTATGAGCATCCCCTAGATGATTCTTGGGGGTATCAAGGCACGGGATACTACGCAGCTACCTCTCGTTATGGTGTACCTAAAGACTTAATGTATCTGATTGATCGTCTACACCAAGCATCGATTGGTGTGATTATTGACTGGGTACCTGGGCATATTTGTAAAGACGCACACGGACTCTATTATTTTGATGGCACGCCACTTTATGAGTACGAAGATGAGTTTAAAAGAGAAAATGTGGTTTGGGGCACGGCGAATCTGGACTTATCCAAAGGACACACCAGAAGTTTTTTATTGTCAAATGCTTGTTTTTGGATGGACTATTTTCACGTGGATGGCTTTCGAGTAGATGCGGTCTCTAATTTGGTGTACTTCTTAGGTGATTCATCAAACGGAACAAATGAAGGGGCAGTTGACTTTCTAAGACGTCTTTCAGAGACCATCTTTTATAAAGATGACCGTGTGCTTTTGATGGCAGAAGACTCAACGGCATTTGATGGCGTGACAAGACCAGTATCAATGGGTGGCTTAGGTTTTAATTATAAGTGGAACATGGGTTTTATGAATGACGTTCTACGTTACTTTAAAAAAGAACCAATTCATCGAAAATGGCACCATTCGGATATTACGTTTGGGTTAACCTATGCGTTTTCTGAACAATTTGTCTTGCCTTTTTCTCATGATGAAGTCGTGCATGGCAAAGGCACACTACTGACTCGGATGCCAGGGGATTATTGGCAAAAATTTGCTAACTACCGATTATTAATCGGGTTATGGCTAACACACCCAGGTAAGAAACTACTTTTCATGGGCCAAGAATTCGCTCATTTCCAAGAGTGGGGGGTTCATCGTCAATTGGATTGGAATCTATTTGATTTTCCAAGTCATGACAAAGCCAACCTGTTTGTTCGAACAATCCTAGGCTTATACCAAAAAGAAAAAGCCTTGTTTGAACTTGATCATAGTGAAAAAGGATTTAAATGGATTGACTCAACCAATAGTGAGCAATCAATTTTCAGTTTCATCCGCTACGCGAAGGATCTTGATGAACACGTTGTGGTTGTCTTAAATATGACACCAAGTGTGTATCATGACTACCAAATTGGTGTTCCAAGTGAGGGTTTTTACGATGAGTTAATCAATAGTGATCTACCGGCATTTGGAGGCTCAGGTCAGTATAACGGAAGTGAAATAGCAACAATTAAGGAGTCACTCCATAGGTTTTCACAATCCATCAAAATGACGGTTGGACCATTATCTGTTTCGATTTTAAAATATAGAAAGTAACACATAATTGATTTTTACACTGCGCATGTAAAAAAGTTGTAAACGTTTGCACCTCGTAAGGCACCCTAACCATGGGTGCCTTTATGATATAATGAAGTTGAAATTCACGACAAGGAGAATGAGCAAATGATAAATATATTTAAAGATAAGAAAACGTTCAAAGAAATCTTCATCGATAAAGTCGAATCGACTTACGCCATTGATTTTAATGAATCAAATACTTATCAACAATACGTGTGTTTAGGTCAGCTTCTTAAACAGCATATCGGTAAGGATTGGAATCAAACAAGGAAAAAAGAAAAAGAGATGCGTCAAGTTTACTACTTTTCTATGGAGTTCTTGATGGGTCGTATGATCACGAATAACTTAATGAACGCAGGTGTCTATGACGTTGTGAAAGAAACCTTTGACGAGCTTGGACTAGATTTAAACGAAGTTGAGCATAAAGAGTCAGATGCCGGATTAGGTAATGGTGGTTTAGGTCGTTTAGCAGCTTGTTTTATGGACAGCGTAGCAGCGTTAAAATTACCAGTGCACGGTAACTCAATTCGTTATCGCTATGGTTTTTTCAAACAAAAAATTGAAAATGGTTATCAAGTTGAGTACCCAGATCGTTGGTTAAAAGATATCCACGTTTGGGAAACCAGAAGACAAGAAGAATCGGTTGATATTCCCTTTTACGGTCACATCGAAATCAACGTCGATGACAATGGTAAACTACATGTCTATCATAAAAATGCGGAATACGTTAAAGCGGTTCCTTATGATGTGCCTGTCATTGGCTATCATAATCAAGTGGTAAACACGCTTCGTTTATGGAGTGCGGAACCATCGGATTTATATGAAAATCAAGGTGGTACGTTTGAATACCACAAAAAGTTAAGACAAATTTCTGAGATGCTTTATCCAAATGATGAAACAGATGAAGGAAAAATTCTTCGTTTAAAACAACAATATTTATTTTCAGCGGCAGGATTAAATGCCGTGCTTAGAAAGCATAAAGAAATTTTTGGAACACTTGAAAACTTAAGTGAAAAAGCGGTTTTTCATATCAATGATACACACCCGACGTTAATTATTCCAGAATTAATGCGTGTGTTGGTCGATGAAGAAGGCATGGATTGGGACAAAGCGTGGGACATCACAAGAAACTGTGTTGCCTACACGAATCACACCATCCTAGCCGAAGCATTAGAAAAATGGCCAATTCGCTTATTTCAACCATTACTACCACGTATCTACACAATCACTGAAGAAATTCACCGTCGCTTTGAAATGGAATTAAGAGCACACTTTGGTGAAAACGCAAGAGAAGTACTTGCGATGGCTATTCTAAAAGATGGTATGGTCCACATGGCTAACTTAGCAATTACGGGCTCATTTAGTGTTAACGGGGTAGCGGCACTTCACACCGATATCTTAAAAGAAATCGAGATGAAGGACTTTAATGATTATTACCCGAATAAGTTTAACAATAAAACCAATGGGATTACACACAGACGATGGGTGGTTCAATCAAACCCAGAACTTGTCTCTATTCTAAAAGACACCATCGGTGATGAATGGATTTATGACACAACAAAACTTGAGGGACTACTTAAGTTTACGAATGATGATCAAATTCTAAAACGTTACGATGAAATGAAGTTGGCAAGAAAAACAGCCCTTGCGGATAAAATCTATAAGGAACAAGGCATTCAAATTGATCCAACCTCGATTTTCGATATTCAAGTCAAACGTCTTCATGAATATAAACGTCAATTGATGAACGCACTACACATCATGCACGTATACAATGAGTTAAAGACGAAACCTGAAGTGCGTCAATCATTCCATCCGCAAACATTCATTTTTGGAGCAAAAGCTGCACCAACGTACTATTTTGCGAAAAAAGTTATTAAACTGATTAATACGATTGCAGAAAAAATCAACAACGACAGTGAAACAAGTAAATACCTAAAAGCCGTATTTGTCGAAGACTATAACGTCACCTACGCTGAAACAATCATGCCTGCAGCCGATTTATCTGAACAAATCTCAACGGCTTCAAAAGAAGCCTCCGGGACAGGTAACATGAAGTTCATGATGAACGGTGCTTTAACGATTGGTACACTCGATGGGGCAAACGTTGAAATTGGTGAACTTGTGGGTAATGATAACATATTCATCTTTGGTTTAGATGCAAAAGAAGTCACACAACTTCAAAAAGAAGCTACTTATAAACCTTATGATTTGTACTTGAATGATCCGAAAATCAAACGTGTGATCGATCAATTAACCAATGGATTCTTTACGAATGTACCTCAAAATGAATTTGAAGAAATTCGTAGAAATCTATTAGACAAAGACCAATATTATATTTTAAAAGACTTCGATGCTTATGTAAAAGCACAACAAAAAGCAAACAAGGCGTATCAAGATAGAACCGCTTGGCTGAAAAAATCGATGATTAATACAGCGAAGTCTGGATTCTTCTCAACTGACCGTACAATGTTTGAGTATAACAGAGATATTTGGCACTTAGAAACAATTAAATAATAACAAAAAAACAAATTGAAAATGGATTTCAATTTGTTTTTTTCATGGTTTTAATCGATTATTTGGTTAAAAAACGTTGAGTTAGGTAATTTCTTACCCCGCCTTGTTGGTTCGTCTCATCTAGAACCACATCAGCAACGGCTTTTAATTCTTTTTGTGCGTTTGCCATAGCAACACCTGTTGCGGCTTGTTCAATCATTTCAATGTCGTTTAGTCCATCACCAAAGGCAATGACGTTTTCTTCTTCAATTTGATAATGTTGTCTTACAAGAGAAATTGCTTCAGCCTTAGATGTGCGTTTTTGATACACTTCATAGATGGCGTTTTTATAGTCACTGCCCCAATCCCTAAACGATAGAAGATTCTCACAGTTTTCTTTGATAAACGTCTCAAATTGAATTTTGAATGAGACATTCACAATGAACATTACACCAGAAGGTTCTGGTAAATTGGGTGCCGTAAATTCACCCTCAACAAAAAACGTGTCTTCATTCTCGTGGTACAACCAAGCCAAACGATCCGTACGCTTGTAGACGTATAAGCCATTATCGACGCTATAGAAGGCCGTAACGATTTCATTTTTTGTAAACGAAAAAAGTTTATCGATGATCCGTTTTGGAATGGTTAATTGAACCTTTTTAAATCCCTTATCAACGGGATTTTCGATTGCTCCTCCGTTATCACTAATAAGTGGAGTATCTAGGTTTAATTCTCGATGATACTCAATACAGCCTCTATAGGGTCTTCCAGTCGCAATTACTACCTTGTGTCCTAACTTTGAGAGTTCATTAATTGTGTCTATGGTTTTTAAATCAAGTTTAGAATCATTATTTAGCAAAGTGCCGTCTAAGTCACACGCAATTAAATATGGTTTCATAAAATACCTCCTTCGATTTTTACTTAAATAAAAGCATCTTCTAGATTATCTCATATTAAGTGTAAAATATCAATCTAGGCTCTTTAAATCACATACTTCTTTATCTTTATAGATAAATGCGGTATAATTCTTGTTAAAGAGGAGCTGATGATTCTGATCTTATTTAGTGTGTTTGGAATTAATGTTGATATCGGTTATCTTGTGGTCTTTCTAACCGGGATTATGTTCGGTTTTTTACTATTATTGCTTGTTTATGTTTATAGCGTGTTAGCGACACTCAATAAAAAACGACAAATCAGGGACGCACAAGAGCCAGACATTGATGAAGAAGAAATCAAATTATTAATTAAAGATGCCCAAAGCCAATATAAGAACAAAAAATTAAGAGAAGAAGTTGGGTTTGCAATCTATGTGAAGCAATTATCTCTTGATCTCTCAAAAGACATTGCGGCTAAGTTTTATCCGAATTCAAAACACCCACATTTAGAGCTTACGCTAGATGAAACGCTCTTACTCGGGCATTACATTACCGATCGAATTGATCGAATATTCGAAGCTAGATTATTAAAAATATTTAGAAAAACAACGCTGTCTCGCTTGATGTCTCTGTATGAGATGAAGCAGACAATTGAAGATTCTGCTGTCATGAAAGCAGAAAAAAAGTTTAAAGTAAGAAAAACAGCTTCAGCTATTTTTTCAGCCATTAATATAATTAATCCGGCTTATTGGATTAGAAAAGTGACCGTGGATAAATTAACACAATTGATTATCAATAAAATCGCATTATCTGTGATTGGTATTGTCGGTGAAGAGACTTATAAGATTTATAGCAAAAATGTATTTAAGGTTGAAAAGACAATTGATTCAGGTGTCGATCAACTGTATGAAGAAATCAAAGGCGATGTAAAAAAATACGTTGAGGAGGAAGATCTTGATGACGCTGTTTAAACGTAGACCGATTGAAGAACTACCTAAAAAAGATATCCCGGATTTTCGAATTCCTCAGTTTGTGAAAATTGAAGGATTGAAAATGGATCAGAAGAAAAAGTATAAAACGTCTGAATTTATTTCACCTATTTTTGGTATGTCCGTTAAAGATAAAACGGTTGCACCTTACGTAATAAAAGATTCAGGCGACATCAAAAAACGCTACGATGCATTTCGTAACAAACCAATGTCTGACCGTTCTAACTATGATGAGTTTAAAGCCACCATGGTTTCAAATGAAGCTAGAAAAGAACTCTTTGGCAGTGACGTCGTCATTGATCACACACGTAAATACGAAGATGAACGTAAAAAAGAAACACAAATAGAGATACCATTTCAAAAGACCAAACAAGAACCAGAGAATTTTGTTGATCAATATCGAAATGAGCCAGTCGTTGTGATGCCTAAAATAAGCTCTACGGATTTTAATTTAGAAAAAGAAGAGGTAATTCAAAAACCAACCATCGAAACAGCCAAAAAGACAGATTTGGTGTTTGAACGACGATTTAAACCCGAAGAAGTCCAAACCAGTGAGCAAACAAACATCAAAGAACCGGTTGAGAAAAAGCCATTTCAAGCACATAAAGAAGAACCTAAGTTTACTAAACCAGAAACATTTGTTAATCAGCAGGTACAAAAGAAAGTCGTTTCAAAACCGACCTATCGCTTTCCAAATCCGCAGATGTTTTCTAAAATCACGCGTGATCAAAATGCAAGACCTGATTGGTTAGTCACACAAGAAGCTGTCGTCAACCAAACACTCGATTTGTTTGGTGTGCCAGGTAAAGTACATAACATCACAAAAGGACCAACCGTCACACGACACGAAGTCGAATTAGAGCCTGGTGTCAATGTCAAAGAAATGACGCGAATTAAAGATAACCTGATGATGAATTTGGCTGCTAAAACGCTACGCATTGAAGCGCCAATTCCAGGCAAGAGTTTTGTCGGGATTGAGATACCAAATACCGTGCCAGAAATCGTTGCTTTCGGTAACGTTATTGACGATGAATCATTCTTAAACGATACTGACCATCCTCTAAAAGTTGCACTTGGTGTGGACATTGATGGTAATAACATTTACGCAGACATTCAAAAAATGCCGCACGGGTTGATTGCTGGTGCGACCAATAGTGGTAAGAGCGTCTGTGTGAATACAAT
The DNA here is from genome assembly GCF_000967915.1 of Paracholeplasma brassicae. Classification (NCBI taxonomy): domain Bacteria; kingdom Bacillati; phylum Mycoplasmatota; class Mollicutes; order Acholeplasmatales; family Acholeplasmataceae; genus Acholeplasma; species Acholeplasma brassicae. The sequence continues at coordinate 709,369 of NC_022549.1, forward strand.
CATCGTGAGTTTATTGTTAAAGAATCACCCTGACGATTTAAAGTTTATATTAATTGACCCTAAAATGGTTGAGCTTAGCATTTATGATGAACTGCCTCATTTATTGACGCCGGTAATCACAGATCCTAAAATGGCCGCAACTGCGCTTTCTTGGGCGGTTGAAGAAATGGATAAACGGTTTGTTAAGTTTGCAGCAAACCGCGCGAAAGACTTAAACAGTTATAACCAAAAAGCGATTGAAAATCCATCAATTGAAAAAATGCCATACATCATCATCATCATAGATGAACTTGCTGACTTAATGATGGTTTCAGCAAACGACGTTGAAGACGCGATTCAGCGCTTAACCCAAAAAGCCAGAGCCGCAGGCATCCATCTGTTAGTGGCCACACAACGTCCAACAACCGACGTGGTCAAAGGCACAATTAAAGCCAACATTCCAACGAGAATTGCATTTAAAGTGGCGTCTTTTACAGACTCAACGACAATACTTGATGGGGCAGGGGCAGAGCAGTTACTCGGTCGTGGGGATATGCTTTATAAAACGGCAGAGAGACCACTTCGTTTACAAGGCGCTTATTTAAAAGATAGCGAAATCGAACGAGTGACTGATTTTATCCGTGAACAATTGCCGCCAAATTATGTGTTCGATCATGAATCATTAAAATCTTTCTCAATTAGTAAAGAAAAAATGGAATCCGACGAATTATTAATGGACGTTGCACGCTTTGTTGTTAGTGAACAAAAAGCATCCATCAACGCCATCCAACAAAATTTTAACGTGGGATTTAACCGAGCACAACGATTAATGGAAATGCTTGAAAATAGCAATATTGTATCTAAAGGCGAAGGTAACAAACCAAGAGAAGTATTGGCATCGCTACAAGAATTGGAAAATCTAATATGAAATTAAAAAATGCATTAGAAGAATTAAAATTAAATGAAACCGAACAAGAAAGTGAAGCGATTAATGTCGTTTCTAAGACCATTGATAAAAAACTACGTCAACTATTAGTCTATTTAATTTTTGTCAGTGTCTTAACACTGTTATTTACGGTACTTGGATTTGGTTCATTTACCGATCAAAAATATAAAGTACTAATCATCATTACAAGCGCACTACTTTCATTAATCGTCGCTTACTATTTGCCATCTAAAGAGGCTTTAGTAACTAAAGAGAGCACACTAAGTCGGTTTAAGCGAATCGATTTAATCCATTTCTTTTTATTATCAACCTATTTTGTGTTTATTCTAATATCGTTTGTTGTTCGAACAGCGGTAGTTGAAGGCACATCCATGGAAACAACGCTTTTTGGTGGGGATAAAATCATCGCATACCACATGAATTATTCACCTAAACGAGACGACGTTGTGATTGTCGATATGAAAGAACATAATTTCGAACAAATTTATTACGTTAAACGACTCATTGGGCTGCCAGGTGATAAAATACAGTTCGATCGTTTAAATGGGAAATTATACATAAACGATGAGCTCAAACAAGACGTACCACCAGAGTATCGAGAGTCACTTGCACAAACCCTAAACGGACTTTCGAATGACTTGATACCTAAAGGGTCTTATTTCATTCTAGGTGACAATATTCAAACCTCGCTTGACTCAAGACGAATCGGTTTTATCAAAGAAGAACAATTGGTTGGAAAAGTATTGCTACGCTTTTCTCCCAAATTTGAGGTGATTTCATGAAGCAAGTACAATGGTTCCCTGGACATATGTCTAAAGCCTTAAGAGAAATAAAAGAGAATTTAAAAAAAGTCGACATCGTATTTATCTTACTTGATGCAAGATTACCTGAGTCATCGATGAATCCAAAAATTAAAGAGATTATAGGAAATAAACCGGCATTAATATTGTTTAATAAATCGAGCTTAGCCGATCAATCTGAACTCGATAAGTGGTTGAACTTCTATCAAAAAGAAGGCTTCAGTTCACTGAAAATTGATGCAATTACCGGAAAAAATATCCGTAAAATAAAACCTTTATCGGATGAGATATTAAAACCACTACTTGAAAAAGAAAAAAAACGCGGCATGCAAAGAAGAGCCATTCGGACAATGATTATTGGTATTCCTAACGTAGGGAAATCGACGCTAATTAACACATTATCTCGTAAGAAAGCAACAAGAACAGGTAATACCCCTGGAGTTACTAAAGCCCAACAATGGGTTAAAATTTCAGAGGATTTTGAATTACTCGATACCCCAGGTGTGTTATGGCCAAAGTTTGAAGACGAGAAAGTTGGTTATCACTTAGCACTTTCTGGCGCGATTAAAGATACCATTTTACCAAATGAAGAAATTGCATTTTATGCCCATCATTTCCTAAAAACCTACTACAAAGAAGAACTCAAGAAACGTTACCAATTAAATGAGGTCTTAGAACCCATCGACACGTTTAGCGAAATTGGTCGAAAACGTGGTGCGTTAATTAAGGGTAACGAAGTGAACTATGACACAGTTTATGAGTTATTACTAAAAGACCTGCGTGATGGTAACTTAGGAGGAATTACATTTGACCGATATCAATCTTTATGAATTTGAAGACAAATTGAATAGCCACGGTTTCAATTTTGTTTGTGGCACAGATGAAGCAGGCAGAGGACCGCTTGCAGGTCCTGTGGTCGCTTGTGCAATCATCTTAAAAAAAGGTGCAAAACTACCTGGTGTGGATGACTCAAAAAAGCTAAGCGAAAAAAAACGAAATGCGCTCATCGGTTTGATTAAAGAACAAGCCCTTGCCATCAGTATTTCAATGGTTTCACCACAAGAAATTGACCAAGTTAATATCTATCGCTCGGCTAAAAATGCAATGATTTCAGCCATTAAAGGACTAAAGATAAAACCGGATTACGTCCTTGCTGATGCAATGATGCTTGAAGAAGAAATAGGGATTCCTACTGAATCACTGATTAAAGGCGATCAACGATCGATTAGCATCGCTGCGGCATCAATCATTGCTAAGGTAACTAGAGATCAATACATGAAAGAAATGGATGAACTCTTTCCACAATACGGATTTCAAAAACACAAAGGATACCCAACGAAAGCCCACGTTGAAGCCATCAAAGAACATGGCATTTGTCCGATTCACAGAAAAACATTTGAACCGATAAAGTCCATGCTTGGAGGCTTAAAGTGATCAAGAAAACCATCAAAATCCTAATCAGTTTTCTCTTGATCACATTAATATCAATCGTGTTGTTGGATATTCTTCCTATTTCTCGCACCTACGACAAAGACAATACGTTCATCAGAAAAAATGAACGGCCACTCATTATACCGCATGGTGGGGCCAAAGCACTTTACCCTGAAAATACGTTACATGCATTTAAAAATACGGATCAATACGACATGTTTGAAATTGATTTAACGCTAACCAAAGATTTAGTATTGATTGCCCATCACGATTTAGACTTAAGACATGATTTAAATCGTTCTTTGTTTCAACCTGACCTACTAATCAAAAATCTAACCTATCAAGAAATTGTGTCGATAATCAAAGATAACAACTACCCTTATGTTCGATCGTTTGTTAACATTGATGGACAAAAACCTTATGAAAATGAAATGGACCAATCAATTCTTGACGAGCTGATTCCAGTCAAACTTGAAACGATTTTTTCACTTTATCCGAACAAATACTATATTTTAGAAATCAAAGACTTACAAGATGAAACCACGCAGTTTGAAAAAGCTGTTGAGGCCTTGATGACGTTAATTACTAACTATGACATGAAAGATAACGTCATTGTCTCATCCTTTGATGATGAAGTAATCAAAGCATTTAAACGGTTGTCGAATAACGAAATTACAACCTCAACCGCCTCAAAAGAAACAATGAACTTTGTATTGTTTAGTGCATTTAGTCTAGACTTCTTTTATAAACCGACCGATGCCTTGCTAATCATACCCTTTGAAGATCAAGTCAGTGATTCACAAGTCAGTCTATTAAAGAAATTGCCAGGTTTTATTCGAAGTAAAATTGTTCGATACGATGAGGTTGAAGAACGATATTTAACCAATATTGCACAAAAGTCTCTCATCGAGGATGCAAGAGAAAAGAACTTAGCGGTCATTTTTTGGACAGTCAATGAAAAAGAAGATATGAGGTACCTCGTAGAGCTTGGTGTCGATGGCATCATCACGGATCGACCAGACTTATTAGAAGAAGTACTTAATGAATATGAATTCAATTAATCGAAATCGCCTGTTTACTCTAGGCGATTTCTTTTTAGAGTAAAAGAGGCGTTTCTAAGATAAATATAGTAATGGACAAAAAAAGATATATATAATATATAGAAAGAAACGCATTGTTTTTGGCTTGACACAAGAAAATTTCAACTATATAATATACAAATGCGAAAGAAGTGATTAAATGAAAACAGTAATAATAGTAGAATCACCATCAAAATCAAAGACCATCGCTAACTACGTCGGTAACGATACCGTCGTTTTAGCAACCGTTGGTCATATCAGAGAATTAGCTACCTCAGGTACCTATGGTTTGGGTATAGATCTTGCAAATGATTTTAAACCTAATTATAAAGTATCTAAAGGCAAGGAAAAAGTAATCAAAGAATTAATCAAGCAAACTCAAAAGAGTAACGTCTTGATTGCAACCGACCCGGACCGTGAAGGTGAAGCAATCGCGTGGCACGTCGCAGACATTTTGAATTTAGACTTGGATCAAGATAACCGTATCACCTTTAACGAAGTAACAAAAGAGGCGGTTTTAAAGGCAGTAAGCGAGCCAAGAAAGATTGATCGCGACCTAGTCCATTCTCAAGAAGCAAGACGCATCTTAGACCGAATTATTGGTTTTAGACTTTCCAAGCTTTTACAACAAAAAATAGGTTCTAAATCCGCAGGGCGTGTTCAAAGCGTTGCCCTTAAAATGATCGTAGACCTAGAAAAAGAAATTCTTGCCTTTGTGCCACAAGAATATCACTTACTACATGCGAACTTTGATACGTTTATCGCTGACTACTCACAAAATTCGAGTAAGTCAGTCAAAACGGAAATTGAAGCTCAAGCAATCATTAATAAGCTTCAAGGGCCATTTAGAGTAAAAGACATACAAACCAAAAAACTCACACGCGCCTCGAACCCAGCCTACGTTACCTCGACACTACAACAAGACGGGATTAATAAACTTGGCTACAGTGGGTCACGTGTGATGGGTATTGCACAAGGCCTGTATGAAGGTAAAGAAATCAAAGACGAAACCGTTGGTTTGATTACCTACATGAGAACAGACTCAACAAGACTATCGGATGAGTTTATCAAAGATGCATTCGGTGAAATCGCACGTTTGTATGGTAAAGAATACATTGGTAAACCAAAAGTTGGTAAGAAAAAAGCAAATCAACAAGACGCTCATGAAGCGATCAGACCAACCTCAATTAAACGCACACCAGAATTAATGAAACCGTATTTAACCGATCAAGAGTATAAAGTGTATAAACTGATTTATGAACGAGCACTCTTCTCGCTAATGGCGGATGCGATTTATGAAGTGACGTCGGTTGAGCTAGAAAATCACGATGAAATATTCAAAGCGTCGGCATCAAAACTTGTCTTTGAAGGTCATCACAAGGCGAACAAAAACTATGAACCGGCCAAACAAACCCTACCAAAACTGGCCATTGGTGATGAATTAAATGCAACTGAAATCACTTCAGTTCAACAATTTACCAAACCAAAATCAAGGTATACAGAAGCAAGCCTAATTAAAGATTTAGAAGAACTCGGTGTTGGACGACCTTCAACTTACGCGGAAATCAATAAAACACTATTGGCACGCCAATACGTTGAAAAAACAAAAGGATCACTCATTCCGACAGAACAAGGCATCATTACATCCGAGGCACTTGATAAATATTTCTCGTCAATTATTAACACAGAATATACGCAATTCATGGAAAATGAGTTAGATGAAATCTCGGTAGGGAAAAAAGTTTGGAACGTTGAATTAATGGACTTTTACAAACGTTTTGAGCCAATATTAGAAGAAGCATTTAAAGATATGGTTAAACTGCCACCAAAAGAAGTCGGCGAACTTTGTCCAAATTGTTTTCGATCACTGGTCATTAGAAACAATAAAAAAGGCCAAGCATTCATTGCATGTTCCGGGTTTACTCAAAAACCACAATGTACTTACACAAGAAGCATTGAAGAAAAGAAACCAGAATAAACTAGGAAAATCAGCTAAAAACAGCTGATTTTTTTAATACATGGCACCTCAAAAAATGCCTCAACTTTAGAAAACTAAAAAACACGATAAAACGCTTTACAAACGCTTACAAACGTGATAATATAATAATGCATCCGACAAAGGGTGCTACTTATCCCCTATTAAGTGTGAACTGATAACTCACACAATCCCCTTAATTATCCCCCGACTTTTACCCTCGGGGGAGATTTTTTTTTATTTAAGCTAAATTTAACAAGTCGACGTTTGATCAAATACAGTTCAACCAAATAAACTAAGTGCGTATCGTTTTTTATTTTAGCTGTAATTACATATAATAGTTTTGGAGGCATACTCAAAAAAAAACAAAAATGAGTATGAATAAAAATCTATGACAAAAACAATGAAAAATAATCCTATCGAGGTCATCGGAACGGTATTAAACGTTGGCGATAAGGCAAGCGACTTCACCTGTGTTGACCGTAGTTTAAACAAAGTATCACTTTCTGATTTTAATTCCAAGTACGTATTAATCAACGTCGTACCATCACTTGATACGGGTGTTTGTGACATGCAAACAAGACAAATCAACGAAAAATTAGCTGATTTGAAAGACACAACCGTTTTAACAATTTCAAATGACTTACCTTTTGCCCAAGCCAGATGGTGTGGTGCCGCAGGTTTAGATAATATCCTCACATTAAGTGATTATCAAACGCTTGATTTTGCGAACAAGTATGGTGTAAACATCGTTGGATTACGTTTACTTGCACGCTCAGTGTTTGTATTAAATGAACAAAGAGAAGTCATCTATGTGGAGTATTTAAATGAAATGACGAATCACCCGAATTACAGCCAATTATTTGACTTTATCGAAACCCTATAACCAAAAGTTTTCTTTTGGTTTTTTTTTTCATCACTATGTGAAATATGTTATAATGTATTTTAGGAGTGATTGTATGGGATTGTTTAGCAAATTATTCAAAAAAAATAAAACGAAAAATGATAAATACAAATTAGGACTACATAAATCAAGAGAAACACTCGGTAATCTAAAGAAATTACTCGAGGAAAAGAAAACGATTGATGAAGACTTATTTGATGAACTTGAAGAAATCTTAATTATGGCTGACATTGGGATTGATACCGTCTTGTCATTTATGGCCGATTTAAGAAAAGAAATCGATGTGAAGTCAATTAAGGAACCCAAAGAACTTCAAGAGATTATCGTGGATGAAATGTTTAATCTCTACTTACAAGATGAAGTCGTGATTGCCGATTTAGACTACAAAGAAAAAGAAGTCAATGTCTATTTATTTGTGGGTGTCAACGGCGTAGGGAAAACAACATCGATTGGCAAGTTAGCTTATCAGTTAAAAAAAGAAGGTAAAAAAGTGTTAATGGTTGCGGGTGATACCTTTAGAGCAGGGGCCATTGAACAGTTAAATGTTTGGGCAACAAGAGCGGGTGTCGATATCTTTAAAAAAGAACCGGGATCAGACCCTTCAAGTGTCATTTTTGATGCCATCGTTAAGGCGAAAAAAGAGCACTATGACGTTGTTTTAGCAGATACCGCTGGTAGACTACAAAATAAAGTTAATTTGATGAAAGAACTTGAAAAAATGCATCGTGTGATCAAAAAAGAATTACCAGATCAACCAAGCGAAACACTACTTGTCATTGATGCAACCACCGGTCAAAATGGCTTAAAACAAGCCGAAGTATTTAAAGAAGCTACTGACGTTACTGGTGTCATACTAACCAAACTCGATGGGACTGCCAAAGGTGGAATCGTTTTAGCGATTCGTCACTTGTTTAAGCTGCCTATCAAGTACATTGGCTTAGGTGAAAAAATTGAGGATCTTGTTTTATTTGATATTGAGGATTATATTTACGGATTATTCTCAGATTTCTTTGAGGCGTAATGATGGACACGCTTGAGAAGAATCAACGATTGAATGCGTTATACTCAATTTATCAAGACCTACTCACAGAAAAACAACGATTGTATTTTAACGCTTACTATTTAGATGATTACTCGCTACAAGAAGTAGCAACACTCTTTCAGGTAAGTCGTAATGCAGTATTTGATCAATTGAAAAAAACAGAAGAACATCTAGTGAAATTTGAGGATGTCTTAAAATTAAATGAGCAAAAAGAAAAACGCAAAGCATATTTAACGAGTTATTTTGAGACGAAAGACACGGATTATTTAATAAAACTAAAAGAAATGGATGAAATTTAATGGCATTTGATAGTTTAAGTAGTCGCTTACAAATGGCGATGCGTCGTTTAACCGGTAAAGGTAAACTGACAGAAACAGACATTGATGAGATGATGAGAGAAGTACGTTTGTCACTTCTTGAAGCAGACGTCAATTTAAAAGTAATTAAAACGTTTATCAATAATGTAAAAGAAAAAGCCGTCGGTCAAAAAATATTGTCTGGACTGAACCCAGGTCAGCAAGTCGTCAAAATTGTATTTGATGAACTTAAACGTGTGATGGGTGATGAATCGGTTGGCATTTCCTATAAAATTAACGGCTTAACGGTCATTATGACGGTTGGTCTACAAGGTTCAGGTAAAACAACAGCCATTGGTAAAATGGGTGCTTTTATACGTAAAACGGAAAAGAAAAAAGTCATGTTTATTGCGGCTGACATTTACCGCCCTGCGGCCATTGATCAGTTAAAAACCATCGGTAAGCAACTTGATATATTTGTCTATGATGAAGGTATGAATAAGGCACAAACCATTGTGAAAAATGGTCTTACATACGCCAAAGAAAATCAATACGACGTGGTCATCATTGACACGGCGGGTAGATTACATATCGATGAGGCGATGATGCAAGAACTTGTCGACGTTAAAGAAATCGCAAAACCAGATGAAATCTTATTGACGGTAGATGCGATGACTGGGCAAGTGGCTGCTCAAGTGGCTGAGAGTTTTCATAATCAATTAAACACCACTGGTGCCATTGTAACTAAACTTGATGGGGACACTAGGGGTGGTGCGGCGTTATCAATTAGAGAAATTTCACAAATTCCAATCAAATTTGCCTCAAGTGGTGAAAAAATGGATTCATTTGAAGCCTTTCATCCGGAACGTATGGCCTCAAGAATTCTTGGCATGGGTGACATGCTGACCTTAATTGAAACAGCCACACAAAACATCGATGAAGACGAAGCTATGGGCATGATGGAAAAAATGATGTCTGATAATTTCAACTACAATGATTTATTAAAACAGTTTAAAATGATCAAACGAATGGGGTCTATTTCTAAAATCATGGGATTCATTCCTGGGATGGGAAAATATAAAGACCAGTTAAGTAACGTTGATGACAAACAGTTTGATAAAATGTCGGTGTTAATCCACTCAATGACAGAAGAAGAAAGAAAAAATCCGAAACTCGTCGAGTCGTCTTCAAGAAGACGTCAACGCATTAGTAAGGGTTCAGGTATGCAAGTATCCGATTTAAATCGCTTGATACAAGCATTAGACCAACAAAAGAAACTAGCAAAACAAATGTCAGGCATGTCAGAAAGAGACATGAAGAACATACAACGAAATCCACAAAGCTTAATGCCTCAACAAAAGGTAAAAAAAGGCAAGGGTAAAAATAAAGGACAATTCCGATTTTAATAAAGCCTCTAGGGGCTTTTTGTCTTAAAAAAACACAGGTAATTACAGCCAAAATAAATGAGATTTGTCTCAAATTATGGTAAAATAAACCTAACTTAGGGGGTACTTATGAAACGATTGGTATTAATAGATGGAAACTCGCTCTTTTTTAGAGCTTATTACGCAACAGCTTACCCTGGTGGTAATCTGATGAAAAACACTAAAGGCGTGTATACAAATGCCGTTTTTGCCTTTGTCAATATGATAGAAAAAATACTAGAAAAACCATATTCTCATGCATTGATTGCGTTTGATACACCTAAAAAAACAAAACGACATGAGCAATACGAGGATTACAAGGCAGGTAGAGCACCAATGCCTGAAGAAATGCAAATGCAGATTCCTTTGATTCATGAATATCTAAGCGCTTTAAATGTGGCTGATTATGCACTTGAAGGGTATGAGGCAGATGACATTATTGGTACGTTTTCCGTAATTGCTTCAAAGACGGATTATCAAGTGGATATTTATTCTTCAGACCGAGACTTACTTCAGTTAATTGATCATAACGTGACCATTCATTTAATCAAAAAAGGGGTAACCGATATTGAAGCAATGAATCCAACCTCATTTTTAGAGAAATATGGCATCTCACATGAATTGATGATTGACTTAAAGGCATTGATGGGTGATGCTTCAGATAACATTCCAGGGGTACCAGGTGTTGGTGAAAAAACAGCAGTTAAGTTATTGCAAACCTATGGAACGTTAGATAAGATTTTAGAAAATAAAGAAGACATTAAAGGCAAGTTAGGCGAACGTATAAGAGAAAACGAGGATAAGGCTATTCTTTCAAAGGAATTGGCAACCATTGATCTTGATGTACCTCTAACGATTACTTTTGAATCACTTGCCTATCAAAAATACGATTTTGATCGGTTGGTCTCTTTTTACAATGAATGTGATTTTCACGCGTTCATCAAAAAATTAGATAAACCAAAAGAAGAACTAAAAGACTTTGATTACAAGCTTATTACGTCACATCAAGACATTAAAAAAATATTAAAAACAAACATGGCAGTCCACTTAGAAATTTATGATTTCAATTATCATAAATCGGATTTGGTCGGTTTTTCACTTGCTGATGAGGATAGCACTTACTTTATTCCTGTGAATGTCGCATTAGAGTCGATTGATTTTCAAATGTTCTTAAGCGACGATTCAATTGTCAAATACACCTTTGACTCCAAAGCCATGAAAGTTGCTTTATTATGGAAAGGACTCGATTTAAACGGGGTTTCATTTGACATGCTACTTGCAGCCTATTTGATCAATCAAAAGCTCGCAAAAGACGATTTTAAAGTGATTTGTATGGCGTTTGATTACGATCAAATCGACTATGATGAACAAATCTACGGCAAAGGTGCTAAAAAACAGCTTCCAGAGGAATCAATCTATCAAGTTCACGTTGCCAAAAAAGCACGTGCCATCTTTGATCTCAAAGACACCTTATTGAGTGAATTAAAAATCAACGAACAATTCGACCTGTATTCAGAAATCGAATTACCACTTTCAAGCGTACTTGCTCGTATGGAATATAACGGCATTAGTGTCGATCAAGAGGAACTTAAACATCAAAAAACAGAACTCAAAAAGCGAATTGATGTGCTCGAAAAGTCAATTTATGAATCCGTTGGAAAAGAATTTAACATCGCTAGTCCAAAACAACTAGGCGAGGTGTTGTTTGTCGATTTAGGTCTTGAAACGTCCAAAAAAACCAAAGGTAAAAACTATTCGACGAACATCGATGTGTTAAACCATTTAATGGATAAACACCCGGTGATTCCAATGATTCTTGAATATCGTCAATTAACCAAATTATATTCAACCTACATCGAAGGTCTTGAACAATCGGTATTTGAAGACGGAAAAGTCCACACCATTTATGCCCAAGCACTGACCGCAACCGGTCGACTTTCGTCATTAGAACCAAACCTACAAAATATACCAGTCAGAACCGCTGAAGGCCGTGAAATTAGAAAATTGTTTGTGGCTAAAGAGCACAATTATCTACTGGCTGCGGACTATTCTCAAATTGAGTTACGGGTCTTAGCCGCAATGGCAAATGTGAAAAACTTGATTAAAGCATTTAACGAAAACAAAGACATCCATGAACAAACAGCGAAAGAAGTGTTTGGTAGCGAAATGGTGAGTGCCGATGAAAGAAGAAAAGCCAAAGCCGTCAACTTTGGAATCATTTATGGGATTGGTTCTTGGAGTTTAGCTGAGGATTTATCAGTCACGCCACGAGAAGCTCAAAATTTCATAGATAAATACCTTGAAGTTTACCCTGAAATTAAAACATACATGGATAACACAATCGAAACCGCGACCGAATTGGGGTATGTAAAGACATTGATGAACAGACGAAGATACATTAGCGAATTATCTAGTCCACTTTATCAAGTTAGAGAGTTCGGAAAAAGAACCGCCATGAACGCACCGATTCAAGGCAGTGCTGCGGATATCATAAAAATAGCCATGATTAAGCTTCAAAATTACCTATTAAAGAATAAAAAGCGTAGTAAACTGTTATTACAGGTGCACGATGAATTAATCTTAGAAGTACCAGAAAAAGAACTCGAAGAGATGAAGCGAGTCGTACCTGAAATCATGGCCAATGCGGTTGATCTAACGGTTAGTTTAAAGACAAGTTGTGATGTAGGGACTAACTGGTTTGACTTGTAGATTCTAGATACTTAAACTCGCATCAATACAATAACTAATGCTTGAAGAAAGGAGCTCTAATCATGCCAGAATTACCAGAAGTCGAAACGGTCAGACGAACCTTAGAAAATTTTGTGAAAAACAAACGAATTCGTCACGTGGATGTCTTTTACGAAAAAATGATTTCAAATGATGTTCAATCTGTTTTAATTGGAAAAACAATTGAGAAAATCGATCGATTGGGCAAATACCTAATTTTTAATTTAGGAAGTCATGATTTAATCGTTCATTTAAGAATGGAAGGCCGATTTTTTCTTAAACCATACGACGAACCAAGAGATAAACACGAACACGTCATCTTTTATTTAGACGATTTTACAATGCGCTATCATGACACAAGAAAATTTGGTACCTTTGATTTAAGAATAAAAGAAGATACCTACAAAACACCACCGCTTTCCTTACTGGCGAAAGACCCATTTGAGATAGACGCTAACCTTTTTTACGAACGCATCAAGCGTAAGAACCAAGCAATTAAGACCGTCCTTCTAGATCAAAAGATGATTTTAGGTCTAGGCAATATATATGCGGATGAAACACTCTTTAGGAGTAAGATACATCCGGCAAAAAAGGCATCAACCCTAACCAAAAAACAAACAAAATTAATCATCGAAAACGCGAAAGATATTTTAAGAGAGTCAATTGCTTTGGGTGGAACGACCATAAGAACTTATACCTCAAGTCTCGGTGTTACTGGGCGCTTTCAGCATAGTTTAGGAGTTCATCAAAAATTGAATGAACCATGCCCGAACTGTCAAACGTTAATCGAAAAACAAGTGATTAATGGAAGAAGCAGTTTTTACTGTAAGACCTGTCAAAAGAGGTGAACATATGATTGTATTAGGTTTAACAGGCGGTATCGCCTCTGGGAAGTCAACCGCAAGTCAGTGGTTTGTTAGTCAAGGCATCCGAGTTTTAGACGCCGATAAAATGAATCATCACCTATTGAACTTTAATCAAGAGGTAATCGATCAAATTTCGAAATCTTTTTCAAAAGATGTCATAAAAAATGGTAAAATAGATAGAGAAACCCTAGGAAAAATGGTTTTTAATGACCCAAACAAACGTAAACAGTTAGAGCAAATTGTTCATCCAATCATTAAATCGATGATTAAAGAAGAACTAAGTAGGCATCAAAATGAGCCACTCATTGTATTAGATGTCCCGCTCTTATTTGAGACTGACTTTGATCAATTATGCCATCAAACCTTAGTGATATATGTTGATGAAAAAACACAAATCAGTCGTTTGATGACAAGAAATCACTTTTCAAAAGAAGAAAGTCTAAAACGAATCTCTGCTCAAATGTCTTTAACTGAGAAAGCAAAAAAAGCGACTTATGTCATTTCTAATGAAGGCACAAAAGAAGAAATGTATGAACAGCTAAAACAATTATATGAACAACTAATAGGAGTGTAGAATTATGCCAATTTATCGTACCGCAGAAAATGCGAAAGACCCAAAAATCGTTACAAGATGGTATCAAAGTGATTACAAAGAAGTAAGTAACGCCGTCTTATCCGTAACGAAACAATTTGGATTTAACCTGCTTCACCAAGACGACCAGTTCGGTGAATTCATTTTAGAGAAAAAACAAGCAACACTTGATGTTAAAATCATATCGATGAATCGTAGAGAAACAGCGGTTGATTTTACACTAAATGTGGCAAATATTTTCGATTTTGGTCGATCTAAGACAATGATTTTTGAGATGTATCAACGTCTCGGAAAAATGTTAACTGAAAAGAAACGATAGGTGATTGAATGAAAAATGATTGCCTATGGATCATGAAAAACAGTGCAATCTCTGAAGAAGATCAAGCCGTATTAAGTTTGCTTTATCAACCACTCATTGGTACAGAAGCACATGGTCTTTATTTATTGCTATCTAACTTAACTGATAAGAAAAACCATCAATCGGAAATCGTTAGTTTTTCTTTTTTACTCGACCTTTTAAATATCAAAGAAAAGGCTTTTTTAAGTGCAAGGCAAAAACTTGAAGCGATTGGTTTGATTAACATCTATCAAAAAAAGGATATCTATTTATTCAAGCTTAATATGCCGCTTAGCCCAAAACAATTCTTTTTGGATGGCATCTTAGGCAGTTTTCTTCGTTCAGAAATCGGCGATAAAAACTTTAATATGTTGTTCGAGTTATTCTCTGTGCCAGAAGTAAGCAAAGATGGCTACGAAAATATCACTAAAACCTTTGATGAAGTATTCCAAGTCAATAACTTAGAAGCGTTAACGACAAACAAACATGTGTTTGGAAGAAAAAACGGAACAGGTGTTGTGATTAAAGACGAGTTTGATTTTGAAGTGCTCTATGAAGCACTACCGATCCGAATTAAGAAAAAACGTCTTTACACGGAAAAAATCAAGAGTCAAATTGCCTCAATCTTTTACGTTTATGGGTTTAGTATCGAAGAAATGGTGCGTATTCTAAGCGATTCGTACATTGAAGAAAACAAATCGATTTTTTACGAAAAAATATCATTGAACGCAAAAATGTATAACGAACAAAAAAATGGGAATCATTCGATTGAAATTGACATGAAAGAACAGAAGTCAACAAACCCGCTGGTCCTTTCAAAATTAAAGCCACAAGAGATTATTCGTGCTTATGGATCAAAGCTAACAAATCAATCGTTCGCCTTAGAAACGATAAGAAATTTGGTTGAACGTAACGCGGTGGATATCGCAGTGATTAATGCAGTAATCATTGCCGCATTGCGTTCAAAGAATGATTTACCGAGCTTAAACTACTTAGAGAAGGTATTAAATGACTGGATCAAACGTGGGATTGATAATGAAGAAGCGGCTTATCACTACATTATGGGTGATTCTAGTGGGACTAAACCAAAAACAAACAAGACAAATTACGCATCTAATCGTGTGGTTAAACACGTACCTGATTGGGTAAATGACTTTATTGATTCGATGGAGACAGGAGAGACAAAGCATGATTAAATACAGTGATTTAAGATTGATTGTTCAATCGTTTGAAGAAACAAAAAATCTTGACATTAAAGATCAAGATTTACCGATGGTTTGTCAGTACATTGAGTTGAAAAAAGACTTTGACCCAAACGATATTACCATACGATTTGAACCAGTTTTACGATTAGAACCGTACGTATTTATCGAATACATTCCTTCAAAAACGCATCAAGCGTACATGAAAGAAAAAGAAAAACTGAGTCACATCGATACGTTTTATCATAGTGATTACGTCATCGAAGCAACCTTTGAACAATTTGAACCATTTAATTCGGAGCGTAGGTTACTACTTGAAAAGGCGAAAAGTTTTTGTGAACGTTTTGAAAAAGGAAAGTTCATTAAAGGGTTATATATCTTTGGTCAATATCGAACGGGAAAAACGTATCTTTTAAGTGCAATCGTCAATGAACTTGCGAAAAAAGAAGTGAACAGTATTTTTGCTTATTTCCCAGATTTGATTCGCTATTTAAAGAGTGCGATCTCTGATCATTCACTTGAAGAGAAGGTTAAAGCACTCAAAACGTGTGACCTACTCGTGTTAGATGATTTAGGCAGTGAAAACATGACCCCTTGGTTTAGAGATGAAATCTTCGGACCAATTTTGCAACACCGCTTGAGTGTTGGTCTACCGTTACTTGTTTCATCGAATCTAAACATGAAAGCATTGATTAGCACGTACGTTGATTCAGGAAATGAAACGGATCAATTAAAAGCCACTCGTTTGGTCTCAAGAATTTATGATTTGACCGAACCGGTCGAAATGAGCCAAAAAAGATACAAATAATGATTGACAACGAATCTTAAAGTGATATAATTTAATTTGAAATGTGATGATTAGGACATGATTATGATTAATCAAAAGCGATGTAGAATGGTGAAAGCTACAAACAATCAATAATTACTCCCTATGAGCAAGCTGTGAAAACAGAAGTCGTATGTCTGCGTTAAAGGCATTTGAGCGCTAGTCTTTTGACTAGAACTAAGGTGGTACCGCGATATTTTCGTCCTTAACTTTGTTAAGGGCTTTTTTTATTTTTAATAGGAGGATATAACACATGAAATTATTTTTACCAGATGGAAAATTTTTAGAAGTCGCAAACAATAGCACAGCATTTGATGTGGCTAAAGGCATTTCAATGAGTCTAGCAAAAAAAGCCGTTGCTGCAATTTACGAAGGCCAAGTCATCGAATTGAACAAACCAATTAAGGCAGATGGCCACTTTAAAATCATAACTAAAGAAGACCCTGAAGCATTTGCTGTACTGAATCATTCAAGTGCGCATTTACTTGCACAAGCCATCAAATCGATCTACCCTAACGCTTGTTTTGGTGTAGGCCCTGCGATTGACGAAGGGTTTTACTATGACGTTGACCTTGGAGATATTAAGTTTACAGACGAACTCTTACCAGCCATTGAAAAGAAAATGGTCGAACTTTCTAAACAAGGTTTTGATATTGTGGGCAAAGAAGTCAGTTACGAAGAAGCCAAACAAATTTTTAGCAATGACGTTTATAAATTAGAATTAATCGAAGGCTTAAAAGACGATGTTATTACGGTGTATCAACAAGGTGACTTCATTGATTTATGCCGTGGTGGTCACGTGGCTAACACAAAAGAAATCAAACACTTCAAGTTATTGAATATTGCGGGTGCGTATTGGAGAGGTAATTCTTCGAACAAGCAATTAACGCGTGTTTATGGTGTCTCATTCTATTCTAAAGAAGATCTTGATAAGCACTTAGTGATGCTTGAAGAAAGAAAAGCAAGAGACCACCGTAAGATTGGTAAAGAAATGGGCATCTTCATGATTACTAATGAAGCTGGTGCCGGTCTACCATTTTGGTTAAAGAATGGGGCAACCATCCGCCGAATCATTGAAAGATACATTACCGATAAAGAAATTAGTCTGGGTTATGAACACGTCTATACCCCAATTTTGGCAAATGCTGATTTATATAAGACAAGTGGACACTGGGATCACTACCAAGATTCAATGTTCCCACCAATGGATATGGGTGATGGTGAGAAATTGGTATTAAGACCAATGAACTGCCCACACCACATGCTTATTTTTAAGGACACACTTCACTCATACAAAGAATTACCAATTCGTATTGCTGAACTTGGTATGATGCACCGCTATGAAAAGTCAGGTGCACTCTCGGGTTTACAACGCGTACGTGAAATGACACTAAATGATGCGCATATTTTTGTTAGACCGGATCAAATCAAAGAAGAATTCACAAGAACACTGAACCTACTTCTTGAAGTATACAAGGATTTTAAAATTACAGATTACAAATTTAGACTTAGTTACCGCGACCCAGAAAACACAGAAAAATACTTTAAAGACGATCAAATGTGGGAAGAAGCTCAAAAAATGCTTAAAGAAGCAATGGATGAGTTGAATCTGAACTATTTTGAAGCCATTGGTGAAGCGGCCTTTTATGGTCCTAAATTGGATGTTCAAGTAAAAACAGCGCTTGGAAATGATGAAACACTATCAACCATTCAATTAGACTTCTTACTCCCTAGACGCTTTGAATTAACCTACGTTGGAGAAGATGGGAAAAACGATAACACGCCAGTGGTTATTCACCGTGGTATTGTTTCAACTATGGAGCGCTTTGTTGCCTACTTAATCGAAGAGTATAAAGGCGCATTTCCATTGTGGTTGGCACCTGTGCAATTAAAAGTAATTCCGGTCAATTTAAATTTCCACGAAGACTTTGCGGTTGAATTATCGGAGATGTTTAAAAAACGAGGCATTCGTGTGGAACTTGATTTAAGAAATGAAAAACTTGGCTATAAGATTAGAGAAGCTCAAACCAAGAAAATCCCATACCAATTGGTTATCGGGGATAAAGAGGTTGATAATCGTTCGGTCACTTATCGACGTTACGGTAAGATTGATCAAACGAGTGTAGCACTTGATGAATTTATCGAACTGATCGAAAACGAAATCAATCAAAAATAACCTAGAAAGAAGCGTTTAAACGCTTCTTTTTTATTTCATAAGCAAAAGCATGTATTTCATAGAATTTTTATGAATTTTTTAAAATATTGATAAAAAAAGATTGTATTTTTATTTTAATATGGTAATATAGTTACTGAGGTGATTATTATGTTAGAAGTAATTAATGTAAAGAAAAACTACGGAGAACTTACCGCAGTTAAAAAACTTTCATTTGAAATAAGACCTGGCGAAGTATTTGGATTGTTAGGAACTAATGGTGCTGGTAAAACAACAACATTCAAAATGATTCTAGGCTTATTAGAACCAACCGAAGGGGAAATCCTTTTTAACGGTAAGAAAGTCAGCTACGATGACGTGGATCAAATTGGTTACATGATTGAAGAACGTTCACTCTTAGTTAAGTTGACCGTTAAGCAATTGATGCTACACTATGGACAACTCAAAGGTTTGGATAAAGACACGATCTTAAAACGTCTAGACTACTGGTTGGACCGTTTTAACGTCAAAAACTACTTGGACAAAAAAATAAGTGAGTTGTCAAAAGGTAATCAGCAAAAAATACAATTTATTTCATCGATCATTAACAACCCAAAATTGTTGGTGCTTGATGAGCCGTTTAGTGGACTTGACCCGCTAAATACGAATAAATTTGTTGAGGTCATCAGAGATTTTCAAAAGAAAGGAACGATGATTATATTTTCTACTCATCAAATCGACCACGTGGAATCATTTTGTGAGCAGTTAATCGTTTTAGAAAAAGGAAATGCCGTGTTAAGTGGTAAGATTTCAGACATTAAAAAAGATTTTAAACGTCACAACATTAAAATGAT
This sequence comes from Paracholeplasma brassicae, assembly GCF_000967915.1. Taxonomy (NCBI): domain Bacteria; kingdom Bacillati; phylum Mycoplasmatota; class Mollicutes; order Acholeplasmatales; family Acholeplasmataceae; genus Acholeplasma; species Acholeplasma brassicae. Next base: position 728,801 of record NC_022549.1, read on the forward strand.
TGGTGATTTTGACAAAGATACCTTGCTTACCCTTCCAGGTGTTCTTGACGTCATTATTCAACCGAATGAGTGGATTGTTAAAATTGAGGATGAAGTGTATTCTAACGACATATTTGATTACGTCAAAACATGTAGTAACGTAAGAAAATTTGATGTCGAACAAGCGACACTTTCTGAAATATTTATTGAAAAAGTAGGTGAATCATTTGAACAAGTTTAAGTATCTCGTCAAATATGGCATCAAAAAACGACTTGGCACGAAAGCATTTATTATTTCTAATGCGATTTTGTTTGTGTTGATGCTCGTTGTATTTAATATCCCAAACATTATAAAAGCGTTTGATGATGGCAAACCCAATGGGGAGTTAATCTTTGTAGTCAATCAGCTTGAGAATCGTTTTACAGACAATGAGTTAATTGATAGTTTAGATAATGTATCAAGCAACTACGAAGCTTTAATGATGGATGCTGACGTTCGATTTGAAAATTTAGTCGAATTCGATGCCGAAAATATTAACTATTTTAATTCAGCAGGGATTTTAGTATTATCTTTAAATGGGGATCATTTACAAGCGACGTTCTATGAAAAAGAACTCGATGTACTAAACAAACAAGTATTAGAATTGACGTTAACAGAAATTCGTACGACGATTTGGGCAGAAGGTAAAACACCAGAAGAGTTAGAATTGATTAATGAATTCTTGAAACCACTTGATTTTACCGTCATCACAGAATCAGAAGATACGTCTTTAAGAGATATGATATTAGGTATTCTTGGTATGTTAGTTTCGATTCCTGTATTCATGTTGTTAGTTATGTCTGTACAATTCGTAGGTACTGACATTATTGAGGAAAAATCGACAAAAGCCATTGAGTTTGTTATGTCAACTGTGCCACCAAGAACACACTTTCTATCAAAAATTATTGCGTCATTCGCATTCTTAATTACACAAGCGCTCTTAGTCTTGATTTACACATTGTTGGCTGGATTCATTAGCACGACGCTCTTAGGTGCACAATCTGGTGGGTCTATGAATCTTTCAGAATTGATTGGTCAGTTCACGCAAACGGATTCTAAAATCATTTCAGAGGTTTTAAGTGTATTACCACAGGCGGTTGTTGTTATGTTGTTATTTACCATCGTTGGTGGGTTGATGTACATGATCGTTATGGCGGTTTTAGCCTCCATGTCAACGACAATGGAAGATTTCCAACAATTCCAATCACCAATGATGATTGTCATGTTAATTGGTTTCTATGGAGCGATTTTCAGTTTTACAACAGGACCAAATGTATTCTTAAAAATACTAGGCTACATTCCTTTATTCGCACCAACACTTGTACCAACACTATTCATGAGTGGCGCAATGTCATTGCTAGATACGATTATTTCACTAGTCATATTAATCGGATTTACGGTACTGGTTTATTATCTATTAACGCCAGTCTATAAGGCATCGATCTTAAGTTATGATAACTCACCGTTTATGAAACGCATTAAAAAATTATTTAAACGTTCGAAACACTTATAATGAAAAGCCTCAATCTTTGATTGAGGTTTTTTTTGCATATTTTAAGGGAAATTGTCCTTGTCATGTTATAATTATTATTGAGGTGTTATTAATGGCGACATATGATGAATTAAGAAGTCGAATTGAGACTTTAGTAGATCCTGGCTTTAAAAAAACATTAAAAGAAGTTGACGGGATCAAAAAATTAACCGTTGGACCAACCGGCGTAGTTGAAGTAGAGCTATATTTTTCTAAACCTGGTGGACCAGAAGAACAAAAATTTAAAATTGATTTGATTAAACTGGTTAAAATCGAACTTGGTTTTCCAGGGATTAAGGTCATTTTTTCAAAAAGTGAATACGTCGATCAAGACGTTAAGCAAATCAAGTACCTAGGGATTGCCTCAGGTAAAGGTGGGGTTGGTAAATCGACCGTTACAGCGAATCTTGCGGTCGCTTTGACCCGTCTAGGGAAAAAAGTAGGGATTATTGATGCCGATATTTATGGGGCAAGTATTCCTCAAATTCTAAAGGTGGACATTAAACCACTTGGTGGAACAGAAGATGATTTAATGATTCCATTGATTGGTGAAGGCATTGAAGTTATATCAACTGAATTCTTTATGCCAAGAGATAAACCAATTATGTGGCGTGGACCTATGTTAGGGAAAATGTTATCACACTATTTTGGTGGGGTTAAATGGGCAGATGATACAGACTATGTCTTAATTGACTTGCCACCTGGAACAGGGGATGTTGCATTAGATATCAACAAGTTTGCACAACACACGAAAATGCTAATTGTAACAACACCGCATCCAAACGCCGCACACGTCGCGGTAAAGGCTGGACTGGGTGCCCAACAAATCGGTCACGATGTGGTTGGTGTGGTCGAAAACATGAGCTATTTCTTAAATAGCTGCAGCAATAAACGAGAGTATATATTTGGATCAGGTGGCGGAAATAGTGTTGCAAATACATTAGGTGTTCAATTATTGTCACAAATTCCAATTGGTCAACCAACAGAAGGTAAATACGTGTATCAAAAAAACGAACCCGCTGGTATCATTTACGATAACTTAGCTTCACAAGTCATCGATTTACTCGATTAATCTTCTTTTTACAAGATATTTACAAAGTCTTTACAAGACGCCCTTTATAGGTGTCTTGTTTTTTTGTATAATGAGTATAGATGCGAATCGGCTATGTTATTCTATTAGTGTCTATTAAAGGTTCGTAAAGAGGGGGTAAAAAATGATCTATTTCATTGAAGACGACAAATCTATCGCTTACGTCATTAAAAAAACACTCGAAAATGCCTCATATCAATATCAGTGGTTTAGTGAGTCAAAAGCATTTTATGAAGCACTTGAAAATCAAAAGCCTAACCTCATTTTGCTGGATTTAATGCTAGGCGAAGAAAATGGGCTTGATCTTTTAATGGATTTAAAGAAAAACCCACGTAACTCGGATATTCCTATCATTATTATATCCGCTTTATCGAGTGAAATGGATGTGGTTACCGGACTTGATTTAGGTGCCGATGATTATATCAAAAAACCATTTGGTGTGCTCGAATTACTCTCTAGAATAAATAATAAGCTCAGACATTTAAAAGAGAATGAACTTAAATATCATGATTTGGTATTAAAGCTGGATAAACGTATGGCTTTATTAAATGAACAAACGCTAAATTTAACCTATAAAGAATTTGAGATTGTTAAAATACTTGTTGAAAAACGAGACCAAGCCGTTTCAAGACAAGTTTTGTTAAACCAAGTATGGGGACTAGATTTGGCCTTAGAAACTAGAACGATTGACATGCACATAAAGTCGATTAGACAAAAAATGAGTGATATCGGATCAAAAACTCAAATCATTAGTGTACGTTCGATTGGCTACCGGTTGACGCACGAATGAAAAAACAATTAAATTTAACATTTTTCATGGTGCTTTTATTTTCACTAAGCTTGGTATTTGGACTGAGTGTTTCTTTTAATCAGTACCAGGAAAAAAAACGAATTCGCTCCGCTATTGTTGAAATGAGTAAAGAAGTAGAAAATTACTATTTATCAATGAACTTAGACGTTTCTTTCGTCGAGTTTTTTGCTGATTCAAGCTACCGTGTCACGGTCGTTTCAAGTGATTCTAGTGAAGTGACGGATGCCTATCAAATACTTGACAATGACGTTATATCAAATCAAGAGTTTAAAGAAGTCGGTGCGTTTGTAACAAGATATGATCAAATGCTCGATGAAGATTATATCTACTATGTGAGCATTCTTCCGGATAACAACTATCTTAGAATTGGCTATTCATTAGAGGCCTATCAAAGCGATCAAAACAACTACATCTTAGGTATGCTTTTCTTATTATTGGTCATTATTTTAACTGGTTATTTATTGACCTCAAAATGGGTAAAACGAATATTTGAGCCCATGGATACGTTAATATGTGACATTGATTACCTTAAAGTAAATCAATCATTTTTCAAAATTCCTCTGACCAATCAAGACGAATTAGATGAATTAATCTTGCGAATTAACCATATGAGTCACGACATTGAAGACAGTACTCACGGTTTATCTCAACAAAAAGAGTTGCTTGATATTTTACTAAATCACTCAAACCAAGGTGTTCTGATTTTTTCAAGTGACCAAGAAGTTGTTTTGCAAAATCGTTTGTTTGATTTTAAAGAACTAAATGAGTTGATTTCACAAAACTTAGGTCGTGTTATCGATCATCATCTGGTAGAAACATTTCAGTTATCAAATGGAAATCAGGTCTATCAAATCCGTATGGCGAGCGTAACAAACAAAAATCTCGTTAGAAATCGGGGTAAAAATGGGGTTTTAGTGCTAATTGAAGACATCACTAATAAGGTAATCCTAGAAAAAAATAAAAGAGACTTTTTTGCGAATGCTTCACATGAACTCAGATCACCATTAACATCAATACGAGGAGAAGCAGAACTTATTTTATACGACATGGTGACAGATAGTGAAAAGCAAGAACTGGCATCTAAAATAATCAAACAAGCGGGATCGATGGACAACTTGTTAACCGATATGTTACTGCTATCGAAACTTGAAAACAGACCACAAGAAATCAAACAACCAGTTCAACTTGATGTCCTATTAAATGAAGTGTTTGATGATTTTATGATTCAAATTAAAGAAAAAAGCATTTCAATCGAGAAAGATATTTCTCATGCGGTACTATTAGGTAACCCGACAGATTTTCGTTCCCTATTCAAAAATTTGATTGAAAATGCAATCAAATACAATCAAATAAACGGAAGCATTACAGTTCAGTTAACTCAAAAAAGACAATTCATTGAATTTGTTATTAAAGACACAGGCATTGGTATATCAAGACAACATCAAGAACGCGTTTTTGAACGTTTTTATCAAGTGAATAAACACAGAAATCAAGTAAACTACGGCACTGGTTTAGGACTTTCAATTGTTAAACACATTGTACAACAATATCATGGTCAAATCGAAGTGGATAGTGAATTAAATAAAGGGACTAAGTTCACAATAACCTTTTCGGCTGTTTTATAATATCATTTTGAAAAATACGTATGATGAGTTATGATAGGTTTAGGTGAATATTATGAATTTAACATTTAATGAAGTACCAAATCACAAAGGAATTGTCGTTATAAGTCATGGAATGGGTGAACATCAAGGTCTTTATAAAGACGTTTGTTTAAAACTAAATGAAAAAGGCTATTCGACTGCGATTTATGACTTGTTTGGCCATGGGAGTAACCATCCAAATCACCCATTGAAAAGTTATCGAATTTACGTTGATGAATTAGATCAAGCGGTTAATGAAGTACGTAAGCACCATAAAAAGGTGTTTTTAATTGGTTTTTCGCTAGGTGCGATGATCACCAACTTATACTTAGTAGATCATAAGAACGTTTCTGGGGCAATTGTGCTGAGTGGAAAGACAAAACCAATAAATTCGATTATCCTACCTGGCCTTCTTTTTAGAAATAAAAAGCTTAAGTTGAATTATAGTGATCCTAAAAAACGACATGAAGTTGATTTAAGCTTAAATTGTGATCCGGTCGTATTAAAGGAAGTCAATTATCAAATGTTATATCAAACACTCTACCAAGGCTTGAAAAAGCTTAGTCGATCGATAAAAACAATTACTACACCGCTTTTAATACAACATGGCGGTAGTGATGAAATTGTTGATTCGGTCGAATCAATACAATTTTATGAACGATTGAAATCAAAAAAACAAATCATTATTTACCCAAACAGTAAACACGATTTGTTATTTGATGTCGATAAAGAATTAGTGATTAATGACCTTGTGTCATTTATGGATTACACGGAATAAATAGGAAAAAACAACTGAAAATTCAGTTGTTTTTTTAAATGAAAATACCGTTTTTAAGTATGAACATAACCTCATCTACGATTTTATCAAGATCTTTATCAGTTAATGTATCCCTGAATAATACCTGAAGACCAACAAAGTTTGAAATCCCCATTAACACATAGGAGAGCGTTTCAAGAGATACCTCCGGATTTAGCTCCTGTTCTTCAACTGAAATCGCTAGGTTCTTCACATAAGCAGCGGAGAACTTTTGATAATATTGCTTGAATAAATCTTTGTCAACAAACATTGATTCCCAAATGATTCTATACGATAACGGGTCTTGCCAAGCAAACTTTAGGAAAGCTCGAATGCCAAGGCGTTCTTTTTCATATCGAGAATTAGCGTCTTTAATGCCTTCGTTAATCGCTTTTCTGATTGACTGACGATATTGGTTTAACAAAAAGTTATATAGAGCAAATTTATCATCAAAATAAATGTAAAAAGTGCCAGTTGCAATCCCAGCTTTTTCAATTATTTCATTGATTGAAGTCGACTGATAGCCATTTTTTGAAAATAGTTTTTTCCTGTTTGAATGATTTTATTAAAAGTTTTCATGCCATCTTTGCGTTTAGGAAGACGATAGTCTAATTTATCCATTGTAATCACCTATAGATAGTGTAAACGATTTTATTCAAAAACACAAGTGAAAAAATATTTATACTATTGACATTTCTTAGGATTAGGACTATCATTAAATTAAGATGAACGTTTATTCAGTATTTAAGAAAGGACTAAAGGAATAAAATGACAATTAAAGAAATTAAGGTTGGAGATGCGGCTTTCTTTGAAAAAACAATCACAGAAGCAGACGTATGCCTTTTTGCCGAAGTATCAGGGGATCATAACCCTGTTCACTTAGACGATACGTATGCTGCAAAGACCATGTTTCAAAAAAGAATCGCGCATGGTGGATTAATTAATTCACTATTTTCTACTGTTTTAGGCACTCAACTACCTGGTGAGGGGACAATTTATTTATCTCAGGAATCAAAATTTATAAGACCAGTATATTTAAATGACCACATTAGGGCTTGTGTTGAAGCCGAAGAAATCAATGAGGAGAAAAATCGAGTCCGTATGAAAACAATCGCTTACAATCAACATAATGAAGCGGTTGTCGTTGGACATGCGATTGTAATGTTGCCAAAATGAAAAATGAACTATTGATTAAAATGATTGAAGAATTTGCTGTTAATGAAGTAAAACCACTGGCTTATGAGATTGATCGAGACGAACGTTTTCCAAAAGAAACGGTTGAAAAGTTAAAGGAATATCGACTCATGGGACTGCCTTATGAAACCACTTATGGTGGCGCTGGCGCAAACTATGGGGCATACATTGATGCGGTGAGGATTCTATCGAAATATTGTGCGACCACCGGCGTTATTTTGTCGGCACATACCTCTTTATGTTGTTTTCCAATCCATCAATATGGAACCGAAGAGCAAAAAGAAAAATACCTGACAAAATTAAACAATGGGACCTATTTAGGAGCCTTTGGACTGACTGAACCTAATGCAGGCACGGATGCGTCTAAGCAACAAACAAAAGCCAAAGATTGTGGTGATTATTATGAAATCACCGGAAACAAGATTTTTATAACAAATGCCATCTATGCGGATATTTATATCATATTTGCGATGACAAACTCAGATTTAGGTCTAAAAGGTATTAGCGCGTTCATCTTAGAAAAAAACACTGAAGGCTTTAGCTTTGGACCTAAAGAGAAGAAAATGGGAATCAAGGGGTCATCGACATGCGAATTGATTTTCAATCAGGTTAAAATCCCTAAAGAAAACTTATTAGGCAAAATAGGTGAGGGATTTAAAATCGCAATGGCAACCCTTGATGGGGGGCGTATCGGAATAGCGGCTCAAGCCCTTGGTATTGCAGAAGGTGCATTTGAAAAAGCGGTTGCTTATGTTAAAACAAGAAAGCAATTTGATAAACCAATCGCATCGTTTCAAAACACTCAATTTGTGGTTGCTGAAATGAAAACGCAAATAGAAGCAGCTAGAGGCTTATTAAATAAAGCCGTGAGTGACAAAGAAAAAGGATTAAATTACACCGAATCAGCTGCGATCGCTAAACTATTTTGTTCGAAAATCGCAGTTGAAGTATCCGATAAGGCGATTCAACTCATGGGTGGCTATGGCTACATAAGAGACTATGAAATTGAACGCTATTTAAGAGATGCGAAAATCACAGAAATTTATGAAGGTACCTCAGAAGTTCAAAAAATGGTCATTGCTGGGAGGGTTCTCAAATAATGAATATTGTAGTCTTAGTTAAACAAGTACCAGACACAACAGAGATTAAGATTGACAAAGAGATGAACACACTAATCAGAACAGGTGTTAAATCCATCATCAACCCCGATGATTTAGCTGGTATTGAAGAAGCACTAAAATTGAAAAAAACCTATGGTGGAACCGTCAGCGTGGTTACAATGGGACCAAAACAGGCAGAAATGATGTTAAGAGAACTTTATTCTAGAGGCGTTGACCAAACGTATTTAATTAGTGATCGAAAATTTGCTGGCTCTGATACGTTGGCAACCTCAACCATCCTATCAAGTTTCTTAAAAACACTGTCTTTTGATTTGATCATTGCTGGCTATCAAGCGATTGATGGGGACACTGCACAAGTTGGGCCACAAGTAGCTGAGCTACTGGGCATTCCGCAAGCCACTTATCTTCAGGAAATCGTATCTTATCAATCCAATCGTTTAATCGTAAAAAAACGAACAAAACATGAGATTCAAACACTTAGAGTTAAGACACCTTGCCTGATAACCACATTATCCGATATGAATAAACCTAGGTACATGAATGCGTATGACATATTCAATTCAAGCGATAAAGAAGTACTACTGATCACATTTGATGATTTGAACGTGGATGAAACAAAAGTCGGACTTAAAGGCTCACCAACATGGGTCAAAAAAACGTTTGTAAAACCAGTCGTTCAAAAATCACCAGTTGAAGTGATGGAACCAGAAGAGGCAGCGAAACTAATCGCTAAAAAAATATACCCATATATTGAGGTGAACAATCATGAGTCATAAGGTTGCTATTTGGATTGAACAAGAAAACAATGACATTTTACCAATTGGTCTAGAATTGATTTCAGAGACAAGAGCACAAGTTCAAGATTCGACTCATATAACCGCTATATATTTAGGGACAGAATTGAACATCGAAGATAAAAATAAACTTAGAAAATGTGGTGCAAATGAAATTGTCTTTATCAAACACGAACGCTTATCTAAGTACAATACACAAGATTATACGAAAGCCATTTGTGATTACATGCAAACACGTCCAGATGTATTCTTAATCGGATCGACGTTAAATGGACGGGATTTAGCACCACGTATCTCTGCTAGACTAAAAACAGGGTTAACGGCAGATGCGACAATGTTAGAGTTTGAAAATCAAATAGATAAGTTATTGTTACTAGCGACTAGGCCAGCACTTGGTGGTAACTTGTTTGCAACCATTATTTGCCAAAATCATGTGCCACAAATGGCAACGATTCGTCCAAATATATTTGCCATAAGGGAAACTGAAGTACAGGTATGCAACAATCATGAGTATGTACCGATGCTAGAAGTCTCAAATGACGTTGAACTACTTGAAACGGAAATTCTAGAAGATAAACACGTCGACTTAAACAAAGCGAACGTTGTCGTTGCAGGAGGCAGAGGTGTTTCGACAATGTTTAGTGAACTTAAACGATTATCAAATCAAATCGGAGCAGAGGTTGCTGCTTCAAGAGCGGTTGTTGATGTAAATATTCTACCAAAAGACAGACTGGTTGGACAAACCGGCACCACCGTAAGACCAAAAGTCTATTTAGCCTTTGGCATAAGTGGAGCGATTCAGCATATCGCTGGCATGGATAAATCAGAGCTAGTTATTGCGGTTAATACGGATCCTAAAGCACTAATATTTGATATCGCAGATATTTCAATCGTCGCTGATGCGAAAATCGTATTACCGTTATTAATTAAAGAGTTGGAAATATTGCAATAAAATCATTTAAAATAACCGGTTTTTTCTAAAGAAACCGGTTATTTTTTTATTTTCTATTCTTTTTTCTTTGTTTGATTAATCAATGATTTATAAAAAATATACCTCAAAAAAATATGTAAATTATTCTATACATTCGTTTCTATTTGTTGTATAATTTAATTGGTGATAATAATGTTAAAAAGAAAGATATTCGACGACTTAATCAAATGGAAAGACTCGCTAGATAAAAAAGCAATCCTACTAAAGGGATCAAGACACGTTGGCAAAACATATATTGTGAATTATTTTGCAAAAGAAAATTATACGAATTTAATTCATTTAGATTTTGAGAACAATCCGAAACTTCGCTCTATTTTTGATGGTGAGCTTGATTTAGGTACTTTGACAAAACAGATATCATTAAAGCTGCAAACTGAAAAAATGGTACCTAATAAGACGTTTAATTTTTTTAGACGAAGTTCACTTGTGTCCGCGTGCACGCATGGCTGTAACAAATTTAACGGCCCAAGATAAATACGATGTCATTATGGCAACGAGTGCTTATGGGATGAACATCGATAATTTTCCGCTTGAGTTAAATCCAAACGAACAGCTGATGAATTTGTATGGGTTAGATTTCGAAGAATTCTTATGGGCTAATAGCATTAACTTAAACGTTATCGAACAAATTAAAACCCATTTTATCGCTGAAACAAGTGTACCAAGCGTTCTTCATGACGCTGTGATGGAACTATTAAAAGAATATACAGTTATAGGTGGAATGCCAAAAGTCGTTGATGTTTTTACGACAAAACATAATTTTAAATCGGCATTGAAAATTCAAAAAGAAATTTTAAAAGATTACATGAGACAAATGCAAATGTATCTAAGCAAGGTGGAATCTAGAAAGACCAGCCTTTGCTTTAACTCAATTCCAAAACAACTAGAAAAAACGAATAAAAAGTTTATGTATGGTGTCGTTGAAGAACTATCGAATGCAAGAAAATATGAAAAAAGCATTCTAAATCTTCATGACTCAGATCTAATTGAGATTTCATTCAATTTAACCGAACCTAAATGGCCATTTCGTAATCAAGTGAAGTATGATGTTTTTAAAGTCTATTTAAAAGATATCGGTCTGCTGACTTCTATGTATGGAGCAGAGGCACAGCAATCAATTATGGACGGAGATTTTTCATATAAAGAATTTGCGGTTTTAGAGAGCTTGGTTGCTGATATTTTAATCAAAGGTAATCATAAGTTATACTATTTTAGTAAGAATGCAACATTGGATGTTGAGTTTATCTTAAAACTATTTAACAGAGTAACTGCCATATCGGTTAACCATGCGGATAATACGAAGGCAAAAGCATTAGATTCTGTCTATGAAAACTATGGCGTAAAAAGCGCAATTAAGCTTTCAATGACGAATAAATTTGAAATAGATACATTTGTTAAAATGCCAATTTATATGGCAATGTTTTTACAATAAAAGTTAATAGGGGAAAATACAAAATATGATTGAATATCTAATTGGGTTACCAGTTTGGCTCTTAGCCTTACTGGGGGGCATTTTAACTTGGGGGCTAACGGCACTTGGGGCGTCCCTAGTCTTTTTCTTTAAAACAATCAATAAAGCAGTGCTTGCCATGATGCTTGGTTTTGCATCGGGAGTAATGATTGCAGCAAGTATGTGGTCATTAATCACACCTGCGATTAATCTAGCGCAAGAACAAGGAAAGATTGCATGGCTTGTGGCTAGTATTGGGTTATTATTGGGTGGTATTTTTCTATACGCATTTGATAAAATCATTCCACACATGCATTTTGGTGAAAATCACACAACTGAAGGGGTTAAAACATCATTATCACGAACAGTGTTGCTGATATTCTCGATTACACTACACAACATACCTGAAGGCTTAGCTGTTGGTGTTGCTTTTGGTGTTGTCGGATTAACGGGTGATATGAATCAAGCACTGATGGCTGCTATTGCAGTTGCAATCGGGATAGGAATTCAAAACTTCCCAGAAGGTGCAGCGGTTTCGATTCCTTTAAGACAAGAAGGATTATCAAGAAAAAAGTCATTTATGTATGGGCAAGCATCAGCGATTGTTGAACCAGTATTCGCAGTGATAGGTGCGCTCTTAGTTAATTCAATGCAAGGCTTTTTACCCTACGCTTTAGCGTTTGCTGCGGGGGCAATGATTTACGTTGTTGTTGAAGAATTAATCCCTGAAGCACAAGAACAGGCAACGCCGACAGGTACACACTTTTCGACGTTTGGGTTTTTGTTTGGTTTTATCATAATGATGGTATTGGATGTCGCTTTAAGTTAATAAATTAATTGGAGCCATCCAATTTTTTTATATTATAAGCGAACACAGTTTGAAGTTAATTTAAAATGTCATATTTGACGAAAATAAACTGTAAATATGGTATAATTAAAAATAAAAAGGGGTGATGCATTTGATTAGTAAAATGCTAGGAGGTCGTTTTAAAGAGTCCATCCAAGCAGTACTGCCTGTGTTTGTACTTGTCATTGGCATTAGTGCTTTTATTGGTGTGCCTATGGAAACACTTGGAGCCTTTATCATTGGTACGGTACTTTTAGTTTTTGGGTTAACCATTTTTCAAATTGGTGCTAACGCGTCGATGGTTACAATTGCTGAGGGGATTGGTAATTTTATTGTTCGGAAAAGAAAACTGAAAATACTAATATTAATCGCATTTTTGGTCGGTTTCTTAATCACAGTGGCAGAACCGGCATTATGGGTTTTATCTGACCAGTTTAAAACCGTGGTTAGCCCAGTTATTTTGATTCTTGCGGTTGCCATGGGTGTTGGTGTGTTTGTTACCATAGCACTGCTACGTATTGTCTTGCAAATATCGCTTAAATATCTAATTTTAATTAGTTATGGTATCGTGTTTGTCATTGCCTATTTGGTATCGTTAACGAACCCTGGGTTTATTCCGATTGCGTTTGATTCAGGTGGTGTGACGACTGGTCCAATGGCGGTGCCATTTATTATGAGCTTGGGTTATGGTTTGTCACACTCTCGTGGTGACAAAAAGAGTGAGATCGATACGTTTGGTTTGATTGGGATTGCCTCGATTGGTCCAATTATTTCAGTATTAATCTTGGGATTATTGAATCAACCAGATGTGCCTATATTAGACACAACCTCAAGTCTACTTGACTATTTTATTACCAATTTATTTCAAATGGCGATTGCCATACTTCCGTTTATCTTATTTTTCTTTTTCTTTCAAATGATCGCATTTAGATATCGAAGAGAACGTGTTAAGAAGATAATGATTGCGTTTGGTTATACTTACGTCGGGTTGGTATTATTTTTGACAGGTGCTAATGGTGGGTTAGTGAATTTAGCCTTTTATATTGGGGAGCATTTTGCCTCAACGTCGTATTATTGGGTTTTGATACCAATAGGGATGTTATTTGGATTCTTAGTAATCTCGGCAGAACCGTCAGTCATCGTATTAAATAAACAAGTTCATGAAGTAAGTGCGGGTGCTATTCCTCAGAAACTTATGATGACAAGCTTATCTATTGGTGTTTCACTTGCGATAGGTATGTCTTTACTTAGAGTGATTACAGGGATTAGCATTTGGTACTTTATTCTACCAGGTTATCTAATCGCAATCGCGTTAATGTTTTTTACACCGGCGATATTCTCTGGTATTGCGTTTGATTCAGGTGGGGCCGTTTCAGGTGCTATGACATCAGCGTTTTTGGTTCCCTTTGCACTAGGTGCGGCAACTTCTTTAGGCTCTAATATTTTGACGGATGCGTTTGGATTAGTAAGCCTAGTTGCGATGACACCACTGATTACGATTCAAATTCTAGGTTTTTTATATCAACGTAGACAAGCGAAAGTGGAGATCAAGACTGAACCTGAACGGATCATTAAGTTAAGTGAGGTAGAAAAATGAAATTATTAATTACAATTGTTAATAAGGGAAAATGTAGTTTAGTAACGGAAATATGCCATAAGTTTAAAATTGATTTTCAAACGGTCTACACGGGTAAAGGAACGGCTTCATCTGAAAGACTTGAAATGCTAAGCTTAGGTGAAACTGAAAAAGAAATCATCTTAAGTCTCGTTAGTGACAAAGACATTGTGCTTATTTTAAATGAACTCAATCAATCCATTGATTTCAATAAGGTAGGCAATGGTGTTGCTTTTAGTGTTCAACTCGACTCGATTGGATCAAGTACATATCAATACTTAATGGAAGGGTTAGGAGGACTAACAAATGGAAAATAAACAAGTTATTATATATATTTGTAATCATGGCTATGCCTATGAGGCAATGCAAGAAGCCAAAAAAGCAGGGGCAAGGGGTGGAACCATCCTTCACGGTCGTAGTTCAATTTCAACGGAAAAATCAAAATTCTTTGGAATCACGATTCATCCTGAAAAAGAACTCCTCTTGATTGTTTGTTTAGAGTCACAAAAAGACGCGCTAATGCAAGCCATGACAAGTCAGTATGGCGTTACAACTGAAGCCAGAGGGTTGTGTTTTTCGATGAAAGTTGAGGACACAATTGGCTTTAGTTTTGAACCAATTGAATGATCACTTGCCTCCCTTTTGGGAGGCTTTTTTATTGGTTCATGGATGAAAAAAACATTCATGTTTTGAAACAAAAGAATGAAAGCGCACGCTTTTTAATGACATTTTATCGATTAAAGCGTATAATTACTTTAGATGTCTAAGGGGGATATTATGGATACATTATTTTTCGCACTTAATGCGATTTTACCAATCATATTGCTGATTGCATTAGGTTACCAATTAAAACGAATTAACATGTTTAACCGGGGGTTTCTAAAAGTAGCTAATAGTTTTGTGTTTCGTGTAGCACTACCGGTATTACTGTTTGTTAATGTGTATAAGATTGAGTCAATTAAAGACATTGACTGGGCAGTTGTCTTATACTCGGTCTTAATGATTATTATTGTTTTTATCTTAGGTATCATTTGTGTACTGCTTTTTGTACCAGATGATAGAAGAAAAGGGGTTGTTGTGCAAGCAACGTTTCGTTCGAACTATGCGATTATCGGTATACCGCTTGCCACTGCGTTAGGTGGTGTAGAGGCAACCGCGATTGCATCAATCTTAAGTGCCTTCTCAATTCCTTTATTTAATGTGCTAGCTGTCATCGGATTAAGTGTTTTTATCAAAGAAGAAGGTAAACCAGTTAGTTATATTGGTATACTAAAAAACATTGCAAAAAACCCATTAATTATCGGGGTTATGTTTGGTTTATTGGCGTTAGTCATTAGAAATTACACCACAGCATTCAGCTTAAAAGAGGATATTCCATTTTTGTTTAAAGCCATTTCTGATGTTGCAGTGATTGCCTCACCATTAGCCTTAATCATTCTTGGCGCTGATTTTGAGTTTAAGGCGATTAAATCAATGTATAAGGAAATCTTATTAGGCGTGACATGGAAGATTTTATTGACGCCAATTTTATCACTATCGGTTGGGTATTTATTATTTAAGCAGTTTGAGGTCATTAATATTAGTGCCGAAACACTACCAGGGTTAATCGCTTTATTTGGTTCGCCTGTGGCGGTGACATCAGCGGTTATGGCAGGTGAAATGGGAAGTGACGAAGAATTGGCCGCACAATTAGTTGTTTGGTCGTCCATTGGCTCTGTGATCACAATTTTCTTGTTTGTTGTCTTTTTTAAGAATGTCGGATTACTGTAAGAAAGAGAATTTTCTCTTTCTTTTTTTTGCAAATTACGAGCATTTTAAAAAGACTAATGCTATGATTGATAATGAGGTGTTAAGGATGAGTTTTTTTGATTTTCATTTAAAAGGTAGAACCAATAAAGAAATCACACCAAGCCAATACATTAGCCGACTTGAAGATGGAGAAGCCATCGTATTAATTGATTGCAGAACCGTACAGGAGCACCAAATCAAACGTATTCCTGAATCGGTCGTTTTACCAGTTCAGATGTTTGATCAAGTTGATGAATGGTTTCCAGATCGTTATCAAACCTATGTTATTTATTGTGAACATGGGGTTAGAAGCTCAAAAGCAGTTGAAATCATGGTTGAAAAAGGCTATAGTAATGTTTATGACTTAGGTGGAATCGTTGCTTGGCCAGGTGAAACTGAATCGGATTTGTTTTAAAAAGCACTTAGGTGTTTTTTTTATAAATAGAGGCAATTGCAATAATGCAGCATCTTTTAGGAATATGATAGGATGTCATTAGATACTTGGCTAAATCGAATTTTTCTTATGCCAAATCGAGGTTATTGTGCTATAATATCGATATTAGAAATAACTAGAAACGAGTGAACACATGTCTAAGTCAATTAACTACCGCATCACGGTTAAAATTAAGAAAAGCATCCAAGAGGTTTGTGAAAAACTATTTGATTACGACCTGCTTAAATACCATCAACAACCCCCGCTAATCACGTATCATTTAATGCGAGGGAAAACATTAGAAAAAGGCGCTGTAACAAGATTGTTCTATAATTATAATGGAACAAAAATATACATGGATGAGTACGTGATTGACAATCAATTACCTACGTCAATAACGCTCCTATATACCATGGGTGACATTAAAAACAAAATGACCTATTCATTCTCGAATGTAAATGATCAAAACACATTGTGGACAAATGAAGTTATTTTTGAGTTTGTTGACGACTTTACAGTTGATAAATTGCACTATATCAAACAAACAGAAGAGGATATGAAAGCATTTAAGGAGTACATTGAACGTGATTAGAAAAGCGACGACATACGATTTAACAGGAATACTAAGTGTGATTGAGGAAGCGAAAGCTCGCATTAGAACCACTGGTTCACCACAATGGCAAAATGGTTACCCAAATGAGCAAATATTTCTTAATGATATTAGTCAGGAGGCTTTATTTGTGTATGAGATTGAGGGTACCATCGTTGGTGTAATGGCGATTTATCCCTATGAGAAGACTTACGATGTAATCGAAGGTAATTGGCTCAATGAGGATGATTATATTGTGATACACCGAATCGCTGTATCTAATTATTTTGTTGGTAAGGGTATTACTAAAAAAATGTTTGATTATGCGTTTGATTATTTCAAATCAAACAACATGCGAATTGACACACACGAATTAAACCAAGCGATGATCAATTATTTGATTAAGGATGGTTTCGTTTTATGTGGTAAAATATACTTAGAACAACCAATTGATAAAGAGCGCTTAGCATTTCATAAGTGCACTAAGTAGGTGATGAAATGGCAGAGATTATTAGCAATAACATCTTGTTAATTCAATCCATTGTAGGCTCATTAATCGTTTTTTTAATTGTGACTTTGTTTCGGATTTATTTTAACAATCTAATCAAGAAGTCCCCTTCCTCTATAGGTAGCGGGACGAATTGATTTTTTTGTTTTTTTATTTGGAATATTATATATAAAACATGGTATAATATAAATATAATAAACATTCGGTATAATTACGGAAAGAAGGCTATATAATGTTAAAATTAGACACGAATTCACATTCAGTCTTTATGTTGTGGTATCACTTGATTTTAGTCACTAAATATAGACGTGAAGTCTTTACAGACGACATCTCTAATCGTGCTAAAGAGATTTTTGAAAATATAGCTACTAATTATCATATTACCTTAATTGAGTGGAACCACGATTCAGATCATGTTCACGTTTTATTTAGGAGTCACCCAAAAACCGAACTATCCAAATTCATTAATGCCTATAAATCAGCTTCATCTCGATTAATCAAACAAGAGTTTGAATCTGTACGTAACAAGTTATGGCAGTCTTACTTTTGGAGTCAAAGTTTTTGTTTGTTAACTTCGGGTGGTGCACCGATCGATGTGATTAAACAGTATATCGAAAGTCAGGGTGAAAAAGATGAATAAAGCCTTTAAGTTTAGAATCTATCCAACGGACACTCAAAAGACTTTGATTCATATGACCTTAGGCCATAATCGCTTTCTGTGGAATAAGATGTTAGATGACAAACAAAAACATTATGAGTTAACTAAGGGCATGTTATATAACCGACCTGCTCAGTATAAAGATACGTATCCCTTCTTAAAGGATATTGACTCGTTATCCTTAGCCAATACCCAACTCAATTTAGAAAAAGCCTTTAGAATGTTCTTTAGACGAAAACAAGACCTGCCTAAGTTTCACTCTAAGAAACAAGACTATGGTTATACGACTAATTTCGTTAATAACAATATCGTACTAAAGAAGGGTTATATCAAACTACCTAAACTAGGTGATGTTAAAATCAAACAACACAGAACCATACCTAGTGATATGTCTATAAAGAACGTTACGGTATCTAAAACAAGTACAGGTAAGTATTATGTTTCTATTCTATATGAATACCAAATAGAGATTAAGAAACAAGCAGTCAATCATTCAATAGGTCTAGATTTCTCAATGAATCATTTCTATATAGATGACCAAGGATTCAAGATGGATTATCCTAAAGCCATTCAAACAGACTTTACGACATTAAGAATCCTACAAAGAAGTTTATCTAGAAGAATCAAAGGCTCTAGTAATTACCAAAAGAAAGTATTAGAGATTGCCTTATTACATGAACGAATTAGACATAGAAGAGATGACTTCTTACATAAACTATCAAACGCGATAGCCAAGCGTTATGAATTAGTGAGTGTCGAGGGTTTGAATCTCATAGAGATGTCTAAAACAAATCCATACTACGCCAAACAGATTTCTAGGTTTGGATGGACACGGTTTATCTCATTTTTGAAGTACAAGTTAGCAAAAGAAGGCAAGACACTTATGACGATGGATAAATGGTATCCATCATCGAAGTTATGTAGTCACTGTGGCGAGATTCACACGGAACTTAAACTCTCTAACCGAGTGTTTGAGTGTCCAAGTTGTCGACTACACCTAGATCGAGATCACAACGCAGCGATCAATATCAACAGAGAAGGATTAAGACAATATAAGTTAGCATTTCAGTTATAAAAGGATTCAGAACCGTAGGGACTACGGGGATAGCCTATTGAGTCACTGGTGGGTACATCGGTTTGGATAGGAAGCCCCCACTTCGATTAAGTGGTGGGTAGTTCACTTTCAGGAGAAGTTGTCTCTGCGGCGGTAGGGTATTCATCAAATTTTGAACAAAAAAATCTGCTTTCTCAGATGAGAGAAGCTGAATTAAGAATGTACGCAGATAAGAAAAATAGACGAAAAGAAAAAGAACAGACCCTAAGCTAGCTTGCCTAGGGTTTTGAAATTTATTATCAAGACCTAAAAAAGAAAGGGATTAATTCGAAAAAACGATAATAATCAATTAAATCAAGCTATAATGTTTGTGGGAGTGATTATATGAAAAAATACGCATCAATACTTGTCTTTTTGATTGTTTTATTGTTGTCTTCCTGTAAGACACCAATAAACGACGAGTATTTAGTGATTAACTACAATATTGAGACAAAAAAAATAATTAACGTCAATCATGATTATGAGGTTATCATTACGGATCAAAACGTCTTAATTTACTTTGAAGTGAGACCTAAAAGTGGGGAAATAAAAACCTTTGAACGGTTGATTGTTAATAAAAAAGAAGTGAAGAACTACGAATTCTTAGATAATAAAATAACGTTTTACCAAATTAGTGAGCATCCAACCAAACCGGATGAGCAAGTTAACGTCGATATCACTTTAAAAACCAATGGTGGTTACTGGACAAGTGAACAATTAACGGATCTTGAAGCTTCAAGCGCCCACACAATAACTAGTAAAAATGATTACACAGGTTCAACGTTTTCCTTACATGATTCGACGACCACCGGATTAAGATGGTACTATAAATTGTTTTTAAATTATAACGAAACAGTCGATCTCTATGAGGTTGTCTACAAAGACTTAGCAACCGCCCAAGTGTCGATGTTAAATCTACCTGAATATGATTTCATTATTGGGGTTGCGGCTAACTATTTTGATGCAGAAACAAGAGAACAAATCATACATTATACGAATCAAAGTGATCCGCTCTTTGCTTCCTTTAATCTTGACCCAGCAAGTTACACGGAAGGTGACTTGGTTATTTCTTTTTATGAGGATTCGGTGATTAGTGGAAATCTGACAAAAACGTATCTTGAGTCAGCGACCTTGCCAATCCCTTACAAAAAAGGATTTACATTTGTTGGTTGGTCTGATGGGGTCAACGTGTTTTCTGATTACAGCGTTCATCAAGCAAAGGACAAGGTGGTTGAAGTGACTTACGAGGCCATTTGGCAAGAAAAAACAGTCGAAGAATTAGAGACTTTCTTGGATGAATTAATCCCATTAGTCATCGATGAAAACTTGTATTTTGAAACATCCTATAGTGCATTTGACCTTCAATTCGATAGTTCCACGGAATCGGTGATTTCAAACGAAGGTATTTATACAAGGCCGTATAAAGATCAAAATGTCCGCCTTTCTGTTCATGTCTATGAGGCAAATCAATTAATTAAAACAATCAATTACGATGTGATTGCAAAAGGCTACAAATCGCTTGATTCAAGCTTTGCATCGAGTTACATCTACAGAAATTATTCACAAGTTGACGACTTATTTTTTGAGACCTTAGATGTCATCAATACCGCGTTTATTACGGCAAATAGTCAAGGTAACTTAAGCGGTTCTAGTTACTTATCAAATGTCAAACAGTACATCATGCCAAGAGCCAAAGAAAACGGGAACTGGGTGATTATGTCGGTTGCACCTGAATCTAGCTGGTCTTCGATTGCTTCATCACAACAATCGATTGATACACTAGCTAATCAGATTGTTGAATTCATTAATGTGCATGGGTTTGACGGTGTGGATATCGATTGGGAAACACCGACGGACAGTGAGAAGACAAGGTTTACGGCACTGATGAAAACCGTCTATCAAAAAGTAAAATCGAACAATCCCAATCATTTAGTTACCACAGCAATTACCGGTGGTATGTGGCAACCACCACGATATGATTTGATTAACTCACAAATCTACCTAGATTACATTAACTTAATGACTTATGGAATGACTAGTTCAAATGGCCAATATCAAAACGCACTTTATAAAAGCACGACGTTTCATAATACCTCTTTAAAACTTGGTGCAAGTCTAAATACAGCAAGTATTGATGAAAGTGTGAAAATGCTAAAAAATAGCTATGGAGTTCCTTACAGTAAAATAGTAGTTGGTGTCGCGTTCTATGGGATTAAACAAACAAGGATCTATAATGAACAGACCAATACGTTTGATGCATTTAAGAATGCTGGGTCAGTTTATTATAATCACATTGAAAACATCTATATGACCGATTCGAGTTACGAGCTAGTCTATGATACTGGTGCGGGCGTACCTTATATTTACAAGAAGGATGGAACCGAATTTATTTCTTTTGATAACCCACAAAGTATTCTAGAAAAAGGAAACTATATCCTTAAAAATAAGTTAGGCGGGATGATGTTTTGGGAGTATGGAACAGATCCAACGAACCGGTTATTAGAAGCGGTAAAACAGGGCATGGGAAAATAAATAGAACAAGAAAAACAAGGACACGATTCGATGTCCTTGTTTTTATAAAACATTTTTGTTGACTGCTCAACAAAGAAGTGATAAAATGCTAACAGTTGAGTAGTCAACAAGATTGGAGATTCATTATGTTAAAACTAGCAAAATACTTTAAGTGGTGGTATTACCCACTCATTATCTTAATTGTGGCCTTAATCTACATTCAAATTGAATTTGACTTAAGATTAATCGATAAAGTCGCAGATATTATTCGAAGTATCGGTATAGCCGATACGACAGGCACGCCACAAACCGATGAAATTCTTTCGATAGGACTCAGTATGATTTTAATCACACTTGTTAGCATATCGACAACCATTTTAGCGAGTTTTTTAGCCTCACGCATCGGCGCAAACCTCTCAAAGAATTTGCGTAAACAATTGTATTTAAAGGTGGATGGATTCTCATTAGAAGAAATCAATCAATTTTCAACGTCCTCACTGATTACAAGAACTTCAAATGACATTCAGCAAGTACAAATGGTGATGATTATTTTACTTAGAATGGCCATCACAGCACCTATGATGGCAATCAGAGGTGTGTTAAAGATTTCAGGGCTAAGTAATGAGCTTTCGATCATAACCGCCATTGGGGTTATCTTTATTTTAACGGTGATCAGTGTTATCTTCGTTTTTGTTACACCAAAATTTAAGGTGATGCAAGAACAAAATGATGAGCTTAATTTAGTCACAAGAGAAAACCTAGTCGGGCTAAGAGTTGTTCGTGCACACAACGCTCAAGAGATTGAGAAAGATAAATTTGAAAACATCAATGAACGCATCACGAGACTTAACTTGTTTGTTAATCGTGGGATGCAGTTATTAATGCCAAACATGGCTTTAGCAATGAATGGGGTCAGTTTAGCCATTGTTTGGCTAGCTGCGGTATTAATTAATCAAGGCAACTTAGGACAAAACGGTTACGATGGCATCGCGATTCAAACACAATTTACGACGTATTCGATGCAAATTCTAATTAGTTTTATGATGCTTACCATGCTCTTTATTATGATTCCAAGAGGCCAAGTATCAGCAAAGCGTATTAGAGAAGTCCTTAACACCAAAACAAAGATTAAAGACCCAGTTAATCCAAAGACAATAAATAAAGAAGAAGCGATTCATATTAAGTTTGAAGATGTGTGTTTTAAATACCCAAATGCGGAAGAATGTGTCATTGAAAATGTCAATTTTGAAGCAAATATGGGACAAACGGTGGCTTTCATTGGATCAACCGGTAGTGGAAAATCAACCATCATTAATCTAATTCCTAGATTTTATGATGTGACTCACGGTTCGATTAAAATTAATGACATCGATATCAGAGACCTGAAACAAACGGATTTGATCGATTTGGTTGGTTATGTGCCACAAAAAGGGATGTTATTTCAAGGTGACATCCAATCGAATTTAAGATTAGGAAATGAACATGCCACGGACGAAGAATTATTAAGTGCGCTTGAAATATCGCAATCTAAGGAGTTTGTTATGGCTTTAGAAGATAATCTTAACGCACCCGTATCCCAAGGTGGTAAAAACTTTTCTGGTGGGCAAAGACAGCGCTTATGTATTGCAAGAACGATTGTCAAACAACCTAAAATTTACATATTTGATGATTCGTTTAGTGCGCTTGATTATCAAACCGATCGTAAACTAAGAAGAGAACTGGAAAAAACGACGAAGAACGCGATTAAATTGATTGTGGCACAGCGCATTAGCACCATACTTCACGCGGATCAAATTGTTGTTTTAGAAAATGGCAAAATTGTCGGTAAGGGCACACATAAAGAGCTATTAAAGACAAATCATGTGTATCAGGAAATGGCATATTCTCAATTGTCTGAGGAGGAACTAGCTCATGAATAAACGAGTAAATAACACACAATCACGCGGACCAGGGCATGGCCCAGGACACGGTATGGGTGCCGTTCAAAAACCTAAAAATATGAAAAAGTCATTAATGAAATTGCTCAACAGCATGAAAGGTTACCAACTTTGGTTACTAATTGCGTTTTTATTTGCTGGAATGTCTACCGTATTTAATATTTTAGGACCGACCTTGTTAGGTGATATTACGAACGTTGTGCATTTATCGGTTAAAGAAGGTACACAAATCGATCTTGATAAAATTAGACAAATAGCGATACTCTTAATCGTCTTATATCTACTAAGTATGATTTTTAATATTATTCAATCGTTTATCTTAACGCGAGTAACTCAAAGCACAGTTAAGCAATATCGAACACAAATATCAAGAAAAATTAATCGATTGCCACTGGCGTATTTTGACAACAAAAGCTATGGTGAGGTTTTATCAATTGTAACAAATGATATTGATACCATCGGTCAAGCGTTAAACCAATCGGTCTCACAATTGATTACATCGACTACCTCAATTATTGGTATTGTCGTTATCATGATTACCATCAGTATTCAATTATCGATTGTATCATTTGTCGCAATTCCACTTTCGTTTGTTGCGATTATGATTGTGATGAAGTTTTCACAAAAATACTTTAGATCGCAACAAAAGAGTTTAGGGAAAATCAATGGTCACATCGAAGAAATCTATTCTGCACATAACGTTGTAAAAGTATTCAATGCATCAAATAAAAACTTAGAAAAATTTGAAACTTACAACAATGAAATGGAAAAAAGTGCCTACATGAGCCAATTTCTTTCTGGCTTAATGATGCCAATTACGACATTTATTTCAAATTTATCGTTCCTTGCTGTTGGTGTTTTTGGTGGCATATTGACCGTGAGAGGCGTTATCTTAATCGGCGATATTCAGTCAATGATTCAATACAATCGCAGGGTCTCACAGCCACTCGGGCAGATTGCTCAATCATTTAACCAAGTTCAAAGTGCAATCGCTGCATCTGAACGTGTGTTTGAATTCTTAGAACAAGCTGAAATGAAAGATGAATCTAATCTTCATCAATCAGTCAATTTACTTGAAGGAAACGTTACCTTTAAACACGTTAAATTCGGTTATCAATCAGATAAAATAATCATTAAAGACTTTAATTTAGAAGCAACAAAAGGTCAAAAAATCGCGATTGTTGGACCAACAGGTGCAGGTAAAACAACCTTAGTGAACTTGATTATGAAATTCTATGAAATCAATGAGGGGGATATTTTGTTTGATGGCGTTAGTATTCATGAATTAAGCCGTGAGAAGATTGCCGATTTATTTGCGATGGTCTTACAAGACGCTTGGTTATTCAAAGGTACTATTTATGACAACCTAACGTATGGATCTAAAAACGTTACTCAAGAAGAAGTCATTAAGGCTGCTCAAATGGCGAATATTCATCACTTTATTGAATCACTTCCAAACGGTTATCAGATGATTCTAGATGAAGAATCGGGTATTTCACAAGGACAAAAGCAGTTGTTTACAATTGCTAGAGCCATGGTAAGAAATGCACCGATGTTGATTCTTGATGAAGCAACCTCAAGTGTCGACACAAGAACAGAAGTATTAATTCAAGAAGCGATGGATAAACTAATGCATGGCAGAACGACATTTGTTATTGCCCACCGTCTCTCAACAATTAAGAATGCAGACATCATCCTTGTGATGAATGAAGGCGACATCATCGAATCGGGTAATCACGAAACGCTATTAAAACAAAATGGTTTTTATGCCAACCTCTACAACAGTCAGTTTGAAAAGGTTGAACAAGTATGAGTGAAAAGCACATTGACTACGACTATTTAAGTCTAACTCAAGAACTTCACAGTTTAACAAAAATGATTCATCAATCGTTAGATGATCAAATTAAAGATTTTAATATAAGCCGACTTCATGCACCATACATTAAACTGTTGTCTGTTTTTAAGACAGGATTAACCCAAAAAGAACTAACCAGTAAATTAGGTGTCGATAAAGCAAATACGTCAAGAGCGATCAATGATTTAGTCAAAAAGAATTACGTGAAAAAAGATTTTCAAGAAAACTTGGAAATCAATTATAAACTGGTGTTAACCGAAAAAGGCCTTGCACTATCAAACACCTTGATGAAGACCGTTGAAGACAAATACGTGGAATTATTTAGTGTCTTAGAGCTAGAAGAACTAGAAACGTTCAGACGAATTGTGAAGAAAATAACGTCTAGTGCAATCATTAAATAATTTTACTAGGTAAGAAAATACTTTTTGTGATATAATATATTTGGGGAAAGAAGGTATTAAGTATGGCTTGGAGCAATGAATCTCGCATAATTGGCGAAAAAGTACAAGTATTGAATGAAAAAGAAATGGGCGTAATTACAAGAATTGATTACGAACGTAAGTTAATCTATGTTTTATTTAAACGTTTAAGAGAAGAAGCTTACCCTTACCCAGAAGCATTCGAACAAAATTATTTAACTGTAAAAATGAGCAGTAACCGATAGTTAATAAACTTATGAATGAAATCAGGCAATCAATGCCTGATTTTTTATCGTTTCTAAAAAATAATAATAATTCACATAAAATACCTATTTTTGAAAACGCTAACATTTAATCTTGTATTTCGATTTGAAGATTGATATAATCTAGGTATGAGAGGTGAAAGCAATGCAAACAATACATCCATTCCTGTGGTTTAACGACAACTTGGAAGATGTTATTGCGTACTATCTTGAAGTCTTTAAAGATAGTGAAGTGCTAGAAAAGCGGGAGCATTACGATGGTCCATTGAAAGGGAAGTTATTCCAAGCAACGTTTCGCTTAAATGACTTAATCTTTATGGCAATCAACGGCGGTCCATATGTGAAATTTAGTGGCGCAGTTTCGTTTTTAGTAAGTTGTGATTCACAAGAAGAACTAGATTATTACTACGATACCTTAGGTAAAGATGGTAAAATCGAAAATTGTGGTTGGTTAGTTGATAAATTTGGTGTGACATGGCAGATTGTCCCAAAACAATTAATGAACCTATTAGGATCTTCTGATCTTGAAAAAGTCGGCAGAGTAACACGAGCAATGTTACATATGGAACGACTAAATATTGAACAATTATTGAAAGTCGAATAAGAATGTAAAAACGTGAATGTTTGATTATTCACGTTTTTCTTTAATCCAAATACAACAAGATAAAAGAAAAGGGGACCACCTGTGAAAACCGTTTATCCTAATTATCAAAACTCAATCTTAAATGTTTCAGCAACGATTCTTAAGCATTACGGAGTAACAAGTCCTTACGACTCAATTCAGTTGCTAGAAAACGAATTAAATATGAATCCAAAGCACGTGATGTTAGTATTACTTGATGGGCTTGGCGTTAATATCATTAAGAACAATACGAGCAAGGACTCTATATTTAGAACGTTAATGAAAGCTGAAATTACCTCTGTTTTTCCACCTACAACAGTAGCTGCAACAACAAGCGTTATCTCAGGGCTACCCCCGTTTTCACATGGTCACATCGGATGGACACAATACAATAAAAAAGATGATTCGAATACCGTTGTTTTTATGAATGAAGATTTTTATGACAAAACAAAAGTACTAAAAGAGAACTTTCAACGAAGAGATTTAAGCTATGAAACCATCTTTACAAAAATCAAACGAGCCAATCCCAATCTTCACGTCTATGAAGTGTTTCCGAGTTTTAGAGATAATGGGTTTGATACATTCAAGGCTCAAGTCGATCACTTAATTAATGTCAGTAAGGGTAAAGCTAGCTTTAGCTATTGTTATTGGGTTGAACCAGATAAAACCATTCATGAGACAGGAACAAAAGATCCACAGTTAACCAAATTAATTGGACAACTTGAAAAAGAAGTTAAACGTCTAATCACAAACGTCGCTAAAGATACTTTAATTGTGTTGATCGCTGATCACGGATTAGTGGATGTCAAGCCGATTAATATCAATAACGAACAAACGCTTTTAGAAACCCTAAGACGTATGCCTTCGGTTGAACCAAGGGCGTGTGCATTTTATCTAAAAGATGGGATGCATGAAGCGTTTAAAAATGAATTTAAAAGGCTATTTAAAAAGAATTTCATTTTGTTAACTAGAAAAGAATTTTTAGAAACGAAATTGCTTGGTGATGGGGTAAAACATCCGTTGTTAAACGAATTTATTGGTGATTATATGGCCATAGCCAAATCAAACTACATGATTCAACTAAAAGAAGTGAATCAGTTTAAAGCGCATCACGCTGGTCTTTTAAAAGATGAAATGATGGTCCCTTTAATCATGCACCATCAATCCTAACAAGGCATTTGAGTTAGAAATAAACAAAAAACGCTACCTCACTGAGATAGCGTCTTATTTTTAATGGTACACCCGCACGGGCTCGAACCGTGGACCCACTGATTAAGAGTCAGTTGCTCTACCGACTGAGCTACGGATGCATCTTATTTTTAGCGCAAAATTATGATAACATATTTAAAAAATAATTACAACACTATTTTGAATTTAAATGTGAAAATCATGCAATTATGTTGTATCATATAAGGGTAAGTTTCAAGGAGGTAATCAGAAATGTTTGAAATAATATCGAATTATGAGCCTAAGGATTCATTTGAGATTGAAGATAAAAAGCAGTTTCTTCAAGCAATCAGCTTATTCAAAGAAGAATTAGTGAATCGCCACCCAATGATGCACTTTACTGCCTCATCGATTATATTTAATGAAACGTTTGATCAAATGCTCATGATTTATCATAAGATGTATGACTCATGGAGTTGGACGGGTGGTCATTTAGATGGCAATACGGATTTCTTAGAAGTAGCTAAAAAAGAAGCAATTGAAGAGACTGGTGTGAGCGAGCTAAAAGTCATTTCTTCAGGCCCTGTCAGTATTGAAGCATTACCGGTTTGGTTTCACGTCAAACGCGGTTTACCCGTAAGTTCGCATATGCACTTAAACGTATCGTTTGCTTTTGTGGCTAGTGATAAAACAAAGTTAATCATCAACCATGAAGAAACAAATGGGGTTCGATGGATTAAGATCAGTGAGTATAAAAAATACGTCACAGAACCGGAAATGTTTCCAATTTACGACAAAATAATTAAGAGGGTGATCAATCATGATTAAAGCAATTTTATTCGATTTAGACGGGACGTTATTAAATACATTAGACGATATAAAAAATAGCGTTAACTATATGTTAAAGAAGCACGGATTCAAGGAGCGAACTTTAGATGAAATCAGATCGTTTGTTGGTGATGGGGCAAAACAAATGATTGAGCGTTCGATTGGTTTTACAGAACCCAAAGAACAAGTACTTGAATGCTTATCGACTTATGAGGCGCATTATGAAATACACAAGGCGGATTTAACAAAACCTTATGATGGGGTTTATGATTTGTTAAATCAATTAAAAGAAAAAAACATTCGCTTAGCGGTCGTCTCAAACAAGCCAATGCCACAAGTAATTCCATTGATTGAAGGACTGTTTCCAGGTTACTTTGAAGTGATACTTGGCGAAACGAGTGAACTAAAGAGGAAACCATCGCCAGAAATGTTATTTTATGCCATCGAGGCGCTTGAGCTTAGTAAAGAAGACGTCTTGTTTGTGGGCGATTCCGATGTGGACATGCAAACGGCAATCAATGCAAACGTGGATGCGATCGCGGTTTTATGGGGATTTAGAGATGAAACGGTATTAAAAAAATATCAACCAAAGTACATTGTAAATCATCCAAAAGAAATTTTAACGATTATTAATAAATGAGGAAAAGACCACCAGTACAATTGAACCGCCCCCTGTCAAGTAGACAGTGGAAATAATTAAATAACTGATTCAATTTTTAAGGCTTGATTCCGAAATTCCATCGGAGTTAAGCCTTTTAGTTTTTCTTGGTACCTTTGTTTATTATAAAACTGGATGTATTGATCAATCGCTACTTTGAGTTGATTGATGTCGTGAAACTGGGTTAAATAGTACATTTCTGATTTAAGTGTACCCCAAAAACTCTCCATCGGTCCATTATCAATACACCTACCAACTCTAGACATACTGACTGTCATGCTTCTAGAAGTGAGCTTCTTTTGAAACACTTTATTCGTATATTGATACCCGCGGTCACTGTGTACCATCGGTTTGGCTTCCGGATTAAGTTGGAATGCTTTCTCGAAGGTTTCATTTACCAGTTGGTTATTATTCGATATACCCATTTTGTAACTGATAATACTGGTATCACACAGATCGATGATGGCACTTAAGTATAACTTAGTATTCGATCCAATCACCTTGAACTCGGTAACGTCTGTTAACCATTTCTCATTGGGATTATTAGCCTCAAATTGTCTGTTTAAGACATTCTCTGCTGTGATCTCTGGTCTTACTTTAATATACCCCTTACGCACTCTACGGATAACCGACGATACACCTAATTTCTTCATCAATCGTCTGATGCGTTTTACATTATAGTTCGTTTGATTCCGCTTATTAATCCATAAAGTCATCCGTCTATAGCCTAAGATACCTTTAAACTCATCATGATATTCAAGAATCAATTGAGATAACTCATGATTAATCTTTTCTTCATTTGTTTCTTCATGTTTTAACCACTTATAATAGCTGCTACGAACAATCAAAAGGATTTCACATAACACCAAAATAGGATAGTTTTTTGCCTCATGAAGCCCTTTTATCGTTTTGTATTTGGCTTCTTGGCGGATCTTGCTAAAATATCCCTCCTTTCGATCTCCTGGAATTTTTTTATGACTTCAGCCTCCATCTCCAGACGTTCATTCTTCCGTCTTAGAAGCTCAACTTCACGTTTTAGTTTCTCAATTTCACTTAGATTCTCTACAGGCTTTCTCTTGCCTCGTTCGTCCTTTAAACCAGCTTCACCTTCTACGTTGTATTTTCTGACCCAGTTATACACTTGTGAGTAGGCTGTCTCAAACTTCTCCGCTGCGAGTTTATATTCAAAGTTATGTTCAATCGTCCATTTCACTATATCTAACTTTTCTTCATAACTCACTTTTCTTGATTTCGCCATATAAACATACCCCTTTGGATCATACGCTTTGATCTCGTTATGTCTATTATACTTGGAAACCCAACTCTTAATCATTGAGTCTGATGTTATTTGATATTGTTTGGCCAGTTCTGCGTATGATCCTTTGCCATCGTGGTAAGCTTTAATCACCTCTAATTTGAATGATTTCATATAACTTTGGTTTCTTGGTTTATCCTCAAATGCCATACTTCCCATCGATTCATAGTTCCTGACCCATTGTTTAACACTGGATACGTCACATCCTAATTCACATGCGATTTCTAACATTGACTTGATTCCTGTTTGATATGCTTTGATTGCTTTGATTTTTGTTTCTTTACTGAATCTTGGTGTTCTTGACATAAGAAAAATCCCCTCTCTGTACACTTCTACAAACTTTAATTATTTGTAGTGTCTACTTTAAGGGGATCATATCAAATGAAAACTGGCGGTCTTTTTTTGTTATTTTGTTGATTGTTTGATAATAAGTGAACCAAATGGCTTTAAGGTAAATTGGTCATCAGAGATTAAATGGTCATTTAATAAACAGTGACCTTCAATGTTAAAATCGAGACTCACGACTTGTGTTTGATTTGAAGCGTTTAAAAAGAAGTATGTCACCTCGAAATCACTAATCTTTTTGTATACGATGACTTGTTGATCATCGTTATGATAAACAAATTCAATGTCACTTGATTTAAACGTAGTGTCTTCTTTTTTAAGTCTGATTAACTGTTTGATACGGGCTTTAAAGTCAAGGTTTTGATCGTTTTCATCCCAAGTCATACAACGTCTGTTATCAGGGTCTCCCTTACCGGTTAATGCGACCTCACCACCATAATAAATGGTTGGTGTACCAGGGAAGCTAAACATAAATAAGTAAGCTAAGTAGGCCAAATCGGTGTTCTCTAAAGAACGGTCTAAAATACGTGCGGTGTCATGAGAATCAACCAAATTAAACATGGCCTCTAAGATTTGTCTAGGATAGCTCGCATAGAGTTTATTGATTAAGAAAACAAACTGACTGGCCTTAATTTTAGGTACATAAGGGTCGTGACCGAAGAATTGCCAGATAGGATAGATTAATTCATAATTCATCACACTGTCAAACTGATCCCCTTGTAGCCAAGGCATTGAGTAGTCCCAGTTTTCTCCAAAGATAAAAGCGTCTTTTTTAGCACTTATTACCGTGTTTCTAAAGGCCCTCCAAAAATCATGACTGACTTCATTTGAAACGTCTAATCGCCAGCCATCGATGTCGTATTCCTTTATCCAGTAAGCCGCCGCATCAAGCAAGTGTTTTCTTGCGATTGGGTTTTCGGTATTCCACTTAGGCATATAAGGTGTAAAGGCAAACGTATGATAATTAGGGACAAGACCAGGTTGGTAAATTGGTCGTTTATTTTCGTTTAGTTTGAAATTGAGAAGTGGCTCGTCTTTGACAAAAAAACAATCGAAGTATGGCGAGTTTTTTCCATGTTTGATCACATCTTGAAAATAAGGATGATCGTAACCACAGTGATTGAATACGGCGTCTAAAACAACCTTAATGCCGCGCTTATGTGATTCATCGACCAGTCGTTTGAAATCGTCGTTTGTTCCAAAGGACGGATCGATTTTAAAATAATCGATGGTGTCATACTTGTGGGTCGAATCCGCTTCAAATAAAGGGGTAAAATAAATGCCTGTAATACCCAAATCGACCAAATAATCGAGTTTTTCGATGATGCCTTTGATGTTACCACCAAAAATCATTTGATTGGTGACTTCCTCTTTTGGATTTCCCCAGGCATGAGTGATTGTGTTTTTAGCGTCAGTCGATCGATTAAATCGGTCTGGAAATATTTCGTACCATACGGTTTCTTTTACCCATGTTGGGATTTTGATTACGTCAACTTCATTGATGAAAGGAAAGTTGAAGTAGTTGAATAAATTGTATTTTTTCTTTTTGTCGTGATCTTCTCTAAGGTCATAGATTTCTCTTGCCCCATAGAGATAGGTGTCATCTAGGATAAAAGCGTATTTTACACGTTTGTGAATTGGTTTAATTGCGATAAAATAATAGTCAAAGACATGATCTGACATTTTCTTAGTCATGACTAGGTCACTGGCGTTTTCATGTTTCCAAGCCCAGTGTATTTGTTTTTCATCAATGGGTTCGTATCGAAATGGGTCACCATAGACAAGTTTGACCTGGTTAAAGTCATCTTTTTGAGTTCTTAACCACAAGTGAAGTGTCTCATTATCATAGGCGTAAGCCATTTCAGATTTAGAACGATGTAGTAAAGCAAATGTGTTCATATTGTGTAATTCTTTGAAGATTTACAAAGAATATCCTCCTTTATTTGATATCAACCTCATTATAGCGTAGTTTTCTTTGATTTGACAAAGAGTAAACATGTAAACCCTTACACATTTAGGGTGTGGTATGATATATAATAGATAAAGAGGTGCTAAAAAATGAAAAAAATACTATTAATGATACTCATTATGACATTTGGAGTCTTCTTGATTGGTTGCGATAAAGATGAGCAAGTAAAAGAAGATCCAATCTTAACACAGTTTAGAGAAGCATACCCTAGACATAACAATTACTACCAAGTATTTGTCAGAAGTTTTGCCGATAGTGATAACGACGGTATCGGTGACTTTGAGGGGATTAGACAAAATCTTTCTTATTTTAAAGAGTTAGGGATTAACGCGTTATGGCTGCTACCGATACATCCTTCAGCAAGTTATCATGGGTATGATGTTACAGATTTTTACGACGTTAATGAAGAATATGGGACGATGCAAGAGTTTGAAGCATTAGTTAGTGACGCTAAAAAAATGGACATCGATATTACCATCGATATGGTATTAAACCACACGTCTGACCAACACCCTTGGTATCTTTCAAATCGTGATTGGTATACCCAGTTTTCATATTTTGGGGGTTGGATGCCAGAACTTGATTATTCAAAACCAGAAGTTAAAGAAGAAATGTTAAAAGTAATGAAGTTTTGGATCGACAAAGGTGTTAAAGGTTTTAGAGTCGATGCAGCGGTTCATATCTTTAATTCAAGACCTTACGTCAACGACCTACCCGCTTCACAAGATATGTTGTTGTCAATTGATTACTTTAAATTCTTAAGAGCACAATTACGTCAGTATGACCAAGACGTTTACATGGTTGGCGAAGTATGGACAACGAAAGATTACAGTGCGTCTTTTTATCAAGGATTTGATAGCCTATTTAATTTTGATGTCTCCGATCGTATCATCGACATCGCCAAAGGTAGCAACTCTGGTTATAAGTACATCAATGACGTGAATCAAACTTACCGTGCGTTTCAAAATGTGATGGATGCCTATAACAATCAATTTGTTGGTCAAAACGAAGTCTACATCGATGCACCTTTCTTAAGAAATCACGACCAAGATAGAACAGCATCAATTCTTAATGAAACCCAAAATCAATTCGCCTTAGAACTATTAATGGGCTTACCAGGTAACACGTATCTTTATTATGGTGAAGAACTCGGAATGAAGGGCATTAAATCAGATGGTACCGATGACATTTGGGATGAAACAAGACGCTTGCCATTTGTTTGGGGCAATGAGTTTGAAACCGATTGGTGCAGTAAATGCATCAATTACGATATAAACACAGAAGATTACTTAACACAAAAAAATAACCCGAATTCTCTATTTAATACGTATAAAACACTACTAAATCTTAGAAACAGTCAACCTGCATTAAAATACGGTCAGTTCGAGATTATTGAAACATCAAGCAGCTTAATCTCAGCTTATAAACGCACAGCAACGCTAAATGATTACCAACAAGAAGTGGTTGTTTACCACAACTTTTTAACCTCAAATTTTGAATTTAGTTTGGATGGTTACGACGTTCTTTATTACACAAATGGAGAATACAATGGTCAAATGGCACCGAGAACTAGCTTGTACTTGGTGAAAAAATGAAACATGCACTGTTTGTCTCATTAACTAAAGTCAAAGACATCTACTTTCTTAAAGACGCACGTTGGTTTCACGCCTTCTTAGTTTACCTAATCGCCTCTGTTTTATTGGTTTTTCCGATAAGCTTGAATTTGATTAACTCAAAGACCACAAATTATGAATTAATCGGTGCAGAACTTGCGACTAAAGAAATCGATGGACTGTTAGATGAGTTGCCTAATTTCTCAATTGCACAGGGCAAACTATACTATGCACCTGAGTTAGAAGATCAAGTAATCACGACAAACTTAAATGATTCGTTTATTATCATTTTAAACACAACTTCGACTAAAATAGAGGGTATAAGTACAAAAATTAATACGATTATCTTCAATGATTCGAGCTTTGAGGTTTATTTAGCGGGTGTGTCCTTTAATTATGACTACCAACGTTTTTCAAATATCCACGTATCGGATTTAAAGAATATGGACAGTGATGATGCGATGACTATGATATATAATAATATTTATGTCTCACTAAAATCAACATTCTTATTACCTTTAATCTTGGTGCTCATTGTGGTCTTCTTTGTTACTAATTTAATTTTCATGTTAATTATTGCGATGTTCGCAAGACTTTTAAGAATTAGAGACCATAACGTTCCAATTTATAGTGAAATCTTAAAAATATCATTTTTCGCTTCGTTATTACCATCGATTATTAGTATGCTCATTGGATTGCTAGCACCACCGATTACCATTGTGTTATTCAACTTTGGTTTGCCTTTGATGCTATTGATTATTTATCACAAGAGTAAACAAATTCAAATTAATGACATTTATAAGACTCAAAAAGACGTCGAATATCTACAGTAAACCAGCAAATTTTGCTGGTTTTTTTTGACAAATGATTGATTAAAAAAAACAGTTGAAATCTCGATTTCAACTGTTTGCTTGGTTAGCGTTTTTTAAAATAGAAGAATAAGCCAGCACCAACACCAAGAATGATTGCCGATGGAATTAATACCATCGCAAGCAGTGGGAAATCATTGCTGTCGGATGGTTCTGGAATGACCTCGGTTGCATTTGAATTTTGTCCATAATAAACAACGATGGTTTCATGCGCTGAGATATTGACGGTTTTACCATTTTCAATTTCAGCGTTATTGATTGTTTGTGCTAAACTGGTATAAGCAATTTTCCAAACCAAGTCGCCATCCACGTTTGTTTCGTCTGTGCCTTGTGGTAAGGTAAAATGTGCCATCGGTAATGTACCATTGTTGTGTATAACAATCATATCTGGGTAGATGTCTTTATTGTTTTTTAAGCGATAAGCAACTAGGCCATCATTACCTGTTTCAAGTAGACTAACCGTTTGATCGACTTCATCAAATGTATTTAGTCTAAATGAAGGGTGTGTTTTTCTAAATTCGATGAGTTCTTTATATTCAGTAAAGACGTCGTTATAGTCAACTTTAAAGTTATAGTTGATTTGATTGACTTTATCTGAGGCGTTGTAAGAGTTGTAGTTTAATCCTTCCTTTACATGTTCATTATCAGATTTATCAGGTTTTGAACGCATCATTTCTGCACCTGCGTGTATGAAAGGCACACCTTGAGACATTAAGACAATGGCGTTTGCTTGTACTTGCATTAGTTTACGTATCACATTTGTTTTCCCACCAGATGTTAAACGGATTTGGTCAGCAAGTGTTGAGTTATCATGAGCTGATACATAGTTAACGTTTTGATTAGGACTAGTAAAGGTGTAATCCGTACCTCTAGTACCTAGAATGGTGTTTTTGATGTTACCAACTTCGTCATTTTTACCTTGAACCCAGCCTGGACCTTCACCGTTGTTGCTGCCTCGAATTGAGTTTCTTGCGATATCATTAAATGACGCAACACCAGGCATTTGATTCATGGTTTGTTTGGTTGCTTGTTGAGATAACGGCAGTGGGGTTGTACCGCCTGTCCAAGGTTCACCATAAATGATGATGGTAGGATCGATTTTGTGTAATTCTTCAGCAATTAGATTCATGGTTTCAACGTCATGAAGTGCCATCAAGTCAAAGCGGAAGCCTTTGACGTTATATTCGGTCGCCCAATAGATGAGGCTATCGACCATGAATTTACGCATCATGTAGTGTTCAGATGCGGTTTCATTACCTGTACCACTACCATTAGATAGTGAGCCTTCGCTATTTAGGCGGAAGAAGTAGTTTGGTAAAATCTTATTGAAATTATAGTTCGCATCGCCTGTGTGGTTATAGACCACGTCCATCACAGTTCTTATGCCGTTATCAGATAGCCCTTTAACCATTTGTTTAAATTCACTTACTCTTGTTGAACCAGTGTAAGGGTCGGTTGAATAAGAACCTTCTGGCACGTTGAATAACGTTGGCATGTAACCCCAGTTGAACCCACCATCTTTGACGTTGAAGTAATTAGGATCATCGAGTCTTGTTTCATCGACATAACCAAATTCGAATGCTGGTAATAAGTGAAGGTGTGTGATTCCGAGTTCAACCATGTGGTCAAGCCCCGTTTTAACGGTTGTTTCGCCTTTAGTATAGGTTGTTCCTGACTCCACAATACCTAAGAATTTACCAACGTGTTCTCTCTTACCTGTCCATGAGCTATGGCTAGTCAGGTCTCTAACGTGTAGTTCATAAATAATTGCATCAACGTAACGGCCACTGTACTTAGGTAGTTCTAAATCATCCCATCCACTAGGGTTGGTAGATTCAAGATCGACAATAGCCCCTCGAATGGCATTTACACCACTTGAGGTTGCATATGGGTCAACGACTTCATTTATGACGTTGCCATTTTTTACGGTATAGGTATAATATTTATTTTTTAAGTCTTCGTTTAAAGTTAGTTCAAAGACCCCTTTTTCACCACGAGTCATTATATGTGTCGTGGCTGTATCATCACCGTCTGCTCTTACTGAGGTTGGATGACCAGCATCATAAATGTTTAAAGTCACTTCATCGCTGATTGGTGCCCATAGTTTAAATGTCGTAGCGGTTGGTGAATACGAAACACCTAAATCGTTACCTTCATAACCATAAGCCGCTTCGAAAAATGGTGAATTATATACCCCATTGAAACCGACATTTAACTTAGC
This sequence comes from Paracholeplasma brassicae, assembly GCF_000967915.1. Lineage (NCBI taxonomy): Bacteria > Bacillati > Mycoplasmatota > Mollicutes > Acholeplasmatales > Acholeplasmataceae > Acholeplasma > Acholeplasma brassicae. The sequence goes on from NC_022549.1 coordinate 766,364, forward strand.
TGTGGTTGCGCCTTGATCATCAAATAAAGCCTCTAAGCGATAAACGAAAGATAAATCGACGGTGTCTGTTGTAAAGGTGTAACCGGTCTTTGATCCCTTAAGGTTGTTTACAGGGACTAAGACGTCATCTTTATATAATTTAACAGAGGATAAATTCGGAACATCAACGGTTGTTTGAAATCTAACTTCAGTCGATGAGGTAAAAGTAGCCGTTAAAATCTTGTGGAAGGTTTCAGGTACTTCGGAATAAACAACCACATCACCTTGAATAATGTAGAAGTGATAGTCGCCATCAATCAATTTACCATCACTTACTTTGACGATACGGTCACCACCCGGTTCACGGTCTTTATCCCATGATCCTCTTGAACGGATAATAAACCCGTATTCATCTTCTAAACCGACAGGACCATCCTTTTTAAATGTACCCCAGGTTTTGGAGTTGATTGTTTCATCGACTGGAAGAATATCAACGCCGGTATCTCCAAATTTCCAAATATGTGCGTCCCAGTCGGTATAGGTTGCGTCATACCTAAAATAGTGGAAGTATAGATTTGGGCTGTCTACCGCAGCTTTTAAATTCGACACTATAAATAAGGATGAATAAATCATTAAAAATAGTAACGTTAACTTTTTCATTTTTGTCATTGTAAAGCCTCCTCATAAGATATCTTATCATAATACGGCAATTTATGTAAACGCTATCAATTGTGAAACCCATTACACAACATCCAAAGATGACAAAAGCGATTTCATAGTGTAAAATGAAAGTGAAGTTAAAGATTTCATAAGGAGGAAGAAAATGAAAAAAGTTTTATTTGCTCTAATCGCATTATTTACTTTCGCATTTAGTTCATCACTATTTGTTGAAGTAGATGCTGCTGAAGGAGAAAAAGTAGTTGTACATTACTACAAGTTCGCAGGCGACTATGATGGTGTAGGTCTTTGGACTTGGGATAATGGAACAGACGATTCTCACAACAAAGCATTTGCTAAGTCTGGCATGGACGATGCCGGATGGGCTATCGTTGAATTTCCAGTTGACAAAGCAACTATGTCAACAGAAGGGAAATTTCTACCATTTGCTTTTGGTGTAACTCAAGGTGAGTCTGGATGGCCAGCTCAAGGTGATGCTGCAAAAGACAGTAAGAACCAACAAGATGTTAGTTACGATCGTGAAGCATTCAAAGCAAGTACAGAAAATGAACTTCACGTTTACTTTGTTCAAGGCCAAGACGCTGCTTATATGTCAAGAGAAGCTGCAATGATCGCTGCTGGTCTTGCTAAAGAAGACGCAGAAGCACCTGGCACAATCGATGCAGATTTTGTTACGATGACTGTCATCTACTACGATGCAACTCAAGACTATGAAGGTTGGAACATTTGGACATTTGGAAATGGTACGGATGCTTCTAAAGACGGTGTAGACTTCATGTACGAAGTAAATTATACAAATGAAGGCATCACTGGTGTACACCAAATTGCTTTTATTTACATTAATAAAGCAACGACAGAAGAAACTGGATTTATCTTACGTACAGAATCATGGGATAAAAAATTCCCAAGTGACATTATGTTTGACAATAGTGAATTAATTGCTGCTGGTGGCGGTACGGTTTATTATTTAGCTGGTGAAGGTTCACTTAGAACTGGTACATTGGTTGAATTCTTAACAGACGCCTACGCATTCAATTTCAATTCAGCAGTTGCAGCATCACAAACACAAATTACGATTGAAATGAATAAAGAAATTGTAACAGTGGTTGTTGATGAAGAAGGTGTAAAGACACCAGTATTTGAAAACAGCTGGATCGTGTTAAAGGATAAAGATGGAAACATCGTTCCAATCGAAGATATTTTATTTAACTCAGTGGTTGAAAAAACAAAACAATTCTCAATCGTTTTAGCTGAAGCAAACGAGTTAGATCCTTCTAAAGCGCCTTACACTGTAAGTTTTGATTATGAAGGTCAACAAGCCGTTAAAGAAGTTAGTTATGATACTGTAGCACCGACATTCACATTATTGGTTGATAAAAACCAACGCGTTGAAATCGGTTCAACTTGGGCATTAGGTCTATACACAGCAACAGATGCTGTTGATGGCGTATTAACTCCATTTGTTACTGCATCAGGTATCGTTGATACATCTAAAGTTGGTACATATACCGTAACACTTAGTGTTTCTGACGCTCTAGGTAACGTTGGAACAGAAGTCCTTACAATTAATGTTTATGACCCATGTGACGAAGAAACAGCAAGTGCAAGTTTATGGTTAGGATTCATTTCTGCACCATTAGCAGTCGCAGCGATCTTCGCTCGTAGATTCTTTTTATAGGAGGCAATAACATGAAAAAAATTATATCTATTTCAATTACATCACTTCTTGCTGTAGTTGCAATCGCATTCACTATTGTCTCATTAACCGGTTGCGGTAAAAAAGCAGAACCATGCATCACCCCAACAGGTGGATCTGTGGTTAACGTAGGTGAAATCGTTAAAGCAAAACAAGAAGTTAGTTTATGGATTGATGGCGAAGGCTATGGCGCAGCATTAAAAGAAGCGTTTGAAGCTAAATACCCACAATACGTATTAAAGACAGAATCCGTTGGTTCAGTTGATACACGTGCGAAACTTGAGTTACAAGGTAAACAAGGCGCTGACGTTATCGTGTTCCCACATGACCACATCGGACTAGCTTTACAAAGCCAAGTCATTCAAAAATTACCAACCACATTGGCAAATCAATTCAGAGATGAAATGCTTGATGCGACAATCACAACAGTCGAATCAAATGGTGAACTTTACGGGGTTCCTCTACAAGCAGAATCAATCGCTTTATTCGCAAACATGAAGTTAGTTCAACCATTAATCGACAAAGGCGATTTACCAGCTGAATTCACATTTGATGATATTGTCGAATTAGCTAAAACATACAACAATAGAGAACAATCTAAATATCTTTTAGGTATTGACATTGATGACTACTATGTTGCACATATGTTCTTTACTGCTTTTGGCGTTGAATTATTTGGTCCTAACCATGATGATCCAACAAAATTAGGTGCAGAACAACCAGAAATGGTCGAAGCTTTAACTTACATTTATGAAGAATACGCTACAAAATTAGTCGGTACTGAAAGAGTAAGATTATTACCTGAAACAGCAACTTTAACAAGTGATTACCTAAAGACTCAATTTGATGCAGGTAACCTACCATTCATGTTCTCAGGTCCTTGGGGCATTGAAGCTTCAGCTGAATCAGACGCTGCTGGCACAATCGACTTAAAGATCTCTAAAATTCCTCAAATTACGGTTGATAACGTATTAGCTGATCCTGTGACTTTCTCAGGTGTTCAAGTAGCTGCTGTTAGTTCATACACTGACGTACCTGCTGCTGCATTTACTCTATTAGAGTTCTTAGCATCAGAAGAAGGTTTAACAATTATGTATGAAGAAACAGGTAAATTACCAGCACTTAAAGACTTATCAAATATTCCAGGCTTAGCTGAGGATGAATTCTTACAAGGCATTAGTGCTCAATTAGCATTCTCACAACCAATGCCATCAATTCCACAAATGGGATTTGTATGGAATACATACGCAACGATGCTTGCAAACGTATTTAATGGTGTTGAAACACCTGAAACTGCAGCTGCAAAAGCTAAGACAAACTACGAAGCATTAGCTGGATTAGCAAACTAATTTTAGTTAGATAAACATTAGGACAAAGCCATAGCCTAAAAACTATGGCTTTTCTTAAATGTTTTAAGAAGGAGTGAAAGACATGCGTGAAGAAAAACGCAACAACCAAATCCTGCACATTTTCAAAGCGATTGCTTCAAGTTTAATATGGGGATTAGGACAATTATTTAACAAACAGTACATCAAAGCAATGATGTTCTTTTTAGTGTTTGGTTTGATGATTGGCATTGAAGTATCAACGGGGGATTATTTTAATGACCAACCGTTTGATTTTTATGAAACGAAGATTCCTGGTGACTATCTAGGTGGCGAAAACATCCGTGATAAGTCAGGTGATTCAAGTTTCTCAGTTGAGTTTCCAAGATGGTTAACGTTTAACAACATAACCACAAACGATACCGAATGGAATGCATTTGTTCAAGAACATATGGCTAATGGAAAATCAACACTTACGACCGATTTAATCATCGAATTTACGTCAGCACGTATTCGAAGTATTCATGAGGCAAAGATTGACGACATAAATGATCAAGCAGATAGTTTGGCTGAGAGTCAAGCCATAACATTTGTTGAAACACGTGCAACAGATGACTTAAGAGTTGAACTTCAAAACCCACTAGCAACCAAAGAAACAAATCCGGTTGAGTGGCAAGCCATCTATGACCGTTTGTACCCATCTTTATATCCGGCACGCTATGCGAGTCGTTTTAATGTAAACTATAACCAACTCTACGATGAAGAGATGCTTACAGACAAATATTTAAGTGGCATGCAACGCTATTTTTCTGAAAAAGTTAACCAACCAGGGTCAAACTTTATTCTAATTAGTGGGGATGACTGGAATGAATTATTACTTAGAATCTATTTTGGCGCTTTTCCTGAAGAGTATATCGAAGTTTATGAAGAGTATGATAATTTCTTCTATGAAAAAGGCGGTTTCTTTGTAAAAGGTATTTGGTCTGTAATTACACTTGGTGAAGCGCCTCAATCAACGGTTGATGGTAGCTCTAGAGTAGCATTTTTAATGCCAAATGGTGTCTTACCTTTCAGTTATACAGTCGAGGGGCACAATTCAACTCAATTGCTCTTAACAGGGTTAATTGCAATTTTAACTTTAATCTATTTCTTAATGATTTATGTGTGGAATATACGTGATGCATACAAGACATCGGTTGCGCGTCAAAAAGGTGTTAGAGTGACAGAAAAAGAGTACTTTAAATCTCTATATGACAATTCATTCGAATACATTGTATTAATGCCTGCCATTGTGATGTTAACGTATATTACAATTATGCCTATTTTATTTAGCTTAGCGATCGCTTTTACAAACTATAATAATCAACACATTCCACCAGCACAATTGGTTAGCTGGGTTGGAATATCAAACTTTAGATCGCTATTTAGTATTACTGGTGGATCGACAATTCCATTTGGTGATGTCTTTTGGAAAGTATTCTCTTGGACATTAATTTGGGCCATAGGTGCAACATTTACATGTTTCTTTGGTGGATTTATCCAAGCAGTCATTATTAATAATAAACGCGTGGTATTTAGAAAAGCATGGCGTGCAGTATTAATTCTACCATGGGCAATACCTGCGCTTGTTTCACAATTGATGTTTAAAGTAATTTTCCATGGTGAAGGGATTGTTAATAAGTTTTTTGAGCTTTCTGGTGTCAATGAATTCTTAAGAGGCATTGGCTCCTTAGGACAACCAATGTCACTACTAACGGCTTCAACAGCGACATTCATGGATAGAATCGTGTATCTAGGTGATAACTCAATTAACTGGTTAGGAAACGAAGTAAACCCATGGTTTGTCAGAATCTTCATTATTGTTTTAAACATTTGGCTAGGATTCCCTTACTTTATGGCATTAATGTCTGGGGTAATGACAAATATCTCTAAAGAATTATATGAAGCAGCAGAAATCGATGGTGCAACACCTTTTGTTCAATTTAAACAAATTACAATGCCGTTGGTCTTGTATCAAACATCACCACTATTGATTATGACTTTTGCTGGTAATTTTAACAACTTTGGTATGATTTATTTTATTACAGGCGGTGGACCTGGTGGTGGTGAATCATCTAGGGCGTTTGCAGGTTATACGGATATCCTGATTTCATGGATCTATAAACTAACCACTGACGCAAACATAAGATGGTATTCAATGGCCTCTGTATTCTCAATTTTAATCTTCTTAATTATTGGGTCTATTTCGGCTTGGAATTTCCTTAGAACGAAATCATTTAAAGAGGAGGACATGATGTAATATGGAAAACTTATTATATATTGTAGGCTTATTGGTTGTCCTTTTCATGATGAATTTCTCTGTCGTGACCTCGGTAGCTGATGCCAAGAAAATCAAACGTCAAGACGTCGTAGTCCTTGCGTTAGCGCCTGTTTACGGTATCGTTAAAGTGCTAAAGTTAGAAGCAGTTGAGCTCAATCCAGGGTTATTAAAACAAAGACTTAATGCAAAATATTTATTACTTACGGCATTAAAGTTTACGATAATCGTATTTTTATTTGTCTGGGCATTAACGAATTTAAACAGTAACATTGTTTTATTAAAAATGTTTGCGGCACTTGTTGTCATCGTCATGGTATTTATTAACCAATCTGTGACACACAGCATTGCAGACAATCGTGGACAAAACACATTTTTTGCTGGATTGATGGGATTCTTACCGTTGATAAGTATTGGTTTTTATTTGCTGATTCCATCAAAACGTAACATTCTAGAACAAACCGTCAGAAAACAATACTCAGTTAGAGAATTGTTTGGTCGTGCGGTAATCTATACGGAAATGACCGTGTTAGCTTTCTTAGTTTTAGTCCCTGTTATCTATATTATCGGTACAGCACTAACAGATAGCTCTGAGATTCCTTACCGTTTATGGCCAGAAAATGTATCATTTAGAAACTTTGAGATATTGACTTCTCAACGTTGGTTAAAAGCTGGACAAGCAGAACCAACCAAAGTCTATTTCATTGAATGGTTTAAAAATACATTATTAATTGCCGTGGTCAACATGATCGCATCGGTGTTATTAATTACAGGGTCGGCTTATGTGTTCTCAAGATTTAAATTTAAAGGTAAAAAATTCGGGTTGTTATCAATCATGATCCTTCAAATGTTTCCAACGTTTTTAAGCTTAATTGCAATGTACATTTTATTCGATACCTTTGGTCTACTTAATAAACCACTGGCCTTAGTTATGGTCTATACAGCAGGTGCAATTCCTTTTAACATTTGGCTAATTAAGGGTTATTTACAAGGTGTACCAAAAGACTTAGACGAATCTGCGACGATCGATGGTGCGAACAAGGTACAAATTTTCTTTAAGATTATTTTACCGCTATCACTCCCAATCATCACGTTTGTGGCGGTTGGTCAGTTTATGGCACCTTGGTTAGATTACATCTTGCCATCCTACATATTGAGTGGTACAGGTGCAGATGCATCTAAGGGCTGGACCATCGCAATCGGTCTATTTAGATTCCTTGAAGCAGGGAACTCCCTTTATAGACCTACCTTATTTGCTGCAGGTGCCTTAGTCATTGCAGTCCCTATTACCGTTTTATACGTCACCTTCCAAAAATATCTAATTGAAGGTATGACTGCGGGTGCAACGAAAGGATAACTATGAGTTTTTTAGAAAAAAAATGGTGGAAAGAAGCCGTAGGCTATCAAATATATATCAAAAGTTTTAATGATTCAAATGGTGATGGTATTGGTGATATCAACGGTATTATCGAAAAGCTTGACTACTTAAAAGATCTAGGTGTTGACTTGCTATGGATATGTCCATTTTATAAGTCACCAATGGATGATAATGGTTATGACGTATCGGATTACTATCAAATTGCTCCAGAGTATGGGACACTTGAGGATGCCAAAAAAATGATTGATGAAGCGCACAAACGTGGCATCAAAATCATTGCCGATTTTGTCATGAACCAAACATCTGATGAACACCCGTGGTTTATTGAATCAAGAAAATCGGTTGATAACCCTTACCGTGATTATTACATTTGGCAAAAGGGTAAAATCGTCGATGGAAAAGAAGTCGAACCAACCAACTGGGCATCGTTTTTTGGCGGGTCCTGCTGGCAAAAAGATGAATTAACCAATGAGTATTACATGAAGATATTCTCCAAAAAAATGCCAGACTTAAACTGGGCAAATCCAAACGTTAGAAAAGGGATGCAAGACATCGCAACGTTTTGGCTTGATCTTGGTGTGGACGGTTTTCGAGTGGATGCCGTGGCTCACATTGCACGCTCAACCACCTTTGAAGATTCCACGATGGAGAGTAATGAAGTTTACAAGCCGGATTGGCGTAAGTTTTCTAACTTACCTAAACTGCATGACTATTTACATGAATTCAATCAAAACGTCTTAAAACATTACGATGTGATGACGGTCGGTGAAGTTGGTGGTGGTGCATTACCGGAAGAAGCCATCGAATATGCTGGACTTGATCGTGATGAGTTAAACATGGTATTTAATTTTGACCACAACTGGTGTAACAACGTTTGGGACTTAAAAGACCCTAACGAACCGATTGTAGTTAACCTTAAACACATGAAAGAGATGTTCTTGAAATGGCAAAAGAATCTTTATGGTAAAGCATGGAACCCACTTTACTGGCTAAATCATGATCAACCTCGTGTGATGAGTCAATATGGTAATGAGAAAAAACCGTTTTTATCGGGTTCGATGCTTGCAACTGCACTCTATTTTATGTGGGGCACCCCATTTATTTACCAAGGCGAAGAAATTGGGATGACTAATTACCCATTTAAAACTATTGACGATTTTAATGACGTTAGTGTAAAGACAACCTACGCGCTTGAAAAGTCAAGAGGCAATACAGACTTAGATCGGTTCATTGGCTTTACCGCCAAACGCAGTCGAGATAACGCTAGAACACCGATGCAGTGGAATAATAAACCTTACGCAGGGTTTTCAACAAAAGAACCGTGGTTTCACGTCAACCCAAACTTCACTAAAGTGAACGTAGAAGATCAAATCAACGACCCAAATTCATTGTTGAATTATTATAAAAAAGTCATTGCTTTAAAGAAAGACGACGCTTATAAGAGCACACTTGTTTATGGTTCATATGAAATGATTAATCAAGAACACCCTCAAGTTTATGCGTATCTTAGAAAAGGCGACCAAACCATTTTGGTGGTCACCAACTTCTTTGATTGTGAGACATCCATCTCGCTAAACGGACTTAAGGTAAAACAAGTATTATTGTCAAATTACGAATCAAACGAGATTTCGTTAGATAACCTGATTTTAAGACCGTACGAATCTTATGTGTTTGAAGTCAGTGAAGGAGGTAGTAAACATGAATAAAATCAAAGCAGATGTGATGCGTTCAATCGAATCATACATAATCTATTTCGGCGCATTGTTACACTTTCTTTTCTTCTTTATTTTTGAATTTAAGAACATCAATGTCCCTAATCCTGACATGGAAGTTGCCGGATTAACAATTGTATTTCGTCTGATTGTATTAATCATGGTACTTGTCATTGCTGGGAAATTAAGAGATATCGCGGATGATAATAAGGGTCAAGCAATTACGTTATTCTTAATTGGTGCGTTTGCCTTTATTCCCTCTGCCGAACGTATATCAAACTTAGTGCCTGTTTTTATATGGGTAGGTACTGCGGTTTACATCATCATCAAATATAAAGTATTAGTAAAAAAATAAATACGACTCAAAGCCATTTGCCATTGTGCGAATGGTTTTTTTATCGGTTTTTAACAATTATGAGTTCAAAAACGTCATTATTTTAAATTTCATTTGAATTACTTAGTATTTCATTTCGAATCTACTTACTTTAGTGTTAAAATAACGACAAAGGAAGTGGTTATATGAGTTTTACAGGAGCTAATATGTTAATGTATTTTAATTTTCTAGCGATAGCGACAATCGGATTTGCGATACTCGGTGGCTTTTTAAAGGGTTTTTTCAAAACAACCTATTATTTTGTAGTCACTTTGATTGTCTTCATCGGTGGCTTTATTGCAATGCCTTTTATCACATCTTATTTAATGGAAGCTGACTTATCATTTTTTAACCAATACATACCGGCCAGTCTTGAAATCGAACTCACAACGATAAAAGAAACCGTCGTCAGGTATTTAATCGAAATGAATCCGTCACTAGAGGCTGTCTTAGTCGAAGAGAGTGACGCTTTGAGACTTGTCTTTGGAGTGACACAAATGGCTTTAAATCTGGTCTACATACTCGTCTTGTATGTGTTTAATTTAACCCTATTTAAAGTGATTGGTTTTGTTATTTACTTATTTATTAAGCCGAGTAAAAAAGACAAATATGGCAATAAACGCTCAAAGAAACGCCTATTAGGCGCACTAATGGGTGGGTTGCGAGGCGTGTTTGCGGTAATATTATTAGCTATCCCATTTTCTGGGATTGTCTCAATCGGCAACAGTGCATCTTATCTAATCGAGCAACAAGACGCATACCCGGTAATGATGACACCGGAAGGCTACGGATTTGTTAGCTACTCAGAGGAAATTGAATCCGCTGAGTTAATTGAGTTTTTAGAGGGCTACCGTGATACTTACGTTGGACAGATCGCGTCTTTTATAAAAGTAGATGACGTCGCACTCGATGAGTTCGTCTTTGATGCATTCTTTAGTGTTAAAGCCACATCAAATGGCAAAGAAGTATCGGTTAAGTTTAGAAAAGAACTTGACAACATAGCCAAACTGTATGAAAAACTAATGACCCTCAATGATGGCAGTAGCCAATTTGACGAGGCGTTTTTAAAGAAACTATCGGAGGATGATGTTAATGAAATTCTTAACTACATAGAGTCGCTTGATCTGATTAAGGTGATTATCCCTGTGTCAGTGGAGTACTTTATTCGTAGTGGTGAATTTGATGACATGATCGAAGGTTATGAAGATTTAATTACCGTAGAAAAACTAAAACAAATCGATCTGGTCAATGACATTAAAGGGCTAAGTCCTATTTTTACGGATCTGATTAGTCTTTTAGACGAAGACACATCGATTGATGATCTTAATTTCTTGACTTTAGACGGGATTACCGTTAAACGTGTATTTACTAACATAGGCGAGCTAAGTGTGGTTAATCAGCTCGTACCTGTCCTTTTTAATTGGTTTGTAAATTCAGATACAATGACGGATTTACTAATGAAATACGACTTAACGAAAGAAGATATCGTTGTCCCAACCGCTGAGACACTTCAGAATGACTTTGTCAATTTAGGTGATTTATACATCGCATTTCAAGCGTTAGGTTTTAGTGATGTATCTCAGTTTGAACAACTTAGTGACCCATTAGTGATTGATTCAATCGCTGATGAAGCGTTAAGTCAGTTTATTCAAACACTCTTTAGTTTTGAGCTACTAAGCGATAATCAAACGGTATTAACAGAGATTATGTATGATTATCTAATCGAAGTATTACCAGTTGAGTATCAACAAGTATTTTTAAAGACAGATATCAGTTCCAATTTTAACGCAACAGAAATGACAAATTTAGTCTTACTATCTAAGCTGCTTCTATCTGCAGGTATCGTTTCTGAAGAGTTTAGCTATGAAGATCTATTAACAGAAGAAAACATAAATAAACTTGCCTCACGTATGTCTGCTTCAAATTTACTTTCTTCTAAAATGGATGATCTTTTAGGCATACTAACCAATCAGTTTAGCCTACCTTTTGTTCTTGAAATCCCAGCTGAAACGACGTTTAGTGGTGAGACTGGAAAAGAAGAAATTAAAGGCTTGTTAAATTCAATTCGCATCATACTTGATCAAGGTATTCTAGAAGAAACGTTTGATTTTTCTCAATTAACGAGCGAGACAATTGATGAACTTAGCATCCATCTAACCAGTTCAAGTGTGATTAATCACAATCTAAAATCGATCATCGAACAAGTGATTTCAAACACCGGTTTTGATTTTAGTGTGTCTTTAGATGACGTCGTCTTTGACCAAACCGAAATATCAAGTTTACTCAAATCAGTAAAAATCATTATCGAAAACGGCTCGAGCCTAGATGCGATTACCTCATTAAATGCATCTGACATTAATACCCTAAGCCAATCGCTTGTCATCACAAATACCTTGAAGGATGAATTAATTACCTTGACGAGTCAGAATGGTGCACTATATGAAGTACTTTATATCCCTGAAAATGTGACATGGCATTCGACATTAACGAATGTTGGTGAGGTCGAGTCTTTCTTACTTGCCATTCAAATGCTCAATATCACTGGCGGTCTTGATCAAGTTAGCTTAGACATTGATCAAATACTAGATAAGGATATTGATCAGCTCTTTAGATCAAGGATAATAGAAGAAACCAGTGTTAGACTACTTAAAGACTTAGTTGAAACGGGTGCATTGAGTCTTTACTTAGAACCACTAGATACTCAAAATCAACAGTATCAATGGTATAAAACGAGTCCAAACGGTAGTAGTGATGCAATCTCACTCATCGAGTCAATTCAACAATTAAAATCGATTGGTATTGATTATGACGATTTTAATTACCAAGCGGTGCTCAACGCATTACAAGTGCCACAAAATGTCATCGTACTTGAAAATGCCCTACTAGATTCAACCATCTTAGAAAGTTCACTTGAAAAGATGTTAAATCGTTTGTTGATTACCGAGGCAGGCTTTAATGTGGTCATTAATACCAATGATGATGAAAACTACTTTAAAGGCACACCAGAAAACGAAGGAGAGCTCCATCGACTGCTTAATGGACTTGTCAGCGCAAATGAATTAATGAATTTTGACTATCTTACGCTTTCAAGCGCTAATAAAACGGTGTTTAAATCCAACTTAAATCAAATCAATGAATCCGAAATTCTAAGACAACTATTGGTTGAACTACTTGATAGCAGTCTGCTAGACTCGGTCTCTAACTATAAAGTTAGTCCAAGACCACAATTAACTAAGGCAATGTGGACAAGTGAAATCGATGCATTAGTCGATCTATTCGTGCTATTTAACGAAGGATTGAATTTAAGTACATTAGATATTACAACACTTGATGACCAATCGGCTGACAACTTAGGTCAATCAATTAACCTACTTTCAAGTAGCTATTTACTTGATGTCAATCAAATCAAACCGGTGATAAAATCTGGTTTTGAAACGGTGTTTTCTACCACACTAAGTCCATTAGGTGAGGTTTCTAGTCCGACTGATTCGTACCAAGATAAGGTTCAAAAATGGGCGGACGAGTCGTCTAAACTGGTTTCATTAATCAAACAATTTGATGAAATCAACCCAATCAGTGAAGGAAGAATTAAAGGTAATTTCGTTGGAGACACACTGTTTGCAGAAACGTTAGGTGGTTTCCTTGATGAAGCAGAAAACTCAAGTATGTTAAATCCGATTGTAATTGAACTTGCTTATGGCATACTTGATCCAAGTTATCATGCCTACGTGGATACAACCAATCAAACCTATGAAGAAATCATGGTTCAGATTCACGGCTTAATGTGGTTGTAAAAAGAATATTCTAAAATGTCTGGTCACTGGCTCAGACATTTTTCCATTTTGAGGCACAATTATGGAAAAAATAGCGTCAATGTATGGTAATATTTATATAGTGAAATATTAATCATGAGTATAAGGCGGTAATGATATGCAGGAATTCATCTACTTTTTAATTTTTTTAGGTATAGCGTTTATTTTATTGTGGTTATTCTTACAGTCGATTAAGAAGAAAAACATGGAAAAACTTGAAATAGAACTAAGACAATTTGGCGAAGTGACTCGTCAAAAAGACATCTACGATTTTACATTACAAATTGAGAACTCGATTTATAAAATCAAAGTAATCTACGCTTCTAATCTCAAAGAAGTGTCATTCAACTCAAAAAAACATTGGCAAGTCTCAAATGCAAGTGGCTCTAAAATGTTGGATACTAAAGGTTTTGAGACCTTAAGTGGCAACAAAATCATCTTAATATACCCAACACCTGAACGCGTTTTAAGATACATAAATGAAAATGAAGTGGTATTTGTAAAACCTTCCATGGATATTTGGGGAATGAATGTTCTATGTTTAAATGACCTAGAAGCATACTTTACACAGGTTAAAGAATAATTAAGACATCATACGAATAAGAATAGAGGTAAATTGATGATTTATAAAGTTACAAATAAACAATACAACGCAGACGACTGTTTCGTTTGTGGTACACAAAATGACTCAGGACTACACATGCACTATTATGAATTAAATCAATCATTTCTACTAGGTGTTACTTGTGGGAAAAATAGCCATCAAAGTTACCCTAAACGAATGCATGGTGGGATTATTACGGCACTTTTAGATGAAACCATTGGACGGGCGATTAGCATTGATGAGCCAATGTGCTGGGGTGTGACCACATCAATCGAAGTTAAATTTAGAAGACCCGTTTCACTAGATGAAACGATTTATGTTTTGGGCTACATCACTAAAAACAGAAGTCGCACGTTCGAAGGCTATGGCGTCATTCTTGCTAGCGATAAAAAGACGGTTTTGGCCGAATCTAATGCGAAATACCTGAAACAAGATATTAAAGATATATTAGGGAATGATCACTTGTCAGGTTGGCAATTGATACCGGATGACAAAAAGGAGTTTGAATTATTCTATGAGTTTATTAGAAGTGAATAACGTTAGTTTTAGATACGATAATAATGATTTACTAGTAGACGCAAATTTGCGTCTATTTTTAGGCGAACATACGGTTTTAGTAGGTCCAAACGGGGCGGGGAAAACCACCTTCATGAATTTATTGAATGGGCATTTAAGCCCAGACAAAGGTGAAATTAATTGGCTGAATAACGTAAAGGTAGGTTATCTTGATCAATACGCGAAAATTGACCCTAAAATGACGGTTAAATCCTACCTTCTAACGGTATTTTTACCATTGTTTGAAAAAGAGCTCCAAATGGAAAAACTATACGAACAAGTGGCTCATGCCAAAAACGAGGCTGAAATGGAAAGATTTCTGAATATGGCATCTTCCATCGGTGATTATTTAATCGAACAAGACTTCTATGCGATCAAATCGAAATTAGGGAACATTATCCACGGTTTAGGTATGCAAATGGAGGTACTTGACCAAGAAATTAAAACACTCTCAGGTGGGATGCGAGCGAAAATCATCTTAGGTAAACTCTTATTAGATGAGAGTGATGTATTATTGCTTGATGAGCCAACCAACTTTCTTGACGTCAAACACATTGAATGGCTATCTAAGTTTTTGGTCAACTACCCAAAAGCGTTCATCGTCGTGTCACATGATGAACATTTCTTAAAGGAGATTGCAACTACGGTTGTTGCGATTGAGAACAAATCGATTGAACGATACAAAGGAAACTTTGAGTATTATTTAAAAGAGCGTGAAATACGTTTTGAGATGTCGTCAAAAGCGTATGATTCGCAACAGAAGTTTATCAAAAAGCAAGAAGATTTTATTCAAAAAAATATTGTGAGAGCTTCAACAACTAAGCAAGCTCAAAGCGTTAGAAAAAAATTAGAGAAATTAGATGTGGTCGAAAAACCAACGAAACAAAAGAAATTACACTTTGTTTTTCCGTTTTCAACTCAAACGGGTAGAGATGTTTTAAAGTTAAATGATTTAGTCATTGGGTATTCAAATCCACTTTTAAAGCCAATTTCTACGGTGATTAATAAGCAACAAACAATTGTAATTACTGGGAAAAATGGTGTAGGTAAATCTACGTTGTTAAAAACGATTTTAGGACGTATTAAACCGATATCGGGCAGTTTTGAATGGATTGATACAGCCAAAATAACCTATTTCTCTCAAGAGTTTGAATTAGAAGAAGAGCGTACCGCTTTTGAACTAATCCATTATTTATTAGAAGGGGTAGACAAAAAGGCGGTCTACACACTGCTTGCTCGCTATGGAATTAGCTTTGAGATGGCTAACCGTAAGATAAAGAGTCTCTCAGGTGGTCAAAAGACCAAGGTTCGATTGGCGCTGATGGGGCAGGAAAAATCCAATGTATTAATCCTAGATGAACCAACCAATCACTTGGATCAAAATGCTAAGGATTCTTTAAAAGAAGCGATACTTAGCTATCCTGGTGTGGTTATTCTAGTATCACATGAAAAGAAATTTCATTCGGATTTAGATGCGATTGAAATAGAACTGAAGGGCTAAGTATGAAAAAATTAATCGGTAGTAGACTATTCTATAAAGAAGTGATTGCGATTATCATCCCGATCATGATACAACAAGGGATCACAACCTTCGTTGGACTTTTAGATAATATAATGGTTGGTAGGTTAAATGTTGATGCCATTGCTGGTGTTTCAATTGCCAATCAAATTATCTTTATTGTTACCATCGCTTTGGTCGGTGGATTAGCTGGTCCGGGGATCTTTATTGCTCAATATTATGGCGCAAAAGACGAAGAAGCACTCAAGCAAGCGTTTCGTGCAAAAATGATACTAGCCGTTATTATTACGGTGGTATCCATGGTTGTTTTATTCTTGTTTGGTGAAACGTTCGTAAGAGCATTTGCAAAAAATGATGATCAATCCTTGGGCGTATATAATGAGACGGTAATCCGATATGGACTTGATTATTTAAGGGTCATTACACTAGGCCTTCCATTCTTAGCGGGTGTTCAACTTTACGCCTCTACGTTTAGAGAAGTTGCACAAACCAAAGTGCCAATGTTTGCAGGGGTCATATCGGTGTTAGTGAATTTAACCTTCAACTGGATGTTGATTTTTGGGCTTATGGGCTTTCCTCGACTTGAAGTCCAAGGGGCTGCTATCGCCACATTTATCGCAAGAATTGTTGAGTTTAGCATACTGATTATAATCGCTTACAAGTATAAATTGGTGTTTACCCAAGGCATATTTCACAAATTTGAAATTGAAAAGAAACGCTTTAAGAATTTAGTAAAGAAGAGTTTACCATTATTAACCAATGAGTTATTATGGAGTTCAAGTATGACCATTCTTCTTTGGGCTTACTCCCAACGTGGGACAAGTGTGACTGCGGCTTATAATATTTCAAATACAGTAGCTAACCTATTTTTCATTATATTTGGTGCATTAGCAACAGGGATTGCCGTTATGGTAGGTAACGAACTTGGGGCGAATCAAATTGAGAAGGCTAAGGAAAATGCATTTAAGCTATTATTCTTCTCTGTGATCGTATGTCTCGGGTTTGGTGCAATACTTGCGGTAATCGCACCATTTGTGCCGTATTTATATAATGTCACACAAAGTGTTCGAGACCAAGCGACGCAATTTATGTGGGTGATTAGCGGATTGATGTGGATTTTTGCGTTTAATGCGGGGTGTTTCTTCATCTTAAGAGCAGGCGGTTTGGTACTAACAACCTTGTTTTTCGATTCATTTTTTGCATGGATTGTGATCTTACCGATTGCAGTCATTTTATCACTCTACACAACGATACCTGTGATTGTCATATATTTAGCTGCTGAGGCAACGAACATAATTAAAGCATTCATTGGATTTCATATTGTTAAAAAGGGGAAATGGGCAAAAAATTTGACTCACAATTAGGAGGTAGTTATGACTTTTAAACTGGAAACATTGAGCATTGATGAAATTGTGGTTCTCTTAGATCAACAACAGTTGACCTCAAAAGACCTAGTCAACTACTATTTAAATCAAATCAAACAGTACGACAAGAAATACAATAGTGTTGCAATCATTAATGAATATGCAATAAACGACGCACAAACGCTTGATTTAGAAAGAATAAAAGGTCATAAACGTAGTTCATTACACGGCATACCAATATTAATTAAAGACAATATTGTGACAGCAACAATGCCAACCACCGCAAATTCAATGGCATTGCATGACTTAGTTGGCCACACCGATGCACCATTAGTTCAACAATTGAAAGAAAAAGGTGTCATTATCCTAGGTAAAACAAATCTCTCTGAGTTTGCCTATTTTATGAGTTATGATCAAATGCCTTCTGGGTATGGTTCGCTTCACGGTCAAGTAGTGCACCCATACGATCCACGTATTGATCCACTGGGTTCATCAACCGGAAGTGCCGTTAGCGTTGCTGCAAATTTAATCCATTTAAGCATTGGAACGGAAACCAACGGTTCATTAATGGCTCCGGCACTACAATGTGGTATCGTTGCAATTAAGCCAAGTTTAGGTTTAGTGGATGGCGATTTGATTTTACCAATCTCAAAACGTCAAGACGTGGCTGGTCCAATGGGAAGAACCTTAAGTGATTGTGTGCATTTGTTGACACTGATGAGTAAAAACAATCGAGATTATCAGTCTTTTTTGAAGACTAAAACAAAAGACCTAAAAATTGGATTCATTCAATATGAAAACAGTCCATATAGTGACGAGGAAATAAATATACTAAAAAAAGCAAAAGAAATCTATTTGAGTGAAGGTTATCAAATCAAAGAGCTTAGTTTTATATTAGAAGACTTAGAGAATCATTTAACACTCGAGTATGAGTTTAAAAACGATTTAAATCATTTTTTAGCGGATAAGAGAATCTCGTCTTCAATGAAGTCATTAAATCAAATCATTGAATTTAATCTTGAAGATAAAAAAAACCGTATGAAATATGGGCAATCCATATTAACGAGTTCACAACAAAAAGGCAGTCTGATGGATGATAACTATAAGGCATTGATTGAAAAACAAGAAAAACAACTTTCAAAATATGAAAACTTGCTCGATGATGTGGATCTCATCATTTCAACAAGACGAACATCCTACGCTCCAATGCTCGGTTTACCGTCCATTTCAATTCCAGCAAAACCAATACTTGATTTGACCCCAAGAAGTCTTATCTTTGTTTCAAGACGATTCGATGAAGACAAACTAATCGAAATCAGTTATTTGTATGAACAAAAAACGAACTATCGCTATCAACATACTGAAATACAATAGTCCGTTTTTTTTATTTATAAAGTTATCACAAAATGTGTTTTCTCTCTTGTATGAAAACGTTTTAAATGATAAAATGAATATGGTTTAAAAAACATAATTAACAGGAGGAAGAAATGAAGAAGCTTTTAGTTTTACTATTAGTATTTGTTTCTGTGTCAGTGTTAGCGGCTTGTGAAAAAGACGTTCTTGATCCAGAAAAACCAAAAAATTGTCTTAATTACCGATAAAGGTGACATTACAGACAAATCATTTAACCAAGGTTCATACGAAGGGGTTAAAGCATATGGCGATAAAAATGATATCGAATACGCTTATTTAAAACCTCAAGATGCAACCGATGCAGATTACATTGTTGCTATTGAACAAGCAATCGCTGATGGTGCAACGATTATTGTTACACCAGGTTACTTATTTGAACCAGCTGTCAATGAAATGCAAGTTGATTATCCAAATGTCAAATTTATTCTTCTAGATGGCTCTCCAGCAAACGTTGAAGGTGGCAAAATTGAGAAGAACGTTTATTCTGTATTTTACGCTGAAGAACAATCAGGTTTCTTAGCTGGTTATGCGTCAGTTAAAGATGGTTTCCGTAAATTAGGTTTTATGGGTGGTATGGCAGTCCCTGCAGTACAACGTTTTGGACATGGATTTGTTCAAGGTGCGGCTGCAGCAGCTAAAGAATTAGGCTTAGCTGAAGGCGCTGTAACAATCGATTATTTATACACAGGTGACTTTAAAGCTACTCCAGATGTACAAGCTGCAGCTGCAACTATGTACAATGCTGGTGTTGAAGTGATCTTTGCTTGTGGTGGTGCTGTCGGACAATCCGTTATGGCAGCGGCTGCAGGTGCATCAAATGAAACAGTTAAAAAATACGTCATTGGTGTTGACGTTGACCAAAGTTTTGATTCTTCGACGGTCATCACATCAGCGACTAAGAATCTTGCAGCATCCGTTGAACAAGCATTAGAAGCTTTATTCGAAACAGGTAACTGGGATAAAGATTTTGGTGGTAAATCAGTGGTACTTGATGCATCAAGAGACGGTGTTAGCTTACCTATGGCAAATTCTAAATTCAGAACATTTACAGAGGCAGACTACAAAGTAATTTTTGATAAATTAGTTGCAGGTACTGTTGAAGTAGATAACACTATCGGTGCATTTGGTGACGATGGTTCAGCTTCAAAGCAATTTGAAACAACAGAAGCAAAGGTTAATGTAATTAAATTTGGTTCATAATTTTAAATAATTAATTAATGTAGGATAAGGGAAGAATACTTTCCTTATCCTTATTTTAATTAAATGTTTCATCCATAGAGAGGTGTAATAATATGCATGACAAAGTCATCGAAATGAGAAATATAACCAAAGCGTTTCCTGGCATTATTGCGAACGATCAAGTCAATTTTGATCTAAGACGCGGGGAAATCCATGCGCTACTTGGTGAGAATGGCGCAGGTAAGTCGACCTTAATGAGTATACTATTTGGTTTATACTTACAAGATTCTGGTCAAATATTGAAAAACGGGCAAGAAATTGTTATTAATAGCCCAAATGATGCGAATCGATATGGAATTGGCATGGTACACCAACATTTCAAATTAGTTGAAGTATTTTCAATTCTAGATAACATTATCATGGGAGTAGAGCCTAATTCATATGGTTTTTTAAAGCGCAACGAAGCCAAACAAAGGATTGAAGACCTTTGCAAACGATATGAGTTATCGGTAAATGTTCATGATAGGATTCAAGACGTTAGTGTGGGCATGCAACAACGCACAGAAATATTAAAAATGCTTTATCGTGAAAACGATATATTGATTTTTGATGAACCTACGGCTGTCTTGACGCCACAAGAGATTAAGCAATTAATGGCAACCATGAAGAACCTCACAAAAGAGGGGAAGTCGATTATATTTATCACTCATAAACTTGATGAAATCATGGAAGTATGTGATCGAGTAACGGTTTTAAGACGAGGTAAAGTCATCGATACCGTCGATGTTAAAAATACATCAAAAGAAGCCCTTTCAAAAATGATGGTTGGAAGAGACGTTAATTTTGTCATCGATAAAAACAGAAATGAAGTCGGTGATGTGGTTTTAGAGCTTGAAAACATTTCCGTTATTTCCAATCGAACAAAGAAAAAAGTACTAGATAATGTGTCATTTAAGGTGAGACAAAAAGAAATTGTCTGTATTGCCGGTGTGGATGGAAATGGTCAAAGTGAGCTTGGTTTGGTTATTTCAGGATTAATCAAAGCAAATGAGGGAAAGATTATGTTAAATGGACATGATATTACAAATAAGTCCATACGCTATCGAAATGATAACGGCATGAGTCATATCCCAGAAGATAGACATAAGCACGCTGCGGTTTTACAAGAAACGTTAGCGAATAATCTGGTTTTAAAAAAATATCACCTTGAACCTTTTCAATCCAAAGGCATCATTCAACCAAAAGAAATTAATAAACTAGGACAAGAATTAATTGACCGGTTTGATATTCGAAGTGGGCAAGGATTAAAAACAAAATTTGGATCCATGTCTGGTGGAAATCAGCAAAAAGCAGTCATTGCTAGAGAAATTGATAAAGATTCTGATTTAATCCTATCAATTCAAACCGTCCGTGGTCTTGATGTTGGTGCAGTTGAGTTTGCGCATAAAAAATTAATTGAACAACGAGATAAAGGCAAAGCCGTATTAATGATTTCGTTTGAGCTAGATGAAGTAATGAGTGTTAGTGATCGAATTTTAGTCATGTACGAAGGCAAAGTGGTTAAAGACGTCATGTCGAATGAAATCACAGTTGAAGAGCTCGGACTTTATATGGCAGGAGCTAAAACAGATGATGTTATAGTCGATCAAACATATCAAAAAAGACAATTGAGTTTGGCAAAGGAGAAGACAAGTCATGGAAAAAAAGTTTGATTTAAAACTGGCTTGGAATAGATTTAAATCCAAGGAATGGTTTCCGACATTTACAGGTTCACTCCTAGCTATTTTACTAGGTATAATGATTGGGATTATATTGATTCTAATACTTAACCCATCAAATGCTTCCTTGGGTATTGGAAGATTATTAAAAGGCTCATTCAATCACCCAAGAGGTGGTATGATCGGTTTTGGCCAACTGCTATATAACTCAACACCGATCATCTTAACTGGACTTGCCGTAGCATTTGCGTTTAAAACTGGTTTGTTTAATATTGGTGCAAGTGGTCAATACACGTTAGGGCTGTTCGCAGCATCACTTGTGGGCATATTAGGTGATTCCTTGGGGCCTGTGCAGTGGATTGTCGCCTTGCTAGTTGGCGGACTTGCAGGTGCAATTTGGGGTGCGATTCCTGGGGCATTTAAAGCATTCTTTAATGTTCATGAAGTGATTACAAGTATTATGTTTAATTACGTTGGAATCTATTTTGTTGTCGGGATGTACAAGTCAGATTTCTTGAATACACGTGTGATTAATGGGACAACCAATCGTACGTTAGTTGTGGATCAAGCAGCAAGAACACCTTATGGGCCATTTAATGACTGGTTTAGAAACTCAGGGTTAGATATTGGGATTTTGATTGCCATGTTGGTTGCTGTTGTTCTTTACTTAGTTTTATATAAAACAGTATTCGGACGAGAGTTACGAACGGTAGGTCTAAATAAGGACGCGGCAAAATACTCGGGAGTAAACGAAAAGAAAAACATCATTTTATCAATGGCCATTGCAGGATTTGTTGCAGGTCTTGGTGGGGCACTCTTTATATTAGCACCAAGTGCAAGAAATTTAGGAAATGCCTTCCCACTTGAGGAAGTGATTGCAAGTGCCGGATTTGATGGTATTCCTGTAGCATTACTTGCAAACAATAACCCAATTGCAGTGATATTTACGACTTTTTTTGTTGAATACATCAAACTTGGTGGTAGTTCAATGCAAAGCGTTGGATTCGTATCTGAAATTGTCGATATTATTGTTGCAATTATATTGTACTTTAGCGCATTTACACTCTTTATGACTCAATATTTTGGTAAAGTTGTAAAGAAAAAAGATAAATTAGTGATTAAAAAGGAGAGTGACGTTTAATGGCATTCTTTATTAGTCAATCGTTATTTTTTATCATTCCATTGCTAATTGTTGCTTTAGCGGGGATGTTTTCTGAAAAGAGTGGTACTGTAAATATAGCCCTTGAGGGAATTATGGTTATTGGTGCATTTTGTGGTATTTTCTTTTTAAATCGTATGCAAGCAGCGGGTGTTTTATCTGATAATAAGCAATTGTTAATTATGCTTAGTGTATTTGTTGGTGGTTTTGGTGGTATTGTTTTTGCGTCATTGTTGGGCTTTTTAGCAATCAACATGCGTGCCGATCAAACCATTGGTGGAACCGCACTTAATATTCTAGCCGCTTCATTAGCGATTTTCTTAGCAAAAACACTTCAATCAAATGGGGCTGCTCAAATTGGATTTGATCCACAAGGATTTAGCTTAGGCGGTAAATTTTTAAGAGATGTATTTCCAAACATAAACTACATATTTTTTGATCGAGCTTACATTACAACTTATTTTGGTCTATTACTCTTTGGGTTATCAACGGTTATCATTTACAAAACACGTTTTGGCTCACGTTTATCTGCTTGTGGTGAACACCCTGAGGCAGCACAATCCGTTGGTATCAATGTTGTATTCTACCGCTGGGCTGGCGTTTTAATCTCAGGTTTTCTCGCTGGTATGGGTGGTGTGATCTACATATTACCAATTTCAGTTAGTTTCGAAGGTACCGTCGCAGGGTATGGATTCTTAGCGTTAGCGGTATTAATTTTCGGCCAATGGAAACCGGTTCGTATTTTATGGGCTGCGATTTTCTTTGGAATGTTTAAAGCGCTATCGGTCACATTCTTTGGTATGGATTGGGTAAAAGCGCTGTCTGAGATTTGGCCATTATTTCCGTTTGGAATGGTATTTAAGATGTTACCTTACCTAGCAACCATGGTTGTGCTTGCGATATCATCGAAACGATCGTTTGCACCTAAGGCTTCTGGTAAACCATTTATTGCAAAAGGACGTTAATTTAAACGAGATACACGTTAAAAAACTCAGAAGTCGTTTTCACGGTTCTGAGTTTTTTGTTAGTTATTGGATGTTGGTTTGATTAATACTCGTCAATCATACGAACCAGTTCGTCATAGACTTCAGCTTCTTTGATTTTTTTAATGATTTGACCATGTTTGAAGATCACGGCCTCGCCTTTACCACCAGCGACACCAATATCAGCGTGTTTTGCCTCGCCTGGACCATTAACTTTACAACCCATGATTGCAACGTTAATGTGCTTGTTGACGCCTTGTAAATACGTTTCAATGCGTTTTGCAATATCGATCATATCGTACTGTATGCGACCACAGGTCGGACAACTAATCAGGTTTGGTATATCGTTTCTAAGGCCAAGATTTTTTAAAATTTCTTTTGCTGCTCGAATTTCAATCTCAGGGTTATCGGTTAAAGACACACGTATGGTATTGCCGATGCCTTCGTGTAGAAGAATACCAATACCCATGGCACTTTTTATGGCACCACTAAAAGCGGTACCGGCTTCAGTTACACCCAGATGTAGCGGGTATTTAAAGGTTTTTGCGGCTAACCGATAAGTTTCAATCATTAAATTCATATCCGTTGCTTTTAAAGAAAGCGCAATGTCATAGAAGTCCATCGATTCTAAGATTTCTATATGACCTTTTGCGACGTTAATCATATTTTTTGCGGTCGGTTCTAAGCCGTCAGGAAGAGAACCACTGTTTACACCAATACGGATTGGAATGTTCTTTTCTTTACAAGCATTGACGACTTGTTCTACTTTAGAACGGTCTTTGATGTTACCTGGGTTAAGTCTAATTTTATCCACACCTTGATTGATTGCCTCAAGCGCAAGTTTGTAGTCAAAATGGATGTCAGCCACTAATGGTATATTGATTTGTCTTTTGATGTCACCGAGTGCTTTAGCATCTACTTTGTCAAGAACAGCGACACGAACGAGTTCGCAACCTGCTTTTTCCAATTGATGTATTTGTTTAACGGTTGCTTCAACGTCTTTGGTATACGTTGTTGTCATACTTTGTATGATCACGTGGTTGTTACCACCTAATTGTAAATTCCCTACCTTGATAGGTCTTGTTGTTAATCTTTGCATATTATCACCTAATAAGAATTATAACATAAAAAAAATACAACATCACGTATTTGCATAAATAAATTAAAAAACAGAAGGTAAAAAAAGGGATTCCATTTGGGTCAAATTATGATATAATTATTTTACAGTTATTGAAAGTAAAAAATGCTTGATATTTACATTTTCTTTTGATATACTCTATATGGAATGTCTGGAGGGATTTAAACATGCGTGAATTAGTTAAATTAGTTTGTACAGAATGTGGCGAAGAAAACTACTACACAACTAAAAACAAAAAAACAACGCCAGGTCGTCTTGAAATGAAAAAATATTGCCCACGATCACGTACTTACACAGTACACCGTGAGAAAAAATAAGCTATTCTTAGGAATAGTTTTTTTCTTAAATGCCTGTAATAATTAAAGGCCACGACGACTTAGCTCACACCTACATTCTAAAACGATTTGATCATTGCATCATTGTTGACCCAGGCGGTAATTACAAACAAATCATGCAGCACATCGAGGGTTATAAGGTTTCATATATCTTATTAACGCACGCGCACGTCGATCACATGGAACTCATTCATTTATTCGAATGCCCAATCTACATGCATAAAGATGATTACTTGTTGTTAACAAACGATGACAATAATGGATTTAAAGATTTAAGACTCACTAGAAAGTTTCATCCAACAAATCTTGATATTCGATTTGTCAAAGATGGTGATTTAATTCCATTTGTGGATCAAACGGTTGAAGTAATTCATACACCAGGACATACCAAAGGTAGTCTATGCTTTCTATATAAGAGTGAACTCTATACAGGTGATACCTTATTTAAAAGTGGTGTCGGTCGAACGGATTTATTTGGTGGGTCAAACATATTGTTGACAAAATCAATTAAAAAACTGTTTAAGCAAGTTAAAGACAACACAAAAGTTTATCCAGGACATGATCAAGCAACTTCAATAAAAGAAGAGAAGAAAGAAAACAAATACGTCAAACAAATCTTATCCAAATGATATGGTAGAAATCACAAATTCTACCATATTTTTTATTTTTTGCACTTTTTACTTGACAGTGCTAATTTGATATTATACAATAAACTTGGCACTGAATGACACAGAGTGCAAAGAAGAGGTGATGGTGTGTTATCGAACAGACAAAAACTAATTTTAAAAGCAATCATTGAATTATACGTTTCGGATGGCCAACCAGTTGGTTCTAAGGCGTTAACTGAAAAACCATATTTGAACTTTTCGTCAGCAACGATAAGATACGATATGGCGGTACTTGAAGAATTAGGATTTCTAGAAAAAACACATACCTCGAGTGGGCGTATCCCCTCAAATTTAGGTTATCGATATTACGTTGAAAACCTTGTAACAAGAGATGAAGAAATCGAAGAAGTTTTCCCGATGATTGATCGACTATTTAAAGATAACGAATCAAGCAAGGAAAAAGCGGTCAAAGAAGCCATTAATTTGCTTAGTGAATTGACCAATTATACATCGATTGTTTTAGGGCCGACTGAAGCGTTTGCGAGAATTAAGAAAATCGACTTTATCCCGTTATATAATAAAGAAGCGGTTGTATTAATCGTGACGGATAAAGGACATGTTCAAAATGAATTAGTTACGCTACCAATCGATTTGAGTATGGATGATTTCAAACGAATCATTTCAAGTTTAAACGACTTACTTGAAAATCAGTTGGTCAAAGATGCCAAGCGTATTCTTAAAAATGCATTTACAGAAGAAAACGTCATTGAGTACATGGACTATCAAGAAAAGCTGATCAATCGTTTTCTAAACGCATTTGTTGAGATGTCAGAGGATAATGTTTATCTAACTGGTATGGGACATATGGTTGGTCAAGTCGATATAAACGACCCAGAACGTTTAAAAGAATTAATGACGATGCTTGATCGTAAAGACGTCGCAAAAATGATTGGAAATGCCGATAAGTTATCGGTAAAGATTGGTAGAGAAGCCAGTTTTATGCCAACCGACACTTGTACGATTATTTCCGTGCCTTACTACGTGACAGAAGAAGAAAAAGGGACCATTGCTATTATTGGTCCAACACGAATGGATTATTCAAAAGTCATTCCTTTGATGGAATACATCGCGAAAAACATTGCGAAATTATATAACAAGTAGGTGAAATAGTTGGATAAGGAAAAAGAAGTTGTTGTAGAAACAACCGAAGAATTAAACGAAGCGGATCAAAAAAATGATTACAAAGAAAAGAAAAAGTCTGAAAAAAACAAGTATAAGGAAGAAATTGAACAACTAAAGGAAGAAAATAAAGAGCTAAAAGAAAAGTACTTAAGACAATTAGCTGAACTTGAAAACTTCAAAAAACGTGTTCAACAAGAGCGTGTTAATGAAAGAAAATATGCGTCTCAAAATTTAGTTGAATCGTTATTACCATCAATCGATCAATTAAGATTGGTTGTGAACATGCCAACTGACAATGAATTACTAAAAAATTATTTAATTGGTTTTAAGATGATCAATGACCAAATATTTAATACGCTTGAGTCGGATGGATTAAAAGAGGTAAACGCATTAGATAAGCAATTTGATCCTAACTTCCATCATGCAATTGATAAAGTTAGTGATAAAGATAAACCAAATGGTGTTGTCGTTTCTGTTACACAAACTGGCTACACCTACAAAGAAAGACTAATCAGACCTGCCATGGTCAAAGTAAACGAATGGAGTGATGAAAATGGCAACGACAAATAAAATTATCGGTATCGACTTAGGTACAACAAACTCAGTAGTATCCATTATGGAAGGTGGAGAAGCTAAAGTAATTCCAAACGCAGACGGGTCAAGAACAACCCCTTCAGTTATCGCGTTTAAAGGTGAAGAAATTTCGGTTGGTGACGTTGCAAAACGTCAAGCAATTACAAACCCAAATACCGTGAGCTCAATTAAGAGACACATGGGTGAAGGTAACTACCGTGCAGACATTAATGGTAAAAAATATAGCCCTCAAGAACTCTCAGCGATGATTCTTCAAAACTTAAAGAAAACAGCAGAAGACTATCTTGGTGCGAAAGTATCTAAAGCGGTTATTACCGTACCAGCGTATTTTAATGACGCTCAAAGACAAGCTACTAAAGATGCAGGTAAGATTGCTGGTTTAGAAGTAATGCGTATTATCAACGAACCTACGGCAGCAGCACTTGCTTATGGTATTGATAAATTAGAAAAAGAACAAACTGTTTTAGTATTTGACTTAGGTGGTGGTACATTTGACGTATCAATCCTCCACTTAGCGGATGGTACATTTGAAGTACTATCAACCGCTGGGGATAACAAACTCGGTGGGGATGACTTTGACCAAAAGGTTGTTGACTACATTGTTCAAGAATTCAAAAAAGAAAACAACGTCGACTTGTCATTAGATAAGATGGCTGTTCAACGTCTAAGAGATGCGGCAGAAAAGGCTAAAAAAGAACTTTCAGGTGTGACAACCTCACAAATTTCATTGCCTTTCATTTCAATGGGTGTTGCAGGACCTCTCCACTTAGAGATGTCTTTATCAAGAGCGAAATTCGATGAATTAACACGCGATTTGGTTGAACGTACGGTTGGACCAGTTCGTCGTGCATTAAAAGATGCTAAAATCGAACCCAATAAATTACACCAAGTCTTATTGGTTGGTGGATCAACCCGTATTCCTGCGGTACAAGAAATTGTCAAACGTGAACTCGGAAAAGAACCGAACCGAAGTGTAAACCCAGATGAAGTTGTTGCGATGGGTGCAGCTATCCAAGGTGGGGTATTATCAGGGGATGTCAAAGACGTCTTATTACTAGACGTGACACCACTTTCTCTAGGTATTGAAACACTTGGTGGGGTATTTACAAAGTTAATCGAACGTAATACAACCATTCCAACATCAAAATCACAAGTATTTTCAACTGCAGCAGACAATCAACCAGCTGTTGATATCCATGTCTTACAAGGTGAAAGACAAATGGCAGCTGATAACAAGACATTAGGTCGATTCCAATTAGGTGACATTCCACCTGCACCAAGAGGCGTGCCACAAATTGAAGTTAAATTTGATATTGATGCCAACGGTATCGTTAACGTAAGTGCTAAAGACTTAGGCACAAATAAAGAACAAAAGATCACCATCTCAGGTGGATCTGCAATGACAGACGCTGAAATTGAAAAATTGGTTAAAGAAGCCGAAGAAAATGCAGAAGCTGATAAGAAAAAACGTGAAGAAGCGGACTTAAGAAATGATTCTTCAAGCTTGATTTTCCAAACCAACAAAGCAATTGTTGATTTAAAAGAACAAGTGACAGCGGATGAAAAACAAACCGCAGAAGCGCTGATTAAAGACTTAGAAGAAGCACTAAAAGGTAGCGATATCGACTTAATTCGCACGAAAAAAGAAGCATTAGAAAAAACCGCACAAGACTTAGCAGTCAAGGCATATCAACAAACACAACAAACTCAAGAAGGATCTAACGAAACTCAAAACCATAGTTCAAAAGATGGTAAGACCGTAGATGCAGAATTTGAAGAAAAATAATTTAACCTTAGGGGCTACGGCCCCTTTTGGTAAATAGGAGTGACTTATGGCAAATAAAAGAGACTATTATGATGTCTTAGGTGTTAAAAAAGACGCAACACCAGAAGAAATCAAGAAAGCATATCGAAGTTTAGCAAAAAAATATCACCCGGACGTTTCAAGTGAGGCAAATGCGGAAGAGAAATTCAAGGAAGTTCAAGAAGCTTATGATACCATAGGTGACCCAGAAAAACGCAGTCAGTATGACCAATATGGCCATAATGGTCCGTTTGGACAAGGCGGCTTTGGTGGCGGCGGCGGTTTTGAAGGTTTTGGCGGATTCTCAGACATATTTAGTTCATTTTTCGGTGGTGGTGGTCAACAACGTAGAGATCCAAATGGACCTCAACGCGGTGACGATTTAGAACGTGTGATGAATATCACATTTGAAGAGGCAGTTTTAGGGACTAAAAAAACCATTAAAGTTGAAACGGATCAAGCTTGTCATACGTGTGGCGGAAGTGGTGCACATAGTGCCTCAGATGTTGAGACTTGTGATCGCTGTCATGGGCAAGGGTCCATCAACGTGGAACAACGTACCATTTTGGGTACCATTAGAAGTCAACAAGTTTGTCCTAAATGCGGTGGTCGTGGAAAAGTAATTAAGAATAAGTGTAAAACATGTAATGGTATTGGTCGTGAAAAAATCACAAAAGAAGTCGAAGTTAAGGTGCCTGCGGGCATTGACAATAACATGTCACTTCGTATGCCAGGTTATGGTGAGGGCGGCTCAAATGGCGGTCCATCCGGTGATTTATACTTAAGATTTAGAGTGAAACCACACAAGGTATTTAGAAGAAATGATGACAACATCATCCTAGAAGTTCCAGTGACATTTGTCCAAGCAACGCTAGGTGATACAATCGACGTACCGACGATTTATGGGGACGTTGCCTTAAAGATTCAACCTGGAACACAAACAGGAACCACCCTTAGAATGAGAGAAAAAGGGGTTGCGAATGTGAACACGGGCAGAAAAGGTGATCAGTTGGTTATCGTCAATATTCAAACACCAACGAACCTAACCAAAGAACAAGTGGAATTATTAAAGCAGTTTGATAAACTTGAACCAAAAGGCAAAGAAAGTGCCTGGGATAAGTTTAAAAACATATTCAAAAACTAACTCAAGAATACCAGCACAAACGCTGGTATTTTTTACAACCTGTTTTAGTGATATCAACTCACTACGATTAGCTTCTTAATTAAATAAAAAAATTGAATACAGCACTAAAATATGTTACTATAATTAGGCAAGAAGGTGAGAACATGCAACGCTATTTTTTAGAATCACAAGAAAACGTCATAACAGCTGAAAATGCGTATCATATCAAGACCGTCATGCGAATGAAAAAAGGCGACCATATCGAAGTTTGCTATCCAAATAAACGCTGTTATATTGCAGCACTTACACAAGTCGCAGACGTCATTCAATTTCAAGAAATCAAAGAAATAATATCCCAAAATAAGCTACCTGAGGTTGTGCTTATTCAAGGATTACCAAAGTCAGATAAAGCAGAAATTACCACTAAGTACGCAACACAATTTGGTGTATCTTCAATTATTTTTACTGAAATGACGTATTCGATAGCTAAAATGGATCCGAAAAAAGACGATAAAAAAGTCGATAGACTTCAAAAAATCGCAATTGAATCGGCTCGATTAGCACATCGTAATGACTACCCCGTCATCACTTATCAAAAGAGCATTTCAAAGATTTCATATGAGGATGCGATTATTTTACTTGCCTATGAACAAGAAAAAACAACCACAATAAAAGAAGTACTGGGTTATAGTCAAAGTGATAAGAAAATCATACTGATTGTTGGACCAGAAGGCGGTATTAGCCCAGTTGAGTTAGATTTCTTTACAAAACTAGGCGCTAAGTCAATAAGTTTAGGCAAAAGAATCTTACAAACTGAGATTGCAGCGATTTACGCATTGTCTGTGATTGACTCAATTTATGAATAATTTAAAAAATGTAATAAAAGACTTTACAAACAGTCTTGAATTAGATATAATGATAACGGCTTAAGGTATTTAAGTGCGGAAGGAGGGCAGACATGCCTAAAATCGTAGTACGTGAAACAGAATCTATCGAAGATGCATTG
Organism: Paracholeplasma brassicae; assembly: GCF_000967915.1. Taxonomy (NCBI): domain Bacteria; kingdom Bacillati; phylum Mycoplasmatota; class Mollicutes; order Acholeplasmatales; family Acholeplasmataceae; genus Acholeplasma; species Acholeplasma brassicae. Next base: position 797,918 of record NC_022549.1, read on the forward strand.
CGTCGTTTCAAACGTGACGTATCCAGATCTGGAACCCTCGCAGAAGCACGTAAGCGTGAATTTTATGTAAAACCAAGTGTTGACCGTAAATTGAAACGTCAAGCAGCTCGAAGCAACAAAAAATAAGCACTTAATTGTGCTTTTTTATTTGCTAAAAATCAATCGTTTTTTACATTATTATGATATAATAATGCTAGGAGTGATTAAATGAAATTAAGCATTCAATTAAAAGACCCAACGCTCAGTTACAACGTCGTTGGTGCATTTGATAAAAACCTTGAGGTCTTTAAGACCTATTTTGGCTATAATTTAGTGCTTGATAAGGCGGAATTTTTTACAGATTGTGAAGATGAAGCGATTATCTCTATTATGGAAGCTGTTTTAAATGAATTAATCGAGATTGCAAAAGACATTAATATTACCGAGCGAGATGTCATCTATCTGATTAAATTAGCTGAATCAAACGAACTGAATCAAGCAAAACAACTCTATCAAAACAGAAAACAAATTTTAACTAATTTTGTCGGTAAACCGATCTATGCTAAAACCTATACACAAAAAATCTATCAAGAAGCGCTTAATAACTTCGATTTAGTGTTTGGAGTTGGTCCAGCAGGTACAGGAAAAACGTATTTAGCGGTTGCACAAGCCGTTAGTTTTCTCAAACAAAACAAGGTTAAAAAACTAATATTAACGAGACCAGCAGTCGAAGCTGGTGAGTCACTGGGCTTTTTACCTGGTGATCTAAAAGAAAAAGTCGATCCATATTTAATTCCACTCTACGACGCACTTTATGAGTTTTTAGGTGTAGAGACAACCATGTCATTAATGGAAAAAGGAATCATAGAAATTGCGCCTCTGGCCTATATGAGGGGTCGCACACTTGAAAATGCATATATTATTTTAGATGAAGCGCAAAACACAACAAGTGCTCAAATGAAGATGTTTCTAACTCGACTCGGGTTTTCTTCTAAAATGGTCATTACAGGCGACCCATCACAAGCCGATTTGGCTAAAGGCGTTTCATCAGGGTTAAATGAAGCAATTACTAAACTCGATGGAATTGAATCAATTAAAGTAGTCACATTTAAACGTGTGGATGTGGTTAGAAACCCATTGGTGCAAAAAATATTAGAGAGGTATGAGCAATCGTAATGGAAATTACATTTTATAATCAAACAACAAAAGATACTAAAGACGCAGAAACACTCATAAATCATCTATTTTCTAAGGTTGATGATGACAATTCTATGACCATCATCTTCATGTCACTCGAACAAATACATGAACTGAATAAACAATACCGAAACGTTGACAAACCAACCGATGTAATTAGTTTCCCAGACGATGAAGAAGGATATCATGGCGATGTTTTTATCTGCATTGATAAAGCAATTGAACAAGCACAAAGTTATGGTCATTCTATCGAAAGAGAAATTGGATTTTTAGCGGTCCATGGCTATCTACATTTACTAGGTTACGATCACCATACCGAAACAGAAGAAAAAGAAATGACACAAAAACAAGAAGAAATTCTTAAAAAAGCTTCACTAGAAAGGAAGATATCAAATGATTAATAAAGAACAACTTGTGGCACAAGCCATTCTTGCTAGAAAACAAACCTACTCACCATATTCAAAATTCGGTGTGGGTGCGGCATTACTTATGAAGGATGGAACAATCATTCATGGGGCAAACATTGAAAACGCCTCATTTGGGTTATCAAATTGTGGCGAAAGAAGTGCACTTTTTAGTGCCTATAGTCAGGGCTATCGTAAAGAAGATATTGTTGCGATGGCTATTACAGGACAAACCGAAGGGCCAATTAGTCCTTGTGGGGCTTGTAGACAAGTCATGAATGAACTTTTACCAAAAGACGCACCAGTTTATTTATCTAATTTAAAAGGCGATATCAAAGAAACCAACATAAAAGAATTACTGCCTTATTCGTTTGATGAGATTGAAGACAATGACGAGTAATTTTAAGAGTGGATTTGTAAGTATTATTGGTAGACCGAATGTTGGGAAGTCTACGTTTCTAAATGCCGTTATTGGAAAGAAAGTAGCAATAACAAGTCCAAAACCTCAAACAACCAGAAATCGAATTTTAGGGATTAAATCAAAAGAAAACTACCAAATGGTTTTCGTTGATACCCCAGGTATTCATAAAGCACAACACGAATTAGGTCGCCTACTTGACAAGACCGCGATTGCATCGATTCGTGGCATGGATATTGTTTTGTTTATGGTGGATGGTCCAAGGTCTTATGCTGAAGATCAAATCATTAAACTATTTAAAGACTTAGACACACCCGTATACCTAGTCATCAATAAAATCGATACGTTAAAATCGAAAATTGACATAGATAAGATTATTTTAAGCTACATGGATCAATACGCATTTAAAGGTGTATTACCAATATCTGCAAAAAATCAAACACACATTGATCGATTATTAGATGAACTAGCGCCACAATTACCAAATGGCTATCCTTTATTTGGAAATGATGAAATATCGGACCAAAGTGATTTTCAAATTATGGCAGAATTGATCCGTGAGAAAGTTTTATATAAAACACAAGAAGAAGTGCCTCATGCCGTTGCTGTGGTGATTGAACACGCAGAAATGAATGGGACCTTATATGAAGTTCACGCCTCAATCATCGTTGAAAGAAACTCTCAAAAGCAAATCATTATTGGAAAAAACGGACAAATGCTAAAAGAAATCGGTACGGAAGCACGTATCGATATTAACCGAGTGCTTGAAACGAAAATCCATTTAAACTTATGGGTAAAAGTAAAAAAGAATTGGCGCAATAAAGTCACTGACATGCGTTCGTTTGGTTATGATGACAAAACAAATCTCTAAAGGTTTAATCTATAAAACTCAAGATTACAAAGAATCGTCTAAACTCTTATTCGTTTATACAGCGCGCGGTAAACAAACGCTTGTAGCAAAAGGCGCTAAAAGTCTAAAAAGTGACCTACGATTCTTATCGCAGTATTTTACGCTGATTGAGTTTTACGACAGTGAAAAAACGATGTTTGACTTACGAGGTGCACAACTCATTGAACCTTTCGAAGAAATAAAAAAGTCATATGAGCACTTAAAACAAGTATCCGTGGTTCTTGAAATCATCGATCGCATTTTCATTGAAGATTTGCCTCATGATAAGTTATTCGAACTGATTGTTTCATTCTTAAGTGAGGTTCAACCAGAAATTGCCAGCATGGCGATTTCTTTAAAAGTTCTTTACGCGCTTGGATATGGATTGAATTTTAAAGGAGATCATCCTTTAGGTTTTAATTTAGAACACGCAAGTGTCGCTACGATAGAGAATAAACTACCGATTTCACTCGATCTAGAAACAACGATTTGTTTATCACAACTGTATTTTATGAAAAAAGATGATCAAATCGATTTAACAGAAAAAGCAAGAAAACAGATTTGGTCGTTGATCAAAGCATTTTATCAATACCACTTAGATTACAACATAAAAAGTATATAGAATAGAGGAATTTATATGATCAGTTTAGATAAATTAGTTGCGTATGCAAAAGCAACTGGCTATATTTACCAAGGTAGTGAACTTTATGGTGGACTTGCCAACACATGGGATTACGGTCCGCTTGGTAGCTTGTTAAAAAACAACATTAAAAAAGCATGGCTACAAAAATTTCACGACGAATCCAGATATAACGTGATGCTTGATTCTTCAATTTTAATGAATTCGCAAGTGTGGGTTGCCTCCGGACACGTTGGGGGATTTAGTGACCCATTAACTGAATGTAAAAATTGTCACACGAGACATCGCGCAGACAAGTTGATCAAATCTCATAATTACGAGGTTAATCCAGATGAATTTAGTAAAGAAGAGTTAGAAGGCTATTTAAGTGAACACCAAGTTAAATGCCCTAATTGTCAAAAAAGTGATTGGACAGATATTCGGTATTTCAACCTAATGTTTAAAACCAATCAAGGGGTTATCGAATCATCAAGCAATACGGTCTATCTTAGACCGGAAACGGCTCAAGGTATTTTCATTAATTTTAAGAACATTCAACGAACAACAAGAAAGAAATTACCTTTCGGTGTTTGTCAAATCGGAAAGTCTTTTCGAAATGAAATTACGCCAGGAAACTTTATTTTTAGAACCAGAGAGTTTGAACAAATGGAACTTGAGTTCTTCTGTAAACCAGGTACGGAACTTGAATGGTTTGACTATTGGCGTACTTATTGTAAGTCATTTTTAATCAATTTAGGACTTGATGAAGAGAATTTGACGCTTCATGATCATTCTTTAAAAGAATTATCACATTACTCAAATGCAACAACTGATATTTTATATCGCTTCCCATGGGGATTTGATGAACTTTGGGGGATTGCATCAAGAACAAACTTTGACTTGAATGCGCATCAAAATGAGTCAAAAGAAAACCTGACTTACCTAGACCCAGACACGAATGAACGTTACTTACCATACGTGGTTGAACCCTCAGTCGGTGTTGAACGTCTACTCATGGCATTTCTAACACAGTCTTATGTGGAAGAAACACTTGAAGATGGCTCAATCAGAGAAGTGTTAAAACTTCATCCTTACTTAGCCCCTTACAAAGTAGCCATATTGCCACTGGTAAAAAACCGTCATCAAGCGTTTGCTTATGAGTTACTTGATCAAGTTCAAAAATTCACAAGCGCTACTTACGATGAAACACAAAATATCGGTAAACGTTACAGAAGACAAGATTCGATCGGTACACCATTTTGCGTAACCGTTGATGATGAAACACTTGAAAACCAAACCGTAACCATTAGACATCGTGATACGATGAATCAAGAACGTATTTTAATAAGCGATTTAAAACAATATATATTAGATCGTACGACGATATAAGAACAAGGAGGTCTTTTAAATGAATATTCCAAGGCATGTCATTGATGAAATCATAGAAAAGACCGATATTGTGGCACTTGTATCACCTTACGTTAAATTAACAAAAAAGGGTAAAAATTACATGGGTTTGTGCCCTTTTCATGAGGATAAAAGCCCAAGTTTCTCAGTTTCAACTGAAAAACACTTAGCAAAATGCATGGCTTGTGGTGAAGGTGGAAATCCAATCACATTTTATCAAAAAATAAAAAATGTGAGTTTTAACCAAGCAGCAAAAGCCTTAGCCGATCAATTAAATATTAAGTTAGATATTGAAGTAGAAGAATCAAAAACGCTAAAAGAACATGACGCATTAAAGAGCACCAATGCCTTTTATCAATTTTACTTGTTTAACAGTGAGTCAGGTAAACAAGCACTCAACTATCTTTATGGGCGTGAAATGACCGATGAGCAAATTAAACACTTTGAAATTGGTTTAGCACCAAAAGAGAAGGGTGACAGTCTCTACCAATTACTGAAAAGTCAGGGCTTTGAAGAAGAAGTAATGCTTAGCGCCGGTTTAATTAAACAAAGAGAAGATGGTACATATTACGACTTAATGACCAACCGAGTCACATTTCCAATCCACGATGATCTAGACCGTGTGGTGGGGTTTAGTGGGCGTACACTGGATAAAAATGATCAAATCAAATATCTAAATACCCCTGAAACCGTCGTATTTAAAAAAGGTGAAGTGCTCTATCATTTGTCAAAAGCCATCAGAGACATCAGGCTATCAAAACACGTCATATTACATGAAGGATTTTTTGATGTCATTGCTTCCTACAAATCCGAATTAAAAAATGCGGTAGCTACGATGGGGACTGCGTTAACCAGACAACAAGCAAAACTGATAAAACGCATGTCAAACCGTATCATTGTTGCCTATGATGGCGATAAGGCGGGAATTAATGCCACACTAAAAGCGATTCCGTTACTTTTACAAGAAGGATTGATGGTCGAAGTATTATCAATTCCCGATGGATTGGATCCTGATGATTTCTATAAAGAATACGGAAAAGAAAAATACGAGGAACTCTATGGACAATTCTTAGAAGACCCATTCCAATTTGGGTATCGAATCCATAAAAGAGGCTTAGACTTAACAAACTCGAATGACATCCAAGTATTTCAAAAGAATGTTTCTGACCTATTGATCTATGCCGATAAGACCGTAAAAGAAATCTACTTGAAAAAGTTATCATCGGATATAGGGGTTTCTGTTGAATCGTTGACCATTAAAAAACAAGCGTTTCAACCAAAAACTCAAGAAACAAACCTAGACGTTACTAAAAAAAATCAATTGCCTTACAAAGCAAAACCATACCACTCGAGTTTACCTAGGAAATTTTATAAAGCGGAAAAACAATTATTGATTGTTATGATGAAAAACAAAGAATATGCACCACGAATCGAGCAAGCCTTAGGTACAACGAAAGTCGTTAACATCGATATGTTGAAACTAAGAACCATTCTATATATGGATTATTATCAAACAAACGACGTATTTGAAGTTGAGGCATTTAAACACTATTTAAAAGATGACCATTTAATCCAAGTCTTTGAACACGAAATCATTCAATCGCTTGAATGGCGAACGACGTTCGTTTTCAAAGAAAGCGACATCGAAGACTTACTGAATACAATGTCATTGTTAATGGACATCAAAGAATACAAAAAAATTATCGATGAACTTAAATCAGTTGAAGAATCCTACACTCAAACACTTTTAGCCGAACGTCAAAAGAAATTGAAAAACGGTATCGAAAGTAGAAAGAAGGTTAACCGATGAATACTAAAATAGAAAAGCTATTGAAAACTTATGAGAATCAAAAGTTAGTACCTTTAGAAGTTATTTTAGATTTAACCGATTTAGATGAAGGTCTTTACGATCAAGTAAAGGTAATTTTAGAAGAAAAAGGTTATCAAATCGATTACCAAACCGACGTTGAGATTGAACCGATTGTTGAACCTAAAAGCACCTCGGTTGATCCTTACTACCTGTATTTAAAAGACATGGGTGAGGTATCGATGCTTACGATAGAACAAGAAAAAGAAGTCACCAAAAAAGTCTTTGAGGCTCATGAAGCCATCGGTCTAGGTGTTCTTGAGGATGAGACAAAGGAAAAAGAACGACAACAAGTGATTGAAATGGGCGTAGAAGCCAAAAATCTGTTGATCGTTTCAAACCTAAGACTGGTTGTCTCAATAGCTAAGAAGTATGACGGCCGACTCGATTTACTTGACATCATTCAAGAGGGTAACATGGGCTTAATGCGTGCAGCAGACAAGTTTGACTACCGTATGGGTAATCGGTTTTCAACTTACGCCACTTGGTGGATTAAACAATCCATATCAAGAGCAATTGCCAAACAAGCTAGATCAATTAGACTGCCAGTGCATTTGGTTGAAAGCTTAAATAAACTGCAACGAACTAAAAATGAGTTACGAGCAGAATTGAATCAAGAACCTACCGCTCAGGAACTAGCAGATCGTTTGGATTTAACGGTAGAAAAAGTGATCAGCCTTGAACAACTGTCAACGGACACGGTCTCATTGGATTTAAAAGTGGGGTCAGAGGAAGACGCAACCCTCTCAGATTTTATCGCATCTGGGGTTGATGATCCAGAAGAACAGTACTTTCTTGAAAAAGAAAAAGAATATTTGGATACATTATTAAAGACACTTGGTTCAAGAGATGAACAAGTGATGAGGTATCGATTTGGATTATACGACGGCAGATTTTATACCCTAGAAGAAATCGGCTACAAAATGAATTTAACTAGAGAACGTATCAGACAAATCATAAGTAAAAGTTTGGTTAGCTTAAGAAAAACGGGCTTACTAATCGATCGAATAAAGGAGAAATAGGGATGAATTTAGAAAAAGTGATTAAAGATTTAATCAAAAAGGGTAAAAAAGATGGCAGTGTTGCCTTTGATGATGTAATCAAATTTGCAAAATTTGATTCAGATGAATATAAGGCAATTGAAGCTAAACTAACCGAAGAAGACATTGATATTATTTCTCTTGAAGACGAAGTCGATATCGATGATTTCGAAGAAGATAACAAAGAAAAATCAGTCGCGGTTGAGTTAGATGATGACGACGACTTAGATGACGAGGATCTTGATTTTGATGATTTATCATTGTCATCACTTGAGGTTGAAGACATTAAAGAAGAAGAACTGCTGAATATTGAGTCACTACCGGCATCCATTAAAGTGGACGATCCAGTTAGAATGTACTTAAAAGAAATCGGTCGTATTCCACTGTTATCATCCGATGAAGAAGTAACTTATGCCATCCGTGTAACCACAGGTCGTTTTGCACAAGAACAACTACATGACATGATCAATGAGGGCATGGAGATTCCAGATGAAGACCGCGTTCAACTCGAGCAAATGGTAGAAGATGGGATTTTGGCTAAAAATAAACTTGTTGAGGCGAACTATCGTTTGGTTGTCTCTATTGCAAAAAGATACGTTGGTCGAGGTATGTTGTTTCTTGACTTAATTCAAGAAGGAAACATGGGCTTGATGCGAGCGGTCGATAAATTTGATCACGAAAAAGGCTTTAAATTCTCGACTTACGCAACTTGGTGGATCAGACAAGCAATCACAAGAGCGGTTGCCGATCAAGCAAGAACCATTCGTATACCAGTCCATATGGTTGAAACCATCAATAAATTGGTTCGAATCCAACGTCAGCTTGTTCAAGAGCTTTCAAGAGAGCCTTCACCTGAGGAAATAGGTGATCGCATGGGGATTACCGCTGAACGTGTGCAACAAATTCAAAAAATTGCTCAAGAGCCAATTTCACTTGAAGCACCCGTCGGTGAGGAAGAAGATTCATCCTTAGGAGACTTTATTTCTGATCCACAAGCGTTAAACCCTTATGAATATACCGTTCAAGAGATGGTTAAACGTACGTTAGACGAAGTCCTAGAGACACTGACCGATCGCGAAGAAAAAGTGCTTAGACTACGATATGGCTTACTTGATGGTAAAACACACACACTAGAAGAAGTTGGTAAAGAATTTGGTGTAACAAGAGAACGTATCAGACAAATCGAATCCAAAGCATTAAGAAAACTTCGTCAACCATCGAGACAAAAGAAATTAAAAGATTTCAACATTACTCGAAAATAATGAACCGAATTGATACACTAGCGTCTTTAACTAAAGGCATCGATACGTTACTCGATATCGGGACCGATCACGGCTACTTAATTGTTAAAGCCCTTAAAGAGGGATTCATCAATCAAGCCATAGCTGCTGATCTTAACTCAGGGCCATTATCACAAGCGATGAAAAATATAAAAACCGAAGGATTAAATGAAAAAGTATCCTTTATTAAATCAAACGGCTTTGAATCAATTGATCAACCATTTGATGGGGTTTGTATCGCGGGGATGGGGATGCATCTAATCTCAGAAATCCTTTCACAACCTCACAAAAAAGCAGATAAATACATCTTACAATCAAACACGAGAGTTTTTGAACTGAGATCGTATTTATCAGCAAATGGGTTTAAAATCGTTGATGAAAAAGTCGTTTATGATAAACACTATTACGTGATTGTTGTGGCAATAAAAGAAAAAGAGCGTTTAAATTATGAGGATCTTTTGCTTGGGCCAGTTCTGAAACACGATAAAAATGCAATCAAATACTATCAGAAAGAAATGAACAAATTAAAAACGATTTTATCTTATGTCGATTCTGATAAAAAAAATCAACTTATTAAAGAACTTGATATTTTGCAAAAGAGAGTCGAGATTCTTCAAATACAATAAAAACACTAAAAAATCATCAGTTTTTGGTGTTTTTTTACGCAATTTTGATATTTTTTACATAATTTACATTTTTAATAAGAAATTACTTTACTTTGTGACTGCAATTATATATAATAAAAACGTAAAAGTTAGGGGGGAATTACCATGGATGAAAAATTAGTTTTTGCTCAAGATTTTGAAAGAGCTTTACAAGGACTCAGAAAAAGTGGGGTGTACCGTCATGCTAAATACAAATTAAGCGACGCAGACATCACGTTATTACTTTCAGTTGCATTTGGTGATCCAACAGGCATCAAGCCATCAGCAATAGCAAAAAGACTTAAGGTTACATTACCTGCAATCACTCATAAAATGAATAAATTAGTTGAGGACGGGTATTTAACTAGAAGGGATTCGAAAACGGATCACCGTGTCACTTACGTTTTATTAACAGAGAAAGGACAAGCATTTGTAGACAGCATTAAAGATGTTTACTACGCACGAATTTTCAAATTAATGAAACACTTAGGTGATCAAGACACGAAGACGTTCTTTAGAATCTTAAACAAAATCAACGCAGTAGGAAAATTATAATTGATAAGGGGATACCTCGGTATCCCCTTAACTATTATTTTTCAAAAAATGCAAATTTTGTCTTTACAACGCGATGGATATAGGTTATAATATCTTTGCTGTTTAAATGTTGCAATAGCTCAGCTGGATAGAGCAACGGCCTTCTAAGCCGTCGGTCGGGGGTTCGAATCCCTCTTGCAACGCCACTTAGTAATTTCACTGGAGTAATCCAGTTTTTCCATTAATCAAGCAAGAAATAATATTTTTCAAACTCTTCAATTGTCCTGGTTAGTTACCAGGATATATTTTACACTGATTGACACATTTTGTATGTCGTAATTCAATTATACGGTTGACAACTGTTGTTTGTCAAGCGTTTTTGAAACATTATATATGTCGTTTAATTATTTGGAGGTGTTAAAATGACTATATTGAGATTGAAAGAATACAGAGAAAGTTTAAAAATTAGTCAAAGAGAATTAGCGAATTTACTAGAGATTACACAAGCACATTACTGGAAATGGGAAAAAGGACTTTCACTTCCAAACGCAAAACAAATCGTCAGGTTATGCGAAATATTTAAATGCACACCTAACGATTTATTCGGTTTTAGAGGAGTTCACGAAGTAGTCGGTCAAATGATTGATGATGCTGAATGATTAACCTTTGTATTTATCAAGATATGTTTTTTTAATATGCTTTTTGCTCATGTGAAGATAACGTTCTGTTGTTTCGAGGTTTTTATGCCCTAACGTTTCCATTACTGAAAGCAAGTCTGCACCTGATTCAAGCCAGTTTGTAGCCATAGTATGCCTAAACATATGAGGGTGTAATTCCTCTATTTTTAAAACTGTCTTTAGCTTTCTAAAGAAGAAACGGACATCATCATAGTTCAGTTGTCGATTCTTTTCTTTGTTGAAAAGTAGATAATTTGATTTGTGATCAGATATGCACTTTTTCAGTAATTCTTTTGTGTCGTTTCTAAAAAAAACTATTCGATCTGATTTCGTTTTCGTTGTTGTTAGTAGTATTTCGTTTTTCTTGATTTGAACATTCTTTTTTTCAATGCTCAATACTTCATTGATTCTTGCCCCAGTGTCAATTAATAGATGAATAAGCGTTTTATACATCAAGTTATTATATACTTCATCGTTCATTGTATCGATGAATTTTTTTATTTTGCCCATGGTTTTATAATCAATCATTTTAAAAGTTGTTTTTCGCTCTTTTAATTTCGAAATTGAGTTTAAGTAATCCCATTCGTGATTTTGGTGTTTACTCCATCTTTTCAATATTCCTATTCTTTTATTGATTGTTGCATTCGAACATGTTCGCTTTTGTTCTGCTATGTAGTCATCAAATGCAGTAAACTTGATATCTGATAATTCCTTAATGAAGTTGTCATCACACCATTTTAAGAAATGATTTAAATGTGATTTATAGAATTTATGAGTTCCTGTTGAATGTTGTCTTTTTATGAAAGAAGTGTATCTTTCGATTGATTCTTTAATTAGCATAATAATTCTCCCTTTGTCTTTTTATGTCCTTATGTAGCGAAATATCCCCTATATAAGGATACATTAGAAAGGTTGAAAAAATGTTACTATTTGACAAATGATAAAAAATGTAATAATATATCTTTGCATGGGTAGCCAGTCCCGAGACCTGACGAAAATTCAGGATTGTTGTAAACGAAAGTCACCTTTTAGGTGACTTTTGTCTTTTTATGATGAGTTCGCACTTTTTTTCTACTCCTTCTTTTGATTTCTTGGATTTTAAGATACTAATCATTGTGTTGTCCTCACTTTCATTTTTTAATATGGCCGACTCGAAAAATAGTTAGTGATAATATATATAAGTATATATATATTATTTGGCTTCGGTTTTGATACTCTTTTTTAGCTCTTTAGTTGTTCTGATTAAGTTATCGTTGTGAGTTTCAAGTTTGATTTTTTCTTCAGTGATTTTTTCAAGCTTAGATTTCTCTGCATAGTATGCATTTCTTAGCCTTTCAATTTCATCCGTCATTTCTCTGAACTTGCTCCACTGCTCCACATTTTCAGCCCGGATTTTTTCAAGGTCTTTTGTCGCCTCTTCTCGATCTCGAAAGATATCATCTCTCATTTTGATTGGTACTCTGATAGCTGTCCAGAAGATAAACCAAATCACGTAACTGATGATCATCAATAGTAGAATTAATAAAGCTGATATAATTATTGATATTATTTGTTCATTCATGCGGTCATTTTAACCCCTTTCACTTTTGGTAGTGCTTTGTATTTTTCTTTCATGTTCAAACGGTTGAAGTATTGCATATCTTCTTGATATACACAAGGATAGAACCAAACTTTCTTATCGACTAGTTTAAAGTTACTCGAATCGATAATTTCAACTTTATAGGATTTAATTTTCCAACCCTTTATATGAAATCGGATTTTTCCTGTTTGTAACCAATATTGGTAATCAAAGCCCTTTTTAACTTTTGGTTCATGATAACCTTTTAGCATTTGCATGATTGCGATATCGTTTTTTGGTAGTTGTGAAATAAAGAAGAATAAATCGATACCCTGATGTCTTTGAGTTCCCATCGCCGCAACCATGGGCAAAACTTCATCATTATATGATTTTTTAGCGTTATTACGTTGCTGATACTTTGTCAACATTTCTTCATATACGATAATATTAAAGCGATCAGAATCAAACTGTCCGACTTGTACACCGTCGACAAAATAGTCACTCGGATTAAATATCTGATGATAATAATAAGGCGTGCCATCGGTGTCTGTTCTAGCTGTTTCCATTAAGTCGGTCGTTAGTGAACATTTACCCGTTCGATAAGCATAATCCATCATTACGTGATAAGTACAGGTTGATTTTCCACTGCCTGCAGGTCCGTAGATATACTGTGGTCCCATTTCTAATAATGGTATTTGCTCAATTTCTAGCTGTTCTAATCGATAGGTTTTAATGTCCCACCAAATCCATATCATATGTAAAGGGAACGTACTATATCGCATGAACCGAGTAGTTAAATCAAGTACGTCGGAAAATGATTTGAGAAGCAATTTAAATAAACTCATAATTGATAAAAATATGTCATCAAATCGTCTTATGAACGTTTTTATGACTTTTTCGTATCTATCGATAAATCCGAATATTTTTAACTCATATTTTTCAAAAGTCATTGAAGCACCTCATATCTTAAGAAAACTTCTGATGTAAAACCAACAAAAAAGCAGTACGACGACAATAATAATAAAGAATAGAACACCTTTGAAACTGGATGTTATTTCTTTAGCGTCTGTGATAACTCGTTTATAGCCTTTTAGTGCTGAAGCGGTCATAAAGATTGCTAATATAACAAGTACACTGGGTACAATCCAATCGATTATACCCAGGATTTTATTGCCTAATTCAATCATATTTGCACCTGCTAAATAAGACTTGTAACTAATATAATGATTGCGATTGCAATTGCTAAAGCAATGATTACGCCTGGAAGATTACTTCCTTTATTTTTTCGATATCGTCTCTTAGATGAACTAAATTCATTCTTAATTTTTGCAACAATTAAGATGACAAACCCAACCGCTACCGCAACACCTGAAGCTAAAATGATACCGATAAAGTTTTCCTCGATGAACTTGAGTAATCGAGCTAACCAATCAGGTGTTACCGGATTATCATTTGGTGTTTGTTCTAAGCTACCAGGATTGAACACTTCATTGATATTAGAATCATCAATTGTGTAGACTTTACCGTCGGTCATATACCTAAAAGAAATGACGTCTAAGCCGTTATCTTTTCTTATCTCAACTCTGTCTTGGAAGAACTTATCAAACGTCCCTAAATGTAGTTTCCATAGGGTGTAATTCGATAAATCCATGCCGTCAAAGTTATCGTAATACTCACGATATGCCCCGTTGATTTCATTTTTAAGTGTGGTGGTTGGTACGACATTAGAAATCTCATTGATTGAACCAATGGCCATTGAACCTTTCTCAATCATTTCATCAACCGCTAGATAGTTGAATAGTAATGATACTGGTGTACCGACTGCTAGAATAGGAAAACCTAAACCAGGTATAAATGAGCCTGCGGCTGTCGCTGCAGATGATATCATCGCCGCTTTTAATTTCCATGATACGTTACCCGATGAGACGTTGCCTTGTTCAAGTGTTCTAAAGTATGGATTCCATTCACCTTTAGATCCAACGATTGAAACATAACGCCATTCCATGGCTAGTGATACCGATAATAAGTTATCGATCACAAAATCATTTACATAGAAATAAGCATAGATGTTATTACCAGCTTCATTTTTGGTATATAGATAAACATTGAAATCATCAATAGTTGCTAATTCGTTCGTGTTAAGGTTCCATGTTGTATATGGTACAAACGTTTGATTTTTGATGTTTCTTGAGGTAAACATGGATTGTTGTCCAAGGTTAAAAACGATAAACTTAGATCCATTGTCAGAGTAGTAGAACGCTTCGAAGTTTGAATCAAACATTGAAACATTGGTATTACTTGCGAATGTGTAGACAAACGTGTAAATACGCTCATAGTTAATCGTGAATTGGTATTGATTATTACCTAGGTTAGAAATAGACACTTTACCCATTTTGTTCGTATCTGAGTAAATGCTTCCCTCGGTTTCAGGTAGTGCCTGATAGTCGCCACCGATTAGGTCAATTTCTACTGGTATCAGATAGGCGGTTACTGAAAAAATGACCGCTACAAAGTCGTTCGTATTACGATAATTATGATTAAATGCGTTTAGTATTTCGTTTCTCTGAGCAGAAGTTAGGTTCTTATTAAGAGCTAAAACAATTTTGAAATGGTCGCCCTGATCAAAGTAAATATCTTCTTCAGTGTTTGCACCGTATAGATGTAAAGCCGTTCGATTGTTTGCGTTTAGATATCTAAGGTCATGTGATGATTTTTGATGAATGGTTGAATTGTCTTGATAAACCTCGACTCTTGACGTTGAACCATCAACGACGTCTAATATGAAACTATCGTAAGTCTCATTGATTGATTTAAATGCGGTAGAAACCGAAACTAAAAGCTTATTTGTGTCGTTACTTACTCGATTTGATTCAAGAAAGTAAACGCCGTTATTCATGGTTAACTCCCATTCGTTGAAATCACTCTTAACGTCCGTTACTAATCGTTCAATTGGTTGAGCTCTAGGGGTTCCTAGAGCTCTGATTGTAATGTTTAATTTTTCCGGTAGTGACATATCAATACCCAAGGTTGCAATCAAGACGTCATTGATATAAACTTCATGAAGTGCAATATTATTCGGTTGATACGTGATATCAGAGAATAATGTAAATGAACCATCAGGCTTCATTTCAACGCTCTGATAACCGTTGTTATTGTAGTTGTATTCTAGTGATGTGATGTCGATTTCACTTGATAATTCGATTGATAAACCATCAGATAACATGACGTCTTGATTATACACATAATAGTTATCTATATAGTCCCATGAGTCAAGCGACGTCGTGTTTGCACTTAGGGTTGTTACACCCAATAGTGCGGTAAATACTAAAATGAAACTTAGAAATACTTTTTTCAAGTTCATCACTCCTTATTTTCTTTTCTTGTAAGTTCTTTTTCTTGCTGGTTTTTTATTGGTTGCTACTGAAACAGCAACAATCAAAATTAAGCCGATTGATAATAAACCAATGATCATGATTTTGTTTGAACTGACAAAGTCAGTAAATCCATCTAAAAATGATTCATCAGGTGTAATAGTGATTTGGTCATCATCTGCCGTTTCTGTAACTGTAATCACAAAGTTATGAACACTTGATTGACCTGCACTATTTGACAAATTAAACCCCATATTGTAAACACCTGGTGTTTCTTCATTGCCTGTGTATTCATCCAAGAAGAAATTAACGTTTGTGGTTCCTGTGACTTGGATTTGATTGGTTCGTTGTAATAATTCAATGATTTGATTTTGTGTCAACTTCATTGGCGGGATTAAAACAAACGAAGAACCATTAACGATGTACCAAACACCAGGGATGTCATCACGCACGTCGATTGTGACTGTGAACGTTGATTTATTGCCCTTGGTATCGGCAACTTCAAAAATAATTGAATAAGTGCCTACTCGGTTACCTTTGCCGGTGTAATTATCTTCTTTAACCGTTATGTATGCCGTACGGTTTCCGTCTTTTAAGTCATTGGCCGATAGATTCGCTTTGATTGTATCAACGGTTAAGACAGCTGTTGCGTCCTTGGTATATGCGTTTTGTCCCGTCCATGTTGGTGCGACGTCATCAACGACTTCAATTTGCTTTGTGAATGTTGATTTATTGCCTGAGTTATCAGCTACTTCGAAGACAATATCGTAAGTGCCTAGGTTTGTCTTGTTCGCTGTGTAATTATCTGATTTGATTGTGATTTTTGAGTTAGCTATCGTATCATAGTTATCTGATACGGTTAGTGAATTCTTAAATGAAGTAATATTGTACGTTTGGGTATAACTGATTTGAACCTTTGAGGTATTACCATTAATCACTGGTGCAGTAATGTCTGCAACCTGAATATTAAATGTGAACTCTGATACGTTACCGGCTGAGTCTTCAACACCAAGTTTGACTGACCAAGTCCCCAGGACATTTTTATTAGTCGTGTAGTTATCAGTAATAATATAAATTTGGTCGGTTAAATCGCCATCGACGTTATCGTATACCTTGATATACTGCAAGAAGTGCGATAAAGGTTTAGCGTCTGATACGTTGGTTGCGAACGTTTCTTGACCGTTGAATCCGGGTCTAAGGTCGTTTGCAGTTACTTGCACTGCCCGTTTTGACATGGTTCCACCACTGTATGAAATGGTCATTTGTCCACCGGATTGATCCGCGAAAATCACTGATTGATATGTACCTGTAACTTTTACGTAATTTCCGCCGGTTTCATAATGAATCGATAAGTTGCCACCCGTGCCGAGTGTCACTTCAAATTGCGTAGCAGACATGACAGGTGACATATTATTGTTAGCGTCTAATAAATCAATTGGATTTGCTGAAGTAAACATTACACTGTCACTATTGTACGTTTGACCGCTATTTAGATCCATTAGGGTTAAATTGGCCGATGATGCATGTGTTACTGGTTTAGCTGTAATGAATACACCAAAGAACGCAATGAATAATAATAAGCCTTTAAACATTCGTTTCATTTTTCTTTTTTCCTCCTAAAAATAAAGTTGTAAATACTCTTGAATGATTGAAACCGGTATTGAATAAGAATAAACAAATTCATTACCTGAAGCAAAAGCCCCAAGCGTAGTCATACCGATTAAATTGCCTTTTCTATCAATCAATGCACCGCCTGATGAACCCTTTTGAATGGTTGCGTTTGATTTGATTGCTTCAAAAGGAAAATACTCAAGATCTTTTATCATCTCGATAAATACGCCTTGTTCAATTGCTCGTTCGCCTTTGGGATAACCGACTGAATGAACGACTGAACCGGGTTGCATTTCTAAGGTTGATATCACTGCCGGTTTGATTGATAGTTTTCTTGTTCTAAGTAATGCTAAATCATAGAGATCAGATATGATTTCATAAGTATCATTTTCGACCATTGATATGGCCTCATATGTTGCGTTTGTATAATCGACTGCGACTATAGTTTTTAGATCATAATCTTGATGTCTGATATTGTGATGATTCGTTATCAGATAACTGTAATTATCATCTTCGTATATGATGATGGCCGAACCAGTCGCATTTACTTTTTCGCCCTGGTCATTTTCATAAACAATGATTAATTTCATCACTGCCCTCGACGTGTAATAATTGAAATCATCATTGACAACTTCTTCAGTGATTACCTCATCAATTATCTCGAATTTCGATTCGCTCTGAGCGACTAAAAGAGGTAACCAAAATACCGATGATAATAGTGCTAAGATAAGAAGAAGTCTAAATTTCTTAAATAGCCATCGAATCATCTTATTTTTTTAGTTTGAAAATCATTGTTGTCGCAACAATCGTCATAAGAATGACCGCAATTACAATCGCATAGAAATTCTGTGTTGAAACGTTGGTTTCAATTAAAAATGTGTATTGTTTGCTAAAGAATTCATGAACCGTTGTAAAAATGCCTGGTTCCTCCGGGATTGCAGTTGCACCAAATAAGAAAATCAATAGTGTGTACACCCCTAAGATAAATAATGCACTGATGATTACTTGTTTCAATTTCATTTTTTTAAAGCCTCCTTTTTCATTTATGCTTTTAAACTAACATGAATTTCAAGAATTTAAATTTTAGGCCGTATGTTTTTGTTAAAAAAAACGAAAAAAAAAGGCTTTCGCCTTGTGATTTTCAAAAATCCATATTAATGTTTAGTACCGTCATAATTTTTTGAAAGATTAAATCCTTTGGTTCATGACCGCAAAAATAAAGTTCTAAGCGCTTTGATTAAACCCAACAAGTCAATTATCAGATAATGATTTCAAGCCCAAACGGTGTTGATTCTATTCGCCAAGTAACCTCGAACGACCCGAAACGTGTATCGGGGCGTAACCATTACTAACTCTTTTGACTTTATCTTTTCATCAAGACACAGAAAAAGCAAACAACTATCTACTGACTACGGGATCTAAAAGAAAAACAAGAAGTCATTTCGCTTCGAACTACCTCTTGAATGCCTTAACTAATCGTATTCTATATACTCTTTTTTATTATTTTAAAAATCATTCCTATGCATAGCAACTTACGATTTCAACCATAGCAACTTACGTATCATCAACATAGCAACTTACATTAAACTAAGAAAAAAGAAAACACCCAAATCATTTACATTTCTAAAAAAAGTTAGAATGTAAGATTTGAGTGCTAAGGAGAGAGCCATTTTTAGTTGTTTTTAAATGCCTAAATAACGACTCTAGGTCGTTTGTTTATATTCGCTTAGCTAATCCAATCCGGATTAACTCGCTCGATATCAAGCAACTTATTGAGGTCGCCTAATAGTGAGCTTCTACGCTCTGATGTGATCTTGTTTTCGGTTGCTTCTATGATTTGGTCTAAATCAATTGGTTCTTGGTTCGTATATTTAGCAAATTGATTTGCAACATAACTGTTATATTGTGTTCTGGTTGTCTTAATGTCTTCGATTCTAGCCTCATTAATCAGTTGTATGACTAAGTCAGGATTATCAATTAGTGTCATTGCACGTTGCAAAGCAAAACGACGTTCTCTCGAACGTTTATTATATTTCTTATATGTTTTATCTTTTGGCATAGCTCTAAAAAGGTCTTTTAGTTGACCTGTATTTAGTTCGACATATCTTTGAGTTAAACCACCGTTTGGATTGTCGTCATGGTCAACTAATGCACCACCAGCGCCGACATAGTATCGTTTGCTGATGACTCCGATTTGAACTGCGTTTCTAATCGCTTTTTGAACCGTTGAGACAGTTACGTTAAATAGCTTAGCTAAACTTGTGTTTAGTTCATAAACTCTTTCCAGCGTATTCTTATCTTTGTTTTTCGGGTTTAGAAAATGATAAGTAAATCTATGTATGATTTTAACAGTCGTATCAATATTTGGGTTAGCATAGAATGTGTCCATATCTCTATTGTGATAGAGCATATCAAAACCATCTAGTTTTAGGTTTGATTGTTTGAAGTAAACATTTTCTTTTCTTGCCATGGCTAACCCTCCTTTACTTTTTCATGAACAATTCCTTGTTATGCTTTTTCTCAGCTAATCTTTCTTTTTCGAATAGAATTCGGTTCTTGATATGATTCACAATTTTATTTGTGTTCGTAATATTTTTCTTTTTGAAGTCTTTGTAAGTTTTAATCAGATAGCTTAAACCAGGCATTGTGCCTTTCTTGATTATTGCTAAGTAGATGATCACACCATTGATTAATTCTATATCATCATTGATGTATTTCTCACGCAATATCGCAACGTTTTTGAGGCTGATTTCCTCTTCTTGGTTGTTTCTAAACTTGAAAGCGTCATTGACAATATCAAACGGGCTTAAATTGATTAGTATGTCAGTCAAGTTGATGTCCTGGTTATTTGTCATAGCCATGAACCTCATTAAGTTTAGTTAATAGATCATTCAGTTTCAATACTTCTAAACTGTGATAAACACGTTTTGAAATGTAATCAGATATCGCAATTAAATGCATCATCTTTTCGAGTTTATTATACTCACTAATATGATACATAATTAGCGTTTTTAGTGTTTCAATAGAAATCTTCATTTTAGCAATCCTTTCTATTTGATATTTAGTTTTGACTATCTCATCAGTATCAGGAGTCAATCTCTGATAGACAAGCCCCAAGGTTAAGGCTTGTTTCGATTAAAATGGTAAGTCTGATGTTAAATGCTTATCTAATTCTCTATAGAGGTTATTTAGTGTGTAGTGTCTACCTTGTAATTCTTCAATATCAAGTTCACGACCATATACGAAATGAAATCCAATGCCCTGGGTGATTTCTCTACAATTTTCAATTTCAAGCTTGATGATTTGAATCTTTGCCCTTAGACGCTCTAATTTGCCCATTGATTTAATGTGCTTATCAAATTCTATCGCTCTGATCTCATTCATCTTTCAACAAACCATGTGTGAACTCTTGCGTTTACAGGGGCTTTTACATCATCATCAGTCAAATCATCTTCTTCGGTTAGAATCGTCAATTCTTTGTTAAACAAGTTCTCTAAAGCGATAAATAATTTAAGATTGATATTTACACCACTCACGTTTTTGAAAGTAAGTTGTCCTTTATCTACCTCATAATAGGCCGTAATTACTTGAGACTTGAATGTAAACATGAGTTCAATCTCATTTTGATCATATTTGAAATTGTAATGCTCAATTTCGTGTTTGGTTTCTTTTTCTAACTTAGCGATTAAGTCTTTTTCAATACTCTTAACTGGTATCATTCTAGCAATCCCTCTCTTCAGTTATTTTTTACAACAATTATCCAGGTTATTTGTTCTAACAATTAATCGATTATTTGTTGCAACAATTTCACGTGATTTTGTTCTAACAATTAAATGTTTAATGTTCCGTTACCATCAAGCTTTATTTTTACAAAAATGTGTGTGTGCCTCGAATCATCATAGTATTTGCCATCGAGCCTGAAATCATGTGCTATGCTTTTTTTACCCGTGTAAGACCCTTCATAGTTCCATGCTCTGATTTTCAAACCATTTGATAATGCAAATTGTAATGCCCTGTCAAGACTAGAGAAGAACTCTAGATAACGCCCGGTGGCATGCTCATATATCGTATATACATATTTATTTCTCATTTCTAGCAATCCTTTCATAGTGATTTATGCAGAGGACAATAGGATTGCTAGAAGCTAGTGTCCCCTGCATAACCCACTATGATGGCGGGTTTTTTCGATATCTGTATTTCCGGTATTCGATATCGTATTTTATCTTGTTCAATTCTCCCTTGGTAAATCCCCCATGGTTAGAGAGCATGAACCTATCAGCTGTTTGTTGATCTCGAATGAGTTCAATCACTTTTTTATAAATCCGGTATGGTCCATAATTTGGGTACTCATTTACCAGGATGTTTTTTATTGTAAAAAATGACATGCAATCACTCCATTTCTTAGACTCCCCCATGGTAGTTACATAACAACGTGCCGGAAGCTATGTAACTACCATTGAGTGCTAAAAAACAAAAAGCACCATTACAATGAATGGTGTCGGGAGTTAAAAATTTTATGACGTCGGCACCCATTCAACTTGATTAATTGGGTGATGGACTTCTAAGCCGTCGGTCGGGGGTTCGAATCCCTCTTGCAACGCCATTTTGATATTTATTAATGCTGCCTAAAAGGGCGGCATTTTTATTTTTATACCACCGATTATGATTTATTTAATTTATACCTCAATTATATACTAAAGATTGATATTTGTAGTTAGGCCAGTGGAGTACAAATATAATAAAATTTACTAATTTTCTATAATTATAACTAATAAACAATTAGTTTACTGTTAATTCTTTCAAAAAACTCATAATAATGCTATAATATAGGAAATATGTGTTCGATGAAAATGCAAATAAATAATTGATTATAAAATAAGTTTAAATGTATTAAATAGGGGTGAAATGAATATGAAAAAATTAACAGAAGAAGATGTTAAATTTAGGTATATTGATCCAGCAATTGAAAACATTGGTTGGAGCAAAACTCAAATCAACAAAGAATATTACTTTACGGATGGTCAAATAAAAGTATCAGGAAAAAAAGTAAGAAGGGCAAGAGGCAAAAAGGCTGATTATCTTTTGAAGAGTAAACACGGAGAAATCCCACTAGCAGTCATTGAAGCAAAAGATTTAACCCAAAGTGTTGGTGCTGGTATGCAACAAGCAATTGAATATGCGCAAATACTGGATATTCCTTTTGCTTATTCATCTAATGGTAATGGCTTTTTAGAGCATGATTTTTTTACTGGGCAAGAAAGAGAACTCAAATTGGATGAGTTTCCATCGGAATCTGAGCTTTGGGACAGGTATATTAAAGGAAAAGGATTTAATAATGAACAAGAAGAAATCATTTCTGAACCTTATTATTATGCACCATTTAATACGAAGAGTCCTAGGTACTATCAAAGAGTTGCGATTCAAAGAACAGTAGAAACAATCGCTAAGGGCCAAAAAAGAATATTACTTGTTATGGCTACAGGAACAGGTAAAACATACACTGCATTCCAAATCATTCATAGACTTTGGAAACAAAGAAAAGTAAAAAGAGTTTTATATTTGGCAGATAGAAATATATTAATCGATCAAACGATGCAACAAGATTTTAAACCTTTTGAAGAGGTAATGACCAAAATCAAGGGTAAAGAATTAGACAGTGCTTATGAAATATATATGAGTTTATATCATCAACTTGCAGGCGATGAGAATGAAGAACCATTTAGAGAATTTAAAAAAGACTTTTTCGATTTAATTTTAGTTGATGAAGCACATCGTGGTAGTGCAAAAGAGGATTCACAGTGGCGTAAGATTTTAGAATATTTTTCACCAGCAATTCAAATTGGTATGACTGCAACGCCTAAAGAAACAAAATACATAAGTAATATTGATTATTTTGGTGAGCCTGTTTATACCTATAGTTTAAAACAAGGTATCGATGATGGTTTCTTAGCGCCTTATAAAGTGATTCGTATTAACTTAGATAAAGATTTAGAAGGTTGGAGACCATATAAAGGACAAATGGATATGTATGGTCAAGAAATTGAAGACCGTGAGTATGGTTCTAAAGACTTTGACAAAAAGTTAATCATAGATGATAGAACTAAAGAAGTAGCTAAAAGAATCACCAAGTGGCTACATGACAATGATAGATTCAGTAAAACTATCATCTTTTGTGTAGATATCGATCATGCTGAAAGAATGAGACAAGCACTTGTTAATGAAAATACGGATTTAGTCAAAGAAAACGATAAATATATCATGCGAATAACTGGTGATAATGATTATGGTAAATCGCAATTAGATTATTTCATTGATCCTTTTGAGAAATATCCAACGGTTGTTACAACATCTAAATTATTAAGTACTGGTGTAGACGTTAAGACCGCTAGACTCATTGTTTTAGATAATAATATTAACTCAATGACTGAGTTCAAACAAATAATTGGTAGGGGAACTAGGCTATATCCAGACCAAGAAAAATATTATTTTACAATCATGGACTTTAGAAACGTGACGCGATTATTTGCAGATGATGCTTTTGATGGTGATCCAGTGGCTATTTTTGAACCTAAAGATATTGATGACATCGAAGAACCAAAAGTTACACCGGTTGATGATGCAGATGATGAGTTTGTTGAACCAGTAGAAATCATTGGCGACCATAAAAAATTTAGAGTTAATAATGTGGATGTCACTATATTAAGTGAGAGAGTTCAGTATTATGGTAATGACGGGAAATTAATTACCGAAAGTTTAGTTGACTATACCAAGAGAAATATTTTAAATGAATATGCGACCATGGATGAATTTATCCATATGTGGACTGAAGCAGAAAAGAAGACGGCAATTATAGAAGAATTATTTGAACGCGGTGTTTTTCTAGATGCTTTAAGAGATGAATCTAAAACAGATTATGATGATTTTGATTTGATTCTTCATATTGCATATGATAAAAAACCTTTAACCAAGTCTGAAAGAGTTAAGCATGTTAAAGATAGAGGTTATTTAGATAAATATAATGAAATATGTAGGGAAGTACTTTCTTCTTTATTAGAAAAATATATGGATGGCGGAATTAATGATTTAGAAGATACTAAAATACTTGAAACCCAACCCTTTAGTAATTTAGGTAGTCCGACAAGGATCGCTAAATTATTTGGTGGTAGAACAAGTTATTTGTTAGCAGTACAAGAACTACAACAACAGCTATATAAAACAGCATAGGAGTGAATTAAATTGAGTTTAAATGGATTTGTAAAAACAATACAAAATATCATGCGTGTAGATAATGGTATTAATGGTGATGCTCAAAGAATTGAGCAAATGACATGGCTTTTATTTTTAAAAGTTTATGATACAAAAGAAGAAGATTGGGAGTTTCACAATCCTAATTATGTATCAATTATTCCAGAAGACCTAAGATGGAGAAACTGGGCTGTTGATCATAAAGATGGTGAGTCAAAAACAGGTCAAGAATTGTTAGTCTTTATAAACAACGAACTATTTCCAACATTAAAAAATTTAGAGATTAATGAAAAAACACCTGTTAGACAAGCAATTGTTAAGGCAGTATTTGAGGATTCAAACCAGTACATGAAAGATGGGATTCAATTGCGTAAGGTTATTAATGTCATTGATGCCATTAATTTTGATGATCATAAAGAAAAACATGCCTTTGGCGAAATTTATGAAACAGTCTTAAAAGATCTACAAAGTGCAGGTAATGCAGGTGAGTTTTATACACCACGAGCAGTAACTGATTTTATGGTACAAATGATCAAACCTATATTAGGTGAAAAAATAGCAGACTTTGCTTGTGGTACAGGTGGGTTTTTAACTTCAACGTTAAAAGAATTAGAAAAACAAGTTAAAACAGCTGAAGATAAACGTTTATATGATGAAAGCGTATATGGTATTGAGAAAAAACCACTACCTTATTTACTGGCAATCACTAACATGTTAATTCATGATATTGATACCCCACAAATTATTCATGGAAACTCTTTAGAAAGAAATGTTAGAGAATATAAAGACCATGAAAAATTTGATGTTGTATTAATGAATCCCCCATATGGTGGTACTGAAAATGAAATTGTTAAAAGTAATTTCCCAGCAGATTTAAGAAGTAGTGAAACTGCCGATCTTTTTATGTCTGTCATTATGTATAGATTAAAGAAAAATGGTAGAGCTGCCGTTATTATTCCTGATGGTTTCTTATTTGGATCTGATGGAGCAAAAACTGAACTCAAGAAAAAGTTATTAACAGAATTTAATTTACACACAATTGTAAGACTACCTAAGAGTGTGTTTGCACCCTATACATCAATAACTACAAACATATTATTTTTTGATAATGGATCTAAAACAAAGAATGTATGGTTCTATAGAGTGGATTTACCTGAAGGCTATAAAGCTTTCTCAAAAACAAGACCGATGCAATTAGATCACTTTAAAGATGCAATTTCATGGTGGGAAAATAGAGTAGAAATTAAAGATACTGATACTGATACATTCAAGGCTAAATGTTATACAGTAGAAGACTTAGTTAATAGAGATTATGATTTTGATTTATGTGGATATCCTACATTTGAAGAAGAGGTTTTATCTCCCGAAGAAACAATTAGACAATTTCACGAAAGAAGAAATGCTTTAAATGCAAAGATAGATAAGAAAATCAAACAAATTGAAGAATTATTAGGTATCAAAGAATGATTGCAGAAAAGTTGAGAAAAGCAGTACTTAAGGCTGCTATGGAAGGAAAGTTATCTGAACAATTTGATAGGGATGGAAATGCAATTGATTTAATCAATCAAATAAAAAAAGACAGAGGTAGATTGTTATCTGAAAAAACAATTAAATATTCTAAATTAAAAAACAAAAATGTTATAGATATAAATATTCCGAAAAACTGGGTAATCACTAACATAAATGAAATTGCATTTGTAACAAAACTTGCTGGATTTGAATATACAAAATATATTGCTAATAATCTAGTTGAAAGTGGAGTCCCGTTATTTAAAGGAAAAAATATTCAAAACGGAAAAATGAATCTTGAGTTTGAAAGTTATATTCCTAAGTTGGTATCTCAATTATTATCTAGAAGTAGATTAGATAGAAAGTGTTTATTAACACCATATGTAGGTACAATTGGGAACATTGCTATTTTTGAAGCTGATTTTGAAGCTCATTTAGGTTCTAATGTTGGGAAGATAGAATTATTCAATCATTTTAGAAAAAATATATTAGAAGAGTATTTATTATTTTTTTTAAGAAGCGAATATGGCGATGCCCAACTAAAAAGAAATAAAAAAGCTACCGCTCAAGAAAGTATTTCTATACAAGATATTAGGGAAGTTTCAGTCCCTATTCCTCCAATAGAAGAACAAAAACGTATTGTTGAAAAACTAGAGGTTTTGCTTGCAGAGATTGATAGGCTAGAACAAGATGAAAAAGCATTGAAAGATCTAGAAGTTAAATTTCCTGAAAAACTTAAGAATGCGATATTACGGAATGCAGTAAGTGGAAAATTGACTAACCAAAATTTAGAAGTGGAAACTACTGAAGATATTATTGTTTTACTGGAAAAAAAGAAGAATGAAAAAATTGAACTGATTAAAAGTTATAATAAGCAACCTTTTGATATTCCAGAAAATTGGCGATGGATAAAAATAGGTGATTTGGGAACGATGGGAATGGGACAAACCTTATTAAAGAAAGATATGGTTGAAAAAGGTGATCCGGTTTATAGTGCAACAATTTCAGATGATCCGTTAGGATATGTTAAGAAAGATAATAACAAACTTAAATTAACAAAAGGAGATTTTGTAATACCTGCACGCGGTGCTTCAATTGGTTATGTAAATTTAATAAAAGTAGATGAAGCTTCATCAACGCAAACGACTATGTATATAAAGAGTTATTTACCGTCCATAAGCAATTATATTTATTATTGTCTTTTGGGAATGAAAAAAGATGTATTTACCACTACAGGTACTGCTCAACCACAAATAACGGTAGGATTAACAAAAGAACAATTGATACCTCTTCCGCCATTAGAAGAACAAAAACGTATAGTTGAAAAGTTAGATGAACTATTTAAAATTGATTTATTAAATACGTAGGTGATAAATGATGAATGTTATTGTAATTATTTTCACAACAATAAACTTTGTGTATCTATTATATTATCTGAATAAAATGATTAAACAAGGTAATTTCAAGAAGATAATGAAAAATGTTAACTTAAAGCAAAAACAGGGTAATAAAATAATAGGAAAAGAAATAAACAAGATTCAATCTTTCATTGTTGCTATCATAACATTGATTTTTGGATTTGTTATTTCAATTCTTTCGATTGCTCTAGCAACCTTAGCTATATGGTTGCCAGTGGTTATGGGAATTATTTATACTTGGCAGTTTGGCACTTTAATCTTCCTATCTATAATGATTTTAGTATCTATTCTTTGGACCACAATGATTCTTTATAATAAAGAAAAGATTCACGATAGTCAAGAAGCTGTTGTAAGAGAAACTTTAATGTTGTTATTTTGGTTTCAAATGGGGTTTTTGATTTACTTTTTAGGAGAAGGAAACTTGATGAGAATGATGGAGTTCATTTATTTGAATGCCTATTTCTTTAAAAATACATTTACTATACTGTTTCCGATTATCTTGTTATCTAGTTTAATCTTAAATTTGTATTTATATATCCAAGATTTAAGAATAAAATTTATTAAAAATAGCATCTGGATAGTTAAGAGAAAAGATTTGATTCTAATATTTATTATATCTAGTTTTGTTGGTTTACTTTATATCACAGAAATTGATACATCTTTCATTAATGATGTTGAAAAATTTAACAAAACACAAGATATATTAACGATGTTATTAACGGCAATATTAATACCTTTAATTTTCAATAAAATAAATAAGATTAATGATTCAAATAATATAGGAATCCAAGATAGTGATAAAAATAATTAAAAAGGAAGTAAAGTGTAAATGAGGAAACCTGAAAATAATAAGAATGAAAAGACTGAAGAAAAATATTTAAATAAGAAATTAAAAGTTGAAATAGGAACTCTTGCATTGGCTGTAATATCGTTTCTATTTTCAGTGATAGTATCTTTTACAGCTAAAAATGCAGTACAAGATATAAAAGTGGAATTTGAAAATACTATTTCAAATATCCAGGAACAATATCAAAGTCTAGAAAATCAGATAAATACAGTTCAAGAGCAATATTTAGAGTTAGAAAATATTATTAACCAACAACAAACTGTTGATGTCATTCAAGCTCGAGATAATGATGTTTTAATTAAAACGCCTGATGACAAATGGCTAGTTATACCAATGATTGAAAAAGAAGATATCTCATTTGCCAATGAAATTATTGAAAAGCAATACAACAGTGGAGACATAGATCTTGAAAGAGTTGATATGTTTAATTATAATAATGAAGATTGGAGCAATCGTGATGGATTTACATATACCTTACCATTTGTTTCATTTAATCAAAATAAAATGGTTAGCTTATACCAATTTATTACTAAGATAGAATTGGAGTTTAAATTATATCATAGTAATAAAGTAGATTATCAATCTGAATTTTATGAATTGTATAATAATGAATTACAATATAAGTATTTAAATGTTTTTGAAAATATAATGCCAAACAAACAATTTGTTACAAACGAAATTATAACTCAAAACGGAATAGAAGATATTAAACTTACGGTTATTATAACTTTTGATATTGGAGAAAACATTTTCTCGATTCCTTATACTTTTGATGATTTTATTTATGTTAATGAAGCTTAGAAATTCTTGAAGCATAATCAACACAAACCTATAAAAGAATGTAGCATTTCATTTACAGCAAGACATTTTGATATTTATTAATGCTACCGTAAAAGGTAGCATTTTTTTTTATCTTTTAAGTATTGTTGAAGTATGTTTGAAGTAGTGTTGAAGCGATATGGTGTTTTTCTATATAAATTAATATTTTTGAATAAAATGATGTTTTTATTATTGATTTTAATCCTAAAATACTAGGGTTGATTAAAGGCTATTCGAGATTTTATGGCTTTTTAATCCGAGATGTTTAAAGGCTATTCGAGATTTCGTGCCTTTTTTGAAAACAGGTATAAAGGCTATTCGAGTTATATGATGATAATTGTCCAGTTAACGTCTATGTGAAGCCTTGTTTGAATGAATTTAAAGTTTCAAGATTTAAAAGGTATATTATCTATTTCAACATTTAAGTCGATTTCATTTATGTTTCTATTTGATAAATGAATACATAAAATAAGATTATCTCTATCCACTGCTATTACGTAACTAAATATTTCTTTTAAATCAACATCCCTTTTGTTTTTGAGATCCTTAAGCTTTCTCATGAATAAGGGGATGTTTTTTTCATATGTATAGTTCATTAATTTTTTATATCTTAAAGTTAGAAACTGCTCATTTACTTCACTCAGCTCAACCTTGATTTTTTCTTTGATTTGATTTCTAGCAGAAGTATCTATCTTTAGACTATTTAGATTAGATAGCTCATTGCTTAATGATTCAGCTTTTAAGGTTAATTCATTAATCTTATCATCTACACCAGATGCTTTGATTGTCTTTTCTAATAAATCATTTATCTCATCTTTGATAAATTTGGACTTAAGTACTGCATTTGCACCTTCATCTAATAATTTATCAATTTGTGCATAGTAGATGTTTTTAGAAGAGATAGAGACTTGATCGAGAATTTCTTCAAAAAGTTTGACCGTCCAAAATCCAAAGTAATGAAAACCGATATTAAAGAAACGGACAATGCGTATACCTTCCTAATTGATTTACCAGGTTTCAAAAAAGAAGATATAAAGGTAAGCGTTGAACGTGGCTATTTAGTCGTATCAGCAATTTCAAGTAGCGAAATTGAGGATAAAAAAGACAATTATATTCGTCGTGAAAGAAGTTATGGTTCAATGACTCGTAGTTATTATGTCGGTGATGTAAGCCTTGATGAATTAAAAGGTAAATACGACAACGGAATTCTCGAAATTGAAGTCCCAAAAGATTCGACAAATACAACATCCACAAAATATTTAGACATTAAATAGAAAAAATGCGACTTAACAATTTTTAGTTAAGTCGCATTTTTTCTACGCTTGTAATAATCTTTTGATTTTTTTCACCATGTAGATGTTTGGCTCAAAATATTGGATTAAAAAGTTTAACATTATTTCTGCAGATTCTTTATTGAACTCATAGCCTTTTCGCATGTTCGAAATAAAGTTTTTATGTTCCTTGTAGCGTTCTTCAATTCGTCTTTCTGCGACAAAATAATCTGTATTTTGATTCGTTGGTGTAAAGACAACACCGAACAAATCAATAATCAAATTAAATGCGTAACTTTGTATAAAGGTTGTAGCTGAAGCAATTTCACCACGCTTTAAGCGATTTAATCCAATGTAAATATTTGCTAAAGCTTCACATACATTGTATTCTATGTTTAGTTTTCGTTCACGTATTTTACGTGGACGAATTTTATCTAAATCAAAACCAGGTCTTGCATAATAAACTTTTCCTAATGTAAATGTTGCTTCAAGTATTTCATCTTCAGTAAAAATAGCAAATTCAGCGAAATTTCCATCTTTAAATAATGCTTTATAGCCATCATTAGAGTTTTGAAAACTGAAGACAATTTCATCAAAAGCCAGCCATTTGAGATTTTTCATAAAGTATGGTTTTGTTCCGTTTTTGACAATTAAGAAAAAGTCCATGTCTGAATATTCATCCATACGGAAAGTTTCGCTCATACTACCTAAACCAAGTAAGCACAGACAATCATCATAGTTTGCGATACGTTGTGCAAGCTTAATCATACCATTAAGTGCATTTATCATATTTTTAGTCCTTTTTATTTTATTGTACTATTTGCTATGATGTTTGTAAAGGGCGGTTGTAAAATGTAGATAAAAGGCGGAATGAAAATGCCTATTTACCTACATTTTTTTGTATTCTCTATATACTTTTATATAAAACGCAAGATAAAGTATTTTTGAATTTAATAGATATTTAAAAGGAAATTGGATTATTATATAAATCATGTTACAATAATAAAGAGTTGAAAAAATAATAATTGAAAAGGTGATTTTATGAGTTGTCCAAGCTGCGGGTTTGAGTACACGTATGAAAATGGAGAAATGATGGTATGTTCGGCATGTCAATATGAATGGGATAAAAATCCAGAAGTCTTTGTGCTAGATGCCAATAAAAACAAACTAGTTGATGGTGATGCTGTAATTGTTATAAAAGATTTAAAAGTGTCGGGGGCTTCTAACATGTTAAAGCAGGGAACCAAAGTTGATAAAATTAAAATTCAAGAGGGTGATCATAATATCGCCTGCCGCATTTCAGGTTTTGGACAAATGAATTTAAAGAGTGAATTTGTCAAAAAGGCATAAGTGACTGTGGAAAATAAGATAAATGCTAGTAGAAATTAGCATTTTTTTATTAGTTTAAATCAAAAGTCATATCAATTAAAAAAAATAAAGTTTTCTCATAATTAACGACCAATTATAGACAATATAGTCATTAAAGTGGTAAAATGTGAACAAGTGCTCCGATAGCTCAATGGATAGAGCTGCACCGTCCTAAGGTGAAGGTTGAAGGTTCGAGTCCTTTTCGGAGCGCCATTTTATTTAATTAAAGGGGGATTTAACATGAAGGAAGTAAAAATCGAACATATCGATGAAATGAAACAGAACTATTTAAATAAACCCATACAACAGGTGGTCAGAAAAGCGTTAGTTAAAAACAGTATCTCTGATATAACTTACGTAAATGAAAGAGAAACAGAGATTCAATTTCGTTTTTCCAATGATATTGAAACACTGCCTGTAACCAATCAAAAAGCCTCAGGTAGATGTTGGTTATTTGCTGGTTTAAATGTATTAAGAGAACTCGTTGCCAATAAATTAGAGTTAAAAGATTTCGAGTTTTCACAAAATTATCAAGCTTTTTGGGATAAATTCGAGAAAATCAATTTTTTCTTAGAGTCAATGGATGATTTTTTAACCGTTGATAACGACGATCGAACCTTAAAACATTTGCTTCAACTTGGTATTCAAGATGGAGGTCAGTGGGACATGTTTGTTTCACTTGTTGAAAAATATGGGGTTGTACCGAAAGAGGCAATGCCAGAAACACATGCCTCATCAAATACGGCTCAAATGAATCGTTTTATTAATATCAAACTTAGACAATACGCTGCAAGAGCAAGAGCGTTAGCCAAAGAAAACAAAACAAATGAAATCATTCAATTGAAAAGTCAGACCTTAGAAGAATTGTATGGTTTCTTAGTCACGAATTTTGGTATTCCACCAAAAGAATTCAATTTTGAATACGTCACAAAGAAGAACGTTTATCACATTGAAAAAAAATTAACCCCTCAGTCATTTTACAAATCAGTTTGTCAAATCAATTTAAATGATTATGTGAGTGTCATCAATTCACCAACAAGTGATAAACCATTTTTGAAGAGTTACACAATTGATTATTTAGGAAACGTCATTGGTGGAAAAGAAATTAAACATTTAAACTTATCTATGGCACGGTTAATCGAGTTAACCGTTAATCAATTAAAGGATAAGGAAATCGTATGGTTTGGCAGTGACGTTGCTTTCTATGGTGATCGTACAAGAGGTATTTGGGATGATCAAGCCTATGACTATGAATCGACTTTTGAAATGAGTTTTTCAATGACAAAAGCCGAACGTTTAGATTATCTTCAAGGTCAAATGAATCATGCTATGGTTATTACAGGTGTTAACATTGAGGACAATAAACCAACCAAATGGAAAATCGAAAATAGTTGGGGTAGTGATAGGGGACTTAAAGGTTATTACTTGATGAGTCAATCGTGGTTTTATGAACATACATATCAAGCAGTTATCCATAAAAAGTATTTAACTAAAGATGAATTAGACGCCTATAATGAAAAACCGATTCGATTAAAACCATGGGACCCAATGGGCTCATTAGCGAGGTAAGGCTATGGAATTTTGCAGAACAAATGGTTATTGTATTTCAATAGATTTAGGACCAGATGCATCGGTCACATTTACGTATTATGATCTTAAAAAGAACGATCAAGAATCGATATATGTCTCTGCAGCAAATAAATACGAGTATAGTATAATTATTAAAAAGAATGATAAAGAGAAATTTTTAAGCGCTATTAATCCGAACATTGACGTCTACAGTGATGAGCATTTATTTGATGAAGTTAGTTCACATTTCAAGTACGTCTCAAGTTTAGAAGATATAAAAAATTTTCTATTGTCAAATCACATCCCATTTGAACCTTTCACATGGGTTGAATTCTACGACTAATTTTATAATATTTAATGAAAATATTCGTGGTTCATGTTATAATTAATAAAGATTAAGACAAGACTATAAGGAGAAAGCACCCTTAATCAGGTGCTTTTGTGCTGAAATGAAAAATAAAACATTCCGATTTTACTTTATTGTAACTGAATATTTATTTACAATGGCTGGTCTAGCAATTCTAGGCGTTTTTATTGGTAACCGGTATTTTCCTGAATCAGCTTATTTATCAGCGATATTTGGCGTCATTGGGATGTTTATTGGGTTGATTATTACAACATCATTTATTGTATCAATGATTAAAAGAGAAAATAAGGTATGAAACAGTTAAATCATGCGCTTAAAATAAGTTTGATCATTGCAGTAATCGTCTCGATATTAATTTTCATGTTGTATAATTACCTTCAGGCTTTGTGGTTTTTGTTGGGCTATTTGGTTGCTTATCTTAATTTTAAACTGATATTGAAATCAGCAAAAAGTAAACACGGTTATTGGATGGTTGTGTTCAACTCGACCATTCGAATCTTAATCTACGGTATTATATTATTTATAGGGTATTTAATTGAAAAAGAAGTGATGACGTTAATCTTGATTGCCTTAGGTATCGTAACGATTAAAGTAAGCATGATTGTTTCATTTATTATCCACCAAAAGGAGGAAATTAGGTGACCATTCTATTTAAATTTCAACCAATTCCTGACTATTTGATATCTTCATGGATCGTGATGGCATTCTTAATGATTGTGCTGGGATACATAGGTTATCGAGTTAAACACATGGCAATTGGGGATAAACCATCAAAAATGGTTGCAACTGGGATCTTTTTTGTTGAGTTTTTCAATGGATTTGTCAAAAATAACGTTGGTAAATTGTGGCGGTGGGTAACCCCAATGGTGATGACCTTAGGTATCTACATCTTTGTCGCTAATATCTCTGGGTTATTTGGATTAGTCACACCGACTAAATTTACAGCGATTACATTTCCATTGACGTTGTTTGCGGTTATCACAATTCAATCATCAGGTATCATCAGCAGACGTTGGAGACACATCAAGACTTGGTTTGAACCACTCCCGTTTATGTTTCCGATTAATATGGTTGGTGATGTGACACCGCTGTTATCAATGACTTTGCGTCTGTTTGGTAATATTGCGAGTGGTGCGATGCTACTAACACTAGTTTACGAAGCACTTGGCTGGCTAGCACCGATTGCTGCCGCACCGCTTCATGCATTGTTTGACGTCGGCTTTGGATTCATTCAAGCGATGGTGTTTGTATTATTGACGGTAATTTTGACTTCACTTAAGTTGGAGTCTGAAGAATAAAGAAAGAAAAAGGAGAAAAAGAACATGTTAGATTTATTATTACAATTTATTCCAAATTTAGTTTTAGCTGCAGAATACAATGAGTTTTTTGCAAGAGGTATGGCTTATCTAGGGGCTGGTATCGCAATTTTAACAGCAGCTGGTACATCATTTGGACAAGGGTTTGCAGCGATGAAAGGTGCGGAAGCGGTTGGACGTCAACCAGAAGCATCAGGTAAAATCACGGTCACCATGATTGTTGGACAAGTGATGGTTGAAACCTCTGCGATTTACTCATTAATTATCGCAATCATTTTAGCAAGTAAATAAAAATAAAAGGACTGATCAAGGTGAATGAAGTATTTGAAAGACTTGCAAGGTCCATCAGTGAGGGTTTAGAATCTGTTTTTGTTGATTGGCAAGCAACTTTGCTACAATTTATATCAACAATTATCTTGTTTCTAGTAATCCGACGATTTTTTTGGAAACCAATCACTGAGTTTCTTGAAAACAAACAAAAAGCAGTTAACGAATCTTTAGAGCACGCCAAAGAAATGGCAAGAGAAGCGGATGAAGTGAAGAAAAAAGCGGAGCTGGACTATCAAGTGCTCAAAAAAGAAACCGATGAGTTAAAAGAACGACTTGTACTAGAAGCGAATAAGCAAAAAGAATTAATTATTAATGAAGCTAAGAGTGAAGCGAAAATTCGACTTGAAAAAGTTGAGAAAGACATTGAATTTGAAATAGAAGAAGCCAATTTAGAAATAAAAAATACCATTAAAGAAGTGGCTTTCGCTGCAGCTGAAAAAATTGTCCGCAGAGAAATTGATAAGTCAGTTCACGATGACCTGCTCAATGGTATCATCGAAGAAAAACTAGGCAATGAAACGAGATAAATACTTAAAAGCACTCCTTGAAATTGCCAAGGAAAAAAATAAATTGGATTTATTTATTATAGAATTCGAAGCGCTAAAACAACTCTTAGATCAAAACAGCGATTGGTTAAAGATGATCTCATTACCATCAATAGCCACATCAAAAAAAGAAGAAATGATAAAATCGATTGGTTTTGATGAGGACTTTTCGTCTTTTTTGATACGTCTTGTTTTAGATGGGCTCATCGAGTCCTATAATCAATTGTTCATTGAATGGATGATTATGGCAAGACGCTCACAAAAGGTAGCTTATGTGGGATTATATTCAGCAAAGACGTTAACTGAAGCACAAAAAACAGTGTTAGAAAGATTAGTTAAACCATATTTGGGTGGTTTAACCGTAGAGTTTTACACAGTGATTGATGAGAACTTAATCAGTGGTGTAAAAGTGATTTATCAAAGTCAATCCTTAGACGGTTCTTTAGCCTATGAGCTTAAAGAACTCGAATCATTAATTTAGGTGGTGAAGATGTGTCAAAAATAAGAATAAAAGAAATGGCTGAAGTCATAAAAAAACAAATCAATGACTATGCACAAGACATTAAATTAGAAAACGTCGGTAACGTCTTAAGTGTCGGTGACGGTATTGCCATCGTTTATGGCTTACAAAAAGCAATGATGGGGGAACTACTAGAGTTTCCAAACGACGTTAAAGGGCTCGTATTCAACCTAGAAGAACACCAAGTGGGTGTAATTTTACTTGGTGGTTCCGATAAGATTAAAGAAGGCGACATAGTAAGAACAACTGGTCGTATTTTTGAAATACCTGTCGGAAATGCGCTATTAGGTAGGGTCGTTGACCCACTTGGTAATGCACTTGATTCATCAGGTGTAATTGAAGCAGAAAAATACATGCCGATAGAGCGTAAAGCGCCAGAGGTTATGGACCGCAAGGCCATCGATGCTCCACTTCAAACAGGGATTAAGGTCATTGATGCCTTAGTACCGATTGGACGAGGTCAACGAGAATTAATCATTGGTGATAGACAAACAGGTAAAACGACACTTGCGATTGACACGATATTAAATCAGCATGATAAAGACGTTATTTGCGTTTATGTTGCAATCGGTCAAAAACAGTCAAGTGTCACTAATAATGTTCAGTTACTAGAGAAAAAAGGTGCAATGAAGTACACCGTTGTAGTAACAGCAGGACCTTCTAATGAAGGTACACTGCTCTATCTTGCCCCATTTGCTGGGGTCACGATTGCGGAATACTTTATGCACTTAGGTAAAGATGTATTAATTGTATACGATGATTTATCCAAACACGCAGTCGCATATCGCGAATTATCCTTACTGCTAAGAAGACCACCAGGAAGAGAGGCGTACCCTGGGGATATTTTCTATCTACATTCTAGATTACTAGAACGCGCGGCTAAGTTAAATGATGAAAATGGTGCAGGCTCAATAACGGCACTTCCAATCATTGAAACACAAGCAGGTGATATCTCGGCGTATATTCCTACCAACGTGATATCAATTACCGATGGACAGATTTTCTTAGAGAGTAAGTTGTTTTATTCAGGAATTCGCCCTGCGATTAGCGCAGGATTATCAGTCTCACGTGTTGGTGGTTCTGCACAAATAAAAGCAATGAAGAGTGTCGCAGGTACACTGCGTATCAATTTAGCCAACTTCAGAGAACTAGAAGCATTTGCTCAATTCGGTTCTGACTTAGATCAAAACGCACAAAAACGTTTAGATAGAGGTAGAAAAACCGTTGAAATACTAAAACAAGACGTTCATCAACTCGTACACGTGAATACACAAGTGGTCACTTTGTACGCGTTAGCCAACGGTTTTATGGACGACATTGATGTCACAAAAGTCAGTTTATTAGAAAAAGAAATCGAACAAGGCTTACAACACGTTGATTTAGGAAAACAAATCAACCAAATGATTGATGAAACCAAAAAACTACCGGATAAAAAAATATTGGATGAATTTATCCTAGGTATGAAGAAGCATGTCTAATGGCTAATTTAAAGCACATTAAACAACGCATTACTGCAATTGAAAACACCGCATCAATCACACAAGCTATGTACAACATTTCTATTTCAAAGTTAAAGAAGTCGCAAGATTTAGTTAATTCGCACAATGCATTTATGAATCGCCTTTATAACGTCGTCAATGAAACTGCCAAAGTAAGTAAAGAACACCCTATGATTAACCAAAGTGGTGGCAAAGTAGATGTTTATATTTTACTTACGAGCGATCGCGGTTTAGCTGGCGCTTATCACAATCAGCTTTTCAAAGCATTTTTAGATGAAGTCAAAGACAAAGATAAGTCAGAGTATCAAGTGATTGTGATCGGTCGTAAGGGTTATTTCTTTGCGAAAAAACGTGAATTACCGATGTTGAATACACAAGTCATTTCAAATAGAGATGATTTAGAAGTAATCAATTTTAGAAAAGATTTACAGGTATTAAAGAATATGTACGTGTCTGGTTTAATTTCAAAGGTATACTTAATGCACAATCATTTTGTCTCAACAGGGACTCAGGAAGTTGTAAAAGAAGTTATGTTGCCAATTAAAACAACGCACAATCACGAATCAAAAGCATTATTAGATTCAGTATACATGTACGATGTTAGTCCATATGAAATTATGGACGGTGTGACTGAAATTTATATGGAATCATGCATTTTTGGTGCCTTAGCCGATGCCAAGCTGAGCGAGCATGCTTCGCGTATGCTTGCGATGAAAAACGCAACAGATAATGCTCATAAAGTCATTAAAGAGCTCAATATTGTTTATCATAGAGCGCGTCAACAAGCCATTACAAATGAATTGATTGATGTCATTAATGGCTCTAATCAGTAAAGGAGAATATCAATGGAAGGCTATATTATTCAAGTTATAGGACCTGTTGTCGATGTCAGTTTCGATCATGAGGTACCTAATATATACGATGCTTTAATTGTGGAAGTCGATGAAAAGACGACTTTGACGCTTGAAGTAGCGCTTCATATTGGCGACAAAGCCGTTAGAACAATCGCTCTTGGAGCGACCGAAGGTCTTGTTAGAGGT
This sequence comes from Paracholeplasma brassicae, assembly GCF_000967915.1. NCBI lineage: Bacteria > Bacillati > Mycoplasmatota > Mollicutes > Acholeplasmatales > Acholeplasmataceae > Acholeplasma > Acholeplasma brassicae. The sequence goes on from NC_022549.1 coordinate 837,076, forward strand.
ATGAAAGTGACTGCAACAGGTTCACCTGTTCTTGTCCCAGTTGGTAATCAAGTGCTAGGTCGTGTTTTTAATGTACTTGGTCAACCAATCGATCGCGGCGAAGCGATGAACATGAAATTGTCTGCACCGATTCACAGAGAAGCGCCAAGCTTCAATGAATTAGCAAGCGACATCGAGATTCTTCAAACCGGAATTAAAGTGATTGACTTACTTGCGCCATACATTAAAGGTGGTAAAATCGGACTTTTTGGTGGGGCTGGGGTTGGTAAAACCGTTTTAATTCAAGAATTAATTCACAACGTTGCACAAGAATCTGGTGGTATTTCAGTATTCGCGGGGGTTGGTGAGCGTTCAAGAGAAGGTCAAGATCTTTATCAAGAAATGAAAGAATCCGGTGTATTAACAAAAACAGCACTAGTCTTTGGACAAATGAATGAGTCACCGGGTGCTCGTATGCGTGTTGCCTTATCAGGGTTGACAATGGCAGAACATTTTAGAGATAATGAAAAACAAGATGTTTTACTATTTATTGATAACATTTTCAGATTTGTTCAAGCGGGTAGTGAAGTGTCTGCACTTTTAGGACGTATGCCATCAGCGGTTGGGTATCAACCAACCCTTGCAACAGATATGGGGAAACTTCAAGAACGAATTACGTCGACACGTGATGGCTCAATCACATCGATTCAAGCAGTTTATGTACCAGCCGATGACTACACAGACCCGGCACCAGCAACCGTCTTCTCACACTTAGATGCGACAACGAACCTAAGTCGTAAGTTGACCGAAGAGGGGATTTATCCTGCGGTCGATCCACTGGCTTCAACCTCAAGAGCATTAGCGCCCGAGATTGTAGGAAAAGAACATTATACCGTCGCTAGAAACGTCCAGCAAATTATTCAAAGATACCATGAACTATTAGATATCATCGCAATTCTTGGTATGGATGAATTAACCGATGAGGATAAATTGGTTGTACATCGTGCGAGACGTGTTCAATTATTCTTATCTCAAAATATGAGTGTGGCAGAACAGTTTACTGGTGTTAAAGGCTCGTTTGTTCCATTATCTGATACGATACGTGGATTTAAAGAAATCTTAGAAGGTAAACATGACCATCTACCAGAAGAAGCGTTTGGTATGGTAGGTACGATTGAAGATGCCGTTAAGAAGGCTGAGCGTTTATGATTTTAAACGTTTATAACTACCAAGGATTGATTGAAAAAGTAGAAATTGATAAACTCATTGTTTCAAGTGAAAATGGTCAAATTGCTATTTTATCAAATCACCTTCCAATTGTTCAGACCATTCGCCATGGCTATTTTCAAACCATCACGAATAACGTCTCAAACTACTACGTTTGTTATAAAGCAACGGTTGAGTTTATAAACAATGAAGTATCGATTTTGGCGATAGACTGTCAAAAAGGCCATACGCTTGAAGAAGCAAAATTGAACAGTGAAGCTTCATATCAAAAAAAGATGCTCGCTGTTAAAGAAGAAAGCACCCACAACTTGCAGCTAGAACGTGATTTACGTGAAAACATACGTAAAGCACAAGCAGGTAATCTATAAAAAGAAAAACTCGGCATATCAATGATATGAATGCTCGAGTTTTTTTTCTATTCTATTGTACCGATTTTTTCAAATGGAAGTCGAACGGATTGATAACCCTCATCTAAAGCGACTCCGACACTGATTGCAACTGTAGCAGTTGCATTTTCAAGATTAAACATGTTTACAGCTAAATCTTTATTAAATCCACCCATTGGACAAGTATCATAACCATGTGAACGAAACACAAGCATCATGCTCATAGCTAACATACCAGAATCAAGTAAGGCAGTCTTTAAGATGATTTCTTTTGGCACGGAGTCTTTGTTAGAAAATCGTTCAAGTTGTCTTGCCTTGGTTTCTTGATCCATATAGCCTTTTGATAAAGCTAAATCAAAAATTTCATTGGCATTAGAGGCATAATCTAAATTTGCAAATAGAATAACAATGGCTGATGATGTTTCATATTGTAATCTGTTAAATGTGAATAAATTACTGTATTTTTCTTTGGCTTCTTTTGAACTTATCACAGCAATATGCCAAGGTTGAAGGTTGTTTGCGGATGGTGCTCTTAATGCTTTATTAATCATTTCCTCTAATTCTTTACTAGAAATCTTGATCGTTGAGTCATATTTTCTAATCGAACGTCTGTTTAAAAATACATCATTAAAATCGTTTCTCTTGTTCATAATTATAGTTCCTTTCTTTTAAATGTGATAGAAGAATGGTTTGCTTTTTAACTTGCTATCCTTAGTTTTATCACTTTCTTATGGTATAATTATATTATATCAAGAGTAAAGAAAAGAGGAGCAATTTATGCCTGAAATAATCTTAATTAGACATGGTGAACCAAGATATGATGAGGTAATCGAAAGAGGGTATCCTAATCAAGGATACGATCTCGGTAAGTTAACCGATAGAGGTGTATCACAAGCACATCAAGTAAGTAAAGACGTTAGATTAAAACAAGCTGAAATAATTATCAGCTCCCCATATACAAGAGCATTACAAACGGCAGCGATTATTTCTAAAAACACACAAATCGATTTGGTTGTGGAAAATGATTTACACGAATGGATGCCTGATATTACATTTAAAAATGCAATCAATCCAGGTTCAGCGTATCCTGAATACATGAAAAATAACGGGTATTTACCTGCAAACTCCTTATTTACCTATGAAACATTTGATCAATTAAAAAGACGTGTTAGAAAAGCAGTTGATAAATACAAAGACTATAATAAGATTATTGTTGTATGTCATGGTATTGTGATGTCAACATTTACTAAGTTTGACGATTTGATTGAACATTGTGGGGTTAGAGTCGTCAGTTATGAATGATTTTAGTAGTAAACTAATTAAATGGTATTTAGCAAATAAAAGAGATCTACCTTGGAGAAACACGACCAATCCATATCACATTTGGGTTTCTGAAATCATGTTACAGCAAACCCAAGCAGCAACGGTAATCCCTTATTACCTTAGATTTATTGAAACCCTACCCTCCATTGAAGATTTAGCAAAGGTTGATTTAGATCTCTTGTACAAGTTATGGGAAGGTCTTGGGTATTATTCAAGAGCTAGAAATCTAAAAAATGCAGCAATGACAATCATGGAAAAACACCAAGGGGTTTTACCAAACACATATGACGATTTAATCAAACTTAAAGGCATAGGCAGATATACTGCAGGTGCAATTCTATCTTTAGCATTTCACTTACCTTATAGTGCCACGGATGGTAATGTCATTAGAACATTGTCTCGTTATTATGGTATAAAAGAAGATACCCGATTAGAAAAGACGAAAACCATCATCGATGGCTTAAATCAGAAAAATATATCGATCATCGATCCGCATAATTACACACAGGCCATGATTGAAATGGGTGCAACGCTCTGCACGAAATCAAAGCCAAAGTGTGAAATTTGCCCAATAAACGAACATTGTTATGCATATCTTAACAACAAACAAAGTGAGCTTCCATTTACCTCGAAACTAAAACAAAAGAAAGAAATTCAATGGATCACCGTGATTCTAAGAAATGAGGCAGGTGATTACCTACTTCAAAAACAAGAGACGAATTTATTGAACGGACTCTATTTATACCCTCAGTTCGAAGCGGAATCCATTAATTATGTGGAAGACATATTTAATGAATTAGGTGCAACCCTGTTTATTAATGAAGACATCGGGAGTTACACACACGTGTTTTCTCATTTAAAATGGGACATGAGAGTATATCATGCAACGACGTCTTCTAACTTAGACTATACGGTTGTAAAGCCATCAAACTTTGATTTATATCCAATGGCAACTGCCCATAAACAAATAAAGAAGGATTAACATGAAAAAACTTATTTTGATTAAAGGTTATTTAGCGACTGGTAAAACAACATTCAAAACACAATTAGAAGAACGATTTTCAATTCCTTCATTTGATAAAGACACAATAAAAGAAACGATTAGTGATGTGATTGGTTTTTCTAATCGTGAGGAAAATAAACGTCTTAGTAGAGCCACGATGGCTGTAATGTTTCAAATATTAAAGCATTTTATGAAAACAAACAATGACTTAATTTTGGAGTCAAATTTCCATAAAGAAGAATTTGAAGAAATCAAGCGTCAACAAGTACTATTTGGGTATGATGTCTTAGTCCTTGATTTTTATGCAGACCCCTCAGTGCTTTATGACCGTTTTTTAAAAAGAGCCAAACAAAACAGACACATCACGCATTTAAGTATGGATTTTGTTGATCAAGTTGGATTTGAAGACTACCTTAGTAAAGATGACTTCATTATCCCTTTTAATCAAGTAATTAGAGTCGATGCAACCACATTTGATTATCAAAATGATCCTTCTTTATTGTTAAAAATAGAACATTTTTTAGAAAAAAATCCCGATAAAGGGATTTTAGATTTCATCGTGAAACAGTGATTTAAAACCAGTATTTTGATTAAGAATTAAATAGAGCGGTAATCCTATCACATACGTTACAACAAATTGGCCAATAAACACACTACCCATATTGAGCAAATAAGGGGTTTCAAAAGCAAGTGTGAGTGCAAAGCCGACGATGAGTGCGTTAATCAGGCTAGGATACAACAGTCTTACATACAAATTCTTTGTTTTAATCATGAGTAGTAACGTTAGAAATGTTGCGAATGTACCAAAGGTTAAGTCATAAACGAGTAAGGGGCTAAACAAGTTAGCAACAAAACACCCGATGGTTAGACCTACGATTGATTTGTGATCGAATAGCACAATAATGACTAATAGTTCCGCAATTCTAAATTGCAGCGATTCATAGCTAATCGGTTGAAACAGAAAGACGAGTACGACATAGATAGAAGCAATCATTGCTTGTCTAATGTAGTCTCTTAAAGTAAAATTAAACATAGTTATATCTCCTTGTTTTGTTTTCGCAGGTGCTCTAGTACTGCGGGTTTTTCAAAAACCATGATAAACTATAACACATTTATGATATAATTTCAATAGAAGAAGAAAGGTTTGAATAGCACATGGCAATTAGATATGAATTATTACATACATGCAAACAGTCTGGTGCAAGATACGGGTTACTTCACACGCCTCACGGGACGTTTGAAACCCCAATTTTTATGCCAGTTGGTACACAAGCAACGGTTAAGACATTAACACCTGAGGAGATTAAGGAAGTCTCTGATGGGTTAATTCTAGGAAACACCTATCACTTATGGCTTCAACCAGGTGATGACATCATTAAAGCACACGGTGGAATTCGTGGTTTTATGAAATGGGATGGTGCGCTACTGACAGATAGTGGTGGCTTTCAAGTGTTCTCGTTAAACTCAATTCGTAAAATTAAAGAAGAAGGTGTTTATTTTAGACACCATAAAAACGGGGATATGTTGTTTTTATCACCTGAAAAGGCAATTGAAATACAGGAGAATTTAGGTGCAGACATCATCATGAGTTTTGATGAGTGCCCACCACATGACGCGACCTACGACTACATGAAAGATTCAATTGAACGTACCCTCAGATGGGCTAAAAGAGGTAAAGACGCACACAAAACAGATCAAGCATTGTTTGGTATCATACAAGGTGGTCTTGATGATGAACTTCGGTTGTATTCCGCAAAAAAGACAATTGAACTTGATTTTCCTGGCTATTCAATCGGTGGATTAAGTGTTGGCGAATCTAAAGAAGAAATGTATCGAATTTTAGATTTGTTAAAACCAGTAATGCCAACCGATAAACCTAGATACTTGATGGGTGTCGGTTCGCCTGATGATTTAGTTGAAGGGGTCATTCGTGGGGTAGATATGTTCGATTGTGTCTTACCAACCAGAAACGCTAGACACGGAACAGCATTCACAACCGAGGGAAAAATTCAAATTAGAAATAAGCGATTTGAAATGGATTTCTCGCCATTAGATCCAGGTTTGATTACACCAATTTCAAAGTATTCGAAATCATACGTTAGACATTTATTTAAAGCTGAGGAAATTCTAGGTATGCGAATCATGACGTATCAAAATTTAGCTTTCTTAAAGCATTTAATGAGCGAAATTAGACAAGCAATCAAAGAAGATCGATTGCTCGATTTTAAAGAAGAGTTCTTCAAGAAGTACGGTTATTCAAAATAGTTTTTCAAAAAGTCCTAAATGTCTTTTAATTATATTAAAGTTAGTGTAAAATAAATATAGTGTTATTTATCGTTAAGGAGGGTGTGTTATGGTATTTGGAGAAAATGACAATTTCAATCAAAAGCCGGTAATTAAAGTAATCGGAGTAGGTGGTGGCGGCGGTAACGCTGTGAACCGTATGATTGAAAATGACGTCAAGGGTGTTGATTTTATTGCAGTCAACACGGATGCCCAAGTGTTAAGAGTATCAAGAGCAGAAACAAGACTTCAAATAGGTAAGCACTTAACTAGAGGCTTAGGCGCTGGTGCTAAACCTGAAGTCGGTAAACGAGCAGCGTTAGAATCCGAAGATGAAATCAGAATGGTTCTTAGTAACGCAGACATGATTTTTATTACCGCAGGTATGGGTGGAGGCACTGGAACAGGTGCTGCACCAATCATTGCGAGATTGGCCAAAGAAATGGGTTGTTTGACCATTGGGATAGTCACAAAACCATTTGCATTTGAAGGGCCAAACCGTACTCAAGCAGCGATTGCAGGACTTGAGGAATTAAAACAATTTGTTGACACACTCATCGTTATTCCAAACGAACGCTTATTATCAATCATCGATCCAAACACTCAAATGCTAGATGCATTTAGAGAAGCAGATAATGTTTTAAGACAAGGTGTCCAAGGGATTGCAGAAATAATTGCAGTACCTGGATTAATTAACGTTGACTTTGCTGACGTGAGAACCGTCATGGAAAATAAAGGAACCGCATTAATGGGTATCGGTATTGCAAGTGGTGAAAACAGGGCAGTTGAAGCAGCCAGAAAAGCCATTCATTCAAAGTTACTTGAAGTAAGCATTGATGGGGCAACCGACGCGATTGTCAACATCACGAGTGGAACCAACATTACATTGTTTGAGGTTTCACAAGCATTAGATGAAATCAGAAATGCAACTGATTTTGAGTTGAATGTCATTTATGGTACAACTTTAAATGTCGATTTGAATGATGAAATGATTGTCACAGTGATTGCAACTGGTTATGAGTTAAAAGCAAAAGATTCAACCATTGATGACTTTGCAACACAAATATTTAAGAAAACAACCAATGATCAAATTAAAATCACACCAACTGGTTTTGAAAAACAAGATGAAATGCCATCTTATAGAGAACCAGAACAGCCTAAACCTAGTTCACAAAAACTACCTAGTTGGCTACAAAGTAAAAATAAAAAATAAAAACAGAAAGAGGCCATTGTGCCTTTTTTGATGAAATGAGGAATATAATATGTTAAGAGCTGGAATTGTAGGTTTACCAAACGTCGGAAAATCAACGCTATTTAATGCAATTACAAAGTCAGGTGCATTAGCGGCAAACTATCCATTTGCAACCATTGACCCAAACGTTGGTATCGTTACCTTAAAAGACCACCGTTTAGATGTACTTGCAAAAATGTATCAATCTAAAAAAATCGTCCCAACCACGGTTGAGTTTATCGATATCGCAGGTTTAGTTAAAGGGGCATCCAAAGGTGAAGGTTTAGGCAACCAGTTTTTAAGCCATATTCGTGAAGTTGATACCATATGTCAAGTCGTAAGACTATTTAATGACGACAATATCGTCCATGTAGAAGGCTCAGTAAACCCACTAAGAGACATTGAGACCATTCAACTTGAATTGAACTTTGCCGACATTGATACGATTAATAAACGTCTACCAAAAATAGAAAAAAAAGCAAAAGTTGGTGGTTCATCTGATGAAAAAGCCGAGTACGAAGTGTTAAAAAAAGCGCTTGAGGGCTTAATGAATGATACCCCACTACGTTTGTTAGAATTAACAGAAGAAGAAAAGTCGATCATTAAGAGTTTTAATTTCTTATCATTAAAGCCAATGGTCTACATTTGTAACGTTTCAATGGATGATTTACAAACGCTTAAAACAAACGAACTATTCATAAAAGTGACAGAAAAAGGAGAAAGTGAAGGTGCTGACGTGGTTGCGATTTCTGCTCAAATTGAGTCCGAATTGGCCATGTTAGACGACGATGAAAAAGACGTATTCATGGAAGAACTAGGCATGAATGAATCAGGTCTAGATCAGTTAATTCGTATTACTTATCATCGATTGGGCTTACAAACCTACTTCACTGCTGGACCAATGGAAGCGCGTGCTTGGACCTTTAAAAAAGGGATGAGCGCACCAGAATGTGCAGGGATTATTCATACCGATTTCGAACGAGGCTTTATTCGAGCAGAAACCGTATCCTTTAGTGACTTAGAAAAATATGGATCTTATCTTCAAGCAAAAGAAGCTGGCCGTGTGCGACTTGAAGGTAAAGACTATAAAGTCGTTGATGGCGACGTCATGCTATTTCGATTTAATGTCTAATTTTAAGAAAAACGTTGACTTAATCAATGAATCAATTAAAGGACATGCGGTAACGGTTGTATGCGCATCGAAGTACGTCTCATCAGATGAGATACGTGAACTTCACAATTTAGGTGTGAAGCATTTTGGTGAAAACCGAGTCGATGCCCTACTCGATAAAAAAGAAAATCTACAAGATATTTCTGTTATCTGGCATTTGATTGGCACGCTTCAAACCAACAAAGTAAAAAAAATAATCAATGAAATTGACTATTTTCATGCACTTGATAGTTTAAAACTAGCAAAGACAATCAACAATTATCGCACAAAGCCTTTAAATTGTTTTATTGAGGTTAACGTTTTAAAAGAAGAATCAAAACACGGGATTGAAACAGAAGATTTAACGGATTTTATTAATGAAGTGAAAAAGTATGATAAAATTAAAGTAGTTGGGTTGATGACTATGGGAAAACAAAATGATATAGATCAAACGACGTTGGCTTTTAAAAAGCTTAACGAACTAAAAACATTTTATGGTCTAGAATCTCTTTCAATGGGGATGACAGACGATTACCTAATAGCGTTAACTTACGGTGCTGATTTTATTCGTATTGGCAGAAAGTTTATTTTATAGAGGTGAACCCATGGGCTTTTTTAGTAAATCAAAACAACAAACCACAAGAGAATTACCAAACTATCAAAAAGAAAGCATAACGAACAGTTTTGAACGAATCATTTTCGAACACATCACGACCGATGAAGATGAATACATCATGACGCTAGCTCAAGAATTACTATCGGGCAACCCATTAGTACTCAACTTTGAAGAACAAAGTCCTGATTCAGCGAATAAAATCATGGCGTTTTTATCCGGTGTGATTTTTGCTGTGGAAGGTCAAATTGTCCAAATTAGTCAAAAAGTGTTTTTATTTGCTCGCGAACAAGATTTCAAAGACGGTACGTTAAAACAATTTATTGATGAATACAAAGAGTGAGTTTTATCAAAGGGTTAAAAAGCAAGAAGAACGATATAACAAACCCATCTTATATCGTTATTTAAACCCGCTTGAACAGGAAATTGTAAAAAATGTATTTAAAGACTATTACATCTTTGAATCATCAATAGATGCCGAATACAAACGATTGTACGTGACCGATTTAAACGAAGAGTTAGACTTTCAAATCAGTTATTATAAATCAACGTATATGGATAAAGAAATTAGCCATCGAGATGTGTTAGGTGCGTTAATGAACTTAGGAATTAATCGTGATGTGTTTGGTGATATCTTGATCACCGATTCTCACGTCTACATTGAATGCATCAAGGAACAATCCACTTATATTAAAGATAACCTTCATCAAATTAAAAGGGATTTCATTTTCTTTGAAGAAACAACCAAACCAGATGAATCAATCGTTGAAAAAAAAGAAGAACTAACAATCTCGGTCGATTCGATTCGACTGGATGCGATTATCTCTAAAGTATTTGGTATCAAGCGTGACGATGTGAAGAAAATGATTGAGCAAGGTTACGTTAAAGTAAATTACTTTATAACCGAAAAAATCATGCATAAATTAAATCCATGTGATATAATATCTATTAGAGGCTACGGACGAATCATATACATTGATACCGAGGGCTTATCGAAAAAACAAAAAACAAGAGTTAAACTACATATCTTACGATGAGTTGGACACGTATCAATTAGTCACGTATGAAAAAGCGAGTTAGGGTTGGTGTAAGCCTAAACGTACGTAATTGATATATCACCAAGGAGTAACTGTTTGCCGCGTTAAGGCATTGAGTGCTAGTCAATTGACTAGAACTAAGGTGGTACCGCGATTATTTCGTCCTTAGATTTATTTCTAAGGGCTTTTTTTATTTATTAGGAGGATTAAGACTATGGAATTAAAAGACACACTACTACTCCCTAAAACCTCATTTGAAATGAGAGGTAATTTAGGTGTGAGAGAGGTTGATTTTCAAGCCAAATGGGAAGCCATGAGCTTGTATGAAAAAGTATTAAAGAAGAACGAGGCAAAACCATCGTTTATTTTGCATGATGGACCACCTTACGCCAATGGAGCAATCCATATTGGGCATTCCATGAACAAAATATTAAAGGATTTCATCATTCGATACAAAACGATGAGTGGTTTTTATGCGCCATATATCCCAGGCTGGGACACTCATGGTCTACCAATTGAAACCGCACTTTCAAAAAAAGGTGTTAATCGAAAGAACTTGACCATTGATGAATTTCGAACGCTTTGTCATCATTACGCACTTGAACAAATTGATATGCAAAAACAACAATTCAAACGCTTAGGCATACTTGGTGAATGGGACAACCCATACATTACTTTAAATCCTGAATTTGAAGCAGATCAACTAAGAGTATTTGCGAAAATGGCAGACAAAGGTTTAATTTTTAAAGGCTTAAAACCAGTTTACTGGTCACCATCAAGCGAATCTGCACTTGCAGAAGCTGAAATTGAATATCAAGACGTTACCTCACCATCAATTTACGTCTCTTTTTCAGTCTGCTCAGAGGGGCAATTTAAAAACAACAACTTAATCATTTGGACAACAACCCCATGGACACTTCCAGCAAACTTAGCGATTTCGGCTAACCCTAAACTGACGTATGTTCGCTTTAATTACAATAACCAAATCTATATAGTTGCAAAATCGCTTTACGAAAAAGTGATTTCAACACTTCAGTTTGAAGGGGCAACGATTTTAGATGAAGTGCTAGGAGATCAACTAGAATTATTAAACTATGTTCACCCACTAAATGGCAGAGTAAACCCCGTCATCTTAGGCGACCACGTGACCGATACCGATGGCACAGGCTTAGTTCATACCGCACCAGGGCATGGGGAAGATGACTACATCGTTGGTAACAAATACAACCTAGACATCTTAGTACCTGTGGACGATCGTGGTATTTTCACGAGTGATGCTAATGAGTTTGAAGGTATCTACTATGAAAAAGCCAATCCAATGATTATTGAACGGTTAAAAGAACTTGGTAATTTACTGCATGTCAATTACTTTGTCCACAGTTACCCACACGACTGGCGAACAAAAAAACCAGTGATTTTTAGAGCAACCCCACAATGGTTTGCCTCTATCGAACAATTGAAAAAACGCCTGCTTGAAGAAATTGAATCAACAAATTGGGTTCAAAAGTGGGGCGAACTACGTATATCAAATATGATCAAAGATCGTGGCGATTGGTGCATCAGTCGTCAACGTGCTTGGGGCGTTCCAATCCCAGTGTTTTATGCAGAAGATGGTACACCAATCTTGGATAAAGATGTGATTAACCACGTTGCTGATATTTTTGCTAAAGAAGGTTCTAATGCTTGGTTTACCAAAGACGCAACACAACTATTGCCAGAGGGCTATACTCACCCAGGTAGTCCTAATTCTATCTTTAGAAAAGAAACAGACATTATGGACGTTTGGTTTGATTCAGGATCAAGTCATCAACTATTAGAACGAAGAGGGCTTAATTACCCAGCTGACTTGTACGTTGAAGGTTCTGACCAATACCGTGGCTGGTTTAATTCAAGCTTAATCACAGGCGTTGCCACTAAAAATCAAGCCCCTTACCGCTCAGTAATTTCACATGGATTTGTGCTTGATAAAAATGGTAAAGCGATGTCAAAATCTCTTGGTAATACCGTAGATCCTCTAAAAATTACCAACGAAATGGGTGCGGATATTCTCCGTTTATGGGTCTCTTCAGTCGAATACTCTTCTGACGTCCGTATCGGTGATCAAATGATGAAACAAGTCTCAGAATCCTACCGAAAAATAAGAAACACACTTAAATTTTTATTAAGTAACTTATTTGATTTTGATCCTAAGGAGAACAAAGTAGCCTATGACGATCTAGGTTCATTAGACAAAGTCATGCTTCATAAACTAGAAGAACTACGTAAAGACGTAATTAGTGCCTATGACCAGTATAAATTTGATACGGTCTATCGTTTAATTACCAATTACATGATTAATGACTTAAGTGCTTTCTATTTAGACTATACAAAAGACATCTTATACGTTGAATCTCAAAATGGATTAATGAGAAGAAGTGTACAAACAGTACTATACGATCAACTGATGGTGCTCTTAAAGTTGATTGCACCGATTTTACCGCACACGGCAAGCGAAGCTTACTGGAGCATTGAGACGGCGCGTAAAGAAGATATTTACTTAGAAGATATGCCAGCTAAAATGGATTTTAATGATTTAGAACTTGATCACGATTTTGACGCATTTATGGCGTTAAGAACTGAAACGCTAAAAGTGCTAGAAGAGATGCGAAAAAATAAAGTGATTGGAAAATCATTAGAAGCTTCTTTAAGCGTTGATATAACAAAACAAATCAAAGAGTCAATCGATCGTTTAAACATCAATTTAACGCAAGTTCTAATGGTTTCAAGCATCGAATTTAACTTAGCGGATCACTTAGAAGTTCACGCGACGAAAGCCGATGGCTTAAAATGTGAACGTTGTTGGAACATTGTGCCTCATGTGAACGAACAACACGTCTGTGAACGATGCCACCAAGTATTAGAGGAAATCAAATGAATATTCTATTAGTCAATGACGATGGGATTAGAGAAGAAGGTCTAAAGGTGCTTGCACAAGCGCTCGCACCCTTAGGCGATTTATACATAGTTGCACCAGAAGAACACCAATCAGGTCAATCACAAAGCATTACCATTTACGAGCCGCTTAAAATCAAACATTATGGTTCTTTATACGGTTCAAAATTGGCAATATCGGTTGAAGGTAAGCCTGCCGACTGTACAAGAATTGCCATCGGTACGCTAAATGTTCCGTTTGATTTGTGTGTCTCTGGTATTAACAGTGGATTAAATGTGGGTTCAGATATTTTATATTCAGGCACCGTGGGTGCTGCCACAGAAGCGATGATTTTAGGTGTACCTGCGATCGCAATATCCGCACCTAAAAAAGGTCTATTTCTTGCACAAAAAACCGTCTATGAAGTGGTTAAACATTTAATCGATACAAGAGCAGTAACAACGGACTATGTATTAAATATTAACTACCCAAGTTCTAAATTTCAACAAATCTTGGGTGTGAAGTGGACAAGACAAGGTTTACACCATCACACCGCAAAATTTGAAAAAGTTGATGAGTATACATACAAGACGGTATACGAATTAAAAGAAACAGAAGAGTCTTTAGACTCGGATGTCGTAGCCTTTCGAATGGGTTATTTATCAATCACTCCGCTAATCGAATCTAGGTATAGCGAAGAGGTTGTTAATAATCTTAAAAAACAAAAGCAATTGAATCCAACTTTCATTTATGATAAGATAGTTAAGTAGGGTGGTGTATTTATGAGTATGTTTGTACTTCATTTTTTCAAGGAGAAAAGCCGTTCATTCGATTATGAACGCATTTTATCTTTTTTTGATGAAATCGCTGAATCAGAGCTTGCTCCTGTGGATGAAAACTCAAGTGAAGTAAGAATCTTATATCGGCACCCAATTTTAAAATCAAAAGCAGATTTTGTTATTACAAAGAAATCGACTGTGACCGATATTTATAAGTTAGATCCGCATTATTTAGACGTTAACTTTAGAATTGAAATACCCCTGTTAACGCCTTATTATAGTGTGGCCAAAATCATAAGGATCATCGAAAAATTATGCAAAGAATTTAATTTTGCAATCTATCATGATTTATTTGAAGATGTCTTACAATTTAAATACGAAGTGGTTGAAAAAGTGTTTGATATTGTAAAAAGAACCTATAAGGAAAAACATGGCTATCAATTAACCGATTACTATTATTACCCAGAAAACCGATTAAATGATTGCCTAAAATACATTGATGAACAATACGAGCTTCATCGATACTACAAGGAATTAGACATTTACGTGCCTAATTATTTTGTGACGGTTGATGAACAGGATCGCGTACATTTTACGATTGAATGGAAGGAAAACACATTAACTCTTTTTCCGCCGCACATCGATTATGTTTACTATCGCAGTGGTTTTGATAATAAAATCTTACCTTATGACGAGGTGATGGCAAAAATTGAAAAGTTCACTCAAGCGGTCCCAGGTTTTCTTCAAAACACAAAAGTGATTGAATCAAAGAATAGTAAAAAAGTATTTAAAATACTAAAAAAATCAAAATTTACAGCAATTACAACAAGCCTTATTCGTATTGATCTTGAACAAGTAATTGACGTTTAAGATAGGAGGAAAAGAATGGATAATATACCACCGGTACTAGTAGAAATCTTTGGGATTTTGGCAGGCGTTTTGGTGTTAATCTCATTTTTAATGAAAGGCGAGAAAAAAATACGTATCATTAATATTTTTGGTGCTTCAATTTTCATTTTCTATGGCATTTTATTAAATTCAGTTAGTGTTACCTTATTAAATATTGGATTAGTTTTAGTTCATATTGTAAAATTAGCTCAAATGAGAAAAAATAAAGGAGATTTATAAATGAACCTCAGTAAGTATATTGATCACACAAAACTAGGACCTACAGTGACTAGTTATGACGTTCAAAAGCTTTGTCAAGAAGCAGTCGAACATGATTTTATGAGTGTTTGTGTGGATCCTGTATTTGTTCCACTCGCTGCACAACAACTAAAAGGAAGCGATGTGCTCGTATGTACCGTTGTGGGCTTCCCTTCGGGCATGCACCAAAGCGAAATAAAAGCACAAGAAGCAAAACTAGCGATTAAAGAAGGTGCCCAAGAAATTGATATGGTTATCAATGTCGGTGCATTAAAAGAAAAGAACTACGATCTTGTTTATAACGACATTAAGTTAGTTAAAGAAGCTTGTGGTAATACGCTACTTAAAGTAATCATCGAAACCTGTTTCTTAACGGATGAAGAAAAAGTGATTGCTTGTGAGTTGGCTGTTAAAGCAAACGCCGATTACGTGAAAACCTCAACAGGCTTTGGCAAGGGCGGTGCTACCGTCAGTGACATTGCATTAATGAGAAAAGTCGTCAAAGATGCCTTAGGTGTCAAAGCTTCTGGTGGCGTTAGAAGTTACGAAGACGCGATGGCTATGATTGAAGCAGGTGCTTCAAGAATTGGCGCATCAAGTGGTATACAAATTGTAAGTAAAAAGGAGAATAACAATGATTCCAACACCTCATATTAGTATTACAGATAAAGAATTAGTAGCAAAAACAGTTTTAATGCCTGGTGATCCACTACGTGCAAAAATGATTGCTGAAACATTTTTAGAAGATGTTGTTCAAATTAATACCGTACGTAACATGTTTGGTTATACCGGTACATACAAAGGTAAAAAAGTAACTGTCATGGGTTCAGGAATGGGGATGCCATCGATTGGTATTTACTCTTATGAACTATTTAAGTTCTATGACGTAGAAAACATTATTCGTGTGGGTTCTTGCGGGGCTTACACGAAAGATTTAAACTTATACGACGTTATTTTAGTTGATGACGCCTATAGCGAATCAAGTTACGCTAAGACCATGGGCTTGACAAGTGCTAAAACATTAAAAGCAAATCGCACCTTAAACAATCGTGCCTTGAAGGCAGCTGAACGTTTAAACATTCCAGTTACCACAGGACGTATTCATTCATCCGATGTCTTTTATAATTTAAAAGGTTCTGTGCACGAAGAAAGATTCGAAAAAAATGGCTGTATTGCTGTTGAAATGGAATCATTTGCATTATTCGCAAACGCAAAAGCATTAGGTAAGAAAGCAACGTGTTTATTAACGGTCTCTGATTCATTAGTGACACACGAAGCAACAACAGCTGAAGAAAGACAAAACTCATTTTCACGAATGATGGAAATCGCTTTAGAAGTTGCGAGGAAATCATGATTTTAGTTGACCAAACTAAAAAATTTAAAACCGTATTAATTACACTAAAGTTTAAAGCAAAGGCTTCGAAAGAAACCTTTGCTTTAAGAACATTATTACCTAGCATGTTGCGTGCGAAAACGAATCAATACAAATCAAGAAGTGAACTAAACTTAAAGTTAGAACAGCTTTATGGCGCCAATTTACAAACACAAACCTCGAAAATGGGTGTTTTTAATATCATCACAGTTCAATTAAAAATCACTAATCCTGCCATCGTTAAAGATCAGTCTTTGTTTGAAGATGCTCTTTCATTTTTAAACGAAGTTATTTATGGGCATGACAATTTTTATCAAAAAGATTTAGACTTAGAAAAACGTTTACTAATTGAGGAAATTAGAGCAAAAGAAAATGACAAAACCAGACACGCTCTTTCTCGATTGACGGACATTATGTTTGAAAATGAATTGTACGGTTACCGCACAAGTGGAACTAAAGAAGATGTCAATGCGGTTAACTTAAAAGACTTTAAAGAATATTATAAAAATGAATTCTTAGTTAAAGACGAATTACAAGTTATTCTATCGGGTGATATCACGAATGAAGAAGTCTTGTTCGTCAAACAAAACTTCAAACAAGCGGTCTTTACTCATGAGGACGTCCTTGATCTTGAATCAAAAGAAATTAATGAAGTAAAATCAATCGTGGAATTTGATCAAATTCAACAATCGAAACTAAATATTGGTTATCGAAGTGAGATTCGATATAACGACCCACTATATACTGCCACGGTGTTATTTAACGCAGCACTTGGCGGGTATGTTCATTCAAGACTATTCTTGAATGTAAGAGAAAAGCACTCGTTATGTTATTATATTTCAAGTATTTATGATGCATACAAAGGCACGCATTTTATTTACTCGGGTGTCGATAAAAACCGTTTAGAACTTGCCAAGCAAGTCATTGATGAAGAAGTTCAAAAAATGTCTACCATTTTAATCTCCGAAAAGGAGCTAGAACTCTCAAAACAAGCACTGATTAACGATTTAAAAGAAGCTGAGGATTCACAAGGCGCAAGATTAAACCGAAAATATAATCAGCTACTGCTTAATGTAGATAAAACCATAGATGAACAAATCCAAACAATTTTAGCAATTAAACCAAACGATTTACTCGAAGTTGGTAAACGCTTAAAGAAAGACACCGTGTTTGTCTTAGATGTGGAGAATAAATAATGAATAAATTAGTCTATCCATCCTTTAATGAAACCATTTTTCATGAGGTATTAGATAACGGATTATCCGTTTATCTAATTCCAAAAAAAGATTATCATAAAGTGTTTGCAACATTTACAACCAACTATGGCTCATTTGATCAGTCGTTTGTCCCAATTAATAAAGACAAAAAAGTTAATCAACCGGCGGGTATTGCACACTTTTTAGAACATAAAATGTTTGCGATGCCTGATAAAACAGATGCCTTTGAAAAACTGAGCTCATTTGGTGTGAATGCAAATGCCTATACGTCGTTTGATCGTACGTCTTATCTATTCTCAGGAACGAAGAATATTGAAGGTGCGCTAAATTACTTACTTGACTATGTTCAAACGCCATATTTTACACCAAGTAGTGTAAAAAAAGAACAAGGTATTATTGCAGAAGAGTTAAAAATGTATCAAGATTATCCAAATCAACGTATGTTTTACGGGATACTTAAAAATCTTTATCAAAAACACCCGATAAACACAGAAGTCGGCGGCACCGTCGATTCAATCATGAAGATAACCGCTAAAAAGTTATATCAAGCTTATGAAACGTTTTATCACCCATCAAACATGGTCTTAACACTTGTCGGTAACTTTGATGAAAACGAAATCTTAACGGTGATTAAAGAAAATCAAGCAAAAAAAACGTATGGCAAAGCAAGTCCAATTGTTAGGTTTATGAAAAATGAGCCTAAAGGGATTGAAAAAGCCTATGATGAAATTGAGATGCCTGTGGTGATGCCAAAACTTTCGATTGGTGTCAAACTGGATCCGGTTTCTGGAAAACAAGCGTTAAAAGATGACCTTGCATTTTCAATTTTGATGGACATGTATTTCTCGAATTCAACAAAACTTTATGAGAAGCTTTTAACCCAAGGGTTGATCAATGACAGTTTTGAGCACACAACAGTTCAAGAAGATGGTGCGTTCATGCTGGCCATATTTGCTGACACAAAAGACGTCGATGCATTAAGTGACGTACTAATCAAACAATTAGTAAACTTAAAACGCAAGAAACATGATGAACAAGCGTTTACGCGTTACAAACGAAGTATGTTAGGTTCTTTTGTAATGAGTTTAAACTCCCTTGAATCAATTTCAATGGGATTCACACGTTATCTTGCCAACGACGTAATCATTTATGACATTCCTGAGATTATCGAAAGCATTACACTTGAAGACATTGATCGTGTTGCAAAACAAATCAATTCTAAACGCATATCACGATATGTAATTAAGCCACAAAAAAAGAACTAATTGCCGATTTTTAGAAATAAAACAGAAAAAAGTTTAGTTAAAAAAGAAAACCTCGATTGGTTTTCTTTTTTTTAGTAAAAATAGATAACATTATCTCTAAAACTTAAAAAAGTGTGATTTCATATTTTAAAGCATCAATCATATAATTGGATTGAAGGGAGTGATTACCATGTTTAATCAAGTCATACTTATAGGCCGATTGACCCACGATCCAATTATAAAAAAGACTGACACAGGTAAAAAAGTAACCGACATTACCATAGCGGTTGCTCGAGCATTTAAAAATATGGACGGTATTTACGAAACAGACTTCATTTCTTGCACACTTTGGCAAGCAACGGCAGAAATGATATCTGAACATTGTAAAAAAGGTTCTATGATCGCCGTTAGAGGTCGATTACAAGTTAAAAAGTATCAAGTCAATGAAGAAAGAGAGCTGAACATGCTCGACTTCGTCGGAGAAAAGGTTACGTATTTATCAAATTCACAAAAATTGAAGCCATCATGTCCTGATGAAACGGAAGAAGACAATTAATGTCTTTTTCTTTTTTTAGTCATAGACACCTATAAACGGAAAAAAATGAGGGGTAGACAACTGTTTTTTTGATTGATAACCACCGAGTCAGTCTATTACTCATAATTTTTATTGTGTTCAACGACAAACATTTGATTATTATTGTCTTAAAGTGATACAATTGTTATAATTATAAAAGGAGCTGATTTTATATGAGTATAGATTTTAGAAAAGAAGTAGAAAAACGTAAAGAAGCGATATTAAAAGATCTAACCGAGATCATTCAAATTAATTCAGAATTAACTACGTTTGATGAAAAGCGCGTAAATGCACCATTTGGTGAGGGCATTGATGAAGCGTTAACGTTTATGTTGAATTTAGGCAAACGTGATGGGTTTAATACATTAAATGCGGAGCACTACGCGGGGCACATCGAATATGGTAACCAAGAAGAGTATGTAGGCATGATTGGCCATTTAGACGTTGTACCTGCCGGTAGCGGTTGGTCTTACCCACCTTATGGCGCAGTGATTGCTGATGGAAAGATGTATGGTAGAGGCACCGAAGACGATAAAGGTCCAACGATTGCTGCATATTATGCAATGAAGATATTAAAGGATTTGGATTTACCACTATCAAAACGAATTAAATTAATTCTTGGTACGGATGAAGAAACGGCTTGGCGTGGAGTTAAATACTATTTTAACCAATACCCAGAGCAGCCTGTCGCAGGATTTATTCCGGATTCAGATTTTCCATTAACTTACGCTGAAAAAGGCATTTTACGCGTTGTTGTACGTGGTAAAGCAGACGATAGCGTCCTTCATAGTTTTGAGGCTGGGCTTAGAGACAATATGGTCCCTGATCAAGCAAAAGCAGTCCTAAACAATGTTGAACTTGAAAAAAAATACCTTGAGTTCTTAGAAAAACGTAATTTAGAAGGTAGTGCTGTTGTAAATGATGGTAAATTAGAATTAGAAATTAACGGTATATCGGCACACGGATCAACACCACAATTGGGTGTGAATGCGGCTTATTTACTGGTTCATTTTTTTAATGAAGTTGGAATTAGTAATGCCTTTATTGATGCCATCAATACGTATTTATTAGATGACCCAGTCGGAAAAAAACTAGGTGTTGATTTTGTTGAAAAAGAAATGGGTAGTGTCACAATCAATGCGGGTGTATTCAATTTTAATCAAGGAAAGTTTGAAATTGTTTTAAATCCAAGATACCCACATGGTGTCGACTATGACGCATTCATCGATAAAATATCTAGAGGTTTTGAATCGCTTGGGGCGCAAGTAGAAATCGGCAAACATCAAAAATTATTATACGTTGATCCAAACTCTGAGATGATTCAAAAATTAATGGGTGTTTATAAGAAGTACACGAATGATGTTGAGGCAAAACCAATGACTACAGGCGGTGGAACATTCGCAAGAGCAATGAAAAACTCAGTTGCATTTGGTCCGCATTTCCCAGGAAAACCAACGTATATCCATCAAAAAAACGAGTACATTATTCTAGAGGATTTCTTCTTAAGTATTGCAATTTATGCCGAAGCCCTCTTTGAATTAGCAAAATAATGAAACAGTATTTAGATCTATGTCAACACGTACTAGACTTTGGTGTCGATAAAAGCGATCGCACAGGCACAGGCACACGTAGCGTATTTGGTTATCAAATGCGCTTTAACCTTGCCAATGGGTTTCCGCTTTTAACAACCAAGCGTGTGTATTTAAAAGCAATCATTCATGAGTTGTTGTGGTTTATCAATGGGGATACTAATATCAAATATTTGGTCGATAATGACGTAAAGATTTGGAATGAATGGCCATACGAACTGTTTAAAAAATCGGTCGATTATCAAAATGAATCATTAGATGAATTTGTCAACAAGATAAAAGAAGACGTTGATTTTGCAAAAAAATATGGGGAACTTGGGCCAGTTTATGGCAAACAATGGCGTGATTTTTTTGGTGTGGATCAAATCAAACAAGTCATTAAGCAAATCAAAGAAACGCCAGATTCAAGACGAATTATTATATCCGCTTGGAATCCATCTCAATTAGATCAAATGGCACTACCACCATGTCACGCATTTATGCAATTTTATGTTGTAAACAACAAGTTATCACTTCAACTGTATCAACGTAGCGGCGATATCTTCTTAGGCATACCATTTAATATTGCGTCTTATAGTTTATTATTAATGATGATTGCCCAAGTATGTGACTTAGAAGCCGGTGAATTCATTCACACAATTGGCGATGCGCACATCTATCACAATCATTTTGAACAAATTCATACACAACTAAAAAGAGAACCTAGAAGTCTACCTAAGATGCAATTAAACAAATCGGTAAAATCAATTTTTGATTTTAAATTTGATGATTTTGTATTAACTGATTATAATCCTCATAAAGCGATTAAGGGTGTGGTTGCTGTATGATTTCACTCATTTGGGCAATGGACCGTAATTGGCTAATCGGAAAAGACAATATACTGCCTTGGCATTATAAAAAAGACTTGATTTATTTTAAAAATCATACCAAAGGCAAGACCGTGTTAATGGGTGAAATGACTTATCTATCGTTAAAGGGTTATTACAAAGATAGACCACTGCCTTTTGGTAAAATTTACGTGGCTTCTTTAAATAACGTATCATTTGATGGCTGCATTATGGTCAATGACTTAAAAGGCTTTTTGAAAGAAACTACCGAAGATGTGATCGTAATTGGTGGGAAAACCGTTTATCAAATTGCTTTGGAATATGCGGACTATTTATACATCACATGGATAGATAAAGATCACGAAGGCAACGTCTTTTTTCCAAAGTTTGACCTTTCTATGTTTAAAGTGATCAGTGAAAATCAAGAAGACGAACTAAGATTTACGGTATACGAAAGAGGTTAATATGCTTACATTTCTATTTGTTTCAGTTTGGGCGTTAATTATTACGATTTTAACGACTTACACGAAGACTGATTTACTAAGTGGTTACACACTATTGTGGGCATTTTTTGGGTATTTTTTTGCATGGGTATTTTTAATATTGACCATTGTGATTTTATTACCATACGCCAAATATACAAGAAAAGACAATCGTTTTAAACATTATTATATTCGAAGCTTAGTTCATTTCTTAAATATTTTTCCTCTAAGGTTAAAGATTAAGGTCACAGGTAAATCGAATCTACCAAAAACCGGTGGTTATGTTATCTATGCAAACCACAAATCTTACACGGATCCGTTTATTCTATATACATTGATTAATCGTCCAATGTCGTTAGCAGCTAAAAAAGGGATTTATAAGATTCCAATCATAAAAAACTGGATTGAGTACATTGGATGTATACAAATCGACAGAGATAATAACAGAGAAGCTGCAAAATCAATGCTTGAAGGCATCGAACGTGTTAAAAATGGAATGATCATGGGAATATTTCCTGAAGGCGGTATTAAAGACCGTGACGATGAAAAAATGGTTGCAATTCGAGCTGGTGCCTATAAGCTAGCAACTAAAGCAGAAGCACCGATTGTACCGATCACCATGATGGGAACAAGTGAAGTAAAAAAACGTGCACCATTTAAGCGTACTGTGATTAAAGTGATCATTCATAAACCGCTTTACAAATCCGATTACGAACAGCTATCAACTAGCGAAATTGGTGATATAGTTGCTAAACTCACCAATGATACAATCACAAACGGAATAAAAGCATAAGATTTTTTTACAAATAAAATATATAGAAAAGAACACTCAAGATTTTATTTCTTGAGTGTTCTTTTTAGTTTGCTTCAATATTGAATTGATCAATAGTTAATGCTTCACCATCAAACGATAACCAATGGACGGATGCGTTGTTTAGGTAAGTCAAGTAATTATATTGTTCAGGGTCTGAAAGGATTAAAAACGATTTGACGACGTGTGAATGACAACTGATCATAACGGTCTCATCTTTATGAGTTTTATAAAGGTTCAATAAACCATTTTCAATCCGTTTGAGAAGTAGTTTGTTGTCTTCATAACCTTTAGCATTAAAGCCCTCTTTAGATATGATTTTAATTGTTTCATCGACGTTATTACCTTCGAATAGCGCAAAATCACGTTCTAAAAAGTGATAATCGATTTTGATTTTTTTTGGTTGTTCTAAATGACGATTGATTAACTCAGCTGTATGTTTTGCTCTAATCAAAGGAGACGTATAGATATGATCAAATGCGTAATTATTTTTCTTAAAAAATAGGCCAACATTTGTTGCTTGTTCGATTCCTGTATCATTTAGTGGATTATCGGCCCAACCCTGAACTAACTTGAGTTTATTGAAGTCGGTTTGACCGTGTCTAACTAAACATATTTTCATGCAAAATTCACCTCTATGACATTATAACACAATTATGATATAATTAATACGAGGTGTATAACGATGAGAATGCTTGATTTAATAGCAAAAAAACGTGATAACAAAGAGTTATCTAAAAATGAAATTGAATTTATAATCAAATCCTACACAAATGAGGAAGTCCCTGATTATCAAATGAGTGCATTTTTGATGTCGGTCTACTTTAATGGTATGACGGATCAAGAATCAACCGATTTAGCATTAGCCATGATGCATAGTGGTGACGTATTTGATTTGAGTCTAATTGACGGAATCAAAGTTGACAAACATTCTACTGGTGGTGTTGGTGATAAGGTTACATTGGTTTTAGGACCACTAGTGGCTTCTTGCGGCGCGAAATTTGCAAAGATGAGCGGTAGAGGCTTAGGTCACACGGGTGGTACGTTAGACAAATTAGAATCCATCCCTGGTTACAACATTGTTTTAGATGAGCAGTCATTTATTAAACAAGTAAATGAAATTGGTGTTGCTGTCATTGGACAGTCTAAAAACATCACACCAGCCGATAAAAAAATGTACGCATTAAGAGATGTCACAGGGACAGTAAGATCGATTCCTTTGATCGCCTCATCAATCATGTCAAAGAAATTGGCGAGTGGTGCAGATGCGATTTGCTTAGATGTTAAAGTCGGTAACGGTGCGTTTATGTCTGATATAGAAGAAGCGAAAAAACTAGCGGAATTAATGGTTAACATTGGAAAACTAGCAGGCAGAAAAGTCAAAGCTATCCTTACAAATATGGATGAACCACTTGGTTTTTCAGTTGGTAATTCACTCGAGGTGATTGAAGCGATTGAGACTTTAAAAGGTAATGGGCCAAAAGACTTAGAAACCGTTGTATTAGAAGTTGGCTCCTACTTAATCGAAGATGCCGGTATCGCAACTAAAGACGCTGCGATGACGCTATTAAAAGAAAAATTAGACAATGGTGAAGCATTTAATAAATTGATTGAACTTGTGTCTGCTCAAGGTGGCGATATTAGCTTCATTAAAGACGTATCTAAATTCAAAAAGGCGAGTCGTATCATTCCTTTAATTGCTGATAAAGAAGGGTTCATTGAATCAATGACAACCATTGATATCGGTTTAGCAGCGGCGTATTTAGGTGCGGGAAGAGAAACCGTTGATGGTCAGATTGATCCTGCAGTCGGTATCGTATTTAAAAAGAAAATAGGCGACCGCGTGATGGTTGGTGATGTCATTTTGGAAATCCATGCAAATGACAAGGGCATTGAAGATGCATTTAATACGCTAAAAGAAGCAATTCATATTGGATCGAAAAAGAACGATGTGACGTTAATCGAAGGCGTTATTGTATGAGTATTGCGCTGATTACTGGTGGCGCCATCGGATTGGGTCGATCGTTTGCTAATAAGCTTGCTGATGAAGGCTATGACCTAATTTTAGTTTCACGCAGCCTGGATCATTTAGCAAGGGCCCAAAAAGAAATTCAAATCAAATACAAAGTCAAGGTGTTAATCTACATAGCTGATTTAACCAAACGTGAGGATCGAGAAAAGATGTTTGAATATGCCAAAGTGTATCAACCATCGGTGATTGTAAATAACGCCGGTTTTGGTCATAATGAGTCATTTATCTCGAGTCCCTTAGAAAAAGAATTTGAGATGATCAATTTAAATGTTAAAGCGCTTCATCACATCATGAAGTACTATTATCAGCAATTTAAGACTGAAAACATACCTGGACGTATTATTAACATTTCATCGGTTGCTGGTTTTGTCCCAGGGGCGTATCAAGCAACCTACTATGCGACAAAATCATACGTCACAAGTTTGACACGAGCGGTTGCTTACGAATCTAAAAAACAACAGACGGGTATTCAAATTCAAGTGGTTTGTCCTGGCCCAATTAAGACTAATTTTCATGAAACTGCTCAAACAAGAGTAGAAGCTTACAAAAAGAGTCCTGATGCCACGGCTAGAATTGCGCTTGAGTCGAAAAAAACAGTGATTGTCCCTGGTTTTTCAAACAAGTGCGCTCACGTCATGCTTAAGTTATTACCCAATGGCTTGACGATAAGAGCTCAAGCGATTTTAGGCAAAAAGAAGCAGATTAAAAAATGATTATTTTGATTGAAAATTGATAAAAGATAAGTAGGTGATTTTCACCTACTTTTTGTCTATTATTAAATTGATTGACTATCAAATCAAATATGTTATAATCATAAGTGATCACTACGGGGAGCCATTTGGCTGAGAGGATGAAAAATCGACCCGAATACCTGATCTGGATAATGCCAGCGGAGGAATAGTTAAAACGTTCATTTCTTTGGTATTTCCAAAAGAAATTTTTTTATTTTCTGGAGGGAAATATGGACAAAAACTTGATTAAATTGACAGAGTCGGCGATTTTAGTTGCACTTGCTGTCGCCTTGGAATTTGTTAGTAAACTTATTCCAATTCTTCAAATGCCACAAGGTGGATCCGTTTCAATCGCGATGTTACCAGTGATCATTATCGGTTATAAAAACGGACTATTTTATGGGGTTTTATCGGGACTTACCTATGGGATTATCAACTTTTTAGTTGATGGATACGCATTCCATTGGGGTTCATTTGCATTTGATTACACACTCGCGTTTATGGCACTTGGATTAACTGGTGTTATAAAAAATGCCTATTCAAACAAAATTGTTTTGTTTAATATAGGCATAATCATTGTTGGATTCTTTCGATTTGTGTTTCACGTGATTTCAGGTGTGTTTTTCTTTGAATCCGGTATTTGGGCATCGGTTGTTTATAACGGACCATACATGTTAGGTTCAATCATTTTATGTATGCTAATCGGTAGTTTAACATACAATCGATTAGGCGCAATTATGAAGGCTTAATCAACAACTGATCAACAATTTTTAGGTAGTCAAGGCGCGGTTGATACGAAAACGGTATCAGGTGCGCTTTTTCTTTAAATGTTTGATAAGCAATGGACTGACGGCCACCCTTGGTTTGACTTTCTATATGGGCATTATATAAGACATCAAAAGGCAGTAAATAGTACTCATTATGTGCCTTAAAATAAACAATTAAAAAACCAATGCCACCATGTTCGGTAATCGCTTTTAGATGATCAATTTGGTGTTGATGGATGTTCTTAAGTGGGATTGATGTTGCTGACTTTGTTTCTTTGGCATCGAAATCAATGTAGTGACCTTTATATATGCCATTAAAATCCGTGGTGGATGGCGTTTTATAATAGGCTTCAACAATTTTTGCTTTGTTTCTTGCGGGATAACTAACATTAACCACTTGAACGGGTGTTGGTTTTTTATGGATTACAGCAATTTTTTTATCATAGTAATACTGATTAGTTACTTCAATATCAGATTCTAAGGTCATTCCTAAGTTGGAACGATCGATTTTTTTTTCATGTGATTTTCTAGGTGTAGGGTATGAAATAGCCATAAGATTACTCCTTTTAATGGTTTGAATTGATAGCATAATCATACCATATAAACTGCAAATTTGCTTGATTATTGGTATTGATAAGAATAAAAAAGTCGATATCTTGTGAAAATAATCATAGAAATGGTATAATAGAATAAATAAAGTTGCGATACTGTACAAATGAGGAGAGTTAACATGAGTCAAATTAAAATATACGCCCTAGGTGGTCTAGGTGAAAATGGTAAAAACATGTATTGTGTGGACGTTGATAATCAACTGTTTATTATCGATGCAGGGATTAAATACCCAACATCTGAGTTATTCGGAGTCGATGAAATCGTTCCGGATTATAAAGTGCTATTAGAACAAAAAAACAAGATAAAAGGGTTCTTCATGACCCATGGTCACGAAGACCATATTGGTGCACTTCCTCATATATTAAATGAGATCAACGTACCAATTTATGCGACAAACTTCACAATGGAGTTAATCAAAGACAATTTAAAAGAAGAAGGCTTTGACTTAGATACATTAAAATTAAATGTCATCGATCAAAATTCGATTATCAAATTTAACAACGTAAAGATTACGTTTTTTACGACGACTCACTCAATCCCAGAGTCGGTTGGTATTGCGATATTAACTCAAGAGGGTTCGATCATTTATACATCTGACTATACATTCGATCAAAGCGCTGATCCTAGGTATCAAACCGATTTTAGAAAAATCAACGAGCTATCAGAGAAAAAAGTACTCTGCCTGATGACTGAGTCTTTAGGGTCTGGCCTTGTTTTAAATGGTTCAGTGAATAAGTCTTTAGAACGAGAAATAAGTACCGCAATGTCAAATGCAGAGGGCAGAATTATTGTGTCATTATTCTCATCTGACTTGCAAAAAATACAAAAAGTGATCGATATTGCACATAAACTTAAAAAGAAAATTGCCATCATTGGTCGTCGTGCACAGCGCATTGTTGATATTGCAATTGAAATGGAGTATTTGAATATTCCAAAAGAATCATTAATTGCCTTAAGATACATCGATGATAAAAACCAAAATGATGACAAAGATATTGTCGCACTTGTGACAGGAAATCGTCATGAGCCATTTTATATGTTACAACGTATGTGTAAAAAAGTTGACCGTTTAATTCATATAAACGAAAGAGACACCGTTATTGTGGTCGCTTCACCTATCCCAGGAACTGAAAAAATGGCGGCAAGAACCTTAGATACACTTTATCGAACAGATGCGAGCATTAAAGTAATCGATAAAAAGTTATTATCGACGTCACACGCCACAGCAGATGAAATAAAAATGATGATGAACATGTTAAAACCTAAATACATTATGCCTGTCATCGGTGAATATCGTATGCAACATGCCGTAATGAAATTAGCTTGCGACATGGGCTATCAACAAAACGATGTGTTCTTAATGGACAATGGCGATGTATTAGATTTCAAAGATGGTAATCCAGTGCTCTTGAAAAATAAAATTAAATCAGGTGACATTTTGATTGATGGTTCAGCCATCGGTGATGTCAATGATATCGTAATCAGAGACAGAGAATTGCTAAGTGAAGATGGCGTTTTATTATTGATTGCTAATATCAATCCAAGATCTAAACGCATTTTAGGTGACATTGAAATTGTTACCAAAGGCTTTGTTTATGTTAAAGAGTCTGAAGAATTACTCAATGGTGTAAAAGAAGTCTTCATGAAAGCTTCTGAAAAACACCTCAAGGGTAAATACATCAACTGGAACGATTTAAAAACAAGTATTCGTGAAGATGTGAATAAGTTCTTGTACAAAGAGACAAAACGTAGCCCAATCACGATTCCTGTGATTATCGCAACCGAAGTTTAATGATGAAGAAAACCGTTTTTGGTTTGTTTGCGATTAGTATTTTGATTTTTGTGTATTTTATAACGTATTTTGTTGTTTTAAGCCAAAAACAAAATGAGGTATTTCATGAGATAGTCGAAGAAAGCAAAAAGACGAATGACTATGAATTATTTTTGAAGTATCAACCAAACGCAAGTTATCATAAATTAATCGAGCTTGATTCAGTGGTTAATGAAAATTACCGAATCAAGGCTTATCAAGTGATACAAACCGATAATCAAAGTTTGTTAGTGATTTTTGTTCAAGTGTTAAATGGTGACTATGCCACATCTATCGATGATGACTTGGATCAAACAAAACTAGTCGTTAGCAAGAATAGTGATATTGTTTATGACTCAAAGACTTATGAAGGTCAAGAAGAAGTGGCATACAGCTTTGGAATTGACGTTATGGGTTTTTACTATTATCAGGTTGAAACAACCATTGAAGCGCTAACGTTTGAACTATACGATTATCATGGTGATTTAATCACAACCGATTTACTTAACGAGCCAATCGGTTCATATGATCCATCTTTATTGATCGATAATGGATTTGAAACCAACTTTACGTCAAGCGAATTGAGCGATCTATTAAGTTTAAAGGATGAAACGTGGGTTTTTGTACGAAATTTAGCGATAACTATCGCTTTAGAACTAGGTTTATACTTATGGTTAATGAAAAAGAAATAGCAAATTCTGCTGTTTCTTTTTTTGTCTCTTAGGATTGACAAGTATTGATTAATATTAAAGTATATTGGTTTCCTTCATTAAAAAAACAAAAATAAAAGCCTTTACATTTTGAAACTCATCGATTATAATCAAAGTAAGGAAACCGATTTCCATTGAAGGGAGTTTTAGAAGTGATATTTAATAACTTGAAGAACGATACAGGATTTTACATACCAATGTACAATAAATTAGGATTTAAATCTTATGTCACACCTAGACTACTCGGTGATATTAAGCTAGATTATCACACCTATTTATTGGAACCAACAACAGAAATTGACTTGACCTCAAGCTTTTTTTCACGTCATGTCAGTTTTTATGTTGATGGCAAACCACATTTCCTCAATGGTAACTCAGAATCACAGCAAACTGATAAAATTGATGTCGAATTAGGACTACTGTATCAAAAAGTCACTAGGCACAATAAAAAATTCCAACTTGATGTAACAACCTTTGTCCCACTAGATGCATTAATGGAATCAAACGTGATTACTTATCAAAACACAACGTCTAAAACACAACGCTTAAAAGTGATTGTTGCAACGCCACTGTATGGTAGAAGTGCGGATAACCTAAGAGATCACCGTCACGTCACATCTCTTCTTAATCGAGTAGAGGTATTAGAAAATTGTGTCGTGCTTAATCCAACGCTCTCGTTTGATGAACGCGGACATAAAAAAAATGAACTTAATTATGGCGTTTATGCGTCCTCGCCTCAATTATCAGTTGAAGGCTATTACCCTTCACTTGAGGATTACGTTAAAAATGGGTCTTTGCAATTTCCAAAAGGATTAGATTCTCTAGTTCAAACGGGAGATTATGTTGAAGGAAAAGAAGCACTCGGAGGTATCTCTTTTAAAACCATTGAAGTCAAAAGTCAGGAAGTAATCACACTCTATTTCAATTTAGGCATAAATCATTCAAAAGAACAATTAATCAGTACCTTTAATAAATACAGTCAAAGTAAAACAATCGCGATTGCTTTTGAGGAAGTAAAAACCTATTTTACGAAGGAAGTAAGCAAACTTCAATTTCACATGAAAAATCTCGAATACAGTGAAAAATTAAACTATATACCGATTCAACCAATCTTAAGGCGCTTTCAAGGCAATTCATACTTGCCTCATCATGATTATGGTAAAGGCGGGCGTGGTTGGCGTGATTTGTGGCAAGATTTAATCTCGATGATCATGTATAACGACTCAGAATGTCGTAGTTTACTACTTAACAACTTCGCTGGTGTACGAATTGATGGCTCGAATGCTACCATCATCGGTGATAAAGCTGGTGAGTTCTTAGCGGACAGAAATAACATTGTACGTGTTTGGAGTGATCACGCCGCTTGGCCGCTCTTAACGACAAAAATGTATATTGATGAAACCGGGGATTTGAGTTTTTTACTTGAAACCCAAACTTATTTTGATGATCAGTTTACACATTACACGAAAAAAACAAAAACGAAAAAAAGTACTAACCATCAATTAAAAATCCAGAACGATACCATCTATGGGACAGTCCTTGAACATTTGATATTGCAAAACGTTGTTGCAATCAATAACGTCGGTTCAAACGGTTTTGTCCGTTTGGAAGATGCGGATTGGAATGACGGCTTGGATATGGCGAGTAAAAAAGGTGAAACGATTGCATTTACACATTTTTACATCAATAATTTATTGGTTTTGGCAGAGCTGATTCAAAAATTAGAGACACCTAAAATCGAGTTGTTTGAATCACTAACCAAGTTGATCTTAAACAAGAATTATAGTCTTGATATATTCTTCGATGATGTGCATGATTTTACAGACAATAAAGTATCAATCGATAAAGAAATACTTGCTAGTGAATTAACAAAGAAAGCAACCCTAGTCTTAAAACAAATTAACAAGTACGCTTTCATGCGTGAGGGTGGCCTGCAAAGTTATATTGATAACGATGGAAATTTTCTTGATTCCTCAAGCACCTTATCCCTAACTGGGCAAACGATGGCATTATTAAATCAAACACTAAGTAAAACACAAGCAAAAAAAGTCTCTAATGTGACAAAAAAACATCTATTTGATCGTATGATTGGTGGTTACCGATTAAATTCAAATTATCAAGACGTTAAAATGAACATGGGAAGAGCGTATGGTTTTGCTTATGGTACCAAAGAAAATGGTGCGGTATTTTCACACATGAGCTTAATGTACGCGTATGGTCTTTACCAATACAATTTCGTTAAACAAGGAAGAGAAGCCTATCAAACACTCGTTAATCAAGCGTTTAAAGATAAATCTGTCGTTTGTCTTGGTATTCCAGAATACTTTAACAATGAAGGCATTGGTAAATACCTGTATTTGACCGGAAGTGCGACATGGCTATTAAAACTATTACGCACGGAAGTCTTTGGAATTGAACTGTCATTTGGCACATTACGATTAAATCCTAAACTAAGTAAAGACGATTTTATCGATTCGATTGCAGTGATTAAAACCTATGTGCATAATAAACCACTTCAAGTGACCTATCATAATCCTAAAAAACTTGAATATGGTGATTATCGAATAGCGAGTATTCAAATGAATGGAAAAGAAGTCATAAATGAATTTCAGTCCATCGAAGGCGATTTGGAGGTGTATCTTGATGAAATTGTATGAACAACATCTGTTTGATGGTATCGGTTATCAAAAATTATTTCATTACAACGCCTGGCGTGTGGCCATATTAAACTACATCGATGAACTTGACTGTGATAATATTACACATTTTCAAGCCCATTTAAACACCGATGAAGCGTTTGTATTACTTGAGGGCGAAGCAATCATATTTTTCCTCAATGAAGATCAAAGTATCGAAGCCGTTTCGCTACAAAAAAACGTGGTATTAAATGTGAAAAAAGGTGTATATCATAATCATACGCTATCCAAAGATGCAAAACTACTCATTATTGAAAATGAAGACACCTGTGATGAGAATTCACCTCATTATGAATTGTCACTTGAACAAAGAGCATTTATTATAAAACATAAGGTGGGTTAAAGATGTATAAATTAGTTTGGGAAGACTTATTTAAAAACGATGGACTACCAGACGAATCCATATGGACCTTTGAAACCGGGGGGCATGGATTTGGTAATCATGAACAACAACATTATACAAACCGTCTTGAAAACTGTTACATAAAAGATGGTATATTGACGATAGAAGCAAAAAAAGAAACCTATCAAGGGAACGACTATACTTCAAGTAAATTAATCACTTATAATAAGAAGCCAATCTTGTATGGGAAAGTGAAGGTGATGGCAGAATTACCAACCGGCAGAGGCACGTGGCCAGCCATTTGGTTTTTAGGCAATTCATTTAAAGAAGGAACACCATGGCCAGATTGTGGCGAAATTGATTTATTAGAACACGTGGGTTCAAACTTAGGTCAAGTCCATTTTAGCCTTCATACAAAAAAACACAACCACTTGATTAAAACTCAACCGACCTTCTTTTATAAAGACGAAGGACTTTTATCTGGTTTTCACGAATATCAGATGGTTTGGGATGAAAGTCAAATATCATTTTACGTCGATGACGTACACAAAGTCACGTTTAAAAAAGAAGAAGTTACCATTGATGACCATTGGCCATTTAGTCAACCACATTACTTAATTCTAAATTTAGCGATGGGTGGCTGGTGGGGTGGCGAAATTGATGATACTGCCTTACCACAAAAATTTCGATTTAAATACGTGAAAGTATATGAAAGATGTGAAAAATAATGAAACGAACAATATATCATATTGCAACTGAGTTGGGGTTATCTCCAGGGACGATATCGAAGGTAATCAATAAAACCGGTAACGTTTCAGAAGAAACACGAAAACGCGTTTTGGATTACATCAAAGAAGTTGGTTACGTCCCAGCAACAAGTGCAAGAATGCTAAAGAGTAAGAGAAGCTATACCATTGGGGTTGTTTTTTCGGAAGATTTAAAAATAGGATTAGAGCATTCATTCTTTGCATCAATTCTACAAAATTTTAAATCGTACGTTGAAAAAGAAGGTTATGAGCTCTCATTTATCGTTACTCAATTAGGTGAACATAAGATGAGCTATTATGAGTGGTGTATGAATAAAAAGGTTGACGGTGTCTTTATTGTCGTCGGTGAGGCGAATGACGACGGAATTATTGAACTGGCAAACAAAAATATTCCTTGCGTATCAACGGATATTGTCATACCTGGAATAACGTCTGTGATTTCGGATAATGAAGATGGTATAATCCAATCACTAGACTATCTATTTAAAGATAGAAGTCTCAGTG
This sequence comes from Paracholeplasma brassicae, assembly GCF_000967915.1. NCBI lineage: Bacteria > Bacillati > Mycoplasmatota > Mollicutes > Acholeplasmatales > Acholeplasmataceae > Acholeplasma > Acholeplasma brassicae. Next base: position 871,232 of record NC_022549.1, read on the forward strand.
ACGTTGCAATTATCACAGGACCATTGAAATCAAGATCATTTTATATTCGTTACCAAACCTACATGAATTATCTAAAAACAAATAAACTACCCATCAAGAAATCCTATATTGTTGAGGCAGAGAGCTTTGGATTTACTAGTGGTGTAAACGCAGCAAACAAGTTAATTGAAGAAAACCCAGTCTTACCAAAAGCGATTCTTGTTGGTTCAGATGATATTGCACTTGGTGTGTTAAAGTCGCTTAAGGAACACCAAATTAAAGTGCCTGATGATATCGAGATTATTGGGTTTGATGACATTCCATTTGCTAAACATTTCACCCCAAGCTTAACCACCGTAAAACAGGACAAGGTGATGATAGGTGAAACAGCTGCAAAAGCATTGATTAACATGATAGAGCACAGTAATCAGAAACAAGAAATACTGATTAAAGTGCCAGTGAGTTTAATTTTAAGAGAATCAACAAAATAATCGATTCAGATACTTGTAAACGATTACATTTTGTGATATTATAATAATGAAAAACAAAGAAACCGATTTCCTAACATTTGAAAGCGTTTTTAATGGAAATATTAACAATGATGTTAAATGTTAAACTTGGTTTAGGAAATCGATTTACCTTAGGAGGCTATGATGGCAGTTATCAATAATCAATTCGTAATGGAATCTTACCAGTCAAAGAAGCCATTTTCTAGTTTCTTGAGTGGCGTTGCTGGTAAAAAGGGTATTCCAATTTGGTCATTTTATGTGAATCGTGGACAAGCGATTAGTTCATTTGGTGTTCGAGATAAGAACGGTCAAATTTTGGAATTTTATCCAGCAAATAAAGCGTATTTAAACACAAGTCGTATCGGGTTTAGAACCTTTATACGACTCAACAATGAAACATATGAGTTTTTTAAACATCAAACATTTAAAGAAAAAATGTCAATTTCACCAGATAAACTCGTGATTGAAGATACGATTGACGAAATCAAGATCATGGTGAGAGTGACCTACTTAACGCTACCAAATGAACCCATCGGTGCGTTAATGAGAAAAGTAGAGGTTATTAACCTCAGCGATCAGCCATTAGAGATTGAAGTCCTCGATGGTTTGACACAAATCCTACCGAGTGGGATTGATTATGGTGGATATAAAGCGGTGTCCAATTTACTTCAAAGTTGGATGGATGTGGATTTAAAAGACAATCATGCATTTTATAAACTACGCGCAAGTACAGCAGACAGTGCGGTTATAAATGATGTAACTGACGGTCATTTCATGATTTCGTCCGTTTCAAACACCGAATTTAAACTGTATGCGGATACAAAACTCATATTCGGTTATGACACAGGCTTCGACTCACCAGTCAATTTTACCAACGGTGGTATTGATCGATTAGAAGAACAAAAACAAGTCTTTGTTAATCAAGTCGCTTGTGGCTTTGTCGGATTTAAGAAACACTTAAAAGACCAAGTTACCATTTGCAGTCTATATGGTTATACGCATGATTCAAATCATCTAACTACGTTTTCAAGTAAGGTGAATCTAAGTTATTTCAATCAAAAAGAAATCGAAAACGAACAAATCATCACCGAATTAACCAACCCAATCGATTTAACAACCTCAAGCCAAGCGTTTGATCAATACATGAAGCAAAATTTCCTCGATAACTTATTAAGAGGTGGTGTGCCTTTTGTGTTTGAAACAAAAGACGGTCCTGTGGCGTACCATCTGTTTTCAAGGAAACATGGTGACTTGGAAAGAGACTATAACTTTTATGTCATTGAACCTGAGTTTTACTCACAAGGCAATGGTAATTTTAGAGATGTTTTACAAAACAGACGAAATGATGTGCTCTTTTATCCGGAGGTAAAAGATCATAACATCAGACACTTTTACAGTTTAATTCAAGCCGATGGCTACAACCCGCTTTCGATTGAAGGGTTAAAGTTTATTTATACTAAAACACCACCAAAAGAACTTGCGTCGATCATAGATAAGCCATTTACACCTGGGCAAGTCATTAATTCACTCGTTAAAGGTCTACACACCTTTGATGAGGCTGAAAAAATACTAAGAGACATATTAAAGGATTCAAGCGTTCAAATTGAAGCGAATTTTGGTGAAGGCTACTGGCAAGACCACTTTACGTATCTACAAGATTTAATCGAGGCATATTTAGCCATCTACCCAGAAACAAAAAAAGACTTATTGTTTAGTGATCGTTTTTACCGATTCTTTAATTCAAATATTTACGTAAAACCACGTAGTGAAAAGTACATTAAACGAAGTGATGGTAAAATTAGGCAGTATCATGGGATAAAACACCTTTCTGATCAAGGCAAGTGGTTAAAAGTAGGTAATGAAGAGATTAAAGTAGAACTCTATTCTAAAATGATTACCTTAGTTCTTACAAAGTATGGTTTATTAGATCCTTATGGCATAGGAATTTCATATGAAGCAGACAAACCTGGTTGGAACGATGCGATGAATGGTTTACCAGCATTATTCTCATCCGGTGTATCAGAAATGATCGAATTAAGACGAATTGTGAAATTCTTAAAGAGTGTTCAAATAGACTATCGAGGACAATCCGTCCACGTTTTATCTGAACTGATGGATCTTTCAAAAGCTTACGTTTGTATTAGTGATAAATCATTACACAAACAGTGGGAACTAAGACAAGAGGCGGTTGAATTATATCGTCTCAATGTACTGACACCTAAGGGCATAAAGGAAGTAGAAATCGATCAATTCGATGAGGTATTGAATAAAATTGATCATGACTTAGATCAAGCACTTGTGAAAGCCAAATCAATTAGTCCAATGTTACCGACCTATTTAACCTATGAGGCCGTAGAGTCAACCATCATTAAAGAAGTAGATGGACAAACATTTGTAAAAGTAGAAGCGTTTGAACTACACCCAATTACAGAATTTCTTGAGGCACCAGCTCGATATCTTAAACAATCGAAAGATGTGAAAACGTCAAAGGGTATTTATGAAATGGTCAAACACAGTGAGCTTTATGACAAAAAGATGAAGTTTTATCAAACTTCTAGACCACTGGATAACTACTCGAATGAAATTGGGCGTATACGTGCGTTTACCAAAGGTTGGTTAGAACGCGAGTCGAATTTCTTACACATGACCTATAAATATCTTCTAGGTTTAATCAAATCAGGGCTATACGAAGAATTTTATCAAGAAATAAAGACTAATTTTGTTTGTTTCATGGATGAGAACGTTTATGGAAGATCAATTCTAGAAAATTCTTCATTCATTGTCACAGGGACAAACCCTGATGAGCAACGACATGGGCAAGGGTTTGTTTCTAGATTGTCAGGATCAACCGCAGAAATGTTATCGATTTATCAACAGATGTTTTATGGCAATGAATTATTTAAATTTGAGAACGGTGAACTGGTCTTATACTTGAAGCCCAATTTAAATCACTCATTCTTTAAAGATAAACAGGTAAAAACGACGTTCATGGACTCAAAAATTACCTACATCAATCCAGATTTAGTCGATACCTATGATAAAGAAGCGGTGATCGAAAAAATAGAAGTGATCGATCAAGGTCAAACATTTGTTTTTAAAGATTCAATAAGAGGGCAACAGGCATTAAACGTTCGTAACAAGAACGGTTTAGTCATAAAAGTATTTATAAAAAGGGAGGAAAAGAAATGAAAAAAGCTTTATTATTAGTTGGGCTATTATTTAGTGGATTGTTTCTAGCAAGTTGCGGAAAAACACTAGGTAATATTGAATTTAGAGGCGCCGACGACGTTGCAAACATTAAATTCGGATCTGAATTCAATGTCTTAGCAGGCGTCAAAGCCATTGGAGACGACGGCACTGATTATTCTGACAAAATCACTTACATTACAAGTGCAACGGTCAGTAGCAGTCATTTATTAGATACACAAGACCCAGGTCAAGTGGTTATCAAATATAACGTCGAAGTAAACGGTGAAACTTGGAGTCGTTTTAGATACCTCACCGTATTAGACCCTGAAGCAGTTGAAGGACAAATGCTTGTGAACAAAGATTTCTCAGCAGGCGTTGGTGGCTGGAATAGTGACTCAGTTGTCTACATTAGTGATGGGGCAGCAATGACACTAAGTGCCGTTGATGGTATTCTACAAGCCGATGTGGTTGCTGGGGCAAACTCATACACACCAAGATTTGGCCAAATGAATGTTCCATTTGAACAAGATAAAACGTATGAAGTCTCATTTAGAGCGAAATCATCTGCTGAAAAAGTGATCAACGTTAACGTTGGTGAACTACTAACCGCAGCACCTTACTTTATCGACTTCAAAGAAAAACAAACTGAAAACTTTACACTCACAACCGAATGGCAAGAGTTCTCATTTAAGTTTACACACAAATTAGATAATAAACGTGGTGGTATCTTATTCGAACTTGGTACGGTTGGAACAAACAAAGTTGACGCTTTAGTCGAATTTGACTGGGTTGATGTTGAGGAGTCAATTGCTGATCCAGATACTAAAGCACCTGAATTCACTGGACTTGCAGTTTCAAAATCTATCCTAGTTGGGGCTACCTTTAATCCACTTGCTGGTGTGAGCGCTTATGACCTAGTTGATGGCGATTTAACCTCAGAAATTGCAGTTGAAGTTAAAGATGCTGATGGTGTTGTTGTTACTGAAATTGACACCACGGAAGAAACAACATATACACTAACTTACACTGTAAGTGATGCTGCGTTAAACGAAGCTAGCTTTGTGATGACTCTAGAAATTGTAGGTATGCAATTTAGTGATACGAACTTAATCAAAAATGGTGACTTTAGTCAACCACTAGATGAAGTAACACCTGAATGGTCGATGTGGTTACAAGAATGGGATGACGTTGCAGTTGCAACAGGTACAGTCAACGAAGTTGATGAAACATTTGAAATCGTTATTTCAAACCCTGGTAGTGGCGGCGAAGCTTGGACAGTACAATTCATTCAAAGAGTATCGTTAATCGAAGGTAAAACTTACCGTGTTCGCTTTGACGTGAAATCATCAGTTACAAGAGACATTGATTTTGTTATCACAGAAGATGTTACTTATTTCGAACACATTAAGGCTGTAGCTATTGATGTAACAGATGAATTTACAACATTTGAGTATATCTTTACAGCACTTAAATCAACTGCAGACACTAAGTTTGAGTTTGATTTAGGAACAACAGCAAACTATCAAGCGTCAACCTTAACGTTTGATAACATTAGCTTACACGAAGCAGTACTGGATGAAAACATCGTCAATGGTGACTTTGGTTACATTGGATGGCAAGCATTCCACAACGATTGGGAAGGTTCAGTTGCTAATATGGCAATTGTTGATGGTGAATTTGTTTATACGTTAAATAAATATAACGACACAGGCAATTCATATTCACTACAATTAATCTATCTTGAAAAATTCATTTTAGCACCAAATACAGCATACACATTCAAGATTGATTTATACGCAACACAAGAATTAACCTTATCGCCTTTCTTCACACAAGGTGAAGGTGGCGGATGGAACAATATTTCAACGTTAACTGCACTTGAGGTAACAGCAACAAAACAAACGTTTGTTATTCCTGTCGTATCAGGCGCAAATGGTGAGTTACCATACGAATTTAAATTTGAGTTTGGTAATGCAATTGAAAGTTTTGAAGCAAGTGAAACAGTAAATCCAATCAAAGTGATGTTTGATAATGTCTCATTTATTGAAGATGAAACAACTGTAGAACTTATGAAAAATGGTAATGCAGAAACCGTTGAAGATTTCTTCTATGATAACTCAGGTGCCGGTGAAGGCACAATGGTTTTAGAAAATGGTCAAGCAGTGATTGACGTCACAGCACTTGGTGGTGAAGCATACACCCCACATTTCTATCAAATTATCGATCAATTAACACCAGGCAGCTATCGCTTGAAGTTAGTTATCTCATCAAGTGTTACACGTGATTTCCGTGTGAACTTAGTGTTACCTGAGGCTGGCTGGGTATCGTTATTGCCAGAGACAAAATACGACTTTAACGTTGAAAAAGACGTAGAAAAAGTGGTATATGTTGATTTTACTGTCGCTAATCTAGTAACTAACGTTAAACTAGAATTAGATTTCGGTACTTTAGGTGGCGAATTGGTTTCAGAAGTTGGCCAATTTGTCATTTCTGAAGTGATGGTTTATCAAAACTTAAATTCATAAGAGGAGGCGCACATGAAAAAAATACTTACTCTATTGGTTGCCTTTCTATTTGTCTTTACCCTAGCTGCTTGTAAAGACGAAGGATCAACTGAAAAGAAAATCGAACTTAGATACGCTGACTGGGCAAACCAAGACATCAACAAACGAATGATTGATAAGTTTATGGAAAAATACCCACACATTCGCGTAACCATTTCAACCGACATCGCTGGTTCTGGTGATGCCTTTACTGGTAACTTAGAGATTGCAGCACAAAATGGTCTACTACCTGACGTTTTTGCAACCGATAACGTGCCAACAATTGTTAATAAAGGTCTAACTGCAGACTTAAAAACCTATTGGGATAATGACGATGACGCAAAACTCGTCTATCCAAACATTGCTGAAACGGCTGTCTACAATGGACACCGTTACGCAATTCCTTCGTTCCAATTCTTAAAAGGTATCTTTATCAACTTAGATATTTTTGCTGAAAAGAATTTAACAACGGTTGAAGGAAAATACCGTATTGATAATAATGGTTACCCAGTAAAAGACTGGACCCATCAAGAATTTGTTGAAGTTGCAAAAGCAATTACAAACTATGACATCGTGAACACTGAAAACTTAGTCGTTGGGTTTGATACTTGGTATGGCGCACCTGATTTCCAACAAGTTTGGCCAATGATGAATGATGCAGAGACAGGTTATGATACATGGAATGGAACTTCTTTCAACTATGAATCAGAAGCTTGGATTGAAGCAATGAAGGCTAAAGTAGAAATTGACAACTATGAAACAAACCTTGGTGTCACATCTAGATACCCAGCAGCAGACTGGGAAGCAACACCAGCACTACAAAGCTACATCATCTACACTGGTTATGGTGCGATGGATATTGAAGGTTCATGGCAATTTAACTACATTCAATTAGCTAAAGAAGAAGGTATTAATTTAGGTTTCTGGCCATATCCAAGTGGTTCAGAAGGCTTGTTCCCACCGACCATTCTTGACTATGCAGCCGTTTCAAGCCAAACCGAACATCCGGAAGAAGCTTATTTGTTAGCTAAATGGATGACTTATGGTAGAGATGGTTGGAACGCACGTATTGAATTATACGAAGAAGATCGTCAAACCGCCATTTCAGAAGGCAAAACGCCTGCTTATTTAGATCGCTTCCCAATTGCTGATTACCCTGGCGTATGGGACAAAGTGTATACATTAGTTGATGGTATTGAAGGTATTGAATACACACTTGATCGTATCGAACACTCAAAACCTGACCTTGATAAATGGTTAGCTGGGTATAAAGATTTCTGGTCATGGGTGAATGACGCTGAAAATGAATATGGTTGGGCAGCGCTTCAAGTCGCTGGACCTGACGCAGTACCAACATTCGCTGCACAATGGAATGCAAAAGTAAATGAATTAGTTAGTACCCAAATTGCAAATTTAGGTAAAGACGAATAATTAATAAGGTCATCAAGAGGGGGATAAAAACCCCTCTTGATACCATATCAAATGGAGGCAATTATGATTAAAAAAGTCAAAAAAACAAGGTTTTATATCGCCGTACAAAGACAGTTGAAGAAAGTGAAAAACTTTTTTGTTTTATTCGGTTTAAAAAAGACCATATTATCAATAATCGTTATTAGCTTGTCTTTAGTGGTGGTGTTTTCATTTTTTAAGACAAGTGAAAATAATGATTTTTTTGACGCACGAAAGCTTGCCAACACGTATGAATCAAGCGCGATAAATCAAGAAGAAGACAACTACACGGCTAAACTACTTGACTATCGACAATATGGCCATCAAAAGACGAACATTGTTCGTAGTTTTGACCCATTTGATATGGTTAGTTATCAAAAAATAGATCACTCGAACGAAGAATATCAAAATCAAATCGATACGTATTATCAGTCAAATCCAGACATTAGTTCGAAAGAGCTTATTTTATTCAATAAGAAAGGTGATCGACTAGAGCTTGATTTGGAAATCACTACGGCTGGGATTTATTATCTTAGCATTGATTACACCGATGTTTCTGAAGCGGTCCAATCGAATCAAATTGCGTTAAAGATTAACGATGATTTTCCATTCTATGAAGCAAGAACGTTAATTTTAGATTCCTCATGGGTTTTTGATTCAACCGAATTTAAACTCGATCGCTACCAAAATGAGATTCAACCGAGTTCAAGCAAAGTATTCGAATGGAATCAGGCAACGCTAAAAGATCTAAAAGGGATGCACGATGGATTATTTGGGTTCTACCTTGAACCAGGCGATAAACTCAGTTTAGAACATGTTTCAGGAAGTTATTTAATCGGTAAAATTCACTTTGTTCAAGATGAAGTGATTGCGGACTATGATACCTATTTAGCAACACACAAAGACGCAGTACTTCAAGAAGAACGAATCGAGATATCAGCCAAGGACATTAAAGAGCGTTCGGATGCATCTATCCGATTAAGAGCTGAACGAGACCCATCAAGTATGCATTATCATACGCAATTTTTAAAAATGAATACGATTTTTGGAGATTCTTGGCAAAATGGTGGCCAATCAATTACTTATCAAATAGAAGTAGAAAAAAGCGGATTTTATCACGTTGGTTTTAAGTATCGTCAGTACATGATCAAAGACATGCCTGTTTTTAGAAAAATATACGTCAATGGTGAAGTACCATTTGACTTACTTTCAAGCTATGCGTTTCCATACACAACGTCGTTTATGAACCGAACACTGACAGATGAAGATGAAAAACCACTCTTAATCTATTTGAATGAAGGTACTAACGAATTGACATTAGAAGCGGTGTTGTACCCATACCGAACGACAATTGAAACCATCAAGTACGTCATGAGTCAAATTCAAGACTTGTCACTTCGTGTAAAGAAATACACCTCTGGCGGTACGGATCGTTACAGAGACTGGGACATTGAAACATATTTTCCAACCGCTAAAGAAGATGTGCTTTCTTGGGCAACAATTCTTGATGAAGCGTATAAAGATTTAAAAACACTCTCAAATACGGACGAACCTTCAGAAATTTCGAATTTGAAGGTGGCCGCTAAACGGTTGAGAGATATTGCTAAAAGCATCAACAAACTGCCATCACGCATGGTCCAATTTTCGGACGGTGACTCCTCAGTTAATCAGTTTTTAGGCGATTTGATGCAGCGTTTGATGCGTTCAAACTTAGAAATTGAACGAAGTGTTTTTTATGGTAAAACCGAAATGAAAAAACCTTATTCGAATATATTTGTAAGCACATTTGAGGGATTTAAGCGCCTAGTGCTCTCGTTTGTTAATAACCCTTACTCAACATCACGAAGAAGTAGCGATGAGTTGATCGTTTGGGTCAATCACCCAAGACAATACATCGAAATCATGCAAATGATGATCGATTCACAATACGATGGCGATATGAAAGTAACACTCTCACAAATGCCCGATCAAAACAAATTGATTTTGGCAAACGTCAGTGGGGATGCACCAGATCTTGCCATTGGTGTGGATCACTGGATACCTTATGAGTTTGCAATCAGAGACGCTTCATTGGATTTAAGGCAATTTAAAGGTTATGAAGCGATGGTAAGTGAATTTTCTAAGGGTGCAATGATTCCATATGTGTTTGAAGATGGCGTCTATGGGGTACCAGAAACACAAAACTTTTGGGTAACGTATTATCGTACGGATATTTTAAGTTCAATTGGTATTACGGACGTTCCACAAACCTGGGATGAAATTATTGAGATATTACCCCTACTTCAAAGTTATGGTATGAATTACTTTGTGCCTTTAGCGCAATATGAAGGGCTTAAACCATTTGTTGCTACACTGCCATTTATCTATCAATTCGGTGGGGACTTATACCAACCTGATGGCATGAGTACAGCAATCAATAGTGATCAAACACTTCAAGGGATTAAATTGATGAGTGAATTATTCACACTCTACAATTTACCTCAAAGAGTAGCGAACTTTTATAATCATTTTAGATATGGGTTGTTACCGATTGGTGTGAGTGATTTATCGACTTATATTTTATTATCAACCGCGGCATCTGAATTAGACGGTCTATGGCAAATGGATTTACATCCGGGTGTCTATAATGAAGAAAAAGATGAGATCGTCAGATACTCAGCCGTTGGTGCACAAGGCTCAATGATACTAAGTTCGACCAAGCATAAAGATGAATCGTTTGATTTCCTAAAGTGGTGGATGTCTACTGATGTCCAATCCGACTTTGGCTTCTTACTACAAACAACCTATGGTAAACAGTATTTTTGGAATTCTGCGAACATCGAGGCGTTTAAGACCTCTTCAATGCCAGAAGAGTTTAAAGATGTTGTCTTAGAACAGTGGAATTATGGCATTGAAGCCTCAAGAATTCCAGGGGCGTACATGGTTGAACGTGAAATATCAAATGCGTGGAGTAGCATCGTCTATAATAACGTTAATCCTAGATTAGCGCTTGATGATGCCATGCGTATATCGAATCGAGAAATCTTGTATAAGATGAGCGAATTTGGCTACGTTGAGAATAACGTAGTAATCAAAGATTACACCGTGCCAAGTATATATAATATTGACCGGTGGTTAACGGAGGTAGACCATGATTAAACGAATGAATCACCCAGCGTGGTTTATCTTACCCTATTGGATACTTTTTGCCGTGTTCATTATTGTGCCAGTTGTCATTGCAATTGGGTTATCATTTACGTACTTTAACTCGATTCAAACACCAAACTACATTGGTGTTACTAACTACATTGAGTTGATCACAGTCGATACGGTATTTATGCAAAATGTATTACCAAATACAATAAAGTTTGCTTTAATCGTTGGACCAATTGGTTATTTACTGTCATTTTTATTGGCATGGATGTTAGCACAAATACCCGGTAAATCAAGAACAGTATTAGCCATCATTCTTTATTCACCATCGCTCACCATGGGGGTCGCAATGAGTTCAATGTGGCGAATCATATTCTCTGGTGACTCTGGCGGCTATCTTAACAGCATGCTGATTAATTGGGGGATTATACTAGAACCAATCCAGTTTCTACAATCACCTGCGTATTTAATGAACATCATGATTGTCGTTTCACTTTGGAGTTCCATGGGCGTTGGCTTTCTTGCGATGCTTGCTGGGGTTTTAAACATCGATCAAACGTTATATGAAGCAGCTTATATGGATGGCATTAAAAACCGAACACAAGAAATATTTTTTATCACAATTCCACAAATGAAGCCTCAAATGCTCTTTGGTGCGGTGATGGCGGTGGTTGGTACATTTCAAGCCGGAGCCATTGGTGTACAATTATCAGGGTCTAACCCAACCCCGCAATATGCTGGGCAACTGATTGTTAACCACATCGAAGATTTTGGATTCATTCGTTACTTGATGGGGTATGCGTCTGCGATTAGTGTCGTACTATTGATGATGGTATACTTATTGTCGAAGGTGACACAAAAGATTTTAGGAGAGAGGGATTAACTATGGCAAGTTTTCAAGGCACAAAAATAAATCCAACGTCTTTTCATAAGAGTCAACTACCGTTTTATCTATTCTTAATACCTTTAGCAATTTTAATGCTATTACCGATATTATTTATTTTTAATCATGCATTTAAACCTCAATCGGAGTTGTTTACCTTTCCACCTAGGTTTTTTGTAATTAATCCAACGTTTGATAACTTTATGGAATTATCAAGAGTAACAAGTGCTACTGGTATTCCTTTTTCAAGGTATTTAATTAACAGTATTTTTGTTACAACCATTGGCGTATTTGTTGCGATAACCATCACATCTTTATCTGCCTATGGTCTATCAAAGTTACACTTTAAAGGGAAGAAGATGTTGTTCGAAATTAATACAATCGCCTTAATGTTCGTACCAATTGCTGTTGGTATCCCTAGGTATTTGATTATAGCTAAAATGGGAATCATTGATACCTATTTTGCACACATATTACCACTTGTTGTGATGCCTGTTGCGATGTTTTTGATTAAGCAGTTTATTGATCAAACACCAAATGAATTGATTGAGTCTGCAAAAATAGATGGTGCATCTGAAATGCAAGTGTTCTTGCACATCATTCGACCAATTATTTCGCCAGCCATTGCAACCGTAGGTATTCTGGCATTCCAAGCAATTTGGAATGACGTAGCAACCTCAACAACGTTCATTAATGACGAATCTAAACGAACGCTGGCATTTTACATGATGAGTTTAACCTCCGCACAAGGCAACACCGTCGCAGGGCAAGGCATGGCGGCTGCCGCAGGGTTATTGATGTTTGTTCCAAACTTAGTACTATTTATATTCCTTCAAAGTAAAGTCATGAATACCATGGCACATTCGGGGATTAAATAATGAAAAAACTATTAATTGCGATTATATCGGTTAGTTTATTGATGTTTGTCCCATCAATGATTACCGCTAATAACGGGTTGACCTACACAACCTTTACCTATTCAACCACACAAGGTCGTGTGGTTCCAACCCAAGATGCTTACTTACCACTGAATATCAATCGTAGTATCGAGGGTTTAACTTTAAATGAACCTGAAGATATTACCATTGATAAAGAAGATAACATTTACATTGCTGACACTAAAAACAAACGTGTCATAAAATACAGTTTGAAAACAGAAGAGATACGCGTGATTGGTGATGGTTTTCTACTTGATCCTAAAGGCGTACACGTTGGACTAGATGGTCATTTATATGTCGCTGATTTGGGTCATAAAAAGGCATTTAAGTTTGTTTATGACAGCCTATTAGACGATTACGTGGTTGAAGTTACTTATGAAAAACCACAAGGTTCGGTATATTTTAGTGAACTGGATAAATTTGAACCAACGAAAGTTGTTACAGACAAAGGAAATAATGTCTACTTAGTTTTAGCTGGCGCGATTAACGGATTAGCTGAATTTAAAAACAATGGTGAATTCTTTGGATTCTTTGGTGGAAATAGAATACCAAACACGTGGGATAACATCGTTAAATCACTGTTATTTGATGAAGAACAACGACGAACGTGGTTTAAGATGATTCCAAAGCCGGTATACAATACCGCAGTTGATCAAAATGGCTTAATTTTGACAACCACAAAAGACGTACCAGGGTATTTAAAACTAAATATCGCTAATTTCGTTTACTCAAAATCGAACTGGGGATTTAACCGGTTAGAAGACTTATTTGTCGGTCCAAGTGATACAATTTTCGCTGTCAATAATGACGGTTATATTACAGAATATACGGCAGAAGGACAAGTGTTGTTTATCTTCTCTGGGAAAGACTACCTCAGTCAAAAGGGCTTATTTCAATCGCCATCGTCAATCGCGGTTGATAGTAAGAATAACATTTATGTCTTAGATAAAGGCGCTTCAAGTCTACAAGTATTTATACCGACTCAATTTGCTGATTTAGTTCATGAAGCCATTACACTTTACCAACAAGGTAGGTATCAAGAGTCCAAAGGACCGTGGCAAGAAGTCTTAAAGATGAATGCACTCTTTGATTTGGCTAATAAAGGCATAGGAGACGCGTTCTTTGCAGAAGGCAATTACGAAACAGCGATGCAATACTATGAGATTAGTCGTCACAGTGAAGGTTATTCGAATGCGTACTGGGAAGTTAGAAACGAAGCACTCTTAGATAGCGCAAGTTGGATCATTTATGTGATCATCGCTTTAATCGTATTAGCTATTGTCAACCGTTTTATTCCAGTTTATCGAGTCGTGTTTAAACCAATTAAAGATGGGCATAAATATTTAAAACGCTTTAAACTATATAATGAGTTGATGTTTGGTTTTTACCTGCTTAGACACCCACAAGACGGATATTATGGCATCAAACGAGAGAATAAAACAAGTAATTTCTCCGCATTCATTTACTTGATGCTCTTTTTCCTAAGTTATATATTTTATGGGTATAATACGAACTTCCAATTCAACAATAAGATTCCATCAGAGATTGATTTCCTTCAAGAAATCATTACGGTCTTTGTTCCGTTTTTCTTGTTTGTAATTGGTAATTATTTAGTTTGTAGTATCAGAGATGGTGAAGGAAAATTAAGAGATGTCTTTCAATCATCAGCCTACACACTATTACCTTTTATCATCGCATTACCTATTTTAAGTATTATGTCACATGGACTTACAGGCAATGAAGCATTCATTTATAGTTCACTATTCAATCTTGCAGTAATTGTGTTTGTAATCTACATGATTGTAATGGTTAAAGAGATTCATTTTTACGAAATGAAACAAACCCTAGGTAATATTTTTATTTCAATATTTACAGGGTTAATGATTTTACTTATGGTTGGAATCGTTTATATTTTATTAAACGAAATCGTTATGTTGTTTGTTGATATCTTTAAGGAGGTGACAAGTCGTGGTTAAACTAATTAAGTACTTGATTGTTGTGGTAATTACCGTTACGTTTTCTTTTGTGATTGTCAATGCAAGTCAATCAAAAAATACGGAAGGACTTGTCATCGATTTAAATCAAAACTTTCCATACATCGATAAAATGTTATTAGAAAGTTCGAGATTCACTCAAAAAGATGACTTTGATCCAACACTGGTCAATGATTATCATCAATATTACCAAGTTGACTACTCAGAAGAAGAGAAAGAAGACATGGGTTATGAGTTGGTCCTTGATAACGATAAATTGTCTGTTTACTTAGAGATAAATAGTTTCTCTGTTTTAATTCACAATAAAGAAACGAACTACTATTACAGTTCAAGAAGTGAATTTCAATCGTCTGACGGACGTTCAGAAGGTAATACACGTATTCGAGCAAGACATGCCTCAGGTATATGGGTCGAATACGTAGCAAGTCAAAACCCACAACGAAATCTAGCAATACCTTATGCGCTATTAGAGCTTGCGGATGCTGAGTTTGCTACAAACGGTATCATAAATGAAACGAATTCAAGAACATCGGTTTATGAATTGGTACCTGAAACGTATCGCAAGAATAAAGTAGAGTTAAAAAAACGAAATCAAACGACTAATCAATTAGTGATAGATGTGAATCTTAAGAGTATAGGATTAAGGTTTGATGTATCCTTAGAAATCACTGAAGATGGTCTATTTCATGTCTTTTTAGATCAAGAGAGCATTGTTGAAAGCAATGACGCGTATAAAGCAACCGCGATCTATTTATTTCCAAACATGGGGGCAGTTAGAGATACTAAAGCACCGGGTTATATGGTCATTCCTGATGGTGTTGGCGCACTTGTTAGATTTAAGGAACGTCATGAAACAACGCTCCAATCACGTTTTTATAATTCGGATTACGGTGTTTCCTCAACGACTTTTTCAAATTTGTCAGTACCTCTTTATGGGATCATTCATGAAGTGGGTCAAAATGGCATTTATACGTTTTTATCTGAGGGTGCAGAACAAGCCATATTTTATGCAAACTTAACGGATAACAACAATTACAATCGTGCTTATACGAAGTATGTCTTAAGAGACATTTACTGGCAAGTAATTGATAGACAAAATAACGGTCAAGATGCTGTTTTAAGTCAACGAAGTGATTCTAATTTTAAAATACATTTTGGATTTTTAGGCAGTGATGCAAACTATGTTGGTATTGCAAGTAGATATCAATCCTATCTAGTTGATAAAGGAATTTTAACAAAAAAAGCGCCTGAGTCAGATATCGATTTGCATTTGTCCTTTGTAATGAGTGATTTAGAACCATCGTTTTTATGGAGTAAACGTATTTCAATGACCAAAACAAACGATGTGTTAAGAATCTATGAAGAATTAAAAGAACAAGGTATTACCAATCAATCCATCAAGTTATTGGGTTGGAGTAAAGACGGCAATACCAATCGTTTGGACCGGATGAATTTTAACGAACGTGATAAGAATTACGATAAATTAAGCGAGCAAATTAATGCGGATGGCAATCAAGTCTTATTAAACAATGATTACGTTTATGCCGCAGAAAGTTCCAAACGCGTGAGTTTGATTAGCGATGTCACAAGAAATATTGCAAAAACACGAGTCACATTCGAAATCAATAGCTTGTCGACACGAAGAATGTTGTACTTTCTTGATCCAGCCAAAACAAGAGACAAACTACTCAGTGATTTATCTTTCTATGAGGATCATCACTATGGGTTATCTGCTGATTCGATTGGTCAAAGCTTAAACTCATTCTATCGAAAGAGTTATCACGAGCGTATGGATACAAAAGCGTATTATCAAGAAGCACTTGAGGCTTATGAATTTGTTTCCTTAGTCAACCCAAACGATTATTTGTGGCAATATACGGATCAATATTTAGATATGCCTGTCTTAAATGCACAGTATCGTTATTATACGGATTTAATCCCTTTAATTCCGATTATATTGTCAGGGCATGTCGCAATGTATACCTCTTATTTAAACTTTAATGCCATTGGGGAAGACCGGTTACTGATGATGGTCGATTACAATCTTTACCCAAACTATGTGTTAACGAGTGAAGATACATTTAAAATGCGATATACTGCCTCTAATGAACTTTACACAACCCATTATGATTCCTACAAAGCTGAAATCGTTCGTACGTACGGTTTTGTTAATGAGGCGTTAAAACACGTTAGCGGAAAGAAAATTGTTTCTCGTGAAATGATAGAAACAGGTGTTTCATTAGTTACTTATGAAAATGGGGTATCGATTTTAATTAACTACACCTCAAACGATGTTGATTATCAATCAATCACCGTCGAAAAGAAGAGTTATGAGGTGATCTTATGACAAAAGTAATGACGAAAGTAAAAGGCGCAATCTTAGCACCTTTTAAAAAAAGCGTTGAAGTGGTCGCTCGATTTTCAGGCAAACACATCAGTCCAATCTTTGAAAAATTGGCGTACCTACTGACTCATAATTTTATCTACCGAAATAAAGAATCAAACGTTGTGCTTTTTAGTATAATCAAAATCAAGGTAACAAGAAGAAGACGCGAACATTTTTATGGTTATATGTTTATCTCGCTGTGGATTATCGGGTTTTTGATCTTCACTTTGTATCCAATGTTTAATTCACTATACCTTAGCTTTACTGAAAGTTATCCTCATTTAACCAGAGGGATGTCAACCACATTTGTTGGGGTAAGAAACTACATTAATATCATAAGGAGTCAAAACTTAATCCCTGAATTTCAAAAATATATTGGTAAAATGCTTTTGTCTATTCCATTGATTATTGTTTTTTCAATTATGATTTCGATGTTAATCAATCAACCAATGAAACTAAAAGGCATTTGGCGTACGATTTTCTTTATGCCAGTCATCATTTCATCGGGTCCAGTCATTTTGGAGCTGACCCAACAAGACGCAGTAAGCTTACCATCAATTAGTGAAAGTGGTGCCATTGGTTTTATCGTCAACAATCTGGGATCTTGGATAGCTAATCCACTAGAGGCATTATTTAATTCACTCTTACTTATCTTGTGGTATGCCGGGGTTCCGATCTTGATATTTCTTGCGGGCCTTCAAAAAATTGATACCTCAATTTATGAGGCTGCATCCATTGATGGGGCATCGCCTTGGGATAATTTTTGGAAAATTACCTTGCCATCAATCAAACCGTTAATTAGTGTGGCGATCATTTACGTGGTGGTATCGATGAGTCTTTATGTCGAACCAGGTGGTGTATTAGATCAAGCAAAAATGCACATGCTAAATGGTGGGTCTGATTCAGCGCTTTACTTTGGGTATGGTTATGCCGCAGCAATCTCATGGGTTTATTTCATATTGATGCTTGCATTAATGGGTATATTTATCGGTGTTACATCAATTAGACGTAAGAAGGTGAAACGATGGAACTAAATAAATCACTATTTTCAATACAAAAAAAGCAAAAAGCGAAAAAAGTACTTTTTGGGATGCACACAACTGATGGGTTGATATATCGTTTTGTCTTGATTACGTTATTGATCAGTTTTTCTTATATTTATCTCTATCCAGTCTTATTTATGCTGGTTAATAGTTTAAAATCGGTTGATGACTTATTGAACCCAGGGGTAAGATGGGTACCAACCACTTTAGAATTTAACAATTATCAAACGGCATTTAAAGTACTTGATATGCCTTCGATTGTTTTTAGTTCAACGTGGTATGTTTTAAAAGTAAGTTTGATTACGACCATTTCCTCAGCTCTGATTGGTTATGGGTTTGCGATGTATGAATTTCCGTTTAAAAAATTATTCTTGTTTTT
This sequence comes from Paracholeplasma brassicae, assembly GCF_000967915.1. Lineage (NCBI taxonomy): Bacteria > Bacillati > Mycoplasmatota > Mollicutes > Acholeplasmatales > Acholeplasmataceae > Acholeplasma > Acholeplasma brassicae. The sequence goes on from NC_022549.1 coordinate 889,656, forward strand.
GATGCTTGCGACGTTTATTTTGCCGCCACAAGTATTGATGGTGTCAAACATGACGGTCTTTCGCTTGTTAGGCATTATATCGTCTTCTAAAACCATGACTTTACCAGCATTATTTGGACAAGGATTAAACCAATCAATCTTTATTTTGATATATTATCAATTTTTTAAGACGATTCCTCAAGTTTTAATGGAATCCGCTGAAATTGATGGTGCAAGTCAATTAAAGATATTCTTTAAAATTGCGTTGCCATCTGCGATACCATCCATTGTAATTGTTTTTCTATTTAGCTTTGTTTGGTATTGGAATGAAACGTTTATGACCGCACTTTACGTTGGAGGACAAGTAACGTTGCCTCTAAAATTACAAGCATTCGTTGATAGTTATAGCACCTTGTTTCAAGAAGGTACGATAGGCGCTAGACTCAACGAAGCAATAAAATTAGCTGGTACGATGCTCACCGTATTACCACTCTTAGTGCTCTATTTTTTCGCACAAAAGAACTTCACAGAGAGTATTGATCGTACGGGTATTACAGGAGAGTAAAACAATGAAAAAAATATCAATTATGATGATTTTCACACTCGCGATATTATTATCTGCTTGTAGTGAAAAAATATCACTCGAAAAATTAAAACCAGTCGATGATTGTAACGAACAAAGACTAGATGGTGGATGGGTATGCACTTGGGCAGATGAATTTGAAGGTGATACACTCGATTTAGAAAAGTGGAATTATGAAATTGATGGTGGTGGCGGTGGAAACAATGAACTTCAATATTACACCAATAAAAATACCTCAGTTGCTAATTCAGTATTAACCATTACGGCAAAAAAAGAAGAATACATGGGACGTTCTTATACCTCATCACGTATTACAACAAAATATAAAGGCGATTTTACTTACGGTCGTTTTATTATTCGTGCTAAAAATCCAGTTGGACGCGGTACTTGGCCGGCTGTTTGGATGATGCCAACCATGAACTCTTATGGTATTTGGCCGAAAAGTGGTGAAATTGACATTATGGAATACGTAGGTTATGATCCAACACGTGTTCATGGTACGATTCACACCGAACGATTTAATCACGGCCTTGGCACACAACTTGGCGGTTCTGTGACGCTACCAACGGCAAATCAAGAATTTCACGATTATGAGATTATTTGGAAACCAGGTACCATCACATGGTTTGTCGATGGGGATCAATATTACGAAGTCAATTACACACCACAATTCACAAGTGATTCAAAATATAATGAAGCATTTCCGTTTGATAAACCTTTCTTCTTGATCCTAAACTTAGCGATTGGTGGAAACTGGGGTGGCGTTCAAGGCGTCGATGATTCAATCTTCCCTGCGGCTTTTGAAATCGACTTTGTGAGGGTCTATCAGTTAGACTACGCATCCGTTGATAAAAAAGTACCTGAAAAGGTCGCAAATATTAACAAGGCAGAAGTGGCGAACACCATTCACTGGCAACGTGCATTTGATGATTATGATATCGAAAAATACGCGATTTATGTTGATGGAAAGTTTAATGGATACTCCAATCTTAATCAATACACACTGGTTGGATTAGAACCAAATAAATCTTATAACATCACAGTCGAAGCCATAGATTTTGTCGGTAGAACCTCTAAAATAAGTGAGCCATTTGTTTATAAAACCTAAATCAAGCTAGACAAAATTTAATCGATAATTAATAAAAAACCACTTAGACAATGAACCGCCCCCTGTCAAGTAGACAGTGGAAATAATTAAATAACTGATTCAATTTTTAAGGCTTGATTCCGAAATTCCATCGGAGTTAAGCCTTTTAGTTTTTCTTGGTACCTTTGTTTATTATAAAACTGGATGTATTGATCAATCGCTACTTTGAGTTGATTGATGTCGTGAAACTGGGTTAAATAGTACATTTCTGATTTAAGTGTACCCCAAAAACTCTCCATCGGTCCATTATCAATACACCTACCAACTCTAGACATACTGACTGTCATGCTTCTAGAAGTGAGCTTCTTTTGAAACACTTTATTCGTATATTGATACCCGCGGTCACTGTGTACCATCGGTTTGGCTTCCGGATTAAGTTGGAATGCTTTCTCGAAGGTTTCATTTACCAGTTGGTTATTATTCGATATACCCATTTTGTAACTGATAATACTGGTATCACACAGATCGATGATGGCACTTAAGTATAACTTAGTATTCGATCCAATCACCTTGAACTCGGTAACGTCTGTTAACCATTTCTCATTGGGATTATTAGCCTCAAATTGTCTGTTTAAGACATTCTCTGCTGTGATCTCTGGTCTTACTTTAATATACCCCTTACGCACTCTACGGATAACCGACGATACACCTAATTTCTTCATCAATCGTCTGATGCGTTTTACATTATAGTTCGTTTGATTCCGCTTATTAATCCATAAAGTCATCCGTCTATAGCCTAAGATACCTTTAAACTCATCATGATATTCAAGAATCAATTGAGATAACTCATGATTAATCTTTTCTTCATTTGTTTCTTCATGTTTTAACCACTTATAATAGCTGCTACGAACAATCAAAAGGATTTCACATAACACCAAAATAGGATAGTTTTTTGCCTCATGAAGCCCTTTTATCGTTTTGTATTTGGCTTCTTGGCGGATCTTGCTAAAATATCCCTCCTTTCGATCTCCTGGAATTTTTTTATGACTTCAGCCTCCATCTCCAGACGTTCATTCTTCCGTCTTAGAAGCTCAACTTCACGTTTTAGTTTCTCAATTTCACTTAGATTCTCTACAGGCTTTCTCTTGCCTCGTTCGTCCTTTAAACCAGCTTCACCTTCTACGTTGTATTTTCTGACCCAGTTATACACTTGTGAGTAGGCTGTCTCAAACTTCTCCGCTGCGAGTTTATATTCAAAGTTATGTTCAATCGTCCATTTCACTATATCTAACTTTTCTTCATAACTCACTTTTCTTGATTTCGCCATATAAACATACCCCTTTGGATCATACGCTTTGATCTCGTTATGTCTATTATACTTGGAAACCCAACTCTTAATCATTGAGTCTGATGTTATTTGATATTGTTTGGCCAGTTCTGCGTATGATCCTTTGCCATCGTGGTAAGCTTTAATCACCTTTAATTTGAATGATTTCATATAACTTTGGTTTCTTGGTTTATCCTCAAATGCCATACTTCCCATCGATTCATAGTTCCTGACCCATTGTTTAACACTGGATACGTCACATCCTAATTCACATGCGATTTCTAACATTGACTTGATTCCTGTTTGATATGCTTTGATTGCTTTGATTTTTGTTTCTTTACTGAATCTTGGTGTTCTTGACATAAGAAAAATCCCCTCTCTGTACACTTCTACAAACTTTAATTATTTGTAGTGTCTACTTTAAGGGGATCATATCACAATTCGAGTGGTTTTTATTCGTTTAAATCACAAAATATACTATATATAAATTAATTAAAAACAATTTATTAAAATAAAAGACTAAGAATTAGAGAACGCGTGTGGTTCTGTATTCTTAGTCTTTTGATTTATAGTTTTTTAAGTAATTCTAATCGATCTTTTAGGGCTTTTTCATAAACCGAATCTTCTTTGGGGTTAAAATAAGTTCTATCTTTGATTTTATCTGGTAAATATTGTTGTTTCACAACGGCGTTTGGATAGTCATGGGGGTATTTATAAAGACTCGGATTCTTAGCTATTTCACGATTGATAATGTGTTTGGGTATGTCACCTGTTTTGCCTGATTGATACTCAGCAATCGCCTCGTCTAGTGCGACATGAGCGGTATTCGATTTCGGTGATAACGCGGTTTCAATTACAGCCACAGAAAGCGGGATTCTTGCCTCAGGTAAGCCAACCTTAAGCGCCGTCTCACAAGCAGCTAAGACTTTAGGGCCAAGATTTGGATTTGCTAGACCAACGTCTTCATAGACAATCACTAAGAGGCGGCGAATAATGCTAGAAAGATCTTCTAAAACGATGAGTCTTGCTAGATAATGCAAAGAAGCATCAACGTCAGATCCTCTAATTGATTTTTGAAATGCAGAAAGTATCTCGTAATAGTTATCACTATCAGCGTCTAGTTTCAGTTGAGGCTTTCCTAGTGCTAAACGAGCAATCGCAGGTGTGATTACTTTTTGGTCCTCACCAAGAATTAAAACAGCCTCTAACATGTTAAGCGCAGAGCGAATTTCATGATTTGAGGTTTGTGCAATTAGTTTTAATGTGTCTTCTTTAACGATACTATCTGTTTCAACTTCATTAGAGCTTAATGCACGTTTTAATACAATCATGATATCCTCTTCGGTAATGTCATTGACACGGTAAACATGACATCTTGATCGAATGGCAGGATTGACACTCATGTAGGGATTGAGCGTCGTAAGTCCAATAATGGTGACTTTGCCTTCTTCAACAAAGGGCAGAAGATAATCCTGAATATCTGTTTTCATTCGGTGTATCTCATCGATGATTAATAATATGTCGTGGTATAGTGTCGTATCAACGATATCTTTTAAGCGATTTTTATTGTCAGTAGACGCATTGAACGTGTAGGTGTCAAGTTCACTTTGAATGGATACAAGATTTGCTATGGTGGTTTTTCCGGTGCCTGGGTTCCCATGTAGAATAAACGAAATCAGTCGTTTTTTCTTAATCATGTTTGTGATAATGCCACTTGGACCAACCAAATGGTCTTGCCCAACAATGTCTAAAAAAGTGGTTGGACGTAAGCGATGGGCTAATGGTTTCATAAATTTCGCCTCCTCATTTGTTACGATTATACCATAAAATGGGTCAATGACTTGCAAAAGTATGTCTAGTTTAGTTAAAATAAAGAACAAGGAGGGGTAGTATGTTTGATTATCGCTTATTTGAATTGATGGTAGATCCTTCAAGAAAGAAGAGACAAACCATTTTATCAACTGATGTCACCACGTTTTACATTTATTCTAAAGAAGAAGGGATTCTTTCAGGCAATCATGTCCTAAAGGCTTTTTTTGATTTTTACGACTTAGACATTGAATTTCGATTTCACAAAGAAGATGGAACCTCGTTTCGACGAGGTGATATCCTATGCTCAATCATAGGTAGAGCAAACGATGTGTATTATGTTTTAAATGATGTGGTATTGTTACTGGCTAGACTTTCGGGAATCTCAACGATTACTAATTATTACAAGTCAAAGCTGGGTCAGACAACGTTGTTAGATTTAAAGCAATACAGTCCTTTATATGAAGCGTTTGAAGCAAATGCCTTAGCTTACGGGGGGGCAAGAGAACTCGAAAACCTTCACTTAATTGATGAGCTTGAAATCGAAGCGTATGGTAACATCGAAGAGGCAATTGCTAAGGCTATTTATCTTTACAAAGACAAAAGAATTGGCATTGAAGTGACTGACATCAAACTATTTTATGATGTGATCAAAACGGATGTTGAGGTCATTGTACTAAAATATTTTAATGATGAAGCACTTAGAAGAGCAAGATTAGATGCCCCAGAGGATAAGATTTTGATCATCGGTGGAACTATTACACCTAATCGTTTAGAAATGATTTCAAAGATGGGTTATCCTTATTTAGCAACGCCATTTGTCCTAAACGCATCAAGAGTACTCGAGTTTGGTGTGAAACTCGGTAAATAGACTAGTAAAAAAAGACGTTTTATAGTAAAATAGTTTTGTTATACGGAGGAATGTAAACCATGGATTTGAAAGAATATATTGCATCAATTAAAGATTTTCCCAAAGAAGGCATTTTATTTAGAGATATTACCCCATTGATGTTAGATGGTAAAGCTTATAAGTTTGCTTGTGATCAAATGATTGAATACGCTAAAGAAGTAAAGGCTACGGTCATCGTTGGTCCAGAAGCTAGAGGTTTTATTTTCGGATGTCCTGTGGCATACGCTTTAGAACTTGGATTTGCACCGGTTAGAAAACCAGGCAAACTGCCAAGGGAAACGGTAACGGTGAAATACGATTTAGAATACGGTTCGAATGAATTATCGATGCACAAGGACGCCATTAAAAAAGGCGATCGTGTCTTAATTGTCGATGATTTACTTGCGACAGGTGGTACAGTCGACGCAACCATAAAATTAATTGAAAAATTAGGTGGTACGGTAGTAGGTGCCGCATTCTTTATTGAACTTGAAGCACTAGAAGGCAGAAAACTACTTGAAGGATACGACGTATTTGCATCCTTAAAGTACTAAAGGTTGTGTTATTTTGACAGAAATTATCACATTTGACCGGCTAATCGATCAAATCAAAAATTACATCCATAAAGAAGAGGATTTAAAACGAATTGAAGCGGCATATAAATTGTCGTTTTTTCAGCATGAAGGGCAGTTTAGAAAAAGTGGCGAACCCTACATCACGCATCCATTAGCCGTAGCACACATTTTAGCTATGTTAAATGCTGGTCCAAACACCTTGGTTGCGGCACTTTTACATGACTTAGTGGAAGACACATCAACGACACTAGATGACTTAAAAAATCAATTTGGCGATGACGTGAAAGAACTGGTTGATGGAGTCACAAAAATATCAAAAATTTCATTTAATGTGGAAGTTTCACAAGCAGATAATCATCAAAAAATGTTATTAGCTATGTCAAAAGACATTCGTGTGATTTTGATTAAGATTGCAGACCGTCTACACAACATGCGTACAATTGAGGCACAATCAATTGAAAAACAAGTGAAAATTGCGACTGAAACGCTTGATATTTATGCACCTTTAGCTCATAGACTCGGTCTATTCATTATTAAAGCAGAACTTGAAGACAGATGTTTGAAGATATTGAATGCACCTTATTATCATCGTATTTCAAATATGATTGAAAATCAAAAAAACATAAGGTCAAAATCAATCGAAGACATGATTACGGTCATCAATGAAGAGCTACACGCAAATCTAAAAAACACGTATAAGATTTTTGGACGAACCAAAAATATTTTTTCAATTTACAAAAAAATGGTCAATCAACAAAAAGCATTTGAAGACATCTATGACATTCTAGCCATTCGAATTATCGTTGATAAAATTGAAACATGTTATCAAGTCTTAGGTATCATTCATGCAAACTTTATCCCAATTCCAAAACGCTTTAAGGATTATATTGCAGTACCTAAACCAAACATGTATCAATCACTTCATACAACGATTTTATCGGACGATGGCGCCATTTATGAGATCCAAATTAGAACTGAAGAAATGGATCGTATTGCCGAATACGGGGTTGCTGCCCACTGGGCGTATAAAGAAAATAAAGAATATTCTAAGGAAAAAGAACAATTTGAAATTGCTCAAAAATTAAAGTGGTACGGTGAACTACTAAAAATGACCGAAGACGTTGATGATAATTCCAGTGGTGCCAATGAGTTTGTTGAGACCATAAAAACGGATATCTTAGAAGCAAATGTGTATGTATTTACGCCCAAAGGTCAAGTCATAGAGCTAAATAAAGGCTGTACCCCAATTGATTTTGCGTATCGTATTCACTCTGATATTGGTAATAAAGCCGTTGGTGCGATGGTCAATAACAAGATTGTCCCACTGGATTATGAGCTAGAAACAGGCGATATCGTCTCAATTCGTACGGCCAAAAATTCACCAGGACCATCAGAAGATTGGATTAAAATTGCAAAATCAGCGCATGCAAGGCATAAAATCAAAGGTTTTTTAAACAAACAAAATCGTGATCAATTATTTGAAAGTGGTAAGAATTCAGTTGATCGTGAAGCAGCGGCAAATAAAGCAGACCTGTCTAAATTAGACGATGAATTTGTCAAAAAGCACTTTTCGAAAAATATGGTTCTTGATTTAGAATCACTTTACATCGAAGTAGGTAAAGGAATCTTAAGTCCAAAAACGGTCATTGCCAAGCTCATTGGTAAAGAAATCGATAAAGAAAGCATTTTACAACGACAGTTAGAAAAAGCACAAAGAATTCTAACAACTAATCACTCCACTGGTGTGATTGTTGAGGGACTAAATACGCCACAAATTAAAATTGCGAATTGTTGCTTACCAGTACCTGGCGATCATATTGTTGGCTATGTGACAAAGGGCAGTGGTATCGCTGTGCACCACGAAGATTGTCCAAACATCAAATCACTCACAGAAAATCGATTGGTCGATGTCTATTGGGCAAGCAATATCACAAGAAAATACCCGACTCGAATTAAAATTATGGGTATTAACCGAGAAAATATATTAAGCGAAATCATTTCAACCATCAATTCAACCAATCTTACGATTGCCGAAATCAATGCGATTTCGAATCAAAACTTAGAGAACATAACAACGTTAAAATTATTGACATCGACACGTCAAGATTTAGAAACAGCGATGGTTAACCTACTAAAGATCAGTGATATTTATCACATTGAAAGGAAGTTTACGTAATGAGGGCGTTTGTTCAACGAGTCACACAAGCCAGTGTGGCTGTCGCTAAAGAAGATTACGAACGTTCAATTGAACAAGGGTTTTTGATCTTTTTTGGTGTTTCGGCATTTGATACAGAAGAAGACTATCAATTTATTTTAAGGAAAATTAAATCGTTGCGCATCTTTTCTGATGAGGATGGGAAAATGAATTTAAGTCTAAAACAAGTCAATGGCGAGATTTTACTTGTGTCACAGTTTACACTATATGGATCTGTGAAAAACAATAATCGACCGTCGTTTACAAATAGTGCGAACCCAACCATGGCAACAATGTATTATGAACGGTTGATTTCAGATTTATCATTGGATTACACAGTTAAGACAGGTATTTTTGGTGCTGACATGAAAGTGAGTTTACTCAACGACGGACCGGTTAGCATTTTAATCGACTCCAAGGAGGCATAAGATGAAAAATAAGGTAAATGGGCGTTACATAAACATCCTATTAGTGATGTTAATTATATTGGTTACCTACGTATTAAGCCCACTGTGGAGTACGATACTTCGCAAGGTTTTTCTAACGTTTTTACCAATATTAATCGCATTTTCATTGGCTTTCATTTTAAATCCGATTGTTAGCTTTTTAGAAAAGAAAGCGAAACTTCCACGAATTGTTAGCATTCTTGGTCTTTATGTATCGATCATTAGTTTGGTTTTATTCATTATTTTTGGATTGGTTAAGCCTGCCGTCGGCAGTTTGGCAAATTTATCGATTGGTTTAGAGAACTTATTAGACCAAGTTGGAAAAATCCTAAATATTGATACAAGTGGCATTGCAGTTCAATTAGGTGATGTTCTTGAGAAGGTTTATGTGTCGATATTTAACTTTTTCACAGCCACCGGTGAGTCTGCTGAAGACGTCATTGGTGTGGTGATAAGTGGTGCGGTTGTTGTCATTGTTGGGATCATTTTCTTAATGAATTTTAATCAAATTATTTCAAAAACAGCGGATTTCTTAAAAACTAAGGAAGATCCGACCATTTATTTATATGTAAGAAATTTGTATCGTGAACTGACTAATTACCTATCAGCAGAAATAATTATTGCTGGCATTCAGTTTGTTGAATACACGACCTTATTCTTATTAATTGGAATTTTCAATCCGGCATACTTAGAAGTAGCCTTTGTATTGGGGTTTACAGCAGCGATTTTTTCATTAGTCCCTTATTTTGGCGGTTATTTATCGTCTGCTTTTATGATTTTACTCGGTTTAAGTTTACCATACGCATTTTACTCATTTATTCCAATTGGCGTTTTCATGCTAATTTTCCCGAATTTAGATGCGTATGTCATCAATCCTATGATCTATAAGAAACAGATGAAGTTAAATCCGATTTTATCGATTTCTGCAATTTTATTAGGTCAAACGATGTTCGGAATAATTGGTGTCATTATCTCAATCCCACTTGTATTGGTTTTAAACGTAACCTTTGATTTTTATAAGATGCCGATTAAGGCAAAACTAAAACAGTTCAAAGACTCGTTATAGTGATTGACAAAAAGAGTCCATTAAGGTAATATGTAACTATAAATTAATCGTCTGATGAGGAAAAAGAATCATAACTCCATTATTTAAAGAGAGGATCGCTTGGTGAAAGATCTAATAATGACTTATGAGGGACACTTTTGGAGGACATTCTACGAGAGGGCTAGCGTTGCTAGAACTAAGGTGGTACCGCGTTGATATTTTAACGTCCTTAGACAATTAAGGGCGTTTTTTTTTAGGTGAAACCAATGAGAACAACAAAATTGCCGACAATTGAACTAAGTCTTGTGACTTTAAGAAGCATTCAAAAAAAAGACTTTAAAGACTTTTTTGAGTTTGGAAAAGACAAAGAAACAACTGAATTCTTAACTTGGGGGCCGTTTAAAACCTTAAAAGACGCAAAAACGATGTTAAAATACATTTATTTTAAACGTCAACAACGAAATGAGCCCATCGGCTATGCAATTGTTTCAAAAGAAACTAGCAAAATGATTGGAACGATTGAATATCATACGTTTAATCACAAAGGCAATTCATGTGAAATCGGTTATGTACTTCATAAAGACTACTGGAAAAAAGGAATTATGACAGAAGCATTACAAAAAGTCACTCAAATCGGCTTTGAGGTGCTTGACTTAGACAAGTTGGTTATCAAGCACCTAAGAGAAAACATTGGATCAAAAAAAGTCATCTTGAAAAATGGTTATAAGTTAGTTGCCATTTATGAGAAACAGCATTTTCACACAAAAACAGGCCAATACCATGACGTTTTCGTTTATGAACATTGGAAGAAATAGTAGGAGGTAGAAGTATGGCAGTAAATAAAGCCAAAGGCACGTACGATGTCTTACCAAGCGAATCATTTAAATGGCAAGCACTTGAACATAAAATTAGAGAAATCACAGCACAATTTAATTATTTAGAAATAAGAACACCAATTTTTGAATATTCTGAAGTCTTTCACCGTCAAAATGAATTATCCGATATGGTAACAAAAGAAACGTATAATTTTAAAGACAAAGGGGATAGAAACTTAACCCTAAGACCAGAAGGCACGGCCGGTGTGATAAGAAGCTTTGTTGAAAATAAGCTCTACGTCAACGACCCACTTTCAAAAATGTATTATATTGGACCAAATTTTAGATATGAACGCCCACAAAAAGGTCGTTTTAGACAGTTTGTTCAGTTTGGCGTTGAGGCGGTTGGTTCAAACGATCCGATGTTAGATGCCGAAGTCATTGAACTTGCATACCACTTCATTCAATCCCTTGGTTTAAAAGGGGTATCTGTTCGAATCAATACCCTTGGTGACCAAGCCTCAAGAAAAATGTTTCAAGATGCTTTAAAGGCACATTTTGAACCGGTCAAACACGAATTATGTGCCGATTGTCAAAATCGTATCGATAAGAACCCACTTCGAATTTTAGATTGTAAAGTCGATCATCGACATGAAAAAGTCGTTAATGCACCAACGCCTGTGATGTATTTGACAGAAGCTTCTAAAAACTATTTTGATGCAGTTAAACGCTATCTAGATCAAAACGATGTGAAATATGTCTTGGCCGATCGTTTGGTTCGCGGTCTTGACTATTACGAACACACGGTGTTTGAGATTGAAGCAGAAATCGAAGGATTTGGTGCTCAAAATGTGCTTGGTGGTGGTGGAAGATACCAAAATCTAGTCAAAGAACTCGGTGGACCGGACTTACCAGGCATTGGTTTTGCTTTTGGTATGGAACGTTTATTAGACGCTTTAACACAAGAAAATATTGTCTTTTACGAAGAACAACGCTTAGACGTATTTGGCATTGCAATTGATGAAACACATCGTTCATATTTAAGTCAAACACTTTCTTTACTTCGAAAAGAAGGTTATCGCGCAACGATGGATTTCAATGGTAAGAATTTTAAAACCCAACTCAAAAACGGATTAAAAACGAATGCTCGTTATTTAATCATCATTGGCGAAGATGAGTACGCGACCAACAGCGTCAGTCTAAAAGACACAACCACACAAGAACAAGTCAAATTAAGCAAAGACGAATTGATTAATTACTTAAAAGAAATGAGAAGATAACTATGAAATACACACATCACAACAATGAATTAAATCGATCACACTTAGGTATGTCGGTCTATTTAAAAGGTTGGGTTGCAAAGACTCGCAACCTAGGTGGCCTTATATTCATTGATTTAAGAGATAAAAATGGCATTACACAATTAGTCGTGCTACCTGAAAACAGTAATTATGACACCGCGACGCGATTAAAATCAGAATACGTGATTGAGGCCAAAGGTAAAGTCATTGAGCGTCAATCGAAAAACAAGAATATTTCGACCGGTGAAATTGAGATTGAAGTCACTGAATTAATTATTCTAAACGAAGCTGAAATGACACCGATTGGTATTTCACACGAAGATAACGCCTCAGAAGAAGTACGTCTTAAGTATCGCTATCTTGACTTACGTCGACCAGTCATGCAAAACTACCTACTCAAACGTTCCCAAATCACACAAGCCATTAGAGAATCACTACTAGAACAAGCATTTAATGAATTTGAAACGCCAATATTGGGTAAATCAACGCCAGAAGGCGCAAGAGATTTTTTAGTGCCTTCACGAATTTATCCGGGTGAGTTTTATGCGCTGCCTCAGTCGCCACAAATCTATAAACAATTGTATATGGTCGCTGGATTTGAACGCTACTTTCAAATTGCTCGTTGTTTTAGAGACGAAGACTTAAGGGCGGATAGACAACTAGAATTCACCCAAATTGACGTTGAGGCATCGTTCTTAACGGAAACAGAAATTCAAGCTGTGATTGAACGTACGCTTGCTCACACGTTTAAAAAGGTACTCAATCATGAAATAGAATTACCAATTCGAAAAATGCCTTACGATGAAGCCATTCGCAGTTATGGTTCAGATAAGCCTGACTTACGTTTTGACTTAAAGCTACAATCCTATAACGATTTACTAGACCCACTTCAAATCCCACTGTTTGCTGATAAAGTCGTTCGTGGATTTGTCTTTAATGAAGCAGAAAAATTAACCAGAAAAGAATTAGATAAACTGACGTTATTGGTCAAGAAAAACCACGCGGATGCGTTAGCATTTGTGAAGCTTATTAATAACGAACTAAGTGGTTCAATTGCTAAGTTTATCGCAAATAAAGACGCATTTATCGAACAAACCAATTTAAAAGAGGGCGATATTTTACTATTAGTCTCTTCTAGTAACTATGAAAAAACATCAAATGCCGCCGGTGTGCTTAGAAAAGAAATCGGTGAATCCTTTGGACTTGCCAATCCAAATCAGTTTGAATTTGTTTGGATTGTTGATTGGCCACTCTTTGAGTTTGATGAAGAAAACAACCGCTTCGTTGCACTACATCACCCGTTTACAGCACCAAAAGAGCACCAAAAACACTTAATGAAAGAAAACCCTAAAGCGGTCATGGCACAAGCTTATGATATCGTCTTAAATGGGTATGAGATTGGTGGTGGATCGATACGTATTCATGAATCATCGATTCAACAAACGATGTTTGAAGTCTTAGGTCTTGAAAAAGAAGTGATTGAAGATCGCTTTGGGTTCTTAGTGGGTGCACTAAAATATGGCACACCACCACATGGTGGTCTTGCGCTTGGACTTGACCGAATCGTGATGCTAATGACGAACACTAAGAACATTAAAGACGTCATCGCATTTCCAAAGACTCAATCAGCAAGAGACCTGATGATGCAAGCACCGAGTGGTGTCGATAGTAAGCAATTAGATGAACTAAAAATTGATTTTAAAAAGTAAGTAGCTAAGAAGACAGACAATGTCTTCTTTTCTTAAAAACAAAAGGTCATGTCAATGACTTTTTTCCCAGATTATGATATAAATAAATTAAGAAGAAAACATAGGAGGATACCATCAATGAAACAAATAGTATTAGCAGGTGGCTGCTTTTGGGGTGTAGAAGCCTATTTTAGAGATGTAAAAGGGGTGACAGACACCGACGTTGGTTACGCAAATGGGAATTACAGAAACCCTTCTTATGAAGAAGTTTGTAATGGAAAAGCGACTCATGCAGAAGCGACTTTAGTTGTCTATGACGAATCAAAAACGAATTTAGTGACCTTACTAGAGCATTTCTTTCGAATCATCAATCCACACACGATTAATCGACAAGGAAATGATATCGGTGTACAATATCGAACAGGGATTTATTACGAAAACAACGAAGACCAATTGATTGCCGAATCGTTTATCGCAGAGTTACAAAAAAACGACCCAAAGAAAATCACGGTTTCTGTTGAACCATTGAGGCATTTTGATTTGGCTGAGGATTATCATCAAGACTATTTAGTTAAAAAACCAAATGGTTACTGCCACATTAATTTAGGCTTACTTCAAGCGGACGAAAAAAATGAAACGAAGTAATTATATTTCTTGGGATCAGTATTTTATGGGTGTGGCTATGTTATCTGAGAAACGATCAAAAGATCCAAACACTCAAGTTGGTGCTTGCATTGTCAACCAAGACAAACGCATTGTTGGTATTGGTTATAATGGGTTTCCTCAAAAATTGAACGACGATGACTTTCCCTGGGAAAAAGACGGAGAATTTGAAGACACAAAATACCCTTACGTCGTTCATGCAGAAGCAAATGCCATCTTAAATGCAACCCAAAACCTAAAAGGTGCAACCATTTACGTCACGCTTTTTCCATGTCATGAATGCGTCAAGTTAATCATTCAAAGCGGCATTACTGAACTTGTTTATGCGTCCTCAAAATACAATGGAACACCATCGGATATTGCCGCCAAGCGCATGCTTGATAAAGCAGACATTACGTATCGTCAATGTCAAGAAGTAAAGGTAACGCTTGAGTAATGTACAAATACATTGTCGAACATAAAAAGACATTGAGATGGGCTTTGATTGGCTATGCATTTTTGATTGCTTTATTGATAACCCCACTCAATTATCAATTGACTGCACCAGGACACATAAAATCGGTTGAAAATCAAATTTCAATTGAAAACACCGATGAAATGCCTCAAATACATACGGTTTATGTGATTACTCTGCCGAAAGTAACATTGTTTCAAGCCTGGATTAGCCGCTATTTTGACTATTTTACGCTTTTGCCAATGACGTCATCTACAATTCAGCCGAAAGATCAATTTGATATCGGGCAGCTTCAAGAAGAATTAAGCTATCAGTACGCGATAATCAATGCTTACAAAGAAGCTGCTAAAATTGATCAAGGTATTACGGTAGATGAAAAACTCAAAGGGTATGTGGTTTCTTATAAATCAAGTGATTCAGCACTAAGGATTGGCGATTTAATTCAAACAATCGATGGGGTTTCTTTTGAGTCACTACCCTATGAAGAATGGATAAAATTAGTTGATGGTAAGTTAGAAGTTGAAGTCGAAGTTACACGAGACGGAATTACGAAATCAATGCGTATCAAACGAAATCTAACGACCAATCGCTTTGGCTTTAGCTTAGAGCCTTACTATGAGATTAACACAACACCAAGTTATATAAAAAACTACCAAAATGATTTTGTCGGTGGCCCCTCTGGTGGTCTTATGCAATCCATTTACATCTATTGTCAACTGCTTAACTTAGATTTAGATTCGCTTTTAATCGCTGGAACAGGCACGATATCATTAAATGGAATGATTGGCGAAATTGGTGGTATTAAACAAAAAATGTGGACAGTTCATCAGTCAAAAGTAGTCGATGTTTTCTATGTAGGAAAAGAAAATTATACCGAGGCGTTAAACACCTACAATCAACTGAATAATCCGTCATTTGAACTTGTGGAAGTAGGTGAATTCAGTGAAGCTATTTTTGACTTACAAAAACGCTTATCTTAGAGATAAACAACGGATGAATGATGTACCAAAAAGGACTAAGAGGAAAGCAACAATCGATTCATTACTTTACAGTACCATGGCAGTTTTACCACTGATGTTGCTCTTGATTAATCTACTTATTTTTTCAGCGGTACAAAAAATTGTATCTTATGCCATTTTAGGCGTTATCGTATTTTATATCGATCTTAAAATATCACTTTTTTTTCAAGCCATTTTCTATTTTGAAAAAACGATGGATTGTGATAAAATTGTAATGTTGAAATGGACACGGATTATAGGCTACAGTCTATTAATTATTGGGGTTGTGGTTATTTCCATCATCTTTGGAGGTTATGTATGATTATAGGTGTTATTCTAATTATTAGTATTGTTATTTTGGATCATTTATCCAAACTTTGGATTGTTTATAACGTCGCGCACAGCGTCGGTAGAATTACAATAATTGATGGATTTTTTCAAATTGTTCAGCATCATAATTATGGTGTGGCATGGGGTCAAATGCAGAATAATTTTCTGGTCTTATACATTATTCCGATCATCGCACTAGCTGCGTTTATCTATATGTTTCGATCGGTAAATTTCAAGACAAAATGGTTTTATTCGACTGCAATCACACTATTTATTGGTGGAACCATCGGAAACTACATTGATCGGGTTTTTCGTGGGTATGTGGTCGATTTTTTAGATTTTAATATTTTTGGTTATGATTTTCCAACGTTTAACGTTGCAGATATGGCATTAACTGCCGGAGTGATTGCTTTTGCAATTGATGCTTTTTTCTTTGAGCATAAGAGGAATGAGAAAATAGATGAAAAAAATAGTATTTAATATTTCAAATGAAGAAGTGAATCAACGACTCGACGTGGTTTTAACGAATAACCTGGAACAAATGAGTCGAAGTCAAATTAAAAAAATCTTCGATAAGGGTAACGTGTTATTAGACAATCAACCCATTAAAGCGAGTTATCAAAGCAAATTTGATGATGAGATTACAATATTCATTGAAGATGAAGTTAAGTATGACCTAGAACCAATTGATCTTGGCATCGAAGTCATTTATGAAGATGATGATGTCGCAGTTATCAACAAACCACAAGGACTAGTGGTACACCCATCGGTCAGCTTTAAAGAAAAAACGCTTATCAACGGCATCAAATTTTTATTTAACGATCAATTATCGACACTTAATGGGGATTTAAGACCTGGTATCGTGCATCGAATTGATAAAGATACCTCGGGTTTATTAATGATAGCTAAGAACGATTTTGCCCACGAAGAACTTGTAAAACAACTACAAGTGCACTCGATTAAACGCGTTTATGAAGCCATTTGTTACGGTGAATTTAAGGAAACTTCTGGAACGATTAGCGCACCAATTGGAAGAGACGAAATCAACCGACTTAAGATGGCAGTGACCGACACAGGCAAAACCGCCGTGACGCACTTTTCGATTTTAGAACGGTTTAACGGGTTCACGTTTGTTCAGTGTGAACTTGAAACAGGTAGAACACATCAAATTCGTGTTCATATGAGTTACATCAACCACCCTCTCGTTGGCGATGTCACCTATGGTCCTAAAAAAGCGATTGGTCAAACGGGGCAGTATTTACATGCCAAAGAAATTGGATTTAACCATCCGAGGACAGGTGAATTTATGTCTTTTACGAAAGAAAGACCAGAGAATTTTAATACCTACCTTGAGAAATTAAGAGATGAAAACTAAGAAAGGCGAAAGCTTTTCTTTTTTTAATGTCATTAATGATTTAAAAAATCAATCATATATTTTCGAGTATAACTATGTTATACTATAGATGAAAACGCTTTTATATGGGAGGGAATTTATGAACGACGTTAAGGTTTTTGATTTAATGGAAAAAGACAAGTATGAACAAGTGGTTTATTTTTATGACAAATCAACGGGTTTAAAAGGGATTACGGTGATTCATAATACGACGCTTGGACCAGCCCTTGGTGGAACAAGAATTTGGAACTATGAATCAGAAGATGATGCATTAAAAGATTGCTTACGATTAGCTAGAGGCATGACTTACAAAGCGGCTGCAGCAGGGTTAAATTTAGGTGGGGGAAAAACCGTGTTAATCGGTGACCCTAAAATTGTCAAGTCTGAGGCCTACTTTAGAGGGTTAGGTCGTTACGTTCAAAGCTTAAATGGCAGATACATAACGGCTGAGGATGTCAATACCTCAACAAAAGACATGAGTTATGTTCATATGGAGACGGATTACGTTGTTGGGCTGGAAGGTAAATCAGGTAACCCATCACCATTTACTGCACTCGGGGCTTTTTATGGAATTAAAGCGGCACTTAAGTATCGGTTTAACAATGAGTCAATCGAGAATTATACGTTTGCAGTACAAGGTGCAGGACAAACGGGTTATTATTTGATTAATTACTTATTAAACGCAGGTGCGAAAAAAATATACTTCTCAGAAATCAATGAATCACACATCGCTCGTATGAAAAAAGAACACCCAGAGGTAATATATGTTGAGCCAAAAGATATTTTTACACTGGATGTTGATGTGTTTTGCCCATGTGCACTTGGTGGTGTGCTAAACGACGAAACAATCAAGGTGCTTAAAGCACCAATTATTGCTGGTACCGCTAATAATGTGCTACTTGACGAGCAAACGCACGGTAATGCATTATTAGATAAAGGCATCCTTTATGCACCAGATTTTGTGATAAATGCCGGCGGATTAATCAATGTATATTATGAACTCAATGACTATACCAAAGAAAAAGTTGAACATGACATTAAGTTAATCTACGACCGATTGATTCAAGTATTTGATATATCTAAAAACCAAAACATACCGACACAATTGGCCGCTAAGGTCTTCGCTAAAAATCGAATTGAATCGGTGCGTAATCTTCACGATAATTACATAAAAAGGTAGGTGGCAATTTGAGTAAATACCAGTTAGAATTTAAAGATGAGTATTGTAAGGGCTGTGAACTTTGTGTGTCACAATGTCCAGTGAAAATTCTAGAATTATCAAAAGAAAGGTTTAATCAATCGGGCTATGCGTTAGTTGATGTATCTGATATTAATCGTTGTATTGGATGCACCTTTTGCGCAATTATTTGTCCGGATTCTGTGATTAAGGTGATCAAAAATGGCTAAACAATTTCTAAAAGGTAATGAGGCAATTGCTTTAGCAGCTATTAAGGCTGACATCGATGCCTTTTTTGGTTATCCAATTACACCACAAAATGAGGTACCTGAGTATTTAAGCACCTTACTACCTCAACACAATAAAGTATTTGTGCAAGCAGAATCAGAAGTTGCAGCAATCAATATGGTCTATGGTGCTGCGGGATGTGGTAAGCGTGTGATGACATCGAGTTCATCCGTTGGGATTGCGTTAAAACAAGAAGGAATCAGTTATCTTTCAGGGGCTGAATTGCCGTGTGTTATCGTTTCAGTCATGAGGGGTGGCCCTGGTCTTGGTGGCATTCAACCATCGCAAGCAGACTATTATCAAGCGGTTAAAGGTGGCGGAAATGGTGACTACCAAACCATTGTGTATGCGCCTTCAAACATACAAGAAACCGTCGATTTATTAG
This sequence comes from Paracholeplasma brassicae, assembly GCF_000967915.1. NCBI lineage: Bacteria > Bacillati > Mycoplasmatota > Mollicutes > Acholeplasmatales > Acholeplasmataceae > Acholeplasma > Acholeplasma brassicae. The sequence continues at coordinate 909,082 of NC_022549.1, forward strand.
TCAATGGGTTTGATGTGGCAGAAAAATATCGAAACCCCGTGATGATCTTAATTGATGGCCTCATTGCTCAAATGATTGAAGCAGTGGATATGGACAAACCCTATAAACGACCGCCTTTTAAAAATGATTTCGAGACGATTGGTACGAAATATCACGGGGATAGACGCGTGGTTAACAGTTTACTCTTAAATCCTAGTCTACTAGAAGAACACAACCTTCACCTTCAAAAAAAATACGAAATAGCAAAAAAAGAAGAAGTTTTAGTGGATTATAAAGACATTGAAAAAGCAGACTACGTTATCGTCTGTTACGGAACCGTGTCTCGAATTGCTAAATCAGCGATAAAAGAATTAACTGAACTAGGCTATTTAGTAGGTTTAATTAGACCAATCACGCTTTGGCCTTTTCCAACGGAAATCTTCTCTAAGATTAATCCAAATGCAAAGGGTATTCTCGTAACAGAACTTAGTTTAGGTCAAATGCTTGATGACGTATTAATTGCTAATAAAAACCGATTTAAAGTGGCTTTTTACGGAAGAACCGGAGGAATGGTGATGAATCCTGAAGAAATCAGAGATGCCATCATCAATTTCGATAAGTGGGTGATTAAATGATTAAATATGAAAAAACATCAGGCTTAACAGAGTCAAAAACACATTACTGTCCAGGTTGTACGCACGGCATTTTGCATAAATTGGTTGCTGAGGTGTTAGAAGAACTTGAAGTTCTTGATCATACCGTGGGTGTGGCTAGTGTCGGATGCAGTGTCTATGCGTATGATTATTTTAACTGTGACATGCAACAAGCCGCTCATGGCAGAGCTTGTGCGGTTGCAACAGGCATTAAGCGCGTATTAAATGACCGAGTTGTTTTTACTTATCAAGGCGATGGGGATTTGGCATCAATCGGTATAGCTGAGACCATACATGCTGCAAATAGAGGTGAAAATATCACAGTTATTTTCGCGAATAACGCAACCTATGGCATGACTGGTGGACAAATGGCCCCAACCACATTAAACGGTCAAGTGACAACAACTTCTAAAACAGGGAGAAATCCGCAAACGCAAGGCTATCCAATCAAAGTAACTGAAATGCTTCAACACCTTGATGGTGTTGCATACCTTGAACGAGTGAGTCTAACGTCGGCAGCAAATGCGAAAAAAGTAAAAAAAGCCATCAAAAAAGCGTTTGAAATGCAGATAAACCAAAAAGGATTTTCGATGATTGAGGTATTATCGACCTGCCCAGTGAATTGGAAAATGAGTCCGATTGAGGCAATGCACTGGGTAGATGATGAAATGTCTAAAGTTTACCCACTTGGTGTATTTAAGGATGTGTCTCAAGATGAATAAAACCATAAGAATTGCCGGTTTTGGTGGTCAGGGTGTGATGTTACTGGGTCAACTTATTGCTCATGCATCAATGAACAAAGGTTATCAAAGCACGTTTGTACCTACCTATGGGCCTGAGACTAGAGGTGGAACCGCAAACTGCATGGTTTGTATATCAGATGAAGAAATATTTTCGCCTGTTTTTGATCAATCGATGGACTTTATCTGTTTTAATGAACCGTCTTATTTGAAATTCTATGACAAAACGAAGAACTTAATCTTATATAATGCGACGTTAGTTAAAACAAAAAACAACGACGAAAGGCACATTGGAATTGAGGCAACCCTGCTAGCAAAAGAAATTGATGATCGAAGTCTAAATATGGTAATGCTCGGTGCTTATTTAAAGAAGACAAATTTATTAAATTTAGAAGATGTAATTAATTCCTTAGCGTATTTCTTCAAGGATTCTAAAAAACATTTAATCGAACAAAATATAAACGCCATAAAGGCTGGCTACCAAGCACTCTAGATAAAAAAAGTCATTAGATTTAAACTCTAATGACTATTTTTTTGATAATTGTCTCTTTAATTTACGTTTTTCTTTGTAGATAAGATAGGACATTTGATATTTTTTATAGAGTGTCTTGATTGATAAACCAATTGAATGTTTCTTTGATTTAAACCAAATCACTTTGTCGAAAAGAAACTCATTTCTTAAATAATATTTCATCAAATGTTCATACTTTTGATTTAATTGATTCATCATTTTAGCGTAGGCTTCGTTTGCGTCGACTAATTTCATATTTAAATCTTTTCTGAAATTTTTGTTAACGGTTGAATAATGCAATTCCTGTGTTTGATAGCGAAGTTTTTGAAGCTCATGCTCTTCATTTAGTTTGTTGAGATAATCGTTCTTATCTTTTCTAATACTCAAAATGGCATGATACAATTTTTTCGTTTCTTGTTTTAGTGATAAGCCATTAGAAAGAATTACCGCAGCACTATTTTCTTTGGTTGCTTTTAGAAGGTTGTTTTTACCTTCTTTGGCTTTATAAAGAGCCATTTCTTGTGTTTTTATTAAGTAGCTTAAATGATTATTTTTTTGTATGAAATGCATTTTATGCATTTTCATGGTATTCGATAAGTGCTTTTCTTGGATCTTAATAAAATTTCTTTGATAATGGTTTAACTCAATTTCCTTATGTCTAAGTTTATTGAGCTTTTGTTTGTAATGATGTGTTGCATTAGAACGTTCACCTTTAAATCGATGAGTTAGATCGGCTATGAGAAGATCTTGCTCTTTTTTAATGTGATCATACTGACTGTCTATTAGTGTTGTTAGACGCGTGTGGACATTGTTTTGCTTGTTTTTTTGATTTTCAAGCGATTTGATCAGTTGCTTTACAAAGACTTTAGTGGCACGTTCTTTGTACTCAAATTGTTCAAATCGATTAAAGGCTTGTTTAATCGTTGTGAGTGTATGACTAATGTATCGTTCGTAATCAATTTCGATTGATTTTAAAAATTCAATGGAATCGTAATATATCTTACCTTCCTTGTATTGATTTTTAGTCAAGTTTTCTTCACGTAAAATGCGCGTTTTTTCTAATTGATTCACCATGATTTGAATTGGTTTATAAGCCTTATTTGCTGTGTTCATTCTAGAATTAATTTGATTGATTTGAAGTTTTAAATGGGCAATCTCATTTTTATGTCTGATAATTTCTTTATTTAGGGTTTGTACTTCTAAATATAAGTTCTTTATCGTTTTACGACTTTGTTTATCTGAGGATTCTCTAAGACTTGTTATTTGATTTCTGATGATCCCTTTTGTTTTTTCAATATCAATAATTTGATTCTCAACAAACGCGATCTCTTGGTATAGGTCTGAAGATTGTTTGCGGTACTCACGGATTTGATCGTCGAGACGTTTAATTTCAAGAAGTAATTGTTTGTGAGATTGTTCATATTCGACTTCAATGTCTTTTTGTAGACTCATGTATTTAAACGCCGTCAATTCATTGATCTTATGATTGTAAAATTCAGTAAGTACACTGTTTAAAGAAGTACACAATTGCATTTTTGCTTCGAGTTGTGCACCGATAATCTCAATTAAATAATCTTTTGCCTGGTTAAAGGTTTCAATATCAGTGATGCGGTATAAATCGTTGATAAGTAGATAGAACTTATCTTGTTCACTTTGAATTTTTGTGGCCAGTTGATAAAACAAATCTAGGTATTTACGTTGTTTTTGTGACTCAAAAAGCGCCGTTGCGATGATTTTCTTTGATTTATGTGCCGCTAATTGAAAATTAAAATGAAGTTTTTCTACTTCGTTTTGGTAGTCATGATTTAGTTCGATGATCTGGTCATTTAAATCAATGATTTGAGCATTGTTACGCTGAATAAAAGTAATCTCTTTTTGTTTATTAAGATGACTTTCTTTTTCGAGTGAATAATGATACCTTAGGGTTTGTTCAGTCTTTTGGAATTCGTATTCAATCAGTTGTTTTTGAAGATCGTTGATCTTTTTATCACCAATGTATTTATTCTTTTCATACTCGATTTCCAAATACTTTTCGATTTGTATATTTTTGACGTCATTTTGATAATTTAGGGTGCTCAAATTGCGTTCATAGACTATTTCTTCTTGTAACAATTGGTCATCTGTCAGTAGTTTCTGTTTATTAAACTGGATGGTTTGTTTATCAAAACTATGTTCAGACATACGATAATTCATTTCAGTGTCGTGAATGTGTCTTGCTAAACTTACCTGAATGTCTAAGGGGCGTATGGCTTGAGTTTGTTTTTCTTTTAAGACTTGATTCATTATGAGAAGCGATTCTTCAAGTCTAAGGCGTTGATTCTTAAGATTATGTATTTTTTGTTCATAACGTAAGCCAAGCATTAAAAGAGAATGGTTTTTATTCATTTCTTTTGTATTACGTTTAAAACGGTAAAATTCTAGTTTTGATGTGTAATCGTATTCGTTAGCAAGAAGTTCTTTATGGAATTGCTTTTTACGTTTTAGGTTACTTAATTTCGTATCCCTAATGCATGTCTCTAAGGAAATATCAAGTTTTTTACGGGCAATTTTTAAATCTCTGTTTATTTTTCCTAAGGATAGTTTGTAATCAGGACTAGAAGAATCTAATTGTTTTCGTTTTGTCGATGCTTGTTGTTCTAACACCGCTTTTTTATCCGTAATTTCTTCTTTTAAATACGCTAATTTTTGATTGCTTTGCGTCACATCTCGGGTGTAAGATTTTGTAATTACGTCGTTATTAGTGATCGATAGCTCTTTAAGTTCATCGATTTTTTTATCGAAATACATGAGTTCATGTCCGAATTGATCTAAAATAATCCGATTTTTATCTAATAGTTCAGTTTTATTTTGTTCAATTAATTCTTCGACTTTTTGTGTTTCACTAATGGTCGTTTCTTCGAAGTTTTTGATTTCATTATTAAATCGTCGTTGGATTAATTTGATGTTATCATTAATACGCACGATCACTCGGTTAAACGCCGTTTTAATACTGATGATGTCATCATCATATGATTTTTGTTCGATTTTAACTTCAGTTTCAATTTCATGTTGCTTAATGTTTAGATTTAACATTCGATCATGATTTTTTTTATGATTAATTGTTATCTCGCTTTCATACTGTTTTAATCGTTCAGAAAGAAGATGGTCTTTTTCATTCTCGATGATCGATATTTGTTTTTTGTAGTGATCTTTGTGCTTATCACTCTTGATATCGATGGTCTTAATTTTTTTAACTTTTTCGATGGTGAACTCATCAATTGTTTTAAATAAATGGGTTGTTTTTTCGTTGATCAGCTGATTGATCTCAAGTAACTGATTAGGACCATCGTAGTTATTTTTAATTTCTTGGCGCTTTAAATTGTCTTTTTCTTGTAGAAGTGTGCTTTCTAATAAGACAAGACTTTGGTCAAGTTCTTGTTTGATCCGTTTGTATTCTTGATTGTATGTTTTTGAATGTTCTGAGAGGTTAATGGCGAACTGTTTATCAATTTCTTGAATTTGATTTAATTCATCAGATATGCTATGATGAGTTGATTTAAGAATGTAAGTTATGTCATTTTTAAAAGCAATTGATTTAGGGGCATGGACAAAAAGCGTATCAAAACGCTCCTTTTGGGTCTCTACGTATTTTTTAGGTTCGAAAGTAATCAATCTCTCACCTCTAATTCATTAATTATTATAACATAACGCAAGATGATTTTGATATAATCTTACTGTAAGGGGATTTTAAAATGCAAGAGAAAATAATTAAGGGAATAAAGTACCTCTACGATGAGTTAACTCATTTTGTTATTAAAGACCCTAATGGCTATGTCAGTCTAGAAGATGAAAAAGAACGATACGATGAACATCATAACGATTTAAACGATTCAAATTATCATGCGTATCAAACAAAGATTTTAGAACAGTATATAAGACCATACTTGAAAAAAGGTAATGTCTTGGAATTTGGATGTGGCCAAGAACGCGTATTAGAAGCGCTTCTAGTCGATTATGATGTATCAAGTTATGATTTGTTTTATCATCCAAATGAAGCTATCTTTGAACAAAGATTTGATCATATAATCACCATTGAGACCGTAGAACACTTTAAACATCCCTTCGATGAATTCATTAGATTTCATCGACTTTTAAATGACCAAGGGCACTTAATCGTGATGACACAGTTTAAACCACCGTTCGATTTATTTGATGACTGGTGGTATATTAGAGATAAAACTCACATTTGTTTTTATGATTTACATGTTTTTGAGTATTTAGCCAAAACAATTGGTTTTGAAATTGTTCATACGAATCACAAGAACTTTATCGTTTTAAAGAAAATATGAATGGACGAGGTATAAATTATGTACGCATACATCAAAGGTGTCATCAAGATGATTTTTCCAACCAACGTTGTCATTGAAAATCAAGGCATTGGTTATCTGATTGTGACGCCAAACCCATACGTTTATCGACTAGAAGAGGAGACAACCATTCACATTCATCACTATTTACGTGAAGATCAAGATACGTTGTTTGGTTTTTCAAGTATACAAGCAAGGGATTTATTTATTGACTTGATTAGTGTCTCAGGCATTGGACCTAAAAGTGCACTAAGTATACTTGCGGTAGGTAAACCAACTGAAATTATCTTTGCTATTGAATCACAAGACGTTAAGTATTTAACTAAGTTTCCAGGCATCGGGCCGAAAAGCGCTCAACAAATCATATTAGATTTAAAAGGTAAACTTGATAAAATAGAAGACACAAATGAATTCATGGCTCAAGATGAAGTAAAAGAAGCATTAATGGCGCTTGGTTATTCACAAACCGAATTTAAAAAGATTCAAAAGCACTTAGATCAAAGCTTAACTACCGAACAAATGATCAAACAAGCCTTACAATTATTGATGAAGTAGAGGAGGTATGAGTTTCAATATTAATTGAAGCGATAAATACAATTATGAAATCAGATGATAGAATTATTTCGTCTATGGCGTTTAAAGAAGACGAAGATCAAACTTTAAGACCTCAGAGACTTCAGGATTACGTGGGTCAAAAAGATATAAAAGAAATGTTAGATGTTTATATCAAAGCCGCGCTTATGAGAAATGAAGCGCTTGATCACATCCTATTTTATGGCCCTCCAGGGTTAGGAAAAACCACACTTGCTCAAATTGTCGCCAATGAAATGGACGTTAATATCAAAGTAACCAGTGGCCCTGCAATAGAGCGACAAGGCGATTTGGCTGCCATTTTGACGTCACTTGAACCTGGTGATGTTTTGTTTATTGATGAAATACACCGATTACCTCGTGTGGTTGAAGAAGTTCTTTACTCAGCCATGGAAGACTATGTAATCGACATCGTTATCGGAAAAGATGGACAGTCAAGATCGATAAGGATTGATTTACCACCATTTACCCTTGTTGGTGCGACCACACGCTTTGGTGATTTATCTGCGCCTTTAAGAGACCGATTTGGTGTTGTAATGAGACTCGAATATTATAAAAATGAAGAACTAGCGGATATTATAAGACGGACCTCGATTGTATATAAAACTGAAATTGAAGCAAACGCTGTCCTTGAATTATCAAAACGAAGCCGTGGGACACCTCGTATATCGAATCGACTGTTTAGAAGAGTTCGCGATTTTGCCCAAATCATTGGTGATGGTGTGATCACAAAGGACATAACAAACTTAGCACTTGATAAACTCGGTATTGCCCCTTCAGGACTTGACTACACCGACAAGCGCTATTTAAGTGCGATTGTTGAAAAATTTGGTGGTGGCCCAGTTGGGCTAGAGTCAATTGCCGCGACAATTGGCGAAGAAGTAACAACCGTAGAAGACGTTTACGAGCCATTTTTACTACAAGAAGGCTATATTAAACGCACCGCAAGAGGGAGAGTTGCTATGAAAAAAACATACGACCTCTTGGGTATAAAATATTTTAAAGGACTATTTGAAGAATGAAAACAAACGATTTTGATTTTAACTTACCAGAAGAGCTCATTGCTCAACACCCATTAGAAAACAGAGACACATCTAGACTACTCATTGTTGATCGAGAAAATCAATCGTTTTCACATAAGCATTTTTATGATATCCTAGAGGAATTATCATCAAACGATGTACTCGTAATCAATAATACAAAGGTAATGCCAGCACGACTGATTGGGGAAAAAGAAGACACAAATGCCGTGATTGAACTCTTGCTTTTAGAACAAAAAGAATCCTTATGGGATGCACTTGTTAAACCGGGTAGACGTGTAAAAGTAGGCACGGTCATCTCTTTTGGTAGAGGGATGCTAAAAGCCAAATGTGTGGGTGAAAAGGAAGATGGAATAAAAACCTTTCAAATGATCTATGAAGGGATTTTTTATGAAATTCTTGAGCAGCTTGGTCAAATGCCACTGCCACCATACATCCATGAAAAACTTGAGGACAAAGACCGTTATCAAACCGTATACGCAAAAGAAATCGGCAGTGCAGCGGCACCAACCGCGGGTCTTCATTTCACCAAAGATTTATTAGACAAGATTAAAGAAAAGCAAATTGAAATCATCGAAGTAACGCTCCATGTTGGTCTTGGTACGTTTAGACCAACTTCAACAGAAACCATCGAAGATCACCACATGCATAAAGAAAGTTACTTGATTTCTGAGGATGCTGCAAATCGATTAAATCTAGCAATGCAAAACAAAAAAAGAATTGTTGCGGTTGGAACGACTTCGGTTAGAACACTAGAAAGTAATTACGATGGGACAAGTTTCAAACCTGGTTTATACGAAACAGACATATTTATTTACCCTGGCTACAAATTTCTAACAATTGGCGCTTTAATTACCAATTTTCATTTGCCCAAATCAACACTGGTTATGCTGGTTTCAGCATTATCCTGTCGAGAACTAATTTTAAAAGCATATAAAGAGGCAATTAAAGAAAAATACCGATTCTTTTCTTTTGGAGACGCAATGTTCATCAAATAAATATAAAAAAACCACTCATTTGAGTTAGGACTTTGATGGTCAATCCAAGCATTTTGGTGATCTTTAAAGTGACTTACTTTTGAGTGGTTTTATTTTTAAAAGAATAGATGGGATGATATTGCAACTAGACCAATGGTAAAACAGTAGATTGCAAAGTACTTTAAGTGTCGTACTTCGATCTTTTTCATTAATAAGTAAGCGGCAAAGTAAGTTGCAACAAATGTTGAAAGAAATGCGAGTCCATAGCCAAGAATATTGATTTCAAAGGTTGCATTTGATAGCTCAATCGCACTTAATAATGACGTAGGAACGGATATGATGATATAACAAAGAAATGAAAACTTTAAGAGTGACTTTAACGACACCTTTTGAAATAATCCACCGATAATAGTAGAGCCACTTCTAGAAATACCTGGAAATACGGCTGCAACTTGGATTAATCCAATCACTAAAGCATTTTTAAAGGTAATTTCTTCATTTAAATTGTTTTCGTTTCGATTCTTATAAATATAAAATAAGAACGATCCCGTTAGTAATAACGCGAGACCTACGAATAGCGGCGTCTTAAATCCATCCAAATGATCTTTAATTAGTAAGCCAACAATTCCAATAGGAATGATGGCGACGATTAATTTCAACACATAGAAGAAATCGTTTTTTGCCTCTTTGTCACCTTTAATCACAAATGACCACGTTTGTTTAATCAAATGGATGATGTCTTTTGAAAAGAAAATAAATAACGCAAGAAAGGATGCTGTGTTTGTAAACATTTCAAAAACAAGTCCTGGTTGTTTCAAATTTAAAATATGTTGAAATAAGACTAAATGTCCAGAACTTGAGATTGGTAATATTTCAGTAAAGCCTTGTACGATGCCTAATATTAGGTATTTGATTAGTTCTATAAATTCATTCATTGTTCACACCTCGATAAAACTATTATAATCAAATTAGGTAAAAAATGCTACATTATATTTTTGCTTGTAAAAACGCTTTATAAAACGTATAATTTATTATGAGGGGTGATTGAGTGGATAATGTGTATTTATACGTTGGGATTGTTGCAGCGTTACTGGTTGTTATCTTTGTGATTATCCTTTTGAGTAAAAGTAAGTCAAAAAGAAACAAAAAAGTAAAAACGATTAGTATTGATTTTGTCAATCGATTAAGATTAGCAATTGGAAGCGATAATTTGATTGACATCAAGGTAGAACATGAACGAGTTAAGTTTTATATCAAGGACTATAAAAAAGTAGATATGACAGAAATGAAGGCTTTAAGCTATAAAGGTGTGTTTGTAAAATCAAACGAAATAACAGCAACCTTTGAGTACGAACCCAAAGAAATTATAAACAGTTTAAAACAATAGGAGGTATTACAACATGGAAAGAACATTTAAAGTAATCGCAGAAAACGGAATTCATGCGAGACCAGCAACGAATTTAGTGAATTTGGCAATGCGTTTTGAATCGGATATTTGGTTAGTTGCTAATGACCGCAGTGTTGACATGAAATCCATCATGGGTGTTATGTCCTTAGGCATTTACAAAGCGGCTAAATTTACAGTAAGAGTGAAAGGCTATGACGCTGAAGAAGCACTTGAAGCGATTTCTGCCCTTTTATTTACTGAAAATTTAGGTATTGTTGTTAATGAATAAATTGATTGAAATTGCAAAAGGATCATTAATGGGAATTGCCAACATTATTCCTGGTGTTAGTGGTGGGACGATTGCAGTTATTTTTCGCATTTATGACAAATTGATTGAGGCAATAAACAAAGCATTTAAAAAGCCACTCGAAGCACTCAAAGATACGTATCTCTTAATTATTGGGATTATCTTGGGGGTCCTCATCGGTGTCTTTTTAATTTCATATGGCTATGAGGCATTTCCATTACCAACGACTTTAATCTTCATAGGACTTATTTTTGGCGGTATCAAACCAATCGTAGGTATTGTTAATAAAAGAGCAGTTGAATGGCCTGATTACTTGATATTTATGTCTTTATTCGCTCTCATTATCCTGCTTCCACTGATTGGTGGTTCTGGTGGAATTGCATCAGGTACAATCTATTACATTATGTTGTTTGTCATTGGCTTTTTAGCTGCATTTACAATGATTGCTCCAGGGATTAGCGGCTCTATGGTTTTGCTGGTTTTAGGTTATTATCAACACGTTCTTGACCTAGCGAAAGAACTGATTGAGTCGTTGATTCAACTGGACTTTCAAGCATTAGTTAATTTAATTCTCCCTGTGGGTCTTTTAGGTATAGGCGCAATACTCGGTGCAGTAGTGACGTCTAAATTGATGGCCTATTTGATGGAAAAACATGAAGTTCGCTTTTATTATGGCATTATCGGTATGCTTTTTGCGAGTCCATTTGCAATTATGTATTTATTAAATCAAACAAACCCACTTAAAAACATTGAACTCAGCCATTATATGGTTGGGGTGATCTTAATGATAGGAGCGGCGTATTTGTCATACGCATTAATAAAAAAATATGAGAACTAAAAAAGTAAAAGGGGCGTTTGAAGCCGTAAGTGAGTCTGATTTGGTAATCACCGAGCCTGAAAAAATCTATAGCAATTTACCAATTCATCTTGAAATAGGTAGTGGAAAAGGAAAGTTCATCATTGAATTAGCACAGCAGAATAAACACATACATTACGTTGCGATGGAAAAAGACATCAACGTTTCCTACCGCATTTTAGAAAAACAACTGGAACTCAAAATGGATAATTTAACCATCATCAATGGCGATGCTAATGATTTAGAAGCGTTTTTTGATCCAAAGACAATTGATAAAGTATATTTGAATTTTTCGGACCCTTGGCCAAAGTCAAGACATCATAAAAGACGTCTTACCTATCATACATTTTTAGAAAAATATAAAAATTTGTTGGTCAAACAAGGTTCAATTGAGTTTCGTACAGATCATCAAGCGCTTTTTGATGATTCTGTTGAGTATTTCAAAACAAGTGGGTTTCAGATTACTTGGATTGACTACAATTGTAAACCAAGAAGTGCAGTAAGTGAATACGAATTAAAAAACCGTGAAGGCGGCGCCATTTACGGATTAATAGCGGAGGTAATCAAATGAAAATAGATCCAATATACGAAAAACTAATGAACGCGTTTGGCATTTCAGCTTATGAGTCTGACGTCAAATCAATCATGTTAGAAGAAATAAAGAAATACAAAAATTATACGATAGAAGCAGATAACTTAGGTTCCGTATTTGCGGTTAAAAAATCTAAAAATCCTAACGCAAAAACAGTGATGATTGCTGGGCACATGGATGAAGTTGGACTTATGGTATCAAGCATTATGCCAAATGGCGGACTAAAAGTGATTCCAATCGGTGGTTTAGTTCCTGAGGTGTTTATCTCACAGGTGCTTCATGTCAAAGGGAAAAATGGATTAGTTCCCGGTGTGATTGGTTCAATACCACCACATTTATCAAAAACTCAGAAAGTTGATTTCCCGGACTTTGTCTTAGACATTGGTGCCACATCAAAAGAAGAGGTTAAAGCCTTTGGGGTTTCAATTGGTGATATGGTACTAAATCAAAACATATATTTAGAAACCTATAATAAAGATCGGATCATTTCAAAAGCTGTCGATAACCGTTGGGGTTGTGGCATGGCTTTAGAGGTAATCAGGGATTATGACGACGTTGAACTAGACTTTCATTTAATCGTTGGTGCTACTGTGCAAGAAGAAGTAGGCTTAAGAGGCGCGGGTACCGCCGTGTTTAAGTTTAAACCGGATATGTTTATTGCATTAGACGCCTCACCATTAAATGATTTACTAGATCAAGGCGCTTCTGGAAAAATGGGTGAAGGTTTTCTAATTCGTTTATATGACCCTAGAAACATCATGGCACCTAAACTATTTAACTGGTTTAAGGAAGTTGCTGAGTCAAATGACATCAACTATCAAGTCTACATCGCTAAAGGTGGAACGGATGCAGCAAGAGCACTTGATTCAAACGACGGCATTATTGCGACTACGATTGGCTTACCAGCAAGATATATTCACTCAACAGCTGCTATGTTTGATTTAAAAGATCACTTCGCAGCTTATCAAATGGTTAGAAAAGTAATCAACACACTAACGAACGAACAAATAGCAATATTTCAAGCACATTAAGGAGGGTTAACATGTTAACAAAAACATTAGCAAATGGAGTCAAAATGCCTATGTTAGGCTTAGGTACATTTCTTGTCGGCGAAGGCCCAGAAGCGTATGACACTGTCCTGCAGGCACTAAAAGACGGTTATCGTCACATTGACACGGCTCAAATGTATTTTAATGAAGAGTCTGTCGGTAGAGCAATCAAAGATTCAGGTATACCAAGGGAAGAAATTTTTGTAACTACCAAATTAAACGCTAGAAAATTGGGCTATCAAGAAGCCATTGATGAACTAAATGTTTCATTAAAAAAACTCGGTCTTGACTACGTTGATCTCTACATTATTCACTGGCCAAGTCCAAGCTTTGAACTAAATCAAGCGACATGGAAAGGCATGGAAGTCTGTTATCAAAATAAAAAGGCTCGAGCCATTGGTGTATCAAACTTTAAAATACACCACCTAGACTCAATTCTAAAGACAGCGAAAATCTATCCAATGGTCAATCAAGTTGAGATGCATCCAGGATTAAACCAAACCTCACTTCAAAAATATATGGCAAAATACGACATACAGATGATTTCTTATGGCCCGTTTATGAAGGGGGAAGTTTTTAATCCTGATGGCCCATATTTTGAAGGATTAAAACAAGTTGCTGATAAACATCATATTACGGTGGCACAAGCCGTTATTGCTTGGGGGCTTGCAAGAGGTGTCTTTATGATTCCAAAATCCGTCACACCAAAACGAATTATAGAAAATTTACATGCGCAAGACGTTGAATTAACCAAAGAAGACGTCGAAGCAATCAATCTATTAAATCGTGGCAGACGCGTTTATACGGATCCAGATAACAATAGTTTTGTCAAACAAGCATAATCCAATATTAAGAGTTTAGAATGAAAATTCTAGCTCTTTTTTTGTTTTTAAATGATTTCTATATATATTATATAAGCGGCCATTAGAAGATCGAAAACAGCAAGTTTGTAAAACGGTTACATTAGATTACAAAAAATCATTGACAAGGTCATACATCAATGTTAAAATAAAGTGTATTTAAACGGTGTTCGCATATACAAACGGTTGATATTCATGCCGGTTAAAATAACAATTAAACATCTAGGGGGATTTTATGGAGAGATTGTCTCGAACAATTAAACCTGCACCATCAAGACCAATCAAAGTGGTTCAATTTGGTGAAGGTAATTTCTTACGTGCTTTTATCGAGCCATTTATTCAAACACTTAATGAAAAAGGGCTGTTTGATGGTAACGTAGCAGTGGTTCAACCAATGCCATTTGGACGCGTTAAAGATTTAGAAGAGCAAGACGGACTTTATACACTAATATTAGAGGGTCTTGATCAAGGTGAGGTCATCAATCAAAATCGCTTGATCGACGTCATCAGTGGATTTTATGATCCCTTTAAGGATTATGAAGGTTATTTAAATCTTGCAAAAGATCCAAATATTACAACCATTATTTCAAATACAACAGAAGCTGGTATTCAATTTTTAGAAGAAAAGGTATCTACAAAGATCACACCGACTAGTTTTCCAGGTAAACTACTCATGTTCTTAAAGACCAGATACGATGTGTTAGGGCAAAAAGCATCCTTAGATATCATTCCTTGTGAACTAATTGATTACAATGGTAAAACATTAAGAAGTGTGCTAATTGAATTAGCAAACTATAATGGATTTGATCAAGCCTTCATTAATTGGATGAGTGAATCAAATCGTTATTACAATACCTTAGTAGATCGTATTGTACCTGGTTTTCCAAGAGAAAACCACAGCGCATTAGAAGAAAAATTTGGTTATCTAGACCACTCAATGGTTAAAGGTGAAATTTTCCATCTTTGGGTGATTGAAGGGCCAAAAGGGTTGAATGAACGTTTACCGTTTGATCAAGCTGGTCTAAATGTCTACTTTGTGGATGATTTTAAACCTTATAAAGAACGTAAAGTTAAAATTCTTAACGGTTCACATACCGCAATGGTACCAGTGGCGTATTTATCAGGCATTGATACGGTTAAAGAATCAGTCAATGATCCTTTAGTTGGAAAATTCATTAGAAGTTATATTTTTGATGAAGTTATTCCAACCATCAATCTTCCAAAAGAAGATATGGACAAATTTGCAAACAGTGTATTAGAAAGATACTTAAACCCATTTGTTCGACACGAGTTAATGAGTATTGCCCTAAATTCAATGAGCAAATACAAATCAAGGATTCTACCTACAGTTGAAGAAACACTTGAAAAAGGCTCAATGCCAAAATGTGCGTTATTCAGTTTAGCAAGTTTACTCGTTTTCTATCGAGGCAAACGTAACGATGAAATAATCAATATTCAAGACGATCAAGTGTTCATTGACTTATTTAATGATTTATGGGCAATTGGTGACGTTACGAACTTAGTTAAAACGGTTCTATCATCAAAACATTTTGATTCTTCCTGGTTAATGAATGAAAAAGTCGTTCATTTTGTAACCTCTTCAGTTCAAGATATTTTAACTCTAGGGATGAGAGAAGCACTTAAAAAAATGATGGAGGTTTAATATGGAAAATACAAAATACATCATTATTAATGAACAAGATAACGTGATGATCGCATTAGTGGATCTTAAAAAGGGTGAATTCATTAATGGCATTGAAATCAAAGAAGATATAGTCAAAGGTCATAAAGTTGCTCTAAAGGACATAAACGAAAAAGAAGACATCATTAAATACGGTTTTCCAATCGGTCATGCAAAGTCACCGATTACTAAAGGGGCACACGTACACGTTCACAATGTGGCAACCAACTTAGATGACGTATTAAATTACGAATACAAACCTCAATTTGAAAATTACGACGTGAAAGTAAAAAATAGAGACGTATACGTTTATCGCCGTAAAAACAATGAAGTTGGTATCAGAAATGAGTTATGGATTGTACCGACCGTTGGTTGTATTGTTGGCCAAACACGTCAACTGGCTGATTTATTCTTAAGAGAAGTCAATCCGGACTCAGAGAATTTTGATGGTATACATATTTTTGGACACCAGTTTGGATGTTCTCAAATGGGGGATGACCATGAAAACACAAAAGAAACCCTTCAAAATATTGCAAAACATCCAAATGCAGGTGCTGTTTTAGTGCTCGGATTAGGGTGTGAGAACAATCAGGTCAAAGAGTTTAGAGAATCATTTGGTGAATACGATCCTAACCGAGTCAAATTCATGGTCATGCAAGACGTAGAAGATGAGCTTGAAGCCGGCCTTGAAATGCTAACAGAACTATATGATGAGATGAAAAATGATCGCCGTACAAAAGCGGACGTTTCAGAGTTGAAAATCGGATTAAAGTGCGGTGGATCAGACGGTTTTTCTGGAATCACAGCTAACCCTTTACTAGGTAAATTAAGTGATTATATCACCTATCATGGCGGTACATCAGTACTAACTGAGGTCCCTGAAATGTTTGGTGCAGAGAAAATTCTAATGCGTCGTGCAAAAAATGAAGAGGTCTTTAACAAAACAGTTCATTTAATTAACGATTTCAAAGCATACTATAAAGCAAATAACCAAGTAATCTACGATAACCCTTCACCAGGAAATAAAAATGGTGGCATAACAACACTTGAGGATAAATCATTAGGCTGTACACAAAAAGCAGGAAGCAGCATCGTTTGTGATGTCTTAAGTCAAACGGACAGACTTAAAACAAAAGGACTGAATTTGATTTCAGCCCCAGGTAATGATTTAGTTTCAGTAACAACCCTTGGGATGAGTGGTTGCCAACTCGTTTTATTCTCAACTGGAAGAGGTACACCTTTTGGCGGGTTTATTCCAACGATTAAAGTATCAACGAATACCGATATTTATAAGAAAAAACCAAACTGGATTGATTTTAATGCGGGTAGTTTGACCGAAGGCAAATCAATGGATGAACTACTTGAAGAATTTGTTGATTTTATCGTTTCTGTTGTTAATGGTAAAAAGACAAGAAACGAAATTAATCATTTTAGAGAAATTGGTATATTTAAGACGGGAGTGATCTTATAATGAAACCATTTTTAGACAAAGATTTTATGTTGAATAGTGAAACTGCAAAAAAACTATATCACGAACACGCAGCTAAAATGCCAATCATTGACTATCACTGTCACTTGAATCCAAAAGAAATTTATGAAAACAAGCCGTTTGAAAACTTAGCGAAAGTTTGGCTCGGTGGCGATCACTATAAGTGGCGTTTAATGAGAGCAAATGGCGTCGATGAGGCATATATCACAGGGGATAAGCCTGATTACGAAAAATTCTTAAAATGGGCAGAAGTAGTACCTTATCTAGTTGGTAGTCCACTTTATCACTGGACCCACTTAGAACTTCAACGATTCTTTTCGATTCAAACGTTATTAAACAAAGACACAGCCAAATCAATTTATGAAGAGGCAAACAAACAATTAATTCATTTGACACCAAAGAAGTTTATTGAAATGAGCAATGTTAAAATTGTTTGTACCACCGATGATCCAACCGATGACCTTCATTACCATCAATTGTTAAAAAATGAAAACAACAGCTTTAAAGTATTACCTGCATTTAGACCAGACAAAGCGATTAATATTGAACTTTCTTGGTTTAATGAATGGGTTAATAAACTTTCAAGTGTTGTTGGTTATCGTATAGATGATCTTGATTCATTAGAAAAAGCGCTTGAAGAACGTATGGATTACTTTACTGAAAATGGTTGTAGTTTATCAGACCATGGCCTTGATTCAATTGTTTATGTTGAGTCTAGTAAAGAACAAATTGAAAAAATCTTCAAAAAAGCAAGAAACAACGAGCCGTTATCAGAAAATGAAATTAAGCAGTACAAAGGTCATGTTTTGGTATTCTTAGGTAAAGCGTATCATAAGCGTCAATGGGTTCAACAGTATCACATTGGTGCACTACGCAATAATAACTCACGTATGTTAAAGCTTTTAGGACCTGACACTGGCTATGATGCCATTAACGATGATCCAATTGCAAAACCATTATCGCAAATACTGAATAAATTAGAAGAAAATGACCAATTACCTAAAACAATCATTTACGCATTAAATTCAAGAGACCATGACATTGTGGTTACATTAATGCAAGCATTTCAAGATGGTAAAGTAAGCGGCAAACTACAATGTGGTTCGGCTTGGTGGTTTAACGACCACATCGATGGCATGAAAAAACAAATGATTGCGTTAGCTAATAATGGGTTATTAAGCCAATTTGTTGGTATGTTAACAGACTCAAGAAGTTTCCTATCCTACCCAAGACATGAATACTTTAGACGTTTGGTTTGTGACTTAATCGGTACTTGGGTCGAAGAAGGGTTATTTCCAAATGATGAAGTACTCTTAGGCGAAGTGGTTAGAAACATTTCTTATGAGAATGCAAACAAATACTTCAAAATGTAGAAAAAAAAGTTATCGAATTTCTTCGATAAACTTTAATAGTTTCGTTATTAAATCATCACTTACGGGGATACTATAAGGGGAATTAACGTAGGGGGATTCAAAAAAGAAGTACGCATCTTTTGACCAATCGTCAAATCGATTAGGTTCAACGGGTGATAAAAATGTGTTATCAATTAAGTGGACCTTGCCGAAATCTCGCCAAGGTCTGCCTAAAATGACTTTATAGGTATCACTGGTTGATTTAAAAGTGCTTTGGTAACTTATGAAACCATAAGGCGTTTCTTCAAATGTCGATGGGGCAAAAACGTACCCAGATTCACTTGAAATAAACGTACAAGCGTCAAAAAGTGCCGTACCACTACCAAAGACATAGTCCACATCACCAGAAATACGACAACCTTGAAAATAATGTTGACCCACAGACGTGGTTTGCTCATCAATCGACAAGATATGATCGTATCTAACTGAGAGTTCTTTAGGCAATGGACCAATAAATAAGGTGTCTTGATTGCTGATTAAGTCGCAATTGATGAACCGGTTGTGGTTGCCAAAGACACTTAATGCGATGGATTGACCAATGCGGTCACCTCGACCTGCTTCATTTTTGATGGTAATGTTTTCAAAAACGACGTTTGAACCTGTAATTAAAACGGTTTGTGTACGAAACGTATTGTAAAGAAGGCCATCTTGGTGTAATTTGAAAGCGTAATCACTATTGGTGATAACGGTTTTATTTGGAATGCCTATAAAATGTAGATTATTTCTTGATATGGTGAGTTTTAAATGATAAATACCTTCCGCCAAGAAAATTTTAATGGGTTCCTCCGAGTTGTAAGATGACAAAACGTCATCTAAGTTGTTCAATTGATTTAAATGTAATGTAATCATAACTTATCCTCCGTAAAAATAATTATAACCGGAAGTGTTTGATTACACAAGTGAGGATGATCAAATGAGTATTAACAAATTTATGGCCATTGATTTAATTATTCTAGCAAGTATTGCCGTATTTTCTGAAATTGCTGGTGAAATCTTTGGATTTATGGGGATGAATCGCACCATATTAATCACACTTTCTTACCCAATGATTTTAGCTGCTTATGTACGCTGGGGCAAACAAGGGTTGTGGTTGAATTTGGCAATAATTGTTACTGATTTGATCATGTTTACATCGATGAGTACTTCATTAATGATGGTACGTGCGTTATCTAATTTAGGTTTAGTCGTCGGTTTTATCTATTTGAACTATTTAAGTAAACGTTCAATTGATATTAAAACAGACATATATACCTCATTGCTTTACTATATCATTGGATATCTAGGTTTAATTAGTCTGCAAGGGCTATCACAAGTCATGTTTCAGGTTCAGTTTAGTATAGTTGCCTTACTGCTCTACCATTTAGCTAATTTCATTTTAGGCTTAATTGTAATAATAGTGATGCGCATACAACCGAATTTCTTAGTAGACATGCGAAAGTATTTGAATAACTTTCATAAAAAGGATGTGGAATGATGAAGAATGATCAAATAATCATTCAAGAAGATGTGCTTCAAGTCGAGCGCAGAGAAAAAATTATCGATGAAATGGAACGCACTAAGTGGAAACGCTATTGGGCACAAGTAAAGAAAGACTGGGCGCTTTACTTAATGTTAATTCCAGTCATTATGTTTTTCTTTCTAGTACGATACTTACCAATATCTGGTATTATGGTTGCTTTTAAGAATTACGACAACGCATTAGCGATTGGTGATCAAGATTTTTATGGGTTCTTTGCTCTTAAAAATTTAATGTTCTCTGATCAAACACGTACGGTAGAGTTTTGGAGAGCCTTTAGAAATACATTTTCGATTAGTATGTATGGCCTAATTTTCGGGTTTCCGATTCCAATTATCCTGGCGTTATTCTTTAGTGAAATTAAGAATGAGCTTTATCGAAGTATCACTCAAATTTTGAGTTACTTACCAAATTTCATATCGATGGTTGTTATCACAAGTATTGTTTCCTTGATGCTTGCTGGTGGTAATCAAAGTGGCACGGTTGCACCAGGTGTTATCACACAACTCTTAATTAATCTAGGTGTTGTCGAACAAGGTGTCAATATCCGTATTGAACCAGAATATTTTAGATCTATTTACATCATCTCAGATATCTGGCAAGGGGCTGGTTATGGTTCGATTGTCTACTTTGCTGCAATCATGGGGATTAACCCAGTCAGCTACGAAGCGGCTCGTATTGATGGTGCTAATAAATTAGCTCAAGTTAGATACGTGACCCTACCTGGTATGGCACCGACCTTAACGATCATGTTGATCTTAAGAATTGGATCAGTACTATCGGTTGGTTTTGAAAAAGTATTGTTACTTTATGACGTACAAAACTACTCAACTTCAGACGTACTATCAACCTACGTCATTCGTTTGGGTAGCTTAATGAGCGGTGGTGGTGCATCCGGAGGGGGATCTCAAATCTCTGTATCATTTGCCGGAGCAGCGGATTTATTCAACTCACTTATCGCGATGATGTTAGTTCTAGGCGCGAACTTTGTAAGCAGACGTGTATCTGAAACGTCATTATTCTAGGGGGCACTTATGAACAGATTAGATAAAACAGAATTAATATTTAAAGTGCTTGCGTATACTGTAGCTACATTATTTGCAATAGCCGCACTTTATCCATTTATATACACCTTTTCATCCGCTATCTCTGGTAGACAAGCGGTTGAGTCAGGATCCGTCGTCTTATTTCCTGTTGATGTTCAATGGGATGCATTTAATGATATTATCAGAGGACAATACGCTAAAGGTTTTTGGATAGCTTATTCAAATACGATATTCTATACCTTGTATGGGACATTATTTAGTATGTTGATTTCGGTATTTGCCGGATACGCACTATCAAAAGACCGATTGATATTTAGAAGACAAATTAACTTCTTAATCGTATTTACCATGTGGTTTAGTGCTGGGATGATTCCGACCTACTTAAACTATAAACGTTTAGGTGTCGATGGCCGTTGGGGAATTATCTTTGCCTTTGGTGCACAAGCATTTAATATTGTTTTACTTCGAAACTACTTTTCGGGTATTTCTAAGGAAATCGAAGAAGCAGCAATCATTGATGGCGCAAATGAGTTTCAAGTGCTATGGAAGATTTACATCCCGATGTCAAAAGCTGCGATGGCAACTGTAACACTGTTTTACGCATTAAATCGTTGGAACGGGTATTTCTGGAATCGTATTTTAGTTCCGGATGTTGATCACCCATTACAAGTGTTTCTAAGAATCTATTTAGATACGACCGTTAATGACCCGGATCAAAGTTTGTTTAATTACAACTACTCAACTCAGTCCATGCTTTATGCGATGATTGTGATGTCTATTATACCTATCATCATCATTTACCCTTACTTGCAAAGATACTTTGCACAAGGTGTAAACGTTGGTGGGGTTAAAGAATAGAGTTTTAGAGAATATTCATAGAAAGGGAGACAAACAAATGAAAAGAATTCTCACAGTTTTAACATTGGTTTTTGCACTTGTTGGATTAGCAGCATGTGACAACACTAATGGCGATGGTGGAAACGACGATGAAAAATTAGTCAATGACGCCACAAAGAATGTTGCATTAAATGTAGCAATTAACTATCAAGGTAATAACTTTATTACCTACAACAAGGACACACCGTATGTGGCATTAAATGGCAAAACCTATAGTAAAGGTGATATTATGCCAATTTGGGAAGCTATTGGTGAAAACTTAAATATTAACTTCTCAAACGGTTCTTCATCGTCAGATGAAAACACAAATGCACAATTTACTCGCTTAGTTACCGAAGGTTTTGATGGTATAGACCTAGTTAACGGTACAGGTGCTGGTATTGCTGAACAAGGTGTTGCAGGTAAGTTCATTGATCTAAATGATTACATGTACTTAATGCCTAATCTTGAAGCATTCCTAACTGCAAATCCTGCAATCAAACAATCTATGACTTCAGCAGATGGTGGTGTTTACTTTACACCTTACTTCGATGGTATTGGTGAAATTGAATTAATGCAAGTGGCACGTATTGACTGGATTACTGATATCTTAGACAAAGAAAATGCACCTCAAGGGACAGTTGACTTTGATTCAGAAGCTTACACAGGATCTATATCTTATGTTAAGACAAATCCAAATTCAATGACTGACGTTAAAGTAACCGTTGCAAATGCGGATGGCACAACTCGCGTTGTATCTAAAACGTATGCTAAAAACGTAATTGACGTATTAAAAGACTTACCTACTAAGACAGGTAAAACAATGGCAGAAGCATTCATCGCTTACATGGAAGACGTTTATGGCGACCAAGGTTATGCTTCATTAGCTGACGTATTTGTTGGTACGGATGCATCATACCATGTCGATGAAATGATTGCATTAATGTATGTTCTTAAAGCAAATCCTAAATATTTAACTAGAGAACACAGTGATGGTATCAAGTCAAGTGTTGAAGTCTTATATCCACGTGATAAGTCAGGTTCACGTTTACTAAATCTAGTTCGTTTTGGTGAAACATTCGGTATTCGTGGCGTTATGTCAAGAAATGAATATTTCTACTATGGAACTGATGGTAAATTAGTTGATACTAGAACACAAGCGAAGACTTTAGACATGGTTGATAATTTATCAAACCTATATGGTGATGGTTTAATCGTTCAAAACCCTGAATTAGGTTTTGAAGGTGGCGGCGGTTCATTTAGAGACAACCTAGTTAAAGAAGCTACAGGTTTCATGGGCTTTGACTTTAACGCTTCATCAACAACAACAGGTTATGTTACCTCAGCAACAGCAATTGATTCAACATTCAGAAATGAAGCAATCTTACCTCCAGTTAACGACTGGTTAGGTGATGGCAACTACTTCCATTTCACAGAATCAAGCCGTTCATTAAAATCAGAAGCTTGGGGCATTCCTTCAACAATTCTTGATGGATCAAACGGTAAAGAAAAATTAGCAAGAGCTTTAGTACTTGTTGACTATCTATATTCAACTGAAGGCGAAAACTTATTTGTTTTCGGACCAGACGAATGGCAAGATGGAACTATCATGTATAATGGTGTTGAAATTCCAAAAATCTCAGACGCAGCGAAAGCTCAACGTGATGAACTTGCTGGTGGTAACATGATTAACTATTACCGTCAATACCTTGGTGGTACAATGCCAGTTGGTCATATCCGTACATTAGGTCTTGAATATCAAACATTATCTGATCAAGGTAAGACAGGTATTGAAAGAATTAATACAGCAGTAAATGCAGGCGTATTTAAACTTGCAGGTCAAACAGAATCAACTAACCCTTGGTTCGCTCAAACACCTTCTGTTTATGCATTAACTAAGTCAGAATCAGATCAAATCGCTTTATCAGCAACTTATAGAGACGTTTGGTCAACAGAAAAAGTAGTATTATTAGTTAAATACGGATTCAGCGGTGAAGGTGAATCATTAACAAGAAATGAATACATGGCAACGATGATGTATAACAACGTCAATGCTTATGAAACCATTTATTTACCAGCTTATGAAAGAGCACTAGATCGAGTTAACGGTAAATAATTAAATTAAAACGTGTGTGCAGGCCTGGAAACAGGCCTCGCATCACCCTTAAAGTTAGGAGCTTTTATTATGTTGAATTTAAAACAGTGGCAAAAAATTTCTTTTCTAAGCTATTTTTTGTTAGCTATTATCCTATTTATTTACGCATTAGGCTTCGCAACCAATTTTGCTTATGCTCAAACGGTTGGTTATGAAGAATTTTTTAACCATGCACAAAAAGTTAACCGTGTCATTTATACGTTTGGCTTAATGGCAGTTGCACTGGGCGGGTTAAACTTAATGTTTGAATCACAAAAAAGAAAAAACTATTACATCAGTAATTTAATTTTAGGACTATTATCGAGTTTATTATTTATCGTTTCGGCCATAATGATAGTGATTGGTATTACACCATTAATGAAAGAATTTATCGAAGCCTTTGGACCAGAAGATAGCCCAGCTCGTTTAGCTTTTGTTTTTAATGGTGGTAGTTACAATCTAAATACCTTTATTATTGGGTATGTATTATCAAGTGTTATGGTTATTATTTCAGTTCCTGTTGCAATCGTTACAATTAAGAAATACCAAATTAGTGCAAATAAGAGAAAGGCAGGTAAGTAAAAATGAATGAAGTGAAATTAACAAGACCAAAAGTCGAAAAACTACGTTATCAACCAAATAAACGTTCTTATTATCTAGCTTTACTTGCCATTCTTTTTAACGTTGTTAACTTATTTACAGTGATTAATTCAACCAGTGTCATACCAACATTTCAAATCGGTGTAAAGATTCTTCTAAACATCATTATGCTTTTAATTGTTTTTCTAGGAATGGAAAAAATGAAAGTGTATAACAAACGTTGGGGTGTTATCGTTATGCTAATCGGTGTACTTGCCTTTGCTCGTATTTTTTGGATGCCAATGAACATTAGTGAATGGTCAACAGATTCAAGAGAACAAGCAGAGTTATTATTGGAAAAAGAAGTACCTACCGAACAAGAAATTAAACAAGCAAATCAATTAAAAAGTAAGGCGGAAGAATACGATCGAGTTCAAGTTCGATCAATCGTATTTTTAAGCATAACAGGCACACTACTCATATTATCTGGCTTAGATGCATTTCAAAAGAGCAGTAAGCTAGAAGCGTATTTAAAGGAGGTTTAAGACATGGCAGAAGTAAAAATCAGTAATTTAAATAAAATTTACCCGAATGGGGTTCAAGCTGTGTTTGACTTCAATTTAGACATCAAAGATGGTGAATTCATTGTTTTAGTTGGGCCATCTGGTTGTGGTAAATCAACAACATTAAGAATGATTGCAGGACTAGAAGAAATTACAAAAGGTAGTTTAATTATCGATCAAAAAGAAATGGCAAGTGTCGCTCCAAAAGACAGAGACATTGCGATGGTCTTTCAAAATTATGCACTTTATGCACACATGACCGTTTATCATAACATGGCATTCTCTTTAACATTAAGAAAAGAAAATTCCGATATTATCCATGAAAGAGTCATGGATGCAGCAACTCGTTTAGGGTTACTACCTTATTTAAATCGTAAACCAAGAGCTTTATCAGGTGGTCAAAGACAGCGTGTCGCATTAGGACGCGCAATTGTTAGAGATCCAAAAGTATTTTTATTAGATGAACCACTTTCGAACTTAGATGCTAAGTTAAGAGGTGTCATGAGAAAAGAATTAAAAGAATTACACGGTAAATTAGGCGTTACGATGATATATGTTACCCATGACCAAATCGAAGCATTAACACTTGCGGATCGAATTGTAGTAATGAAAGACGGGTACATTCAACAAGTAGGTACCCCTTCAGAACTATTTGACTTTCCTCACAATGTGTTTGTCGCTGGATTTCTAGGAACACCGCCAATGAATTTCTTTGATGGTGTGGTGACGAAAGATGGCTATTTCGTTATTGGTGAAGATAAAATCAAAATCTCTGATGTGAATATCATGAACCGACTTAAAGAAGAAAACCAACTGGACAAACCTATCATATTAGGAGTAAGACCAGAATTTATCGAAGTCAAGCGTAAGTGTTTAGATGAAACTTCTTTAGGCATTCACACGACCGTTGATTTATTTGAATTATTGGGTGCTCATAGCTTGTTACACGCTAAATTTAACAACCAAGCAATTATTTCCAAAATTGATTCTAGAGAAGAGTATAAAATTGGTGAGGAAGTAATCCTCAATTTTGATATAAACCAATCACATTTCTTTGACAAAAATACAACTGTTCGTATCAACATGGAGGTAAAGAATGGAAAATAAAACCATATTATCTAAAATAAAACTTAATTTAACGAGATGGTACGAGTATTCTAGACATCAAATACCAGTAATACTTACCGTATTAAGTTCTGTTATATTGACCTCAACAATGAGAACCCACATTCAGGCAATTACACCATTATTTTCAGCAGTTAGTGGGTTTTATATGTTCGTTGTCATGATGTTAGCAGTCTTGATAATGTTTACGGTATTCGCATTTGGTAAAACACAATCACCGATATCGTCTGTTGTGTTTAGTTTAGTCACTTTAGTTCAATTATTCGTTATTTTTCAATACATCAAATTGATTTCCTTTGAAACTACTACAGGTGTTATACGTAATGGTGTAAATCAAGTGGTAGAAAAAACGGCAACAATGAATCAATCAATTTTAATCATGGTTATATCTGGGGTATTATATGTAATTGCCAACGTTTTTGCATGGCTATATACGAATTATAAATATGTAAAGGTAGCTGAGTAAATTGTCTAAGAAACAAGAAGATCCAAAAGTATTAAGTCCATATCAAATCGACAAATTTTCAAAAATTCCACCCGGTATAAAAATCGGGTTTTTGAAGTTTTGGACTGGTGGCGCAGTATTCATGCTTGCATTTGCCACTTTGATGCCTAATTTTGATTCGCTCGATCGATACGTTATGTTGGTTTTATTACTGACTATAGCTGGTGAATATCTGATTCAAAATGTTATCAAGATGATGAATAATGATAAAAAACCAACCTTGCAGTATTTACAATATCGCACTGATAAACGATATTTATCAATTTGGTTATCACTTCTTTATCAGTTTATTGTTGTTCTTGTGATTTTTTTATTAACTGAATGGGTGATTGGACCGTATCATTTATCAATTGACTCATTACTGTTTGGAAAATCAAACTCAATTGGACCATTTACCTTTGGAATACTCTATTTCTTGATCGATTATCTCTGGATAAACCTGAGAAATATAGTCATATTAGCACAACATAAAAATAAAAAATAGGGAGATTTGTAATGTTTAAATGTATTTTTAAAAGTTCAAGAAGTTTTACATTCGAATTAGATAACAAAGATATTTACTATTCAAAAAATCCATTTGATGTCTTAGTAAATGATCAAGTCGTACTAAAAGAAGTTAAAACCAATGTGTTTTCGATTTATCATTTAGAACCAAAGACGACATATCGCGTGTCGGTTTTAGGTGAAAGTATTACATTTGAAACAGACATGGAGTCAACCTCACTAAATGTCAAAGACTTTGGCGCAATCGGTGATGGTATAAAAGAAGACACACAAGCCATTCAAATGGCGATCATGGCGGCACCAAAGCAGGCAAGAGTATTCATTCCTGAGGGCACTTATCTTACAGGCCCAATTTTCTTAAAGAGTGATTTATTACTTGAGCTTGATGAAAAAGCAACCTTGATTTATTTAACGGATCGAAACAAGTACCCTCAAATGCCATCGCATACCGTTTTTCATGACGGGACAAATTATGAGTTAGGCACGTGGGAAGGGACACCTGATAATCAATTTGCTTCAATGATTACAGGATTTAATGTTGAAAATACAAAAGTGATTGGACGAGGCGTCTTTGATGGCAATGCACAAAATGGTGACTGGTGGGAAAACCATCGTGTTAAACGTGGTGCATGGCGACCAAATGGCTTGTATCTAGCACATTCAAATAACGTTGGATTCCAAGGAATTACAGTAAAAAACACACCTTCTTGGAACCTACACCCATATTTTTCAAACAATTTAGATTTTATCGATATGGTGATTGAATCACCAAAAGAATCACCAAATACCGATGGTTGTGATCCTGAGTCGTGTAAAGATGTCAATATCATCGGTGTCAATTTTTCAGTTGGCGATGACTGTATTGCGTTAAAATCAGGTAAGTATGAGATGGGTAGAAAGTATAAAACGCCATGTGAAAATGTCTACATTAGAAACTGTATTATGCAGTTTGGTCATGGTGCGGTTGTTCTAGGCAGCGAGATGGCTGGTGGCATGAAAAATATATTTGTAACACAGTGTTACTTCAATCAAACCGACCGTGGTCTTCGTATTAAGACAAGACGTGGTAGAGGTAAAGATGCGATCATCGATGGTATTACATTTGAAAACATTTATATGAAAGATGTTTTAACACCGCTAGTGATGAATATGTATTATTTTTGTGATCCAGATGGGAAAACAGAATACGTTTGGAGTAAAGAAACACATCCAGTCGATGAACGTACACCTTACTTAGGTGAGTTTACATTTAAAGACATGGTGTGTGAAAATGCACACGTGTCCGCAGGTTTCTTTTACGGATTACCTGAACAGCCAATCAAAAAGATTTCGCTTGAAAATATCAAATTCACTTACTCTAATGAACCGATTGCGGATGTACCTGCTATGATGAGTTTCTTAGAACCTCGCATTAAGCAAGGTTTATATTTCAATCACGTGGATGAAGTTTTTGTAAAGAATGTCGATATCCAAGGTCATGATGGAAAAGCCGTTGAACTAATTAGTGTAAAACACAGCGATATTCAATTATAAATAAACAAGTATTTGATTATAACATAGCGTATGATATAATAGACGATGGGGAAATAGGAGGATTTATCAATGAAAAATGACGTACTTAAACGTATTACAGACGTTGGTGTCGTCGCTGTAGTTAGAGCAACTACCGCAGAAGAAGCATTTCAAATCGCTGAGGCATGCATTAAGGGCGGCCTACCAGCAATCGAACTTACTTTTACCGTACCAAACGCAGATCAAGTAATTAAAAAACTGGCTCAGACAATCGATCCTAAGGATTTAATTTTGGGTGCTGGTACAGTACTTGATGCAAAAACAACACAAATTGCGATCGATGCAGGTGCTAAATACATTGTAAGCCCTGGTTTCGATTTAGAAAGTGCACAACTTTGTCAAAAATTAGGTGTGCCATACATGCCAGGCTGTTTGACAATAACAGAAATGTTAACGGCTCAAAAAGCAGGGGCAGAAGTCGTTAAATTATTTCCAGGTAGTGCATTTGGCCCTGGGTATGTGAAAGCAGTTAAAGGACCATTACCTAACATTAACATCATGCCAACGGGCGGCGTTAGCTTAGATAACGTTGAACAATGGATAAAAAATGGTGTGGTTGCAGTTGGTGTTGGCGGTGAATTAACTGCACCAGCTAAAACGGGTGATTTTGAAGGCGTCACTGCTAATGCAAGAGCATTTGTTGAGGCGGTTAAGCGCGCGAGAAGCTAATGATTAACAAAACAAAGATATTAACTTTTGGTGAGATTATGCTAAGGCTAACCTCACCTGAGTATAATACCATTGAAGAAGCACATCATTTTATCGCAAACTACGGTGGCGGAGAGGCAAATGTTGCAGTCAGTTTATCACGTTTTGGGCACGATACTTACTTTATTTCACGATTACCTAATAATCAACTTGGTGATAGTGCCATTAAGCATCTAAAAGGCAATGGGGTAAACACATCGTTTGTTGATCGTGGTGGAAGTAATATTGGCATCTATTTTCTTGAAAGTGGCTTTGGTGGAAGACCATCCAAAGTGATCTATAACAGAAAATACGCCGCAATTACATCGATACATATTGAAAAATTTGATCTAAAAGAAATCTTTCAAGATGCAAAGTGGTTTCACTTTTCAGGTATAAATTTGGCTTTAGGTCAACAAGTTGTTGATGTACTTCTACAATTTCTAGAGGCTTGCAAACAATATGGTGTCACGGTCAGTTTTGATTGTAACTACAGAAAGACATTGTGGCAAGAGATTGATCCAAAACCATTTTATAAGAAAGTGATGCCATACGTTGATGTCTGTTTTACATCACCATTTGACGCAATTAATCTTTTTGGTATCACTTCAAGTGAAACGATAAAAGAAAAAATTGACACCGATTTGTTAACAAAATTGATGGATACCTATCAAATCAAGTATTTGTTTGGGACAAAAAGAACGATTTATACAGCGACCGATAATGCGCTTGGTGCCTACGTTATGACACTAAAAGAAACCCACGAGGTAAGCCCAATAAGGTTTAACATCTATGACCGTATTGGTGGTGGGGATGCATTTGCTGCAGGGATCATTCACGGTCTATTAAATAAAGAAGAGGATTTAGAGTTTGTCTTAAAATTTGGACTCGCAACCTCCGTATTAAAACATACCATTTGGGGAGACTCTTTAAATCTATACGAAAAAGATGTCCTTAATTACATGCAAAACGAAAGCGGGAAAGTCATCAGATGATTGTCGATCATATTAGTAATTTAGATAAATACGTCAGTTTGTCAAAAGAAATTCAAACCGTTGTTGATTATATAAAACAAACGAATTTGATTACGATTGAACCGGGTAAATATGACGTGGTTACAAATAGAGTTAAGTTGTTACGCGAGAATTATGTCGCTAGACCACAAGAGGAGTGCTTTTTTGAATCTCATCAACTATTTGGTGATATTCAACTAGTCTTAAAAGGTGAAGAATATTTTGGTTACATGCCAAAAGACACAACGTCTTTTAGGGTAACACATGAATATGATCAAGATAAAGACGTGTTAAAAGGTCAAGCAACCAGTGATTTCACAAGAGTATTGCTAACCGAAGGGATGTTTGCACTTGTTTTAAAAGACGAGTTACACATGCCTAAATTAGAAAATAAACCTAATACTGAAGTTATCAAAGCAGTATTTAAAATAAAGTTATCGGAGGGTAAATAGGATGAGTAAAGTTGTTACTTTAGGAGAAATCATGTTAAGATTATCTCCATCAGATAAAAATCGTTTTGTTCAAGCGGATAGTTTTGATGTGGTTTACGGTGGCGGTGAAGCCAACGTTGCGGTATCATTAGCTAATTATGGACACAACGCATATTTTGTTTCAAAACTACCAAAACATGAAATTGGTCAAAGTGCAGTAAATTCACTTAGAAAATTTGGTGTAAATACAGAATTTATCGTTAGGGGCGGTGAACGTGTTGGTATTTATTATTTAGAACATGGTGCATCAATGAGACCTTCAAAAGTGATTTATGATAGAGCCGATTCTGCTATTGCACTTGCAAAAGCAGATGAATTCGATTGGGACGCTATTTTTCAAGATGCAAAATGGTTCCATTTTTCAGGAATCACCCCTGCAATTTCAAAACAAGGGGCTGAAATAACTAAGCAAGCATGTATCGCTGCTAAGAAACATGGTGTGACAGTCTCAGTTGATTTGAATTATCGTAAGAAATTATGGACACCTGAACAAGCTCAAGCAGTAATGAAGGATTTAATGCAATACGTTGACGTATGCATTGGAAATGAAGAAGATGCTGAGCTAACCTTAGGATTTAAGCCAGGTGGCGATGTAACCAAAGGTGAACTAGATCACAAAGGTTACGA
The DNA here is from genome assembly GCF_000967915.1 of Paracholeplasma brassicae. NCBI lineage: Bacteria > Bacillati > Mycoplasmatota > Mollicutes > Acholeplasmatales > Acholeplasmataceae > Acholeplasma > Acholeplasma brassicae. The sequence goes on from NC_022549.1 coordinate 940,790, forward strand.
ACGTATTTTCGAACAAATGCAAAAAGAATTTGGTTTTAAATACGTAGTGACAACACTTAGAGAATCACATTCAGCAAGTGATAACGGCTGGAGTGCGTTAATTTATAACGGTAATGAATTTTATTATTCAAAAAAATATGAAATCCGTATCGTTGATCGTGTCGGTGGTGGGGATTCATTCTCAGCAGGCTTGATTCACGGGTTATTAACAAAACCAACACAAGGTGAAGCACTTGAATTTGCAGTTGCTGCAAGTGCATTAAAACATACAATCTTTGGAGATTATAATTTAGTTGACGAAAAAGAAGTTGAAACGCTAGCCAAAGGAGACGGTTCTGGCCGCGTTCAACGTTAAAAATAATAGTAGAGGTGACTTATATGAAAGACAATCGTTCGGTTAATCGCATTTTATCCATTTTAGAACTAATATCAAAACACCCTGATGGGCTTACCTTGGGGGAAATCTATCGTACACTTGATATGCCAAAAGCAACGGCGTATGATTTTTTACAAACGCTTTATAAGGCAGATGCCATCTATTATAAAGATCCGTTTAGAAAAACGTATGTTATTGGCTCAAAAATGTATGCGATTGGCTCTGTCTATACAAAGAATTCAAACTTCATTACAACATCTGCACCATTGTTAAAAGAGTTTTCAGATGAACATGGCTGCAATTCATTTGTGACGAAGCGTATTGGTAATGACAAGATTGTTTTTGTACACACTTATCAGTCACCAAATAGCCAAATCGTTTCACCAATGGACGTTGGAACCGTTTATAACAGTTTCTTAGACACTCACATTGGTAGATGCTATGCGGCATTTGATAAAAAGATACAACCAAGTATTAAACTAAATGAAGAAGAGGTTACCGAAATACTAAATCAAGGCTATGTAATGGAATTATCAGGTGACTTAAATCACGTTGTTAACATAGCCATACCGATTTATAACTTTGAAAACAGATGCTGTGGCGTTGTTTCTTATGCCGCATTACATACATCAGCAGAAGATACAAACAAACTGGCGAAACACTTTTTAGAAGTTGGTGATTTGATTTCAAGACGTTTGGGTTATTTAGGTGAATACTGTGACTATTAAGATCGGTGTAAGAGGACATGATATGGGGAAAAATACCCCAGAAGGTCTATATAATGATCTCGTTAGTTATGGTTTTGATGGCATTCAATTGGTATTAAATAAAGCACTAATTGATAACCCACAACTCGAAGAAAATACGTTAAAAAAAGTGGCTGAAGGCTTTAAAAGCGATAAAAAAATAATGTTATTGGGCAGTTATTTTAACCCAATTCACTCAGATAAGCAAAAAGTGGCTGAAGGCTTAGAACGTTTTTCAACCCAATTAAAATACGCGCATTTGTTTGATTGTGAATTTGTTGCAAGTGAAACGGGCTCTTTTAACGATGATCAGTGGACTTATCATCCAAACAACCATAAAAAAGAAACCATTGATTACGTAACCTCAGTGTTTAAATCCTTGGTAACTATAGCAGAACAATACAATAAGACTGTTTTGATTGAAGCCGCTTATGGTCATGTAGCCTATAGTCCTAGCGTGCTTAATGACATGATTAGAACCATTAATTCTTCAAATGTAGGCGCAATCATTGATGTCTACAATTTATTAAATATTTCAAATTATCACCAACATGTTGACTTACTTAAAGAAGCACTGTTGTTGATGAAAGATAAAATTAAAGTGTTCCACTTAAAAGATTTTATCGTAGAAAATGACAAATTAGTCCAAGTAGGGTTAGGTAAAGGCCTCATGAAGTATCATGAAATATTACCACTAATGGTTAAATCCAACCCAGATGCTTACTATGTCTTTGAAGGGGTAAAAAAAGAAGACCTACAAAGTAGCTTGGCGTTTATACGAAGCATCCTAAAAAATTAAGGAGGAAACAAAAATGAAAATCGATGTACGTTATGCGAATCATCCAGAAGATTCAAAGTATTATGACACAGAGGAGTTAAGAGAAAAATACCTAATTGAAGAGGTATTTAGTAAAGATGATATCTTACTGACTTACTCACACCAAGATCGTATTATTGCCGGTGGTATTCTACCAGTCGATAAAGAGTTATTATTAGGCGCACCAAAAGAATTGGCATCCACTTATTTCTTAGAAAGAAGAGAATTAGGTGCAATTAACGTTGGTGGTCCAGGTTATATCCTAATTGATGGTGTTAGACAAGAAATGGCTGAAAAAGACGGTATTTACTTGGGTAAGGGTGTAAAAGAAGTTGTTTTTGGATCAGTTGACCCTAAAAATCCAGCTAAATTTTACATGAACAGTGCACCAGCACATACCACTTATCCAAACAAACATATCCCATTTTCAATCACTAATCCTAGAGCTGTTGGTGATGAAAAACAAATGAATAAGCGTGTCATCTATCAATATCTAAATCCGGCGGTTCTAACCACTTGTCAACTACAAATGGGAATGACTGTATTGGCCGAAGGCTCTTCATGGAATACGATGCCATGTCACACGCATGAACGACGTATGGAAGTGTATTTCTACTTCAATTTTGATGAAAATCAACGTGTTTTCCATTTTATGGGACAACCACAAGAAACCAGACATATCGTCATGGCACCGGAACAAGCGGTAATTTCACCTAGCTGGAGTATTCATACGGGTGTGGGGACAATCAATTATACATTTATTTGGGGTATGTGTGGTGAAAACCAAGCATACGACGATATGGACTTTGTATTAACTAAAGACTTAAAATAAGGAGATAAGGGTAATGAGTATATTAGATAAATTTAGCTTAAAAGGAAAAGTAGCCATTGTCACAGGTGCCTCTACAGGCCTAGGACAAGGGATGTGTTATGGACTAGCTGAAGCAGGTGCGGATGTTGTCGGTGTTGATTATGTTGCAATGCCAGAAACTAAAGCAACCGTTGAAGCAATGGGTAAAAAATTCCATGGCATTCAAATGGATTTAATTAAAGCATCAAAAGACGATTTAGTAAACTTAGTAAAAGAAGCAGTGACTGTATTTGGTCATGTGGACATTTTAGTAAATAACGCTGGTATCATCAAAAGAGAAGATGCATTAGAGTTTTCTGAAAAAAATTGGGACGATGTTATGAACATCAACTCAAGAACTGTCTTTTTCTTATCACAGGCAGCAGCAAATCAATTTGTAGCTCAAAAAACTGGCGGTAAAATCATTAGTGTGGCTTCAATGTTATCTTACCAAGGTGGCATTAGAGTACCTTCATACACAGCCTCAAAATCCGCTGTTAAGGGGATTACGATGGCAATGGCAAACGAATGGGCGAAATACAACATCAACGTCAATGCGATTGCACCAGGTTATATGGCAACGAATAACACACAACAATTAAGAGACGATGAAAACAGAGCAGGTCAAATCTTAGAACGTATTCCTGCTGCTCGTTGGGGACTACCTTCGGACATGATGGGAACCATTGTTTTCTTAGCAAGTGAAGCATCTAGCTACATCAACGGATTTACAATTGCAGTTGATGGTGGATGGTTAGCAAGATAAATTAACTTAAAGGCACAATTTTGTGCCTTTTTTCTTGCAATCATGAATGATATTTCATATAATAAAACTGCTTATGGGACCCATAAGGGCCTAAAAAGGAGAAAAAAATGAAAGAAAAAAAAGTAGTAGACATGATCTTAATGTCTTCATTCTCAGCGATCGTTATTATGCTAGCGCTCGTGCCGAACATTGGCTACATCACATTTATTCCTGGATTTGCATCGCTAACGATCATACACATTCCAGTAATCATCGGTTTAATGGTATTAGGTTTTAAACAATCGGTTGGATTGTTCACCTTATTTGGTGTCACTTCATTTGTGGTTGCACTATGGCGACCAGGTGGCCCGGTGGATTACGCATTTCAAAACCCGCTGATTTCAATTCTTCCTCGCGTGATTGTCGGCTTTATTTCTTATGGTGCAATGGTATTCTTAAAGAAACTAATGACCATCAAGACGTATGGTAGCACATTGATTTTTATGACGGTTTCCTTAGTGACCGTATTGTTCTTATATTTTGCCGGCAGGGGATTATCCTTACAACTTGGTTGGAATCTAAATGTGGTTACACCCATTATGTTGGTTATTTCTGTCCTTGTCATCGGTGTGTATTACTTTCAGATTGAAAAACGTAAAGACGAAGAAATCGTCTATGTTCCAGCAACCTTTATCTTATCATCGATGATTCATAGTCTAATTGTCCTCACATTTCTTGCCACCATTACGGTTAAGCTACCTGTCTACGATGATTCTCAAAACATCATTCAAATGGTCTCTCAAACCGTACCAGAGTACTTTGGAACCACAGGCTCTGCACTCATTTATGGTTCACTTGGAACAAGTAGCTTAATTGAGGCATTACTTGCAGTTATCATAGGGACACCAATTGTTATTGCATTAAAAAACTATCAGAAAAGAGATATTTAATTATGGATTTATTATTTGATGTTGGCAACACTGAGGTAAAAATTAGTATTGCATCAAACTCAAAGATACTTAAGAAGTACCGCTTAATCACAGACAGTAAGCTATCAAGTGATGCCTACTATTTTCAAATGAAACCTTTTATCGAAGAGTATTCATTTGATCGTGTCGCGATTTCAAGTGTCGTCCCATCGATTACTAAAGCGCTTAAGGAAATATCATCACAATATCTTAATATCGTGCCTTTAATTGTTGGTCCTGGCATCAAAACTGGCGTCAATGTAAAGACCGATTACCCAAAAGAAGTTGGTGCGGATTTGATTTGTGCTTCTGCAGGCATTAATACGAAAGAAAGACCTGCATTAATCGTTGACTTAGGAACCGCAACCAAATACATTTACGTTGAAAACAATACGATTAAAGGGGTTGTCATTAGTCCGGGTGTCATGATTTCGATGAAAGCACTCGTCCAAAATACCGCATTACTTCCTCAAATTGATATCGAAGTCCCTTCTAAAGTGTTAGGTACAAATACGATAACTTGCATGCAATCAGGCGTAACCTATGGTGTTGCCGCACAAGTTGATGGTTTAATTAGACGCATCAAAAAAGAAGTGAATAAAGACTTTGATGTTATTTTAACGGGTGGTTTATCAGTGATAATTACGCCACTTTTGGAAGAAAAAGTGGTTCAAAACGATCATTTGGTACTGACTGGTTTACTTAATATCTTAGATCGAAATTTCATCAAATAGTGCAAAAAAGGGACATGCTTTGATAAAAACATGAAACCCTTTTTTTTATGATTTAATGCCGTTTTACCTTTAAAATACGGCTGTTATGTTGTATAATATTCATTTGTAGGAGGACTTTTAGCATGGATTATTTAAAAACTTACCAAACTTGGTTAGAAGAACCCAGTTTATCAAAAGAAATGAAAGACACAATGGCTTTAATGAGCCAAAAAGATATTGAAGACTCTTTTTATAAGGATTTATCATTTGGGACCGCTGGTGCGCGTGGCGTTATGGGTCCTGGAACAAACCGTTTAAATGAATATACCATTAAGAAAATTGCTAAGGGTTATGCCCTGTATCTCTTGGAAATCAAGGGCGCCAAAGAAAAAGGTGTCGCTATTTCATACGATAACCGCATAAATTCAAGATATTTCGCTTTAATTTCAGCTGGGGTACTAGCGAGTTACGGCATTAAATCTTATATAACGAATGAATTAAGACCAACACCATTTTTGTCATTCCTTGTGCGTACAAAAAAAGCTGCTGGTGGCATTATGATCACTGCCTCACACAATCCAAAGACAGATAATGGTTTTAAGGCGTATGACGAAGAAGGTTGCCAACTTGTCCCTAAACTAGCCGAAAAACTGGTTGACAAAGTGAATCAGGTGATTACGTATTTCGATATTGACTCGATGACTGACTCACCTCTAATTGAATACATTCACGATGAGTTAGATCAAATCTACTTAGACAATGTAAAAGCAATTTCGTTAGAGAACCCAAGTAATAAGGATGCAAAAATAGTTTATTCACCACTTCATGGTACAGGTGCGACTTTGATACCTAATTTACTAAAGCAAACAGGTTATCAAGTATACCCGCTTCAGTCACAAATGATCATTGATGGTGAGTTTTCTAACACAAAATCATCGAACCCTGAAGAGAAAAAAGCATACGAAGCATCCATCGCTTATGCAAAAGAAATTGATGCTGACATGGTGGTATTAACGGACCCTGATGCCGATCGTCTTGGTGTGGTTGTGAAACACAAGAACGACTATGTTTATTTAAATGGCAATCAAACCGCGTCATTAACCATGGAATACATCTTAAATCGCAAACAAGAACAAAAAAAACTACCAAACGATGGCTACGTATTTTCGACAAACGTTTCGACACCTCTAATGTCTCACATCGCTAAGTTTTATGGTGTTACGATGATTACGACGCTCACTGGATTTAAGTTCATTGGTGAAAAGGCCAAAGAAATTGAGACAACCGGCACGTATTTATTCGGTTGTGAAGAATCATACGGCAGTCTCATATCAGATTTTGTTAGAGACAAAGACGCCGTTCAAGCGGTCTTCATGCTTTCTGAGATGTTAAATTATTACCTTGAAAAAAACATGACGCTAATTGATCAGCTTGAATTACTCTATCAACGACATGGTTACATCATTGAAGAAACCATTCAACTCAGTCTAGCTGGTAAAGAAGGACAAGAAAAAATCGAATCAATTATGAGCAGGTTTAGAAAGCATCCATTAGCCATTAAGAATAAAGAACTCATTCAGATTGACGATAACTTAACTCAAAAATCATGGACAAAAATAGGGATTAATGACATTGAACTACCAATATCCAATGTCATTAAGTTCATCTTTAGAGACAACTCATGGGTGGTCTTTAGACCGAGTGGAACTGAGCCAAAGTTGAAAATATATTTTTCAGTCAATGGCAAAGAAAAAGAACAAGCAGAAAATACTCTATTAACCTATAAAGAAACGGTTATGGGGTTAATCAACTAAAAAAAAGGGGGATTTATCCATGTATCAAATCAACAGACAACGTGTAATTGAACAAATGAATGATCATTCATTTGCAGTCTTTTTTTCAGGTATTGCGCCTCAAAAAAGTGCAGATCAAACCTACCCATTTGAGGTAAACCGTAATTTTTATTACCTGACGGGCATTAATCAAGAAAACGTCATTTTAGTATTACTAAAAGGCGAAGGAAACGTTCAAGAGATTTTATTTTTAGAACCAATTGACCCAGTTCAAGCCTTATGGGTCGGTGAGGGGTTAACTAAAGAAAAAGCAACGAATCTTTCAGGCATTAAAACGATACTTGATCGAAACCAATTCGATGGTATGATTTCTAGGTATTTAACGGATTCAAGAGCCGCTATCTTTGGGGAGCTTAAATATTTATATGTTGATTTAGAACGCAGAGATTTAAATCAATTGCCTTCACCAAGTAATCAATTTGCTGGACGCATGCAAAAACAGTACCCAAATCTTATCATTTCGAACATTCATTTGGTTTTATCACGTCTTAGAAGTGTTAAACACGCGATTGAAATCAAACACATGCAAGAAGCAGTTGATATTACAAAAGACGCGATTGAGTCCTTGATGCTAAATGCAAAAGCAGGTATGAAAGAATATCAATTAGAAGCTCATTATAACTTTCATTTGAACTATCATGGCGTTAAACCATCTTTTACAACCATCGCTGCAAGCGGCAAAAATGCAACCGTTCTTCATTATGAACATAACAATGACACTCTAAAAGATGGTGATTTAATACTATTTGATCTTGGTGTTTATAAAGACTTTTACTGTTCAGATATTTCAAGAACATTCCCTGTCAATGGTAAATTTACAAAAAGACAGCGAGAAATTTATGAAATTGTCTTAGAAGCGAACAAAAAATCGATTGAGATTTTAAAACCTGGACTAACCAATAAAGAGTTTAATGATTTTGGAAGACGGTGTTTAATCGATGGACTAAAACGTATTGGTAAAATCAAAGAAGATCAAGAGATAAACCAATATTATTATCACAGTCTTGGCCATTTCTTGGGTATCGACGTTCATGACGTTGGTGATTATTCAAGACCATTTGAAGAAAATCAAGTCGTTACTGTTGAACCTGGCCTATATATTGCAGATGAAAATATAGGGATTCGAATTGAAGATAACATTTTAATTACCCAAAATGGTCCAGTTAATCTCTCAAAAGCAATCATCAAAGAAGTCGATGATATCGAAGCATTCATGAAAAACCGAAAAAACTAACTGATTGAACTTCTAGAAATTTTTCTAGAAGTTTTTTTTTTGTTTAAAAGTAATTCACATAGAAATAGAGTAGTTATTAAACAAAGGAGGATTTTAAGGATGAAAAAATGGTATTGTATTTTATTGTTGTTGGTACTCTATACAATAACAACCAAAGAATTACTTTCAAATAGTGATTATGAAAACTATCAAGAAATCACGATACACGAAGGGAAGTTTTTGACAAATTTCAGTAAAAAAGAATATGAAACCTACTACAAGAAAGTTAAAAAGCGAAAGTTTTCAGGGTGGAATATTCATAAGGTCACAGAAAATGCGGGTGTTAGTTATAAAGCAGAAACGGTCTTTTCGTATTACAATGATGGAACAACACCGATTGAGTATACCTATGAGTACGAAAAAAAGGAATCGAGTAACATCAACATAACCTCAACGGGTTCAATTTCAATTTCTGCCTCAGGGACAATTAAAAAGTTTAAAGGCGGTCTTGACACATCACTGAAGTTGACTTATGAAGATAAAAACAGTCTAAGTGAAAAAGAAACATGGAAGATTAAACTTCAAGTCGATCCAGGGACAATGGCAAACCTTTATACGTATGGTGAAGGAAAAATATCAAATGGTGTGGCGGCGAGGTATCTTTTTTGGATATTGGTGGATAAAGGTGGTTATGAAATATTTACAGTAACCACACAATATTACCGACTAGAGAAGGTTCAAATATGAAGAAAATCTTGACCCCAGTGATTATGCTATTGATCGTATTGATGCTGCTCATAAACTATAAAGCAACCATCAAGCCCAATCAATCACTTGCAATTAGCCAAAAAACACGATATTCAGTGATGCAAAATGAGACATTCACACTCGAAGTCGATCTCTTTTTTAATCAAGAAAACCTACTCATGAATAAAGAAGCCATCGAGTATTTGTATATAGCCGATCAAAATCAAACAAAGAAAATTGTCACAAGCACATTTGAAATTTCCTATTTAGCCAAACGGAATTTCATTGGACAATCCTTCAAAAAGTATCGATTTAGTTTGTCTTTTAAGGATTTAAGTAACGACTTCCACATAAATGAAAGCTATCTAACGATCGTGCTAAAAAATGACGAGGTCTATCATTTTTACATCGGACAAGTCAGTTTTCTATCGAATCAACGTAATGAAAATGAATCACACTTATACGTAAAAGATTTATATGGCTTAAATGATGACTCAAACGAACAATCACTAAGTGAGGTCGTAATTACGATAGATCCCAAGGAAGCAATCACGATCAAGAAAATCACTTTGAATCATTTTGATTGGATTGAACCTAACGAAGTAATCACAACTGAAAAAACATTCCATATCAAAGTAAACCCAAGCGACCTAATCTATCAGCGTTCTGCCATAAGAATAGAGTATGTACACCAAGGGAATACCTATAGTTCTTCAATTGATGGCTTCTTATTTTTTGATTTTAAGGCAAAAAGTGAGACCTTAGGTGAGGTAAACACAATTTATGAGCTTAATTAGTCTCGATAACGTCGGCAAATCGTTTAAAAATCAAGTTGTCATAAACCAACTAAATTTGACCATAGATCAAGGTGAACTTATGTTGCTTATCGGTAAGAATGGCTCTGGAAAATCAACACTTTTAAAACTGATTGCAGGAATCATCCCATTGACAAATGGAAATATTATCAGGCAATTTGTGCGTCATAGTTACTTGCCAGAAAAAATCGAAATGCCGTTATTTATCAATGCCTTTGACTACATAAAGACCATTCACGAAATCAACCAAACAATGATGGATAGTCGACTCATTGAACGGTTGAATTTAAACCTTGAAAAAGGGATTCATCAATTATCCAAGGGAAATCAAAAACGAATCATGGTCTATCTTTGTTTTTCACATCAGGCGGAGCTTATCTTACTAGATGAACCATTTGATGGTTTAGATGATGAAACTCAAGATGAACTTATTTTACTGATTAAAGAGTACCAAAAAAAGGGACAACGTTTATCGTCTCAACACATGAACCAGAAAAATTCAAAGATAGTCAAGTTAGGGTGATCCATTTTGATGCCATGGGTTAAGTATCATCTTCTAATCATCAACAAAAAAAGACATAATTTGCTTATCATCGTTGTTTGCTTACTCCTTGTAATTGCATTGTTTTATCTGGCAAATGGATTTGAATCGGTTATCGAACGTGCGTTAAATCAAAAAGCTTACTTGATTAATTATACGAATGAAAGTTTTGAATTGCTTCGATTATTCATCGTAATAATGACGCTTTTTATGAGTAAAGAAGTTGTTTTGATTGAAGACTATCTAATCCGGTCACTAACAAAGAAACGTGCTTATTTTATGTACCAACATTTAACGATCTTGGGATTTTACTCGGTGATTTGTATCATCTTTTATTTGTTATTTCAACTTGTAGGGTACACACTTTATTCACAGTGGCTCATCAATATGAACTTTCTATCAAGACTAATAACAAATGCTTGGTTAATTCATTGTTTTGTGTTACTATTTACTAGTAGAAGTAATCATTTATTTGTCAGTCTGGTATTGATGATGGGCTATTTTTTGTTAATGAGATTATTTGAACTGAATCATTGGATTGTTCTAATCATTCGTTTTATCCTACCATTAGAAGCACTTGATGCGCCATTTACAAATCAAGTCCATGCCTATTTAGTTATCTTGTTGTATTTGTTTTTCGTGTTTTTAAGACAAACAAAAGAAATATGATAAAAAAACTTGACATCAGTCTAAAAATTGATTATAATACATAAGGAATTGAAAATAGTGGAAAGAAGAAGTACCTACTTCTCGCCTGATCAATCATTTGGTAGGCAAAATGTCACGTTAATTAATCAAACAATTGACGTTATAAGTGGGTACGAAATGTACGCACTTTTTCTTTTTATTAAACTTACAAATGGAGGTGAGGCATATTAAGCAGCCAACAAGAGGCAATAATACGAACAACAAAGACAATGCTTTAGTAAACGAAGGAATCACAGCAAGAGAATTACTTGTTATTGATGACCAAGGCGAAAAGCTAGGAATTATAAAATTACAACAAGCATTAAAAGAAGCGAGAGATCGTGAATTAGACTTAGTTGTTGTATCACCAGATTCTAAACCAGTCGTTGCTAAAATCATGAACTATTCTAAATTCAGATATGATCAACAACGCAAATTAAGAGAACAAAAGAAGAATCAACACGTGGTGGATATCAAAGAGATTAGACTGTCACCAACCATTGGTCAACACGACATTGAGACCAAGGCAAACCAAGCAATGAAATTCATTGAAAAAGGTGATAAAGTTAAAATCACTCTACGTTTTAGAGGTCGTATGATCGTTCATAGTCAACAAGGCTATGCAGTGGTTAACGGATTCATCGAAAAACTTGGTGATACAATTGTGATTGAATCACCAGCAAAAATGGAAGGTCGTCAATTAATCGCGACGATTGCTCCAAAAGCAAAATAATTAATTTTAAGGAGACCAATAATTATGCCAAAACAAAAAACACACAGTGGCTTAAAGAAGAGAATCAAAGTTACAGGTACTGGTAAACTTCAAAGAGGCCACGCTTATTCAAATCACTTAGCATCAAGCAAAACAACAAAACAAAATAGACAATTAAGAGGCGAAACAGGTGTTCATAAATCGGACTACAAACGTATCAAACAACTGATTTCAGGCTTAAAGTAGGGGGAATAGAACATGCCAAGAGTTAAAAACGGAAAAGTGACACGTGCACGTCGTAAAAAAATATTAAAATTAGCTAAAGGTTACTTTGGTTCAAAACGCACATTATTCAGAACAGCTAACGAACAAGTTATGCGTTCATTAAACTATGCTTATAGAGATAGAAAGCAAAAGAAGAGAAATTTTAGAAAACTATGGATCAGCCGTATTAATGCAGCTGCAAAATTAAACAACTACAAATACTCACTATTAATTAGTGGTTTAGCAAAAGCTGGACTTGAAATCAACCGCAAAATGTTAGCTGACTTAGCTGTGACAGACATGGATGCATTCAAAGCATTAATCGAAGTTGCTAAAAAAGGCAATGCCGGTGAAATGAAAGCTGCTGCAAAAGTGGAAACTAAAAAAGCACCAGCTAAAAAAGTTGAAAAAGAAGTAACTAGAGAAGAAGTTCAAGCAGACTTAGAAGCTTTAACGGTTGCACAATTGAAAGAAATTGCAAGTCAATTAGAGTTAACTGGTGTCTCTGCTTTAAAGAAAGCGGATTTAATCGAAGCTATTTTAGACGCTCAAGCAAAATAACACTTAAGAAGAATGGACATCCCATTCTTTTTTTTGTATAATTTTAATTACTAGTGAGGTGTTTTATGTCAAGAAGACTTTGGATTGCATTAATTCTATCAATCTTAATAATTATTGGCGTTTTTGTTGCCTCCACGTTACTAACGAATTCAGACGCGGTGGTCTACAGTTTAGTCAGTAGTATTTTTTTCTTATACGTATCAATCTATTTATTTGGTGGTCTAGCTAAATTGATCATCTTCTTTGTTTACGGATTTTCTTCTGTAATCGTTTTGAGGATGACACCACCTGATTACGACGTCATCGTCATTTTTGTTACCACATTGATATTTATGCTAAATCCACTCTCAGGGTTTGAACACTACTTGACGGATCGATTAGCAGATAATGAAATTGAACCCATAAGAATCAAAGTTAAGGGGATCTATGAACCTTATTATGCTTATCGCAAAGAAATGAAAAACTATTATCATTTACCTCAAACAAGAAAACTTTACGTAAAGCCATGGTATAAAACCTCAAGACAATTGACCTCAATCGCCATCTTTGGAATTATCGTTTTCTTATTACTTTACACAACAAACGATATTTTCGACTTAAAGGTGATTCGAATTGAAAACATATTATCCCTTTACGTCATAACAATCTTGTATATCATGTTGATATTTATCCATAAAAAAGGATTTACAACGATGTTAAGAGCATTGAGAATTTCGATATTTGTCCCCATGCTTTATTTGGTTTATTCAACCGATGAAGTCACTGGTATTATCCAGTTTGGGCTTTTCATAGCAATTATTCTATTTGGTATTACAATGATTGTCTACGAAGTGATTACCTATTATACAAGGGTATCGTATCAATCCTATAAGTACGAGGATGCAAACAGACAAGAAAGAGTCTTTGCTAACGCCTTATATGAACCGTTTGTTTATAATGATTCTTATACAGAGATTGCCAATTATGGTATCGAAATCTCTTTAAATGAATTTGAAGAACATTTTAAAGAAATACTGATCTACGCAAACCTACATCGTTTTTTTATTACTGCTTACACGCATGACAAAAAGTACATCCATATTTTTGCAGAGTTTAATAAGAAACAAGAAAAACGACAAGACAAATTTCAATTATTTTTATCGTCACTATTTAAAACCCATGTTGGTTTGAGACAATTGAGTGACTTGGCAAAAAAATTCTATGAACAACGCTTTTTTCACAACACAGAATACATTGTTGCTCGAGCGTTAGGATTAGCTCATTTGTTAAATGAACTTGAAATAAAAACCGAAGTGATTGTTAGTTTTGTATTTTACTTTAACCAGAAAAAAGAAGTTAATCAGTTTTCAAGAAAATACCCTTCTTTTCGATTAAGTGAGATCGAAGAAAAAGGGATGATTGCTGTTCAAACTAATATCAAGTGTATTAATTTTGATTACATCATTGAAAACAACGTAAGAGATGTTTTACTAGAAGCTATGGTACATAAGGGCACTTTTGTGCGTATTATGTTGTATTATTAAAATAAGAGAAAGAAAGGATGTTACATTAAGATAATGTAACAAGCGTATGAAATGATAAAAAAAGCAGTAATACCAGCCGCAGGGTATGGAACTAGATTTTTACCTGCAACAAAAGCATTAGCTAAAGAAATGTTTCCAATTATTGATACTCCAACAATTCAATACATCGTTGAAGAAGCCATTGAATCAGGGATTGAAGAAATATTGATTATTGTTTCTGCAAACAAGAATGCTATCATGGATCACTTTGATAGAAACTTAGAATTGGAAGGCATTTTAAAAGAAAAGAACAAGCATGTAGAATTAAAAATAATTCAAGACGTATCGAATCTTGCAAATATTCACTACATCAGACAAAAAGAACAGCTCGGCCTTGGTCATGCCGTTTTGTGTGCAAAAGCATTCATAGGGAATGAACCTTTTGCACTATTATTGGGCGATGATTTATACGTCGGCAATGAAAAACCAGTGTTAAAACAATTAATCGATGTGCACAATAAGTACAATGGCAGTATCTTAGGGACACTCTTAGTAAAACCATCAGAAACATCAAAATATGGTATTTGTGATCCAGTATCTGTGGAAGAACCACGAGTAAGTATGCTAAAAAGTGTCGTGGAAAAACCAAAAACAGAAGACGCACCGTCACTTTCAGCCATCGGGGGTAGATATATCCTTTCACCAAAGATTTTTAAATACTTAGAAACACAAAACAGAGGTGCGGGTAATGAGATTCAATTAACGGATGCAATCAAGCGTATGATGGCTGAGGAAAATGTCTATTCTTACGATATTGACGGCCTTAGATACGACATTGGTTCAAGAATCGGATACATCGAAGCAACACTTGATTTCAGTTTAAAAAGAGATGATTTAAAACAACAAGTTGTTGAATTACTTCAAAAGAAAATTAAAGAAATCGAAAACTTGTAAGTGGCTTTATCATTTGACAGTCTTAACGAGTAGTGATAAAATGAAAGTGCCTAGAAGGTAAGCTGTGAACCCAACCATCCGAAACGGGAATTGAGTGCATACGGGGTTGAATGCCTTTAAATTAAGGAATCACAAAGTATGTAAAGATTTTACCCACTCTACAATATTTTCGTTCAACACAACTTTCTAGGTAAATTCGATATTAAAGCCTCTTTCGAGGCTTTTTCTATGAAAACACTTTTATTTAAAAATAATTGAGAAAAACATTATGATTAAATATATAAGTGTGGTATATTATTAAAGGTATTAAAAAAGAATAGAGGTAAAAAATTGATTACATTCAAAGAATTAGATTTACAAGAGGATATTCTAAAAGCCTTAGAAAAATTAGGTTTCGAACATCCAACAGACATCCAAGCACAGTCCATCCCTGTGATTAAACAAGGAAAAGACATGATTGGTCAAGCTCAAACCGGCACAGGTAAGACATTCTCATTTGCCATTCCTATCATCGAAAAAATCGACATCAGTAAACCAAACGTACAAGCATTGATCTTGTGCCCTACAAGAGAGTTATCTCTTCAAGTTTACTCTGAAGTCTTAAAATTAATAAGATTCTCTAAACAAATTAGAGTAACGGTGATTTATGGCGGACAGTCTATTGACAGACAAATTAAGAGTTTAAGAGAACGTCCACAAATTATCATCGGTACACCAGGTCGTATCATCGATCACATGAATAGAAAAACACTCGATTTTTCTAACTTAGAAACGTTAGTAATGGATGAAGCTGACGAAATGCTTAAGATGGGTTTCCAAGAAGATTTAGAAACCATCTTAAAAGACACACCTGAAACAAGACAATCTGTGTTGTTTTCAGCAACCGTGCCACCATTTATTAAGAATGTGGCAAGTAAATACCAAAAGAATCCAGTTCACATTAAGGTAGAAGCTAAAACATTAACGGTTGAAAAGATTAAACAAGTTTATTATGAAGTGAAAAAAGAGTATAAGGATGATTTACTCATTCGCTTACTTGATTTTTATCATTTTAGATCCATCATTATTTTCGCTAATACTAAAAAAGCGGTCGATGACCTTGTGTCTTACTTGCAAAATTTAGGTTACAATGCGGATGGCTTACATGGGGACTTAAAACAAATTCAAAGAGACCGTGTAATGAATTCATTTAGAAGTAACCAAGTCAACATTCTAGTTGCAACAGACGTTGCGGCAAGAGGACTTGACATTGACGACGTTGAAGCAATCTTTAACTATGATATTCCGCAAGAATTGGAAGTTTATGTACACAGAATCGGACGTACAGGTCGTGCGGGTCGTAATGGTTATGCAATTACGTTCTCAAATGCTTGGAACAGAAGACGTGTAAGAGAATTAGAAAACTTCACAAAATCACCAATGGAATTAAAAGAAATTCCTTCAATTGATGATATTCATGCGGTTCGTGTTAAAGGCATTTACAATCAAATTGTTGACATGATTAACCAAAAACGTACAAATAAGTATGAGATGGTCATTCAAAAGCTTTTAGCCGACGGTTATGACGGGATTGATATCATCAATGCCTTAATGACATTAAACGTTGATGATCAAAATAAAGAATACCGTGAGATTCCAGCTGAACGTCGTGAACGTAGAGACTATAGTGATCGCAGTTCAAGTTCATTTGATCGCAGAGATCGCGGTCCAAGAAATAGTGATCGTCCTTCAAGAGGTAATGGTGAGCGTAGAGAGTCACGTGAGGATCGTCCACAACGTGGCGGTAGAAACGATAAAGTACTATTTACGATCAATATTGGTCAACAAGAACAAATTAGACCAGTTAATTTAATTGATTTATTTAGAAAAGAAGCAGACTTATATGCAACGAATGTCGGCGACATTAAAATTGCAAAACAAGATTCGACTTTCGAACTAAGTAAGCAATCCACAAACCGTATCTTACTATTAAATGGTAAAACCTACAAAGGTAAAACCATTAAAGTTAAACGTATCGACTAATTTGAAAACCAGAGCAATTTGCTCTGGTTTTTTATTTGATTTCGATTGAGTTTTTATATCGGATTATGCGATTTTTTTTGCTATTTGAGGCGATTCAATGATATAATTAATGTAGGTGATATTATGTTAGGTAATTATGAAAAACAAATGTATGGGACAAAAGAAATCGATGTCTTTGTGCCCTACACTTTAAACGGACTATTTATAACGTCTAAGAAAGACAGTAGAATCGATCAATTGGTTCATGAAATTGATGAATTATTACCAATTGAAACCCCACTTAACAAAACCTTTTATAAGCTTTTGTTAAGCCAGGAAGTCATTGATTCGTATCGATTGACAGGAAGTAACTATGAATTAGCTGATTTATACGCACCTTCAGGATTTAACTTATTCCATAAAGACTTAATGGAGATGTTAGATGTGTATGAGTATGCGCCACAGCATATGAAAAAAATAGGTTACGCAAATCGTTACTTAAAAGACTTGCACTATGCAATGTTTCAAAATCATTTCCAATTTTACCCAGGTGAATTTCGTAAGGTTCAATCGTTTGTTGGTCAATCGATTGAAAAAGCAACTTATATACCCCCTAATCCAAATGATATGATCGGGTTGATGGATGAAATGGAATTGTTTATGTACCGTGATGATGTGAGTGTCTATGTGAGATCTGCGCTGCTTTATTATCAAATCGCAACCGCATTACCATTTCTAATCGGTAATTTGGAACTTGCACGACTGACAAGTCAACTTTATTTAATGGAGTTTGATGGAATCAAACACTATATTCCATTATCCAGACATTTGACTATAGCGGAAGAAAAAAGGGAAGAAGCCAGACTAACAGGCGATTTAAATGGCTTTATTATCTATTTTCTTGAAGCAATAAAGAGCGCTGTTATTGATGCAAAACGCATGATTAAAGGCTATAACGCATTGAAAATCAAACAAGAAAAATTAATAGAAAAATCAGCACACACAATTTATCAAAAACGTCGATTGTTAGAAATGTTACACGTGAGCCATCGTGTGGTGTACTTAGAAAATGAACCTTTACAAGAACAGTTTAACGTACTCTCAAAAACAATTATTAAGCGGTACAGAGATTTAATGGAACTCGGTATTATTAGTAAAAAATCAACCTACTTTTCAAACCAATATTTTAATAAAGCAATGCTCAAATTATTTCAATGAAAAACGTTAAGCTTAAAATAATCGCAGGAAAATATAAAAACCGTACGCTGGTGAGTTACTCAGAAGAAACTAGAGAAACCTCAAGTATGGTTAGAGGAGCTGTCTTCAATATGTTGTTTCAAGTCCAAGGCATTGGACTTGATTTATTTAGTGGTTCTGGCGCTTACGGCTTTGAAGGATTAAGTAGGGGTCTTTCAAAGGTTTATCTAAATGATCAAGACATGCTAGCGTATCGTTCATTAAGAGAGAACAAGGATTCCTTAAAAGTAGATAATGAGTGCGTGATAACGAATCTAGATTATCAAAAAGCAATTGAGTACTATCAAAAAAACGGCATCAGGTTTGATTATATTTTTCTAGACCCACCTTATAAAATGACAAACATTGAACATTTATTTGACGTTGTTTCTCTAATTGTAAAAAATCAGACAGTGATAGTCATTGAAGTTGAGAAAAAAACTCAATTACCCGAGTCTTATACTCAGTTCAGTTTATTAAAAGAAAAAGTACATGGCATCAAGAAAATCGGCGTGTATCAATATCATGAAAAATAAGACAGTGATTCATTGGGTGATCTCAATTTTGACAATTACCTATCTGATATTTTTAGCATCAAGACCAATCAATACCGATTTAATGATAAAGACAAATCTGATTTTAATCCGGTTAAGCCTGGGAATTCTAATCACAATAGTCGTGATTAATTTGCCATTTCAAGTCGGCATTAAATGGAAAAAATGGATTGATTATTCAACGGTTATCTTTTTAATCATCATGATGATTCTCGGAATATTTTTTTCATCTAATCAGTTTTGGCATGTGATAAACTCAAACTTATGTGCATCAAGAAAAACAGGATTTTCGATTAGCTACGGTATATCGGCAGTCATATTATGTTTATTAACAATTCGTTTAATAAAAAAGTATATTAAAAAGTAAAAAACGCACTTAATGTGCGTTTTTACTTTCAGACTGCTTAGCGTTCTGCGATTGCTCCTACAGGGCAAACTTCTTGGCAAGCGCCACAATCGATGCAAATACTTTCGTCAATCACATAGATGTCGCCTTCGCTAATGCAATCAACTGGACATTCTGCTTGGCATGAGCCACAAGCAATACATGTGTCATTAATCCATCTTGGCATAATTATCACTCCTTACTATTATTTTAAACGATGTCAAGCAAAATGTAAATAGAAAATATCCTTTAAGGTATTTATCTCGATATTGTTGCATTTAAAAGATAGATTTAGTAAAATAGATATGGCTATTAAAGGAGTGTGACTAATATGGATATTAAACTATGGCAAGCAATTATTTACATCGTTCTAGCATTAATTATTGGTGCGGCTGCGGGATTCTTTATCGCAAGAGCATGGTTCAAGAATTATTTGAAGAAAAATCCACCTGTAAACGAGCGTATGATTCGTGAAATGATGAGACAAATGGGTAGAACACCTTCTGAAAAACAAGTAAGACAAGTAATGAGTTCGATGAATCAAGTAAAATAAGGTGCTACGCACCTTTTTATTTTACCTGACGTATAAATGTGATAAAATAGTTTAGAAGGTAGGTAGATGATATGAAATCGTATTTAAAAGCATTGATTGTTCTAACCATTTTCTCCTATTTTAATCTTATGTTATTAAACTATCAAATTAGAACCGATGGGTTAGAATCCATACACCCATTTTGGACTATTTCGATTTTATTTAGTGCAATAGCAACACTGATTGGATTTACTGAGACACTAAAACACATTCGTCGTTTCACTTTTTTGGATTTATTGCTAAAAATTAGCATCATTTTTATTGCTTTTCGTGCAACAAATGCTGTGTTTGATACATATTTGATTCTAAACATTTTAACAATTCCATTGTTTATTGCAAACATTTTAGTGGAATCGTTTATGATCATTGATTATAATCGCTATCTCGAAGACAAAGAGATTATTGACATTTCATACATAAAAATGATTGAAGAAACTCAAAAAAATCCAGAGTTATCGTATGATATTCAAGTGAAGTACATTAATGCAATCAAGTATACCAGAACCGTAGCAAACATCTTAACAAGTAGTTTCTTACTAATCATTGCTGTTGCTGCGGCTATTTCGATTCTTAAGTACCATGATTTGATTGCTGGTATCTTACTTGGGATAACCATCATAGTATCACTTGTTATATTCCTACTTATTAATGCAAATCTATTTAAAAATCATTTAAGAATTAAAAGTAGTCAAAATAAACGGCGCATCTATTTGAATCTAGTACTAACATTAATACTCTATATATTAATTGGAGCAACAATTGCAGTTGTTTCGATTAAAGAATTATCAACCGAAGTTTATCTGGTCATTATTTTATGGTTTGCTTTAATGATTCCGATTGCAATGACCAATAACCGTATTGCAACAATTTGGTTAGACAAAATCAACAAAAAAACGCTCTTATAATGAGCGTTTCTTTTTTATGATTTCTTTTTAAAACTCATTTTGTTTTCTGTACCGTTAAGTAGACGTTTGTAGTTATCTTTATGTCTCACAAAAATGAAAATAACGAGTAGTGTATAAAAAACAAACATAAACATTTCTTCATAGAGTCTGCCTTGGACCAATAATTGAACCAATGTGGATATTAAAACAACTAATGCCGCAATCGTTGAACCTAAAGAAGCATATTTTGTGATTGCAACAACGATAATATAGGCAAGTATACATAATACACCTGGAATTGGTGTTAAGACAAGAACGACACCACAGGAAGCTGCAACGGCTTTTCCACCTTTGAAGCCGATATAAAGTGGGAATGTGTGTCCAAGAATCGCTGTGACACCAAACAAAATTTCGTAATTGAACGATTGATTAAAAATGGTTATGTAAGTTGACATGTCACCAACTAAGTGACCCATCAAACGAACCAACAAGATTGGTAGCGCACCTTTTAGTGCATCGAGTAGAAATACAAGGATTCCAAGCTTAATGCCCATCACTCTAATTGCATTTGATGTTCCAATGTTTTTTGAACCATGTTCACGCAAATCAATCCCCATAAATACTTTTGAAACAATAATGCCACTCGGTATCGATCCAATCAAATATGATGCGATAAATAAACCGATTTGTAATAAGATAATCTCCATATTTTCACCCCTGTACAAAATAATTATATCACTTGTTAAAAAAAAACCAACTAAAATATATAAAAACCACTATATGACTATGTTTTGTGTTGTTAAAAAGTAAGCGTTTTGGTATAATATAGATACGAAAAGTAGGGAATGATTTAATGGAAGACATCAAAAAAAATTATACAGAAGATTCAATACAAATACTAGAAGGCTTAGAGGCAGTTCGTAAACGTCCTGGGATGTATATCGGCTCTACTGATGCAAGAGGCTTGCATCATCTAGTTTGGGAAATTGTTGATAATGCAATTGACGAAGCTCTATCTGGGTATGGAAATGAAATCAATGTAACAATCAAAAACGACAATAGCATCGAAATTAATGATTTTGGTCGAGGATTACCGTATCGATTACACAAGAGCGGCAGACCTACGACAGAAGTCATTTTTACTGTTCTACACGCCGGAGGTAAGTTCTCAGTTGAGGGCGGCTATAAAGTCTCCGGTGGTTTACATGGTGTAGGGGCATCGGTAGTAAACGCACTATCGCAGTTTTTAGAGGTAACTATCTACCGTGATGGCTTAATCCACAAACAACGTTTTTCAGAAGGTGGCAAAGTAATATCCCCTTTAGAGGAAGTTGGAAAAACCAAGCGCACGGGAACATCAATTTGGTTCAAACCTGACCCAAAGATTTTTTCAACGACGTTATATAACTATGAGACAATTCGTGATCGCATCAGAGAAAGTGCTTTTTTAATTAAGAACATTAAAATTACACTAAACGATGAAAGAAATAACATGAAAGAAGTATTTCAATACCAACGTGGTATCAGTGAATACGTTGAGTTTCTAAATAAGGGTAAAACCACATACCATGACGTTAAGGATTTAGAAGGTGTTTATCAAATCAATAAAACAAGTGCCATTGAAGTTGAAACGGCATTTCAATTTACGAATCAATACAGCGAAACGCTGATTTCATTTGTAAATAATGTACGCACACGTGATGGCGGTACGCACGAAACCGGATTTAAATCTGCCTCAACTAGAGCAATTAATGACTATGCAAGAAAATACGGATTCTTAAAAGAAAAGGACGCTAATCTTGATGGTGTTGACATTCGTGAGGGCATTACGGCTGTAATATCGATTAGAATACCTGAAGCATTTCTCGAATTTGAAGGACAAACAAAATCGAAATTAGGTTCGCCTGAGGCAAGAAATGCAATGGAAGCCATCATCTATGAAAAACTAACCTACTATCTAGAAGAAAACGCTGAGTTTTCAAGTGGTGTGATCAAACGTTCGATTGACGCCTATAAAGTAAGAGAAGCTGCAAGAAAAGCCAGAGATGACGCAAGAAGTGACAAAAAGAAAAATAAAAAAGAAGTCACACTAAGTGGTAAACTAACACCTGCACAGGGAAAAGATAAAACAAAGAATGAATTATTCTTAGTTGAGGGTGATTCAGCTGGTGGGTCTGCAAAACAAGGTAGAGACCGCCGTTTTCAAGCCATCTTACCATTGAGAGGTAAGGTTATTAATACTGAAAAGGCAAACGTTGATGCGATTCTAAAAAATGAAGAAATAAACACGATTATTCACACCATTGGTGCGGATTTTGGTGCTGATTTTGACGTTGAAAAATCAAATTACTCTAAAGTCATTATTATGACCGATGCGGATACGGATGGTGCACACATCCAAGTCCTATTATTAACGTTTTTCTTTCGCTATATGAAACCACTAGTTGAAGCGGGTAAGCTTTATCTTGCTTGTCCACCACTATATAAAATCACAATCAAAAAAGGATCTAAATCCGAAGTTCATTACGCTTGGGATGACATAGAACTAAAAAAATATACGCAATCAAGCAATAATTTTATGCTGCAACGATACAAAGGGTTGGGCGAAATGAATTTCGATCAACTTTGGGAAACAACCATGGATCCTAAGACTCGATCATTAATCCAAGTTAAAATTGATGACGAAAGCGAAGCTGAAAAGCGCGTTTCTATTTTGATGGGCGATCAAGTTGCACCAAGAAGGACCTGGATTGAAAATAACGTCGATTTTGTTGACGAAGATGACTATCAAATCAATAAGGAGGCAATGTATGAGTAAGAAAGACATCAAAACACGCATTGATGACTTCATTGAAGAAAAAATAGTAACTGAAAAACTCGAAGACATTGTCGGTGATCGATTTGGTAGGTATTCAAAATACATTATTCAAGATCGAGCCTTACCGGATGCAAGAGACGGGTTAAAACCAGTTCAACGCCGCATTCTTTATGCCATGTACAAAATGGGTATGGGTTCAGATAAACCTTATAAAAAGTCAGCAAGAATCGCTGGTGAGGTTATGGGGAAATACCACCCACATGGTGACTCCTCAATCTATGAGGCAATGGTTCGTATGAGCCAATACTTCAAAATGGGTGTTACACTCGTAGATATGCATGGAAATAATGGTTCGATTGATGGTGATTCCGCAGCTGCTATGCGTTACACTGAGGCAAGGCTATCAAAAGAAGCGGAAGCACTTCTTGCTGATATAGAAAAAAGAACCGTGCCATTTATCCCGAATTTTGATGATGAAGAACTTGAACCTACGGTGCTTCCAGCAAAGTTTCCAAATCTTCTTGTCAATGGGGCAGCTGGTATTAGTAGTGGTTACGCAACTAAAATTCCACCTCATAACCTAAAAGAAGTCATCAAGGCGACAATTGAAAAAATTGATAAGCCAAACGTGTCTATCGATAAAATCTTACAAATTGTCACTGGACCTGATTTTCCAACAGGAGCGATTGTACAAGGAAAAGAAGGCATAAGACAAGCACTTGAAACCGGCGCAGGAAAAGTAATTGTACGATCTAAAACGGTCTACGAACAAATGGCTAAAGATCAAGTTAGAATTGTTGTTGAAGAAATACCCTACGAAGTCAATAAAGCCGAATTAGTTCGCTCTATTGACCTTTTAAGAGTCGATAAAAAGCTAGAAGATATCTTAGAAGTCAGAGACGAATCTGATAGAGAAGGCTTACGCATCTCCATTGAACTAAAAAAAGGCGCAAACGCCGATATGGTGTTAAACTACTTATTTAAGAATACAGACTTACAAGTAAATTATAATTACAACATGGTTGCGATTTCTCATCAAAGACCCGTACAAATGGGCATTATGGAGATATTAGATAGCTATATAAACCACCAAAAAGAAGTCATCACCAACCGCTCAAATTTCGATTTAGACCGGGCTGAAAAACGTCTTCACATCGTTTCAGGCTTAATAAAAATGGTCGATATTGTTGAAGAAGTTATTAAAACAATTCGTGGATCAAAAAATAAGTCAAACTCGAAGGATAATTTGATTAAACAATTTGGCTTTACCGATTTACAAGCTGAGGCCATTGTAACACTTCAACTTTATCGATTATCGTCGACCGATATCGATCAACTAATCAAAGAATCAAATGAGCTTGATGAACGCATTTTATGGCTTAAGGACGTACTTTCTGATGAGCAAAAACTATTAAGTGTCATAAAAAAAGAACTTAGAGAAGTATCTAATAAACTCGGTACAGATCGTAAGACACTCATTGAAGATGAAATTGAAGCGATAAAAATCGAAAAAGCAGACTTAATTGCGGATGAACAGGTTCGTGTTGGTATCACAAAAGATGGCTACATTAAACGTGCTAATTTACGTAGTTATACAGCCTCAAAACAACCAGGACTAAAAGAAAATGATGGCATGTTGTTTAACCAAGAGGTTTCAACAAAAGATACCCTTCTCATGTTTACAACTAAGGGCAACTACATTTTTATGCCTGTTTATGAATTAGAAGAGAGCAAATGGAAAGATCTAGGTGCATACATCAATAACATTATTTCAATCGAAAAAGATGAGTATATTATTAAGGTATTCTCTATTTCTGATTTTGAAACAAATCAGTACTTTCTTTTAACGACTGAACATGGTTTAATTAAACAAGTACTTTTAAAAGACTTTTTAGTCACTCGATATTCTAAAACCATTCGAGCAATGAAAGTTGCCTCAAGTGACGAATTAACGAGTGTTGAACTTGGGCCTAAAAGTAGCGTTATTGTTTTTACAAAACGCGCTCAAGTCTTACGTTTTCCATCCGCTGAGGTTCCGATTTATGGCACACAGTCTGGTGGCATCAAATCATTGAAAATTGCTGCCAATGACAAGGTGGTTAAAGCCATTTATGCAGCAACATCGGATGACTTCCTTGTTTTAACCCATTTAGGGAATATAAGAAGAGAGCGAGTTGTCAATATGCCGCTAAACAAGCGCTTAAGGACACCGATAACCTTGTTTAGTGAACGTAAGAAAAATCCGCACTTTATTAGAGACGTTGCTCGCTTAACCACACAGCAGGATAAAGAAGATTCTATGATTTTAGTGTCCTGTAAAAAAGGTAGTCTTGAGTTTCCTATCTCTGAGTTGAAGCCCTCGGTTGCTGAATATGGACGTGCTTATGTTAATGAAGAAGAGTTTGGAAAAGCATTATTCATCAATGTAGACGCCCCAATTGAAAATGTTGAAGAACAAGATATACTAGATGCAGGTGAACTCATTCAAGAAGTTCGCGCAAAAAAAGAAACAAAACGTAAAGAACCAATTGACCACGCATCAGTTGAAGCACCAAAAGACGAATTAGTCGAAGATAAGAAAATACATATTAAGAAATTGTCCCTGTTTGATGAGGACGATTGGAAGGAGTAATATGATAAACATAAGATTTAATGACTCTGTCGTTCAATTTGAACCTGGAGTCACACTTGAGGACGTTAAAAATCACTTAGGTGTCGTTGCCTATGCAGCAACTGTAAACAACCGCATAAGAGAACTAACTTATAAACTAACCAAAGATTGTGACGTTGTGTTCTTTGATTTGAGCAATAGAGACGCTGTGCGAATCTATGAAGCAAGTTTAAGATACGTTATCGCTATGGCCGTGAAAAACATCTACCCTGAGGTTACTGTAAAGTTTAATTATAGTGTCTCACGCTCAATTTTAGGTGTACTAGAAAATCTAGGCCACAAAATTGATCGTCCAACTGTAAAAAAAATTGAAGCAGAAGTAAGACGTCTTGTGTCACTTGATTTGCCAATAAAACGCAAAAAAATGGATTTAGAAGACGCCATCGCTTACTATAAAGAAGTCGGTTATCATGACAAAGTCGAAGTCTTAAAATATCGTGATGAAGAGGATGTCAACATGTATATTTGTGGTGACTATGTCAACTACATGTTTGGCTACATGGTGCCATCAACGTCCTATTTAACGGAATTTGTTCTGGCATTGTATCAC
Organism: Paracholeplasma brassicae; assembly: GCF_000967915.1. Lineage (NCBI taxonomy): Bacteria > Bacillati > Mycoplasmatota > Mollicutes > Acholeplasmatales > Acholeplasmataceae > Acholeplasma > Acholeplasma brassicae. The sequence goes on from NC_022549.1 coordinate 967,545, forward strand.
CCAGGGTTTATTATTCAATACCCAAGAAGTGAAATGGGCGGAATAATTCCTGAATTTGATGACGCACCAATTTTTGCAAAAACCATTAAAGAAGCAACCAAATGGGGAAAAATCATCGAAGGTGATACAATTGCAAAAATGAATAGTTACGTTGAAAGAAAACTAGAGGCTGAGTTCATTAATATGTGTGAAACTAGACACAATAGACAATTAACTGATCTTGGTGATCGAATTGAAAAAGAAATTGACTCAATTCGTTTAATTGCGATTGCAGGGCCATCTTCAAGTGGTAAAACAACGTTTTCAACCCGCTTAAGGATTGAATTATTAAGTCGCGGAATCAAACCACTGATGATTTCAATCGATGATTATTATCAACCAAAAACACAAGCACCTAAAGATGAATTTGGTGCACCAGATCTAGAACACATTGAAGCGTTGGACGTTAATTTATTTGATGAACAAATGCTAGCACTAATTCAAGGTGAAAAAGTGACACTTCCACATTTTAATTTTAAAGTTGGTCAAAGAGAACCAGGTAGAACTGTCCAAATTGATGAGAATACGCCAATCATTATTGAAGGTATTCATGCGCTAAATGACCGTTTAACGCATTCAGTACCACAACACCAAAAGTATAAGATCTTCATTGCGCCGCAAACTCAATTGCACATTGATGATCATACACCAATTAGCTTTACGGATTTACGCTTATTAAGACGAATTGTACGTGATCAAAAATATAGAAACTCACCTGCGGAAGAAACTATCTCAATGTGGGGATCTGTAAGACGCGGTGAATTCAAATGGATTTATCCATATCAAGAACAGGCTAATTTCGTCTTTAATTCTGAGTTATCATACGAGTTAGCGGTTTTAAGAAAACACGCTTTTAAGACATTAAATGCAATACCTAGAGATTCAGAATATTTCATTACAGCAAACCGATTACTCAAATTCTTGAAATATTTTAAAGAAATTGATGATGAATTAGTACCTAATAACTCGCTGCTTAGAGAATTTATCGGCGGTTCCGTTTTTCACGTATAGTAATTTAACGATAAGGGAGGGGTCATTTTGAAGTGTTTAACCAATATGGAACGCATTCATATGCCTTCAGATTTAGTCATTCAACTATTTAAGTTATACGAATCCAAAGGTCAATCGTTTTATTATAAACAATTATTTCAGCGTGACGATGAAGTTATGGCTAGAAACACCTTAGAAACAGACATAAACTCAATTGCTTACTATTTAGACCTAAACTTGACCTCAGCACGTATTAAACTGCTTAGTGATGCAAAAAAAGAGTACGTAACTAAGAATAAAGAAGAAACATTACTTTACAACATTAAAGAGGCACTTGCTTTGATTCAATCAATTGGAGATACCTTTGAGATGACTAGTAATGAAGTTAAAGATCTTTCAATCACTTTGTTTAGAAACTATAAAGACATTCGCCTAAAAACTAATCCAAGAGCAAAAATACCTAAATTAGCGAAGGATTTTGAGGATTTTAGTACCGATGAGCAATTACAACGCCTTATTAAAGAGTTTAATTCAGTAAAAAAAACTGGTAAATACGAAGTCATTCAATTAATAACTAACTTTTATATAGATTTCATTAAACTGGATTTATTTACAGAGAAAAACGATGTTCTTGCATTAATACTAGTTTATACGATGCTTTCCAAAGAGTTTAAAGTATGCCGATATGAAAGTTTTTTCGAGAAGTTATTACCTAAAAAAGCACAATTCGAAACGGCATTTATACAAGCAAGTTTCAATTGGATTGAGGGGTTTTCTCAAACTGAAGCCCTCTCAAGAGTCTTTATTTCAGTCATGCACGAAATGCATGAAGATGTGAAAATAAAAGCTCACGAATATGAATTTGAGCGTAAGATGAATAAAGCTGACAGTATTGAAAACACAATTTTGAAAGGTCCTCATGTCTTTTCTAAAAGTGAGATAAGAGATCAGCACCCATACGCCAGTGATGCAACAATCAATCGTACCTTAATCAGTATGAAGGAGCGTGGTGTTATTAGACCACTCGGAAATGGTCGCTCAGCTAAGTGGCAACGACTTGCTTCGAAACAAGAAAAATTCACTCCAACTCAACTCAACATATTTAATGAGGAATAAAGGATTACGATAAATTCAAAATTAGAATCTAATCATGTATATACCCCAAATGGTATTTATGATGATCAGATTCTTTTTTTTGTTATTCTATAACATGAATAAAAAGTCATAATTAACACGAGTTAAATAACAACTAAATGTTTACACGAATAGGTGTAACTTATATCGACTACAAAGGATGAGTCGTTGATTCAATAAGTGTATGTAAAGGAACACAAACTAAAAGACACACCCTATGGCATGTAAAGAAGTAGTAGTAGAAAATGAAAATCAATGAAAAACAAAGCAAAAACAACGTATCAGAAAACCATGTAATCAATCATCAAGCAACAAAATAGTCATTTTCTAATGGAGTGTCTCTCTAATTCATTAAATGATATATTATCAACTATATGAGTATTATTAAAATGCTATTTAGGCATGAATAGGGTTCACAATATATATAAGGAACAATATTGTAGTATCTTTTAATTCAATAAGAGTACTCTTTATAATTTTGTATTTGTTCCTATAATGTATATTATGTTAACCGGGTAATTATGGCTTTATTATGCTAACGTGGGTTTTAGTGTGGTTAAGTTTATAATCACATGTTTCTAGACTTTGGGCTGCTGCCCATGTGGTAGGTGTTTTTAATCTTGTTTTTTGATTGATTTTTGACCATTCAACATTTTTATCATTTGGTGAGTAATTAATTCAACACTTTGCTTAACACTATGGTAAAATATGCTTGGTGATATAATGGAAAACAAAAAAATACTGATCGTCTTTACAGGTGGTACCATCTCAATGTCTTCAGATTCACAGACGTCTAAATCAGTGATCTCTAGCAATGAATCGGATTTAATATTAAAAATTAGAAAGCGCTTTCAAAATATTGAGCTTTTGACCTTGGTATATTCTATGAAACCGTCCCCTTCGATTACTAGTGTTGACATGCTAGAAATTGGAAAACTGATTAAAGATAAAATCGAGTCTGATCAAATTGATGGATGTGTAATTACTCATGGGACAGACACACTTGAAGAAACTGCTTTCTTCCTAGATATATTTTTGAGTACTCGGATTCCTGTGGTTTTAACTGGATCGATGCGTAATTTTTCAGAGCTAGGTTACGACGGATTTTCTAATTTGCTTTCAGCCATATTAGTTTCTGCTAACCCGCAAAGCTATGGACGAGGAACTCTTGTTGTTCTAAATGATGAAATCAATGCCGCTGTTGAAGTTACTAAAACTCATACCGTTTCTTTAGGGACATTCAAATCAATGGAATTTGGTCCTTTAGGAATCGTTGATGAACAGGAAGTGATTTATTATAGAGATTCTTCTTATCATCGTCAAAATTTAAGTCCTGTTCTACTAACATCTGAAGTTGAAATTGTTAAAGTTTACAGCGGTTCAAGTGGTCATTTAATTGACTATTTGATTAAGCAGCCAACGATTAAAGGCATTGTTTTAGAGGCGATGGGCAGGGGAAACATCCCGCCTATAATGGTTCCAAGTGTGATTAAAGCAATTAACAGAGGGGTCAAAGTTGTTTTAACCTCTAGATGTCCTATGGGTAGAGTTCGAGACTCCTATGGTTACGAAGGTGGTGGACATCACCTTAAACAAATCGGTGTTTTGTTTGCTGGTGATTTATCGAGTGTTAAAGCTCGTATTAAGTTAATGCTTGCTGTCAATTGTGCAAACGTTAACGTTGAAGATTACTTTGAACATTAAAAAAAACCTCTTAATTGAGGTTTTTTAATTTATTCAGGTTATTCTACACTAAGTTGATCAGAAGTCGATTCGTCTAAAGACGGAATATTCTTTTCTTTTTTAGACTTCTTTGCTCTTTTTTCTGGCTTACCTGAGCCATTTATAGCACTTACATCTGTTTCTTCGATTTTTTCATCATTTTTTTGGATTTGATCTTCTAATTCTGATTTTTCTAACTCGATATCTTTATTTTTTTCGATTTTTTCATCATCTTCAGTGAATGCAGTTTCTTCAACATCATTTGTTGATACAAGTGAGTTATTTTCAAAATTCTTGTCTATTTCTAATTGGGCTTGTTCAGTTAACTCATCAAATTTAATTGGATTCTCTTGAAAGAATGATTTAGCTTCCTCTTCGACGTTGCGTTTAATGACGTCAGTTTTTGCTTGTTCATAAGCTTCTTGAATGGCGATTAGTTTAATCTTTTCAAGTGCAAGCTCTTTTTCTTTCTTTAACAATTGTAATTCAGTTTCTCTTGTTTTATTGACTTTAAGTGCATCTTCCTGAATTCTGATTGAGTTTAATTGCGCCTCAGTTTCTTCAAGTTTGTACTTGATTGCGTCATGTTCTTTCTTTTGTTGTCTACGAATCTCAGATTCTTTTAAAGCTTTGTTAGTTGAATAGGCCATGTTTTGAAACATTTTCTTAAACGGTCTAAAGAGTAAACCAACAATTAATCCGATACGTTCAGCAAGATTATAGGTACCTTGCTCAAAGCGTTTCGCTTTGAGTTCTAGTTTCATTTGGTGTTTTTCTTTGTTAAATTCTTTTTTTAGATATTTGTTCGCATACTTAGGCTTGATGGCTTTCCTAAGGCCAATTTCGTTTTCTACGTAAATTTTAAATTTCTTATAACTTTTGCGATTTGAAAAAACAAATGGCTTCAAGTCATCCATCAGAAAATTTGTATTGTATTTACTTCGAGGCGCAATCATGATTGTTTTTTCTTCAATTGTTTTTGAAATGTTACGTCTCGCAATGCTGATCATATTGATTTGATTACTTGAAAATGACTTATTGATGACCGTTAGATGTAAATAGGTAAGACCATCGATCATTTGAATCATTTCTTTCATGTAGAATTCTTGTTCACCAACCTTGTTTGAAATACGGTTGAGTCGATATAGTTGAATTATCGAAAATAATGATAATAAAACTAAGCCTCCAATCGTGACGTAAAATTCAGGTGTTAAACTTTTTAACCATTCAATCATTATTTACAGGCCTCCTTTACAAGTGGTAAAAATGAGGTGCCGTGTTCAGTTTTCTTGACACCAAAGTTATCGGATATGGTTGCAGCTATATCTGCAAAAGTTTTAAATACGGGTAACTCATTTCCCGCTTTAATTTGATTTGCGAAGACAAGTAGTGGCACATACTCCCTCGTATGATCAGTACCGTGGTGTGTTGGATCGTTTCCATGGTCAGCAGTAATCATTAGAAGGTCATTTTCACCTAAATATGACATAAGTTCCGGCAATTGTGCGTCAAACGCTTCAATGGCTTTGCCATAGCCAATTGGGTCTCTACGGTGACCATATAAAGCATCAAAATCGACTAAGTTCAAGAAGCAAAGTCCTTTAAAATTACGGTTTTGAGCCATATCGATGATTTGATTCATGCCATCGGTATTCGAGACTGTGCGATGATACTCATTGATGCCTTCACCAACAAAAATGTCATTGATTTTACCCAGTGCAATCGAATCAAACCCCGCTTCATCTAAAAAGTTAAGCGTCGTTTTACCCGTTGGTTTTAATGCATAATCATGTCTGTTTGCAGTACGGACAAAAGAATTCTTATCCTTACCTAAAAATGGTCGTGCAATTACACGTGCAACTTTCCATTCCTCTTTCATTGTGATTTCTCTTGCAATTTCACAAATGCGATATTGCTCTTCAATTGGTATGATTTCTTCGTGCATTGCAATTTGTAGAACCGAATCTGCTGAGGTATAGACAATTAAATCGCCTGTCTTCATGTGTTGTTCACCAAGCTCAACCAGGATTTCTGTGCCACTAGCAGCAACGTTACCAATAATTTTTCTTCCTGTTTGTTTTTCGATTTCATCCAACAACGCCTTAGGAAAGCCAGTGTCGGTGAATGTTTGAAAAGGTTCTGTGATGTATAAGCCCATCATTTCCCAGTGTCCGGTCATTGTGTCTTTACCATTAGAAGCTTCTTGTATTTTTGTGTATAAACCTTTTGGTTGATTTACAGGTTCAACGTGATTAATTTTAGTGATGTTGGCATAACCTAATTGTTGTAAATTAGGGATGTTTAATTTCATTTTTTCTGATATATGTAAGATTGTGTTTGACCCAACGTCATTGTATTTATGAGCATCTGGCGCCTCACCACAACCTAAACTATCCATTACAATTAAAAAAATACGATCAAATTTCATTTAAATATTCTCCTTAGCTCTTGGATGACTTGATAAATACGCATCCTTAATATGTTTTTGACTGATGTGTGTGTAAATCTGTGTTGTTGATATGTCCTCATGACCTAAAAGCTCTTGTAGTGTTCTTAAGTCAACACCTGCTTCAAGCAAATGGGTCGCAAATGAGTGTCTTAGTGTGTGAGGCGAAACCTCTTTTGTAACCCCTGCTTCTTGAGCAATTTTTTTTAATATCTTAAAGAAACCTTGTCTTGAAAGTTTCTTACCGTTGACATTTAAGAATAGGTCAGCTGTTTTCATTTTAACGAGTAACTGACGACCGTTAGACAAGTATTTTCTTAACGCGATGATACTGATGTCCCCTAAGGGAACTTCACGTTCTTTATTGCCTTTACCTGTCACTCGAACGTAACCGGCAGTTAAATGAACGTCAGCGATTTGAAGATTCAAAAGCTCTGAAACACGAAGGCCAGATCCATAAATCAATTCAAGTAATGCAATATTGCGTAACGTTAGAGGGTCGTCCCCTTTCAATTGATTGATGATTTTAACGACATCCTCAATTGAAAGAACCTCAGGTAAGGATTTTTCTACTTTTGGCATTTCAATGGTTAAACTTACGTTATCGTCAGTTTCCTTTTCAATAACCAAAAATTGATGAAACCCTTTAATTGATGTTAGTTTTCTTGACATGCTCTTAGAACTTAAATTCTTTCTTTTCAAGGTTCTTAGATACGCTTCAATGTGTTTTTTTTCAATTTTATGCACTTTTGTGATGTTATGATACTTTTCTAAAAACAAGCGATATTGTTCTAAATCTCTTAGGTAAGCCGAAAGAGTATTCTCACTTAAACCTTTTTCACGCTTTAAGTAATAGCCATAGTCATTAATGACGTATTTCATATGAACACCTCAAATATTTGATTACCTAGTAAAATACCCTCTTTAGTTAATCTCAAGTAACCATTATCAATTTCGATTAGATGTAAATCAAAGAACTTTTTTAACTCACTGTATTTTTCGATAATGTCAACCTTAAACCGATCATTTAATTCATTGATATTAACGCCTTTAATCTTTCTTAGACCAAAGATTAACGCATCACTAAGAAGGGTTTCTTCCTCACAATGTATAATCTCTTTTGTAAACGTTTGATAATAATCAATTAAATTGCGATGGTTGTGATAGCGAATTTTGCCATCAAATCCATGCGCACCAGCACCAATGGCTAAATACGGTTCTAAACTCCAATACAATGAATTGTGTCTCGAATAAAGTTTGTTCTTGCAAAAATTAGAGATTTCATATTGTTCAAATCCAAGTTCGCTTAGTTTTTGCATGACATATAAATACATATCAGCTTCTAAATCACTGTCATTTTGAACAAAAAGACCTTGTTGATATTGATGATAGAATACGGTTTTTTCTTCTAAAATCAATGCGTAATAACTGACGTGATTGACATCGAGTTGTTTTAGCGTAGTTAAGTCATGTTCTATTGTCTTTATTGTTTGACCTGGAATTGAAAAGATTAAATCGATACTTATATTATCAATACCAAGCTTTTTTAAGTCATTAACTGCATAAAAAACATCAGATGTTTGATGTTTTCGCCCAATGTAATTTAAGATTCCTTGATCAAAGGACTGAACCCCTAAACTGATTCGGTTCACACCATATTCTTTAAAAAGTAATCCTTTTTCATGTGAATAACTTTCTGGATTAACTTCAATCGTATACTCGATTGGGTTCATGTCTTTAAAGAGTTCAAATAGTTTTCTTAGTTGATTCGTATCAAGCATACTTGGCGTACCACCACCAATATAAATTGTATCAAACAACTTATGATGGCTTGGGATAGTCATGTATTCTTTTTTTAAATTAATCGAGATATTCATCGATCATTTGTTTATTTTTCGGAACTCTTTTTGCAAAATCACAGTAGAAACATATGTGTTCGCAAAAAGGTATGTGTACGTATAAACCTTTCAAGGACATCACCTATAATCATTATAACATGGTTTACATAATATGGACTAGAAAAAAAAGAAAAAATACATTCATTTTTATGTCAAAAAGACACGTTTGAAGGTATTTTAGATGAATTTATTTTAAGACCTGATCGATTTCGTTTAACTCGTCTTCTGTAAATGTTAAGTTTTTAAGCGTTTCAAGATTTTCCTTTAACTGACTCATTTTTGAAACACTAATGAGTGCGGAAGTCATTTTTGGATTTCTTACTGCCCATGCAAGTGCCATTTGTGCGATGCTTTGATTTCTCTTTTTAGCAATTTCATTGAGTTTGATAAGTTTTTCTCGTAACGTTTCATCAATGTCTTTTTCATTTAAGAATTGAATGTAAGCTTTTTTAGCCCTTGAATCTTCAGGGATACCGCCAATATATTTATTGGTAAGTTTACCTTGTTGTAAGACACTAAAACAAATGGTACCTGCTTTTAGCTCTGTCTGAGTCTCAAGTAAGCCATCTTTCTCTATCCAACGATTCAACATCGAGTAGCTTGGTTGTGTAATGACGTATGGCACATTCAGTTCATCGAGTATTAAGTGTGCACGTCGGAGCTGCTCGCTATTGTAATTTGATAAACCAACGTATAAAGCTTTTCCTTGTAGAACGATGTCTCTTAAGGCTAACATTGTTTCTCTCAAATCCGTGTTTGGATCAAAACGGTGATGATAGAAAATATCAACGTAAGGGATACCAAGTCTTTTTAAGGATTGATCAATGCTTGCCATTAAGTATTTTCTTGAACCCCAATCACCATAAGGGCCTTCCCACATGAAATATCCGGCTTTCGTAGAGATAATAAACTCATCGCGATAGTTCATTAAACCATCGTTTAAAACGTTACCGAATAATTTTTCCGCGCTGCCTGGTGGCGGACCATAATTATTCGCTAAATCAAAATGTGTAATGCCGTTATTAAACGCTTCAAAAATGACGTTCTTACATTCTTCATAGTCATTGACTTCACCAAAGTTTAGCCATAAACCAAATGAGAAAATTGGTAGTTTTAGCCCGCTTTTACCTAATCGGCGGTATATCATTTTTTCGTAACGGTCTTTATTTGCTACAAACATATTTTCACTCTCCCTTTAATTTATTATAACACGTAATAGAGCGAAGATATTACCCTAATTATCTATGATTTTACCTAAAAATCGCCCGATTAGGTCATGGATGAGTTCGAATAATAGTAAGGGTTAAAAGAGATAAATAAAAGACCACGGGGATGATCGCCGTGATCTTAATTGAAAATCTTTTGTTATTCATCTGAATTTGATAGAATTGCCATGAAAGCTTCTTGTGGAATATCAACTGATCCAACCGCTTTCATACGTTTTTTACCTGCTTTTTGTTTTTCAAGCAATTTACGTTTACGTGAAATATCGCCACCATAACATTTAGCTAAAACGTCTTTGCGCATCGCTTTAATCGTTGAACGTGCAACAATTTTGTTCGATATTGCCGCTTGAACAGGAATCTCAAACATTTGACGTGGTATTAAGTCTTTTAGTTTTTCTGTGATGGCTTTTCCTCTAGCATACGCGAAGTCTCTATGAACGATGATTGATAAAGCATCGACAACTTCGCCATTTAATAGAATATCCATTTTTTGAAGTTTTGATACTTTATAGTCACTAATTTCATAGTCAAAAGACGCATAGCCCTTGGTCGAAGATTTTAGACGATCAAAGAAATCATAAACGATTTCTGATAATGGCAACTCATAACGTATTTGCACACGCGTTTTATCTAAATAGACCATGTCCATGAAAATTCCACGCTTCTTTTGACAAATGTCCATGATTGATCCTACAAATTCACTTGGACACATCATGGTTGCTTTAACGTAAGGTTCTTCAATCGATTCAACTTCTTGCGGTGTTGGAAGTTTCGAAGGGTTATCAATGATAATTTGATTTCCATTTGTTAGATTAATCTTGTATATAACCGATGGTGCAGTTGCGATTAAATCTATACCGAATTCTCTATCCAATCTTTCTTGAATAACTTCCATATGTAGTAGACCCAAGAAACCGGTTCTAAACCCAAACCCTAGCGCTTGTGATGTTTCTGGTTCATAGATTAATGAGGCATCATTAAGTGCCAATTTTTCTAGCGCGTCTTTTAAATCATTGTATTTTGCATTATCGACTGGATACAAGCCACAAAACACCACAGGGTTCATTTTACGGTAGCCAGGGAGCGCTGTTTTAGCTTTATTGTCTCTTAAGGTAATTGTATCACCCACACGTGCTTTATCGATGTCTTTGATAGCGGCTGTTAAGTAGCCAACATCACCGGCAGCCAGAAACTCTCTTTTTTCTTCTTTTGGTGTGTTTACACCAACTTCAATTACCTCAAATGTAGAGCCATTACTCATCATTTGAATGATATCGCCTTTCCTAACAATCCCATTAACAATTCTAATCGAAGGGATAACGCCACGATATTGATCGAAATAAGAGTCAAAAATTAGGGCTTGAAGAGGTTCGTCGATGGATCCTTTTGGTTCTGGGACCAAATGAACAATTTGTTCTAGAATTTCTTCAATACCGATACCGGATTTCGCACTTGCAAGTACAGCATCTTTGGCAGGAATCCCAATGACGTCCTCAATCTCTTGTTTAACACGATCTGGGTCGGCACTTGGTAAGTCAATTTTATTGATAACAGGAATGATCTCTAAGTCATTGTCTAGTGCTAAATAAACGTTTGCTAACGTTTGTGCTTGTATGCCTTGTGCAGCATCGACAACTAGAATAGCACCTTCACACGCCGCTAATGATCGTGAGACTTCATAGGTAAAATCGACGTGACCTGGGGTATCAATCAAATGAAAGGTATACGTATGCCCATCCTTTGATAGATACTCTAATTCAACCGCTGTTAATTTAATTGTTATTCCACGTTCTCTTTCTAAATCCATACCATCTAATAATTGAGCCTTCATTTCACGTGCTGATACACTTTTTGTTGACTCTAAAATTCGGTCAGCCAACGTAGACTTTCCGTGGTCGATATGGGCAATAATAGAAAAGTTTCTTATATATTTTTGTCTTTCGATAATTTGTTTTTTATCCACTGAATACACATCTCTTTCTAATCGTTAAAATTTTATCATTAAACGTTGTTTTTAGCAAGATATTTAAGTAACCAAGTCATTTTTAATCGAAAAAACGTTTTCATAAAATTAATATAAAAAGTTAGATTGCATTTTACTTGACAAAAAGATATAATAAGCCTGTAAGAAAACAATTCATAGGAGGAATTTAATAATGAAAAGAATTAGTTTACTACTATTATTAGTAGTTGCTACTTTTGGTTTGGCTTCTTGTAAAAAAGATGAACCAAAAGAGTTCGCAGTAGACGGCCAATTTACTGCTTATGAAGCACAAGTGCATTCAAATGGCGCACAACAAGTTACTTATGTAACAGTTACAATCAAAGATGGTAAAATCGATGGTTATAACATTGACGTAAGACAAGCTAAGAAAACTTCCACAGTTGAGGGTGAAGGTGACGCTGCTGTTACTAAATACACTTATACTTGGAATGAAAAAACCAAAAAACAACTTGGCGATGAATACGGAATGGCTACAAAAGAAGGCCAATTAGAATGGTTTGAACAAGCAGCTAAAATCGAAGCTTACTTATTAAAAAATGGCGTTGATTCATTAGATGGTGTTGCTACTGGTTCTGCTTTTGATCCATCAGTTGACGGCATGGCTGGTGTTACAATGAAAAATGCTTATACAGCTATCGCTAAAGAAGCTGTTGCATTAGCTAAAGAAGGTAAATTCCAAGCAATTTATTGCAGTGGTACTGATTTATATTCTGCTTCAATGAAAGTTGATTCAAAAGGTAAAGTGTCTGAATTAGTTCTTGACACACTACAAATGAACAAGACTGAAGCTGCTAAGGGCACTTTCGCTTGGAATGCTAAGACTAAACAACAATTAAAAGAAGAATACGGTATGAAAAATGTTGGTCCTGGATACAAATTGGTAGACGGCACATGGGTTGTTGATGGTAAATCACAAACTGAATGGTACGAACAAGCTAATCTCATTACTAAATATGTAATGGAAAAAGGTTGGAGCTCAGCTATCAAATCAATCAAAGGTCAAGGTTTATCAATCGATGGAACTACTATCGTTGATGGATATGCTGCTGTAACAGTTAAAACAGATACATACTACACAGTATTAGCTGACTTATTCGCTAAAGCTGGAAAATAATCTTACAAAATTCGAGTATTGGATGAGTCCAATACTCTTTTTTTCATTAAAATACAAAAAAAAGACTTTAAGGTCTTTTTTTGGGTGTCAATATGCATAAGCCATGTTCTGTTCTCTTTCGAGTGTAATCATTTATCTCTATTTCTAGCTCTGAAATGCATTCTGTTCTGCTTTCAAAGTGCCCCTACCAAAATTTGGGTTACTAGCTTGAGGGGTTTACCGCGTTTCATTCACTTGTTTCCAAGTGATTCGTTTCTGTGGCACTTTATGGTTCCTGCATAACCTAAGTCTTAGCAAGATTGCCGCCGTTACATCCGAAGATGTACCCTAAGTTATTGTTTCCTTAGGCACAAACACTACAACCATCACAGGTTGTGCTAGCATGGACTTTCCTAACCACCTAAGTGGCTCGATTACCTTCTACTGACTTGATTATATTAACCGATTTTAAAGAATAAGTCAATCACTATTTAATAATTACGTAGGTAATTCCTGGGTTTCCAATCATAAAGTCATGATCATTTTTTACATAATCACTATAAGTTCTAATTACCTCATCAAAACCTAATAGTTCTTTTCTTGCTTCTCCAGGAATAAAGTCTAGTATATTTCCTTTTTTTCTGTGGTTTCTAAGCGATTTGTGAACCAATTGTTTGATCGATCCACCTTCACCACTTGAGCCATACCCATGGATAATTTTAATTACTTTTTCCGATTGATTTTGTCTAATTAATTCAGCTAAACGCTTGCCTGCATCCAGTTTTGAAGGTAGATCTGCTTTAATATTATATGTTTTCATCGTATTTCCTCCCAATGATAAAAAATAGACAGAACATTTTATTGTTCTGTCTTTAGTTTATTTTTAAGCTTCTAAAGCATCTTTTCTTGATAAATCAATACGGCCTTTATCATCAATGCCAATGCATTTAACTAAGATGATATCACCAACTGAAACAATTGATTCTACCTTCTCAACTCGTTCTTTAGCAAGTTTTGATACATGGACAAGTCCTTCAGTACCTTTCCATAACTCAACAAAACAACCAAATTTTTCAATTCTGACGACTTTACCTTCGTAGATTTCACCAATTTTGGCTTCTCTAACTAAAGACGCAATCATTTCCATCGCTTTATTGATCCAAACGGTTTCTGAATGCATAATAAATACGCGTCCATCTTGTTCAATATCGATCTTGACTTGGTTACAGTCTTCAATGATTTGGCTAATGATTTTACCACCAGCACCAATAACGTCTCTGATCTTATCAGGATTAATACGCATTGTTTTCACTTTTGGCGCATATTCTGATAATTCTGGTCTTACTTCATTAATGGTTTGCATCATATGTTCTAAGATGTGTAAGCGTCCAGCTTTTGCTTGTTCAAGTGCTTCTTTTAAGATTTCTTCGGTTAAGCCATCAATCTTGATATCCATTTGAAGGGCAGTAATACCATTTTTCGTACCTGCTACTTTAAAATCCATATCACCAAAGTGGTCTTCTAAACCTTGAATATCACTTAAAACAGAGTAATTATTGTCGTGCATGACTAATCCCATTGCAATACCAGCAACCGGTGCAACAATTGGAACACCTGCAGCCATTAAGCTCATTGTACCAGCACAGATTGATGCTTGCGAAGATGATCCGTTTGATTCTAAGATTTCAGAAACAACACGGATTGTGTATGGGAATTCTTCTTCGTTTGGTAGGACTTGTAATAATGCTCTTTCACCTAAGGCACCATGTCCAACTTCTCTTCTGCCTGGTGACATGTATCTACCAGTTTCACCAACAGAGAATTGAGGGAAGTTATAATGTAGCATGAAGCGTTTATTTGCTTCTTCACCAAGACCATCGATGATTTGGTTTTCACCGAGTGAACCAAGGGTAGTTACACTTAGTGCTTGGGTTTGTCCTCTTGTAAATAGGGCAGAACCGTGTGCTCTAGGTAAAATATCCGTACGACTGTCAAGTGGTCTAATTTCGTCTAATTGACGGCCATCAGGTCTTACTTTATCAACAGTAATTAATCGTCTAACCTCATTTACTTCGATATTTTCTAAGGTTTGTTTGACGGATTTCATATAGAGTTTCTTAGCATCTAAATCAAGAACTTTAACGCCCTCAACTTCTTTAAAGAACCCTTTTTGATCGAATTTAGCAATGGTTTCATCCACTAAATCGTTAATTGCTTTTTGTCTTTCTAATTTACCTTTGATGCTTACCGCAGCAACGATACGTTCTTCAACAAATTCCTTTACTTCTTTTTCAACGGTAGGATCCACAACGAAAATGTCGACTGGTTGTTTTTCTTTACCGATTTCTCTAGCGATTTCTTCTTGGAATTCGCAAAGTTTTTTGATCTCAGCGTGTCCAAACATTAAGGCTTCCAACATGTCTTCTTCAGAGACTTGTTTTGCGCCAGCTTCTACCATGTTGATTGCTTCTTTTGTCCCAGCAACAATTAAATCGATGTCCGATTTTTCAAGTTCTGCGACCGTTGGGTTAATGATGAATTTTCCATCAACGCGACCAACTTGAACCCCAGCAACAGGCATTTTAAATGGAATGTCAGATAGCACAACCGCAAGTGATGAACCGAACAATGCAGTCATTTCAGGTGTTGCATCTGGATCACTAGACATTACAGTGTTAATGATCTGAACTTCGTTTCTAAATCCCTCAGGGAATAACGGACGGATTGGTCTATCAATTAATCTAGATGTTAATGTTTCATGCTCAGAAGGTCTACCTTCTCTTCTTAAAAATCCACCTGGAATCTTACCTGCGGCATATAGTTTTTCAACGTATAAAACCATTAATGGAAAGAAATCCATCGTTGACGGTTCATTTCTTGAAACGACAACAGACAATACGGCTGAATCGCCGTAGTAAATCATTGAACCAGCATTGGTTTGTTTAGCAATTTCGCCATTTTCAACGCGTAATACACGTCCACCAACTGTGGTCTCAAACACTCGTTTAACACTCATAATATAAAAATCTCCTTCATTTTATATTTTTTCTTCTATCTTATATTATCATACCTATTAATTATACAATATTTACGCTTGATTTACTAGAAGAAAAAAAAGATTGCTTACGCAATCTTTTAGCCTCTTAAGCCTAGTTTTGAAATTAACGCTTGATATCTAGCTAAGTCTTTGTTCTTTAAGTAAGTCATCAATCTTTTACGACGTCCGATTTTTTGGAATAGACCTCTTTTTGAATGGAAATCGTGGATATGATTTTGTAAATGCGAATTTAAATCATTGATTTCTTTCGTTAAGATTGCGATTTGAACCTCTGCTGAACCAGTGTCACCATCTTTTGTAGCGTACTCGCTGATGATTGCTAGCTTTTGATCTTTTGTTAGTGCCATAATTGTATTTCTCCTTTACCCGTTAAACTAAAGATTGGGAGGCACCCACAACCCTTGTTTACGACATTATCTATTTTAACACATTATCAAAATAATGCAAGTTAAAAACTTAAATTTTTAAGAACTGTTCGACGTTCATTACAAAGACCGTCGCACCACCTACTTTTACTTCTACCGGAAGCGATGAAAACATACCGAATTCAGATACAATTGAATTTGGGACTAATTTTGAACGCGTCTTACTGTGTTCTTCTATGATTTCTATAATGCGAATAACTTTTTCATCGTTTGTACCAATTAGAAAAGTCGTATTTCCGGTTAATAGAAAACCACCTGTTGTTGCTAATTTGGTTACAAAAAAGTTTTCCTTAACCAATGCTTTTGATACTTTACCCGCATCGTCATTTGAGATAATTGCTAGTACTAGTTTCATATCCAACACCACCTTATATCTAATTATAGCAAAAATAATTAAGTATATCAATTAAATACTAGATAATATTTTGACGTCCTCGATATCTTTTCTAAGCTGGGTCATTAATTCATCTTTTGATTTATACTGTTTTTCTGCTCGTAAGTATTTCTTAAAGAAGATTTCGACGGTTTCGCCGTATATGGTTTGATCAAAGTCAAGAATGTAAACTTCAACTCTCTTTTTTACTGAGTAATTAATGGTTGGGTTGTACCCAATGTTTAGAGCACCCGTGTAGGTTTGTCCTTTGACAATTACCCCAACAAAATAAACGCCATTCGGTGGTAAGACATAAGAGTCCACGTCTAAGTTTGCCGTCGGCATACCTAAGGTTCTACCAACTTTATCGCCATGAATGACCTCACCTCGAATGCTGTAGGTGCGACCTAACAACCGTTCTGCTTTATCAAGTTCACCAGAATAGATTAAGTCTTTGATGTAGGTCGTTGATACACGTGTCTCAAGGTGTTTAATGTCGTTTACTATCACAACTTCAAACTCGTCCATCAAGTCTTGAATATGGCCTTTTGCGTGTTGACCAAATCTAAAATCAACCCCAAGTACCAAACGAATGACATTCAGTGATTTTAAAATCCCAATAAACTCTTCTTTTGTGATTGATGCCGTTTTTCGATCAAAATCGGCAAGAAATAGATGATTAACACCACATTGTTCGATCAGTTCAATCTTTTGCTCGATTGAGGTCACTACTTGGTGTTGACTCATCTCTCTTAAGACTTTCATTGGATGAGGATAAAAAGTTAATACCGCAGAATCACTATCTTCGTACTTTAATTTATTAATTAGTGCGCGATGTCCAATGTGTAATCCGTCAAAATTTCCGATGGTCATTGTGAGCGGTTTACGATTAACAAAGGACTCAAAGCGCCCTTTATGTAAAATCATTTTGTTCAATTTAAAACCCCTTTACTCTATAATTGAATGATTGGTTTGTAAGTCTTTCCGTCTTTAATGTAAATTGCTATTGCGACATTAAAGTTATTCTTTACTAAAATCGGTCCGTCACTCGTGGTTTGTCTCTCATCTAGTCTGATGCCATTTCTAACAAGTTTACTCAAATAATCACTTAATATGACTTCATCTAATGTCTTTGCATAATCCTCTAAAGAAAGCGAGGGTATCGTGAGTTCATTGACGTCATCTAATGTGTAGGCATCTTTTAAATCAAACTGACCTGAGGCGGTTCGATTTAAAGAAGATAAATGCGACGGTATGCCAATTAACTGTCCAAAATCATTTGCAATACTACGGATGTAAGTGCCTTTTGAGACAATGGATTTAAAACCTACGGTATAACCAAAGTCATCTTTTGTAAACGATGTACATTCAAAAGACTCGATCGAAATCGGTCTTTTTTGGACTTCAACGGTCTGATCTTTTCGAGCGTATTCGTATAATTTTTTTCCATTGACTTTGATTGCTGAATGCATTGGCGGTAACTGTGTTTCCATCGCCTTAATTTGATCAATTGCTTCATTAATCTCTCTTTTTGAGAGTTCAAATGCCTCAGATCGTAAAATTTCGTTACCAGTAAAGTCATAACTATCCGTACTATAGCCAATTTTGATTGTTCCTGTGTAGGCTTTTTTTTCAGATAACAACAAATCAGATAACTTTGTGGCTTTGCCCACCAAAACCACAAGCAACCCTGTGGCCATCGGATCAAGTGTTCCTGCATGTCCGATTTGTCTAGTCTTCAGTTTTCTTCTTAATATATTGACAACGTCATGCGAGGTCATGTCTTTTTCTTTATTTATTAAATAGATTCCATCCATCGTTAATCACCGTTACAATTATACACCATTATCATAGATAATTAGACAAAAACTCCTCATTTTGTGTATAATATTTTCTAAGGGGTGTTTTTATGCGTATTTACCAAAAGCAATTTAATGAGCTTACAATTAATGAATTATATGATTTACTCAGGCTTAGAGCCAAAGTCTTTGTTGTTGAACAACAGGCTGCTTATCAAGATTTAGATGATAAAGATCAAGAATCGATTCACCTGTTTATCAAAAACGATGAGGATTTGATTGTGTCTTATGTCAGGGTCTTACCTCGTGGGTTGAGCTATGAAACAGACGCTTCGATTGGACGAGTCGTAACCGATCCAGACTACCGAAAAAATAAATACACTAAAGCGTTAATTTCTCAAGGTATTCAAATTATACTTAATGAGTTTAAGACGCGTACGATCCGTATTTCTGCTCAAACGTATTTAATCGATTATTACAGCTCCTTTGGTTTTAAAGTCGTCTCTGAGGAATATTTAGAGGACGGATTACCACATAAAGAAATGCTACTTGAATAGAAAAAAGCAACAATTCCTCCGAATTGTTGCTTTTTAATTAATTATTTAAATGATTGAATCCATTTCCAAACGTTTTCTTTTGGAGCAAAACCACTTTGACGTCCGACTTCAACGCCATCTTTAAATAATACAAGTGTTGGAACACTTGTGATTCCATAAGTTTCTTTAGCAAGTGCACGATAGTTATCGATGTCAACTTTAACCATAGGAACATCTTTTTGTTCTTCACTCAATGCTTCTAATTGTGGCATTAACATTTTACAAGGTCCGCACCATGTAGCAAAGAAATCCACTAATACAAATCTGTCTTGGCCAATAACTTCGTTAAAATCCTGACCTTCATAAGCTTTAAGCATAATTAAACCCCTCCATTTATTATCTTTACTGCCTTAATTATAAAGCATGTAAGGTGAATATTCAAGGCATAAGCAACTATTTTATTTCAATGTTACGACGGTGACGCCATTAAGTCCTTCACCCTCGACACCAGGACGATGTGATTTCACGTAAGGTGAACGTTTTAACGTTTCCATGACCGCTTTTTTTACGGCGCCTGTCCCAAAGCCGTGAATAATAATCACTTGATGTATGGCATTTAAACTTGCCGTATCTAAGAACTTATCAACTTCTTCATAAACTTCTTCGTATCTGAACCCTCTTAAATCAAGTGTCATTTTGGCCTCTGAGAAGGTTTTTGTTGTAACCGTCGATTTCTTAACTTCTTTTGAGGTAATTTTAGGTTTTTGCGATTTCGTTAGATTTGAGGCTTCAAACTCTAGCTCGAAGACACCAAATTTAACCTTATACCTGTTTTTATTTACACCAGTTATTTGACCGGTTTGGTTGTAAGATTTAATGTGTACGTAATCGCCTCGTTTAAACGTTTTAACTTCCTCGTTAGTTGATATATCGTCTATTCCGAGTTGTTTTAAATTGTATTTTAAATCCGCTACCTCATGATCTTTTAATGTCTGATCTTCGAGTGTTTTAATTAATTCACTTGCACGTCTTCTGACATCGATTAGCTCTTTGTCTGCCTTGTCTTTGACCTCTTTTAGAATTTTATCCTTATCTATCTCGATTTGCCTTGTTTTTTTGTTCATAAGCAACGATTTGGTTTTCTAATTCAATCAGACGTTTGCTTAATGCTTCTTCTTTTTCTTTGACTAAAAGTGTCTCTTCTTCAAACAGCTTGACTGTTTTTGATAAGTCAGAGTCTTTATCTTGCATGTAATTTCTTGCAATTTCGATTACCTTTAAATGAATGCCTAAACGTTCTGCAATAATTAAGGCATTCGATGAACCAGAAATACCAAAATTGATATGGTACAGTGGTTTTAAGGTCTCTAAATCAAACGCCACACTCGCATTTGAAATGTGTGGGTGTGTGTATGCGTATAACTTTAATTGTGAATAGTGCGTTGTTACAATCATACGTAAATCATAAGGTTCTAAGTAATCCAGAATCCCCATCGCGAGCGCACTACCCTCGATTGGATCAGTTCCGCTACCTAATTCATCAAACAACACAAGAATGTTATCGCGTGCAACGGACAAGATGTGTTTTATTTTTGTCATGTGAGACGAGAAAGTCGATAACGATTGAACGATTGATTGTTCATCCCCTATATCGGCGTAGATGCCATCAAACAATGAAAGTGAACTTGTCTCCTTCGCAGGAACTAAAAGCCCTGATTGAGCCATTAATGATAGTAAACCGACCGTTTTTAAACCGACCGTCTTACCACCGGTATTTGGACCGGTAATCATGATGGTTTTCTTTTCTTTATCTAAGGTTAAATCGATTGGTACGACGTTTTTAGGATCCAATAACGGGTGCCTTGCTTTGACAAGATTAATGTAACCCTCTTCATTGATTGAAACTAAATTTGCATCAATGGATTTAGCATATTTCGCCTTTGCTTGTATAAAATCAAGTCTTAATAAAGAAGCTAAATTATCTTCAAGAGGGTCAATATAATCCGCAAGAAACTTAGATAAAGCAGTCATAATACGAAGAATCTCTTGTTGTTCGTCAAAAACGAATCGTTGTATTTTTAAAGTCACTTCGACGGTTTCGATTGGCTCGATGTAACAAGTCGTTCCACTGCTTGACTCGTCTTGAAGTATCCCTTTAAATGCGTGCTTGTATTCTTTTTTGACGGGTAAGCAATAACGGTCATTTCTTATGACGATGACGTTCTCATTTAACATTGAACTTTTTTTAACTAGAATCTGATTCAACTTTTCTTTTCTTGATTGTTCTAATTTCTTAATTTCTTTTCTTAGTTGATTTAATGCATCTGATGCTGTATCTAATACAACGCCATCTGGATCAAGTATTGACTCAATCTCTTTTTTAACTTCTTTTAACGGGTCTAAACCTTCAAATAAAGACCGTAACGATTCATAAACGATTTTAAGTTTTACAAACTCTTTTTCTTGCAATATAACGTCTTGAGTCATTGAAATAAAAAGCCGAAGTTGTAAAACATCCGTAATTGATAACACGCGATTTAATTTTAGTGAATTCAATATAGAATCGATATCAAAATCGTCGATTAAAGCGAACGACCCAATACGATAAATAACGTTTAATGCTTCATTGCTTTGAAGCAATTCATGTTTTACCTGTTCAATCGATTTATAGGGCGTTAAGTCCATAATCTCTTTTTTTATTGTTTGGGTATAGGCATATTTACTAATTTCGTTTAGTATTACATTGAATTCTAATGTTTTAAGGGCATAACTCATTTTATCACCACTTACATTTTAACAAATTTTATGGTATAATGATATAGAAAAGTGGGTGATTTTAATGCCAAATTATAGTCTAAGTGTTTCACAAGAGCAATTGAGTGCACTTTTAAACGAATATAAGACTTATGAAAAAGAAAATAGTAACCAGTATATCTTGTTTCAAGCTTCAAAAGAAGGTGTACTAATACAAGGTTACAAAAGTGGCAAAGTAGTACTTCAAGGGGATTATCAGAATGAACTCGAATACATTAAATCAGTATTGGGGATAGAAAGTTATCAAGCGGTTGGATCAGATGAGGTTGGTACAGGTGACCTTTTTGGACCAATCGTCGTTTGTAGCTGTTTTACTTCTTTAGATGATATCAAGTATCTTGAATCACTTGGTGTAAGGGATTCTAAGAACATGACGGACAACCAAATCATCAAATTAGGTCCGATTTTGGCAAAGAAGTTGATTCATTCTATATTAATCCTAACCCCTGAAAAATACAATGAAATGATTCGTAAGGGATTTAATATGAATAAAATAAAGGCTTATCTACATAATCAATCGATCTTAAAGACGGTTGAGAAATTAGAAGGGGACGTACCGGTCATCGTTGATCAGTTTTGTGACCCTAGTGTCTATTTCAATTACTTAAAAGGGGAAAAGTCCGTATTTAAGAAAATTGAATTCTATACAAAAGCTGAATCAGTCCACATTAGTGTGGCTGCAGCATCGATCATTGCAAGGTACGCATTTTTAGCAAAAATGCAACAATACTCTAAATTTATCGGTGTTAAGTTATTAAAAGGTGCTGGTGCTGAGGTTGATCGTCAATTAATTGAAATCTATCGTTCAAGAGGCTATAAGTCCTTAAGACCAATAACAAAACTTAATTTTAAAAATCTAACAAAAAATAATGTTTTACCACCATCAAGATTATCTTAACCAATGAAAAGAGTTAAACCGAAATTCGGTTTAACTCTTTTTTATTTATAAAGTTGACTGATGCTAACTGCCTTTTGCCAACCTTGATAGAGACGTTTGGCGTTTTTTAATGACATTTTAGGCGTAAATAACTGTTTGATAACGGCTTGTTTCGCTATGATTTCCAATGATGGAAAAAAACCTGTTTTAAGTCCTGCTAAGTACGCAACACCAAGTCCTGTTACCTCAGGTGTCGCAATTCGTTTTAACGGACATCTAAGCAAATCGGATTGAAACTGCATTAGGTAGTTATTGTTAGAAAGACCACCATCAATTCCAACGGTTTCAAGTGGTATTTCGGTATCTGATATCATCACATCTACGACATCCTTAACTTGATAGCCAACCGCATTTAAGGTGGCTCTAACAATGTCTTTTTTATCAATGTCTGCTGTAATACCAAACATCGTGCCACGGACATCGGTATCCCAATACGGTGCACCTAAGCCAACAAATGCAGGGACAAAATATAAATCATGAGTGGCATCCATTGCCAATTTTTCCGACTCTTCCGCTGTTTTTATCACTTGAAGTTGATCTCGTAACCATTTGACTGAACTACCCGCTACGAATATTGACCCTTCAAGCGCGTAGGTCACTTCATCATCAATTTGCCAAGCTACCGTAGATATCAATCCCTTTTTTGACATATGAACTTTATTTCCAGTGTTCATAAGAATAAAACAACCGGTCCCATAGGTTACTTTCATCTCACCAGGATTTAATGCTAAATGACCAAATAATGCGCTTTGTTGATCACCCAATATACCAGTAATAGGTACACCATTGTAATAACCAAATAACGAATTTGATGGACAAACCTCTGGTAACATGTGCTTAGGAATGCCCGTTAAATCGAGTATTTTTTGATCATATCGCATTTGGTGAATATTATAAAGCATTGTTCTTGAGGCATTACTGACGTCGGTTTTAAATGACTTCCCACTGGTAAGACGATATAGAATATAAGTATCCATCGTCCCAAAATAACAGTTAGTTAAGTCTTTGTTTATGTGTTTATCTAATAAATAACGTATTTTTGAGGCTGAAAAATACGGATTAATTACTAGTCCAGTGCTTTTCTTTATGTAGGGCTCAAAACCTAGTTGTCTCCAAGATTCACAGATTTCTTCTGTGTGTTTGGATTGCCAACTAATCGCGTAGTCCAATGGGATACCTGTTTGATCAAATAAAACAGTCGTTTCACGTTGGTTTGTAATACCAATTGCCAATACTTCGTCATTAATCGCATATTTAAACGCTTCATCTAAGCACCATCTAACCGTATCATATACAACCGATGCATCTTGAAGTACTTTAGCCCCATCGTATAGTTGATTAAAATCTTTTTGGAAGATTTGTTGAATTTGACCTTGTTCATTGATGATTAGTACCCGTGAACTTGTCGTTCCTTGGTCAATTGAGAATAAGAACTTTCTCATAAGCTATCAATCCAAGTTTTTATATCTGTTAAAACCTCATTTTGATTTACTTCATTTAAAATCTCATGAAAGTCATTTTCATATATTTTAAGTAGTTTTTTCTTTTGAGGTAGTTTATGGAACATCGCTTCTGAGAATTTGGCAGGAACAATTTTGTCAAGTTTTCCGTGAAGGATTAAAATAGGTTTTCGATTTAAATGATGCTTCGCCTTTAAATGTCTTACCCCACGGACAAACATTTCACCAACCAAACGTATTGAAAATGACTTTAAGACTAAAGGGTCATTCATGTAGTTGGTTTCAATGTCTTTGATGTGTGACAACTTGCCATAAGAAAGCTCATTTTTCTTATAGATAAAGCCAAAATATCTAAATCCTATAAATCTTAGTAATGATACGTCCTTTATAAAATCGGTCGGTGCTCCACTAACAATGCAGGCATCAAAATCATCATAGGTAATCATATATAAGTGTGTAATTAAACCACCCATGGAGTGACCTAGTAAAATATTTTTCACATGATTTGAGTGGTACTTATGAAACAATTCGTGTATATCATCTAAAAATACTTCATACTTATTGATGTAGCCTCGTTTCCCTTCGGATTTACCGTGACCTCTTAAATCAAAAGTGATGACTGAATAGCCATTAGCGTTTAAAAATCCTACCACATGATCATAGCGTTTGCTGTGCTCAGCAATCCCATGGACAATGAATATTCGTGCTTTTTCATTCTCAACAAAATGTGTTTCATGATAGATTTGCATAAGTAATACCTCCATAGTCTTATTATAATACAAGTTTGCTAAAAAAAATAAAAAGCAGGCAAAATTGCCTGCTTAATCGATAAATTCGAACTCATATTCAAAGATACGAACATTATCACCGTTTTTTACACCAGCGTTTCTTAGTGCTTCATCCACACCATAGCTACGCAATTGTCTCGCAAAACGTTTCACATTTTCATCTCTTGTAAAGTCAGTTTTACTAAATAATCTAAATAACCCATCACCTGTGATGTTATAAACGCCGTCTTCCCCACGCTCAATCGTAAAGAAGTTTTCTTCTTTATGTTTGATGTAGTTCATGTGAAGATCTTTTACTTCAAATTTTGGCGTCTCTTCGACCAATTGCATGGCACGATGACAAAGTCTATCAAGGCCTTCACCAGTAATTGATGAGATTGGATATACTTCGTATGATTCACCAATTTGTTGCATAAAATGGCTTAACTTTTCATTAGCCTCAGGCATATCCATTTTAGATGCCGCAACGATCATCGGACGTTTTAATAAGTCCAAATTATAGCTTTCTAGTTCTTTGTTGATTATTTCAAAATCACTAAATGGATCTCTGTCTTCGAGTGAATCCATTTCAACAACGTGTATAATGACTCGGCAACGTTCAATATGCTTAAGAAACTGAATACCTAAGCCAGCACCAAGTGACGCACCTTCAATTAAACCAGGTAAATCCGCCATGACAAAGCTTTGATTTGGACCTTGATAAACTAAGCCCAAATGTGGCTGTAGCGTTGTAAATGGATAGTCTGCAATTTTTGGTTTCGCTTTTGAAACACGTGAAATCAACGTTGATTTACCGACGGATGGAAAGCCAACTAAGCCGACATCAGCAAGTACTTTTAATTCTATTTTTAATTCTTTTGACTCACCTAGATCACCACGTTCACAAATTTCAGGTGCAGGGTTTTTGTGCGTTGCAAACGCAACGTTACCACGACCACCTTTGCCACCTTTAGCCACCGTTAGAGTTTGTCCATGTAAAACCAAATCACCTAGTAAAAGGCCGGTTTCATTGTCATAAACCGCGGTACCAACTGGTACGCGAATGTATGTGTCTTTGGCATTCTTTCCATTTTGACTTTTAGACATACCATTTTGCCCGTTATCGGCACTAATGTGTTTGTTATAAGCCAAATCAAGTAAGGTAGACATCCCTTCATCTGCAGTAAAAATTACGGTTCCACCATTACCACCGGTTCCCCCGGCTGGTCCACCGTACTCAACGTATTTTTCGCGTCTAAATGCAACGATACCATCGCCACCTTTACCGCCTTTAACTTTTATGACTACTTCATCTTTAAACATGATTCCACCTCTTTAATTGAAAAAAAAGGATAAGTCAACTTATCCTTAAAATTTACTATGCTTCGTATACAGAAACTTGTGTTTTTGTACGACCGACACGTTCATACTTCACAACGCCTGTTACTTTAGCAAATAAAGTATCGTCGCCGCCGCGTCCAACGTTGTTACCTGGATGAATCTTAGTACCGCGTTGACGATAGATAATAGATCCAGATGTAGCAAATTGACCATCAGATAGTTTTAAGCCTAAGCGTTTTGAGTGAGAGTCACGACCGTTACGAGTCGAACCTGTACCTTTCTTAGATGCGAATAACTGAATGTTTAATTTTAACATGTTATCCCTCCTTTTGATTTTTAATATATTTAGGGTATTGTTGTTCTAATTCAATTAATGTTTCGACCAAATTGATCAAAACCTGTTCTACCACTTCACTTGATTGATGGACTTTTAAATAAAAGTAGCCGTCATTCACTTCAAGTTCAATGTGTTTAATATAACCCATGCGCTCAATCAGATTAGCTGAGAGTATCAGGGCTGTCGATACTGAAGCACAAACGATGTCTTCCCCATGTTTTTTATAGTTCGCGTGTCCGCTGACTGTTAGTTCGACGATCGTCTTTACTTTTTTAAACTCGTACTTAATCATCGGTTTATGCGTTGATTGCTTCAACTAATAATTTTGTATACGATTGTCTGTGACCTTGTTTACGTGCATAGTTCTTTTTAGGTTTATACTTGAAAACGATAATTTTCTTCGCTCTTCCTTGTTTTAAGACTTTTGCCGTAACGGTTGCGCCACTAACAACTGGAGTTCCAACTTTCGTGGTTTCTCCTCCAACAAGTAATACTTCATCAAAAGTAACCACTTCATCTACTTGAACGTCTAACTTTTCAACGTAAATTTCTTGTCCAACTTCAACTTTTACTTGTTTTCCACCAGTTTTAATTACTGCGTACATTACAAAACACCTCCTTATTTTTTGAAGACTCACTATCAAAGGTACTCAAGATTGAGATTTATGACCTGTTCTATGTGGTATTCTTTGCAACGATATTATTTTACACTAGTTACTGATTAATGTCAATAAAATACTTTCATTTATTTTTATAAGTCAACGTTTTCTTCTGGTTTGTTCTTTTTAAACATATCGAAGAACTTTTGAGGTAAGCTAACGAGTGAATCTTTGATTAAGATTGGCAAGAATTTCATCGATTCGATGAAGGCGCCTTTACGAATGTCATTTCGTGTCAATTCCTTACTATCTGCGAATAAAAACTTGCGAGTAACAATGCCAATACGGATGGTGAGTAACCCATTAGTTATGCCCTGTGCAACACTTGACATGACCGGTTTAATTAAGGGAATTTCACCAAGCATGTTCGCTGTTGAATTGGGAATTAGGTCATTGATATTAACATTTTCTAATCCTTCTGCAATCAACGCGGTTGTAAAGACATTAATTGTCAATTTTGCTAAGTTTTTATAACTTGGTCTAAACCCACAAAGGACGACTAGTTCTTTAATCATCTTAATGTTTACGACCAAAACAGTGAATAAATCAAGACGTCCGTTTTGAGAAATCGCTGTTGAAATCAAGACTGTCTTTGCATTTTTTAAAATGACTCGATTCATCAACTTTTTCATTGTCGAGTTGTAGATTTCATTCAATGTCTTTTGAAGTTCTTCAGGCTCTGACATTGCATTTTTTAATTTTTCTTTTTCTTTTTGACTGATGTCATCACGACTCATTAAATTGCTCGCAACTTTTTTGTAAGTTTGATAACGACGTCTAGATGGTTTATCCATCACCGTCTCAATTGAAAACGCCGGGGATACTAAGATTATTCTAACCGGATTAATTATTAAGAAATATACCAGTATGACAGAAAGCACATAAAACCCATATTCTAGGTACACACTAATTGTTCTTAGGCGTTCGCCAACATTAATCACCGAACTGACTAAAATTAATAAAAATAACAAAATGACACCAAATGCAATGAGATACCAGATTCGGTTACGCTTCTTATCTTTGGTCATCGAATCACTCCTTTTTAAATATTATACTACAAGTTGGCAATAATAAATAGATTAACCTACTTGAATTCGATGTGTTTTCGTTGCTCTCTTAGACTGTAATACTCATCTTTTCCGATAATGACATGATCGGTAATTTGGATGGCCATTAATTTTGAACCATTCTCTAATAACTGCTGTACTTGTAAATCAGCTTTTGATGGGGTTGAGTCACCACTGGGATGGTTATGAGACAAAATAATGGAGGCAGCTGCGTATTTTACCGCGTGTTTAAAGACTTCTCTAGGGTGCACAAGCGACTGATTAAGTGTCCCTATGAATAGGACTTTTTTGGCGATAATTCGGTTTTTTGTATCCAGATACAGACAAACAAAATGCTCTTGCTCAAGCGACTCTAGTTCGTCTTTAAGATACAAATAAGCCTCGCGAGGTGAGGTAATCACTGGATTGGACTCTTTTTCAGCTTGATAAATTCGCTTTGATAATTCGACACAGGCCGTTAAAATGGATGCTTTTGCCGGCCCGATACCTCTGATTTGTATTAATTCTTCATAGCTAATCTTAAAAAGCTCTTTCAAATCATCTAATCGGTATAAGACCCTTTTTGATAGTTCGATTACCGATTCTTCCTTACTACCTGACTGTAGTATTAGGGCCAATAGCTCATAATTTGCTAATGCATCCACCCCATAAGTTTGTAGCCGTTCTCTTGGTCGTTCTTCTTTTGGCATTTCTTTGATTAAATAGTTCATTTTTATACAGTGACTATATTTCAAGTCCTTCCTTTCCGTAGTTCTATCTATATACTACAAAGACAGCGCTAAAAATAAAGAAAAGAGACCAAAATTGGTCTCTTTAAGTAAACGATAAGAAATAAGGTCTAACCAAACTAACAAAGTAGAGTGATCCTGTAATTACAATGATGTCTTCTTCATTTTTGTCGATCAAAGTTTCTTTAATGGCTTCAAAAGGGTCGTTGTACGCGTACTTTTGTTTGAGATTTGTTTGTTTAATCAAATCTTCAAGTGGACTGACTCGTTTGTAGTCAAAGTGGGTCAAGGTAATTGAAGTCGCAATATCAGATAACATCCCTAACATCTCTTTGGTTTCTTTATCCGCCATTGCACAGAAAATAAAGTGAATCCGTTTGTTTTTATAAATCGTGCTGATTGTTTCAATCAATGCATGAATGCCGTGTGTGTTGTGTGCCCCATCAAGTATCACAAGTGGGTTTTGATGCATCACTTCAAACCGACCTGGCCATGTGGTTTCTTTAATGCCATCCTTAATTAATTGTAGTGGCATCTTAGGCTCTAAATAGTTAATTGCCTTAATTGCCAGTACAGCATTTTTGATTTGATGTAATCCCTTTAAACTCAAGTGATATCGATGATACTCGTATTTAAACTCCACAGGATCAGGACAAACCAGATTAATGTGGTCATCGGTGATAAAGTGGACTTGACTACCGACCTTTTTCGTATAAGTTCTAAAAAGATCCTGCAATTCGTCTTGAACCGTCGTAATTAGTGTGACCCCGTGTTTGACAATCCCTAGTTTGTTTAAAGCGATTTCTTCTAACGTATTGCCTAAGGTGTTCATGTGATCATAACCGATGTTCGTGATTAATGCCAACTGACTCGATACGACATTCGTCGAATCAAGTAAACCACCAATACCAACTTCTAAAACAACATAATCAACTTTTTGATCTTTAAAGTATAAGAAACCAATGAGTGTGATCAGTTCAAAGAATGATAATCGTTCTTGATGCTCATTAAAAAACTGTTCATTAAAATCATAGATAAAATTGATGTATTGTAGCAAGTGAACATCATCAATCATTTCTAGATTAACGGATATACGTTCGTTGAATTTTACGATGTAAGGTGAAGTAAATCTACCTACCTTAAACTGTTTCATTAAGACTGTTGTCAAATAACTAGCAACCGAGCCTTTACCGTTTGTCCCAGCGATATGTATGATTTTATAGCTATTTTGTGGGTTTCCTAAACTTAAACAAGCCAAGTGCATACGTGTCAAATCAGTTTTAGGTTTAAACTTGACTTGGGATTCTATCCATTGAATCGCTTCTTTAATATCTATGAATTTCATTTGTTAAGTCTCTTCAATAATGCATCGTACTGTTGTTGATAATTGTCTCTTTTTTCCTGTTCACTCTTGACTTTGTCAGGATTGGCTCGTTTGATGAAGTTTTCATTAGATAACATCTTAACCACGCGATCAAGTTCACTCTTTACGTGTTCTAACTCTTGTCTAAGTTTCTTTTCCTCATCTTCTTTAGAAATGATGTCACTTTTTAGAACATAAAGCTCATAATTACTGCCTGTAATTAAGATTGTTTCCTCGGTGATTTGTTGAGAAGTACCGATGGTTAACTCGCTTGTTTTCAAGAAGTATTCTAACATCGGTTTTTCATTAGCCAAATAACTAAGATTCGTTTTTATTTCGATTTGAAGTGGTTTAGATGGCGCAATGTTCATCTCTTGACGTAGATTTCTGGTTTTTGAGATTAAATCAAAAATCAGTTTTGTTTGATCAACAACGTCATAGTTATGTGCTTGATTAATGGTCGGCCAAGCAGAAATGACAATAGACTCTTCTTCAGTAAACGCCTGATAAATACGTTCCGTAACAAAAGGCATGAACGGGTGCATTAGTTTTAGAATGGCTTTTAAAACGTAAGCCAATACCGCTTCAGTGTTTTCCTTGTTTTCCGTTTTTAACTGTACTTTAGCAATTTCAACGTACCAAGAAGCAAATTCATCCCATGTAAAGTTGTACAGTGTGCGTGCGACTTCACCAAATTCGTATTTCTCATAATTTAAATCCGCGTCTGTTATCACTTGATCAAGGCGTTCTAAGATGTACTTATCGTAGAGTGATAATTTTTCTTCATCAATTTCTCTATTTGAATTTGTAACATTCATCATAATAAAGCGCGCAATGTTCCAAAGCTTATTAATGAAATTCCAACTAGATTCTACTTTCTCTGTTTCAAAACGTAGGTCTTGACCAGGCGCACTATTTGTTGATAAGAAATAACGTAATGCATCGGTGCCATATTTTTCAGACATTTCGATTGGATCCACACCATTGCCTAAAGATTTTGACATTTTTCTGCCTTGATTATCTCTAACTAAGCCATGAATCAATACGTCATGAAATGGTGATTGGTCTGTAAACTCAATGCCTTGAAAGATCATACGGGTTACCCAAAACAAGATGATGTCATAACCTGTAACTAGGACATTGGTTGGGTAATATCTTTCTAAGTCAGCTGTTTTTTCTGGCCAACCAAGCGTAGAAAATGGCCATAATGCACTTGAAAACCAAGTATCTAAGACGTCTTCATCTTGAACATAGCCCTCTCCTGGACATTCGACTTGAACTTTAATCTCATCTTCTTTAAACCAAACCGGTATACGGTGTCCCCACCATAATTGTCGTGAAATACACCAATCTTCCATGTTTGCTAACCAATTTTGATAGACTTTTTCAAATCGCTTTGGCACAAACTCAGTCGTCGCTTTTTCCATCGCTTGTTCAGCTAGCGGCTTCATTCTGATAAACCATTGTAAAGATAAGCGCGGTTCAACTACTACACCCGTACGTTCGGAGTGACCGACGTTATGGATGTGTGTTTCTATTTTTTCGACTAATCCCAACGCTGTCAGATCAGCAACTAAATTCTTACGACATAAGAAACGCTCTTGATTTTGGTATTTACCTGCAAGTTCATTCATATGCCCATCTTCTGTCATACAAAGTGGCATTTCTAGGTTATGTCTTTTTCCAACTTCAAAGTCATTTGGGTCATGTGCTGGTGTTACTTTAACAACCCCTGTACCAAAACTCATATCAACGTAATCATCTGTGATGACAGGAATTTCTGTTTTAGTTCCAGGGATAAATACTTTTTTACCAACAAATGCTTGGTACCGTTCATCCTCAGGATGAACCATTAATGCTTGGTCAGCAAACATGGTTTCAGGTCTTGTTGTTGCGATGACTAAATGACCTGAATTATCGGTAAATGGGTATCTAAAATAAAACAAATTACCGTTTGTCTCAACAAATTCAACCTCGATGTTTGATAAGGCTGTTTTTGCTTCAACGTCCCAGTTAATGATTCGATTACCACGATAGATAAGTCCTTTATTATATAGGGTAATAAACACATGATTAACCGCATCATTTAATTTTTGATCTAAGGTGAAACGCTCTCTTGAGTAGTCGAGTGATAGCCCTAGTACTTTCCATTGCTCTTTAATGAAGCTTGCGTACTCTTCTTTCCATGCCCAAGCTTGTTCTAAAAAGCCTTCACGTCCGATTTCATAACGGTTTTTTCCCATTTGTTTAAGTCGTTCATCAACTTTTGCTTGAGTCGCAATACCCGCATGATCCATCCCAGGTAAAAATAAAGCATCAAACCCTTGCATACGTTTTCTTCTGATGATGATGTCTTGTAGCGTACCATCCCATGCGTGACCTAAGTGTAATTTACCGGTGACGTTTGGTGGTGGAATCACAATCGTAAATGGGACTTCTTTTTTTCCAGTCGCTTTAAAGTAGTCTTTTTCTAACCAATACTCATATAAACCTTTTTCGACTTCTTGATGGTCATATTTTGGATTTAATGTTGTTGCCATAGTAATAACTTCCTCTCATAATCTGATTTTAATAGTTCATAACACCTGGTTTCCCGTGTTAATTCGATGCCATATAACTTGATTATTTTTAGTTCATCGTTTGTGTAAGTAAATCCTAAACGCTCAATGACTCGTTGACTTCTCTCGTTGTATTTAAAGTGTTTGACAACAATCTTGTTAATCGATGAAAACTCAAACGCATGAACAATCAACGCTTTTGAGGCTTCCGTCACATAGCCATTGCCCCAATAAGCTTTATTTAAAACATAACCGAGTTCTTTGACACCAGGGTCATAGTCTCTTTTGTGAAGACCAAGCGTGCCAATCATTTTATTCTCACTTTTTAATACAATCGCATAGACGTCATTTTCTCGCATCATAAAGTCGATTACCCCGGTTGTTTCATCGATTGTTTTGTGAGGCGTCCAGCCAGCGTATGGACCAATTTCATCGTCTGTTGCGTATTCAAACATGTCTTTAGCGTCACTAATTGCTAGTGGTCTTAATAAAAGGCGTTCTGTGTTGATGTTTATCATATGTCTTTTCTCCTTTTAACGTAAAAAAAAGCCCTTAGATTAAAATCTAAGGACGAATTATCGCGGTACCACCTTAATTCTGATTATAAAAAATCAGCTCTTCATTCGGCTTTAACGCAGCAAACGGAAAAACTTACTGATTGTTCAGCTTCTCAACTCAGTAGCTACCTTCAAAAAGGCTCATCAAACTTTTCACCAACCAGTTTGTCTCTTAAATGAGGTTCTTTTTTACTCCTCTACGTCTTCGTTTTATACATAATAACATAAATTTATCTCGTTGTAAATCGTTATTATTTCATCAGATACAAAATACCGATGGTGCCTTTGCCACAATGTGAGGAAATGACACAACCAGCCTGAGTTTCAATCAACTGCTTTGGTTGATAACGGCGGTTTACTTCTTCAATCATATACTGACTTGATTTTTCTGCAATTGAATGTGTGATCATCACATAGGTGTCATCAATGTCATCTTTTAAAGCCTCATAATCGTCAAGCATGATGTCTAATGCGCGGGTCATTTTTCCCATTGCCTTTTTGTACACATCCATTGCGCCATCTTTGACTTGGATGATTGGTTTAACAAGTAAAACACCCCCAACAAGCATTGATAGTGTTGAACATCTGCCACCTTTGTATAAATAATCTAGCGTCGGAATTGCAAATTGACTACGCACTTTTGGAACTAATAGTTCAACGGCTTCTTTAATTTCTTTTGGTGTCATCCCTTTATTAATCATGTCTGACGCTTTTAGAACGAGTAGCCCAATCCCAGAAGACAAATTTTTCGAATCAATTACGGTGATTTTACCGTCATCAAAGCTATCTTTTGCAAGATTTGCAGAGTTGTAAGTACCCGATAATTTTGAACCTATTGAGATATAGATGACTTCATTTCCTTCTTCGATAAACGGTTCGAAAAATGAGATAAAATCACCGGGTGAGATGGCTGATGTTTTTGGTAATTTACCCGTTTGATCTACTTTTTCATATAGCTCTTTTGTAGTTATATCAACGCCATCGCGATAAGTATTCTCATCGAACGTCACGTATAGAGGTATAATTTTAATATTCCTTTGTTCAATTATCTCTTTGCTTAAGTCGCAAGTCGAATCGGCAACTAGTACGATTTTATTCATGCGTATCCTCCTCAAAAATTTGATAGATTTTATTGAATCCAAACTTCTTTTGACTAGAGGTTAAGATCAGTTTAAGCGTTGGGTCATCAAACAGGGTTCGGATGATTTTTTCACCTTTTGCCCGTTCACTTTGATTTGCTTTATCTATTTTTGTCGCAATAACGTAAATGTCTTTCTTAAAATGTCTTAAGTATTGATACATGATGATGTCATCTTTTGTTGGACCAACTTTAAAATCGATTAGTAAAAAAACAGCACTCAAGTTTTCTCTTTTGCTTAAGTATTCCTCTATCATCACACCAAATTCTTCGATTTGAGATTTCGATCGTCTTGCATACCCATAACCAGGGGCGTCAACTAAATAGAAATCGTCATTAATCAAAAAAAAGTTTAGCGTGACTGTTTTACCAGGTTCACCTGAGGTTCTTGCGAGATTTTTTCGGTTTAAGAGGCCATTAATTAATGAACTCTTGCCGACGTTACTCCTACCTAGCATTAAATATTCTCTTTTTAAGTCTTCTGGAAAATGCGACATGTTGGTGCCGCTTTTGATAAATTCAGAAGAATGAATTATAAACATAGTAATCACTCATTTCTTTTACAATTATATCAAATATTTACACAATATAAAAGCGTAAATCGATTATTTCGTTTTCATTGTAAAAATGATTTAAAAAAACACATCGATATGCATCGACGTGTCTTAATACTATTTAATTGCAATCTCAAATACTTCTAAAACATTTGAAACAGGAATGATAGATAATGCATTTTTCACTTCCGTTGGTATTTCTTCAATGTCTTTTTCATTTTCTTTAGGGATAATGATTGTTTGTAATCCACTTCTGTGTGCAGCAATTGATTTCTCTCTTAACCCACCAATTGGTAAAACGTAGCCTCTTAGCGTCATTTCACCCGTCATACCAACTTCTTTTTTCACTTTTTTACCTGTGATTGCTGATAATAAAGCCGTCGTGATGGTAATACCCGCACTTGGACCATCTTTTGGTGTTGCACCTTCAGGTACGTGAACGTGGATGTCATTTTCTTGGAAGAATGTAGGGTTAATTTCGAATTTGTCTGCATTAGCCTTTAAATAACTGAGTGCCGTAATCGCACTTTCTTTCATTACATCGCCTAGCTTACCAGTTAAGGATAAGTTGCCTTTGCCTTTATAGAACGTGACTTCAATCGATAATGTATCGCCGCCAAATTGAGTGTAGGCTAGCCCTGTGGCAACACCAACTTGATCTTTTTGATCAGCAAGGTTGTGCATGAAGCGTGGTTTTCCTAAATAATGCTCAATGTTATCGATCGTAACGGCAATGGATTCTTTTTTATCCATTAGTATTTCTTTGATGCCTTTACGAATTAACGTACCAATAAATCGGTTTAATTCACGAACCCCAGCTTCCCTGGTGTAACGTTGAATGATGTAATAAATAGATTCATCAGTGACACTAAACTCTTTATCTGAGACACCATGTGCTTTTAGTTGTTTTGGAATTAAGTGATTAATCGCGATGTTAAATTTTTCGAATTCAGTATAGCTACTTAATTCAACAATTTCCATACGATCTCTTAATGGTGCAGGAATGTTTCCTAGATAGTTTGCTGTTGTGATAAACATCACTTGAGATAAATCATAAGGTTCTTCAAGATAGTGATCACTAAACTTAGCGTTTTGTTCCGGGTCTAATACTTCAAGCATTGCCGAAGCAGGATCGCCTTTGTAGTCAGACGCCATTTTATCGATTTCATCAAGTAAGAAGACTGGGTTGACAGTACCAGCGTCTTTCATTCCTTTTAGAATACGACCAGGAAGTGCGCCGATGTAAGTTCTTCTGTGTCCTCTAATCTCTGATTCGTCTCTGACACCACCTAAGGATTGTTTAACAAACTTACGTCCAAGCGCATCAGCGATTGAAATTGCAAGTGATGTTTTACCAACCCCAGGAGGACCGACCAAACACAAAATCGTTTGTGGGTTTTTTCTCGTTTTGATTTTAACCGCTAGGTACTCAATGATACGGTCTTTTACGCTTGTTAATCCATAGTGATTTTTGTCAAGATTCTTTTGAACCTTATTTAAATCATTTGAATCTCTACTTGATTTTTTCCATGGCAAAGCCACAAGAAAATCGAGGTAGGTTTTGATAATACCAGATTCAGCCATTGCCGGTGGTGTTGAGCTATAACGTTGAAGTTCTTGAAGTGCTTTTTCCTCAATATCTTTTGGCATTTTAGCCTCTAATATTTTAGTTCTAAGTTCGTCAACTTCATCTTCTTTACGTGCTTTATCACCTAATTCTGACTGAATGGCACGCATTTTTTCTCTTAGGTAATACTCTTTTTGGGATTCATCAATTGAACGTTTGACTTCTTCGTTGATGTGTTGTTCTAATTCTGATACCATTTTTTGTCTTGCGATGTCCTCAAGAATCATTTTTAATCTGACGTTAAGGTTTAACTCACGCAAGTACTTGTATTTTTCGATTTCATTGCCTCTTAAACCATTTGCAAGAATATCGACAACTTTTTCAGTTGTCACACCTGATTGCGCATTTCTAACGACTTCTTGTGGGTTATTTAGAACCAAATTGGCATTTGAAACCGCTTCATTCATAACCATACGGACTAACGTCATTTCTTCGTCCGTATCACCAGCGATTGTTTGTGCTTCCTCATATTCTGCAACAAAAAATGGATTGGTTAAGAAATACTCTTTAACTTTCACTCTTGATAGAATATTAAATTTCGCTTTTAGATTGCCATTTGGCAATTTTAATTTCATTGTCGTTTTAGCCAAGACACCGTACTCTTCTATGTCATTCGGTGTTGGATTTTCAATCATGGGATTCTTTTGAATCAGAATTAAGACATAATTATTAAATGATGTTTCTGATTCTTCTAATGCCTTAAATGAAATATTTCTTCCGATTTCAGTTCTGAAATCATTGTTTGGTAATGGTACTAAACCACGCACAACGATGGCAGGTAGATTTTTCGATTCCATGTGTTCACCTCTTTTATTATTTATTATAGACAACTTCTCTTGTCTTGTCATTAATATAGCATAATTCAACAATATTTGCAATCAAAACACAAGAGTGCCAATGCAATTTTTAAAATAATGGACACAAGGCGTGTCCATTATGTGAATTTTGTGTGAATTAAACTTCTTTGACGTTAGCTGTTAAGAAGTCAACCGCTTTACCAAAAGATACTTCGTTAGTTATAACGTCGTCAGTTAATTGTTTTTTAACTGCGTCAACAGGCATCTTGTACATGTCAGCAATTTCTTGGTATTTTGCATTTATTTCTTCTTCAGTCGCACTCAAGTTTTCCTTGATAGCAACCGCTTCAATAACAAGTGAGGTTAACACGCGATCGTTTGCTTGTTTTTCCATTTCTGTATTGAATTGTTCCATCGTTAAGCCATTAAGTTGAACAAACATTTCAAAATCAATTTGATATTGTTTTGCTTGGTTTTCAACGTTTTGTCTTAATTGTGCAACTTCCGCTTGAATCATTTCTTCTGGAATTTCAACTTTAGCGTTATCACAAGCGAATTTCACAGCTGATCCGGTAATACGATCTTTTTCAGAAACTTCTTTTTGTGAAGTTAATGATTTTTTGATGTCTTCTTTTAATTGTTCAACGGTTTCAACACCATCACGATTTAATCCTTTAACGAATTCATCTGATAACGTTTCACCTTTTTGAACTTTCAATTCGTGTAATTTCACTTTGAATACGGCAGGTTTACCAGCAAGTGACTCTGATTGATATTGTTCTGGGAAAGTCACGTTAATGTCTTTTTCTTCACCAATTGTCATACCAACCATTTGTTCTTCAAATCCTGGAATGAATTGATTAGAACCGATAACCATTTCGTAGTTTTCAGCCTTACCACCATCAAAAGCAACACCATCTTGGAATCCTTCGAAATCAAAAATAGCGGTGTCGCCATTTTCTAATACGTTTGATTCTTTTGGTTCTAATGATGCGTTTTGATTTAATAATGTTTCAATTTCTTTGTTGATATCTTCATCAGAAACCGTTACGTCTTTTTTAGGCACTTCTAGTCCTTTATATTCACCTAACTCTACTTCTGGTTTGATAGCTGCAATAATTGATAATTCAAATGTTTCGTTTCTCTTAACCGCAGTTGGGTCTAAATCAAGTTTTGGTTCACCAACGATTACAATTGAATCTACAGTGAAAATTTCTTGATATTTATGTGAGATAACGTGGTTTAATGCGTCTTCGAATAATGATTCCACACCAAACTTTTGTTCAAAAATGTTTCTTGGTACATGACCTTTTCTAAATCCCTTAATTTCAACATCTTTTACCGCGTGTTCAAAAGCGTGGTCTAATCCATGTTCAAATTCGTGTGGGGTTACTTCAAACGTAAACTTTACACGATTACTTGATATTTTTTCAAATTTCATCTATATTCCTCCTAAGCCTATTTTATTATAACATAACATAAAATTTTGTAAATGTTTTTAACCTAAAATCGTGCGTTATCACACAATTATTGTTGTTTTTTTATCTAACTTGAAATACATAAAATTATTCTTTTTGCTGGTCGAATACGAGCTTATTGTGTTATAATTATAACGAATTATTACTTGTGTTTATCGTTGGGGAGGGATTTAGATGAAGAAATTCTTCAAAGCAATTAAGAACATCTTTGTTGGCATGGGGTTGTTGTTTGTCGTCAGTTTTTTCGTGGATATCCGAATTGAAGGTCATTCACTGAATCAACTTTTTTTAGACGCAGGTAAAAATACTTATCAATTTGTTGATGATATGGTTGATTGGTTTAAAAAAGAGCCGACAGCTAGCGATTTTAAAATAAGAAAAGATGAAGAAAATCAATACTTTGCTGTCGTAACAATGACATTTGTTAGTAAGGATGAACTGCTAGGGTTAACAATTGATGATGTTTATTATGACGAATTTGAGATAATAAAGTCATCAAGTACTAAGTTAGTGGTTGAAATTCCTCTATTCGTTTCGTTTGAGGAAAATGAGCCTAACCAGACGCTTGTTCTTACCTCCATTAGTTACGAACGTAAAAACATGACGCAGTTACTTGAACTAAACCTAAAAGCATTTGCGTTTAAATCACTCGATGATGCCATTGTTACTGAGAAATCAAAAAGTGTCGTCGGTATTAGAAATTGTACACAAGACTTGGCTGGTGTTAGTTGTAAATCATGGGGGTCTGGTGTGATTTTCGATATGATTGAGCGAACCGTTCAAGTATCACCTTTAACGACAAAAACCTACTATGATTATTATATTCTTACTAACGCGCATGTTGTCTTAGGTGGGGATCATTTCCAAGTATATTTTTCAGAACACACGTACAAGGCCGGTGGTGAGTTAATCGGTCTATACACAATTGATACGGATCTTGCGATCATTAAGATTACTTATGATCAAAAAGTACTGACTGTTTTAGATGATGATCAGTTCATAACCAAAACCCCAGTGGATTTGGTATTAAATCAAACCATATTTGCCGTTGGTTCTCCAGGTGGTCCTGAAAACTTTAATGACGTCAAAGAAGGTGTGGTTGTCACACTAGACTATGACACATTCTTAGATGATCAAGATACCTTGTGTCAAACCGGTTGTGACGCATTTCAAACCAGCGCATCTCAAGGCCCTGGTTCTTCTGGTGGTGCCGTTTTTGATACCGCTGGTAGACTTGTTGGCATTCACTTTGCTGGGGATAAAGACAATACGATTAGCAGTGATATTCCAATGTATAAAGTATTAGAAGCAATCACTCACATCATGTCACCCATTTATGATGAGATTAACGAATAAGAGTAAAACTCGCCACACAGTCATGTGTCGCGAGTTTTTTTTGTACGTTATGATTCGATTTAAAGACTTTCTTCGATACTTAAAACATCATAGCCTGCGTCATCAATTACTGATTTAATGACTTCATCGTTAATTGAACCTTGGTAGTCAACAGACGCTTGTTTTAGCTCTAAGTTCACGCTAACACCAGTCACACCATCAAGTGTCTTTAACGCTTGATCCACTCTTTTTACACAGTGCATGCAGCTCATTCCTTCTATTTTAATTACCTTTGTCATTTTAAAATTCTTCCTTTTTTGTAATTTTTTTAATCTCAATGCATTTAAAACCACGGATACACTAGAAAAACTCATCGCAGCACCCGCAAGCATTGGGTCCAATAATGGCCCATTAAACAAATACAATACGCCCATTGCAACCGGGATACCAATCACGTTATAGAAAAATGCCCAAAAGAGATTTTCTTTAATGTTTTTGATTGTCTTATTCGATAAATCAATTGCAAGTGCAACGTCATTCAAATCGGATTTCATTAAGACGATGTCCGCCGATTCAATCGCTACATCGGTACCTGATCCGATAGCAACACCAACATCTGCAATGGCAAGTGCTGGCGCATCATTAATGCCATCGCCAACCATGGCTACAATATTGCCTTCAATTTGAAGTTTTTCTACTTCGTCTTTTTTGTCTTCTGGCAGAACCTCTGCCACGTATTCAGTGATACCCACTTGATTACTAATCGCTTTTGCTGTTATTTCATTATCACCTGTCAGCATGACCACTCGTAGGCCTTGTGCCTTCAATTGTTTTATGGCATTAACTGATGATGGCTTAATTGGATCTGAAACAGCGATGATTCCTGATAGCGTTTTATCGATGGCCAAATACATCGGTGTTTTTCCAGCACTTGCTAATTCGTCGGTTATTTTAAGCGTTTGACCGAGTTTTATTTCATATTTTTCCATCAATCGCTTATTACCGATAAGAATTGTTTTTTCATCAATGATGGCTTCTATCCCATGTCCGACAACGTTTTTAAATGCCGTTGTTTCTTTAAGTTTAATGCCTTTTTGACTCGCTTTATCAACGATTGCCTTGGCAATTGGGTGTTCGCTTTTAGCTTCGATAGATGCTGCAATCTGTAATATTTGCATTTCATCGTAAATATTCGTTGTTACGATGTCTGTTAATTCTGGGACACCTTTTGTAATCGTTCCTGTTTTATCTAATACAACGACATTCGTCTTGTGAAACACCTCAAGTGCTTCGCCACTTTTAATTAGAATGCCTAGTTCTGCGCCCTTACCAGTACCAACCATGATTGCTGTTGGTGTCGCAAGTCCTAAGGCACACGGGCATGCAATGACTAAAACGGCAACGAGAATTTCGATGGCAAATGTCAATTCCTTACCCATTAGTAACCAAAAGATAAAAGACAAAATGGCAAGACTCATGACGATAGGAACAAAAATGCCTGAGACTTGATCTGCTAGTTTAGCAATTGGTGCTTTTGATCCTTGAGCTTCTTCGACGAGTTTAACAATTTGTGCAAGGACCGTGTCCTTACCTACTTTGGTTGCTTGATATTTGATTGAGCCGTTGGTGTTAATACTTGCACCAATGACTTTGTCATTCACACTTTTTTCGATTGGCATTGATTCACCCGTAATCATCGATTCATCAATGGCAGTTTCACCTTCAATAATAATGCCATCGACTGGTAATCGCTCACCAGGTTTGACTAAAATGATATCGCCTTCAAATACCTGTTCGATCGGTGTTTCAATGATTTGATTATCTTTGACGACATTTGCCTTTTTTGGCGTCAAATCAAGCAGTTTTTTAATGGCCTCACTTGTTTTACCTTTTGAAACGGTCTCAAAGTACTTACCTAAGAGAATTAAAGTAATGATGACACCTGTTGTCTCAAAATATAAATTATGAACGTAATGGACGTCCCCTGCAATGATTCGAATAAATGCGTAGACACCAAAGATGAAAGCCGCTGAGGTACCCAAAGCAACCAGTGAATCCATGTTTGGATTGCCTTTGATCAATGTCTTAAACCCAATCGTATAAAATTTGTAACCCACCATCACTATTGGGATGGTTAGAATTAATTGAGCAAGTGCAAAATTAAAGGCTTCATGGGTCGGATGCAGTACGGCTGGTAATGGCAGACCGATCATGTGACCCATCGAGACATAAAGTAGCGGTAACATAAAGATAAACGCGAGAATCAGTTTAAATCGCATGACTGAGATTGTCTTATCTTTCTTCTTTTTGTTATCCTCATAAGATGCTGCTTTTGTTACTTTGTAGCCAGCAATCATCACTTTTTTAAATAATTCATTCAAATTTAGTTCGTCGTTATATGTAATCGTCAGTTTCTCTTGAGCTAAATTGACATTAGCCTGTATGACACCTACTTGTTTATTCGTGATTCGCTCGACAGTTCTACTGCAAGCACTACAAGTCATACCGCTGACATCAAAGGTCTCAGTTGTTTCGTTTTTCTTCACTTTATACCCGGTCTTTTCAATGGTTGATTTAATCTCATCTAGTGAAAGTTTCGATTCATCAAAATCGATTTGGAGTGTTTCAGTCGCTAAATTTACTGAAGACGAGGTAACACCTGATAGTTTTTTTGTTGACTTTTCAATACTGACAGCGCAAGCACTGCAGGTCATCCCTTCAATTTTTAACTGCTTCTTCATTTTATCACCTTATCTAGTAATTGTTTAATCTCATCGATTTTTTGTGTCGCATCTTTTGATTCGATTGCTTCTTTGACACAGTGATCTAGATGATTCTTAACAATGCTTTTTTGTGTTTTTCTCAATAATGAGACGACCGCTTCAATTTGATTGGATATATCAATACAATATCGGTCTTCTGTAATCATTGTTTGAATAAAATCAATTTGCCCTTTGGCAATTTTGATGGAACTTAATGCGTCTTTATGTTTCATTATATACCTCCCCCCCTGGTAGGGTATCTTTAGTATATGATATCTCATTGACTAAAACAAGAAAAAAACCTCGAATTCGAGGCTATTAAGAAAAATTCTATTTTTTTGAACGTTCATACTGCTTGGGCCAAGGCAAATCAATGCGTAACTGTTTAGCAAATCGCAGTGGAAAATATGGTTCTCTTAGACTTAATCTTCCAAAATAAATTAAATCAGCTTCATTTTCCTGTAGCACACCACTTGCCATAAAAGGATCCTCAATAAGTCCACCTGCAATGGTCGGTATACGTGTCTCTCTCTTGATTTTTTTTGCAAATGACAGTTGATACCCTGGATAAGCGTCAATATCAACTAAAACAATGCCACCAGAACTGACGTGGATTAGATCAACGTAACCATGAGGAATCAATTTGATTGCTTCAACCCAATCAGTTGGGTGTAGCCCTTCTTTGACATAATCTTCGGCACTAATTCTTAATGATACCGGTTTATCCATTGGAAATACATCCCTTACCGCTTCTACTACTTCACGCAGTAATCGTGATCGATTTTCAAGAATGCCACCGTAGTGATCCGTACGTTTGTTTGCTAGCGGACTCATAAACTCATGTAATAAATACCCATGAGCGGCGTGTATTTCAATCATGTCAAATCCGGCCTCAAGGGCTCGATGAGCCGCACTACGAAAAGCATTAATAACTTCTTTAATATCATCAATTGACATGGCAACAGGTACGTCATTCGTACCAAATGCAATTGCACTAGGTGCCATTAGTTTGCCATCCGCTTTTGATTTGCGACCGGCGTGATTCAATTGGATACAAGAAACCGAATCGTATTGCCTTATTTGTTTGGTTATCCATTTTAAGCTTTTGACGTGTTCATCTTCATAAAGGCCTAAATCTTGATTTGTAATTCGTCCGTTTGGTAGAACGGCGGTTGCCTCAACAATAATCAGTCCAACCCCACCAATTGCCCTGCTTGCGTAATGAATTACATGAAAATCCGTTGCATAACCACCCTCGGCACTATACATACACATGGGTGGCATC
This sequence comes from Paracholeplasma brassicae, assembly GCF_000967915.1. NCBI lineage: Bacteria > Bacillati > Mycoplasmatota > Mollicutes > Acholeplasmatales > Acholeplasmataceae > Acholeplasma > Acholeplasma brassicae. The sequence continues at coordinate 1,011,853 of NC_022549.1, forward strand.
ACAATACGATTTTTAATGGTTTGGTCTTTGATTGTAATTGGATCGAATAAACTAATCATGTCATCTACCCCATCTTATCTAATTCAGCTTTGATTTTTTGCATCCGTTTATCTGTGTCTGCAATCACATCCGCACAAAGTCGTAATTCGTCTTTTAAACCTGGATCGAGATTATTGTTGTTTTTGTATTTCATGTCGTGTTCCAAACTTGCCCAAAAATCCATCGCAATGGTCCTAATTTGAACCTCAACTCGCATCATGCGCTTGGTTGTTGAAAAATACACCGGCAGTTCGACGACTAAATGTAAGCTACGATACCCATTTTGTTTTGGTTTTTTAATGTAGTCTTTAATTTGGACTAAAATGACATCGTCTTGTTTAACTAACATGTTCGCTAACTCATAAATGTCATCAAAATAGGTACAAATCACTCTTACGCCCGCAATGTCATTGATTTGTTTGATGTTATCAAGTGTTTTTGATAACCCATAACGATGTAATTTTTGCATGATACTGTCGGTCTTTTTTAGACGTACTTTGATCATTTCAATTGGATTACGACGTTTGACCACTTTAAATTCATCATTAAGGATTTCTAATTTGGTTTGAACTTCCCTCATTGCCGCAAAGTAGGTCATCATGAGTTCTTGGTAGCGTTCGGTTTCATCGATAAATTCTTTTGGTGTTTGTAATAAGGTTTCATGAAGTAATTTGTTTTCTAAATCGGTTGCCATATGAAAACCTCCTGGTACTTCTATTATACAATAGAATCCGTCTTTTTTTAAGACGTAATCTAGAAATCACTTAATACCTTCAAAAAAAATAGCCAAGCAAATGCTTGGCTAAAGATTATTTGATAAAATCATAAATCGCTTCTTTTAGTTCATCAGGTTTATCGACGAGTGGTGAATGACCACAAGATTCAAAACGGATATACTTTGATTGATTTTTAAGCGCATTATAATTATCTAGTACCATGTATTCAGGTACTGTCTTATCCATGGCGCCCCAAAACATTAGCACGGGTGCTTTAATTTGTTTAATTGTTCCATCACCTTTGTGATAAAGATTTGGAATATCAGACATATTTAGGTTTGCTAAAGCCCAATCGGCATCCACTAAGCAACGTTGCTTGAGTGTTTCTTTGATGTAGAGGTCGTTGTCTTCTTGTGTTGGTTTGTGATTCGAGTAGATAGTTAAATCATAGACATAAGACATAAAAAATTTGTTTTGAGTAGCCAATGCTTCAAGCATTGGTTTTACTTGAACCGGATCTTTTGCCATCTCATCCTTGTCTTTATAGCCCATGGTAAAGATTGGTGCGTTTGACTCGTCTTTCTTAAATATCGGATAGCCTTTATGTGTTGTTGAATTGATTAAAATTAATTTATCAACGGAACTGTGATGAATGGCTGCAAACTCCATCGCAACCCCACCACCTAATGACCAACCTGCAATACTCGCTTTCTCAATCTTTAATGCACTCATAAATAACTTAACGTCTGTCGCAAGTTCTTTTAACGAGTGATAAGGATTTTGGTAACTAGAGTCGCCAAATCCTCTTAAATCAAGAGAAAACACGTGAATATCATCAGGTAATCGATCCATTAATGGCTTAAAATAGAGCCCAGAGGATAAATTACCGTGAATCAAAATCAAAACGTTATCTCCGCTGCCTTTTTCAAGATACGCGTAGGTTTCACCGTTTTTTAGTTCTATGTATTTCTTTCCCATGAGAAATACCTCCTATATAAGATAGTTCGTATCTGCTGTGTTGATAAAGCCTAAACAAAACGTCATAAATAAAAGTGGTTTTTCATACATCGATGCGTGACCAGCCCCAGGTATCTTGACCCAAGAAGCGTTCTTTATTTGTCTTTGCAGTAATTCTTGATCTTTTACTGGCGTCAAATAGTCTTCTTCGGCTGAGATGATTAGCGTATATGCCTCGATTTCACTTAATTTGTCTGTGATGTCATAAGGTTCACTCGAGTTAGTTAATCGTTCCATTCGATCTAGGAATTCAGGGTCACTAAATACCGGTTTTAATACTTTTCGTCTTTGTTCCATCCACTCAATGTTTTGTTGATAAAAGATTGGTGAATAAATCACTGGGATGGCCACATTGTAATACGCATCCGGGTTTCTAGTTCTTCCGGCCAAGATCCACCCTCTACCGATGTCTCTTAACCATTCCGATGTTCTTGATGTGGTGTTGTAAACCACCATTCGGTCAACGTTTTCTTTGTATTTAATCGCAAACTCTAAGGCAATTTCACCGCCATATGAAATCCCAACAATGTTTACCTTGTCTAAGTTTAAGTGATCGATCAGTGCTTTAACCAAATCCACTTGAATTTCATGTGTGTAATTACCCTCTAATCGATCTGAGCCACCCTGATCGAGGAAATCCACACGAATCAATTGATTGTTTTTGGTAAAGCTATTGACAAACGGTTGCCAACTTTTGGTTGACATCATAATCCCATTGAGTAAAACAATCGGTCGTCCTTTTCCTTCAACACAATAATATACTTTATACTTATTATACCAAAAATGACTCATGTAAGTAACCCACTTCAATCGCTTCTTTTAATAATTGTTCTCTAAACTTCGGATGTGCGATACTAATTAGTAGTAGTGCTCGCTCTCTAATGTTCGTTCCTCTAAGTGATACCATGCCATACTCAGTCACCACATAATCCACGTCGTTTCTAGATAAAGTGACTGCAGCACCGGTTTTTAATGTCGTTACAATTTTAGAGGTTTCTTCTCTTAATCCCGTCTCAGGGTTCTTCACCATCGCCGTTGAATATAACGCAATGAAACTTCTGCCGCCTTCGGATATTTGTGCACCAATGGCCGTATCTGCTTGACCACCAGTTCCTGAAAATTGTTGTGTACCCAAAGACTCACTTGCGCATTGGCCAGATAAATCAATTTCAATGGTTGAGTTAATCGACACTTGTTGCTTATTTTTACCGATCACGTTTGGATCATTGACGTAGTGACCATTCAAAATCCAAACCGACGGGTTGTCGTTAATGAAATCGTAAAGTTCTTGATTTCCATAGGCAAAACAACACACGTGCTTTCCTCGATGTAATGTTTTATTTTTCCCTGTGATTACCCCTGCTTTGATTAATTTTGCCATTTCACTTGTAAACATTTCGGTATGAATACCTAAATCTTTTTTACCATAGAGTGATTTTGCAACGGCATTTGGCATCCCACCAATACCTAATTGAATGGTATCGCCATCATTGATTTTTTCAGCAATTAACTTACCAATAACCATGTCTTTTTCATTTGGTTCAATGTCTGGAAGGGTCGGCACTGGGTAGTCAACTTTAACTAAATAGTCCACTTCTGATAGATGAACCTCTAAGTCACCTAAGGTTCTAGGAAAATTCGGATTAATCTCTAATATCACAATGTCTGCCGCTTCAATCATTTGTTTTTCATAAACGTTTGATAACGATAAGGAAACATAACCATTGGCATCAGGCATTGCAGCCGCAGAGATAAAAATGTTTGGTTTTTTATGAAATAAACGTTTATACCCCGCCAAATGAAGATGGTTTGGGATAAACGATATATTGCCATGTTGATGTGCTTTTCTTAATACACCGGTATAAAACCAGCCATCAAGTGTAAACTTATGACGATATTGTTCGTCAATAAAAAAATCCGCATTTGTAATTGGTAAACAGTTTGTTACAGAGACGTGCTCAATACGATTTGCGATTTTGTGTAGATTCGCCATGAACGTTTGTGGTTCATTAGCTGCCATTCCTACCACAATCTCATCTTGATCTTTAACTAAATCTAGCATTTCTTGAATGGAAATGTACGTTGGTTGTTTCATAAAAGAACCCTCTTTCTTATTAAAGTGATTAAGGGAGCCTCACTGACTCCCTTAATCATTGAGCTTATTTGTTAATTATCTACCGTAGATTTCATCAAGTGATTGGATACCAGCCACTTTAACGAATGCGTGTGATGCTGGTGTAACAAAGTCTGTTTCAACGACATCTGCTGTCGCTGGATTGTCACCCACACTTTCAGCAGTATAAACTAATTTTGATAGCGCCATGGATGCAATACCCCAACGTTTACCGTCTGAGAAATCAATTTCGCCACCCATTGGTACATCAATTGGACCAGCTTCCATTGCTTGAATGAATGTTTCAAACGTTAATTCGCCTTCAACTCTTTGAAGACCTGATAAGAATACGTTAGCGGCAACATAACCAGCCATCGCGAATGCGTTCGCTGCGTATTGTGCGTTACCTGAAGCGATCATTAAATTGGCAAAATCCCAATAAGATTGAGCAAAACCGGCAGTACCTTCTGGATCAACGATGTCAATCCATGCAGAACCATAAACATCAAAACCGTATTCTTGAACTGTAATGGTTGACGCATTTGTATTCACATAAGAGGTGATTACTGGTGTTTTACTACCTTGGTCATCTAATGCGATTAACGCTTCATTAAACGGTGCTTGGTTACCAGCAACAATGATCACATCAGGGTTTTTAGCCATCATACTCTTAACCACTGATTCGGTTGTGTCCGTTAAGAATGACATAACGATTAAGTCATTTTCTCTCTTTTGATTCTTCGCTTCTTCAATGATACCAGCAGCAATTGACTTACCAGCATCATCATTTGTATAAAGGACACCAACCTTAGCATCGCTTGCTAATTTTTGATCGCCATTAGCACCGAATAATTTTTCATTGATTGCTCTAGCGTATGCGATACGTCCATCTGTCTTATAAATTGGTTGAACAGCGAAAATTGGGTTACCTGGGGTGTCACCGAAATACAATTGGTTAATACCAGTAGCTGCGTAAACCATTGGAATGTGGTTTTCAAGTAAGTATGGCAAGGTTGCCCCAACGGTACCTGTACCGACGTGGCCAACAAGTGCGAATACTTTATCTTCTTCGACTAGTTTTTTAACGTTAGTTTGACCAATTGAAGGGTCAGTTGCATCATCGTAAGTGATGTAATTAATCTTTTGAATCACATCTTCTCTAGCGTTGTATGCATCAAATACAGCTTTAATTGCCGCACTAAATGGCACACCGACTGCCCCGAAAACACCAGTCTTTGAGGCTGTGTTTCCTACTTTAATTTCAGTGGCAGTGACGCCTTGAACTAAACCAGATGGTACAGCAGGCACATCTAATTCTTCAACATCAAGATTAGGTAGTGAAGTACCACATGCCGCTAACGTTAAAGTTAGCATAAAAACGAATACCAATACTAATTTTTTCATATTTTTCTCCTTTATATTTTCCAAGTTTTTTTCTTGGATAGTTCCCTTTTTTAAATTTTTATTTCTTTTCACCAAGATAAGCATTGATTAGCTCATCGTTATTTAACAATGTAAGGGCTTTCCCTTCCATCTTTATTTTACCAAGTTCTAAGACATATGCATAGTCTGCAATTTTAAGTGTTTGATAGGCGTTTTGTTCAACAATTAATATTGACTTGCCTTCATCTCTAATTTTCGAAATAATATTGAAAATATCTCTTACTATTAATGGCGCTAACCCTAAGGAGGGTTCATCAAGTAGTAAGAGCTCTGGATCGCCCATTAACGCTCTGCCAATCGCAAGCATTTGTTGCTCACCACCTGAAAGTGTTGATGCCTGTTGTTTTTTTCTTTCTTTTAGAACTGGAAAGTAACCATAAACCACATCAAGTAATTGTGCAACTCTTTTTTTCTTAGACAGTTTGATTGTCGTTTTAACCCCATCAACCTCGACCTCTTTTTTAGTTGATTTGATCGAGTAAGCACCGACTAATAAATTGTCCTCAACGGTTAACCCTCTTAAAATCATTCTTCCCTCAGGGGATTGCAACACTTGTTTTTGTGCAATCTTATATGGATCTTTATTTTGAATAGCTTCGCCATTAAGTAAGATTTGTCCGGACTGTACCTTGACAGCGCCAGATATCGATTTAATTAAAGTGGTTTTCCCTGCACCATTGGCACCAAGTATCGCAACAATCGATCCTTTTTTAACTTCCATATTGATTTTTTTAATTGCTTTTACGATGCCATAATCAACCACTAAGTCTTTAATTTCTAGTGCATTCACGACATTCACCTCCCAAATAGGCCGTTTGAACTTGTTCATTGGACTGTATTTCTTTTGGTGTACCAACGGCTAAGCGTTGGCCAAATGACATGGCACAAATTCGATCACAGATGTCCATGACTAACCCCATATCGTGTTCAACTAAAATGATGGTTACGTCGTATGTTTGACGAATTTCCTTGATTGTTTTTGCAAGTTCCATCGTTTCTTGATCATTTAGACCTGCGGCTGGTTCATCTAGAATAATCAATCTTGGGTTTGTCATCAAGACACGTGCAAGTTCAATTTTCTTAAGAATACCGTAGGGAAGCCCATAGGGGATTAAATCTTTATAGGCTAAGAGTTGAAGTGATTCTAGAATGGTTAATGCTTTTTCTCTTAATAGTCGTTCTTCTTTTTTCAATTTTGGTGTGTGAAACAATTGATCAAAGAATGACGCAGTAAAGAGAGAATGTGCACCAACGAGTAAATTATCTAAGATCGATAGTTCCCAAACAAGTTCGACGTTTTGAAACGTACGAGCGATACCTAAGTCGATGATTTGATGGACTTTAAAATCATTTAGGTTATGAACATCACCAAACTTATCGGTGTAATAGATGTTACCTTCGGTTGATTTGTAAAACTGTGTCATACAGTTAAACACCGTCGTTTTACCCGCACCGTTGGGTCCAATTAAACCAAATATTTCACCTTTTTTTACTGAAAAGCTTAAATCATCCACCGCTCTTAAACCACCAAACTTCATGGTTACGTGCGAAAGTGAAATCAAATGATGTTCGTCATTAACAGCCGTTTCTTTATCTTCAAACACCGAAAGTTCTTTTTGTAATTTTTCAATTTCTGTCAAACTAGTTTCGTTTTGAAGCTTTTCTTTGACTGCATTAATTCTTAATAAGGTTTCTGATTGAATGTTTGACGATCGTTTGGTTGCTCTCTCGTCAAGTTGATTGATTCGATTTTTCAACCGATTGATTTTATTTGATTGGTCTTTTTCTTCTAATTCGTAAAACTTGATTTTCTTTTCAAGTCTTGCCATTCTTCTGGTATCTCTAGCAAGTATTTTTTCATTTAAATTCATCATGATTTTTTACCTGCCTGACGTTCTAATTTAATTTTCTTTAGTTTAAACTTGATTTGATTAATCAATCCAACCAAGCCATTTGGGTAGTACATGGTTACTAAAATAATGAGTAGTCCGCTAAAGACAAATGAAAGATTCGCCCATTTGGATTCTTTTAAGAAATCAATGCCTTTAAACACCATTAAATCAAGCCCAAATATCATGAAAGTCCCTAGTAATACACCCCAAATAGACTTCGCACCGCCAACAACGACTGCCGCAAGTATGTTTAACGAGATTGCAAGTCCCCAGGTTGAGCCCATCGAGAATCTAACATAACCCATGTAGAGGATCCCCCCAATAACGGCGTAAACGGTGGATACCACAAAGGCTAGTAAGCGATACTTGATCACGCTAATGCCCATGGCTTGCGCCGCAGAATCGTTATTTTTAATTGATAATAAGGCTCTACCCATGGGTGAATTGATTAGATTGTACGTTAGCAACATCGCAATCACTACCGAAACAATCACCAAAATCAAGGTTTGATTTGAGTTTAGTGAGGTCCCAAACAGTTTGATTGCTGAGGAAGTCGTACCCGAGACACCACCGGTGTAATCATCAAAGTTTTTGAATAGTTCAATCATGATTTCTGAAAGACCTAAGGTGACAATCGCCAAATACATTCCTTCAATTCGAAGTGAGACAATCCCAAAAATCGATCCAACGAGTAATGCAATCACAATACCTAACACCAGTGTTAGAATAAACGGTAAGTTGAATTCATCAAGTGCGGCATAAGTAACAAACGTGCCTATCGCAATAAACGATGACGTTCCTAAGGAAGCAAGTCCACCATAACCAATCAATAGTGCAAAGCCAAGCGCAACAATAAAGAAAATTAAGGTCTTAGCAAATGCATCTAAGATGGTGACACTAATAAAGCTTGAAAAAATCGGAATTAATAATAGTAAGAATCCAAACCCAATAAATTGATACAGTGGATTCTTCAGTTTTTGTTTTAAAATAGTCATTATATTTTTCATAGTTACACCTTCTTCGCAATCTTCTTACCAAATAGACCTAGTGGTTTTACAAGGACGATGGCCATAATGGTTAGATAAAGTACTGTGGTTCCCCAAGGGTTAAAATAAACACCAAAGAGGTTATTCAGTACTGCAAATATCACAGCACCAATCACTGGACCATAAAACGTTGAAAACCCACCTAAGATGGCAGAGAAAAAGGCTTGAACTTGAATTGATATCATGAAATAAGTCGTGACGTTACCAAACGTATTTTTACTGGATGAAATTAGGATTGCTGCAATTGCACCGAGGCCACCAGCAATCGCCCAACTCATTGCAGTAATAAATTTCGTGTTAACCCCCATCATACTTGCAACCTTTTCATTCGATGCGGTCGCACGTACGCCGAGTCCCCATTTTGTAAATCGAAGCATCACAAATAAGATCGTTAGTAATGACGCACTTAGGAAAAATGAGATCATCGTGTGCAAACCAACACGGATATTTATTTTGGCAAACAAATCGACAAAGAAATAAAAGAATGCCCCAACTCCTTCTCTTGATAGGTTCGATCCGATTCGAGGTAATGAACGATCAAGAATACCAAACACGATTGGTAGTAACCCTGTAATGATTAAAACCACACCCATGGTAACGATTTGTTTTCCCACAGGACTGATGAACTTGGAGTTTCTAAAAATCAACACATCAATTAGCATTGAGATAAAGAAACTCACAACGACCCCAGCTAAAATCGCAATTAAATATTGGAAAAACGTCGGGGTTGGAAGTAAGCCCGTTAAATCTGGTGAGGGCATTAATAAGTAGGTAACAACAAATGCCGCAACCGTACCGACCATCCCTTGAGCAAAGTTGGTTGTAAATGAGGTTCTAAAGATTAAAACGATTGCAAACGTTGCTAAGGCCAGTGGGGCACTTTGTAATATGCCCGAAATGACTATATCAATAAAAAACGCCATAAATTACCCCCATCTAACAATGTTAGCTGCCCATACATAACCGATCCCTGCCGCAAGCATACAAACAATGGTGCCTTCTTTAACTTGTTTGCTTTCTAATGCGAGGTGAAGGGATAAGATTTGGTCAATTTGTCCAATGTGCCCATAATTTTCTAAATAAATCGATTGTTCTTTTTTTAACCCCAAATCATTTAATAACGACACGTGACCAGAACGTTTCATGTGAAGGATTGCCAAAAAGCCATCATTACTAAATTCTTCTCTTGTGATTTGTGATTTTCTCAACGATTCGTTAATGCATTTATACCAGTTTGGCATGGATACTTCATTCAAACGATTTTTCATCTTGATGGGATCCATTAAACGAAGCGACATTTTTGCTTCTTCGATGTTATCTTTTGTAATTGGGTTACAAATACCACCAATCTCAACACCAGCCGTTCTGGCCAATGAACCATCACCGATGATGTGATGTCCGAGTAGCATGTTTTTGCCATAGTTTTTCTTTAAAATAATGGCACCACCACCGGCAGCTAAATCATACATCATTGACATATTTTTATCTGAGTAATCAACAAAATCAAGATTACGATACCCACCAACGACCATGATGACGTGACATTCGTCATCGGCAATTAACATATCTTTCGCCATTTTTAATGCCGAAACGGTCGTGCAGCAACGGTTTTGAACATCAATCCCCCACGCATTTGTCGCACCAATGCGATCTTGAACGTATAAGGCTGATGTGGTTAGAGGGTATTCTTTCCATTCCTCTGTGACACATAAAATCACATCGATATCTTTTGGATTTATCCCTGTATTCTTTATTGCGTCTAAGGCAGCAAGTGCCCCCATTTCTTGTGTACCATCGGTTTCCATTGAAGCTGGAATTACTTTTTCAACGATACCAAGTTTATCGATGATTGCCTCTGTAGACCAAACACCATTTGTCTTTTCTGCGATTTCTTTAGCAGACATACGACCCTTTGGTAGATAAATCCCGGTACCGACAATCCCAACGTGTGTCTTCATAATTTACCTTCTTTCTATATTGCTAGCTTATTAGAGAAGCCAAACCGAGGTTTGGCAACTTTTATTTTATAAGCGCATACCGCCATTCACACTGATGGTTTGACCTGTGATATAGGAGGCGTCATCGGATGCTAAGAATAATGCAACTTTAGCCACTTCCTCAGGTTGTCCAAGTCTTCCAAGCATTGTAAGCTTAGCAAAACCATCAAGAAGTTCCTGTGGCACTGTTTTTAAAATGTCTGTCATGACATAGCCAGGCGCAATCGCGTTGACACGCACTTGAGCACCCTTTCTTGCGAATTCTTTAGCCCAAGTCATGGTTAAACCAATAACACCTGCTTTGGTTGCGGCATAGTTAGCTTGACCAATGTTGCCAAATAAGCCAACAACACTTGATATATTAATGATTGATCCACTTCCCTGTGCTTCCATTTTTGGACCAACGTAACGTGTTAGATTAAACACGCCTTTAAGATTTACATTGATCACTGCATCCCACTGTTCATCAGTCATTTTACGTGTCATTGCATCTTTTGTAATACCTGCGTTGTTAACTAAAATATCGATTTTTCCAAATTTACTGATAATTTCATCAAAGAATGCTTTGCAACCCTCTGAATCAGTTACATTTAGTTTATAGCCATGTACATTTTTTTCTTCATATGCCATGTCACCCATATCTGCTGCAATCACAATTGCGCCTTCTTTAGCAAAGGCTTTGGCAATTTCCATGCCAATCCCTTTAGCTCCACCGGTAACAACAGCTACTTTATTTTCTAATTTCATGTTTATTCTCCTCTTTTAATTATGAGCGCTGTCCCCATGCCGCCGCCAATACAAAGGCTAGCGAGGCCATAAGTCAGACTTCTTTTTTTCATTTCATGCACCAACGTAACAATAATACGGTTACCAGAAACACCAACAGGGTGTCCTAGTGCAATTGCCCCACCATTCACATTGGTCTTTTGCATAAATGTTTCTTTATCGACGTGGTGTTCAGCAATCACTTCTTCAATCACACCTAAACTTTGTGAAGCGAATGCTTCATTAAGTTCAACTAAATCAATTTGACTTAGTTTTAAATTCGCATGATTAAGCGCATGTTTCACTGCTGGAACTGGACCTAAGCCCATCACATTTGGATCAACACCTGCTTGTCCAATGCCTACGACCTCAGCAATCACCGTCAAATTATGTGCTTTAACCGCTGATTCGCTTGCTAATATCACAAAGCTTGCACCATCATTAATTCCAGAGGATGAACCGGCAGTCACAAGACCGTCTGATTTAAACGCTGGACGAAGTTTTGTCATCTTTTCTAAACTTGTCTGACGGTTTGGGTATTCGTCTTGATCAAATATTATTGTTTCTTTTCTTGTTTTAATCTCGATTGGAACAATTTCATCTTTGAAACGACCTTCGTCTACCGCTTTGATTGCCTTTTGTTGACTTTCGTAAGCAAATTGATCGAGTGCTTCTCTTGAAAGACCATGTTTAGACGCAATATTTTCAGCAGTGATGCCCATATGCATGCCTTCAGTAAACGAGTCATGAAGCGCATCCTTTAAGATTGAATCCTTCATTTCCAAGTTCCCCATCTTATTACCACTGCGTATTTTAGCATCGACAATATACGGTGCATAGCTCATGGATTCAACCCCACCAGCAACAACCAAATTAGACATACCTGCTTTTATACTCACGTATGCGTTCATCACGGTCTTCATACCACTACCACAGACCATATTGACAGTGTAGGCTGGCACTTCTTGAGGTACACCTGATTTGATCGCAATTTGTCTAGCAACGTTTTGTCCTAAACCGGCTTGGATCACATTACCAACAATCACTTCATCGATTTGATCTCTTGGTATCTTAGACTCGATGAAAAGCTGTTTTAACACTTGCACACCGATTTCCGCCGGGTGTAAATCCTTTAACGTACCAAGAAAACTGCCGATTGGACTTCTCTTTGCACCTACAATATATACTTTATTACTCATTGGCTCCTCCTGTTTCTTAAATCGTCAATGATTTTCATGAATAAAAATTCATATCACATTTTCATTTTAAATTAATATAAACAAGATGTCAAGCGCTTACATAATTATATTTTAAAAAAGAGGTAAGAACTTCAAAATAATATGAGAAATCATAAGAAAAAAAGATTGCACGTAAGATGCAATCTTTTTAGTTCTTATATTTTTGTTTTCAAAATGTCGCTTTATCGCCATTTTAAAGAGTTTAATATGATTAAATAGACAGATAAATACGCACCTATAGGTGAGCTGTCAATTGAATGAAAATACTATCATAAAAGCCGTTTAGTTGATATCTATCGTTTTATAAGGAATTCACAGGACTTTACTATGAAAATTAACATGAAAATACATTCATATATCAAATAATATTTTATACGCGTTTGAAAGCCTTTTTATTAAATCTTACACTTGGCATTTTTCACTTCTTTTAGTAACCATAAAAACCCAATTGCTAATATCACGAGTGATAATAGTTTATATGGTAGACCAGCAAATGGTAACACCGCCACTGAAAAAGTAATGCCAATGACAGCAAAAAATGAAATAACGCAACTCGTGCATCCGTAAGTAAGCACACCAAATAATACCGATACCATCGTCATAAATGTGCCTTTACCTTCTTTTTTAGTTACATCAAACAAAGCGGTCGATAAATTAAACATAAGCGCTGATACAAGTGCCATCACAACATTTAATATGACATTAATAATCACCAAGTAAGTGCCATAATCGCTTACCATTTTTGCATAACCACCATTAAAATAATCTAGCGTGGTGTAAATACCAATAAAGAAACTAAAAAATAATAGTCCCACGAGCATAAACTTGGATGTTTTTAGTCGATCTTTTACTTCATACATCATAAGTTTTTTTGAAATAAGGCAAGATACGCCTTAAAGCCTTCCTTTTCGAGATCTTTTAAAGGAATAAAACGAAGTGCAGCACCATTGATACAATAACGCAAGCCGCCTTTTTCAATTGGGCCATCATCAAATACATGGCCTAAATGGCTATCTGAGTGTACGGACCTAATTTCAATTCGGTGCATACCATATGAAAAGTCGTTTTTCTCTACAATTTGTGTGATTGGTTTAGTAAAACTAGGCCAGCCACAGCCAGCATCAAATTGGTCTATCGTTGAAAATAAAGGCTCATTTGAAATGACATCAACATAGATACCTGGTTCATTGCCCTTAGAAAATGAACTTGTAAAAGGTCGTTCGGTGTGATTTTTCTTTGTAACTTCAAAGGCAAGCGGCGCTAATGTCTTTAGCTTTTCTTTGTAAGAATCCTTCCAAAGCAAAGCAATCGTTTGAAGACGACCCTCTTTCTTTTTTAGTAACTCGTGCTTTAAAATGCGCTGTTGATCCGTCATTAGTGGATCACTACTAGCAATCTCAAATGAATCGATTTGCTGATATTCAACAAGCACATTAGAAAACCGTTTTTTCAGTTTCTCTAGTGAATCTTGAATGACGAGTAATTCACTATCGGTTTGATAGAACATGATGGGTTTAAATGCCTCACCACGATCACTAAACTGACCCAAATTATCCGTAAAATCGATTTGTTTTAAGTAGTTGTCTACTAGTGAGTTGTAATCAAGCAACAATGAGTCATAACTGACTTCAACTACTTCTGCTTTGTTATTACGATAATGACCTGTTCCCCCAGTCACTGTTATCACACCTGGGGTAAATCGGAAGATTTCAATTAAACCATAAAATCTGCCACCTGAAAAATAAGCTTTTCTCATCTTATTCCTTCCTTCCTGTCTTAATTCTATTAAAACATATTTCACGCCATTTTACTTTTCATTTGCTTACTAAGCGGTACTTTAATTGAAATAGTAAGAAAAAAAACACCAGATTTCTCTGGTGTTAAGTCGTTGGATTAAAATCAACAATTTCTTGTTGTCCCCACGGCGGTGTTTGATTGGTTCTAACCACCGTAATGGTTAGCGCATATTTCCTTGGAATGATATCCGATGGGATGTTAAATGAATCAGCAGATACATTGATTGAAGAAGATTCAAACTGAATCACAAACGTAAAGCCCTCTGGTAGATCAATACTGACTTTATAGTTTCCACTCATTGAACTTCTAAACTGTAGGTTACTACCCACATTTGAACCACTAAAATGACTAAATAACGACATTGAAGTCTTTTTTGTTCCACTTTGGAATAAATCAAAGGTAACAAAGACTTTTTCTAAACTGAAATTAACAATGTTTTGATCGTAACGAATGGTCAAGTCAAAATAGACGTTGTTCGTGATGTCTTGTACCGCAACAAAGTAATCAGTGTAATGTGTATTATAATTAGAGTCAAATTGGTCATAGTCTTCAGCATACACACGGTATTGAATGAAATTAAAGACCGAGTCGTCATCGCCTGGACTAAAATCTGTTGATAATAATTCTGATTGTAATTCCGGATTTGCTGCATTATCTATATCTGTAATTCGTCTGATTATTGAACCAAATGGCAAATAAAACGTTGGGCTATAAAATGATAAATCACTCATTTGTACTTGCCCGATAATGTAGTAGGCATTGTAATCGTCATACGCGTTATAATTAATACCTGTTGATGGTAGTGTGACGATTGTTCTTGAGGCAGGGTTATCCAAATACGCCACATAATCGATAGTTGAAATATACTCATAGTCCATAATAATGTTTAATCCAGCGTATACCGTATCTGAGATGAACGTCACATTAGAAATAAGTGAATCGTCACTCTTTAGTTTGCGAACAGTAAAATCTTCATACGCTTGATAGTTCCAAGTTAAATTAAAGCCCGCTACGTTTACTTGTTGAACATAAGAAACGTTAAATACATAATCACCGATCGACGCACTTTGATTAAAATCAACTTCAAATCCGACCTCATCAATTCGGTTGATGAAGTAATCAAGTCCCAAGACAGCCGTTTGAGGTTCTGGCCCTTGATAAGTTGAACTAATTGTAAAGTTATCATCGTTAACAAAGGCATTTAACAAGTTATATTCCACGCGAATATTGGCAATTTCTTGTCTTAACACATTAAATTCAGATAATAGTCCTGTGCTTGCATCCCCATTTTTAAATGATTTGGTGATGTTCGGCTCTGGTGCTGCTTCTTCTAATCGATGTGTAAACGTGGTTATTGAGTTATCCTCAGCTCTAATTGTATAAACAATCGTATAACGATGTTGGTTTGTCGTTGTGTTAAACACAACTGGTGTTTGTAATACAACACTCACAATCGTCGCTTTATGAGATAACGTTAACCCATTGATGTAACTTGGATTATCTGTGTTTCCCATCGTTGAAAAATCTACGATAAATGTCTCTGGGTTTGAAGCATCAAAATAGATCCCATAAGGTATGGTAGTTGTTAAGGTTTGATTATTCGTTATTTCATACGTAATGCCACCATAAGTAATCGATTTAATCAGTTTTTCACTACTTGGTCGTTTTGTAAAATTAACCACGTAATCTTGTTGGTTTGCAGCAAGTACTGATAAGCTGCTCACTAGTTTGTAGTTCCCACTATCGAGTTCGTCATCCAAATAAACTTGAATGTCTAAGGTCCCATTTGCATACGTTGCGTTTGCATTATTAAACCCACCAGGCGCACTGACAATGCCACCTTCGATTCTATAAAGTGATGGGTCTATTAAGACATCATTTGCATCATAGAGCTTAATTTGATCCAATAGCTCATAAGTATCTTTTAAATTGACCGTGTTGTATCTAAATGAAACCGATGGGTTATTTGTCGCTTGATAGTTCACTTGAGTATTAAGAGTCACATTTGTTGGGTTAGACCCACTAAACGTCGTGTTTACACCATCAACTTGCACGTTTGTAATCGATGATAATGATTGATCATTTGTTCGTTTGATTAATATTTTATAATCTCTATAAGTAACGTCATAATCAAAATCACTCTGATCACCTGTAAATGATTCACTGTAGACCCGCACGGTTCCATAGTGCTCTTGATAACTGTCTAATCCTGGCGAAGCTGAATGCTCACCATCAATGTTATAAGGACCATAAGTAGTTAAAATCGTCGCTTTATCGTTTCCACTGTGAGGTTGACCATTAAACTTTAATGATGCACCATATGCGAGTTCATACGTACTTTCGTCGTTGTAGTTGATTGCAAAATTACTTGAAGGTGTGTATTCGGTCATTGTCGTTGTAATTCGTTGGTAGGTGACCTCTTGATTAGGTCCTGCGTACTCGTAATAATTGTAAGTCACAGTCTCCCATGTCAAACAAAATCCCCAAAACTGACGAGTACAAACTTCATAAGTGTCTTGTAATTGACGATACGCCCCATACCCAGCACCAACGTTTGTAGCCGAACTAACTCGTCTACCGTTTCCTGAGGAACGCACTTGAAATAACTCATATGACGTACCCGAACGGTTGAATGTGGACCGATTATACGTAGGGTTTCCATCCTCATAACTTTGATTGTTTGATGTAAATGTCACATTATGTGTCCCATCGGTTGTGTTATACAAACGATTGGTATCATAAACATAATTGCCAGATGCTTGATCAAAGTAATAATGACCAACCCAGGTACCCGTATTCGATCCATAGCTATTTGGTACCCATGTCGCAATACTTGTGTTTGCCGTTTGTTGATTGATTGGTACGTATGAGTCTGTTACAACCGTTTGAAGTTGTGTTTCATAAGCCGCATCACTGTTACTAGCAACGTAATAAATAATTGTTCCATTGACGTTATCAATTTCAGGTTCACCTAGTGTCACGCTCGGATCGTCTTCTTTGTATAATTCTAAATCGAATATGGTTGTTGCTATCGCTTTTTCAAGTTGTTTCATACCACTAAAGAATTTATAGTAGATACTTTGTCCTCTTGAAACAATCTCATCTTGCCAGGTTTGATCACTCATTGCAACCCCATCCACATAAGTGATTGGATTTAAGGCATTCAAGTCAATGTTATCTGGCATAAATAACCCATTACCAATACCTTTGGTTGATGATAATGCGTAAATACCAGCCGTTTGATTGATGTTTTGGAAGCCAATCTTATTTAGGAGTGGCGCACTAACTTTTGATTTCGGTATAAACTGAATAAAGTTTGAAATGTATTGATCGGTCATGAAGTTATTAACCGCTGGTGCTGTTCTAAGTGGAAATGAGGTATGGAAAATACCACTGAATGTTGTATTATTAAGCCCACTTTGTCCAGTAGGTGCTGCTGCATCTAGTGAATAACTCTTAATTAAATTAAATGGTTCTTTTGATGTGTCATCCGCTTTAGTCGTTGCCATATTGCCACTAACTTGGTTAATAATCGTTTGATTAGAACCAGTGATGGCTGGGGCGTTTCCTAAAACGTTAACAGTGCTATCAAAGTTGACTAAATAAGAAAACGTGACACGGGCAATTGAGAAGTTACCGGTACTGTAGTTCCAGTTATTGTTGCTACCTGTGTGAATTTTAGCGATTAGACCACCAAATGCATTGGCATTAGTTGATAAATTCGATGCTACGACAAATGAATGATTGATTGAAATACCCTGATTGATGCCATTGTAAACAAATGCATTTGCGCTAGTAATACGTCTAACGTTGCCATAATTAATCGAGTTTGAAATGAAAATTTCATTATTATTTACGGTACCATACTTCACGAATTTATCAACAAATACAAATCCGTAAATGCCACTACCCAAATTTTTACCATAAATGTTACCATAATTTAGGTTATTAACACTACTTAACAACCCAAGTGACAAAATGCCCGATGATTTATTATGTGTTTCGTTAGCGATGTTTAATCCATCGCTATTTCTTGCGTTGTAGGCAATGACGTCACCATAATTAATACTAAACGCAATTTTTGCAAAATATTGGAAATTATTTTGAGAACCTGCATCGACGTTATATTCATTTTTATCATTTCTTGTTGCGATCCCCGAGGCATTGACCCAACCATTTGTTGTTGAACTATAGGAAACGATGTTTCCATAATTAACAGAGTCTCTAATTTGAGCATATCTAGTTGCCATCAAGAACGTAATACCGCCTGTTTCAACTTCAAATTCCCAACTCACACCTGTTCCACTTGATGATTGAATGGCGTTAGAATTATAGATATCCCCGGTGTTTGCTACACCTGTAAGCATGGATTCGTTAATTAAAACGATACCAGCCATGCGAGACTGTCCCTTAATTCGTGCATCGACATATATCTCACCGTCATTGACTGCGTTGTGGATTGATCCTTCTACTGGTGAGAAATCAACAGAGGTATAATCGATACCTTTTTGTTGATATAAATTCGTATTAGCATTTTTGTAACCAATACCTGAAATGAATAGGTTGGCTACTAAATTAGTATTGGCGTTGTAAAACGAAAGTCTACCACCATTATAAATGTTTCTTGCAGTTCTGTTTTGTGAGACTTCTTCAAATACACCATTAACTTTAAAAGTCTTTTGTGGGTTTGCTAAACCATCAATTGATCCACTTGGCAAGTATAATAATGCATTTGGCATCTCATTTTGTAAGTTAATCGAAATCGAACCGTTATTTCTTAATTGTTCGAAATCCATATTTTTACCTACCACAACACCACTGATTTTCACCCAATTGTGATAAATGGTATTACTTGAGGTAACTGAAATATTCCCTTTATTGTATGCCTGAAAAACCTTGATATAACTACTACTAGCGTTAGTTACACCTAAGTTGTTATAATTACCTGTTGATACAAAATCATTGTTTGCTAACAAGACGCCAGCATAACGATTAAATAGACTTAAGTTCATTTCAAAATTCTTATTATTATAAAGCCCATAAAATGAACCTGTTGAACCATAAGCAAACACACTACCAGCAACCTCTAAAGAGCCATTTGAAACGATAGCATTTAAATTTACGTTTGTGAATGTCGGATAAGTAATGTTAATAATCGCGTCATTCGTAAGTCCGTGCATCACAAAATCATTGACTAAATGAAGGTTTAAAACACCAGAAATTCGTGAACTTGTCGATGACTGATAATGAAAATTAAGATTACCTTTGTTCGTGAGGTGATTTAACTCACCACCAACAGATAAGACGTTACCGATAATACCAGCAGCATAAATGCTTGTGTGCGCATGGTTTTGATTGTATGTTTGTATTTGTCCTAAATTGATGACCTGATTCATTTGATTGATATGGCCATAGCCAACAATTCCGCCCACATAAGAAATAGACGATTGATTCGTCGTTAAATAGCTAAAGCCTGTGATTGGTGCTTTATTGGTTGATTTGATTACACTAATGCCTTCAGCATAGCCAATTAACCCACCAACTGCGGATTCATTTACATTACTTCGATATGTATGAACACCTGTGTCAATAAATCCGTTAAACGACGTTTCATTGATAAGACCAAAGCCTTACCAACTAAACCACCAACATAGGTTTTTGGGTTAGTCCCATTAGCGATTTGAATACCCGCATAGACATGCACGTTATTAATTGATCCACCACTTAAATAACCAGCAATTGAACCAATGGATACCTCAGGACGTTCGCTGTGTGTGGTAATATTTGTAATTCCCATTTTCATATCAATCACATTCAAATTTGCAACTCGTCCGAATAAGACACCAAATAAGCCATAGGTCACTAAGTTATTAATCATTACTTCTTTGTTGATTTCTAGATTAAGAATACTATAGTAGTTACTTGCGCCAACTATGAAATTTCTTGTGTAGAGCGTCGTCTGACTAGGATTTGAAATAGGTAATGATTCTAACGAACCTGAAAAACCAAACTTAGGCGTAATGTAAGCGTCTTTACTAACCGAATCATAATTGATGTCATTATTGATACGGTAGTTTTGATTTCTAAAATAATTCGTTTCATTCAATAGTTGTGACATCACAACTAAATCTCTTGCGTTTGAAATCAATAGGTTGCCAGTTAGGTCTTTCTTTAGACCTTTTAATGTTGGGTAAATCAATGTTCTTAACGCTTGCGGGTTATTAGTAGAATAAGAGTTATTAAAATACCATTTTGAATCAAAACGGTTACTCTCTTGAAATTGTGCCGTCGTTAAACCAACACTTAAATCCGTTGATAACTTGTTTTTTGTATATTTTTGTTGGTCATAATACACATTTACTAATGATTGACCATTATTTGTATTGATGACCGGTGTGTGATTGATTGTTGAGGTTGACGCGTCCGATAAAACGGTAACCAATGAAACAAACGCCTCTTTAAAGATCCCATTATTAATCGATATCAATCCAGATACCTCAAAATCACCATCCACGTTTAACCCTGGTTCTAAGCGGTCATCGATGTAGTAGACGTGAGAAACAAGGCCGTCATTTTTCCCAATCATGGTTGAGGCGTAAATCATTTGACCCCAAGCAATCGGTTGATACATCCAGACGTTTTTTAACCCAAGATTAACCACTTGTCCAGTGGCTCCAACGTTTGAAAACATCGAATAATGGACGAGTGCTTCGTCGTATTCATTGATGTAAACGGACTCTTGGATAATTGGTGAGAAAAATAGATTTGTAATTTCAAAACCTTGGCCATCAAACGTCCCATTGAACGGGGTATTAAACCCCACCGGAATAAAGAATAAACCTTGAGTTGATGCTTCATTATAATCGATGTCTTTACCTAAAACGTAATTGAGATTCAAATACGTTTGTGGTTCTTCTTTGGACTTTAATGAAAAATAATAGAGATCAACGGCATTTTCAATTACGTATGTTTTAGCCGGATTAACAGCTTCTTGTCCTAAGTAGAGACGACTAAATTTAATAAAGTTATTTGTAAAGGCGATTGGTTGAACAGGTGTTTTTAGACCTTCGCCATCAAATGTTGTTGTTTTTTCATAAATGCTATCTTGTGCAATAATTGTTTTTTCATTCACGTAGGAAACAATACCAAAAAAGCTTATGAAAACATAAGCTGCGATCATTAATTTGATTAAATAATGTCGTTTCATACGATCAACTCCAAACGTTAATTAAAGAAAGTTTCACTGATTTGCCAACGTTCGCTAAATCGGTTGGCTTGTACAATATCAAAATAGAAATCGAGGTGTACAATACACTCTTCATAGTAATTGTCAGTTTCACGAACGTTATATCTCGTGCCTCGATCAATTATCTTAAACTCATATGCCACATTAGGTATCAATATGTTGTCATAATAGATATATCCGTTATTATCACTAAGATATGAGAATCCTGAATCCACAATGAATGGGTTATCGATTGGTCCCTCAGGCGTTCTTTCATGATAAATCACACTTGAGACAGTAGTATTCGATTGATAGTAATGTCTAAATAATTGCCACTCATCTTGAAGTCTTAAGCGAAACCTAGAGGCAATAGAACTTGTGACTTCTACGCTTATATTTAATTTACCTATGTAGTTAGGTGCACTTGAATCGCCACCATCAATGATGATAATCTTTTTTTGATTGTCATAGTAAGGACTATTTAAACCAACCTCTAAGCCATCAAAATCAACTTTGAGCACAACATCAAACTCACCATTTTCTAAAATAATCGGCAAAACTCTTTGACTGCGATACCAGGCAAAACTGCTGATGGTCAAGAGTAATGCCGATAAACTAAATATAATCACGGTGACGATTATTTTTTTTGAAATGTACTTCATTAGAACTCACCATCCACTTGGATTGAGTCGATATTTAAGGCTAAATTATAGACATGGTCTAAATAATTAGGGCCTTGATATAAATCATAATCTGCCCAAAACACCAATTGGAAGGTTAAAGTTTCAGAGGCAAATAATGAAACAGACTCTATATATTGTAACATATTTTGATTGTGTGAGTCGATTAAGTTTCTTTGTTGTTCGAGTGTAGATCCACTTGAAATGATGGTTTGAATGTAGTTGTAATAGTCACGAATGTATTCATGAGTTTCTTCGATGTTTTTGCCTTCTACAACGACTAAATAAATGAGGGCTTGCTCATTTAACGTATCTAAATTAATTCTATTTTTAACGGTGATGCTGTCTTCACTATTTGATAAGGTAATACCAATAGATGAAGCGATGTGGTTTAGTGCACCTGAGGTATTTAAGACAATATCTTTATTAAAATCTATGTATGTAAGTGTGTTTGTCGTAATGGTTTGACTAATCACTTGAACTGATTGATTTTCATCTACTTCAATCGATACATCCATTTGACTCGTTTCAAGGTTCACTAGTGTGACGTTATTTTGGAAGCTAAACCAAGCAAAAACAGACGTTGGTAATAACATCATTAATGACAAAACGATTAAGATTGATGGGATTAACGAACGTTTTTTCATCACTAGCACCTCCTTTATAAAAATAAAAAGCCAGCGATCTAATTTCTTAGATGCAACTGGCTACCATTTTTAGGCCCTATAGCTTTGCGTCACTAGGTTTCCCTAGTTTTGCCGAGATTAAAAATAATCCTTAAGGGACAAAAAAAGCCAGCCACTTAAAGATTAAGTGCAACTGGCTACCGTTTTCAGGCCCTATAGCTTTGCGTCGCTAGATTTCTCTAGTTTTGCCTATATAATTTTCTATTTATATTATACTTTTAATGAACACATAAGTCAAGAAATTTAATCTGTTGTATCTTCTTTTTTTAATTCTTCTTCGAGTTCTTTTCTTAATCGTTCTTTTTCTTCACTTATTATACGCGCTTTTTCCGCTTCAAACTGCGCATTAAGCTTTAGTTCGTTACGTTCTTTTACTTGTTTAAAAATAGAAGAAATTTCCATGACTAATAACACAACAAATGCAAGGATTGCCACTAAGAAAATTAAGCTTCTTGAGTTGACTAGTAACTTCCCAAGTCCAAATGCCATCGTTTGACCTATCACTATTCCAACAAGGTTATCTTGTGTTACTAATTCACTGTCAACAGGTGCTTTAGGGTTATCACCTTTCATTAGAATACTGCCATCAGAAATATCAATGGCTCTATGAACGATGTGAATTCCACGAGACGATTTATAGACTAACACAGGATCTTCATCGTTTTCGACCATTCGATAAGCCTCATCATAGCTAATAGTTTTTACTATGATGAACTCACCCACTTGAATGGTCGGTTCCATTGAATCCGTCATAACGACTGAATAGCCACGGTTAAACAGCGTTACAATTCCATTGTTTCTTACCGCTTTCGTCCCTGCGTAAACAAGTGAAAATATGATCACAAGCATGAAAGCAGTTAATAGGTAAGTTGTGATTTTCATGATTTTTTTCATAATTAATCCTCGTAATCAATCAAGAGTTGATCGATTTTAAAGACTTGGTTCATAAATGCATTAGAATTATTCTGAAGGACATTATTTGTATCATAAGAACCAATACTTGGATCAAAATATAAATCAAAAAATATAATTACCACACTATTAGCGTCATTTTGTTTGGCAAGCGAGACATCATCAATTAACGTGTAATTGCTGACCTCAGGCACAAAGTAAGTGTTTGCGTAACTAAATAAGGTCTTTTGATCGGCAGATTCTACGCTGTTGTTTAGATATTTCACGGCTTTAACTTCATATTTAAAAGCGCGTTGTATTTGATTGTTGATTTGGTTAAACCCGAGTGACATAACACCATTAAGTTTTAAATCGAGTGTCGTATCGGTTGTTGAACGATTACTAATGGTAATCGCAAAACTAAGTTTATCAGAAGGTTTTAATTTTTGAGGTATAACCGCACTTGCTGTAGGATTTTCTAAGAAATCGTAACAAAACGTTGTGTTATTACACGTATTGTTTTCTAATGTGTATGAACTACTACCATCAAATGTATCTTCATCGTTATATCTATAGAAATCAAAGTCGATTGCTAAATCTTTGACGCTTGCCACGAAAGGAGAAACACTTGCGTTTCTTGACTGTGAAATCCATGCGAAAACAACGCTCGTAAATAGACCAAGGGTTAATATGAATAACCCAATGGTCAAGAAGAACAAACGATTACTTTGGTTTCTTCTCATAATTAACCCTCCTTACTTCTATTTCTCTTTTTCTTTTTGGTTCTTTAACTTCAAGACATTTTCATAGGCAGTCTTTTCAGCCTCAAGTTTGTGAAGCGTGCGCTCTTTTAGTTTTTCAAACTTACTTTCAAGCTTAACTTGATTATTTTCGTGTTGTGCACGCAGTTTGACTTTAATGTGCGCTTCTTTTTGACGTTTTTCTTCTTTAATTTGTTTTAATTCTGCCATGTAATAAGCCTTAATGCGTTTCTTTTCTTCTTTAAGCTTATCTGCTTGTTCCTTTTTAAATGCTTTGATTTGCTTTTCTACTTCTTGAGATTGTTGTTTCTTTTCAAGCTCAAATTTGGATGTTATTTTAGCGAGTTTTTCTTCATAAGACTTATCAAGCTTCTCTTTTTCAGCCAAGAGTTTCACATTTTCTAAGTGATTTCGCTCTTCAACTGATTTTTTGAGTAGTTCTTCTGTTTGTTGGCGTTCTTTTTGAAGTTCTTCTTTCATTTTAGACGTATACTTTAAGCTTTCAGCCAACAGTTTATCGTTTTCTTTGGCCATTTGTCTTTCATTTTTTAATCGTTCAAGTTCTTTTTGTTCGGTTATTGATTTTTCTTGGCGTTTGGATAAACTTGAGATCAATCGTTGGTCATTCTTTTCGATTTCTTTTAACAAACTACGTTCAAGACGGATGGCATTGTTGTAATCGACTTCTTTTGTCTCTCTAATGATTCGAGCAATACGTTGTTTTTCTTTAAGTTCTTTTAACAAAACCTCAGGATCATCATTTTTGACTAGTTGTCTAAACACATCAGTTTCAGTATCTAATTGAAAATGTGACTCATAAACCCCATTCGTAATATTGATTAAATCACGAATGGCACGTTTTAAGCCCACTTCATAGGTGGATGACTTTTCTAACTGTTCGTCCAAATCCTTCTTAAACAACTTTTTGTTTTGTTCTAAAAAGTATTGATTTAGGTTGGTATCTTCGAGTTCAATTCCTGAAGGTTCTTCAATCACATCATCAATGTGTTTTGTTGATACATTAAAGTGTTTCTTCCGATACGCTTTAAGCTCAATTTCATCGTATAATTCTTTACGCTTGTTTTGATTTGCAGTAATGGTAATAAACGACGTCATTGCAAGACGTTCGACGTCTTTTAAATACGCCTTATCAAAAGTTAAATCCTTTTCTTTAACCGTTACGTCGTAGGCAACTAAATTATAACGATCAAGAAATAACCAAAGCATGTAAGCATTTCTAAAATCCACATTCTTTAAGATGATTTGTGTTTTTATAATCGGTGGAATGACTTTTTTTTGCCCTTCCATTAATTGCATAAACTGTGAACCTTTTAAAGAAGCAACCAGTTTGTCTAAGTGTTCAACCCGTTTTAACAGCTTTTTATTGTATTCGTTTAATTCAGGGTTATCAAGTTCATCTTTTAATGTCACATCAATCGATAGATCCACATTTGTTTGATTTAGCTTAAACGCTGATTGGTAATTAAAATGTTTCTTTTCATACGAATCAAAATTCTCTTTGATCGTATCTAAACGAGATCTCACAAAATGAAATAAACGTTCAATTAACGTCATAATAAACCGGTTTTCATAAATGCCGTAATCAATGTCGGATTCTTGAACCATAATCTTTTTAGGCATCACAGAACCGTCTCTTCTAACTTCTTTAATCATATGAGTATGTGAGGCTAAATGTCTGATTGATTGACTATTGACTTTTTTTGCCCTTTCAATCGCAACGATTTCTTCATCGTATTTTAAAGACGATTTCGGATTTTTTGTGATTTTATCTAAACTAGGAAAATAGGATTCAATGGTTTTAATCCATGTTTCATCAAACGCTTTTGATTCTGACATGTTTTTTTGATAAACCGTATTTGACCCACTCTTTAACGCCTTATAAAACTGAGTCGTGAATGGATCATTTTCGACTTGTGTGAGTAGATCGATGTAATTTTGGTAAATCAAATCCAACTGGTCCTGTGGTTTTTTCATAGTTATCCCTGCTTATTAAAATTGTTTTCTTAAATCATTAATGAATAATGTACATTCTTTAAAGGCATTTTTACCAAATAGTTTATCCATCACGGTAATTAATTCTGCAAGTTCATCTTGTAAGAATGGTAAGTTTAACGTTTCAAACTTTCTTAAGATCTTTCTTGCGACCATATAATCTAAGCCTTCAATTTCAGACCCACCACAGGCAACAAACACAGGCACAAACGCTTTAATTTGTTTTGTGATACGGTTACCGAAAGTGATTTTAAATTTCGCTGCAATGAAATCATCTAATTTTTCAAGATTATCCATGGTCTTTGGCGTAATTGGGTTTGCTTTTTGAGCCGTTAGGAACAACGACTCTAAATATTCATGACTCATTGTTATACCATCTGTTGGTGGCGCATCTATGAATTCCGCCTTTTGGTTCATGATGATCGATACCGCACGGTCATAGACCTTATCAGTAATCGTAAAGGTAGAGTCATCTTTATTAGCCGTGCCAACAAACCAAACGTTTTGTGGCACCAATAACTTACCATTTTCAAAACGTCTTGGATCACCAGGTTGAGTATCCGGCACAATATCGATTTTCCATTCACTCACGTTTGGCATTTCCATAATTGATAAGAACTCAGCAAAATAGTATTCAATACGAGCTAAGTTTAATTCATCTAGGACGATGAAGTTTAAATCTTCGCGATACGTTGTTTCATAAAGTTCTTTTAAGAAGTCAGTTTCATTAAACTTCTTTGTAAATTCGTTAAGGTATCCAATCATTTCGGCACGATCACGCCATGACGGTTGAACCGATATGATGGCTGAATCGTTACTAAAAAACTTCCCCATTGCGTAAGGTAAACTGGTCTTACCAGTCCCAGAAATACCTTCTAATATCATAATTTTCGATGTAGCCATACCTGAAAAATAGGTTGCGATTGTTTTTTTATCGTAATAAAGTCCCAGTTTAGATGCTGAGAAATTGATAAAACGATTAATTAATTCTGGTAGACCAATCATATCCTCAGGACTCATTGTAACGGATGTAATTTGATTCTTATAGGTGTTATCTACTTGAATCAATTTAGCAAAACGGGACGTAATGACTTTTGGTTTATCATCAAATGGGTTATCTTGTCCTGAATAACCAGTGACATTGCCCATTTTGAGTTGAAGAATTTTATTCTTTTCATCCGCAAGTTCTACGGTCTTTTGGCTTAAAAGAGCAATTTCTTCTAAGAGTTCGTCTTTATCTAGCTCAGACTTCGCAAAACGAATGTAATGTCTTAAAAACTGGTAAAGTCTTATGACAATAAAAATAATGAATATGACGTTGATTCCAATTACGACAATGGCGATTAACCAGTCTAGGAATCCGAACGTTTTACTCGCATCGATTAAATTTTTAAAATAATTAACGACGTCATTAAAAAGTAAATCGGCAAACGCTTCAAAAATTCTTTTGAAAAATTCGCCGATGTTTGAAAATAACCTTCTAATAAAGTCGACATAATAACGTGCAAAATTGACCATCGTATTACCTCTACTTAGTTAGGATTGTTTGTTTTGTTGTTCTTTCTTTAATTCTTCTAATAATTCTTTTCTTAATTTCTCTTTTTCGGCTTCGAGTTCTTGTAAAACTTTTTCTTTATCTTGTTGATGTTTTTCTTCCATCTTATTCTTACTAATTGATAATACCGCTCTTGCAAGGTTTATGCCTTGAATCACTAGTAAAACAAAGACTGGTAGAATGATTGCGATTGCAAATCCAACCGGTGTTTGAAGTCTATCAAGTGTTGTACCTGCATTTGACCAAGTACTTCTGTGTACTGCGATTAGATCGTCATGTAATACTGTTTCATACTGTTTACCTTCGTTGTTTTCACCCTTGACGTATGCCGCACTATTGGCTGCTTTATCCCCTTGTGTGATCACGTAGTTTGATCCAATATCAACGATTCTGTGGGTATTAATTCTTAAAATATTCCAATCATAGAAGGTAACAATATCGCCTTCTTTTAAATCTTTAATTGATTTATCATTTAACATACGTACGATGATTAAATCGCCTTTATCAAATGAGTTTTCTTTTGAACCTTCCATTGAGTCTGAAACGACCGATAAGAACCCATAACCTAATGCGTTAGGGATGTCGTTAGCCTTCTTAATTCTCATATTCGCAATTGAAAAAATCAATAAAGCTGCAAGGATAATGTAAAATACTACATTTCCAGTAATACTTAATATTCGTTGAACCGTGTTTTTGTTTTTCACTTAACGCATCTCCTTTTAAATTAGCCGAATTTATCTAATTTAAATTATAATATAAAAACGCTTTAAAATCTATATTTTATTGATTTTTTCTATTGGTTATTAGAAATTTGGTTAGATCCACTACTTGTGAGTAGATCTAACCAATGTTTGTCTAATAAAATTCAGTTATTAAATATCTTATTCTTTTCCTTCAAATGATAAGGTTATAGCAATTGCTTCTTTTAAAATGGCATTAAAAGTGTCGGCATCCCATCCTTCAATCCATACTTTAACATCTAGATTACCTGTATTATATGTAATTCCATTTTCAGTAGCTGCACCAGCTAAGTTAAGAACATCAAATCCATTAGGTGTTCCTGTTGTGCCAGCTGGGAAGCTTGTTTCTGTCGCAAGCATCGTTTGACCACTTAAAGCTGGGAACTGATTATCTGGGTTTTTAGCATTATGATAAGCGATTGCTCCATCAGTAATAATAATTTGGCTTCCGCTGTTTTCTACACCTTCAATTACACCATCGGCTAATTGAAATGCTTTTGTGACTGTCCCAACAACTGCTACTCTCACTGCATTTGCTGCTCTAACATCAACTGGAGCTGCAGGTGTGGCTTGTGATCCATCAGCCATTAAAAACGTTGTGTCTGGTGTCCACGATTTAACATCAGAACCGATTGTTGCATTTTGCCAATATAATTTAGTTGCATTTTGTGATCTAAAATACAAAGTAAACGATATATATGAACCGGCAGGAGCTGTGTTTGATACCAAAGTTCCGACAGGATTATCTGTAACATCGGAAACTGAGATTTTAGTGAAGTTTATCGCATCAGTTGTAGTTACGTCTGATAACACCGGTGTTTCACCACCATTTTGTGATTCTAAAAATGCATTAATCACACTACTTGGAAGTGTTGAATACCAATTAGTTTGATCTAGAGACACTTCAATACCTTCACCTGCTGTAACTTCAGCATTGAACTGACCAATTTCTGCTCTATTTGATAATGTGAACCAAGCGAATGTGCTTGTTCCTAAAGCCGCAACCGTAATGATTACAGCTGTAATTGATAATAATAATTTTTTCATTTTCATTTTTCTCCTTTATTTTAATTCTTATTTTTTTTACTTTTCCTTCGAAAGAAAGTGTAACATTAATCGCTTCTTTTAAAATTGCATTGAAAGTATCTGCATCCCAACCTTCAATCCACACTTTTACAACTAAATTACCTGTATTATAGTCTATACCATTATCAGTAGCTGTACCATTTAAATCGAGTATGTCAAATCCATTAGGTGTTCCTACAACAGTACTTTCAGGGAAACTTGTAGCTGCTTCTAATATGCTAACACTAGATAATTCAGGATACACATTGTCTGGGTTTTTTGCATTGTGATATGCAATTGCACCATTTAAAACGATTGAGTTACTAGCACTATTCACAACACCTTCAACTGAACCTGATGCTACTTGAAATGCTTTTGTTACTGTTCCCACAACTGCAACTCTAACTGCGTTTGCAGCTCTAACATTGACTGGAGCTGATGGATTTACACTTGTGCCATCTGCCATTAAGAAAGTTGTGTCTGGTGTCCATGATTTGACTTCGGATCCTATCGTTGCATTTTGCCAATATAATTCAGTTGCATTTTGTGATCTGAAAAATAATGTAAATGAAATGTAGGAGCTAGCAGGAGCAGCAGTTGGTACTAATGTCCCAACAGAATCACCTGTAACATCTTGAATTGATACTTTAGTGAATGCCACTGCATTGGTTGTTGTTACTGCTTCTAAAATTGGCGTTTCTCCATCATTTTGTGATTCTAAAAATGCATTAATAACACTACTTGGAAGTGTTGAGTACCAGTTCGTTCCATCGATAGATACTTCAATACCTTCCCCTGCTGTAACTTCTGCATCGAATGAACCAATTTCTGCTCTATTTGATAGAGTAAACCATGCGAATGTTGATGCGCCAAGTGCTGCAACGACTAAGGTTACTGCAACAATGCTCATCACCAATTTTTTTGTATAAGTTTTTCATTTTCTTTTTTCTCCATTTTCTCTTTTATAAGTTTTCATTTATTTCGGTAAGACTGTTTGCTGGTTTGAATGTGAGTTGTATTTTGATTGTGTCATTCAAAATGGCATCAAACATATCCGCGTCCCAGCCTTCAAGCCAAATGTTGATTGTTAGTAAGCCTTTGTAGTAAACTCTACCGTACTCATCTAACTCGTTTGTTTCTATGAGCCTTAACAACAAGGATTCATCACCTAAGGCTAAGTTTGGGTTATATTCTGCAAACTTTGATAGCTGATATATCGTTTCAGGTATGATCTTTGGTGGGGTTAGATTACGACTGGTTACTTGATTGTAGTAAGCAAGCCCGCCGTAAGGCTTACCAAAACCTCTTAGCTCATTTTCACTTGGATCATAAATGGTTGTAAGTAGACTGTCTTCTTCTCTTAAGTCTTGTTCGTTAAGCTTTTGCTCAACAAATGATACCCGAACTGCGTTTGATGCAAACGCCTTAAATGTTTCACCTGCATTCACGATTCTTGTTTCTGAATGCTGATATGTGACTTTTGATCTAAAATCCACACCCTTAGATAAGAAGTAGGTCCCCTCATCTGGTGGTGTGTCATAGATCGCACCTACGTTTACGTTTTCATATAGATATACGTTACGATAGGGAGAGGTTGATCTGAAGTAGAAATCAAGCGAGATATAATCACGATTCTTTCCTGCTTCTTTTAAATTTTGTTGGATACCAGTATAGAAAGTCTTGCCATCATAACTGGTCACATCCGTTAATTTTAACTTAGACAACTCGTCTAAGATTGCTTGCCCTTGAAGGTTTTGCTCATAGTTTATGCCATCAAGAGACATTTCAAGTCGGTTACCTAGTGTAGCATTGATGCCAATGCCTTCGACTCTATTAACCGTTGTAATGGTAATCCATGCGAAGGTCGATGCGCCAAGTGTGATTGTTAAGAGTGTAAATGAAATCGATAATAACAAGATTTTTTTTATCATCTATCCGCATTTGAAATTTCAAAGTTGATTTGAAACCTTATTCTTCCACCTAACATCTCATCACTTGAGTCTTGACCTTCAATCCACATAAGATAAGTAAATTTTCTAATTTGTCCTGCTTGTAATTTGTTAATATCTCTTTCGGCAACTGTCGTTCCGCTAAAGGTGACTGCCTCAGGAAGGTTCACATAATTTTTAGGAAATGGGTCTTCTTTTTGATACATGGTCCTGGTGACTTCACCTTGGAGGTTGTCCTCAATCACAAGTATTCGAATCGCATCATCTAAATTATTGTGAATATCATTTAGTGAAATGGTGTAAGTCAAATCAACCATTTCAAGCCCGCTATTCTTTATATAAAATGTGTACGCGGTATAGTCTTTGTTGTTTGGATCAGTGTATCTACCGTCAGTATTAATTGCGGCTTCCACATTCAAAAATAGATAAGTTGTATCAAGTGCATCCATCGTTGGGTTTACAAAGAGTCTAGATGCTGCATTTGTAAAATCCAAACTCTCAGACAATTGAATATTCTTTTCACTTGCCTCAGGACTCATTGTTAATGCATAAGTCCCAGTTTGAAGCCCATAGAATGTCACAAATCCAAATCCTAAGGAAAGTAGACCACTGATCAAAATGATTAATGTGACGTATCTTCTTTTTAATTTAGGTTTTTTTTGTGCACCAAGTACTTCAGATAGCCTCATATAATCACCTTCTATCTATGTCTTAGTATATAAAAAAGCCAGTCGCTCACTTAACGTGTGCAACTGGCTACCATTTCAGGCCCTATAGTTTTGCGTCACTAGATTTCTCTAGTTTTGCCTTTTAACATGACATACTTTTCGATACAGTGTCATTTTAGCATGATGGATTATCTTTGTCAATAACTTTGTATTATATTTTTTCGTTGTGCTTTAAAACTTGATAATAACCCTTTAAATCATCGAAGCTCATCGGGTGCGCAAAGTGGTAACCTTGGCCATAATGGATGTCATAATTGACTATTTTTTGAAGCATTTCATCATTTTCAATACCTTCTGCGATGATCACTTTCTTGTTATTCTTACCGAATTCGACTAATAAGTTTGCAAACTTTTCTGTGACGTAGGTTTGTTCTTCACTAATAAAACTCTTCGATAATTTAATAATATCGATTGGTGCCGTCTCAAGTCTTGTTAGTGTCGCGTAATCAAGACCAAAGCCATCAATTGCGATATTAAAACCGATGTGTTTTAACTTCTTGATGCTTTCAACCACGGTTTGATGTTTTTCAAAAAGTGCGTACTCTGCAAGCTCTAAGATGATATTGTTCGCATTCATCTTATACTTTCTTAAGAGTTTTTGAAAGTCTGTTGCAATCGATTCATACATTAACTGCTTGGGCGATAAGTTAAACGATAGCTTAATGTCTTCAGTAGGGTAGGCTTGTTTAAGTTGATAATAACTTTTGATTAGTGACTCTAATCCCCATAAACCAACCCAGTAAATGTCACCAGATTGTTCCATGATGTTTATAAACTTATAAGGCGAGAGTAATCCGTGCTCTGGGTGTTCCCACCGTAAGAGTGCTTCTGCGCCATATATTTTATTTTCATCAAGCTTGATGATTGGGTGATAATACAAAACGAATTCTTTTTTCTCAATCGCTTTTTTAATTTGATAATAGTACTCTAGGAATTCACCATCGGTTTGACTCATGTCCTCAGAGTAAATACGAATCGCGTTTCCACCGTTCTTCTTAACGGTATAAACCGCTAACTTCAAGGAGTTTAGCATCGATTTGATGTTATTACCGTGGATTGGGTAATAACAAAGCGCAATCGAGGCGGTGAGGTTAATGTTTGTTTCACCAAAGAGATCTATCGACTCATTGATGGCTTCATTTAATTTCCTTGCGTAGTTTAAGGCTTGCATTTTATCGTAATCTAGTGGCACAAATATCATAAAAGAATCTGAATCATATCGAGAAACTTTGATGTTTTTAGGCATAATATCAACCATTCTCTTGGTAATTTTCTCAATAATTTTATCCGTTTCTTTGGTTCCAAAAGTATTATCAATATCAGCAAAGTTATCTAGATCCAAATAGATCATCGAGAAAGAGACATCTTTACCAATTTTTGCAATATATGAAGAAACATATGAGTTCATGGCACTTCTAGATAGTGCACCTTCAACAAGAATATTTCTTTCTTCTTTGTATCGTCTTTCGGTTGTTAGTACATTTTTTGCAAGAAAATACAACAATGCAATCGTAATACCTAGAACAACAACAAAGATAACTGTCGAGGTAACGCTACCCATTTCAGTTTGTAAAATGATTTTAAACATGTTATTTCACCTCTTTTTTCTTAGATAGTTTATCAAGTGAAAATTCATTTAGCAAGACAACTGCATCATCAAAGCGCATCGCTTTTCCAATGTAGAAGCCTTGAACGGTGTTACAACCGCTCTTTTTAAGTAATTGGTACTGCTTATCATCCTCAACGCCCTCAGCAATCACCTCTAAATCTAAGTTCTTAGCTAAGGAGATGATCATGTTAATGATGGCCTTAGAATATTTATCACTAAGCGCGTACATGATGAACTTGCGGTCGATTTTAATTGAATCAATCGGTAACTCTTTTAGATATAAGAGTGAACTATAACCGGTCCCAAAGTCATCTAGGTGAATTGAAACCCCAAAACGTTGTAATATTTTAAGTTTCTCTATGATTAGTTCAAATGAGGTCATTAAGAACGTTTCAGTCACTTCTATCGAAATCGAATTTGGTTTTAAATCGTAACTTTGATAGATTTGCATAAACTCATTTGTAAACCCTGCTTGTAGCATTTGAACGGGTGATATATTCATTGAGATGTTGATGTCATAGCTTTCAAGTGCTTTTGCCATTTTAAAGGTTTGGTGCATGATTTGTCTACCAATATCAATAATTAAGTTGTTTGATTCAGCTAGAGAGATATACTCTTCTGGTGATGTACTTAAATACTTTTTGTTATCCCAGCGAATAAGTGCTTCAAAACCGACAATTCTATCTGAAACGGTCGAATACTGAGGTTGTAAGAACATCACAAACTCTTCTTTTTCAATCGCCTCAATCAAATCTCTTTCCATTTGTTCTTTTTTATTCACAAACTGACCAAGCGTGATGTCATAAGTCACCAGTTTGCTTGTTAATAAGGTCTTACATTTGTTTAAGGCAAGCATGGCGTTATCATAAATTTCATCTTGATTTAGGCTAACGTAGTTGTCGTGCTCTAAGTTAAAGACACCAAAACGGAAATCTAACAAGAAATTATTCTCATCCACGTCGATGGTTTGTTCAAGCGTTTGAGATAGTTTTTCGACAAATGGTTTAATGTCCTCGTAACTAGCCAGGTCTTTAAAGAATATCGCAAAATGATCTTGATATAAATTATAAAGCGTTGCATTCTTATTTTTTAATAACTCTAATGTCGTATTTCTAATGTTTATAATCATCTTATTTACTACGACTTCACCTAATAACTTAACGTAACTAGTAAAATTGACCATCGAAAAAACGAGTAGGGCATTTTTGTTGCTATGTGTCTCTGTTTGACTGACATATGCCGCTAAGTCATACTTTAAATGATTGATGTTTGGTAATTTAGAGATCGAATTAAAATGGGCAATCGAACGGTAAGACTGAAACTTTAATTCAAGTTTCGTGTAGTTATCCGCAACGAGTAAATACCCAAACGTTGTTTTTAGTGGAATAAATCTTAAATAGAGTTGATGCTTCTCTAAATCAAAGCGTGTTGATAACACTTTTTGACGTTTAATGATGTCTAGAGGGTTTTGATTGTCCTCAACTAATAGAAAATCACGCACACTAACTAATTTATCGTGAGCAACAATGGTTTCTTTAAAACTTCTATTTTTCTTTAAGATTTTGCCGTAACGGTTAATTTTTACCATCATTGGCTTGTCGTAATAAAACTTAAACCTTGAGTTTTCAATGTCCGCTACTTTCATTTCGACTAACTTATAACCGAGTAATAAGAAGCCGATGAATAATACCACGGATAGACTAAAAATTAGAATCAGTGTTTCAATTAAGGCTTGATTTGATCCAATCACATCGTCATACAAAAAGACATTGACGAAGTAAATCGGTTCTAATGAGTCATAATTGACTTCATTAAAGGTAATAAAAGAGACTTCATCTAGGTAGGTTGTTTCAATCAAGCCAGATTGATTTGATCGAAGATTCAAAAAGAAGTCTTTGCGTTCAACCTCAAGTAAAAAATGGTTGCCAAATTTGGTCGTTGAGTATTGTTGATCCGAACTGATAAACACATAGCCGTCTTGAGAGATAATGTAACTTTGATAGCTACTTGCGTGATTTGAATTAAAGATGTTTTCGACGTAAGCGTTGGCATCAAGTAACATGACATAATCATTTGAGGTAAAGACAACGTAATTGGTTTGATCTTCTGTATTAAATACGGTGCTTAGTGGGTAAATCGATACGGGTATTTGAAAATAATTCGTTTCGAAAAACACTTGCTGATAAACTAAGCTTTCACCGAACAAGGACAGTGTGTTTCCTTCTTTTTTCCCAAAGGTAACGGGCGTTAAGCCATTAAATGTGACACTTTCTTTATGATCATTTAAACCGTCGATTGGATTTACATCATTCATATGAGCATCAAGGTAGACTAAAAATGCGTCGTAATCTTTTTTAAAGGTGGACGATAGGTGCGTATTCATCGATTCACCAATTAAACTTAGATTGTCGGTGGTTCTTTCTTTTAAGAAATTGTTCGTAATTAGAAAAAACGATGAGTAAAGCAGTGCACTAAGCACGCTAAATCCTAAAATCATAAAGATACTTAATCGAATTTGAAACCGTTTCACGCCATCACATCCTTCCTAATTGAACATTGTATCATAAAAAAACAAAGAAAAAACGCGTATTTCTTTATTACCATTATACAACAAAACTCTAAAAATAAACCGAATCACATCAAAAGTAGAAAAAAAAACACGTTTGAATGAAATCAAACGCATTTTATCGAGTTTGTTAGTAGTGTCTAATTAAACTAATTTCATTAATTTCTAGACCACTTCGGTTGAATCTTAAACCTAAGAACGTGAGGCCTTTTTCGATGATGATCTGTGCACTGACCGTTAGTTCTTTACCATCGGTTCCATTGCTGGTGATGGTTTGTTTGATGGTATTTTCAATTAAAAGTGAAAAAGGCATTTGTGATAAGCTTGGTTCGTCACTTTGTAATTTAAATTCCACAATGTACTTAGAGGTTTCTAATACATCAATGGCGTAATACACGTATTCGTTTTTTAGGCAATTGGTTAGACCATTTTTACTTGTTTTGATGGCTTGACTCTTTAAATGGGTCTTCTCGAGTGCTAGCTCTGTTTTTCCCCACGGCTCTTTGTTAACTGCCAAGGCTTTGATTGGCTTGTCTTTTTTAAATTCTAAGGTCATGCTTTGTTTGACTAGTGGTTTACTTGTCAGCTGATAAATCACTTGTTGACCGACTAGGATTAAAATCGTATCCAGATTGGCTTCGATTTTATAATCATGGTTAGTGATTACTCTTAATTGGTTCACAGAGACGTTTTGTTCTAGATGATACACCATCACATCTTTTTGAAAGCCAAAAAGTGGCTTTCCATCAATTAAAAGATCGTCAATTTGTGGTTGTTCTAAAAGATTTTCATGGTGTTTATTCAATTTTCCTTGTTGTTTTTGATACGTATAAGAATCTAAAACAAAGTTGGTTATGTTTGAGGCAATTCGTTCTAGCTCACCTCTTGTGATCTGGCCTTTATGAAGCATGTCTTTGGTATTGTCATTACCAGAATTATTTTTCGCATCAGTAATTACCATGTAAATATCGTTTTGAGCCCGAACCATCATCGCCGTGTTGTCTTTTGATGCACGGTCTTGGTCGTCGTTCATTTTAGCCCACCAATCGGTAATGACGATGCCTTTAAATTTAAAGTCGTGTCTTAGAATGGTCGTATTTAAATCATAGTTTGAGGCTGCCCAAATCCCGTTGATTGGATTATAAGCAGTCATAATTGCTTTAACATTGGAATGTTTAATTGCAAGTTCAAATCCCTTTAAATAGATTTCTCTTAACGCTCTTTCTGAAACGATGGCGTTACTATCAAACCGAAGATGTTCTTGATTGTTGCAAGCAAAGTGCTTTAGTGAGCCTGTAACCCCACCTTTATCTAACCCATGAATGACGGCTTTTGCCATGTGACCGGTTAAATAAGGGTCTTCTGAGAAGTATTCAAAGTTACGTCCATTTAGTGGGTGTCTATGAATGTTCATCCCTGGGGCAAGTAAAAGCTCAATGTTGTAATTTTGCATCTCTAAAGCAATCCCATAGTAGAGATCACTCACGAGTGATTCATTAAAGCTAGATGCCAGCAGCGTGCCGATTGGTATAGAGGTAGCTTCATAGCCGCTATCCATGCGTATGCCGCTTGGACCGTCGGCACCACACAAAATTGGAAACCCTTTTTGTTTTAATTCATCAGTTACACCGGCAAACGCACACGCGGTTCCAGGTGTGACTTTTGGACTACTCATGCCTTCACCACGGGTGAGGCAGATTAAGTCATCGTCACTTAATGAGGCGATAAAACCGTTTAATAAGCTTCTATTATTAAAGACTTCATTTAAATTTGAGACGTGCGCATTTGTTAGAGCTTGTGGGCGCATGTCAACGATTCGTTTTTTCAGTGACGTTTTACGAATTGGTACATCTTCGTATGAAATTACGTAGCCGTTTTGATCTAGTTTAGGCTTTATCCGCTCAAATCGAACCACAGGACGTAGCGCCTCACTTACTTTTTTGACTAAATAGGTTTGATCTAGATGATACTTATAGCATGGCATTAAATCCATGGAGTCAAATCCAACATAAACATGATAATCGCCTGCTTCTAAGACATAACTGCTTGGATAGCCACTTTTTCCTTCTTCGTCATAACTTGATATTTCAGTTAAGTCAATGGTAATCGAAAAGTGTTCATCAAAGGCAGGTTTAATCACGTTCGTTTTGTAATAGCCAATGAGCTCTTTATCTGGTTTACCAAGTGCGCCTTGAGGTGCCTTTATGTAGACTTGAATCACTTGTTTTGAGGCGTATTTTCCAACGTTTGAAATGAGACCTTCAATCGTAATAAGTTGCTTATTAAGGGATACTGTAGAGGTTTGAAGTTTAAATTTTGTGTAGGTTAACCCATAACCAAATGGGTATAAAATGGCTTCTTTCTTAAACGTGTTAAAATATCGGTAACCGACATAAATGTCTTCGGTATATTTGTTTTCAATTGCCCCAAACGTTTGATTCGAAGGGTAATCCTCGATCGTTTTTGCGATGGTATCGGTTAGTTTACCACTAGGACTATCATAACCTGATAAAAGATCACTAATCGCAAGTGCACCTTGTAAGCCGCCATGATAAGCAAGCAAACAAGCAGAAATTTGATACTTTTCGATAAATGACATGTCAATTAAGTTACCAACGTTTAAGACGACAACAGTTTCTTTAAAGTGTGTACTGACGTTTTTCAGTAATTGTTCTTCTTCATCAGTCAAAAGATAACTGCCTTTTTCTTTTTGATTGTCTTTGTCTTCACCAGCCGTACGACCAAGAAACACAAGTGCAATCTCACTAAATTTAGCGGCATCTATGTAGGTTTTTTCATCAAGAACCATTTCAATCTGGCTCCATGGTTCACTTGCCCACATGCCGTTGCCACTGTTAAATGGGTGCTCATTGACCCAAGCTTGATAGGTCTTGATCAACGCCTCATTTAACGCTAATCTTGGGTTCATTTGAAGTGCTTCAAGAATGCTGTATTTTTTTCTCACATTCACAAGACCACCAGAGCCTGTGCCTGATTGATAATAGTCAAATTGAATTCGACCAAAAACACTCACTTTTTGATGAATCAACGGTAAAACACCGTTGTTTTTTAGTAATACCATGCCTTCTTTTGCCATTAATCTTGATAAGCCTGCTAACCCGTCCATAGGTTTATAAGGCGTTCTTTTTTCTAACTCATAATATGTTGTCACATCGCCACCCCGTTTTCTTATCTAATTATAACAAATCAATTGGTGATATGATACCCAATAATACGAAAAAACACCAAGAAATTTAAGTTTCCTGATGTTTCCTTAACTAAGAGCTAGTTTTTCTTCTTTTCTTTGTCTTGATACATGAACTGATCCAGTACGTCGATAAAAGCATTCGCGTTTTGATGTTTTTCTTTATCAAAGACTTCATAACCGATTGAAAACTCAATCAAATACGGTTTTAATCCTAACGCATTATAGGATTGAACCCGATGTTCAATCGCCTGATTCAATTGTTTAATTTCATCTTCGTCATCGATGTCGATAACGATACAAAACTCATCGCCACCATATCGTGCAATTAACGCGTCTTTTGATGTGGCATCTTTGAGTAATTGAGCAACAACCTGTAATGCGATGTCACCCTCGGTGTGTCCGTAGGTGTCATTAATTTGCTTAAAGTTATCTAAATCAATCATCGATGCGGCAAACGAATGTTCTTTTGAAGCATTATTGATTCGCTCAACTAGATGCTGTTGTAATTTTTTTCGATTAAAGACATTGGTCAAATAATCAATTTCCATTTGATTGGCTTGTGTATCGATAAACACAAGTAAAATCGAGATTGTTATACTGTTATAAATAAGCGAATACCCATAAAAGAAAATATGAATAATTGAGGCGAAAACCGGTGGAATAACAAACGCAATCAATGACTTAAACTGGCGTTTATCGATACGCGATTGATTCTTGATGATGTAAAACATACTAAAAATCATCAACCCATACGCATAAACGAATGATAAGACATAAAGCGGCCCGCGTTCATAGATGTTTTGTTCATTGATGGTGTAATAAAGCCCCCTTGAAATTGCGATTGTCGCAAACACTAGGTTTATGGCGAACAATATAAGGAGAATTGAGATCCATTGATTTAATTTACGTTTTGATAAATTCACTCGGTAGTTCACGTATAGTGTCCATATCAGTGGTAAAAGCGGGGTAAGAATGAACACTAGGTAATTACCAATTTGGTTGAATATGGCGAAATAAGGTTGCTCAAGTCCATCAAATCGCGAGAGAACATCCAATACGTTCATCACAATATTTGAAATAATCAAGTATTTGAACAAGGTCTGTTCCACCGTTTTTTGATACTTGTACTTGTAGGTAAAATACAAAAATATGACCAAAATCATAATGGAATAAAAACTCAAAACCATATTATTTTGAAATAAATCCAACCTTACCACCCCCTTTAATCGAAATAGATTAACTACACTATATCATAAATGATAACCCGAATAAACTAATTAAGTAATACCATTACGACATTTTTCAAACATATGAAAAAAACGAAGGATTTCTCCTAAGTTTTTTTTGATTTCTATAAAGGAAATACGTTTTTACCCAATTCTTGGTTTACAATTTGTCCACCAGCACTATAAAATGCCGATAACCCTGAGAAAATTCCAACGTAACCAGCAATCACATGGATTAAATGTGAGTCTAAGAAGTTTGCGAGCGCTAATAAATAGAATAATACCGCTAAACTTGAAAAAATTACTTTTGAACTTGTGTTGTGCGAAAGTGTACCAACAAACATGAACGTGGTAAATAATCCCCAGATAAGCAAGTAAAATCCCATCGAAAGATTATCTGCTTCAAACCCAGCCGGTGCTTGAGTCCAAATCATGACAAGCGATAACCAAAATAAACCATACGCGGTAAACGCAGTACCACCAAAGGTATTTCCAATCTTAAATTCTAAAATACCAGCGATGATTTGAGCAATACCACCAAGCGCGACACCCATTGCGATAATGACAATCGTTAATGGAATAAAATCCGCGTTGTGGATGTTTAATAAAATCGTGGCAAGACCAAATCCAAGTAAGCCGAGTGGGCCTGGATTCATTTGTTTTTGTGTTGACATACTGTATTCCCCATTTCTATTTTTTTAAAAGACAACAATGCATATTATACATAAAAAAAAGAAATAGTCTAGTATTTTCTTTGAAATGCTTACTATTTCTTTTATCTATCTAGTCTTCTATTATAATTTTCATTTCATTTGCATCAAATTCTTGAATGAGCATTTCGATTTTCTCACAAACCAACTTGAAACTTTGGTTGATGTCTTCTGGTTTAATGAACTCCTCATAACGATAATAAATCAGATCTTCAACTTCTACTTTATTCATGTTAAAACCAAATTCCTCTTCAT
Source organism: Paracholeplasma brassicae (assembly GCF_000967915.1). Taxonomy (NCBI): domain Bacteria; kingdom Bacillati; phylum Mycoplasmatota; class Mollicutes; order Acholeplasmatales; family Acholeplasmataceae; genus Acholeplasma; species Acholeplasma brassicae. The sequence goes on from NC_022549.1 coordinate 1,053,783, forward strand.
CTAATTCAAGCTCAATAAAGTAATCTTCAAACATGCCTGAAATGGTGATGATGATTGTTTCATCAATGGTATCGATTGAGTGTTTAATTCGTGTGAAGTTCATCTTTTGAAGTTCTTTGATGAATAACTTTGAATCATACGCTCTGATGATCCTTGAAAAAGCTAAATCGTTTTCGTTAGCGTAGGATAAGTACTGTTGTTTTTTATGTTTTAAGTAGTATTTTTTCGCTTCTTTGGCAAAATAAACCGTTAGGGTTGATCCAAGTAAAAACAAGATTGTCAGAATAATCATGAGGACTTGATGCTTTCTAATCAGGATTAAGATAATCGCACTTACTAGAAAAAGTGGACTAAGTGCTAGGGTGATTTTAACCAATCGGTCATAAAACACTTTTTTTTCTTGATATACTTTATTACTATTCATTTTTAGCCTTCTTTCATTTCGTTAATTAAACATCAGTACCTCTATTATACCAAAGAAAGAGTTATGAAAGAATAATATTATATAAAAAATATTTAATTTAAAATGAGGTTAGGACATTCGATAAAAATTGTTTGGTTTTCTCATTTTTTGGTTCATTGAATATGACACTTGGATGACCTTCTTCAATGATCTTTCCACCTTTATCCATCACAACAATTTTATCTGCAAAATGTCTTGCAAATCCCATTTCGTGTGTCACGATAATCATCGTGATCCCCGTTTGGATTAAATCTTTCATAAGCAATAAAACCTCTTTGATCATTTCTGGGTCTAGTGCGCTGGTTGGTTCATCAAATAAAATGGCGGTAGGATCCATTAATAACGCTCTTAGGATTGCCACACGTTGTTGTTGCCCGCCTGAAAGCTGGTTTGGATAATTGTTGATTTTTTCTGCTAAACCGACTTTTTCTAAAAGCGTCATGGCTTTAGAGATTGCCTCACTTTTGTCTCTTTTTAGGACGTCAACTTGTGCAAGTGTCAAGTTCTCTAAAATCGTTAGATGTGGAAATAAATTAAAGTTTTGAAAGACCATCCCGACGTGCTTACGATGTTCATAAACATCATAATTTGGATTTAAGATATTCTTACCTTCGAATTCTATGGTACCCTCAGTTGGGTATTCCATGAGATTTAGTGTTCGTAAAAGTGTTGACTTACCACTACCAGAAGGTCCAATAATGATTGTAACTTCGTGTTGATTAATTGTTAAGGATACGTCATCAAGTGCTTTAGTTCCATCCTCAAAGACTTTTGATAATTTTTCTATTTTAAACAAGCTATTATTTGCCATAAGATAACCTCTTTTCAAAATACCCCATTAACTTAGAGGTTGGAAACGTTAGCATAAAGTAGAGTATCGCAACCACAATATAAGTTTCTTTAACGGCATAAGTCGAGGTACGTACAATCGTTGCCGCATACATGAGTTCTGCAATACCTAGATACATGAAAATCGATGTTTCTTTGATCATCGTCACAAACTCATTACCGAGTGCCGGTATGATGTGTTTAATCGCTTGTGGTAGAATAATCTTTCTCATGGTTTGTTTTTGATTCATTCCAAGTGACAATGCCGCTTCTTTTTGTCCTTTTGGTACGGATAATATGCCCCCACGAATGATTTCTGAGACGTAAGCACTTGAGTTAATTAATAACGCCAACATCCCTGGAATAAAACTCGATAAATCAATGCCTAAAAAGACAACAACCGGTAGACGAACCATACTATAAATGAGTAACACCTGAACCAATAGTGGTGTCCCGCGGATTAATTCAACGTAACTTTTCGCAATCACGTGCAGGACTTTATGCCTACTTAATCTCATAAATGCCGGAATGAAACCAAGCATTGAGCCAAAGACAACCGATAATAGCGCCAGCAACAACGTCATGCCTAAGCCGCTAAATAATATCCCTAGGTAATAAGGGTCTAAGACAAATGAGAAATCCATTTTAGTTCTTATTTAGTTCGGTCATGTCAAAAATGATTTGATCCATTTTCCCAGACGAAATGAGTGATTCTAATACCTGATTAATTACAGCTAATAGTTCGGTATTTCCTTTTTGTACAGCCGCTGCAGAACCTTCTTCAGGGTTACCTATTTGTAAATCTAGAATGTGTAAACCACTGATGTTTTTTAAGTACCCTTCAGCCACAGGACGTTCAACAACAACCGCATTTAGCTGTTTATTTGATAATCTTAAGACCAAATCAGGCACCGATTGAATGAATTGTGTTTGAGCTTTATTAAAGTGTTCTTCGACAAGCGTTTGTTGAACAGACCCAATTTGAGCACCAATTCTAAGACTTGCTACATTCAAGCTTTCCAAACTTGCGAAGGAATCTTTTTCTGATTCATTCACTAAAATGACTTGGTTGGCTTCGTAATAGATAATTGAAAAGTCCACTTGTTTTTTTCTTTCTTCACTTGGATTCATCCCAGCTAAAACAAAGTCAACTTTACCATTTTCTAAATCGTCTAACAAGAATTCAAAGCCCTTATTGACCACTTTTAAGTTCTTACCCAACGCTTTGGCAACTTCCTTGGCAATCTCAATATCAATACCAACTAGGGTTTGTTTGCCACTGACTTTCATTGGCCACTCGTATGGTGGATAGTCAGCCGATGTGCCTAAGGTGATGTACTCCGTATAAGATTCATCTATTGTATAGGTAAATATGTTGTTTTGTCCCTGACAAGACGCTAAAAACAAACCCGCTGTTACTGCTAATATTAAACTTACTAATTTTTTCATTTTCTTCTTCTCCTTATATTTTTATATAAAAAAACGCTCTTGGCAAAAAACTTGCCAAGGACGATTATTACCGCGGTACCACCTTGATTCTAGTCTAAAAAAGACTAGCACTTACCTAGTTAACGCCTAGCTACGTTTAAACCTAAAATTGAGTGACACGTAAAGGGGCCAAAAAATAAAAAAATCCTAGCATAATAGCTAAGGACGAAATTTTCCGTGGTACCACCTTAGTTCTAGTGTAAACACTAGCACTTAAATCGTTAACGCCGATTAATACGTTTAAACCTCAATCATTCGATTTAAAAGCTCCCAAGCACGTTCATATGTATCCCACACTGATTTACACCAACCATCAGCTCTCTTAAGAAGTCCTACAAATTACTACTCTTGTTCTTCGCTTACTTCAATTATAAATATTTAGCGTCATTAATCAAGTTTTATTCATTTGAAAACGATTTCTTACTTTTAATAAAACCAATCAATATCCCGAGTAACGCCTTATTTAAAGCTAGGGTATGATATAATAGAAAAAGAATAAGGAGGCAAAAAAATGATTAGTTTAAACGTAACTTCTGAAGTCGGACAATTAAAAAAAGTCCTTCTGCATAGGCCAGGTCTCGAATTAGAACATTTGACCCCTAAATGGCTAAACCAACTGCTGTTTGATGACATTCCGTGGCTGAAACGTGCCCAAGAGGAACACGACGAATTCAAAAAAATTCTAGAAGACCATCAAGTTGAGGTCTTCTATCTAGAGGATTTAGTTTCTGAATCGTTATCAAACAAACAGGTAAAAAACCAATTTATTGAACAGTTTATTGATGAAGCTGGCGTCATCAATAAACAAACGAAGAAAAAACTTCGTGCGTATTTAAGTACACTTAATACCAAAGAAATGGTCAAAGAAACCATGTCAGGTATCCCAAAAACAAAACTTGAAGGGGTTCGATTGGTCTCACTCAAAGAACGCATTGAGGATTACCCGTTCATTACAGATCCAATGCCTAATTTGTATTTCACAAGAGATCCATTTTCGATCATCTTTGACGGCGTCAGTATTAATAAAATGCACCGAAATGTCAGAGAACGGGAAACAATCTATGGGGATTACATTTTTACGTACCACCCTTCATTTAAAGACAAGAAACGCTTTTATGAACGTACGGAAAAACCATCGATTGAAGGTGGTGACATTTTAGTTTTAAGCAAGAAGGTCGTCGCCATCGGTATTTCTGAGCGAACCAACCCGGATGCCATTGAACTCATTGCTAAATCGCTTTTTGAATCGAGTGAGCTTGAATACGTGGTGGCAATTGACATGCCAAAAAAACGTGCATTCATGCACCTTGATACCATTTTAACGCAGGTTAATACGTATCAATTCTTAGTACACCATGACTTTTTAAAAAAGTTAAATATCTATTTGATTAGACGTGGTTCAAAAAAAGACCATTTAGTCATCGAACACAAGGAAGAAACATTAAAACGTGTGTTCTCACGCTTGTTAAAAAATGCCATTACCATGATTCCATGTGGGGCAAACGACGCGATTGCATCCGACAGAGAACAATGGAACGATGGCGCCAATACATTAGCGATTTCTCCTGGCGTTGTCATTGTTTATGAAAGAAATACGATCACAAACAAATTATTAGAACAAGAAGGCATTAAAGTAATCCCAATGGCTTCTAGTGAGTTATCAAGAGGTCGAGGTGGCCCAAGATGCATGAGCATGCCACTTGAGAGACTCGATGTGGGTGAATACGAATGAAGATAGCATTTATCGGTAGTGGTGTCATGGGGTATCCTATGATCACACATTTAATTAACGCCGGACACGAACTAACTGTTTATAACCGGTCAAAAGAAAAAACAAAGGGCTTAGAAACGAAAGCAACGATTGCAAATAATCTCATCTCTGCGGTAAAAGACGCTCAAGTTGTATTTTCCATTGTGGGTTATCCAACGGACGTTAAAGAGATTTACGAAACCATCATTCCAAACGTAAAAAAGGGCACTATTTTAGTTGACATGACCACCTCTAGTCCAACGTTAGCCATTAATCTTGCAAAAAAAGCCGAAGCCTATGAACTTAGTATGTTCGATGCACCGGTGACTGGTGGTGACTTGGGGGCAAAAAATCAAACCCTTTCGATTATGGTCGGTGGCGATAAAAATGCATTTGATGTGGTTCTACCCTTATTAACTGTCCTTGGGAAAACCATCACTTATATGGGTAAATCGGGTAGTGGCCAACACATGAAACTGTCCAATCAAATCACAATCGCGGGAAACATCGCTGGGATTGCTGAAGGGTTAACCTATGCACGTGTTCAAGGCTTAGATTTAAACAGTGCTTATCAAGTGATCACCAACGGTTCTGCCTCAAGCTGGCAAGCCGTCAATAATGGATTAAAAATGATCAAAGACGATTACACCCCCGGTTTTTACATCAAACACTTTTTAAAAGATTTAAACCTTGCGATTGAAGAAAAGAAAGATTTGGATTTACCAATACTAACGACGGTAAGAAACATCTATGATCAACTATCAAAAGACTACTATGATGAGGGTACGCAAGCAATTATAGCTTACTACTTAAAAAAACAAATCTAGAAGAGCCGATTAACAAAAAAAGCGAAGAAATAAATTCTTGGCTTTTTTTATATGTTTAACGATTGTTTAAATGATGAATTGATCTTTTCCGTTACGTTTAGCAACGTAGAGCTTTTGATCAGCGTTATCAATTAGTTGATATAAAGTTTGATTGTCATAAAACTCTATTCCCCCACTGACACTAATGTTGATTGTTTCTGTTAAATAGTAATTCTTAAATTCTTCTCTAATTCGATTACAACAGTTTAGGATTTCATCGCTTGTCTGATTTAAGCAAATAAGCATAAACTCCTCACCACCATAACGTCCAAACACCGATGAGTTGGGGATGTGTTTTAAGACAATAGATGAAAACTGTTTTAACACTTCATCACCAAAAACGTGACCTTTTGTGTCATTCACCTTCTTAAAATTATCAAGATCAAGCATCACCACCGCAAGTGTATCAAATACTTTTTTTCCCGTAAGAAGATGATTTAGTTGACTATAAAGCGATCGGTGATTACAAATCCCCGTCAATGGATCCTTGATTGCTAATTCTTCTAAATATTTGTTTTTTGCTTTTAATTCTTCTTCAATTTCTTTTTTCTTTGTGATGTCAAAGACGATACCAGCCATCAGCAAGGGTCTGTTTTTCTCATCTCGCTTGGTTACAACGCCACGATCATAAAACCAAAGGTAAGACCCATCCCTTTTTTTAATACGGTATTCAACCTCGTAAGCGTCTCTTTTTCCTTGAAGGTGTTCTAACATATTTGACATCACACGTTCATAGTCATCCTCGTGTAGCTTTTCGGTGAAAAATTGGTAGTCGACCTGTTTTGGAATTTCTTCGTAAACATAGCCAAGTGCCATCACTTTTAATGGATTAAACGTGACCTCATTGGTTTGATAATTCCAGTACCAGCGACCCAAGTTACCAGTCCAGCCAAAATCGAGTGATTCGAATGAATGATTATCATCGATCATTTGTTTGATGATTGTTTTTAATGACTGAACCTCATCTTGAAGTTCTTTGATACGTTTATTATTTTGATCCATAAGAACCACACCACTTTCTAACTACATTATAACATGCCACCAAAAATAAGTACCTTACGAATGCTGTTTTTCTAGATTAATTAAATAGGATTTGACTTCAATTCCACCGTTATAACCAATCAATTGTTGATTTTTGCCAATCACACGGTGACACGGAATTAGAATCATCAATGGATTCTTATTTAACGCCTGTCCAACCGCTCTAGCCTTATTATGATTAAACGCATTGATTGATAACTCCAAATAGGTGGTTGTTTTCCCGTAGGCAATCGCTCTTGTCATTTCTAAGACGGTCTTTCTAAACTGGCTTACATCGAGTTTGTAAGGTAGGCTAAATGCTTTAAGATTTCCATCAAAGTAGCGACTAAATTCGTCTTTGATCCGTTCTTCTAACCTTAACGAATCTGATTTAAGAGCCTCTTTAACAAGTGATATTAAGATAATGTTATTGTGTTCAACAATGATTTCTAAGTTACCGATGGGCGTCTTCAAATATAGCTTTCCTGAGTCTTTCATTAGTTAATAACTGGAACCACATTGCCTTCAAATTCTTCTTCAATCCACGCTTGGATTTCTAAGGATTTTAACACTTCAATTAACGCGATGACGCGTGGGTCATCAAGGTCAGATTCGTTGACCGCTAAGATGTTACTGTATGGATTTGTTTGATTCGCTAACTCTAAAATAAGCGCGTCCTTTGAAGGGGATAAATTGATATTTAACGCAAAATTGGTGTTAATCAAGATCAATTCAGCTTCGTTATTTTGATAAGCAAGCCCTAACATTTCTGGTGCGATGGTTGCTTTTATATCGAGATTTTTAAGATTTTGATCGATGTCATCTAACGTTGCATCAAATGGTTTTACGCCTTGTTTGAGAGTAATTAAGCCCGCTTCTACTAAAAGATTTAATAATCGTCCTTGGTCTGATAGTGAATTACTCATTAATACCGTATCGCCTTCTTTTACCTCTGTTAAGGACTCATAAACTTTAGAATAGATACCAATGGGTTCAATGTGTATTGAAGCTGCCTTAACGATCGATGTGTTGTTTTCATTATTGTACCGATTTAAATAGGGTTCATGTTGAAAGAAATTGGCAATGATCTCATTATTCGTTAACGCAACGTTTGGTAAAACATAGTCAGAAAATTCAATAATCTCTAAGGTATAGCCTTTTTCTTTTAATAAGGGTTTTGCTTGTTCTAATATTGCCGCGTGCGGTAATGGTGAAGCGCCAACTTTGATCACTGATGGGTCATCTTTTTGGCAGCCAGTCAGTAGTGTGATTGAAACAATTGTTAATACAATTAATACGAATTTTTTCATTTTTTATTTTCTCCTATAATCGCTTATCTATTTTTTTTACGACGAAATCACCGATACCTTGGATTAAAAATACCAGTGCTAACACCGTAAGTGTTGATAATAATATCATGGTTTGATCATTTTTTACAAAGCCACTTTGATAGGCTAGGTGGCCAAGCCCACCTGCCCCAATCACCCCTGAAATTGAGGTAAACCCAATTAAGGTAACTGAGGTAATTACTAAACCTGAAATCAATCCAGGTAATGATTCTTTAAGTAAAATAGGCGTCATTTGTGTGGTCGTTTTTCCTAGAGATTCTAACATCTCTATGATGGACTTCGGGATTTCTCTTAACGATTGGTAAACCAATCTAGCGTAGAAAGGGGTTGCCGAAATCACAAGCGCTGGGATTGCAGCACTTGAGCCTAAAATGGTGCCGATGATTTGTTTGGTTAATGGCATGATTAGAATCATCAGAATCAAAAAAGGAATACTTCTTGCAATGTTTGTGAGAAAAACCAACAGTTGATGAACCACCTTTAAAATGCCTTTCTTTGACTCCGTCAAATACAACACATAGCCTATTAAAAAGCCAAACACTAATACAAAGATTAAGGTCACAAACGTCATGTAGATGGTGTCAATCAAAGCGTCTTGAAGTAAATCAAATCTGACGTTATCAAACATATAGATTCACCGACACTTTCTCTTTAAGATCAGCAATAGCTTTTAATTTATGCTTACCGCTCACTGTAATCAGTAAATAACCTACCGATTGATGATTAATCTCACTGATTTTAGCGTACAAGATGCTGATATCGACTAGATGCTTTTTAGACACTTGAGAAATCAATGGGTAGTTTATCTCATTTAGAAAATAGACTTCATAGACATCTTCTGTCACTTTATCTAAAAAGCGATCATCAAAATGATTTAAAAATCGTTTTGACACACTCGATTGATGATTTAATGCCAAGTCGATGGTCTTTCCTGATTCAATAACGTGTTTGTCTTCAATGACACAAACATCACTACAGATGTATTTTACCGCATCAATGTCATGAGAGACAAATAGAATCGTTAAATTCATTTGCTGGTTGATTTGTTTTAATAAGTCCAAAATTTGATAAGCCGTTTCTTGATCCAAACTTGAAGTGATTTCATCACAAAGCAAATAATCAGGTTCATTCATGAGTGCTCTAGCGATGGCCACTCGTTGCATTTGCCCACCAGAAAGTGTTTTAGGGTATCTGTTTTCAAACCCTTCTAATCCAACAACCTTTAACAAATTAATCGCCTTTTTTTGTTTTTTCGATTTTAGATAAGTCTTTGCCTTGGTATCCAATTAGCACATTATTTAATACATCTTGTTGATAAAGCAGGTTAAACTGTTGGAAAATCATCGAAACACGCTTTCTCATTTTTCTAAGTTCAAGCGTTGTTAATGTGGTTAAATCTTGATTATCAATCAATATTTGTCCACTATCGGGCTTAACAAGCCCGTTAAGCATTCGAATAAGACTCGACTTCCCAGCCCCACTTCTACCTAAAATGCCATAAATAGTACCCGTGTCTACCGATAGATTCAGATTCTCAAGTATCTTGATATCATCGTATTTTTTTGACACATTTAATAGTTGAATCATGTTACCCCTCCGTTTAAATAAAAAAATAAAAGCCTCGATAAAGAGACTTTAAATTCGTACAATTTATCGTTTATAGCTGTACCACCGTAGCTAACTGCTGGTTGGTAGACGTTCACAGAGCTATATCTCTCCCGTCTTCTTAATAATTTTTATATTTGATTGATGCTATTGTAACAATTAACGAATCGTTTGTAAAGAGAAATTACTCACTTTCATTAAAATACTTCTCATACCCCTTAGGGGGTAAAAAAGACCTTTTTCATCTTTTTCATAAGTAAACACCTCGTAAACAGCCTCGACGTTGATTCTTCCATAGATGTGTGGGTAATAATCCTTATCGCTTGCTTGCTCAAATTTAATTGTTGATTCGAGTTTATTCGTATCAATCACTAAACAGATTAGTTTCATTTTTTCATTCATAAACCTTGTTGAAACTTTAAAAAACTGTTTGGGTGTTGATGCGTGTATGAAACCTGCTTCTGTTAGATAACGCTCACCTAAATACGTATAATCAATCTCGCTTAAGTAATCTTCTAACTTCATATTCACTATGATATACATAATAATCACCTAATAATAATATTAACATAAAAGATCCTATTTATCACTATGTTCTTGCAAGTGCAAATCATTATCAAAAGTTACCTATACCCATTATAATAGTAATTAGAAAGGTGGTCTCCTATGTTTAATTTTACCATTGACAAGACACCGAAAAAAGACCTATCAAATGATAAAACTTATGATTTAATTGTCTTAGGCGGCGGTCCGGCCGGCTTAAATGCTGCCCTATACGCCAAAAGAAAAAATCTGGATGTGATCATTGTTGCTAATGAAATTGGCGGACAATTAAATAACACAAAAGATGTCGACAATTACTTAGGCTTTAAAGCCGTTGATGCTTCTAGACTCATTGAAGCGTTTCAATCGCACGTAAATACATTTGATGTGCCTACTTTGACTGGTGTTTATGTTAAAGAAATCCAAAAATCGGATAACCTATTTGTCATTTCACTATCAACTGGTGAAACCCTATCAAGCAAAACCATTATTTATACCTTAGGTGGTAACCCTAGAAAACTAGGGGTTAAAGGTGAAAAAGAATTTCAATCAAGAGGTGTCAGTTACTGTGTAACCTGTGATGGTCCGTTTTTTAAAAACAAAGTGGTCGCGGTCATTGGAGGCGGTAATAGCGCCGTTGATGCAGCCATTGACCTTGCACAAATTGCAAAACAAGTCGTCTTAATACAACGAAGTCAATTAAGAGCTGACCAATCGTCTGTTTTAAAACTACAGTCACTACCTAACGTCCAAATTCATCTTGAAACCGATGTTCTATCATTCAATGGACAAGACGTTTTAAAGTCACTCAGTCTTTATGATAAGCATCACGAGTCAACGATTGAACTAGACGTTGATGGCGTTTTTGTTGAAATTGGAAACATTCCAAACAGCGATTTAGCCAGTGAATTTGTACTGCGAAACGATCAAAAAGAAATTATCACAAACGAATTACAAGAAACCAAAACCAAAGGCTTTTATGCCGCTGGTGATGTGACTTCAATGCCACATAAGCAAGTCATTATTGCCGCTAGCCAAGGCGCTATTGCAGCCCTTCAAGCAGCCATCTACATCAATAAAGGAGAATAATACTATGGCAAAACTATTTTCAAATGAAGTATCTGATCAAATCAAAGACATTCTTAAGGACATGATCAATCCAATTTCAATCTTACTTTTCGTTGACAAGGCGTGCGATACTTGTAAAGAAACCAAACAATTACTAGAAGAAACTGCTGGATTATCGGATAAAATCACACTTAAAACGCTAGAACTTGAAGACGCAGCCGATGAATTATCAACTTACGACATCAAACGCGCACCAAGCTTTGTCTTCTTAGATCATAACGGTGATTATCGTGGTGTTAAATTTAATGGTATTCCTGCTGGTCATGAGATTAATTCATTCATTAGTGCTATCTTAGAAATGTCTGGTGTTGAATTTCAATTTTCTGATGACATTATTAATCGCATTAAATCAATCAAAGAACCGGTTGACATCAAAGTGTTTGTGACACTCTCATGCCCTCACTGTCCAGGTGCTGTTCAAACCGCTCACCGCATGGCAATGTTAAATAGTAACGTAAAAGCTGAGATGATTGAAGCCCAAACATTCTATGACTTGTCAGAAAAATACAACGTTTCAGGTGTACCTAAAATCATCATTAACGAAACCTTAGAACTCGTTGGTAACCAACCAATTGAAGCATTCTTAGATAAACTCGGAAAATAAGACATAAAAAAAGTCCAAAATTGGACTTTTTTTTAATTTAATTTGAAATTTAAAACCACTGGGTTATGATCACTATATAAAAAGTCATAATCTAGGTTGATTACCGAAAAGGCGGTGATATTTGAAGATACGATGAACCCGTCTATCAGATAATATTGAGTATTTTCATCTAGTTTATCGTATGGTTGATTTAATAAGCGCGCGGTTGGCTTGATCGGATCGATTTGAAACGAATAACCCGATGGTAAATAATCATCCTCGATCGGATAGGCAACGTAATAGTCCTGTTTTGGTAAAAACAGATCTTTTACTTCTGGAAATGTTTGATTAAAGTCACCACCAATGACAACGTAATTACCTAATGCTTCTTGTGCCACCATAAACTCTTTTAAATAGGCCATTTCAGCTTTTCTGAGTGAACCATCCCCATCATAAGCCGACATATGTAAGTTGACCATGATTAATTTTTTATCGCTATTTTCAATTTCGTAGGTGTTTTCCATCATTGCGCGTTTCAGATTAGCGATTCGCAGTGGCCAAGAAAATTCGCCCGGAAATTGATGTCTTTTTGAGGATTCTACTTGTTTGGTCGAAAGCGTTAATAAACCACTTTCAACGTGACCGATATAATCAGTAAATGATACGGGAAATGGAACAAAATTGGCTTTGAAATTGTAAGCAAAGCTACTAGAGAACCCATCACCCAAACGTTCTTCAATCAAACGCACTTGGTTTAAATTAAAACTTCTTCTAGCTTTTAAGTCAACTTCTTGTAAAAAGTAAAAATCGGATTCGTGACTACTTAAGATATCTAAGGTTCCCTCAAGATAATCAAGAACTACCTCTTTTGAATCCGGTCTACCTTTAGAACCACCATCCATCACAAAATCTTCTTTGCTACCTAGTCCAGCATAACCGATGTTATAAGTCATGGCTTTATAAGTGGTATTTAACGAAACTTTTTGTGTTTGATTATTCGATATCTCTAGTGCTTCTATTTGATCTGGTCGATATTCAGTTACCGTGAGGTAGCCCAAAAAACCACCAATAAAAAGAATTAAGACAATTAGGACTTTTACGAATACTTTGATGATTTTCTTCATATTTTTGCCTCCTTAGACACTGTATTGATCGATTTTTTTATCTATGAAACACAAAATTGATGCCCCTATTCCATTACCAAGAATCATAAGTAATAAATAAAATAATGACTTCAATGTAATGGTTTTAGAAACAATCAAATAAGTCATGTTTGCGATACTATGTTCAAATTTAGCTAAGATAAAAATCATAACTGCAAATACAACAACCAACACTTTTGCTGTTTCATTTGAAATTCGTTGATACCCTTCCACGGCAATGTACATCATCATTCCACAAAACATGGATAAAATGATGACCGCTTCGATTGGATTACTTAGTTTCGCATCGACTAAAAGCGTTGCATTATGAACTAAATTCGGTTTAGCAATCAACCCTAAAACACTAACAAACGTGATACCTATCGCGTTTGAAACAAGCGTGGTGATGACGGTTTTAAGATAATTCTTTTGCCTTGCAAGATAACCGACTTTGCCTGTATAAAGGTAAAGACCTTCCGCACAAACAACAAGCAACCCTAAACTAAACAATAAACTGCCCAAATAGGCGTTCTCAACACTAAGATATAAGAGACTCGCTAGCCCAATCAAAATACCGGCGTAAATTCCTCTTACAATAACATTTTTATTCATACAATACCCCTTTTTCTACAATACCATTATACTAAATAACATCGCTTAAATGAATAGCCTTTTTGAAACAACCGATGATGACTTTAAAGTGGTGTTGACATTCCATCTAAAAATGGTATAATAAATTTCCATTAAACATATTTTAAGGGAGGAATAATATGAGTTTGCATTTAGAATTAAAAAAAGAGTACAACCGATTAAATGATACGAAAAAATACGACATCATAATCGAACGTTTAAAAGAAAGAGGTGTTGAATTAGTCGATATCGCAAAAATAACATACGACCTGCAAAAACCTTACGTAAAAGACGTGACTTTAGAGATTTGCCTAGACCACGTTGATCGTGTGATTCTTAAAAGAGAGGTACAACACGCAGTTCTTGTTGGCATTGAACTAGATGTTTTAGCAGAAAAAAAACTGCTTAGTGAACCACTTTTAAGTATGTTACTCGGTGATTATGGCCTATTTGGTGTTGATGAAGTGCTCGCGTTTTCAATCGTCAATGTCTACGGTTCCATTGGGTTTACCAACTTTGGATTTGTTGACAAATCAAAACCTGGTATTATCGGCAGATTAGACACTGAAGGTAAGGAAGAGGGCAAATGTAACACTTTCTTAGATGACATCGTAGGTGCCATCGCGTCTGCAGCAGCCAGTTCAATTGCTCATAAGTACGCTCAATAAAATCATACATATGTACGATTGCTCAATGCCATCGTACATTTTTTTTATTATATAGACTCTTTAGCCTTACTCTTTCTCTCTAAGTCTTTTGCCTTGAGGTGTTCTTTTCGATACCAATCTAGCCAAAAATACACAAATAACACAAAGCCGAAAACCACATCAAATCTTTCCAGTGGGAATCGTTCTCTAATTGTAAAGTAAACTGAGTTTAAAAAAGCTTCTTCAAAAATACCGAAGGTTAACCATTCAACCACCACAAACATTCTTGCAACCAACGTTGACTTTATATACGCACTAAAGACACTTACGACAATAAAAAGGCTATGATGACTTCGATAAAGCTTAAAAAAGTAGGCTAGGCTCGATTTTTCATCATACATCACAGTCTGATAGTGTTTGATACATAGAGTCATTAAATAAATGCTAATCAAATATAAAACATTAATCAAAAGCGTTACATAGCCAAAGTGACTGTAAAAGAGCGGATTTGCCTCGGTGACTATCTGATTATTTGATAAAATAAAGACGGTCAAAACGAAGTCTAACAAGAATAAACCAATCGCGTATAAAGTGTAATGAGGTATTCGATTATTCTTCATTTAATTCTCATGCCACTTGAGTCAAAGTGAGTTCTTAGTGCTTTTTCAACAGGTATAATCGATAATATAGTAACCGTTATCAGTAAAAACTTGATAATGATACTACGAATAAATAGGACATAATCTGATTCGTTCATAATAAATAGAAGTACCGTTGTGATTAATACCATCAAAACGGGACTTAAAGATAACCAAATCTTGCCATAATACCGATGAGCAAAGTGCCAAGTTTCATCGGATTTTTTCGACCACTTCGTTCGATAACCATACAAATCATTAATTTGGTTAGGTGTTTTCTTAATAAATAGGTAAGCGATAAATAGAAAACCGATTGGTATACTCATATTCAATAGATAATTCATCCACCATATCAAAATGATCACCTTCTTACATGTAAATTATACTGTTCAATAGTAAAAAAAACAACAACCGTAGTCATTGTTTTCTGAATTTATATTGTTTATTGTCCTACTGAACTTGTTTTTTCGCAGTTAATAAAACAACATTTTCAATGTGATACGTTTGTGAAAACATATCGACTGGTTGAACTGGGTGAATGTCGTATTTATAACTAAGTTGTTTTAAATCTCGTGATAGTGTCTTTGGATCACAAGAGATATATACTAACTTCTTTACCTTAATTTGATTTAACGCATCAACAAATGCTTTTTCTAGACCAGATCGTGGTGGATCGACGACAATCGCATCAAGCTTAACCTTTTGATTTACCATGTACGTGATGTATTTAGATGCGTCTTCGCAAACGAAATCAATGTTATTGATTTGGTTGATGTGTGCATTTTTTTTAGCATTTTTTACCGAATCAGGGTTAATTTCGACACAAAGAACCTCTTTTGCTTGCTTAGCAAGTGAGATACCAATGGTCCCAACACCGGCGTAAGCATCTAAAACCACATCATTTTTTGATAGATTTAGTAGCTCAATTGCTTTTTGATAGAGTACTTCGGTTTGTTTTGGATTCACTTGATAAAATGTTTTTGAGCCTATTTGGAATCGGTGTCCGAGTAAGACATCCTCAATGTAACCCTTGCCAAAAATAACTTTTTCTTCATTGCCTAGAACGACTGAGGTTCTTCTTGGATTGATATTTTGTACGACCGAAGTGATCTCAGGATGCTTTTGTCTAAGATCTTTTAAAATGTTATTTCTTCCAGGAAATACCAAATCCCTCGTGACAATAACAACGAGTACTTCTTTGGTAACTTGACTTCGTTTGACTAAAACGTGTTTAATTAAACCCTCATCTTTGGCTTCTAAGTAAGGTTTGATTTTATGTTTTGCCATTAACTGTTTAAATGTCTTGATGATTTCATTACCGACTTGGTCTTGAATATCACAATCCTCAGCATTGACGACTTTATGTGTATTTTCTTCATAAAAACCTGCAACGATTTTTTTCTTTTTCTCAGAAAAAACAATTTGCAGCTTATTACGATAGTGATATGGATCATTCATGCCGATTGGTTTTAACACTGGTACATCAAGATTAACTTCTTTGAAACAATTTTTAACGTAGTCATGCTTTAAATCGAGTTGGTGTTCGTATCGGATGTGCTGGAGTTGACACCCCCCACACAAATGGTATACCCCGCAAACTGGTTTCACACGATCTGGGCTCTTTTTGATTAAAGAAACCACTTTGCCTGATTGACTGAATAGTTCGACTTCCGCTTCTTCACCCTCAAGTAGGTTTGATACTTTATACGCTTGATCGTTATAATAGACAATGCCGTAACCTTGTTCATCCACGCGGCTACAAACTAATTTTACACTCATTTGAATCCCTCATTCCTAATACTATTTTACCTTAATTCGCACTCAAAAAAAACAAAGTCTCGAAAATATCCGAGACTTTTTATCACTTTTATTTTTGAAGTGACATGACTTCTCTTGCAATCATGACTTCTTCATCGGTTGGAATCACATAGACTTTAACCTTTGAGTTTGCTGTAGAGATTAAATTCTCACCTCTAAGTTGATTCATACGTTCATCGAGTTCAACACCAAGAACACCTAGACGATCTGCAATCATTTTTCTTAAAATGGCTGAATTTTCACCGATACCTGCAGTAAAGCAAATGGCATCAAGTCCACCCATGTAGACGTAATATGAACCAATGTAATCGACGATTTGTTTTGCTTGAACATCGAGTGCAAGTCTTGCTCTTTCGTTACCTTCTAAGATGGCATTTTCTAAGTCTCTTGAGTCATTTGAGATTCCGCTGATGCCTAGATAGCCTGATTCTTTGTTTAAAATATCTGTGATGCGATCCGAAGAAACATTTAATTTCTTTTCCATGTAGGAAGTAATTGCTGGGTCGATTGATCCACTTCTTGTCCCCATTGGAAAACCTTCAAGCGGTGTAAAGCCCATCGATGTATCCACACACTGACCATTTTTAACGGCAGATAAAGACGCACCATTACCAATATGGCATACAATGAGTTTTGTGTCATTTGATCCGAGTAATTCGTTTGCACGTTCACTGACAAATTGGTGTGAGGTTCCGTGAAAACCGTATTTACGAATGCCATACTTTGTGTACCACTCGTAAGGTGTACCGTATAAAAAAGCGTCTTCTTTCATTGTTTGATGGAATGTTGTGTCAAAAACGGCAACTTGGATGACGTTTGGTAAGATTTCTCTAAACGCTTTAATACCCGTTGCATTAGCTGGGTTATGAAGCGGTGCCATGTCCCCTAAATCAATGATTTGTTGAAGTACTTGATCATTGATCACAACTGAAGATTTAAAAACTTCTCCACCTTGTACCACACGGTGTCCAACACCTTCAATTTCGTTGATTGAACTTAATACACCATGTTCAATTAATGCCTCAAGAATAATTGAAACACCCACCCCATGGTTTAAAATCGATGTGGTTTTTTGGTATTTTTGACCATCAAACTTGATTGTAAAAGATGCATTGTCTGAACCGATTCGTTCCACAATACCTGTTGTAATTTGTTTTTCACTTGGCATGTCTAACAATTGAAACTTAATTGATGAACTACCCGCATTAACTGCCATAATTTTCATAAAAATACGCTCCTTCTTTTATCATAAATATCATAATCTATATTAATCTTTTTTGCAAGCCATTCAAACCCTTACCATGAATTAAAATTCAGGTTAGTGGATTTTTTCTATAAAATATACAAATAGATGGCAAAAAAGTGTGAAACCGTACCTAATAAAACAAAGATGTGCCATACAAAATGGCTGTATTTAAAAAACCTGGTGGCGTAAAAGAATACACCTACTGAATAAAATATGCCGCCAGAAAGGATTAAGTAAAATACATTGGGATAGGTTTCAATTAGCGTTGGTGCTAACGTTAGCCCACTCCAACCAAGACCTAGAAATAAGATAACGTGCATGACCTGAAAACGATTAATCTTAACGGCTTTAAACATGATCCCAACGGATATTATTGCCCATTGTAATACCAAATAAATCCAACCGAGTGGTTTATCTATCGCAATGATAAATAACGGTGCAAACGTACCACCAATCAGTACATAGATCGAAATATGATCAAATCGTTTGAAGATGCGCTTCACTAATGTGTCTTTTTTAAATGCGTGATATAAACACGACATCGTGTAAAGTAGAATCATACTAATACCAAAAACAAGTGATCCAAAAATATCGTAACCGTCGTTTGACTTGATCAGCATCAATACGAGTGCAGCAATCCCCAAAAGTGCACCAATACCATGGCTGATGGCATTTGCAATCTCTTCACCCAAGCTCTGAACTTTCGACTGTTTATTCATGACTTACCTCCTTGAACTGTTCTAAAAAATCATTACCTTTTAGTGATTCTGGCTCCATTCTCTCCAAACCAGGAAAGTCAAGTTGTCTAAGTACTTCATAACTAACTAGCGCCGCACAGTTCGATAGATTTAAACTACGAATGTTCGAGGTTGTCGGAATTCTAAAACAATCATCGATGTGCTTAGCTAAAATTTGTTTATCAACACCGGTAGATTCTTTTCCGAAAATCAGGTAAATTGGTTCATCTACTGATTTAAAATCAATATCGGAATAAGTCTTTTTACCATAACGTGTCAAAAAGAAATATCGCCCTTTATTTTTTTGTTCAAATGCTTGAAAATTTGGATAGACTTCGTATTCCAACTGTGAAAAATAATCAAGTGCGCTTCGTTTAACGTATTTTTCTTCTAGTGTGAAGCCCATTGGTTCAATTAAGTGTAATTTTGCCCCAATACCAACGCAAGTTCTCATAATATTGCCTGTATTTTGAGGTATTTCCGGTTCAAATAATACGAGGTTTAACTTCATTTATTTTCATCCTCTCTAACTCTTCTAATAACTTACTAACTGTATTGACGTACCATTTGACGTCCTTAAATTGCAAAAGACTCTCCTTTATTAGGTCATTGTAACGCGTGTTTCTTGTTTTATATAAAAGCGTCACAGCATTTCTCATTAAGATGAGTTTCCCGCGCCATAAATAAGCAGCATTATGGTACTTTTCTTTAAATGCTTTTGTGGGCATTCTAAACAAGTCAACGATTTCAACTTGCTCATTACCATTAAGCATAAACCCGCTGTGTGTTGGTCTTAATATATCGATGTTCTTTGGACAAACGGTTTGACAAATATCACAACCAAATAAGCTGTGATTTTTTTTAATTTCTGTTTCTGTCAGTTCCTTTTTCTCTTGATTAAAAAACGAAATGCATTTTTCCATTTCATAACCGTTTTCTTGATTCAATGCCCCGGTCGGACAAGCGTCTTGGCAAATGGTGCAAGATCCGCACCCATCATCTTCTAATTGATTAAACGTTGGTAATTCAAACTCGAACAAAGCAATTCCAATAAAAAAGTAAGAACCAAAGTCGTTGTTAATCATGAGTTGATTTTTGCCCTGAAAACCAAGGCCTGAAAGCTTAAATGCGAGACGTTCATCGATTGGATGGCTATCAACACCTATTTGATACGAATAGCCCAATGACTCACAAACAGCAGTCAAACGTTCTTTTAATTCTTCATGATAATCACGTCCAAATGTGTAGATACTTGGAACGAGTGTTTCTTTTGTGTGTCGAAACTTTCGATTTGAGGGGTAACTTAACCCAACCACAACCATTGTGTTAAATGGTTCTAAAACCCACCTTACCGGGTTTTTCACCGCTTGATTGTACGTTGATGTATTAACGAATCCCACCAAATCAAATGATTGACTAAACGCTTCTTGCAACCTCTTTTTCATCATGTATGATCACCCGACGTTCAAACGTTACTTTCTTAAATAAATAGTGCCCAAGGCCTAATATCATTATATTACTTAACATCATTGAATACCAAATCCCTGGGTATCCGACGTTGGTCAAATGCATGAATATAAAAACTAAAGGTACTCTTAATAGCCAAAGTCGTGTAAACGACATAATGAATGAATATTTTGTGTTCCCAGAACCATTAAAGACTGACACATAATTTTGAAAGATTGCCATGAGTGGTTGTGTCCCTAGTATCCAAAAACTGTATTCGACAGTCACTTTTACAATTGCTTGATTTTCAGCACCAACAATCAATTCGGCAATTTGTTTAGAAAACGGAATCGCAAGACCGATGCCAAAAAGCATGATACTTACCGATAAATTTCTAGCAACTCGATAGGAGGCTTTCGCTCTTTCTGGGTTTTGATTGCCTATGTTTTGTCCCACATAGGCCGCAAGAACTGATCCAATCGCCATGACCGGATTTAAAATCAGTGATGAAATTCGGTTTCCAGTACCAAAACCTGAAGATACCGTGTCACCATAGCTTAATATCATTGCTTGAATTACTGCGAATCCGAGACTTGAAAAAGCTTGTGATGCCGCAGAAGGCATTGCAAAACGCGTGATTTCACTCATGATTTCTTTGTCAAATCCAAGTTCTTTATAATCGAGTCTAACGTGTTTTTTTGATCGTAACAGGGAAAATAACGCAAAAGGCATAATTAATAATTGACTGAGTAGCGTCGATAAGCCTGCCCCATGAATCCCCATATTAAATACTGAAATGAATAACCAGGTCATAATCATGTTTATCACAATACTGATGACTGATAAGATAACCGGTGACATCGTGTCACCTTCGGCTTGTCTAATCGCTTGGTAAGCTAAGAATAAATAGACAAAGATAAATTCGAAAGATCGATATCTAAAATAGGTAACCGCATAATCAAATGTTAAATCTTTCGCACCCATTAAATTTGCAATTGTCGGGGCAAAAATGAATAATAATGCATTTACAAGCGCACCTAGTAAAACCGCATAAGTTACAAGTTTAGCTGCGTACTTGGTTGCTTCTTTTTCTTTCTTAGAACCAATGTACTGCGAAATGATACCAACCCCAGCAATACCCAAACCCACTCCAAGCGCATTAAATATATTATAAATTGGCCAGTGAATGTTAACTGCAGCCAATGCCGATTCAATTGCGTCTTTACCTAAATCCATTCTTGCCAAAAAATAGGAGTCAACAATGTCATGTAAACTCTTTAGCATATTACTTAAAAATAAAGGGATCATCATGATGAAAATACCCTTAAGTATGTTTTTATCTTCTAATATTAAAAACTTGCGTTTATCATCGATCACGGTAGCCATAGTCAATACCCTCACTAATTTAACATATCTATTATACATAATATGCCAACTTTATTCAATACAAAAAAACAAAGAAATACAATATCATCTATCATAATAGACACCGTTTAAATACTGGTTGATATTGTAGACACTATCGGTTATAATTAGAGTAAATAAGGGGGTTTTTACATGAAACTGATCAATGATTTTATTGAAAAACTAATCACTGAATCAACACCAGAATTGCCACTTTGGAATATTGAATCCATTAAGCATGGCAAAGAACCGGCATGGAACTATGTCGATGGTTGTATGATGACGTCATTACTTGAGTTACACAAAGAAACAAAAGAAGAAAAATACCTAGAATTCGTCAAAAATTTTGTGAATTACTATGTGTTTGAAGATGGCACACTAAGAGGATATGACCCAAAAACATTCAATCTTGACGACATTTGCGAGTCGCGTATACTCTTTGATTTACTCGACTACACTAAAGAAGAAAAATATAAAAAAGCAATCGAGAAAACCTATCATCACGTTAGAAGACAGCCAAGAACCATCGAAGGTAACTTTTGGCACAAGCTCATCTACCCTCAACAAGTTTGGTTAGATGGCTTATTCATGGCACAACCTTTTTACACACGCTATGAAACACTTTTTAATAATCAAACCTATTATTTTGACATCATCAATCAATTCAAAAACGTCAGAAAATTGATGTTTGATGAAAATAAAAAATTATATTATCATGGGTATGATTCATCAAAAACGATGTTTTGGGCAAACAAAGATACTGGCTTAAGTGCGAATTTTTGGTTACGTGCAACTGGTTGGTTTGTTGTCTCAATTGTGGATGTTATTGATTACATGTCTAAAGAAGAAAGAGCAGTCAAAGAGTTCTTCTTCCCACTCCTAAAGGAAACCGTTGATGGTTTACTGCAATACCAAGACAAGGAAACAAAACTGTTTTATCAAGTCATTGATCAAGGGGATAAACCTGGTAACTACTTAGAAGCAAGTGGTTCTTCCTTACTTGCATACTCTATTTTAAAAGGTGTTAGATTAGGTGCACTTGATTCGTCTTATGAAGCCATTGGTAAAGCAATTTTTAATGGTATTGTCGAAAAATATATTACCGATAACGACGGTGACTTAAACATGGACGGTATTTGTTTAGTTGCTGGTCTTGGACCGGATAATAACACAAGACGTGATGGTACATTTGCATACTATATTTCAGAACCAATCGTTAAAAATGATGCCAAGGGCGTTGGACCATTCATCATGGCATACACCGAGGTTTTAAAAACACTAAAATAGCCTTTCTTAACATAGCTTACTACAAACAAAAAAGAGAATTTTTTAAGTTCTCTTTTTTTTACATAAGAATTATAAAGATCCTTTTTATATTGGAAAAATATAAATCGGATGTTTAGCTGTTTTTAGCGTACTTTTCAATTAAATCTTGTTTAAGTTGCCATAATTTCCTAGACAAATCGACGTAATATGGGTGTGGGTTTTCGAACCGTTTGACTTCATCCCATAGCGTTGACATTTGTTCCTTGTGGTAACTTCTGATTTCTTCTAATGACGGTTTTTGATAGACTAATTTGCCCTTTTTGAAGATTGGTTCTAATAAAGAGACCGCTCTAAAGTCGCTGACTAGTTTTTGTTTCCATGGGAAGTTTGGATCAAACAATAAATAAGGTTCATTTTCATTGATTACTTCTGTGTCTAACGTGACCACATCAGCAATCGCCTTATTTGAGCTTTGATCAAATAAACGATAAAGTTTTTTAACACCTGGATTCGTTGTCTTTACCACATTATCAGAAAGCTTCATCTTAGGAATCATTGCCCCATTGTCTTTTAGAGCTGCAAGTTTGTATACCCCGCCAAATACCGAATCGCTTTTTGATGTGATTAATCTTTCGCCAACACCAAATGCATCGATTTGTGCACCTTGTTGAACTAAATTAGTTATCAAATACTCATCTAATGAATTGGAAACTGTAATTTTTGTTTCAGCTAATCCAGCCGCATCAAGCATTTCACGTGCTTTCTTCGATAAATAAGTCAAATCACCAGAATCAATTCGGATACCCTTAAGGGTTTTACCCATTGGTTTTAAATAGTCGTTATAGACTCTAATCGCATTCGGTAGTCCCGAGTGAATCGTCGAATACGTATCCACAAGAAGTACCGTTGAATCTGGGTAGGTTTTTGCATAAGCTAAAAATGCATCGTACTCGTTATCGAAACTTTGTATAAACGAATGGGCCATAGTTCCAAGTGCTGGAATTTTAAAATCACGATCGGTCATTGTATTTGCACTGCCGATAACACCCGCAATATAAGCCGCACGTGCACCAAAATTCGCCGCATCATAGCCTTGGGCACGTCTTGATCCAAACTCCAAGACACTTCTGCCTTTGGCTGCATAAACGATGCGCGAGGTTTTTGTCGCAATCAAACTTTGATGATTGATGGTCAATAACAACATCGTTTCGACTAACTGACACTCAATAATCGGTCCTCTAACCACCATGACAGGCTCATTTGGAAAAATAGGTGTCCCTTCTTTGATGGCTGAGACATCACAAGAAAATTTAAAATTGAGTAAATAAGTCAAAAAGCCTTCATCAAATAACTTCTTTGTTCTTAAATAGTCAATGTCTTTTTCATCAAATTTCAGTTCTTGAATGTACTGAATTGCTTGTTCAAGCCCTGCCATGACCGCATAACCGCCGTCATCTGGCACACTACGAAAAAACAAATCAAATACAGCTTCTTCATTTTTATGATGATGATAATAACTGTTTGCCATCGTTAATTCATAAAAATCAATTAACATCGATAAATTTCTCATTCTATTACCTTCCTTAACGTAATATCTATTTTACCAAAATATCCGACCCTTTACAATTTAATTATGGACGATGAAAAAAAACAAACCGTTTTCATGACGGTTTGGCCTTAATCCTTCTTTATTTTTGGTACATAATCACAATCATCGCCGACACAGTATTCTGTTTTTGAAAGTCTTATTCTTCTGTCATCGACGGTCCTTTTATACACTCGGTAAAGCATTTCTAGAAATGCCTCAGTTTTTTGTGCGCCTGAAAGACTATACGTTTGATCGATTACGAAAAATGGGACCCCTGTAATACCATAACTAATCGCTTCGTCATTGTCAAACTCAATTTCTCTTTGTTTGAGATTTGATGTTAACGTCTTTTTTATCAAATCAGAGGATAAACCGACTTGTTTTCCTAGTTCAATTAATAACGGTATCGATGAAATGTCTTTTCCTTCTTCGAAATACGCTTTGTAAATGGCATTTGATAGAATCTTTTGCTCGTTCTTATTTGAAATAAGCTTTAACAATTGATGCGCATGAAACGTTGAGGTCACTTGGACTTGATCAAAATTGATACTGATTTCGTCTTCAAATGCCATTAAAGCTATTTTATGATGAATTTCTTTAGCTTCTTCTACACTAATGTCCTTATGCAGTGCTAAGGCTTGATTGGCGTCCATCGATAATGTCTTAGTCACCAAAGGATTTAATAAATAACTCTTATAAGTCACATCTACCACATCACGGAACTCAAACTGTTCTGTTGCTCTTTCGAATCTTTTTTTTGCTATGTAACAAAAAGGACATGTGAAATCTAACCATACTTCTATTTTCATATGTTGCCTCCTTAAGTATTTCCATTATAGCTTTTTTAATAATAAACCTCAAAAGATATACATTTCTTTTATAAACAGCTTAAATTATTGTATAATTAGGACGGTGATAAAAATGAAAATACTGTTTGCGCCTGCAAAAACGTTTAATGAAAACGTCAAACCAACAAAACAAAAAGGCCATTTTAGAAAAGAAACGATTGAGTTAGTTAACCTAATTAAATCTTGGAGTAAAGAAGCGATATCAATTAAGTTTAAAACGTCTGAAACCCTCAGTGAAGAGGTCTATCACTTTTATCAAACATTTGATCAAGCACACAGTTTTGAGGCATTTTCTCTTTACAAAGGGGTTTCTTATCTTCATCTAGACTACCCTAGTCTGACAAAAAATGAAAAAATGAGATTAAATGACCAAGTAATCGTCATCGATGCACTTTATGGCCTAATAAAACCAACCGATCCAATTAGACCTTATCGTTTGGATTTCACGGTAAAAGGTTTAAACCTTAGAACCATTTGGAAACCGGTCATCAATGCCTATTTAGAGAGTTTCAATGAACCAATACTATCGTTGACATCCACTGAATTTTCAAGTTTAATTAAGCGAGATATCCCTGTTTTTGACGTTTCATTTTTAGATTGTCAAAATGACAAATGCAAGGCGATATCTGTTTTTAATAAACAAAATAGGGGTGCCTTATTAAGATACATCATCCAAGAAAACATACTGAAAATCGATGATTTACCAGAGGTGTTCAACGGTTATCAAAAATCAATTGATTCCTACCATATTATATACAAAAAAGGAGTATAACATGTACA
This sequence comes from Paracholeplasma brassicae, assembly GCF_000967915.1. Taxonomy (NCBI): domain Bacteria; kingdom Bacillati; phylum Mycoplasmatota; class Mollicutes; order Acholeplasmatales; family Acholeplasmataceae; genus Acholeplasma; species Acholeplasma brassicae. The sequence continues at coordinate 1,079,596 of NC_022549.1, forward strand.
AATTCATTCGTTTTTTGACTCATAAAAGTACGATAATTGCCTTATTAATTCTACTTCAACTTGTTTTTTTTGGTTATGTTGTTTTTTACGTCAGTAAGCTATCAACGATACTTCTTTATTTTTTTGAGGCCATCAGCTATTTGATTGTCATCTATGTTTTTGTTAGTAGTGAACCCATGCATTATAAAATCGCTTGGATCATTCCAATATTGATTGCACCGATCTTTGGTGGACTTTTCTACGTTATGTTTAAACCCCACAAACTTTCAAAAAAAGTGATGCAAGACATGACTCATTATCGTGAAATCCGAAAAAAGACCTTGACGAAGAGTCTTGGCAGTGCCGTCTTTTATGATGACCAAATATCTAAACAAGTACGTCATTTAGGTTTTGATAAATGGCCATTATATGAAAAAACGGAGACCACCTTTTTTCCATCAGGTCAAGATAAACTTGACGCGCTTCTTCCGCTACTAGAAAGTGCTAAGAAATTCATTTTTTTAGAATACTTTATTATTGAGCCTGGCATTGTATGGACTCAAATTCATAATGTATTAAAAAAGAAAGCAAGTGAAGGCATTGATGTCCGTATCATCTACGACGATTTTGGTTGCTCATTTAAACAACCTAAATCGTTCAAAGAGCAATTAATCCATGATGGTATCAAGGTTAGTGTGTTCAATCCAATGCGACCACGTCTAAATTTAGCCATGAATTATCGAGATCACCGAAAAATAATCGTTATTGATGGAAACTACGGATTCACAGGTGGCATTAATCTAGCCGATGAATACATGAATTTAAAAGAAGTCTATGGCCACTGGCAGGACGCTGCAATCATGCTAAAAGGTGATGCGGTATGGAGCTTAACACTGATTTTCTTAGAAAACTGGGATTATAACAAGCACACCCAATCGGACTATCCACTATATAAACCTACCATCAATGTCAAACATGATGGGTATGTCATTCCTTTTGCAGATTCCCCTCTTGATGACAATTTTATAACAAAACACGCATATTTAAATTTGATCATGCAATCAAAAAAGTCTATCCAAATTACAAGCCCTTATTTCATTATCGATAACGAGCTCATGACTGCCTTAAAGGTGTCAGCAGAATCTGGGGTTAGGGTTGATATTATCGTCCCTGGAATCCCAGATAAACGTTACGTACAAGTGGCCTCTGAGTACTACTATAAAGAGTTATTAAAGACACCAAACATTTATATCCATAAATACCAAAAAGGCTTTATTCATTCTAAAATTGTCTTAATCGATGACGAATTAGCCATTGTCGGTACCACAAACTTTGACTTTAGAAGTTTATATCTTCATTTTGAAAATAACGTTTGGTTGTATCAAGTAAAAGCGATTAATGATATCAAAAATTACATGAAAGAATCCATCGATTCCTCACACTTAATCACAAGTGAAATGCTTAAAAAAAATGGCTTCCTTTATCGCTTCTATCAATCAATATTGGTCGGATTTTCACACTTAATGTAGAAAAAAAGAGACATTAGTCTCTTTTTTTACATAAATTTTAAGAATGATTCATAAATCACTTCTTGACCATTTTCGGTCAAATGCATGCCATCTTTACAAATAAAGTTTAGAAAATCAACACGATCTAGAAACATTTCTCGCAGTGGAATATAGTCAACTTTCTTTTGTCTTGATATTTTGTATACGACGTCATTGTATCTTTTTTGATGCAAGTAGATTTCTTCTTTCGTTTTTAGGAACGCCATAATATTTGCTTCATTTCTTCCCTTGATGATGTAACAATAAAATTGTTTATAATCGAGTGGCGGTAAGCTCACCAAAATGGGTTTTATTTGATAGGTTCTTAGAAAGTCTATTATCTCACAAAGTGCCGATTCGTAAGCATCAATTGGTGTTACCGGCTGGTGGTTCTTGTAAGGATTTAAACTCACTTGATCCCAATCGTAGTTACAATCATTACCGCCAAGTTCTATGTAGACTTCATCAAACTGTTGAAACGTATTGATGTCTCTTTTTAATATTTCAAGCGCTTTTGGAGTGGTCAAACCAAACTTAGTGTCGTTCGTTATATTATAGCCATCCTTCTTCAATCGCTCAATACCGCTGTTTTTCAAGATGGTATGTCTATCTTTTGATTCGTCGTAATAAATCCCCTTTAACAAGGAATCACCTATAATTTTTATTTTACTCACGTCATCACCTCATATCGATTTGTGGTTCATCTAGTTTTCAATACTAGTTTATAACATTATAATAACAATGTCAAGCCGTTAAAAAAAATACTTCACAGTTGTTTGAACTATGCTATAATAGATTTGGTGATAGAATGGAAAAATTATTAAGACTATTTGATCAATTATCAAAATATAGAGTACCTGAATATGAAAATTTCCCTGAAATTGATCTCTACATGGATCAAGTCCTTACTTACATCGATAAGTACATGCCTTCTTATTTAGATCAAAACAATAAACTGACTGCTTCAATGATCAATAACTACGTCAAAGATAAAGTGATTGAAGCACCAATTAGTAAGAAATATGACAAACAATCGCTTGCTTCTTTAATTATCATTGCTAATCTAAAACGCGTCTTACCCATTAATGACATCAAAGTGATTCTAACCGACCAAAACGAAACCATTGAATCCCTTTATAACGCTTATGAAAAGACATTAAACGATGTGACTTTCCAAATGGCAACCGATGCGAAATCGATTATCGAAAGTACGGATGAACAAAGACAAGACTTAAAGATGCTTGCTTTGAGGTTAGCACTTGATGCGAGCATCAAATCATACATTGCACACGTTATCCTTCAATCGGACTTGTTAGCACTTTCTTCTGTAGAGGATTCACACAAAGATAAAAAACAAAAAAAGAAAAAAACAAAAAATCGACCAAAGAGGTCGATGACTTGTCTGAATTGACAACAGAGAGCTAAATCGCTCTCTTTTTTATTTGTTTTTGTCGTACTTCTCTAGTTCGCTACCCAAAAGAAACACTTTGTGTTCATTTTGTTGTCTTTTAAGCCAATTTAATACCGTTCTAGCACGTGAATCCTGATTTGCGTCTTCGATTAATTCATCCAAGTCACTTTGATGATATGGGTGATCCAAATCTTTTAAATAGCTCAAAAATTTCATACGTCTTTCATCGTTTTTAATAAACCGATAGAAACTATCTAATAAACTTGGTAGTACCGTCTTAACGTATTTCGGTTCTATTTTTTCAACCACACAAGCCATTTCATAAATTTTGATGGCTTGTTGAAGTTTCATGTACTCAATCATTTCTTGTTTTTCTTTGTTCTTCTCTTTCCAATTATCTAAAACATATAAAAGATCAATCCGCCATAAAATGCGGTGATGTGACGTTTGAGAGGCTTTTACATTTGTTTTTTTGTATTTCACTGATTTCGCTAAGTAATTGATAGTTAAATTTTCCTATGTTTAAATCAGCAATGAAATCATAAATAAGAATTGAGATGTTTCCTTTTTCAACACGATCTGAAATAGAGACATTGATTTCGTGCAAAATATCTTCTGCCTCATTTAAAAATTCACTAATCAGTTCTTCTGTATTTACAACTCTAGAAACATAATCGTGTTTCTCTCTTTTGTAGATGTGCGTCTCGTACTTTAAGAATTTCATCGTGGTTTCTTCCATGTTCATCAATGAAAAGCCAAACCCACCCGTGTTATAGGTTCGATGGGTTGGATGACCCACAATATCATTTCGGATGTATTTGAGTTCATGCAAGGTTTTATTTAAATTCAGGTTGACCGAATAGCGATGTGACATGGTTGCTTTTGAAATATCATATAGTGCATCAATGCTAACAAATAAATTTTGAAGCAATCCAAACAAGTGAATTAAAACATCTTTTTTGTCGGTTAATTCAATGTTATTCATGAATGCTTCATTGATTGAAATCGAATGCTTTAACACCTGTATACAAGAAGCAATCTTATAATAATTTTGATCTTTCTTTCGATTGATCGTGCTTTCTTCTATGGCTAAGACACTTGAAAGATAAGACATAGCTTCCTCTTTTCCTCAAATCTTAAGTTGATTCATTAATAATATCAATGATTTGGTTCAACTTAAGTACTTGATCAGTTTTTTGATTTTTGATGTATTTGATGCCAAGTTCTAACAGTTTCTTTTGCTCGTTTTTATCCGATACATTATAAAAGACAACGCCGATTTTATGTGTGTCAAAAAATGCCTTTTGATGGGATAACAAACTTAAATATCGTTCGCTAAAGCTTCTAGGTCGATCGGTAATGTGATAGAAATTCGTGTAGGTTTCTAACGTATAGTTCAATTGATCAACGCCAATCGAAATACCAGCTTCATTCAGTTCTTTTGACTTCTGAAAATCACTCAATGTACCATCTTTCATCAAAAACACAAAGTCGACTAAATGATAAGGGATTTGATATTGTTCGTATAACCCAAAAATAAATCGATTAAACTCATTTAATTTAAGTGTATTGGCAGAGACTGAGAGACTGAGTCTCACGTATTTTTGAGTCTTTTTCACAATTTCGTTTAGTGCCTTGAAGGATTGTTTAATGAGATACTTTTCCAATTTTTCCAATAAATTTCTTTTACTAGCGATAATATAAAAATATTGACTTGAAATATCAATTTCATGTGAATATACATTGACGTCATAACCGTAGATACGGTTATTCGCTAAGTCAATAATCTGTGTAAAACAGAGATCTAGTGTTTCGTTTGTAATTTGATCATCGATTTGTTTAATTAAATTTGTTTCAAATTGATCTTCGACGTAATCGTTGTAGTCGAAATATTGGTATTTTAGTCCTTCTTTGATCCGTTTCGACTTAAGAAGTGCAATAGATAAATACTTCATCAGCTTATCTAGGTTCTTTTCTTCTGTATTAATCGGGTATCTTAAAATACCTAAATTCAATAAGTAACGCTGTTTTTTAAGTGTTGTTGATTCCAATCCATCGATGGTTTTATAAAAAATTTTACCCATTTTTCCACTGCTCTTATGTCATTTTTATTCATGATAATCAACGTTTTGTAGTCGTCTAAGTAATATATTGATCGAATATCTTTAATCCTTTGATTAATAAAGACAATCAATTCTTGATAGTATAGATCGACCGTAGATTTCCCATAGATAAGTTCGAGATCTTCTAGTTTTTCAAGTCCCATTAAGATAAACGAACATTTTTCGTTTATGATTTCTTTAAACTCCTCAGAAAGCGCGTTTGTATTCTTTAGTTCATATTTGACATGGTTTATCGCTTTTTCTTTTAGTGCTTGTTCGTAGGCTTTTTCTTTTGTGATGTCTTCAATGTAGGAATAAATGTCATATGGATAGTTTGTTGTATCTACAAAAAATGTTTCTTTTAATATTTTATCCATATAACCATAAATCAATCGTGCTTGAACATCTTCTTTCTTTTTAAGACGTCTTATCGTATTTTGATAGTTCAGTTGATCGGTTGAGTGAATTCGAGAGACATAGTGATCAATCGAGTCTGTTTTGTTAAAAGAAAAGAGTTCCCTTCCATACGTGTTAAATTTCACTTGATGATCCGTTAAAATCCTAAATACACCAAGCTTGGATTCGAAAAAACGTTCGAATTGCTTTGAATTACGATTTTTTTTGTCGAGTGCTTTATCCGCTGAATAACTATTGTTTAATATCATTGATGTCAGTTTGAAAATGTCATCGGACTTCATGATGTCTTCTTCTTTATCTTGATAAAACACGACGGAGCCGATGTGTCCAATCGGATAACTATATATTTGTCTAATACCAAGTTCTAATAGCGGTTTTCCTGAGAGTATATCGAGTGGATAACTAATGATGTCTGTCGATTCAACAATGTCTTCTAACAACTCATATGAAGCACCTAAAACGGTCTTCAAAAGATCCGTCGGTTGTATGTTTTTGTCGTATAAGCGTTCTTTCTTATAATGATATACATTAGGCTTAACGTAGATGATTGCGTCTGTAAATTGCACTTGTCTAGAAAGATAAACTAAAAGTAGTCTTAGCTTCTCTCTAAAAAGAATGTGTTCATTTTGTTCAGAAACGATCTTTAAGAGTTCTGATGCTACACTCAAGGTTTGATGTGTCTTTTCGTGATTATCACTTAAGTAATCTAAATTCTCTTTTGAAACAGTTATATTATCTTCAACTAAAGTAGAAACAATCACTTCTTTTTCATCTGATTTTTGAGGTATTTCTACTTTCTCGTTTATTAATTCTAAAACGGGGATTATTTCTTTTTCTTGTTCTTTTCTTTCAAGCTGAATTTGCTTGATTACTTTTTTATGTTTCTTTTGATAAGTTTCAAGTGAAATAATTGGGCCTGTTTTTTCATACATATCAATTAGTAGTGCGTAGATTTCTTTACGCGTGTATGGATCAAGTTCATCAATTCGTTTTTCATGCTCGACTTCATATATACTTGCTTGTCTATATTTCTCTAATGAAATCAATGCTTTTAAAACGTACAAATCTTGCTTGTCTAATTCACTTAGTCTCTCAAAGGCTAATAGCTTTTCGAAATCGTTTTGTTTGTAGTATATTTCAGATTCAATGTTGATTAGAATTTGATCAGTCGAAGGAAGTACAAGCATTTCTCTGATTAATTGGATGGTTTGAAGAGCACTTTCATAATCACTTTCTTCAACCAATAAATGGAGCTTTTCAATCAAAAAAGCTTGTCTCGTCTCTAAGGGGAGCTGTTCGTTTAATGCGAGTGTGATCTCGTCTCTATACGACTCCTTTGTTTTTTTCTTTAATTGAATCAAATCTAAATAATACGCGTACTGCTTTAAAATCGGCAACTCAATCTTACGTGATTCGATTTCAATTTTTGCTTGTTGAAACGCATTTAACTCAATTAAAGCATCGATCTTTAATTTTCTGATTTGATCCTTTATGACTGATGCGTTTTGAAACCGAAGTTCGTTATATAATTGATCCAGTTTTTCGATTGCTGTATTTTCTTGTTTCAAAGAAATTAATACCTTTGACAAGAAAATTTTGGCTTGTACTAACTCATCATTAGAATGATTTTCAGTTAAAAAAACCTCAATTTCTTGAAGTGTTTCAAGTGTATGTGGTTTTTTTAACAATTCTTCTAACATCGGTTATTTCACCTCATCAAATTGTTTTTTTAATGCGTCGATTTTTTCTAAATATAATAGAGCTACTTTATCAAAAGGGATGTGTAATTTTTCACTAAGTCCGATGTTGTGTTTATAAGTCGCAACCAAATGCCATTGAAGACACTGAAAGTAACGGTTATAAATTAATCGTTTGATGGCTTCATTGGTCGTTTTGTGGTCAAGATAAACATCAAGCAAGAGAAGTGCGTCATTAAAATCAATGTTTCCGAAGCACGCCAAATCATAATAGGGATCGTTATTTGCTGTAAATTCGAAATCAACGATTAATGCGTGATCGCCTGTAATTAAGAAATTTGATGGTTGTGCGTCACCATGAGTCAGCACCTTTGTCACTTTGCTATACGTTTTATAGAGTTCAAGCCACTCGTTTTTAAGTTCGGTGTATCTTGGGTTAATCGACTCAAGTAGCCCTTCATATTTCGTTAAACGTTCAATTAAACCGTAGTCATTTTCTGCTTTTAGACCACTTTGATGAATCACTTTTAACACCTCAGAAACTTTTTCTAGATGCTTACTTCTATCAAGCGTCGAAAGAATTGTTCCCTCAACGTATTTTGCAATTTTGATGCCATTATCCTTATTTAAATAGATGGTATGATTGGTTATTCCGAGTGATTCTGCTAATTCAATGTTTTTCTCTTCAACGCGTCTGTCAACAAAATGAAACGCATTTTCACCTGGTTGACGAAACGTGTATAACTGATTGTCCTTTTCAATTACAAACGTGTAATTACTCATACCACCAAGTAAGCGATACTTAACATTGACGCCTTGACCTAATATTTCTTCTGCTTTTTCTTTAATTAAATTTTCCATTTTTATACCTCGTAGAATGTAATTTTTCCGTTTTCATAAAGACAATAACTCCCATTAAATCCAGAAATAGCCCCTGGATTTAAATAAGTGATGCCTTTGTGAACAATCATTTGTTTTTGATGCGTGTGTCCATAAATGCATAAATCAACGTCATACGACTCAGCGACTTTAATTAGTTGTTCAAGGCCGTATTTAACGTTATGTTCGTGCCCGTGAACGACTAAAATATCAAGATTTTCTAAATTGATCAATTGTATTTTTGGTAGGTCTAGGTAGTGATCACTATTGCCTTTAACCGCAATCAAGTTCAAGGTTTCAAGTTCTTTAACCGATAACATTAAATCACCTGCATCAATGTGATGAAGCACGTCGTTGTGTTTGGCATGGACTTTTCTTAATAAATCGAATCTACCATGTGCGTCAGATGTGATTAATAATTTCATGAAGAGCCTCCTTAAATTTACTTAGTGCTATACTACGGTGCGATACTTTGTTTTTTAGATCGTTTGACATCTCTGCGTAAGTTAATTGATAATTTTCGATGTAAAACAAAGGGTCATAACCAAAACCATTTGTACCTCTTGGTTTTTCAAGGATGGTGCCTTCTACCCGGCCTGTAAAGTGTTTTTCTTCTTTCAAAAACGGGTCATAAAAACAAATGTTTGATACAAAAGTTGCATTTTTATTTGTTGTATATTTGAGTGAATTAAGTAATTTTTGGTTATTGTCTTCATCCAAACCTGTGGATGAGTATCTTTTTGAATGAACGCCTGGTGCACCATTAAGTGCATCGACCATTAAGCCTGAATCATCAGAAATCGTATACATTTGATGTTTATTCCCAAAGTACGATGCTTTTATACTTGCGTTTTTTTCAAATGTATCGCCATCTTCAGTAACCTCATCAAAATCATTTAAGTCTTTTAGTGTTAATAATGTGACTGATGCGTTTCTTAGGATGGCTTCCATCTCAAGTTTTTTGTGTTGATTTTGTGTTGCTATTAAGATTTTCACTGTTCAAAACCCCCTTATATTATAACATAATTTGATATGAAAAAAATCAGCGTAAACTGATTTTTATACAAGACGTAATTGAAATTTTGATATTTTATTATGTTTCCCAACGACAATGACAATGTCGCCTGCTTTAACGTAGTTTTCCGCTTTAGGGAGAATTGTTTCTTTCCCGCGTTTGATTAGTAAAACCGTCACATCATAACGATTACGAATATCCATCTCTAAGATTGTGGTTTCCTCAAAGTCTTTTCCTACCATAATTTCATAAACACCATAGTCGTCTGTGATGTTATAGTAATCCAGCACATTATCACTAAGAATTTTACGTGCGAGTCGTCTGCCCGCTGATTTTTCAGAGGAGATGACTTCAGTTGCTCCTACTTTTTCGGCAACTTTTGCGTGGTAATCGTTATCGACCTTTACAATGATTTTAGGGACGTTCATGTCACTTAAGATCATCGTCGTTAAAATACTATTTTGAACATTTCCAGGAATTGATACGATTGCCATATCCACGTGTTGTGCACCAATCTCACGCAACACATGGTAATCGGTGGAATCCCCAATGACCGCATTATTAACATGCGTAGCCACGCGGTTAACCGCTTCTTCCTTGATATCTAATGCAATCACATCTGCTCCAAGTTCAGTGAGCTCTTCTGCCACAGAAATACCAAACGTATCTAATCCTATTACTAAATATGTTTTTTTCATATATTCTACCCCTTTAGTTCATGCACTTGATTCTCATTATGGGAATTTTAACAAGTTCTTCTATTATCATATCATAATGCAAGAAAAAAGTAAAAACCTAATTAAGTTAGTGTATAATAAATGTGTATTGTCATTTTTCTAAAGGAGTGATAAATTATGAATCAAAAAGACGAAATCAATTTTGATGAATTATTTGAAGACAATAAAAAAGAAACTGATTTTATAAAGAAATCAACTGATTTTTCTAAACAAAGATCATTAATATCGATCGTTGTTTATCTATTAATCTCTATTTTAGGTGGGTTAATTGTAAGTGTCATATTCATTTCAGTCCAACCGGAATCCGTGGTTAGACGAAATGCGTATGAAGAAATGGCGTATCAAATTGATAAGAATAAGTATGCCATTGGCTACATGGCACAAGATGAGTTCGATTCACTAGATGCTTCGTTCAAATCTGAGGTTAAAATCATTTACGAACTTAATGGTTTTGTTTTCTTAGCTAACCCTGAGAATAACTACCTTAAGAATGATAGCCCTTATTTACTTGATGAAATTCTTACAATTTACGTCGATACCGACACAACATGGAAAAACGATACGAACGAAACAAAAATCATCCGTTATCGTTACTCAGACAATGATGAGTTCCAAATTTTGTTTGATCCCGTGTTTGAGTCAAGAGATGGTTATCAGACGGTTCAAGCAACCGCTGGTTTCGCACCTGAAGCGGCTGCGACTTTACAGTTTATCGTTTATGTTATATTGATGATTAGTATTGTACCACTTTTCTTTAATCAATTAAAATCTGAATGGCGCTCATCAAAACTTAGCTTAGCTGGTTGGCTACCAATCATCTTAATTGGTTACTTCTACATGATTGCGGGAAATATTGTTGGTAATGCCTTAAGTGGTATTCTATCGACGTTGTTCAATTATGAGATGACTACCTCACTAAATCAAGCAGCAATCGAAGAAATGATGCTTTCTTCTAGTGGACTTTTAATGATTATTCCTGTTGTTTTCTTTGCACCAGTTGTTGAAGAACTCGTCTTTCGCAAAGCGATTTTCTCTTTATTCAAAAACGAATACATGGCGTTATTAATTAGTTCACTTTTATTTGGATTGATCCACGTTAGTTCAGAAGCGAGTCTAGCGGCATTCGTCGTTAATGGTGTTACCTACATCGTTAGTGGCTTTGCGCTTGGTTATGTTTATATAAAAAATAAACACAACATTTGGGCAAGCATATTTGTACATGCTTTTTCAAACGCTGTGTCAGTCATTATGATTTTTCTTTTAGCTGTTTAATAAATTCTTTTAACCCTTTTTTAGATGCGTATTCACAAGCATTCATTTGATATTCATCTTTAATATCTTTAGTGCCTTGGTATAAATATGTTCTAAGTAAATCCATATCCTCTTTGATCACTGCGTATCTAAGAGGGTATTTTTTTATATTTTTTTGGTATAAACTGCCTTGAAGGTGTGTTTCAATTAATTCTTTTACACCAATGCTATCGCTTTGTGAGGCAATATCGCTGATGGATTCACCAAAACGATTTTTTAGATTGACATATGCCCCATGATTAAGAAGTAACGATATTGTTTCAATTGAACCGCTCTTAATTGCGTGAAACAACGGTGTTTCTAGACGTTCGTTTTTTAGATGAGGGTTGTGCATTGATTCTAGCAAATACTTTGTAATGTTTGATAATCCATACCCACTAGCAACATGAAGTAAGGTATTACCTTGGTTATCCGTTTCACTCGAGAATCGACTCGATAATTGAAGCGTATACTTCAAAAACTCTACTTGGTTGCTTCTAATTGCGTAGTGTAGTACCGATTCCCCTCGATTCGTCAGTTCATCAACATTACTACCATTTTCTACAAGCAGTTTCATCATTTCTACGTCTGCTTTACTAGCAGCGATATGGATTGGTAATTCCCCTTTAGCGTTTTTAATGTTTACGTTTGCAAACCGCCTAATTAATCGCTTAGCAATTGAAATTTTCGATTTCCGTACGCAGTCAAACAAAGGGGTTTCACCCATATAATCAATCACATTAACATCGATTTCATTAGTTAACAAGTATTCTATGACTTCATTAGCACTTGTCCGTACTGCGTAATGGAGTAGTGATTGTTTTCGTGAATCCTGAATTTGTAAATTAATCGGATTTTGATAGAAAAAAGTTAAGTTGTTTTGCGCTGCCATACTAAATGCTTGTTCCATAGTAATCACCTATTACCCATTATAACATAGATTCACGACGATTAAAGCACTGGTTTTAAATCAATTTTGAGACAAAAAAAAAGCCAAATAATTTGGCATTTTCTTTATTTTACAGCGTCTTTTAAAACTTTACCAGCTTTAAATGCAGGTGTTTTTTGTGCAGGAATACTAATTGTTTGGCCAGAACGAGGATCGCGACCTTCTCTAGCAGCGCGATTACGAACTTCAAATGTACCGAAACCAGTTAATACTACTTTTTCGCCATGATTACCTAGGCTGTCTGCTACTGTTCCAACAAATGCATTTAAAACTTCTTCAGCAACTTTTTTTGTTACTTCAGCTTTTTCAGCAACTACTGCAATTAATTCAGTTTTGTTCATAATGAACCTCCTCTTGTCTTTATAAGGCCATTATAACACTTAATAATTTGATATGCAATGTATTTTAAACATTTTTTTAAATTTTATGCGTTAACTGTGCGTGAAATAGCGTTTACACACTCAGTTTAGTTATTCTATTTTCTCACTTTTAAGGGTTCGAGTTAATAATTCATTCATTGCATCTTTGATTGAAAGACTCTCATAAATAACTTTATAAGCGGTTGAAATGATTGGTAAACTCATGTCTTTTGAAACGGCCAATTGATGAAGGGCGTAGATACTTCTAATTCCCTCAATGGTCTGTGCTTCAGATGAAAATATCTGTTCAACAGCCATACCCTGACCTATTTTTTTACCTGCCTTAAAATTTCTAGAATTTTCACTTGATGCCGTAACAATCAGGTCACCGACCCCAGTCAACCCAAATGCGGTATCACGTTTACCGCCATAGACTTCAACAATACGGACAATTTCTAATATACCTCTAGTAATGAGGGCTGCACGCGCATTTTCACCTAAATCAAGTCCTGTTGCAATCCCACTAACAACTGCAATTGCGTTTTTTGCAGCACCGCCCACTTCACATCCAATTAGATCATTAGATGTGTAAACCCTCATATAAGTTTCATTTGAAAAAATAACTTGAAGTTCTTCAGCAAATGATTGATTTAACGAGGCAACCGTTAGAAGGGTTAATTTACGTTTGATCACTTCTTCAGCGTGTGATGGTCCGGTTAGTACTGCAAAGCCTGCAAGTTTGTCAGCTTCTATTTCTTCGGTGACAATTTCACTTACGCGCTTGAATGTATCTGGTTCGATTCCTTTTGATACATTGATGAAATAGGTTTTATTTGTAATTTTTTGATTGATTGTTTTTAAAACAGATCTCATGACTTTTGTAGGAACCGCAAGCAATAAGTAATTAGAGAATTTGAGTGCTTCTTCTAAATCCTTTGTAGCTAATAAGTTCTTTGATAGTGCGTCATTAAAAAATGGGTGTATGTGTTCTTGGTTAATCTTGTTAACAAAAGATTCGTTAATATCATAAATTAGAACCTCATGATTATTATCAATCAAGAGTTGTCCAAGGGTAGCTCCCCATGCGCCCCCGCCAATGATTGAAACTTTCATAACTTAATCCTTCTTTCGTAATATCAATTTAATCGGCGTGCCTGTAAAATCAAATGATTTTCTAAATTGATTTTCTAGGTAACGTAAATAAGAAAAGTGTACAAATGATGGGTCATTTACGAAGATAACAAACGTCGGTGGTTTTGTTGATACTTGTGTAACGTATGAAAATTTCGCTTTTCCTTGATTAAAGGTTGCTGGCGGATTCATTGAAACCGCATCTAACAAGACATCATTAATGATGTTCGTCGGAATACGCTTATTAAAGTTTTCATACGCACGTTCAACGGATTCAAAGATGGTTGAAATTCGTTTATTTTCCTTAGCAGAAACAAAACAAACTTCGGCAAACGTTAAGAACTTAAACTCATCATAAATATGATCCGTTAGTTTCTTCATCGTTTTTTCATCTTTTTCAACAGCGTCCCACTTATTGACAACAATAACTGCCGCTCTTGCATAATCTTGTATATAACCTGCAACGTGTTTATCTTGAGCAATCAAATCCCTTGATCCATCAAGCACAACAAGTCCAACGTCTGAGCGTTCAATCGCTGAGACAGCTCTTAATACACTGTATTTTTCAGTGCTTTCGTAAACTTGACCACGTTTTTTAATACCTGCTGTATCGATAATGATATATTCTTTACCGTCTTTTTTAAATGGTGTATCAACGGCATCCCGGGTCGTACCGGCAATTTCACTTACGATGACACGTTCTTGACCTAAAATCGCATTCGTTAAACTAGATTTACCGACGTTAGGATATCCAATAACGGCAAGTTTGATGATGTCATCATCCTCAAGCATCTTATTGTCCTCAGGCATTTCTGCAACAATTTGATCTAGCAATTCACCAATACCAATCCCGTGATTACTACTGATTGCAATTGGATCACCAAATCCAAGTGCGTAAAATTCATAAATACTGTTTTTCAAGTCAACGTTATCAACTTTATTTACAGCAACTATTACTTTCTTATCTGTTTGATATAGCATTTTTGAAATCACGTTATCGTCATCCGTTAACCCTGATCTTGAGTCAACAACGAAAACGATCAAATCTGCTTCATTAATGGCCACTAACGCTTGCTGTTTAATCTGTTCTAAAAAGGGAGCATCGCCTATTTCGATGCCCCCTGTGTCGATTACAGCAAAGGTTTTTGTTAGCCATTCAGCTCTCGCATAAATGCGATCTCTTGTGACACCTGGGGCGTCATCTGTGATGGACAGTCTCGTGCCAACCAAGCGATTAAATAAACTTGATTTCCCGACGTTTGGACGTCCGACAATCGCTACCGTAAATGGCATAAGTATCACCTCTATTTTATTTTTTGTCTTTTTCAGTTAATAAATTTTCGAATAAGTCACCGATGGTTGTCGTTGCTTCTTCGTCATGTGTTAAATATTGTTCATACTCACTTCTTAATGAATCCTCTGCAATTTGTTTAACCGATAACTTTAAATACCATTCTTTTGGATTTACATCGATTACTCTTGCTTGCATAGTATCACCTACTGCAAATAAATCTTCGATTTTGTTGACTCTTTCTGTTGATAATTCAGATACAGGAATAAAGCCTACAACACCTTTAGCTTCAACATTCATGCCTTTATCAGTAATGATTTCAATCACTTTGACTTCAACATTTTCTCCACGTTTAAATGAAACATTTTTCCATGGGTTGTCAAATAATGCTTTTCTACTTAAGCTGATCTTTTTCTTTTTAACATCTACTAATAACACGGCTGATTCGACCACATCGCCAATCTTAACAAAATTAGCGAAATTATCATTTGGATTCCAAGAATATTCTGATTGGTGTAATAAACCACGAACACCTTCTTCTAATTCAATGATTAAACCAAATGGCAGTTTTTGAACCACGGCACCTTTAACCGCACTACCTTTTTTATGCTCTTCTGAAAAAGCTTCAAACGGTGTTGGCAGTAACGCTTTATGAGATAAATCTAATCTCATGCCTTCTTTTTTAATTACTTTGACTTCGATTTCATCACCAAGTTTAATTACTTCGTTGATGTCTTCAATACGTCTGTGTTGAATTTGTGAAATACGAAGCAACCCTGCAACGTGGTTAAATCTAACGGTTGCCGCATGTGGTTCAATGCGTTCAATCGTTCCTTTTAACACATCGCCTGTGTTGATTTGATCGATTTCTTCTTTACGTGCATTTTGTCTTTCTTCTAGTTCTTGTTGACGTCTTGCTTCAAAAATTTGCTTTCTTGAGGCAATCAAACGTGGTCTCTTTCCATTTTTCACTTCGATTAAATGAACTTCAAGTGTTTGACCCTTTAATGTGTCTTTACTTTCTACAAGTTCACGATCAAGTAAGCCATATGGTAAGAATATGTCAAATCCTTCGTATTTTAAATGAAGGCCTTTTTCGTCTACTTTAGTAATTTTTGTTTCAATTGTTTTGTTGTCTTTGTAAGCATCTTCGATTACTTTGAAACTTTCGTCTTTTAGTAATGGTAAACGACTTAATAAAATATAAGAAGGTTCATCATTCATTTTTGTGATGATTGCAGTTACTTTGTCTCCTTCTTTCACTACATCTTTAAAAGAGGTAATATTCTTACCGTAAAACTCTACGAACATTCTGCCTTCTTCAAAGTTTTCGAGTGTCAAATAGATAACGTTGTCTTCAACTTTGAAAACCGTTCCCTCTACTTTATCACGCACCTTTAGTGTTTGAAACTTAACGTCCTTCATTTGTAGTTCTTCCATGGTAATTCTCCTTTTCAATATTTCGTTTGTGATACGCTCAATCGTATCCTCTATTGTAAAATTTGTTGTGTCAATGACAATTGCATCTGTTGCTACAACAAGTGGTGATTCCTTACGTGTTGAATCTTTTAAATCACGTTCTTGTAATTCTTTAGCTAATTGTTCAATGTCTTGTGTGACATTGTTAACTTCTTTATCTTTAAGACGTCTTTTGGCTCTTTCTTTAACATGAGCCGTTAAGAAAATCTTTAAATCTGCGTTTGGCAGAACAACGGTTCCGATATCTCTACCATCCATGATAACATCAATATTTTTAGCAGCCTCTTGTTGAATACTAACGAGTGTACGTCTAACGTATGGAAAGCTTGATACTTTAGAAACATTTTTCGTTACTTTATCATCCCTGATTTTCGTAGTGACGTCAATTCCATTTGCATAGATTTTTTCGTTCTTATATTCAATTTTAACTTTGCTAACAAATTCATATTCGGATTCATCGTCTAAATTAATGCCTTTTTCTAAGGCTAAATACGTGATGGCACGGTACATTGCGCCAGTATCAATATGTGTTAAATTTAGCTTTTCGGCTATTTTTTTACTTATCGTTGACTTCCCGCTGCCAGCTGGTCCGTCAATTGCAACTTTAAATCCTGGCATGTTAACCCTCCACACCTATTAATTATAACATTATAATTATAAATTATCTATTATATTTTTGTCTTTTTTGTATGCGCATACAATTTTTTCACTTCATGAATTGAAAGCTCTCGATATGAACCTCTTTGAACACCATCGAGTGTTAAGAAATCGTATTCAACACGCGTTAAATTCTTAACAGGGTATCCTAGCGCTTCAAACATTTGTCTGACTTGTCTATTTTTCCCTTCTGTGATTGTAATACGCACAAGAGATGAATTCTCTTTTACTTTTACTTCTTCTAATCTTGCTTCTGCCTTTTTAGTTAGGTAATTATTCTCAATTCTAACACCTGCTTTTAGTTGGCGAATGATGTGTTTATTTACCAAACCTTCAACGCGTGCTAAATATGTTTTTCTTACGCCAAAGTCAGGCTTCGTTAAAAAATAATTTAAATTGCCATCGTTAGTTAA
This sequence comes from Paracholeplasma brassicae, assembly GCF_000967915.1. Taxonomy (NCBI): domain Bacteria; kingdom Bacillati; phylum Mycoplasmatota; class Mollicutes; order Acholeplasmatales; family Acholeplasmataceae; genus Acholeplasma; species Acholeplasma brassicae. The sequence continues at coordinate 1,096,949 of NC_022549.1, forward strand.
CAACAGCAACCCTGCGGTGTCAAAGTCAAGTCTTCCAACCGGAAACACACGGTACCTCTTATCAACTTCATCTAATAAATCAACAACCGTTTTACGATTTTTTTCGTCTTTAACCGTTGTGACGACACCCGTAGGTTTGTTCATAAGATAATAAACGTGTTTTTCTTTTTCTAAGACTTTGTCTTCTATCATGACTAGATCATTCTCGTTGACGTCATATCCTGGTTCAAGAATTACATTTCCATTGACTTTTACTTTTCCTGAGGTAATTATTTCAACTGCCCCACGTCGTGAGGCAATGCCGGCTTCAGCTAATTTTTTTTGTTAATCTCATTTTCATTGCCTCCATTACATCTATCTATCATTATAACATAGACAGATGATTATTCCATAAAAAAGGGTGATGAACTCACCCGTTTTGGTTAATCTTATTTATCTCTTGAAACGTAGGAACCATCTTGTGTACTAACGATGATTTTTTCGCCTTGTTCAATGAACATTGGGACTTTTACTAATAGCCCTGTTTGAACGATCGCGTCTTTTAAAGCGTTTGTTTTTGTGTCTCCTTTGACGCCAGGCACAGTTTCAGTTACTTCTAATACGACTTTGTCTGGTAAGATAACACCAAGTACTTCAATTTCGTTATAGAACATAACATCAACTTCCATACCTTCAAATATAAACTTACTTTCATATGCGATTTGCGCTTGTGTCAGTTCGATTTGTTCGTAAGTTTCCATGTTCATGAAAACGTGAGCATCCCCATTAACGTATAAATATTGCATTCTGGTTTTGTCAATTTGTGCACGATCAACTTTTTCACTTGCATTAAATGTGTAGTCAATCACAGAACCTGTTCTTAAATTTCTTAATTTAGAACGAACGAATGCAGCACCTTTACCTGGTTTAACGTGCATAAATTCGATGATTTGATAGATGTTACCATCAAAACTAATTGTTAATCCTGTTTTAAAATCACTTGTACTAATCATAATTTACCTCCTCGAAAATTTCCTTTATAATTATATCATAAAAAAATCAATTGTCATATTTTTTTGGTTAACATTTCAATCGCTTGTAGATAGCTTTGTTCTTTAAGTCCTTTTACATAAACATCTGCAAGTGCTTCAAACAAATCGATATGTCTAAATTCTTCACGCAACCTTATGTCACTAAGGTGACAGATACCTTTTGGCTTTGTTACAATCTCAAATGCATCTCTTAGTGCGATGCTATAATGTGCAAAAGCCCCTGGATTCATTAACATAAAATCATAGTTATCGTTTGTTTGTAATAAATCAATTAGAACCGATTCGGAATTCGATTGAACAAACTCAAAATCAATTGATGGGTAAGTTTTTTTAATCAATTCGTTTAACTCACTTAATGTCAGACTACCATAATGTGTTTGATTACGCTTTCCAAGCATATTTAAATTAGGACCATTAATGATTAAGGCTTTCATTTTAAATACCCCTCTTCTTTTAACCTTGAGATGATTGTTTCTACTGTTTTTTCTAACTGATGATCATTATCGACAATGACATCTGCAAAGAAAATATAACTCATCATTCGCTTATTAAAAAGTTGATCCAAACTTTGTTGTTGCAATAACGGCCTTGGAAAATCATTTTTAATGCGTTTTTCAATGACATCTAGTTCAGTATTTAGATAGACGACTACGCCATTAAAATGCTCTTTATTTTCATTATTAGTAACAATCCCACCACCGGTCGATACCACCATTTGGTCACAAGATTTCACTTCAATTAACGCTTCGGTCTCTAATTTTCGAAACGTTTGTTCGCCATATTTGTCAAATATTTCATCGATAAACATTAAGGCATTGCGTTCGATTTGTGCATCTAAATCAACAAACGTATAAGCCAGTTTTTGTGCTAATGATTTTCCTACGGTGGTTTTTCCACTCCCCGGCATACCAATTAAATAGATATTCATATTACTCCTTTAAGAATTGATTGCACCTGATTTTCAGTGCTTCAATCGTTTGATTTAGCTCATTGTGATTAACGTTTATTATGGTCGCATCCATTTGATGTTTAAACCAAGTTTCTTGTCTTTTAGCTAAATGTCTTGTCTTCTTTTTGATTTCAATTAGTGCTTCTTCTAAGCTTATCGAGCCTTCAAAGTAGGCATTTAATTCACGATACCCTAAGATATTTAGAGTGATTCCTTCTTGATAGAGGTGAAACGCTTCTTCAACAAATCCCTCATTAACCATTTGGTCGACCCTCAAGTTAATACGTTCGTATAACTGTTCACGAGGCATTGTCAAATAAATAACAAGTGCATCATAGAGTCGTTCATCCTTCTTAACTAACTCACTTCGTTTAACGTTTGAATCCGCTTGAAGTATGGCACGAATGATACGTCTTCGATTGTTTTGATGCAGTTCATTCGCTGTCTTTGCATCTTTGGATTTTAAAAGTTCGTGTAGTGCTTCATTTGAATAGGAATCGTACATCGATTCATCTTTTATATCGTATTTTGGTGCATAAAACTCATAATTATCGATGACGGCTTTGATGTATAGTCCCGTGCCACCAACAATCATTGGTACCTTGATTTTATCAATTAAAGCTCTAGACATCGTTTGAAACTGAGCCACATCGTAGGTTTCGTTTGGCTCTTTGATATCGATTAAGTGATGAATTACCCCTTGTTTTTCATCACCCTTGATTTTGGCAGATCCTACATCTAATCGTTTGTAAACCTGTACAGAGTCACCACTAATGATTTCAGCACTCAGGTGTTTAGCTAATTCGATTGAAATCGCGGTTTTTCCGACCGCGGTAGGTCCACATAAAACAATCACTTTTTTCATACGATTCGTTTAAACTTCTTTTCAATTTCATACAGTGAAAATGAAATTATGATTGGTCTGCCATGTGGGCAAAAATAGGGGTTTTCACAGTTTCTAAGTTCACTCATTAAATGATATATTTCATCTGAGTTCAAGGCTTTATTCGCTTTAATTGCACCTTTGCAACTGATGTCCTTAGCGAGTTGATCTCGTAATCGACTTAAGTCAATGGTTTGATATCGATCCAACTCTTCAATCATGCCATAAATCATGTAGTCAAGGTCTTTTTCATCAAGCCAAATGGGTATTTCTCTTAAATGATAACTGTTTTGACCAAACGGTTCAAACAGTAACCCTAACTTTTGAAATAGCGTTTGATTTGAATCAATCATGTTTTTTTCATTTGCTCTAAAATCATAAAGATGTGGCACAAGTAGTTGTTTTCTAGTTTGTGAAGGCTCCCCAAGTTTTTTATAATAAATTTCGTAACGAATTCGTTCAGCAGCTGCGTGCTGATCCACTAAAAACAACCCTTCTTTATTTTGAAATAATAGATAGGTACCCGCATAAGTCCCTACGTAATCAAAATCGGGTATGCCTCGTTTAACTTCATTAAATTCAACCTTTTGTTCTTCAAAATTATTGATATCGTTGATTATTTCTTGATTACCATTTGATTTGTATTCAACATAATCGGTTGGCCCTAATTTTGGTAATTGCTCTTCTTTAATCGTTAATAAAGCGTCTTCAAATCCACTGAGTTGCTTATAGTTTTCTGTTGCTGAGTCCATAGGCTTTAAGACATCTTCAATGATTCTAGGTTTTTTTGTTAGCGTTTGATAAATCAGTTTTCGAATCATTGATGCCAAAACGTACTCATTAGATAGTTTAATCTCTCGTTTTTGAGGGTGTACGTTGACATCGATTAAGGATGGATCTATTGTTATTCTAATCACAGCAATCGGGTATCTATTGACCATGATGTAGGTGTGATAGCCCTCGACAACCGCGTTGATTAACAAGTAGTTTTTAATCGTTCGACCATTGACTAAAATCGTAATATCGTTTTTCTTGGCTTTATTATAGGTTGGAGAGGCTAAAAAAGCATCGATTCTTATATCATTTTCATTGATTGTTGCTTTTTCTAACGTCCTACCTATTTCTTTTCCATGAATTTGTGCAAATAAATTAGGATAGCTCTTGTCACCAAAAGATTGTTTTAGGACTTTATCTTCATGTGTCAATATAAACCGAACCTCTGGATTTGAAAGCATCGCTTCATCCACAACTTCCTGAATGTATGCGAGTTCTGTTTGAGGTGATTTGATGTATTTGAGTCTTGCTGGTACGTTATAAAATAGATCGTTAACAATGACCTCTGTGCCTTCATTTAAAGCACTTGAGCCATCAGAGTAGAGTTTTCCGCCATGATAGGTCACCTGATAGCCAGAGCCATCGTTCGTTTTTGATTTGATTGTCAGTTTCGAAACCGACGCAATCGAAGGAATCGCCTCACCTCGGAAACCCAAGCTTTTAATATGTGCTAAATCATATTCATTTTTAATTTTAGATGTCGCATGTCTAAAAAAGGCTAGATGGATATCATCTTTATCCATTCCTACGCCATTATCAATGACTTTTATTTCACCTAAACCATAATCTTTGATGTGAATTTCAATCGAGGTTGCCTCTGCATCGATGGCATTTTCAATGAGTTCTTTTAGTGCTGAAGCGGGTCTTGAAACCACTTCACCAGCGGCAATCATATTTGATAATCGTTCATCAAGTTTGATAATTCTAGCCATCGTTTCTCCTCCTTAATCAGTTAATTTCGTCTTGAAGCTCTTTTAAAATCACGAGTGCTTCAAGTGGTGTTAATTCATTGATGTTCACTTGTTTTAATCGATTGACAACCAGTTCTAATTCACTTGTTAATACTTGTTGATTATCCTGTGCTTCATAATCATCAAAATTAAACAAATTTAGTAAAATCGTTTTATCTTTATCACTTTCAAGGTGTTTTAGAATATCATTACTACGTTTTATGATAGATTTTGGTAGTTTCGCTAGTTCTGCAACGTTTATCCCGTAGGATTTATCGGTTGGTCCTTCTTCTACTTTGTGTAGAAACACAATTTGCTTATTTTCTTCATTGGCTGTCACATGGACATTTTTTAGCCTTTCAAGTGTTTCTTCTAAGCGTGTTAACTCATGATAGTGTGTTGAAAATAGAGTAATCGCTTTTGTTTTCTCATGTACGTATTCAATAATTGCTTGTGCAATCGCCATGCCATCATAGGTCGCCGTTCCACGTCCAATTTCATCAAAAATCAACAATGAGTTTTTTGTTGCATACTTTAGTGCTTCATTGGTCTCTTTCATCTCAACCATGAACGTCGATTGTCCACCAGCTAAATCATCCTGTGCCCCAATTCGAGTGTATATCGCATCAAAAAGTGGCAAATTAGCCTCAGAAGCAGGCACAAAAGCCCCCATTTGAGCTAAGATAACGATTTGCGCAAACATACGCATGTAGGTTGATTTACCGCTCATGTTTGGCCCAGTTATCAGTAAAATGCCGCCTTGTTTCACTAAGACATCATTTCTTACAAAACTTACCTTCGTATTTAATTCAACCACCGGATGTCGACCTTCTTTTATAAAAACGTCGTTTTTTTGATTAAATGAGGGTCTTACGTAGTGATTCTCAATGCTTGCTGTGGCTAGGGTTTGATACACATCAATTGTGGCAATTTGATCACTTAGGGATTGTAGGTCTTTCGTATAAGTGGCTACTTTATCTCTTAACTCAACGAATAGTTCGAATTCAAGTGCAAGCTCCTTTTCACCAGCACTTAATATCAACTGTTCTTTTTCCTTGAGTTCTGGTGTGATAAACCGTTCAGATGACGTCAGCGTTTGACGACGTTCATAACCAAAAGAATCTTGTACTAACCCTAGATTGCCTTTTGATATTTCGATGTAGTAGCCAAAAACGCGATTATAGCCAATTTTAAGGTTCTTGATCCCTGTTTTCTCACGTTCCATTTGTTCGAAATTAGTCATCCATGTTTTACCATTAATCGAGAGATCTTTTAGTTCATCTAGGCGTTCATCGTAACCTTTTTTAATGATTCCACCATCTTTTAAAGTCAATGGCGGGTTATCTTCGATGGCTTTTTCTAGAAGTGAATATAACGAACTAAAGTCATTGATTTCATTAGAGAAATTCGTTAGTTTTTGTTCGCTAAATTGATTTAGTGTTATCTTAATTAATGGAATTCGACTAAGTGTTTGTCTTAACTGCGCAAGGTCTTTACCTGAGGCATTTTGACTTGCGATTCTTGTAGTAATACGTCTTAAGTCATAAACACCTTGAAGTGCTTTTTTCAAATCATCTCGCTTGAAGTGATCACTTCGAAGGGCTTCGATATAATCTAGTCTATCCTCAATTTGACTTTGATTATAAAGTGGCCGGTCTAACATGTCTTTTAATTTTCTTGAACCGAGTGCAGTCACACAGTGATCTAAAACATCTAATAACGATTGATTCTTACGCTGTTTGTTCGAAGTCATTAATTCTAATGAGTTTTTAGAATTCAAATCCATTTTTAGATAATCTTCTTCATTGATCACATTTACATTTGAAAACTGTAATAATTCCGCTTTTTGTGTTTGTTTAAAATAATTTAGTAGTCTTTTTACGGCTTTCGCAGGCGTGAAATCAATCTCACTTGCTAATTGATGTTCAAAATAACCTTCTTCGTATGAAACCAGAACGTGATTTCTTAGTTCATTTTCTAATTTTTCTTCATTTGAAGAAATTAAAACCTCTTTTAAACCTAATTGAAGTACAACTTTAATCAAATTTTCTTCTTTTTGATTTTGGATAAGGTTTAAATCCCCTGTCGAAATATCCCCAAAAGCAATGTGATAAAGTGATTTATCTTTTATAATTGAGCCAATGTAATTATAGTATGCCCCATCTAAAATGCCCTCATCAATTACCATGCCAGGCGTAATCATCTTCACAACTTCACGCTTGACTAATCCATTGCCTGGTTCTGTGACTTGTTCTGCAATTGCTATTTTGTATCCTTTTTGTATTAACTTTTGAACATACGGTAAAACCGCATGATGTGGTACACCACACATTGGAACACGTTCTTTGGCACCGGCATCTCTACCAGTTAATGCAATCTCTAACTCCTTAGAAGCTGTGATCGCATCTTCAAAAAACATCTCATAGAAATCACCTAATCTAAAAAAGACTAGCGCATCCGCATAGTCCTTTTTTAATGTTAAGTATTGTTCCATCATGGGGGTGTATTTAATGTCTTCTTTGTCCATTCAATCACCTTATTCTAATATAACTATATGATAGTTTCGATTATGTTTTTTACCCAAGAAAAGAAGCTTGCGATTTGATTTGATACTGGGTTATTCGTAATAAAACCAAGTGAAAATCCAGTTAAACCTTTTAATACTGCTAAAATGAATAACAATAATATTGCAATTAAAATACCACGAACTGTCCACTTTAGTATTTTTCTAAATTGGGATTGTTCTTTTGGTTTTTCTTCTTCGATTCCTAAAATACTATTTATATCTCTAGGAACGTCTTGAACATTCGTTTCTTGTTCAGAAAGCAAGCTTTGTTCAATCTTCTTGACTTTTTTCCACTCTTTACGTGTGAGTTTTGTTTCATATGCATTTACTGCAATTGCATCTAATATTGGTTTGTCTTCTTCAACTTCAACTTTAGCTTTTAGATTAGCAAGTTCTGCTTTAATCTCTCTTAATTCTGCTAAAATCTCTTCAGTGTCGAACTCAACGACAAAGTCATGTGAATGATCACAATGTGCATCATGTGTATGAACTTCATCAAATGATTCGGTTTCTTCTTTCAAAATTTCTTCTTCAACTGGCTCAGATTGATCTTCAAGCACTGATTGTTCCTCAACTACTGACTGTTCAACAACCGTTTCATCAACTGCTGGCTCTTCAACCACAGGTTCTTCAACTACTGCTTCTTCAATCGGTGCAACAACTTCTTCTTGTTTTTCTTCTGGCACAATTATTGATTCATAAACACCTGGATGTTCTGGTATGAAGTATAATTCTTTTGTTCCTTCTGCGTTTGCCAAAATGTACTCAATAATTTCTTCTTTCTTTAATTCGATTGAAGCCTTAATATTGTGGTCTTTTGCGAAACGTTGCAATTGAATAACAGCCATCTTTTTAACTTTTTCTTCAACTTCTGGAGTGTGTTCGTTATTATTTTTTAACTCACGAATAATAATTTCTTGTAGTTCATTTTTCTTTAATCTTCTAGGTACATCAACACCATATTTCTTACCAATTTCTCTTAATTCCACTAATGTCGAACTCTTAAATAATACTGGTCTAAATAATTCTGGTGTCAGACCATCTATTCGATTCGCTTCGTCGTAAAAGATTGGTGCAAGCGTCTTGTTAAAAAAGACGACATCTTCGAACACTTGTCCTAAATTAACGTAATGGTTCTTTGATTCATTAATCAACTTGAAAACTTCATCTTCTCCAACTTGTTTATCAAAAATATAAGTCAATAATCTTAACCATAGATTGACACGATAATTTTTTTCTAACTCATCGTCTTGAAAAAGTGGTAGCAGTCCTTCAAGTTGAGACTCACTAAAATTATCATACCAGGACAATCTGTAGTTTACTTCATCTGATAATGTTTGTGAAACTATTTGTTTTGATTTCACAACACTGTCCAACACTGAGCGTAAGGCGATCATTCGTAGTTTTCTTGGAACTAATAACCCTAAGCCTTGGAAAAAATTCACAACTTTCTCAGCAGGTAAATAAATCAACGTTTCAATTAATTCATCTACTTCGACTTGTTTCGTACCGATTAACACAGTACTTGATTTAGTTAAAATAGCCATCGTATCCCTCCATAATGTTCAAATTATACTTATATCTTACAACATTAGTTTAGAAATATCAATAGCCAATAATAAAGGAAAACCGTATATTTTGATAATTTACCTTAAATTTTCGAGTTTTCGAGATCTTTATTGACCTCAAATTCAATAATTTACTTTATTTCAAGCAATAAGTTATTAATCTCGTTTTGAAGATCAAGATAAATATCAACCTTGGGTATTTCTTCAATTGAGCGCTTTACTGACTCATACTCTGTTTCAAACTGTGAAATTGCGTTCGTTTTGCCTATTGCCTTTGCATTAACTAGTTGTTTTTGAAGTGCTTTCATATCGGAAATCCTTTTCTTAAGGGATTTATCGCCATTCACTAAAGACTCGAGTTTTTTATACGTTTCAAGCTCTTCCATTGTTTGAATCATTTCAAATAGTTCTTGTTTCTTACTCACACGCTTCACCAATTAAAAACCATGTTCGTGTTTCGGTGATTTTAACGTCAACAATCTTTCCTATTAATGATTTATCGCCTTTGAAATTGACTAGTTTATTGTGTTCTGAGTATCCTGCTAATGTATTATCATCTGCCTTGGACGTCCCATCTACAAGTACTTTTACAACTTTATCGGCGTACTTTTTGCTTGCTCTGGCGTAACCTTCATTAACAACTTTATTTAGTGCTTGTAGTCGATTCTTCTTCTCTTCTTCAGGTATATTATCTTCAAATTTCGCTGCAGGTGTTCCTGCACGTTTTGAAAAAATAAATGTGTATGCACCTTCAAAGTCGACTTGTTTTACCAAATCAAGGGTTTCTAAAAAATCCTCGTTCGATTCTGTTGGAAATCCAACAATAATATCTGTTGTAAGTGCTATGTCTGGCACCGCTATTTTTAGTCTATTAATGACCTCAAGATACATTTCTTTAGTGTAGTGGCGGTTCATCTTTTTTAGAACACTATTTGATCCTGATTGAACTGGTAGATGTAAATGTGGCATCACTGATTTGCAATTTTTGAAAGCATCAATAGTCTTTTGATCCAAATCATGTGGATGACTTGTTGTAAATCGAATTCTAGGAATACCTACTTTATCTAATTCCACAAGCAAATCACCTAGCGTGTATTCGCCATTATTTCTGTCTTTACCATACGCATTCACATTTTGACCCAGTAAGGTCACTTCTTGGTAACCTTCGTTATATAGGTCAGTTACTTCTTTTATGATATCTTCTTTAGCTCTAGAGCGCTCTTTACCTCGTGTATAAGGAACAATACAATACGTGCAAAATTCATCGCATCCAAACATAATATTGACAAACGCTTTATAGCCATTGAATCTTGATTTTGGTAAGTTTTCTACAATATTGCCTTCTTCTGAATACACTTCGATGACACGTTCTTTGTTAAAGTATGCGAATAAAATGTATTCTTGAAGTTTATGTAAATTATGTGTTCCAAAGACTAAGTCAACTTGATCGTATTTTTCTAAAATGCGGTTAACCACCTTTTCTTCTTGCGCCATGCACCCGCATAATCCAAGTAGTAAGTCTGGATTTCTTCTTTTCAGCGGTTTTAATCTTCCAAGTTCACCCCAAATGCGGTTTTCTGCGTTTTCTCTTATTGCGCATGTATTTAACAAGATGACATCTGCTTCTAGCTCATCTTGAGTGGCAACGTACCCCATATTTTCAAGAATACCAGCCATTGTTTCACTATCAGCTTCATTTCCTTGGCATCCATAGGTTTGGATTTTGTATTTTTTTCCTATGCCCAATTTTTTTGCTCTATCATCCATTTCAAATGAAAGAATTTCAGCTTCTGTTTGACTTCTCTTTCTTGCTTTTTTTAAATCCGGTTTAAAGTATTTATCTATATCTACCATGTGTTTGTACGAGGTTTTTTCCTCTACTCCTTTCAATCTAAAGTGCTGCTATTCAAATTCATGCTTATAATCCTTTTTCTATCTATAAAGTATACACGAAAATGGCTCATGATTCAATTAAAACGGGCTTAAAAATAGATTTTATATGCTTTGAGGCTTTAAAAAATAAAACAAGAACCAATTTGTCATTTGGTCCTTGTGTATTTATTGTATAACGTTAATTCTTTTAATTGTTTTTTTCTCAAAATCCAAAATAACTGCGTTCAATTGGTTTTTTGTTTCTGCAACTTCATTTGGTCTTGAATGACCATATAAAAATCGATCAACTACAATCTTCTTATCAACACCAATGACACCATCTAAAGGACCAGTCATGCCAACATCAGTAATATAGAGTGTCCCGCCAGTTAGCTGCCGCTCATCTGCTGTAGGCACATGTGTATGTGTTCCAACCACTGCCGATGCTTTACCATCCAAATAGTGGCCTAATGCAACTTTTTCAGATGTAGCTTCTGCGTGAAAATCGATTAATGAAAACGTTGCGTTGTGTTCTTCAATGATTTTCTCTGCCATGAAGAATGGATTTTCTAAATTTGCATTCATATAAGTTCTTCCAAGTAAGTTGATCACTAACAATGTTTTATCGTTATATCGAATGATATCATAACCTTTTCCTGGTGCGTTATAAAAATTTGCTGGTCTGACTATATGTGATTCGTCTATGAATTCAAGAAGTTCATTGTTTCCCCAAACGTGATTGCCCATTGTCACGCATGAAACGCCTGCGCTCATTAATTGTTTGTAAAACGACTTAGTGATTCCTCTACCATTATTCGAGCTGTTTTCTGCATTCACAACGATTAAATTAGGTTTATATTCGTTTTTTAAGTTATCTAGTTGTTCAAGCAAAATTGTTCTGCCTGGTTTACCATAAACATCACCGATAAAAAGTACTTTCATAGCGCCATCACCTTATTGTAATCAATAAAACCTTTCTTTGTTTTTAAAAAAAGAGGGTAAGTACCCCTCTTTATTTTGCAATGTCTGTGGCACGAGTTTCTCTAACTACGGTCACCTTGATTGTTCCTGGGTATTGTAAGTTAGCTTCAATTTGCTCTTTGATTTCACGTGCTACTTTAAATGTGGATAAATCATCAACTTCATCAGGCTTGACAATAACTCTAATTTCTCTACCTGCTTGTATAGCGAATGATCGTTCAACACCAGTGATACTATTTGAAATAGTTTCAAGTTGTTCTAAGCGTTTAATGTAATTGTCCATTGACTCACTTCTTGCGCCTGGACGAGCAGCACTTAATGCATCTGCCGCTGCTACAAGGACAGCAATAATTGATTGAGGTTCTTTGTCACCATGGTGTGATGCGATGGCGTCGATGACTTCTTTTGGCTCATTATATCTTGAAACGATGGATACACCGATTTCTACGTGTGACCCCTCAACTTCATGATCGACTGCTTTACCAATATCATGTAATAAACCTGCGCGTTTTGCTAAAACTTCATTTTCACCGATTTCAGCAGCTAATTTACCAGCTAAAAAGGCGGTTTCAATTGAGTGTTTTAACACATTTTGTCCGTAACTAGTTCTAAAGCTCATGCGACCTAATAGTTTAACAAGATCTGGGTGCATTTTACCTACACCTGTTTCAAATACAGCATTTTCACCAGCTTCTCTAATAAACATATCAACTTCTGCTTGAGCACGTTCAACCACTTCCTCGATACGTCCTGGGTGAATACGACCGTCTTCAACAAGTGATGTTAATGCGCGTTTTGCAATTTCTCTTCGAATAGGATCAAAGCCGCTCAAAACGACTGCTTCAGGTGTATCATCAATAATTAAATCAACACCGGTTAATGCTTCTATGGTGCGAATGTTTCGGCCTTCACGTCCAATAATTCGACCTTTCATTTCATCTGTTGGCAAGGTAACTACACTTACCGTTCGTTCACTTGTTGTTTCACTCGCGTACTTTTGAATTGCTAAGGTTAATAATCCCTTGGCTTTTTGATCTGACTCAGCTTTTGCTTTTTCTTCAGCTTCTTTAATGTAAGCGCTAATCTCTTCTGACATTTCATTACGAACACGGTCCATTATGAAGCCTTGTGCCTGCTCAGTAGATATACCAGAAATTTCAATCAATTTTTCTTCTTGTTTCTTTAAAATGTCTTCCACTTTGCTATTTAATTGTTCAAGTTCAACTTTCTTTTCATCCAGTTTAATTTCTTTTAGACCAAGATGCTCTTCTCTCTTGTCAAGGTTAGATGCTCTTCTGTTTAGCATTTCATCACGATTCATGATCTTTGTTTCTAAATCGATCACAACTTGTTTTCGCTCTTTAATGTCTCTTTCAAGCTCTTTCTTTTGATTAAAAATGTCTTGTCTTGCTTCTAAAATTAACTCTTTTTTAATCTTTTCGGCCTCTTTTTGGCCATCTTCAACAATTTTTTTCGATTCTAATCGGCTGTTTTCAAGGCTTTTCTCGTGCATTTTAACACGAATAAAAAATCCAGTAACAACACCTATGATTAAACCTAGCAAAATGGAGATAATGATTTCAGTCATAAACATACCTCCATATTTTATTTTTTATATCGTTTGACTAAACGTAAGCATAAGTAACATTTTTTTATTACCCTTTTATTATAGCTTAACAACGATTCTTAGTCAACGTTTTATCTTTCCATCTTTCAATTTAATTTTAACTAGTGTATAATAAAATTACGAAGAAAGAGGGATTTAATGAAAACAATTACAAAAAAGAAAAGTAACTGGTTATATGAGAATCGTTTAAAGCTTGTTTTGCTGTTATTTTTGGTTGTTTTACCACTTTTATTGATACCTGCCATTTATGCTTCACAATACATTCAGAGTAAACCTATTTTGTTTGAGGATAAAAAAGCAGAGGCAATTGAACTGTCTGATTTAAAGATTTTTACTATCGAATACGAGATTACTCAAATCAAAGAAACTAGTTCAGAACTTAAAAATGGGTACTACACCATAACATACACTATCAATAAAGAAGCCACGGTAAATACATTTCAAAACATTAAAGTAGCATTCCAACTTTCAACTAGATGGCAGGAGTACAACTCAGCAAACTCAGTTTCAGCTGTCACACTAGGTCAAGAAAAATCATCCTCAATTTCATTTAATCTCGATATGAATAAATCTGTCCTACCGCTTATTAAGCCCCAAGGTCCTTATTTATATATGATGCTCACTTATGAAGAAATGATTTTTGATACACCTACTCCAAAAACAGTTTACGTGAAACTACCAATGGATTTTTCTAACACTGTCATTATTCCAGCGTAATTAACAAAAAACCAATTTAATTGGTTTTTTTTCTAGTAATATAATAAAAAAACAGCACTAAGGCTGTTTTCTTTTATTTTAAATTATAATGTTCTCTGATTTTTTTCTCAATTTCTAAATTGATTTCTGGATGAGTTTCGAGGTATTCTTTTGCATTTTCTCTACCTTGACCGATCTTTTCACCCTCATAGGAATACCATGCACCAGCTTTCTTGATAATCTCAAGTTCTGAGGCGATATCAACTATTTCACCCGTTTTTGATACACCTTTGCCATATACTATGTCAACTGATGCTACTTTGAATGGTGGTGCTACTTTATTTTTTACCACTTTCACATTTGCTTTATTACCAACAACGTCCGTGCCTAGTTTTATTTGTTCAGAACGTCTTACTTCTAAACGTACAGATGCATAAAACTTAAGTGCACGGCCACCAGATGTCGTTTCTGGGTTACCAAACATGACACCGACTTTTTCTCTAATTTGGTTAATAAAAATTGCGATTGTATTTGTTTTGCTAATGATACCAGATAGTTTTCTCATTGCTTGGCTCATGAGTCTTGCTTGTAGTCCGACGTGTGAATCACCCATGTCACCATTGATTTCCGCCTCTGGCACGAGCGCTGCAACTGAGTCAACCACAACAATCCCCACAGCACCGCTGCGAATTAATGCCTCAGCGATTTCTAGCGCTTGTTCACCTGTGTCTGGTTGTGACAATATCAAATTATCAACATCCACACCAAGTGCTCTAGCATATTGCGGATCTAACGCATGTTCAGCATCGATAAATGCTGCGTAGCCACCAGCGCGTTGTACTTCTGCGATTGCGTGTAGTGCAAAAGTTGTTTTACCTGAGCTTTCAGGTCCATATATTTCAATAATTCTACCTTTTGGGTATCCACCAATACCCAGTGCAATATCAAGTGACATCGATCCTGATGGAACAATCTCGATGTGTCTATCTGCCTCATCACCTAACTTCATGATGGAACCTTTACCGTATTGCTTTTCAATTTGTTTCATTGCATTTAAGAGTGCGTCTTGTTTTTTGTTATCCATAGTAACCTCCTATTGTTATGATACAACATACTAATACTTTTTACTTCTAAATCGATTCGAAAACCAATTTTCTGTTCTTCCAAAAATAATCAATACCTGATAAAAGTGTCAACAGAACAGCCACATAAAATAAGATGTCACCAACGATTGCATTTAATCCAAAATCATTGAATAATAGCACCACTAGTGCAATGACCGTTGCAATCATCTTGAGTT
Organism: Paracholeplasma brassicae; assembly: GCF_000967915.1. Taxonomy (NCBI): domain Bacteria; kingdom Bacillati; phylum Mycoplasmatota; class Mollicutes; order Acholeplasmatales; family Acholeplasmataceae; genus Acholeplasma; species Acholeplasma brassicae. The sequence continues at coordinate 1,112,206 of NC_022549.1, forward strand.
TTCCATAGACTGATGCAGCGATGACTTTCCCACCTTCAACCGCAAGTAGTCGAATGGTGGTAACGATAAACTCTCTAGCAATAACGATGACCACAAGTGCCCATCCAACACGCCCAATTGAAATCAAGTATAGCATTGCGGTTGTTACTAGTAGTTTATCTGCAATTGGATCTAGAAACTTTCCAAATGTAGTCACTTGATTGTTTTTTCTTGCTAAATAACCATCTAAAAAATCCGTGAACGAGGCAATAACAAAGATAACAGCAAATAACAACTCGCCTAAATTAAGATTAAAAACGACGTTATTTACTTTAGTAATCGGCTCCAACATAACCATCAGAATCATGATTGGAATTAAAATCATTCGAGTCAGTGTAATTTTGTTCGGTAAATTCATTTTATAAATCCCTCTTTCAAATTTATTTTATCATATTTGGCCATTAATAGTTGCTTTTTAAAATGTGTTTTGGTATAATTTGAGGTGCTTATCACGGGAGGTGACATTATGGCTAACATTAAACAACAAATCAAACGCATCAAGACAAACGAAAAACGTCATTTAATCAATGCATCTTACAAGTCTTCAACAAAAACAGCTGTTAAAGCAGTTCATCAAGCAGTCGCTTTAAAAGACAAGGAAAAAGCATTAGTTGCTGTTGCTTACGCAAACAAGAAATTGGATAAGGGACAAGCAAAAGGTATCTATCACAAGAACTTTGTTGCCAACCATAAATCTCAACTTGCAAAACTAGTTAACACACTATAATCACATCGACGATGTGGTTTTTTTTTATCTTCTTTCGAGTTCTAACCGATTGCCATATTGTGGCACATAAGTGACGTGAGAAGCTTTTAAACCCGAGACACCATATTTCGGATTAAATCCAATTACGTTGATGTATTTATCCATTGAGTCACGTTCTTTAATCATTTCAACTAACACCAGAAATGTCGCTTTAATATCATCGAGTGCTCGGTGCGTATTTGCTATTTCAATGTGGTATTGTTTAACCGCGTTATCCAATTTATGAGGAAATGGGTGTCTATCTTTGTAGATTGCCATCACATCAAGCAAGTCATGTTTGATTTCATAATGTGGGTTATTTAACATACGGCGATACATCGATGTTAGAAAGCCATAATCAAATTGAATGTTGTAGGCAACCATCAAACAGTTGTCTTTCACCATATCGTTTAATAGATGAAAGGCTTCTTCTTCAAGAATGCCTTTTTCCTTTAACATATCGTCTGTAATGTTTGTTATTTCAACGATTTTATCTGGTAAAGGTCTATCTTGTTTGATTAAAACGGATAATTCTTTCACAATCTTATATTGCTTACTAGGCTCTTGTCGTTGCAGTAAAATCGCACCAATTTCGATGATACGATCATTAACATGTGAGAGACCTGTGGTTTCAAAATCGAATAATAAGATGTGTTCATAACGTTCTTTAAGCATGTTCTTAAACCTCCAATAAAAAGAGCTCTAAACCGATTTTTTTATCGATTTGCCCTGATTTGATTTGATAATCTAGTTCCGTTAATCGTTTAAAATATTTTTCTAAGTCTCTAGACTTCAAAGATGAAGCATTTTTTACCATATAATAAGCCCTGCCTGGTTTCACATTAAAGAACTCTGCTATTTTTTCCTGTGTATAACCTTTTTCTAGAAGCTTTTTCGTATGAATGGTTTCTTTGAGTTTTGAACTTGTTTGACTGATAATTCGAATGGGGTCTTCATTCTTCTCTAACAAGTCGCCATACACTTCCATGATACGTCGCTTATTTTTTGCCAAAATCGCATTGGTTAACTCGAATATGTTTTCTTCTAAGTTTCTCGAAACCAGTCGTCTAATGTCATCTAAAGCTATTTGTTTTTGATCCATTTTATACAATTTGAGTTTTTCAACTTCATTATTTAACAATACGATATCGAAATTTGTTCGTTCGACAAGTTCTTTAGTCGCTAAATCATCAATTTGATAATCAAATGTTTTAAAAACAGACTTCACATATGGCTCGAAATCTTTTTTATCCATGTCTTTAATTAGTTCGATTCGGCAATATTTTTTTGCCTCTTTGGAAATCAATATCGACTGATCAAGTGCCTTCGAGAGATAAAAGATCACAAAGGTATCCTCATTTGGATTTTTAAAATATCGAATCAAGTCTGAGATACCTTCTTCTTTTGAACTTTCATAGAAGAACCATGGATTTTTAACCTTGATGATTTTTTTATCAGAAAAAAACGAAACCGTCGTCATTTCTTGTAGTAAATGGTCAATCGTTTGTTCTTCTAAATCATACGTTAATATGTTAAACGGATCCACATTAAGTGTCTTTACAAGACTTTCCACCGCATTTTCAACCAAAAACGTGTCGATACCTTGATATATATATAGGTAATCCGGCATAAAATCCCTACTTTCTACTCTATATTATTATACTACATTTCGTCTTCAAATTGTATCATTTTATTCGATGTTTACGCGAATACCAAATTGTTTGAAAACAGATGGTGTGATCTATATTTGTTTGATAGATTATGATTTGCTTACTCATGTATCGCTTGATTACTTCATCGTGTGGGTGATTGAATTTATTATGATGACCAGAAGAAACAATGGCATAGGTCGGATTGACCGCATCGATAAATTCAACGGTTGATGAGCTGATTGAACCATGATGAGGGACTTTTAGTACATCACTTTTAAGTGCGCCTTGGTATTTTTTTACAAGCCTTTGTTCGGTATTTTCTTCGATATCCCCCGTAAACAAATAAGTCAAATCATCGATTCTCGTTTGAAATACAATCGAAGAATCATTTAAAGACTGTGTTTGTTCAAAAGGACTCAGTATTTCTAACACAATATCCGCACATAATAGTTTATCTCCCTCTTCAACTAACATCAACCGTTTGTCATATTGCATGCTCTTTGCAAAATCACTTTGATCGTACTTACTTAATACTAAATGAGAGACTGCGGCTGTTTTTAATACGTCGTTTACTTTTTGATAGTGATCTAAATCGCCATGAGTCACAATTAAATAATCAATTCGGTGGATTCGTTTGTTTCTAATAAAATCAGCAACCCCACCAAAGGAATCAATCACCACGTTACATTGATTGAACGGTCTAATAATCATACTCGTATCACCTTGTCCGACATCGAGAAAATACACCGTTCCACTAATTGAGACATACGGATAAATTTGATACATACCAAGTATTAAAACAAACACAACCAGTCGTTTTAATCGCTTCAGTGTCACTCTTGTATAAAACACATAGATTAATCCGGCATAAAATAGTGCACCAAAAAATAGGCCAAATACGCTTACTTCAACGAGTGGCCCTGTTCGACTAGTACCATTAATCAACTGCTTAAATAACGATAAATAAAAATCAACACTGCTTTTGACAACAGGAAGTAAACCAATAAAAGCTAAAGGAAGAATAAAATAGGAAAATAATACGATAAAAAAAGGGGTCACAACAAGAGACAATAGATTAATCTGCTCATTCATTGATAGGACAAATGGTAAAACAACAAGTTGTGCTACAAAACTTTGATAGAACATCCCTTTAAATCCATTGTGGTTGTTCATAATCGTAAATACAAATACCAGCAAGTAACTAAAAACAAAACCCACTTGAACAAAAACAAGTGGTCGAACCAAAAGCGTAATGATAAACGAAATAGAAAGAACATCCAAGTTCGTATAGGTTTTTTGATGTTTCTTAACAATCGTACAAAACACCGCACGAAAAATCGTTACTTTAAACTGCGTAATTGCGTAATATAAAATGAGGCATAAAGCAATCAAGACCTCTTTACTCCGTTTTGGTATAAACCCTAAAGAAAAACTTAAAAATGCCGTAAACAGTCCAATATGTAGACCTGAAACTGCAAACAAGTGACTGATCCCAAGACTATTAATCTCAAATGCGAAATCCGAATCAAAGTCAGAGCTAGCTAAAATCAAACTGTTCATTAAGTCGGTATTATCCATTTCTAACGAATCAATATATGTTTTGATCTGCTGATTGATTTTATAGACCGACAAAGGCGTTTGAACATAAGCATGATCCTTGGTTTTAATTTGATATTGTATGCCTTTGGATTTCAAATATAGTTGATAGTCGAAATTCAATGGCACCTTTGGTGTATTAATCCGCTCAAATTTTCCTGAAACCAAGAGTTGATCCCCGATTCTATAGGTCGTTTCCTTATTGGTTATCAATATGACTTTCTGTTGTCCAGCTTTAATGGTGTAATTGATATTAAATTCGGTTTCTTTCTTATCCATAATGAGGTAAACGCCCTCATTAGGGACTTTTTGTGGTTTGTGTTCATAAATTGCTAGATACCCACAAAAGAAGAAACCAAAAAATAGGACATAGTATTTGATGTCCAAATGTTTGATTTTAATGAAATAAAGTATAAACAGCAAAGAAAATATCAAGTGATAGTAACTTAATATCGCAATGACGACACTAAATGCGTATAAATGTAGTTCATTAGGTTTGAATATGGTCTTTAATTTGTTCATAGGTTTGTTCACCAATCCCACTGACTTTTTTAATATCATGTATGGATATAAATGGCCCATTGGTTTGTCTGTAGGTGATTATTTTACTCGCGGTGACTTCGCCAATGCCTTTTAATGTCATTAGTTCAATTAAAGAGGCTGTGTTGATGTTGATTATATTTTTTTCTTGTGAGGGTTCTTTTCTAATCTTTTTAATTTCATAGGTTGTGCTGTCTACTAATCTCATTTGATAATTAATCGAATCTATTTCCGCCTCAGGTGTGAGTCCTAACGCAAATCGAATTAAATCCGCTAAGACAAGACCTTCTTTAACCACATAAGTCCCAGGCAAAACAACTTCACCTTTGATTTCAACTTGTATGAGGTTTGGCTTCATGGCGACTTCATTTTTCGCACCAATCGTCTTTTCCTTTAGTAATATTGGCACCAATAAAACTAAAATGATTATTAGTCCTCCGATTAAGACATATAAATGTGTTTGTTTCATGCTAATTACCTCCAATTAATCATTACCCTCGTCAAAAGAAATTACTTTAAAAATAAAAAAAGACATCAATTGTCTTTTTTAGTAAGTTTAACGTAGTGTTTTCGTTCATCTGGTCCATCGATAAGTTCAGAATTTAAGCCTACCTCTTTAAATCGGTCTAAATAATAATTAAGTGGATAGATGTATTGGTTAAATCGATACACCTGTTCTTTGTAGGTAATTTGATGTGTCATTTGACAATGCTTCACAAAAATTTCCCAGCGATAGACTACCGGACTCACTTCATCTTCGACGTAGTCTTTCATGACACTCAAGTATTCTTCTTTATAAAAATCAATTAGAATTTGGCCGTTGTTCTCTAGCGCGTTTGATAGATTTTTAAGTACTTGTTTGACGCCTTTAAAATAATTGATGACGTCATTCAATAATATCATTTGATTAAATGTTCGGTTTAGTGGTTTTCTTATGTCATGTTCAAACACAGGGATGTGCAATTGCATATCTCTTTGTTTTTCTTCAAACATGGCTAACATTTCAGAATCGCTATCAATACCGGTTACATCAAACCCTTGTTTTTTTAAGAATAATGAAAAAATACCCGTACCGCAACCGACATCTAATACCCCTTGATTCTTTTTTAAATGATCAAGTAGAAAAACCTCAATATCACCGTAATCAATGTCCGATACTAACGTTTCATAAAGTCTTGAAAAACTCATCGTTAGATTACGTCTATTTGCTTGATGCCCATTAAGCGTTTATCAAATCCATAATAGTCTCTTTGTTCAGAAGAAAATACGTGAATAACAACACTCTTTAAATCAACTAACAACCAGCCACCTTTTTTACCCTCAATCCCTCTAATTTCATAGGAATCTTTTAATCCATCTTTTAAATACCCAATTAACGCATTGGATTGTCTTTCGTTGGCAGTTGCTACAATGATGTAATCATAAAAAGGTGAACTTTTTTCCATATCATATACCTTAACATCCGTCGCTTTGACTTGTTCTAATGCTTCTAATGCTTTTTTAACTAATTCCATAATTTCCCTTATTTGTATTTTCATACAAGCCCTTTCTTTTTGGTGTAATACTCATAAATCTTAAGTTGATCTTTAAATGGCTCAACGCCATGTTTTCGCAAGTAATCAATTGTGCTACCGATGGCTTCGATAAATGCAAGTTCAATGTCCACTTTCGCTAATTTATAGATTTCTTTTGCTTTTGGATAGATGCGATTGGGTTCACAAAAATCAGACACACAAACAATCATTGTTTCAAGACTCATGTCGATTTTTCCCCACATGTGATAAAAAATGGCTTCTAAAATCGTAGGGTTTGTTATTCCTAAGTTGTCTTTTGCATAGTAGTAACCCGCAGCTGCATGATACGCGACTGGGACGTCCTTGAAATAATCAATCACAACTGGGTCTTTAATCATGTCTAATTGTGCTTCATATGAAGCATTTTTCATCACATCATGAAGCAAACTAGCGACCTCGACTTCATAGACATTCGCATGATGAATCTGAGCCAACTCGACGGCGACCGAACGAACGCCATAAATGTGTTTTAAACGGTGCGAATCGTCTTCAAATTGACGAATTAAAAAGGTTTCAATTTGATTTATCATCTTAATATAAACTCTCCGTTAATGTTAGTCTTAATCCCTTTAAATAGTACATTTCGATAATCGCATCACCCTTGATGTGAATCACACCAATGTCACTTATCGTAATTTCATATTTGGTATCCTGATTAAGCTTAAATGTTTGTTTCACATAAGTATGTGTCTCATTGTATGGTTTAAATAAACTACCTTTGTGCTTATCGAATAATTCATAGGCATTCTCATACTTCGTACGATGAAGCGAGACCGATTTATTAAAATGAAAGCTGATGCCTTTAAATCCACCTTTTAGGAAAGAAAAAATCGCTTGTGCACCGATGATGACGCTTTGACTTTCATTTAATTGAAAAATGGTTGGTTTAATCTTTTGTTCAACAATTAAATCCTTGTATATTTCAAATGGGTAATATTCAGCAATCGAGCCCTCTAAGTATATACCTGGCGTGTCAAATAACTTTTTTGTTCCAAACGGAATATCGAATAAATCTTGTGTCAATCCTGGTTTTTTACCAGCAAGAACGGACACATCAATGTTATTTGTTTGAGCAATCTTTTGAAATAAGGTTGATTTACCTGAGTTTTGATAGCCCACTAAATAGATGTTGCGATTTCTTTGGAAATACGCTAAAGTCTCAATTAACTCGTTTACGTATTTGCCTGTTTTTGCCGATACTGGTACGATATCTAGCCACTTCATCTGCAATCGGTTCGTTTCTTCTCTTAGTTTATGAATCATACGGTTTAAATTCACGCTTTGTTCTAGTGTGTCAATGTGATTGATGACAAGAATGAACTCACTGCCATAAAAATGCCGATCTAAACGATATTTTAATCGTTCAGAAATGTGATTAACTGATAAAACATAAACAACTAATGCATTTTCTTCAATTACAGGCATGCTTGCTGTATCGATGCCATCTTTGACTTTATGATAATGTTTTAGATTAAAACAATCTTTACAAAGATCATGATTCATGTCTAGCACGTAACCTAATTTTGTAATATCACTAGTTTGAAGTTTGACACCACAACCTTGACATTTCTTATCTATTGACATAATCACTCATTCTTTCTTTATAGGTTTTCGGGTATTTTTTTTGGATTTTTTTGATAAAAAAACGCTCGATTTTTCGGTTAATTCTTGTTGATAAAACATCGGTTTTTGATTCAATCGGATTAACTAAAATCGGTTTAATCCCAAATCGATTCCCACCTAAAACGTCTGTCATGATTTGATCACCAATATTGATGATTTCATTTTTATGATATCTACTTTTCGCAAGTTTCATTGCTTTCTTGAATCCCATTTTGAGTGGTTTTCTTGCACTAAATACATACGGGTATTTCGTTTCTTTTGAGAATCCTTCAACTCTCTTTTTTTGATTGTTCGAAATCAGTATCAGTTCAAACCCTAGCGATTCAATGTAGGAAAACCATTCAAATACTTGCTCGTTTGGTACGTGTTCTTTATAAGACACAAGCGTATTATCAATGTCACAGAGTATCAAACGATATCCATTTTGATATAAGTTCAAAAAATCGATGTCAAACACCGATTTTGAGTATTGATACGGGATAAATTTTCGGTATTTTTTTAAGATTTCTACCATTATCTTACTTCTAAGATGGTCACGTTAAATGTCTTACCTGTTTCAAGACGTACAGAAACAGTATCCCCAACGTTTTGACCGATGACTGCAGCACCAACCGGTGATTCAATCGAGATCTTATTTTGAAGTGGATTCGCTTCAATTGTACCAACTAATTGATATTCCACTTCTTTGTTCTTTTCAACAAATAATAACTTAACTGTCTTACCAGCGTTAATGCGGTTATCGTTTGTTGTTTTAATTAATTTTGAGTTTTCTAAAATGTTTTCAATTTCTTTGATGCGTGCTTCAGTTCTTGCTTGCTCTTCTCTTGCCGAATCATAATCCGCATTTTCAGACAAGTCACCTTGTGCACGAGCTTCTTGAAGTGCCGCAACAACTTCAGGTCTTTTTTCGTCTTTTAAATATCTTAGTTCAGCTTTTAACTGATCCACACCTTCTTGGGTTAATTCAAAGACTTGTTTGTTCTTTGCCATAAAATCACTCCTTATTTATACATTAGATAATTATACTACAATTTGATTTAATTTGATAGTTAAATGTGATGTTTCTTTAATGCTTTTTGAATTTCTTTATGTCTTGGCATCCATTGATCAAGTACATCATAAAATGCTTTTTGATGATTAAAGACCAGTACATGGGCGTATTCGTGATACATAACATACTCTAAATAAATTGGGTTAAGCTTAGCTAAATATAAGTTAAGCGTGATTTCATCCTTATATCGATGATAACTTCCAAATTTGGATTTGAGCATTTTTATACGATAAGGTCTTGGTTTGACACCTAATTTTTGAAGGTTAAACCGTATCTTTGATTCGATATGGTTAACTTCTTTTAGAAGCATCTCTTCTAAAATCATTTCTTTAGCCTTAGCAAGACTTATTCCTTCATTAATGCATAGATTAATTTGATTCTCTTCAATGCGATATGAGAATTCGGTTGTTAGATTGGTATTCAATTGATACGTTTTACCAAACAACATGAATTCATTGGCTAAATCGTCTTTAATCATACGATCTTTAACCGCTGATATTTTATTATAAATACGGTCAAAATTATCAAAGATGTACGCCTTGATTACTTCTTCTTTGATGAATTTGCTTTTTGTTACAACCAGTCGGTCTTGTTTTATTTTAAAATAGGTGTTTTTATTTGGTTTGGTTTTAAGCTCTACGATGATCTCTTTATTGTCTTTTTTTACTTTAAACATCGAGCACTTTCCTTAGCATATCGTAAGGTTTTACTTCATGTGGCACCGGAATATAGATTTGTTGTCTTGGATGTCTTGCGGCATCAAGAAGGTTACCTTCGGTGTCTTTGATTTCTTTTATTTCAAAGAAGAAACTCTTACCTGATGGGCCAAATAATTCTACCGATTCGTTTGGCGTAAAATGGTTTCTTTGTTCGATAAGGGCACACTTTTTGATTGGGTCATAAGCTAGTACGATACCAATGAATTCTTTTGTTGGCTCTTCGTTTCTTAAATTATAGAGTTGTTGTTCCGCTTTTGGTTTTCCATCTAAGAAGCCAAAAGAGGTCAATCGGTTTTCCGCTTTTTTTATTTCTTTGATATAGAACTCAAGATCTTTAATCTGCTTAGTTGCGGTATATTCATCAATTAACATACGGTAGGTTCTAACCACCGTAGCGATGTAGTGGATTGATTTCATTCGACCTTCGATTTTCAAGGAAGATACCTTCGAATCAATTAACGATGGAATAAATGCCAATGTTTGTAGGTCTTTGGATGACATTGAGAAAAAGACACTTTCGTCGTTAATGGTCGTTTTATCACTCAAAAGTTCGTAGTTCCAACGACAGCTGTGTGCGCATCCGCCGCGGTTTGCATCTCGATCGGTCATGTTGTTTGATAACGTACAACGACCACTATATGAAGCACACATGCCACCATGGATAAACACTTCAATTTCAACCGGAGATTTTTCACAGATGTCTTTGATTTCATACTGATCAAGTTCACGTCCTAATACGACACGTTCGGCACCTAAATCTGCCCAAAACTGAACCGCATTCGAATTAACTACCGATTGTTGTGTTGACACGTGTACAGGAATTGTCGTATGTTCTAGTGCCGTCGTTGCGATGTATGGACTTGCAGCAATAATCGCATCAACGCCACACGCTTCAAGACCTTTTAAATACTCAATTAGCTCACTCATATTTTCATTATGAGGAATGATATTGGTCGTTACATAGAGCTTTTTGCCATAACTATGGACAAATTCACACGCTTCTTTAATGTCAGCTAACGTAAAGTTTGACGCTCTTGCGCGTAATGAAAATTCAGTGCCACCGATGAATACGGCATCAGCACCATAAATAATCGCAATTTTCAATTTTTCTAAGTCACCTGCAGGTGCTAATAATTCAATCATCTTGTCACCTTCTTCGGCTTATATACTGTTTTTTTATATAAAAAACCATCATCCCAAGTTTCCCCATATTTTTGTTCGATGTCAGATGTTAGTGGTTCTTTACCTTCTAACACTTCAGCGTATCTTTTAAGTACGTCATACGTATATGAGTCATCGTGTAAGACCATATCAAATACCGCGTAATCGATGTGTTCTTTTAGTAGATTAATGTGATTCAGTGTTGAGAAAACTTTATCTCTAAATACATGTGTACCGCCATTATCTTCTAAAATTGGGTAGACTAAATCTGGGCGTTTTTCTTCTTTAATCTTAAGGTTACGCTTGTCGTGGTATGGGTTATTCTGATCTAAATTCTCAAAATAGCTTGAGATTAACTGTCTTTTTGAATAAAACATATTTAAATAGCCATGTACATACATAAACGCATGTAGCTTCTTTTGTTTTGTGATCGCCAAAATATCCTCTAATGTAATCTCTTTTGCAAGAAATGCACCATGAACGCCTAGTGTCTGATTGAAATTAAAATCAAAGACGTTCGTTAATAAGGTTTCTGGATTATATACACCTTTAGCTTCGATTTTTAATTCTCTTAGAAGGTAGACGACACCAATATCACCAACAATGTAGCCAGTTGGATTAGCCGTCTCTAACGTTTGAATGAATTCTTTAAATGACGCGATTTGATCGTTGTGCATCATTTGATTGATACTGATGTATATTTTTTTATTTAAACGATGTGCTTCTTTGATGAGATCAAGTAATTCTAAGACACTAAATGATCGTTCAACGCGTGTGGCAAATTGATCATTTGCACCAATAAATCCATCGGCAAACTCACTTAGTTTTTCCATGTGACGTAGGTCATAAATTGTTACTAGTTTAATCATTTCGATACCCTCCTACTAATACTCATTCCATCACCAATATCTGAAAACACCGTTTCATAATCTGAGTGGTTTTGTAAAAACAATTTGAATGCGTTTAAACGCTTAATTAACCCCTTGGTTCCCCTTGAAACACGATTAATGTCTAAGTGATGGAAGTTTAAGTTATCTGTCACAATTATTCCTGTGGGTTTTAAGTAGGGTGCGTACTTATTAAAAAATTTTTCATACTGTGCTTTAGCCGCATCGATGAATATCAAATCAAAGCGTTCTTCAAAGTTAATTTCATCTGATAAAGCGTCATTAAAGATGAGTGTGATTTTTTCTTCTAAGCCGAGTTCTTTAATGTTTAATTTTGCTTTTTCAACCATTTGAGGGTCACGTTCGATGGTCGTTACGTGGTTGGCTATTTGCGCCATTTCAATGGCTGAATACCCTACCGCACTACCAATCTCTAAAATGTCCTTAACTTGATAGTCTTTAATTGCTTTTTTCAAAAATAAAAGCCCCTCAGCAGAGATGATAGGTACCTTTTCTTCGAGGGCTTTATTTTTTATATTAGATATCGTCGTCTTCATCCTGTGCATCGTCATCCTCGGCCTCTAAATCACCTAGAAAAGCTTCAAGCAATTCATCTAGTAATTCCCATTCCTCGTCAGTTTGCACATCCTCAAAGTAGCCTTCGCCACCATCGGTCTCAACGAATACAGCTGCGCTTATTTCATCGCGATCGGTAAATTGAAAAACCACATAGTTTTTCTCAAATTCTTCAGAATAGTGAGTAAATAAAATGTCACAAATGACTTCTTCACCATCTAATACAAGTGTTAATCTAGTATCATCCATTAGTTGTCTCCTTTAAAATCTAAATAGTTTTGTAAAATGACTTGTGCGGCAAGTTCATCTTTTTTATTTTGTTGTTTCTTACGAGACAAGCCCGCACTTATCATATGCATTTTAGCGGTTTTTGTCGACAATCGTTCGTCCCATAAAACGGCTTCAACTTGAAGTTCTTTTTCAAGTTTTTCTTTAAAATCAATTGAAATTTGAGCTCGAATTCCAATATCGTTGTTCATGTGCTTTGGATACCCAATAACGACCACATCAACGTCGTTTTCAATTACGTATTTTTTAACGTACTCAAATGCATCGTCGTAGTGATTTGTATAAAAACGGTATGTAGTCACACTATGTGCAATAATACCGGAATCACTTCTTGCAATTCCAACGGTTTTCTCACCTAAATCAAGTCCAATATAGATCAATTCATCATCCCCTTGATGTGTTTCATTAATTCAGTAACGTCAAAATTACCTGAGCCACCTTGAGCAAATTGGTCTCTTCCGCCACCAGAACCGCCTGTGAGTTTTGCGGCTGCCTTAATTAATTGGTTGGCACTGATTGTTTTTGATTTACACATAAATGTGAGTTTATCATTGGCTTCGTTAATTAAGAATAAAACGTCTAAGTTCATTTTATCATAAATTGCGTCTACTAGTTGTTTTAAAACTTGCATTTCAACATCTTTTGTATGAACCACCTGATTTTTGTCATTTGAAGTAACGTATTGTTCAAGATTCGATAGTGCGTCTTTTTGCTTACTTTGTTGTAAGATCTTTTCTAATTGTTTGTTATCTTCCTTAATCTTTTCATTGTAATTTCTTAGTTCGATGACGTCTTGATAAGATCCAATGAACGGCGCTTTTTGACTTAATTCAATGACTGTTTTTGGACTGATGTCTTTGAGTTCATCGACGAGACGTTCACGCTTTTCTTCAAGTGTCACATTATCTTTGATGAGTGAGTGTAAGTAAGCTTCTACTTTTTCAATTAATTGATTACCTGTAACGGCTTCAATTCTAAAAATGCCAGAGCCGATCGATTCAAAACTTGTGATTGAAAAATCGATGATTTCTTTTGTATTTTTAACGTGTGTACCACCACAAAGTTCTACCGAATAGGAAGCAATGTCAACCACACGGACGACGTCGCCGTATTTTTCACCAAAAAGTGCCATAGCGCCTAATTTTTTTGCTTCTGCGATTGGCATTTCTGTTGTTACGACATCAAGTGCTTCATTAATCTTATTTTTTACAATGGTTTCAATTTCAATGATCTCCTCTTTTTTGAGTGTTTCATAGTTGTTGAAATCGAAACGAAGGGTTGCTGGTGTCACTTGTGAACCTTGCTGATTCACATGGTCACCTAAAACCACTTTGAGGGCTTTATGAAGCAAATGCGTTGCACTATGATTTTGCATAATCTTCACACGATTTGCAAGATCAATTTTTGCAATAACCATTTCACCTTCATCAAATGGATTATCCACTACATGCAAATACTGGCCATTTGGTAATTTAATGACATCGGTTACCTCATAACCGTTGATCGTCCCTTTGTCTGCGACTTGTCCACCCATCGTTGCGTAAAAAGGTGTCTCTTTTAGCACGATACCTGAATCAAACACTTTAATGACCGGTGTCGAAACCTCATAATTCTCATAACCAATAAAGACAGATGGTTCTCTAAATTCGATGAATGCTTTTTCTTGTTGTTTCATCGAACCTTCTTTTGTTCTGCTTGCTCTTGATTGTTCTTTTTGAAGTTGCAATAAAGCCTTAAACCCTTCGATATCGACTTGATAACCTTTTTCTTCTGACAATTCTACAGTGAGTTCTATTGGAAAGCCAAATGTATCATAAAGTTTAAACGCGTCTTCTTTACTTAAGACATCGGTTGTTTTTTCTAACGCTTCATCTAGGTGTTTTTCACCGCTTGAAAGTGTTTCAAGAAATTTCATTTCCTCGATGTGGATTACTTTCTCAACGATCGCTTGATTCTTATGGACAGAGTCATAAAACGGTCCCATAATTTTTACAACTTCAGGTACTAAACGATATAAGAAAGCTTCATTAAGATTAATTTTCTTCCCATATTTTAAGGCTCTTCTTAACAGGCGTCTTAAAACATAACCTCGTCCTTCGTTGGATAAAATCGCACCATCAGCAATCGCCATAGACAATGTTTTCACATGGTCAGCGATGACTTTAAATGCCATTTGTCCATCGTACTTAATACCACTCAGTTCTTCGGTTTTTTCAATGATTGGCAAAAATAAATCCGTCTCAAAATTTGTTTTAGTTCCTTGAATGACACAGGCGAAGCGCTCAAGACCAGCACCCGTATCAATATTTTTATTTGGTAATTCTTTATATTCATTTCTTGGAATGCCTGGTTTTGCGTTGTATTGTGAAAATACGATGTTCCATATTTCAATATAACGTTCGTTTTCGATGTCGTTTTGAATTAGTTCTGGTCCTCTTTTGTCAAATAATTCTCCACGATCAAAATAAATTTCTGTGTCCGGTCCACTTGGACCCTCACCAATTTCCCAAAAGTTACTTTCTAATGGAATTAAATGGTCTTCCTTAACCCCTAAACTTAACCAACGATTTTTAGCCACAACATCATCTGGGTAATAAGTCATATACAGTTTTTCGACTGGAAACCCAAAATAACTTGGACTTGTTAGAAGTTCAAAGCCAAAATCAATTGCTTCTTCTTTAAAATAATCACCAATCGAAAAATTCCCCATCATTTCAAAAAATGTGTGGTGTCTTGCCGTTTTACCAACGTTATCTATATCGTTCGTGCGAATGCATTTTTGAACATTGGTTAACCTTGGTCTTGGTGGAACTTCGGAGCCGTCAAAGTATTTTTTCAACGGTGCTACGCCTGCATTAATCCATAAAAGCGTCTTATCACCCATAGGGATTAAGGAGCTTGAAGGCTCAATTGAATGGCCTTTATCTCTAAAAAAGTGTAGCCATGTGTCTCTAATTTCTTTTGATGTCATAAATTTCATGTGAATTATCCTCCTAAAAAATAAAAAAAGCCCTTAGAAATCAATCTAAGGACGAATCATTCCGCGGTACCACCTTAGTTCTAGTTTTCACTAGCCCTTTATTTGTGTTGTTAAGGCCAACAAACCACCGCTCCCAAGTAGCTTCACAGAGTGTTTGTTATGCTTTCACCAACCGCATAATCTCTACATTCAAATCCTTCTGTTACTCATCTTGTTCATTGCGTTCAATTTATTTTATCATAACTTGATTTTTTTTCAAGCTTTATTTTGCTAGATACATTTTTGATAGGTACATTACACCTAAACTAGCCCATATTGCTATTAAGAAATATCGAATGCCATCTAAAATATAAGCATCTGATATAAGTTCAAACAGGGGTTTTAATCCTTCTTTTATTAGAAGTGCACCAATTAAACCAATAAGGACTTTAATCACTTGGTGTTTCATTGGCCCATTGATGTCGTAGTTGACGTATCTTTTTTCGACAAAATAACCGAGTGCAAGTCCCATATACGCAAATGAAGCAATGTAGAGATCACGGTTGTAAACGAAAAACAAGAGTATGATCAATACTGGAATTAAGTATAATGCCCTAATTTCTTCGACATTGTCATTCTTTACCGTTAGTAGCCACATAAATAGAATTCCAAAAAACACCCCGAGTGATAAGCCTACAATAACATCGTGAAGGTAATGTTGACCTAAATAAACCCGAGAGATTGGAACTAAAACCATTAAAGCATAAAATACGTACTTCACCCATGTAACATGCTTAAACCGGTCAGTCATTACGATACCTATTAAACCGATTGACTGTGCATGACCACTCGGCATGGACGAGCCATGCGTTTTTAAACCTAAGATTGGTTTAGCCCCATTTTCATAAGGTCTTCTTGCGTTTGTAATTTCTTTAAGACCACCGTTAATAAATGCAGAAGCTAAAAACGAAATCATAAATTTAAAAGCGAATTTTTTGTCGATTGTCCAGTACAAAATTGCACCTAATAAAATAAAGAAATATTGGTCTCCGAACTCAGTGATTATTCTAAAAAACCAATCAAGTATTGGGGTTGAAAACTGCTGAAAAAAATCTACGAATCTCATTGGTTATCCTCTTTCATTTTCTTATTTAATTTCTTTTGGTATTTTTGACGTTTCTTTTGTTCTTTTCTTTTAATTACACGTTCTTCTTTTAGTTTTTGAACTTTCTCATACGTTTCAAGCGGTACATCAAAGTAAATGTATCTCGTAGGTTTAACAAAATTTTCATTGTAATTTAATATTAATCCTTTTTTCAACAAATTTAGGTCCCTTAGTTTTGATATTACATCTTTAGCAACAAAATAGCCATAGTTAGCTTTTTCATTGATGTGTGTTTGATCAAAACGGATGATGTCGTAAGCATCTAAAATAGACACTTTTTGAAATACGCTTAAGTCGGTTAAATTAATAATCATTACATTCTTGTGTCTGTAGATTGAAGGATCAAACCCATGATCTAATGGAACTGTAAGGATTACCTCACAACCGGCATCAATTAACACATCAATCGGGTTATTATCAACAACCCCGCCATCCACATGAAATTCTAAGCCAATTTGCGTAGGTCCAAAATAGAGCGGAATAGAGGCACTAGCAATGACTTTATCCATAGCATCTTGTGCGTCATTGATTCGAAATACACACTTTTCATAGTTGCTTGTTCGAATTTGTGAGGCAATTAATTTCGGATTAATCAGTTTTGATGTCACGACATATAAATCAATTGGACTGTTTTCAAGTTTTTTTATGTCTATCGTCTTTCTAAAGACATCTCTTAAAACATCTAGACTAAACAAGCCTCTTTTGTCTTCTTTGAATCTTGTAAAGCCTTTGACCTCTTTTTGTTTTTCTTGAGCATAAACCCAAGTTTCATATATTTTATCGGCATCCTTAAGTGTAGCAATCAATAAGCCATTAATCGCGCCAATTGATGTACCTGCGATGCAGTCAATGTTGTCTAAAAGTTTTTCTTCCTGTAACGCTTTTATAACGCCAAGTTGATACCCACCCTTAGCGCCACCACCACCAAGCATTAAACCGACTTTAGGTTTCATTTACCGATTCGTCTCTTTCAAGACCTTTTTAATACGCATTTGCTGGTCTTTTTCCTTTAGTGCTTCTCGTTTATCGTATGTCTTTTTACCCTTGGCAATGGCAATTTCTAATTTTGCAAGACCTTTTTCAATGTAAAGTTTTAAAGGGATTAAGGCGTACCCATCCTCTTTTATTTTTGCTTCAAGTTTTAAAATCTCTTTTTTATGCATCAGTAATTTTCTTGTGCGTGATTCATCATGATTGAACTGATTGCCGTATTCATAATGTGAAATGTGCATATTGATCACAAACAGTTCGCCATTTTTAATTTGAATAAACGCATCGTTAATATTTGCCTTTGACTGGCGAATGGATTTAATTTCTGTACCTAAAAGCTGAATACCGGCTTCATATTTGTGCTCAATAAAATAATCATGCGTTGCTTTTCGGTTTGTGGCGACGATTTTCATAATTGCGCTCACCCTTTCCTTCATTTAATTTAAATGTTAATTGCCTTAGTTTGACATCAACTTCGATGAGTTTCACCTCAATCAATTGCCCAATTTTAAATATTTTTTTACTTCGTTTACCCGTCAAGGTTAACTCTTTTGGGTTTAATGTGTAATAATCATCTAATAATCGAAGTGGCAAGAGCCCCTCGATTCCATTTGAAAGCCTTACAAACATACCAGCATTTGTAATACTTGAAACAACGACTTCAAACACTTCATTCTTTTGATTTGCCATAAATTCCGTTGTCTTTAACTTGTCTACTTCACGCTCAAGTTCGTCTGCTTTTTTTTCCATATCTGAACAATGTTTTGCTAAGGTTGGCAAAAGCATTTCAAAATGTCTAAAATCTTCACTTACGTTGGATGGTTCAATTAAGAATCTTCGGATCAATCGGTGCAACAACAAATCCGGATACCGTCTAATCGGTGAAGTAAAATGCGAATAATACGTTGATGCTAAGCCATAATGTCCAATATTGTTCTCACTATAAACGGCTTTTTTCATTGAACGAAGTAATAATGTGTGAATCACTTGTTCAAGCGGATGATCCTCTATTTTTTCAATAATCATTTGTAAGGCTTTGGGTGTCACATGATTAATTCTAGGGATTTTAATACCGAGTCCTTTAATCAGTTCAAGTACATTAAGTAACTTTTCTTGATCAGGTTTATCATGAACACGGTAAATACAAGGTAAGCCTAACGTAGATAAATGCATCGAAATCGTCTCATTAGCCAACACCATGAACGATTCAATAATTCCTTCTGATTGACCTGTGACTGCTAAGTGTATGTCTAAAATATTACCAAATTCGTCAGTATCGTACTTAAATTCATCGCTTTTAAAATTGAGCGACCCTCTTATGTATCTTTTTTGTTCTAAAAGATTCGATAAGTCATACATATGATCCATCATTTGTTCGATGTCTTTCGTGTACAAAGGTGATTTTTGATCGAGGTAACGATTCACTTCTTGATAATTCAATCGTTGATTAACTTCAATAATGGTTTGTTTTATCTCATGTGAAACAACATCACCTTGTCTATTAATCTTCATAAACAACGATAATGCGTACTTATCTTCAGCGGCATTTAAACTGCATAAATCGTTCGATAAGCGCTTAGGTAGCATGGGAATGACACGGTCGGCTAAGTACACCGATGTGGCCCGTTCTGTGGCAGCTTGGTCCAATATTGAATTTTCTGTGACATACGCAGTCACATCAGCAATATGAACAGACAGGTGATAATAATCATCCACTATTTTCAAACTCACTGCGTCATCTAAATCCTTCGCATCTGCACCATCAATTGTAACAATCAGTTCATCTTTTACACGATATCTTCCATCTTCCTTAATCCGACGATCGAGCGATTCTGTGTAAGACAAGACCTCATCACTAAATGTGTGTGGCCAATCAAACTGATAAACAAGCTCTAATATATCAATTCCTGGGTCTTTTGTATTTCCAATTTGCTCAACAATCCTACAAATTGCTTTTTTATTTTCAAATATTTCGACTTCTAAAAGTAAAACTTCCCCACCAAATAGTGGCATTGACCCCTCAGTTAATTCAATCGTCAATCGAAACGGTTTAATTGGAATAAAGACGTTTTTTTGTCCTAATTTGGAGACGTGAACAACCAAACGTTGAACATTTCTTTCAAGGACCTCAAGGACTTTATTTGTTTTACCAATATGAACCAATACAATGTCATTATCAAGCGCATCTTTTATGTCTTTATCTTGCATAAAAAGATCGTCGCCTACTTGGATTAAAAAAGAAAAATTATCTTTAACGTCAATCCGTCCTACGGCTAAATTTTTATATAGTACATAGTTATTGTCTTTGGTTTTAGTTAATCGTCTGTTTGCAACCAATTCATCTAGATGTGCAAGTAACTGTTCATCTGATAGCTTTGATAACTTAAGTAATTCTTCAAACGCAAGACTACTATGGTCTTTATAGTATTTTAATATATTCATAATATCACCAACTTTATTTAATTATATCATAGATAACGGCTTAAAAGCGTAGTCTTTTCGAATTCCGTTTAAAATTTAGTTATTTCTGAATGAAATTAAAAAAAAGATAACTCAAGTGTGAGTTATCTTCTTGTTTAATCATAATAATCTAATTATTTTTTTAAGTTATAGAAAGATTTTAAACCTAAGAACTTACCAGTTTCACCTAGTTCATCTTCGATTCTGATTAATTGGTTGTACTTAGCAATACGGTCTGTACGTGATGCTGACCCAGTCTTAATTTGACCAGCGTTTGTTGCAACAACGATGTCCGCGATTGTTGTATCTTCTGTTTCACCACTTCTGTGTGAAACAACCGCAGTATAACCAGCTCTCTTAGCCATTTCAATAGCTTCAAAAGTTTCAGTTAATGTACCAATTTGGTTTACTTTGATTAAGATTGAGTTTGCAATACCTTGTTCAATACCTGTGCTTAAACGTTCAGTGTTTGTAACAAATAGGTCATCACCTACTAATTGAATTCTCTTACCTAATTTTTCTGTTAAGATCTTCCAACCAGCCCAGTCATTTTCATCAAGACCATCTTCGATTGTGATGATTGGGTATTTGTCTACTAAGCCAACATAGAAATCAACTAATTCAGCCGATGTAAATTCTTTATTGCCTTCGCCTTCTAATACGTAAGTCTTAGTTTCTTTATTGAAGAATTCAGAAGCAGCAACGTCCATACCGATAAAGATTTCTTTACCAGCTTCGTAACCTGCATTTTTGATTGCTTCTAAAATCACTTGAATAGCTTCTTCGTTTGATTTTAATGATGGTGCAAATCCACCTTCATCACCAACGGATGTGTTGTAACCTTTTTTCTTTAATACTGTTCTTAGGTTGTGGAACACTTCAGCACCCCAACGAATTGCTTCTTTAAATGAAGGTGCCCCGACAGGTAAAATCATGAATTCTTGGAAATCAACTGTGTTATCAGCATGTGAACCACCGTTAATAATGTTCATCATTGGTACAGGTAGTTGTTTTGCGTTGAAACCACCTAGGTAGTTATATAAAGACACACCTAGGAAGTCAGCTGCTGCTCTTGCAACTGCCATAGAAACACCTAAAATAGCGTTAGCACCTAATTTAGATTTATTAGGTGTACCGTCAAGTTCGATCATTAATTGGTCGATAGCAACTTGATCTGTAACCGCATAACCGATTACTTCTGGTGCAATAATGTCGTTTACGTTTTCAACGGCTTTTAAAACACCTTTTCCTAAATAGCGTTTTTTGTCGCCGTCTCTTAATTCAACTGCTTCATGTTCGCCAGTTGATGCACCTGATGGTACTAAAGCACGACCAAATGCGCCGCTTTCTGTGTAAACCTCAACTTCAACCGTTGGATTCCCACGTGAGTCAAGAACTTCTCTTGCATACACTTCTGTAATAAATGGCATAATATTCACTCCTTATAGTATTTATTTTATAGCTTATTACCACTTGTTATTATACCCTATGCTTAGTTAAAAATAAAGCGACAACAAAGATAAAAGCGTTTACTTTTTAAAAGATATTGGTAAAAAACTTTTTTTAATCGACTCTTGCTTCTTTAATGATTAATTTAAACACATAAGGTGCTCCAAGCGTCAACCAGATAGTTAACAAGAAATAACGTATCGCATCAAGGATTAGTGTAAAAATACTTTCTTCAAGTGGGTAAGGCAGTATTCGTTTGAAGCCTTCTTGAATCGCAACAGCGATGATTAACCCAATCAAGTATTTAACTATTTGCTTGATGATTGGTGCTTTTTCGACATATTTCACATGTTTTTCTTCTATTATATGTCCGATAGTCAAACCTAATATTGAACCAAATGCAATAAAGAGATTTCGAAATGAATCTGGAGATGCGATGTTAAATGATTTGTAAAACATTCCAAAGACTATCATCGGTATAAGTAATACTGAAAGTCCAATAAGAATTACTTTTGTGTAATGGAGTTTTATATTTTGCCCAACTGTTTTTATTAAATGATAAAAAGCAAGTGCATAAATAAAGCCTACAATCACATCACTTAGGTAATGTTGACCTAGATAAATACGAGAAATCAACACGAGTATAATTATAGGATACACCACAAAACTTAGCCATCGAACTTTTGGTTTAAACGCCTCAAGACTAAGCAATCCAAGCATACTTACGTTACTTGCGTGCGCACTAGGCATTGCATATCCATACGTTTCTTCGCCTACAGAATCCACACCTTCTAAAAACGGCCGTGGTCTTCTAATGATGTTTTTAAACACGTCATTGAATCCAAGCGTGAATAAGAAAATCACCATGAATCGAAAACCAACTTTTTTATCATAGAGCCATAAAATTAGCGTTCCAACGACTAAGAAAATCAAATCGCCTCCGAATTCAGTGATTAATCCAAAAAACTGATCAAAAACGTCATTACGATTACTTTGAAACCATTCAACAATTTTTAAATCCATATTATCCTCCCAAGATTTACATACCAATTGTATGCCGATTTTATACGTTGTGCTAGTCACTAGCATGATATATTTTATCAAATAGATGACAAAAGTCAAAAAAAAATAAACTAGAAATTAATCTAGTTTAGTAAGTCATTCTTCTGTAAAGCATCACAGACACAATAATTGTAAAAAGTGTATTGATTAAATTGTTAAATATAACCATAGAATTTGTGCTGTAAAGATATAGATAAGAAAAATAGAGCCTAGGGTCTAAAAATCCTATAACATCTAAGACATCACCAATAAGTAGTTTTTGTAAAAACATCATTTTAGTAAATCCGGTAACGTACATACCAAATAATAAGAAGAAAACCGCGAGTATTGAATAGAGTATGTGGTACTCTCTAAATGATTTATAGAGTCTTGAGGACATAAAATAGTAGAATATTACAAACCCAAAGATTGATAATATCGAATCAAATACGGCCTCAAAATAAAACTCAAATGCACCAATGAAAGCACCAAACACAATAGAGGCTAGAAATCCCTCTATTATAAATCCTTTTAAATCACTTTTATCGATTGGTTGTTTTAGTTTATTTATAAATGTTTTCATTAGATATCCATTTCCTTTATACGATCACGCAATAACTCGAACACGATCATTATTAATATCCCTTTGACAAAATTAAACGGTACATAGAGATTAAATGTCCACCAAAAATAAGTTTCTACATTCGTTCCAATCCAAGCAAAATTGTTGTCATTAATGAGTGTTGTAAAAAACAAATGACTCCCGCCTGAAATATAGATAGGTGTCGCGATAAAGAAATTTAAAGCCGTCATTACCACAGTTAAACCTAGCGCAACGACAAACCCACGAATCATTTTTTGGTTCATTGACAATTTTGAATGGTCTTCTTTAATAATCATCGGTATTTCCTTAAAACGAATCAACTTATTTGCAAGCATAAATAATCCAATGATTGTAAAAGACGCTGTGATTGCCATAAATTCACCAAAGAATGGGATTAAGTCAGCGTTTTGTCCACTAATTAGCCAACGAATAATTGACCTAACCACAATTACAGCTGCCGTTTGTTTAAAACCAAGCACCAAGAATGCCGATAAAATAATGACTTCAGAAAAGTCAAGTTTTAGCCACCCTGAGAGTGGCCAAACAATTTCTAGGTACCCGACAACTACCGCAAGGGCGGTAAAAATTGAAGCCAGTACCAGTTTTTTTGTGTTGAATGTGTTTGTCATTTTTAGAATCCTCCTATAAAAAATGCCCTCACTCCAGGGTGACGGCAAAAAAGGACGACAAAAAACTGACGACATTTCTTCTCCCATCCAGACTATAACTGTCGGTACTAGAATTACACTAGCTCAACCCGTAGGTTCGCGGACTATAACCGCCGATCAAGGAATCACACCTTGCCCCGAAGTATTAAATTCAGCTTCATTATATATCGAATCTCAAAGTATGTCAACAATTGACCTTATGATAGCGTTTTTATAATGTTTCTAACTTCCAAAATATCCTTCTTAAATTCTTCGATGAAATGCTCTTCTATCGGTTTGAATAGGGCAATTTGAAAATAATCAATTCGTGTGTCAACGGCAACATAAAGTTTATTACCAATATAACTAATTGATAGCTTTTCGTATTTTGAATTTAATTCATGAATTTTTTCCATTAATCTTGGTGTAATGACGTAAAAAGCTGTGTGTTCGTCTGATGAGTAAACATCAAAAGCTTGATTAAACTTAATGGATTCTAATTCTATTTTCTTTTCAGAAGAAAACAATGGTAAGTATTTTCGGTTGTTAGGGAAAATATAAACTGGCAATTTCGCCGTCTTATCACTCGCTATTTCGAATAAACGACCCTTAAAGGTTGTTACATAGTGGCTTGACTTGCCACTACTGCGACGCTGTTCAATGTGAATATCCGAAAATCGAAACGCGCGATCATCAATCACACCACTGACCAAATCTTCGCTTGTAAATCTTGTTTGAAGTTGAATCGCTCTTGAGTTCTTAACTTCCTCTTTTGTAAAACCATAGGTGGCATGAAAACTCGCATCAATACCTAATTCATTTATCGCTTGTTTAACGTACTTATCTTTGAATTTAACCGCTGCAGGTTTAAACACAAACACCGGTATTGAAGCCATAGCAAGACCGATAACAAATGTAATAAAACCACCCACATTTGCATTTGCCATTGTTGTGAGCATACCTAATACGAATAAGACAATGCCACTTGCAGAGATTATTTCACAAGTCAGTTTTAACTGAGAAATCTTTTTTAGTTCTGCCATACAATCACCCCATCAATATTATAGAATATTTCACATTTTTTTACTATATTTAATCAAACAAAATTGAAAAAAAAACTTTTTTACACTAAGTAAACCTTTTCAATAACAAAAATGACTTCATCTGTTATATAATAACACTGATAAAGAAATGAGGTATACAATGAGTAAAAAAAGATTTTCAGGATTAATCATTTTGGATGGCCAAGGTTTAGCAGAAGCTAGTGACTCAAATTCTGTCACATTAGCAAATACACCGGTATTGGACAAATTACTTGCAAACTATCCAAATAACACATTAGAAGCGTCTGGTGAGGCTGTAGGTCTGCCAGATGGTCAAATGGGAAACAGTGAAGTTGGTCACTTGAATTTAGGCGCAGGTCGTGTGGTTTATCAATCACTTACTCGCATTAACGTCGCAATCAAAGATGGTTCATTTTATCATAACCAAGCATTTTTAGACGCTGTTAATCATGTCAAAAAGCACAATTCAAAACTTCATATTTTCGGATTAGCTGGTCATGGTGGGGTCCACTCAAATAGTGAACACATTAAAGCTCTTCTGCGCTTTGCTCAAGATCAAGGCGTTGAAAACAAAACCTTCTATCATGCCTTCTTAGATGGTCGAGATACCCCTCAAACCAGTGGCTTAGGGTATGTAAAAGAACTGATCGAAGCTGGTGCTAAAATTTCAACCGTTTCTGGTCGCTATTACGCAATGGATAGAGACAACAACTGGGATCGACTTCAAAAAGCTTACGACGCAATGACCGTTGGTGATGCACCGTTATATGACTGCCCAATTTGTGGCATTGAAGATTCTTATCAAAAAGGCATTACTGATGAGTTCATGTTACCGTTTGTGGTTAACAAGAATGGCCTTGTTGAAACCAACGATGCGATAATTTTTGCAAACTTTAGACCGGATAGAGCAATTCGAATTGCAACTGCTTTTTCAAACCCTGAAGCAGTCAAGGACTATTATACTGAAGGTAAAGCTCACTTTGATAGTTCAAAAGGACCAAAGAATATTTTCTTTGTTTCAATGATGCACTATGCCTATACGGTTAAAGGCCCAATTGCGTTTGAGTTAAATGACTTACAAAACATTTATGGCGAAGTGATTGCCAATGCTGGATTAAAACAAATTCGTGCCGCAGAAACTGAAAAATACGCACACGTCACCTTCTTCTTCGATGGTGGGGTTGAACGTCAACTTGAAGGTTCTAATCGAATTTTAGTTGAGTCACCAAAAGTACCAACTTATGACTTAAAACCTGAGATGAGTGCTTATGAACTTACTGAAAAAGTTGTTGAAGCAATCAAAACAGATGAATATGACACCATGATTCTAAATTTTGCAAACCCAGACATGGTTGGTCATACCGGTTCGATTGAAGCAACCACAAAAGCTGTTGAAGCCGTCGATGAATGTTTAGGTAAAGTTCTAGACGCCATTAATAGCGTGGGTGGTGTTGCTATTGTCCTTGCGGACCATGGGAATGCCGAAAAAATGAGAGACGAATTTGGAAATCCTCATACCGCTCACACAACGAACTTAGTCCCTGTAATTATCACAGACAAAAATTATCAATTACGTTCTGGTGGCGCACTTTGTGACGTTGCACCAACGTTACTTGAACTATTAGAAACAGAAAAACCAAAAGAAATGACCGGCAAGTCATTAATTATAAAATAGTTAATTCCAACGCATTTGATGCTTTCAAATGCGTTTCTTTTTTCAATTAAGCTTACTTTTTTTAGACTTGTGATAAAATAAAGTAAACAGGTGGTGATAATATGAGTATAATTAAAGCTTTAAATTTGTTTAAAACCTATACACTTCAAGATGGCATAGACACGGTTCTAAAAGATATTAACCTAACCATTAACGAAGGTGAATACGTTGCAATCATCGGCCCAACAGGTTCAGGAAAATCATCCCTAATTCGAATATTATCGGGTCTAGAACAAAAAACAAGTGGTAACCTTATGTTATTTGAAAAACCAATTGAAAACTACTCAACAGATGCCTTAACCGAATTGAGAATTGCCGACATCGGTTTTGTCTTTCAGTCATACCAGTTAATCAATGAACTAACGGTTTATGAAAACATTGAGTTGGCAGCTACATTAAACGGTTTTGTAGACAAGGATAAAATATATCAACTAATGAGTGAACTTCACATTAAGTCTTATGCTTCGTTTTATCCAAATATGCTCTCAGGTGGGACTAAACAGCGTGTCGCTATCGCAAGAGCACTAATTAACAATCCACGACTACTATTTCTTGATGAACCCACAGGAAACCTTGATGATAAAACCACTAATCAACTTCTTTTGTTATTGAAAGAACAAAATGAACTGCACCAAAGAACACTCATTATTATCACCCACGATAAGGACGTTGCAACACAAGCAAAAAGAGTCATTGAATTGAAAAACGGAGCGATTATTCGCGATGAAACAAACGGCTAGTTTGTATTTATATATATTAAAACTTTCTTTTAGAAATATTAAAAAAAGTCTTTTTCGGTTTTTACTGTTTGTATGCGCCCTGTCCTTTTTAGTTTTAACCATCTACCTCAGTCTATCAACTAATGAATTCTTAAAAATGTACTATAATAATGAAACTTCTTCTACTTACCACGATTACCAATTGAAAATTAACCCAACATTAGAAAGCAATTCTCGTTTTTTTTCAATTACACCTTTATTAAATTCATCCGTAAAAGATGAGTTGAAACGTTATCTTCAGTTATTTGAAATTGAAACAACCTTTACGCTAGATTCCGACATACATTCGGTAACGTTATTTTCAACCTCAATCGCGTCATTTACAGACTATATCAACCCAAACAATACATTTGTTTTACTACCTAATGACGCCATTATAACTTCAAGTTTTGCAAAAAAACATGATATTGATCTATTTGATACAGTAGATATTCAACTTGGTGATAAAAAAATCAAGTACCAGGTCGCTTACATTATCAATGACTACGGTTTGTTCAAAGATGAACGTGTATTTGTCGATCAGAAAAGTATTCTAAAAACGCTCATTACGACTTTAGATCCTAGTTTATCCAATCTACCTGAGGTAATATACGAACGTTTTACAAATCAACTCTATTTATCTTTTTATGATGGCGTTGACATCGAACAAGTTAAAACCACATTAGAGACATTACCTGGGTATCAAAACTTGTCTATTTCACACCCTTTTAATCAACAAAGAATTAATCAAAATATTCAAATCACCGCTACTTTCTTTACCATTATTTTATCAATAATTAGTTTAACACTGCTCGTATTTTTTTATACTAACCTTCAAATCATTTCACTAAACCGACACACTCAGTATCAAAATTTACGAACGATAGGTTTTAAAAACAAGCAGATATACTTACTGTTTTTAACTGAAATATACATTTCTTTGATTATTGGTTTTGTCATAGGTTTTATTCTTTCTTATTTCGTTATTGATTATGGTTTTTATTTTCTAGGTTCGACTGCTTCATATAAGATTAACTTATCAAAAGCATTCGTCGTCTTTGGGATCATGAACTTACTCGTATTTATTTCTTTAGGCGTTCTTTTATCTGATAAAAAGAGAGAGACACAAACCTCAAAAACAGCAATCAAGATCTTTTTTGTTTGTTTGATTGTAGCAATTCTTCTTTATACAAAGAATGTCGTACTTATCATTTTGATTACGGTAGCTTTCTTGTTTATGTTTTGTACTTTGAAACTTCCACACCTATTTTTTGCAACGCGCAAATTTAAAGGTAATATACTAACAGCTAATCTGTTCAAAATGACCTTAATGAAAAAGACATTCAAAGCTTATATTGTTAGTTTGTTCATTGTATTTTTATCTGTTTTCTTACTTTTTTATGCCAACCGACATATGAGCGAACGAATTAAACATTACGGGTCGTTTTACCAGTTTGATTTCTATATTACTGGAATTACACAAAATTTCACATCAATAGAAGATGAGTTATCCAAACGCACAGATTTACAATTTTCACCAATCGTTTTTGATACAAACGTCACAATAAATGACCATGTCGTTATGGAGTTTGTTTCAATCAATCCAGATGATATTTCTATCTACTACGACCTAAATATTAGTAAAGATGCGCTTACGTTATTTAAAGAGAACCAAGAGCCTACCATCATTTTACCATATGCTTTTAAAGCGCTTTATGGTTTAAACGTCTTAGATGATGTGGTTATCACAACTACCTTAGGCAATCAAACAAGTTATATCATTAGTGGTTTTTTTGACAAAGAACTTTCAAACCTCGTTATCTCTAACCTCAATACAGAAAACAAAAATAGGAATAGTTTTATGATTAAATCACTTGATGATAAACAAGTGCTAAAAACATCACTACTTTCTACTTTTCAAAAACGTTTGATTGTTGTCTACGACTATAACAGCTCATTAAGTCGTCAATTAATAGAGATGAAACAGATTCAAAGCTATCTTAATCTCATTATATGTTTTATTCTAGTATCGTTGATGCTCTCTTTGGCTAACCAACAAACGTTGTTGTATCAGTCCTTAAAAGACAACTACGTAAAACTATCCGTTTTAGGACTAGCTAAAGACAAACGAAGAAAGTACCTAATAAAAGAAAGTTGGCTCATTTTTATATTGACAATGGTTTTTACTTATGGCTTCTATCTGGTATTTTTGACTCTTATATCCGACCTCTATCTAAGCTTCTTCCTTTACGAGATAAGCTATGATTATCATTTAGCTTCACTTTTTGCCTTTATATTTATTACCGTTTTTTACTTTATGATTCGCTATTTTTATCAAAAAACTGCCATTCGAGAATCATTTTCTTCACATTTTCAAAATTTTGATTAATTTCAAAAGACATTTACATGACATATTTTAGAAAAAAATGTATAATGAAGACAAATTAGTAATAATCTAATTGAAAATAAATCAATTTCTTAAGGAGGATACTATGAAAAAATTGATGTTTGTGCTTTTATCAGTCTTTGCACTCTTTAGCCTTTTTGGTTGTGATGAAAAAACGGGCGATCCAACACTTTCAAGCCCACAAAACGTAACAATCGAAAATGGCGTTGTCACTTGGCAGTCCGTTGAAGGGGCTACTTCCTACCGAATCGTCGTTGGAACTAGTTCATTTACAACAACTAATACCACATTTGATTTAAAACAAGTAACCATTCCTGAAGGATCACATAGTGTATCGGTTATTGCTTTAAAAGATAAAACTGTTTCAAACCCATCATCGTCTGTCACATACACTGTAACGCTTGATACAGGTGATTTGTATTCGAGACTTCTGAAACTAGTAAATGAATCATATGAACCAGAAATGAGTTTAAGTGATTTTAATAACGACCCAAGTCAATATGAAGCTTATCTACAAATGTCACTCATGATGAACTCAGTTGCGTTATCGATGACTCAAACCGATTTATCTGAAACTGATGCTTACAACATGGTTAAACAAGTCTATGAAATGCCACAACGTATGCAACAAACCATAAGCATCCGTGATTTAATGACTGAAATCAATGACTTAAGTGCGTACGGGATGAAATCGACTGATTTTTCTAACGTAGCGGTTAATTTAATGATGACCTTCATTGGAATGAACCGCGATCGTGCTGAACATGAGTTTCAAACGCAAAGCGTGGTGTATCAACAACAAGAAGATGCATTTCTTTTAAAATACCCAGCGGTTGATTTTTCTTCGATATCAGAAATATTCATGCCTTATCTCACACCTGAACAAGAATCCCTTTTCATGGAATTCTTCTTACCTGAGTCTAACGTTGAGGCAAAGATGGATTTTGTCTATTATACTTACTCTGAAATCCTAAATCAAATCGAATACAACTATTTTTATGATGATGGCAACCCATACTTCAGTTTATTCTTTGATGTATTCGTCCAAATCAAAGCTAGTGACCTAACTTTATATAACTCATTAAAAGGTTACGATCACCCAATGAGAGCATATTTTGACTACTTAATGGATTCACAAGATCTAGAATATAGTCATTCGTACCTCACACAGTTAGAAACAAACTTAGCCATGATGACATCAATCATCGATGCTATAAGTGAAAATGAAGTCATGTTTAAAGAAGTCTTTTCAGAGCTATCTAGCTATTTAAACACCCTCTACAGTTCCATTCCAGAAAGTGTGTTTGATCAACTTGCAAACATCGAAATGGCACTTGAAATTTCTGAAGCTATTTTAATCAAGAATGAGCTGCTTGATGTGTTAATTACCACATTACCTGAGGAAGAAACATTCATTAAGTTCTTCACATTAATGGACTTAATGGCACAATCTGTAAGTGGTGTTCAAAGTAATAATACTGAAACAGAGATCGCTGTTGTTGCAAAAATAGAACGTGCATCAATTGATCTTCTTCTTAATATCTTAGTTGAAGTTACAACCGAGGACGTGATGGCCATATTAACACTTCAAAATGATTTATATGAAACCGTCACAATTATTGATGAGTATTATCAATACGACGAACAAAAAATAAAAGTTGATGTGTTATTCGAGCTTGTGAGTTATGTACTAAATTTCCTAGATGATTCAATGATCACACATGAAGATAAGGTCATCTACCTTGAAACCTTACTTCAATCTGAAGCTTTCTTAAGCCTTCAAAACAAATCAATTGAACTTCTACTACAATCACTAGAAAACCAAGAAATGTACCCACCAGAAATGGTGATGTTACTAATTGAATTAAGTGAGTCAAAAGATGACATTATTGCCGCACTTGATTTATTTAAAACACTAGGTATCGCATTTATTGATGAATTTAGACTTACAAACGGCAAAGCAATTGCTGATTTAATCCTATTCTTAGATGAGCCACAAACGGTCATTGATGCCGCTTTCTATGAGGAGTTAGAAGCTGTTATCTTTGGCATTAGGGAATATCATGAGATATTGTTCTCTCTAAATAGTGTTGAGAATATCGAAACAGTCTTACGAGCCATAAGAGTACCATTAAAATCAAGTATCCTCAATTCGATGATGCCAACAACCGATTTTGACGTTGCCTACGAGCGATTAGTTCCATCCTTAGCTTCACTCATTTATGAAATTGCGATACTAGAAAATGACTTATTTGCCTCA
The DNA here is from genome assembly GCF_000967915.1 of Paracholeplasma brassicae. Taxonomy (NCBI): domain Bacteria; kingdom Bacillati; phylum Mycoplasmatota; class Mollicutes; order Acholeplasmatales; family Acholeplasmataceae; genus Acholeplasma; species Acholeplasma brassicae. Next base: position 1,144,175 of record NC_022549.1, read on the forward strand.
TTGGATCAAGCTGAAGTTGCTTCAATGATCAATACCAATGTATGGCAAATCGAAGACCCTGAACTTCTTTACAGCGTCGTGTTCATTCTTGTGGTCGACAATGCGCTTACTTTAGCAAATAAAGAACGATTCTTAGAAATCATTACTAATTTGTTTGACACCTTACTTAAAGATGCGTTCATTTTAGAAATGACTAATTCGACCGAACAAGCCATGGACGAGATGCGTCTTGAAATCTCAAATTATTACAGCGATTTATTCGATGAACTAGATACTTTAGCACTTCTTGATTTTTCAAATATGACTGAAACAGAACGTCAAAGTGTTTATTCATTTCCTGCGCGTATGTTCAATTTTTCAGAAGGGATAATGCCTCCGATTGAACCAAATTAATTCTAAGTAACGATTGTTTAGAAGACACTGCCTTTGGTGGTGTCTTTTTTTACGAAATATAACTAGTTAAAATTTTATAATTCCTAACTTGTGTAAACGCTTACTTCTTTTTCACATTATATATAAAAGAACGGCGATATGGTGTTATAATGTAAACTGTATAGATAGGAGTTTATAATATGTCAAAAATACTAAAACTTAGAGAGGCACTTGTGAAGAACAAACCAAGTTACCCTTTTAATTACGCAATTCCAGATTTATTCAATTTATTTGGTCATGACCCAATCACTCGTTTAAAAAGTGGTGAACACTTAGTAAATCCTTTTGATTACTTGATTGACTTAATTGACCATGTTTTATTAGATAAATACGAATCACTTCCTGTTCAATCGCTTTCTTCAATTAGAAATGAACACCACAAGTTCGGTGGTGACTGGATTATTAAATCAACGGTATATTCCATGATGATTCGTACCTCTTCTGCTTGGGATCACGATCGAAATGGTTACATTGATGAAAACAACGTTTACCACTTAAAAGAAACAGGTACGTTCTTAAAAACACTGATGCTTCTTCCAATGTTGAAGAAGATGGGTGTTGATACCATTTATCTCTTACCTATTTCAAAGTTCTCATTAAAGAATAAAAAAGGTGAGTTAGGTAGCCCATACGGGGTTTCGAACTTTTTTGAACTTGATTCATCCCTATCGGATCCAATGATTGAAAATGACTTAAGTTTAGATGAACAGTTCCAGGTTTTAGTTGAAGCAATCCACACCTTAGGCATGCGCGTCATGATTGACATCATCCCAAGAACCAATGCCACTGAAAATGATTTAATCATTGATCATCCAGATTGGTTTTATTGGATTAAATCTGCCGATATGCCAAAATATAAACCACCATACGTCCATGAGCTACTCGAAAAAACGGTTTCACCTGTGAGTAAATACATGCCTACGGTTTATCAATCAAAAGAAGTTTTAGATCACATTTCATTATTCCAATTTGATCCGAAAACTCAAGATAAAGAACTATGGAAAAAACTTGAGAAAGAATACCGTAAGAATGGCGGTTCGATTTTAGAACTGATCGATACCTATTACGGACTTACCATCGCACCTGCTTTCTCTGATCACATCAATGATATTCAACCACCTTGGACCGATGTTACCTTCTTTAGAATGTATCTCGATCACCCAAGAGACAATCAACAATATTTAACCGATCAAAATATTCCACCTTACATTTTATTTGATACCATCAAATCAAATTTATACCCTGGAAACAAGCCAAACACAGCACTTTGGGATACTTTAGCAAATATTATCCCTCACTACCAAAAAACTTATGGCATCGATGGTGCTCGTATTGACATGGGTCATGCGCTTCCAAAAGAGCTCGTTGAACAAATTATCAGTACTGCTAGAAAAATCGATCCTGACTTCGCGTTCATCGCTGAAGAACTAAACCCTGACAACGCAAAAACAGCACGTCCTATGGGTTATAACATGATCATAGGCAACGGTTTTTCAATGGAACATAAGGTGTTTGAAGGTAATCTTCACCGATTCATGTATGAATCCGTCTTGCTTGATTGCCCTGTCTTTGCCTGTGGTGAAACACATGACACACCAAGACTAGCTGCTAGAGATGGCGGGCAAAACTTGAGTAAGTTCTTAACCGTTATGAATATGTTCATGCCAAATGGTGTGCCGTTTATAAATTCCGGTCAAGAGGTTTATGAGCGTCAACCAATGAATACGGGTATTGACCCTAGACCAAACGAACTTTATATGTTAGATTCAAGTGATCCATATTACATGAAACTTGCACTATTCGATAAATTTGCCATTCATTACTTGAATCATATGTCAAAAGATATCCTTGATAACCTATCCAAAGTAAGTCCAATTAGACAAGCTTATTTGGATGTCATCACAAATAAGAAAAACTATCTTCCAATTAGTTTTACTGAAGGTTATAATCCAATTGGTTTTGCGTATGAAGCAAAAAATGAAATACTTTTAATCGTTGGTAATGCGAACCCATACGAAGCTCAACACACCAAAGTCGATTTAAGACCAATTCGCGAAAAATTCAATTTGGTTGCAAAAGAGGCCAAACTACTTTATGCCATGCATGAGTTAGAACCTCGCATGTTCTTTGAATTCGATGAAAATGGTAACCCTTATTTCTTCATGGGTGCTGGTGAAGTCAAAATTCTTGTCATTCAAAAATAATCAAAAAAAGAGAGTGTAAAATCTCTCTTTTTTTTGATTCATTCTTCTATTTTTTTGTATATCCCTAGAATTTTCAATTGAAACAAACGCTCTATTTCATTAATTTTTTGAAGTTCATTCGTGAGTTCATTGGTTAAGTATAGCTCAATAAAAAAATGATACGTACCAATTTGATTTTTGGTTGGTCTAGACATAATCGAAATCAATGACATGTCTCTTTTGGCGAACTCTTTTAAAATCTCATAAAGTAAGCCTGGTTTATCCTTACCTACGTTGATTAATAAGGTCACTTTTAACGTTTGATATAAGTCATAAACAGGATTATCACGTCGTTTGGTTAAAATTAAGAATCTGGTGTGGTTTGAATGCGTATCTGAAATATCTTTTTTAATCATCCAATGTTTGTTGTTTACGGTTAGATGTGATGGAATAATCGAAGCGGAATCCTCGTCTTGAAGCATTTTCTCATACGATTCCGAATTACTCTCCGTGGTGATGATCTCGGTATCATTTAAGGATTCAATTAAATTAAGGCATTGATTTTTAGCCACGTACTGAACATAAACCCGTCTTGGTTTATCTACTCTCTTAACGTAGTTGAATTGAATATCTAACGTCACTTCATTGATAATTTCAATGTCTTGTTCAATTAACAAATCCATGTGTTGGTTCACGTATCCCTCAAGCGTATTTTCAAACGGCAACACCGCATATGTGATTCCTTCATCCAAAGATTTCACTACTTCTTTGGTTGTTTTGTAGTATACTTTTTCAAAGTCACTACCTTGTTTTTTAATAAACCGACTGGCCGCTTGTTCACTGTAGGTGTCTTTTTTCCCAAGAATTGCAATTGTTGGCATACCATCACTCTTTCGTTTTGTTATTTATTATACGCTAAAATACGGGTATTTCAACTAGGTAGTGAAAAAAGAACGTTTATTGCCGCTTAGAACTGACAATAACGTTCTTTTTTCTATGTTTAATTCTTTCGGAAGAAAACTATTTTGTGCCGTGGTATGCTTTGATTAAAATTTCTTTCATATCAGCTACCATCGGTAATCTAGGGTTTGCAGGGCTGCATTGATCTTCATAGGCTAAATACGCGATTTCATCGACTGCGGCCATGAATGCTTTTTCTTCAACGCCTTGAGCTTTAAATGACATATCGATACCAATCGAGAGACCAAGTTCATAAACCGCTTTTGACAATGCTTTTACACCTTGTTCAGTCGTTTCAAACTTAAGCCCGATGAATCTTGCGATATCCGCGTATTTTTGATCGGCAACGTAGGATTCGTATTTTGGCCAAGTTGACAGTTTTTGTGGGCGTGTGCCGTTATACTCGATGACGTACGGCAATAAGATGGCATTGGTTCTACCATGAATTAAATGAAATACCCCACCGACTTTGTGTGCCATTGAGTGGCTGATGCCTAAGAACGCATTGGCAAATGCCATACCAGCAATGGTCGATGCGTTGTGCATTTTTTCACGAGCAACTGGGTCGTTTTTACCATTATCGACACTGGGTTTTAAGTAGTCGAAGACAAGTTTGATTGCCTGAAGTGCTAGTGCGTCTGTGTAGTCATTTGCAAGCGTTGAAACATAGGCTTCAATCGCATGTGTCAAGACATCCATACCGGTATCAGCGGTTACACTTCTTGGCAGACTCATCGTCAATGACGGGTCAATAATTGCGACCGTAGGTGTCAATGAGTAGTCCGCTAATGGGTACTTTTTATTTTCTTTTTTATCGGTTATAACCGCAAATGGTGTCACTTCACTACCGGTACCTGAGGTCGTTGGTATACAAACCATTTTTGATTTTTTACCAAGTTCTGGGTATCTAAATGCACGTTTTCTGATGTCCATGAACTTTTGTTTCAAATCATCAAAGTTAACGTCTGGGTTTTCATAATATAACCACATAACTTTAGCTGCATCCATCGGTGAACCGCCACCTAAGGCAATAATTGTATCGGGTTCAAACGATTTCATGATTTCATAACCCCTAAGCACTGTTTCAATGCTTGGGTCTGGTTCGACGTCACAGAAGAGTTGAATGCTTACTTGGTTGCGTCTTAAATTCAATTGATCAGTTACGCGATTAACGTAACCTAAATCAACCATCTGACGGTCAGTCACAATAAATACTCTTTCCATCTCACGCATTTGTCTTAAATACTCGATGGAATCTCTTTCAAAGTAAATCTTGCTTGGGACTTTAAACCATTGCATATTATTTTTTCTTCTGCCTACTTTCTTGATATTTAGTAAATTGATGGCGCTAACGTTATCACCAACTGAGTTGTGTCCATAGGACCCGCAGCCTAGTGTCATCGATGGAATAAACGCATTATAAACACCGCCAATACCACCAAAAGTTGCTGCGCTGTTATGGATGATTCTAATTGCAGACATTTGTTTAGAAAATTTGTCAACAACTTCTTGATTATCACTATGAATCACCGCACTATGACCTAGACCATTGAATTCAACCATGTGTCTTGATATACGGATACCTTCATCACTTGACTTGGATTTTAATATGGCAAGCACTGGTGATAATTTTTCACGAGTGAGTGGCTCATTTATACCCACTTCACTACAATTCACACCAAGAATTAAATGCTTTTCTGGGATGTCAAACCCTGCCTCATTAGCAATCCATTTGGCTGATTTTCCAACCACGTTTGGATTTAACTTCGCTTGGGAATACTCGTCTTTTTTAGAAACACCAAACATAAATTTTTCTAATAACGACTTTTCTTTGGCATTACAAATGTAAACCCCATACGACTTGAATTCATTGATTACTTCATCATAAACTTCTTTATCAATGATCGTTGCTTGTTCAGAGGCACAGACCATACCATTATCAAAAGATTTTGACATCACAACATCTGCCACAGCACGTTTTAAATTCGCTGTTTTTTCAATGTAAGCTGGGACGTTCCCGGCACCAACACCAAGCGCTGGTTTGCCGCATGAATAGGCCGCTTTAACCATTGCATTACCACCGGTTGCTAAAATAGTCGCAACGCCTTCGTGGTTCATAAGTAAGTTCGTTTTTTCCATTGTTGGTACTTCTATCCACTGAATTGCATGTTCTGGAGCACCAGCAAGAAGGGCAGCTTCATAACAAATTTTCGCAGCCTCCATGCTTGATTTTTGAGCACTTGGGTGGAATGCAAAGATAATTGGGTTTCTCGTTTTAAGACAAATCAATGCCTTAAATAACGTGGTTGCTGTTGGGTTAGTCACAGGTGTGATACCACAAACAACACCAACTGGATCAGCGATTTCAGTAATGCCTTTGACATCATCCTCGCTAATTATACCGACGGTTTTTAAGTGACGCATGTGGTTAATTACATACTCTACGGCAAACAAATTCTTTGTTGCCTTATCCTCAAAAACACCTCTTTTTGTCTCGTCGACAGCAAGTTTAGCCAAACTACCATGGGCATTTAGGGCTGCGACTGAAACCTTCGCCACAATATGGTCAATCATCGCTTGATCGTAATCATAAAAAGACTCAAGCGCCTGCTTCGCATTTGCGACTAAACCGTTAATCTCATCCGTGGCTGTAAAAAGTGCCACGTCTACTGACTGTTGTTTTGGTTGCATTATATTCAATTTCCTTTCGATTTCTACACCTTCATTATAGCCAGGACTTAATTAGAAAAAAAATAGAAAGCGTTTTACTTAGATATGTAAACGCAATCATATTTTTCATAAAACAAAAAGTTGTAAAACCGCGTTTTAAAGGTAAAAACGCAATCAATACAACTTAATATCTAAGATATTAGAAACGTGGAATCGTTCACTAGTGTCAAGGGTTATTTGTTTGTAAATAGGATTTGTTTTAATAATTCGTCCAAACGTCTCTTTTACGTAGCCGTCAAAAAAATAGACAATAACAACTTCAAGATCTTCTTCAATTGCTCGTCTCATAAGATACTCAAGTTCTTCTTGTTTTTGTTCGTCGACCATTGGTTGATTTTTTTTTGCTCGCTGATACTTCATGTTTCTTATGACGTCATGATAGCCAACAAGTGCATCAAATGGTCGCCATTTAATGATCCCTCGATCAACATAATAATCAGGCATTGTGTCCACCAATCATTTCATTTCGTTTTTTAATTGTCGAACTCTCTAAACCACTCGATGCCCTTAAAACGCTATTTTTTCCATACTTATCCTTGATTTCATCAACCGCTTTATGAACTTTAGTTTCATTGATTTCGATGTCAATATCTTCAAACAAGTTAAGCTGATACGCATGATTCGAACACATTTGACTAACCGAAATATGCACTTTTCGAATTGGAAACCCTTCATAAAATTCATTTAACAGACCCAAACAAATCTCATAAATCTTCGTGGGACTAGCGGTTGCAACCTCTATGGTCTGCTGCCTAGAAAATCCACCACCATATGCCTTTGAGTACCCGATTCCAAATGAGATAGTTGATGCTTGTTTTTTCGCCATCCTTAAACGTCTTGCCACGTCATCAGCCATTTCTCTGATCACTTGAAAAATATCAGGCACGTGATAATCGCGATAAAGTGTTTGTCCAATCCCATACGACTTATTCTTTGGTGAGCTAATTGCGTCTTTATCTTGAAGGATACTCATATCAATCCCGTGGGTATGATAATAAAGCTCCTCCCCTAAAACACCGTATTTTCGCTTAAGTTTTTTTACGTCGTAATTTGCAATATCCCCTATCTTGTAGAGGCCCATTTGGTTTAAATTGTGTAGCATCCGGTGGCCAATACCCCACATTTCACTTAATGGTTCAATCGGCCAAAGCTTTGTCTTAATGTCATCATAACCCCATTTTGCGATAAAATCCGGGCTTTTTTTAGATTCGATATCTAACGCAAGTTTTGCGATCAACATGTTGGGGCCAATCCCACAAGTCGCATACAAATCAAGCTTATTTTTAATGGCTTTTAAAATGTCTTTCGCTAGCTCAGCGTCCGTCTTCTTATAGTAAGACAAGTACGAGGTTAAATCTAGAAACGCTTCATCAATTGAATAGACAAACAAATCCTCTTCTGAAACATAATCCAAGTATATACTAAGGACTTTTGAAGCATATTCAAGGTAGGTTTGCATTTGAGGTTTACGGTAAATAATCGAAATATTGGTTGGTAATTCATGAATTCGACAGCGACTTTTAACCCCGAGCGATTTCAAATAAGGACTAATCGCAAGCACAACACCCCCACCACCTCTAGAGCGATCGGCAACCACAAGCGGTGTTGTAAAAGGATCAAGACCCAGTAAGCTGCATTCTACCGATGCATAAAAACTTTTTAGGTCGATACAAATAATATTTTTATGTAATTGATAGCTTTGCATAAACTCACCTCCAAGGTGTCTAAATTATATCAAAAAGAGTCTTGTTAAATACACTCAATTTTACTTGTTTAAAATGAAAGTAAACAAGCATTTTCAGTCAGAAAAACGGCAATTGCCGCACCTTGGCCATGCCTCTTTGTTTTTATTTTATCGATACCTTAGAAAAATCGTTTTAGTTTGTTTTAAAAAGAAAAAACGCTCTGTGTAGCGATTTTTTAGTTTAAAAATAAGAACATCGACTGCCTTTGTTAGAAAATATATTTACATTTTACTTCAAAAAAAAGCACTCGTCTTATGACAAGTGCCTTTAGAAAAATTTATCGTCTTTTTCCAGTGATAAAATTAACAATCCAAAGTAAAATTACGGAGCCAAATATTGCAATGACCAAGTTACGAATTGAAAACTCTGTGATTTTCCCAAAGCCCAATTCAGAAGCGATGAAGCCCCCGATAATTGAGCCCAGTAATCCAACAATAACATTGGCGATAATCCCCATTTGTTTGTTATTTTTAGTAATCATGCTTGCAATCCAGCCTGCAATACCACCAAAAATGATGAATCCAATTAATCCCATTTTATACCTCCTTCATATGGCTCATTTGAGTCAAACAGACGTCTGTCCTGGTCAAGCAACTTTTCAATAAACGTCGATAACTCATCTGCTTTCATTTTTCTTACAACGGCATCACCAAATTGATAGAATTCAATCAATTTTTTTTCAATTAACAATGGTTCAATTCGGTCAAAGTTTTCCGATAGATGCGGAAATTCTTTTGTGTAATGTTTATGAAAATACCTCTTTAAAATTTGATCTTCTTTAACAAGTTCAAAAAGAATCGGTTCTTTTGTTAAACGATTGGCGATTTCTTTACGTTCTTCAATCGAATGAATAAATGTATTTCGCATTTGTGTGACACCAATTAATAAAATATAACCCTTAACGTCTTTTAAGCGCCCATAAACCCCATCTTTTGGTGTGGGTGTCGTTTTATCTTCTTCACCCTTAATATAACTACTAGCTTTTTTCCCAGAAGCTACTACTGAGTGCGTTGGGTGCAAGCTTCGATGAACGTCACTTCTTTTAAGCATCATATTGGGCAATAAACCAACACATGCCTCTTCTTTTTTTGGATCAAATCGGTTGTTTTGTTCATCCATAGTCTTCCACGTGTGTGCAGGCAACATAAAAACACCTTCTGAGAAATAAGAACAAAACGCGTCTAGTACGGTTTTTGCCCCACCATCGACATGTCCGATTGCTTTCATTGAGGTATGTGCTAAGATGTGATCATCGCTGTTTAACCCCATGGCCTTTAGTTGTTTTTTAAGTGATTCTAGCGTATGCATTACTCGCCTCCTAAAAATGAGTGGTCGTTTAAAAACGTCATGACACGACTGACTAAGTCTTTCGAATTCTTATAGGAAAGCACTTGGTTCATTTCACTTGCCTTAACCCACAAAACTTCTTCAATGTCTTCGTCGTGATTTGGTATCGTAGGCATAAACCCATCAACAATAAATAAATATGCGTAAATCTCTTTTTTTACCTGAAATGCTTTGAATCGATCATGAAACTCAATCAAGTCAATACGAAGCGTTTCATGATTGAACTGATAAGAAAAACCAGGTATTTCAGTTAATAAATTTTCTTTTGAAAGTACGACCCCAACTTCTTCTTCGGTTTCTCTAATCGCCGCTTCGAGGTAGGTTTCATTTACCTTTACATGGCCTTTTGGAAAATCATAAATGTGATTGAAGGTTCTCATCACAAGAAAATAAGGTATTTTATCTGCCATAGTAACCACGACAGCCATTGCTGATATTTCAAATGAGACACCATCTTTAATAATGATTAGATCTTTTTCCACTGTTTTAGTCACACAAAACCATCCTTTATAAATATTATGTTTATTATAACATGCAAGTATGTATTTTTTACCAAAAAAACACCTAAGAGGACGACTTAGGTGTTTCATCTAAAACATGAAGCAGTTCATGAAGCGAATCAAGCAATCGCTTCCCGTCTTTTGGATCTGCATTAATACTGCAAAGAAGCGCCTCAGGTACCTTAACTAAGGACTCTTTTAATAAAACACCTGTTTTTGTTAAACGAATAAACACTTGTCTTTCATCTTCTTTACTACGCTGTCTTATGATATAGCCTTGATTCTCTAATTTTTTTAATAAAGGTGTTAATGTACCCGAATCCAAATATAGCTTGTGTCCTAACTCTTTAATTGAGACTTGGTCCTGTTCATATAACGCAAGCATCGTAATGTAACCCGTATAAGTTAGACCATAGGGATCTAATAAACTCTTATATCGCTTAATCACTTCTTTAGACGCCACATATAAGGCAAAACATAATTGATTATCCAACTTTAATAGATCACTTTTCATCGTCATGCACCTCGTTATCTTTTATACAATCTAATTGTATCAATAATCTTTTAATTAATCAAGTTGACAACCTTGCAAAAATGGTATAAAATTAAATTGCATACAATCGAAAGGGGTTTTAACAATGATCTATGACTTTAACGCAACAACGATTGATGGCAAAGAAGTTTCCTTATCTAAGTATAAAGGAAAAGTACTTCTTATATTTAACAGTGCGACCGGTTGTGGTTTTACACCACAATACGAGGGTTTAGAAAAACTTTATGAGACCTACAAAGACAAAGGACTTGAATTACTTGATTTTCCATCAAATGAATTTGGAAACCAAGCTAAGGGATCGAATGAGGAGATTAAATCCTTTTGCAGTCTAAATTACGACATCAGATTTGATCAATTTCAAAAAACAACGGTCAACGGAAAAAATGCAAATCCATTATTTAAATACTTAAAATCACAAAGACGTTCGATGTTTGGCACCTCCATTAAATGGAACTTCACGAAGTTTTTAGTTGATAAGAATGGGAAAGTCGTTAAGCGTTATGCACCTACAACGACACCTGATAAAATTGAAAAAGATCTTGTCTCATTGTTATAAACGAACAAAGTCAAAAAAAGCCACCATTTTTTGATATGATCCCCTTAAAGTAGACACTACAAATAATTAAAGTTTGTAGAAGTGTACAGAGAGGGGATTTTTCTTATGTCAAGAACACCAAGATTCAGTAAAGAAACAAAAATCAAAGCAATCAAAGCATATCAAACAGGAATCAAGTCAATGTTAGAAATCGCATGTGAATTAGGATGTGACGTATCCAGTGTTAAACAATGGGTCAGGAACTATGAATCGATGGGAAGTATGGCATTTGAGGATAAACCAAGAAACCAAAGTTATATGAAATCATTCAAATTAGAGGTGATTAAAGCTTACCACGATGGCAAAGGATCATACGCAGAACTGGCCAAACAATATCAAATAACATCAGACTCAATGATTAAGAGTTGGGTTTCCAAGTATAATAGACATAACGAGATCAAAGCGTATGATCCAAAGGGGTATGTTTATATGGCGAAATCAAGAAAAGTGAGTTATGAAGAAAAGTTAGATATAGTGAAATGGACGATTGAACATAACTTTGAATATAAACTCGCAGCGGAGAAGTTTGAGACAGCCTACTCACAAGTGTATAACTGGGTCAGAAAATACAACGTAGAAGGTGAAGCTGGTTTAAAGGACGAACGAGGCAAGAGAAAGCCTGTAGAGAATCTAAGTGAAATTGAGAAACTAAAACGTGAAGTTGAGCTTCTAAGACGGAAGAATGAACGTCTGGAGATGGAGGCTGAAGTCATAAAAAAATTCCAGGAGATCGAAAGGAGGGATATTTTAGCAAGATCCGCCAAGAAGCCAAATACAAAACGATAAAAGGGCTTCATGAGGCAAAAAACTATCCTATTTTGGTGTTATGTGAAATCCTTTTGATTGTTCGTAGCAGCTATTATAAGTGGTTAAAACATGAAGAAACAAATGAAGAAAAGATTAATCATGAGTTATCTCAATTGATTCTTGAATATCATGATGAGTTTAAAGGTATCTTAGGCTATAGACGGATGACTTTATGGATTAATAAGCGGAATCAAACGAACTATAATGTAAAACGCATCAGACGATTGATGAAGAAATTAGGTGTATCGTCGGTTATCCGTAGAGTGCGTAAGGGGTATATTAAAGTAAGACCAGAGATCACAGCAGAGAATGTCTTAAACAGACAATTTGAGGCTAATAATCCCAATGAGAAATGGTTAACAGACGTTACCGAGTTCAAGGTGATTGGATCGAATACTAAGTTATACTTAAGTGCCATCATCGATCTGTGTGATACCAGTATTATCAGTTACAAAATGGGTATATCGAATAATAACCAACTGGTAAATGAAACCTTCGAGAAAGCATTCCAACTTAATCCGGAAGCCAAACCGATGGTACACAGTGACCGCGGGTATCAATATACGAATAAAGTGTTTCAAAAGAAGCTCACTTCTAGAAGCATGACAGTCAGTATGTCTAGAGTTGGTAGGTGTATTGATAATGGACCGATGGAGAGTTTTTGGGGTACACTTAAATCAGAAATGTACTATTTAACCCAGTTTCACGACATCAATCAACTCAAAGTAGCGATTGATCAATACATCCAGTTTTATAATAAACAAAGGTACCAAGAAAAACTAAAAGGCTTAACTCCGATGGAATTTCGGAATCAAGCCTTAAAAATTGAATCAGTTATTTAATTATTTCCACTGTCTACTTGACAGGGGGCGGTTCATTTTTGGTGGCTTTTATCATTTATTTGTTCACTAATTTAACAATTAAGTAAACGAGACCTGCGGGCCAAAATATCACAAGTAAAGCAATCAATAAACACACATTGATGTCTGACTGTCCACTTCTTGACCCCTCACTTCTTTCGTTATTGCTGCTTGTCGAATTTTGACTTACGATGTCTTGATAAGTTGTCTTTAATGGATTCGATGCGGTTTGACTTGACGCACCATTTTTTTTATGTAGTGGGTTAACCGATCCACAGTAAGGACACTTTTCTGAATCATCGTAATAAACGTTCCCACAAGATTTGCATTCAACTGACTGTATCATGATTTAGGAATCCTTCCTTTTCGCACTAACAAACTTACCATTTTGGTCGTTATAATCGTTAATGTCTTCAACTTTAATTTTATTTGATTCTAATGTCGGTAATACTTCTTGAACTTTATCATTTAGTAAGTCACTTGAAAATAATACTGCTAAATACGCAATGATTGAAACAAATGCGATGATAACCGCCCACATATACTGTGGTTTTTCCCCACGGACTAACAGACGAATCATTAGTGGTAAAAACTGAAGAATAATCGTAGAAACCACCATCACATATGAAACTGCGATTTCTTTTTTCTTAAATCCTGTGTAAAGGAGAACAAAGACAAATAATAAGTTAACTACAATTTGTATACTCAAAAATGTCCAGCCACCACCACTCGTTTTAATTGGATCTGTGATGTGTAATACGACGGCAGTTACAATTGAAAATGCCAGTACAACAAGTCCAACGATTGTATAGAATAATTTTGCTTTAGTTGATTTCATTTTTACTCACCAGCCTTTTGTCCGCAACTTGGACAGAACCGATCCGTCGGTTTTAGGTTTTGATTGCATTTGCTGCACTTTAGCTCTTGCTTAGTTCCACATTCAGGACAAAAAACATCATCTTCTTCAATGAGTTTATGACAGCTGATGCACGGTTTATTTTTAATCGAAGGCGTATGAGATGGATTCGTATTTGATAAGCTATCTGATGCGATTTTTCCAACGTTTGTACCAACGCCAACACCAACACCTAATCCAAGACCCATCGAAGCAATACCGCCGGCTTGTGATTCGTTATCTGCTGCTTTTTCTAAGACATCAAATCCTCTACTTGTGCGATATCTATCATCACCAAGAATATTAAATTCAGCTTTCTTATTTAAAATCTCATTGACGCGTTCTAAGTCTTCTTTTGGTACAGAAATCGATTCGAAGTAAAAATTAACCAGTTCAAATCCAAATCGTTCAAACTCTGATTCAAGTTCCGTAAACGTCTCTTTAGATATCGTTTCCATGTGAAGCGCTATGTCTAAAGTCGAGACGTTTTCTCTAATGATTTTATCTGCAAGATTCGTCTTTACTTTCGTGTTAATGATTGCTCTAAAGAAATCATTGACTACTTCAAATTCAACAATGTTTTTTCCACCTAATGAGCCAACCAACGTAGTCAAAATAAACTGATAATTCGAAATTCTTAATGCGTATTGACCGCGTGCTCGAACATTGACACGGACTTGAAATTTCGGATCTAAGACAGCGATTGGTTCTTTGGTTCCCCAAAGCATATCTAACTTTAATATGCGGTTGACAAAATAGATTTCAACCGGAAATGGTGTCTTGCCATCATATGCACCTTCAATAAACGTCTTTAATACCGGGTAATTTAAAGTCGATAATTCAACCGTGCCTGACTCAAAAATCTCGACAACTTTGCCTCCATGAACCATGATTGCAACTTGACCTGGACCAACAATGACTTTACTCTTGTCTAAAATATCTTTTGATGGGTGTTTGAATACAAGCCACTTACGATCTGAAAAGCCATCAAACTTTATAACGTTTGCTACTGCCATAGATACTCACCTCTTCTAAATGTTTTACTATTTATAGTATACAAAATAAAAACTAAAATTACTACTTCTATTTTAACTTTTGATAAAGTTCGTAATTTGAAATATTGAATTCGCTTTTCAAACAATTGACAAATTGCTTTATTTCCTCTGTTTTCCATTCTTTTCTTGATAATGAAAGCGAAACTTTATCTTCATCTATCATTAGTTCAAGCCATAAATAGCCGTTCTTTTTTTCAAATATGACACGGTTAATCTGACTTAGTTTTATTGTAATAGGTTGGCCAATTGAATACGTTCGATTAATCAATCCTCTTCCAAAAAAATGAACAAAGATAATTTGATTGTTCTCACAAATTGCGACTTGCTGAGTATATAAACCACCTTCTAAAATATTATTCTTTTTACCCATATTGAATAAGACGAAGGATTGGTTTTCTTGAATGATACCTGCTTCGATTAGAATCGATCTTACTTTTTTCATATAAAATCTCCCTTTTTCATTAGTGTTTTTGATATTATCTAACTATAATTGTAACACACCAGTAAGATTCTTTCAAACTTATTTCAAAGGGGTTTCAAAATTAATTAATGTCAAATACTCAACAATTGCCTCTTTAATCACTTTATGTCCTTCTAATGATGGATGTACACCATCTGGTAGAAGCTCAACCATTGTATGATGAATAAGGGCTTCATCGAATATTTTTTGAAGCGGAATAAAACCAGTATGATATTTAAATGAGAGTTCATAAACATTTTTTTGTTCCTCTAATAAATCTGGCATCCATTGTGGTTCGTAATGGCCGATTGGAAACACGAAAGGTTCTAACAAACATATTTTTACATTTGGTAAATCTTTTTTTGTTTCTATGATTAAACGTTCATAATTCGCTTGATACTCTTTTGTTGTCATCGGTTTATTGTGTTTATACTTATGCCAAATCTCATTAATCCCAACCAATATAAATAATAAATCTGGTTTTTCCTCAATCGTATCTTTTTGCCATCGCTCAAAAAGTTCTGGAATTCGATTTCCACTAATCCCTCTATTGATGATTGTGTCGTTTTTCCGCTCTTGTTGTAATAAATACACATAACCATCGCCTAGTGGTTGGTCAGTATGAAAACGATTACAATCTGTAATCGAATCTCCTTGACAGACTATTTTCATATATATCCCTCTTTCTTCCAAAAAAATCATTAAACATCGATTTCTAATGGTAATTTTAATGCTAATATGATATTATTTTATCACTAGTTCATACGAATGGAGCGATTATATGAAAAAATCGATATTTAAATCTTCTGCATTTTACTATCATCTGTTTACTACCATAGCCCTCTTGGAATTAACGGCTTCTATTTTAGGTGTGATTTTTGGTTTTTCAGATGCCACAAGGGATACTTCAATCAGTAATATCTTCTTATCTAGCTTAGTAATTGTTCTAATGAGTGTCCCTAGATTCTTGAAATCAAAATTCAAGCTTGTTATCACTAACAGCGTTGAAATCTTGGTATTAGTATTCTTGTTTGCTTCAATCACACTTGGTTTTGTTCATAACTTTTACGAAGACATCTACGGTTATGACAAAATTGTTCATGCCGTTAGTGGATTCGTCATTGCGCTATCTGCTTTTGAAGCGATTCATATCTATAACCAAAACAGTAAGAAATACGTAAAGCTACCTGCTATTTTTGTCAGTATATTTGCATTTACCTTTTCGATTACCTTACTGGTTGTTTGGGAGTTTTATGAATTTTTAATTGATACGTTGACTTTTAATTTAACGCTATCTGCCTCTAATATGCAGCGCTATTTGTGGGAAAATACGTATTTATTATTTCCTCAAGACTACGGTTTATTAGACACGATGCTGGATTTAATTGTTGGTGCGATCGGTTCTTCAATCATTTGCATACTTGGTTATCATTTTCTAAAGAAACAAGAAAGTAATAATACTGAAAAGCTAACCTAGAGATAACAATCTCTAGGTTTTTTTTAAGTCATTATGGTACTCAATTATTTTATCTTTTATGGCTTCTATCGTTAACAACTCATAGTCTGGATTAGACTTTATGAAATATATGTTACCAAAATAAGTAATCTCATCATTTATGTAGGAAAAAGAAACGTGATAGTGATGCTCACTAGCTATGATTTCATCTTGACTTCGAATGATTAAATCATTAACAAACATTTCGTCAACAAGTTCAACGTCTTTATTAAATAGGGACATGTAATCCATTGATAAATCGTATTCAGATGAAAAACTATAACTACCTTCGTAAGGGCCATGACTTAGACTGTAGGTTACACCGACCAATTTACCTTGATTGTTATTTTTTATGTAAGGAAAACTAATAGAATCATATGTATTGAATTTAAACAAGTAAAACCCATCATCTTTTGACGTTTTCTCATAAGCAGTCATAAATTCGCTTTCGGTGTTATATCTTGTTGATGTTTGAATGCTTTTACTAAAGCAGCCAGTCAAACTAATAGATATTACAATTAAAACCATGAATAATTTCTTCATTTTGATTCCACCTCGATTCGTCCATTTAACGCTTCGACAATTGAATTTAGAATCCCCATATATGATGATTCATCGACTTCATTTTCAGTTAAGTAATATAAGCTAACCCTATCATTTTTGTTTTTCGATTGTAATAAAATGTAATACCCATAATCTGTTTTTGAATTCACATGGTAGGTAAATACCGGTTCCTTATTATTTACGTTAAGATTTAGTTCAAATCGATCAAACACATTCTCGGTTTTAGGAACAACAGAAATATCAATTTCTAGATAGCCACTTCTTTTTTGATTAAATCTAGACTCACTTGTGATTTGATAAGAAATCAGGTAATCTTCTTTACTAAATGGTAGATTTCTAGGCACTATCTGGTTTGATCCTAGATACTTAATACCTTGACTCATTTCTTCAATTGATGTGTAGTAAGTAACTGTTGGCGCTATTGCTGCATCGGTGTTTGATCTTAAAAAGAATAAGTTTAAGACAAGCATACTGACAATAAATAGTTTTTTCACAATAATTCCTCCCTTTATACTATTAGTTTACTACATCTTTATGACAAAGTTGTGACAGCATGAAAAAAAAACCAAATAGTTTTTTATTAACTATCTGGCTTCATTTGATTATTTATTAGATAAATAAATTATGGTTCGCTTGAGCTGTATCGCCTAAATAGGTTGCAACACCTGCAATTTCAACACCATCAATCAGTTCTTCTTTTTTAATGCCCATAATGTCCATACTCATCGCACAAGCGGTTATTTTAACCCCTAGAGCCATTGCACTTTCAATCATGGTTTGAAGTGAATCAACGTTCTTTTTCTTCATGATTGATTTAATCATTTTTGGTCCCATCCCAAACATATTCATGTTAGATATCGGTAGTTTTTTAACGCCTCTTGGCATCATTTTACCAAACATTTTTTCAATAAATGTCTTCTTAACTCGAATCTTCTTCGGTTTTCTTAAAATATTGAGTCCCCAGAAAGTAAAGAATAGATTGACCTGTTTACCCATGGATTGTGCCCCTTGTGCAATAATAAATGCTGCAATTGCTTTATCTAAATCTTGTGAGAAAACAACAATGGTTGAGTTCTTTAAGTCGTTTTTGATTTCAACAACGTCTTCTTTTTTTGTGCTACCTTTTTGAAGGGTAGCGATAATGGTTTTGTTCTCTTTTTGAATATTTGTTAAGGTATTACCTGTTTTGCTTGCCCACGCCTGAATGTCTTTATAGAAACCAGGGTCTGATGCTTTTACCTGTAACACATCACCTTCATTCATTTCTTGCATTTTTTTATAAACTTGTACAATAGGCCCTGGACATTGTAGACCGCAAGCATCGAGTTCTACGGTCATTTGATTTGTTTTTGGTTTCTCTGATGATTTTAATTCTACGGTTTTATTCTCTAACAATGTATCGCCAAGGTCGTTAACAGGAAAGAAACATATTTCACTACCATTTTGATCGTACACACAAGAATAAGATTTAAGTCCACCATCCAAGTTTTTCACTTTAAATCCATGTTGAGTTAGGATTCTTGAGGCACTGTACCCTCTTGTTCCTACTTGACAATAGACATGAATGATTTGATCTTTTGGTAGTTCATTTAATCGACTTCTAAGTTCTGTTAAAGGAATATTAATAGCACCTGGCAGCTGTTGAACGAGTAGTTCTGGTTTTTCTCTAATGTCTAACACAAAATGGCCACCAGAAAGTAGGTCTTTCATTTCAGTCAACGTGTAGGTTTCAACCAACCCTTTGATTTTGTTTTCAGCAACATAACCTGCCATATTTACTGGGTCTTTAGCCGATGAAAATGGTGGTGCATAAACCAAATCAATGTTTTTGAGTTCTGTGACTTTTACTTTCGCAAAAATAGCGGTTGCCAATACATCGATTCGTTTGTCAACCCCTTCGCTACCAATGGCTTGTGCACCATAGATTTCTTCTGTAATTGGGTTATAAATAACCTTTAGAGTAACCGTGGTTGCGCCTGGATAATAACTGGCATGATTCGTTGGGTGAATATGAATTGCATCGTATTTAAGTCCTAATTGAATGACTTGTTTTTCAGACAATCCTGTAGAAGCCACGGTTTGATCAAAGATTTTCGCAGCTGAGGTTGCCAGCGTCCCTAAATATTTTTCGTCAATCCCACAGATGTGATTAGCCACAATACGGCCTTGTTTGTTCGCAGGACCGGCAAGGGCAGCCATCATTTGTTTATTTGATACCATATTAGGTACTTCTATGACATCACCAATCGCGTAAATCGAGTCATCGGAAGTCTTTAAATACTCATCAACTTTGATAGAACCTCTATCGTTTAATTCAAGGCCAGATTCTTTGGCTAGGATATTATCCGGTCTAACGCCAATAGCGAAAATGATTAGGTCACTTTCGACTACTTTACCACTTGTAAGTTCAATTTCTTTCCCTTCATTTCTGAAAGATTTGACTCCATCATTTAAAATGAGTTCAACACCTTGGTCAGCAATGTTTTGATGGATGATTTGACTCATTTCATAGTCAAACATGCCCATCACTTGTGAGGCCATTTCGATAAGCGAAACTTTTAAACCTAAGTGATGCAGATTTTCCATCATTTCAATGCCAATGAATCCACCACCAATCACAGAGGCTGTTTTTGGTTTTTCTTCTTTAATGTAGCTTATAATTTGATCCATATCAGGAATAGTTCTTAACGTAAATAAGTTTTTAGCCTCATTAATCCCTTCAATTCTTGGTTTAATGGGTTGTGATCCCGTTGATATGACAATCAAATCATAAGACTCTTCGTATACTTCGTTAGTAACTAAGTTTGTAACAGATACTGTTTTTTTGTCTCGATTAATTCTAGATACTTCACTTTGAATGCGAACATCGATATTAAACTTATCATGCATCTCTTTTGCACTTTGAACAATCAGTGAATCTCTACTACCAATGACACCTGAGATATGATATGGTAATCCACAATTCGCAAATGAAATGTATTGCCCTCGTTCAAATAGAATGATTTCTGCAAATTCATCAAGACGTCTTAGACGTGCTGCAGTAGAAGCACCACCAGCAACGCCACCAATAATAACAATTTTTTTAGTCATATGATTTTCCTCCAATGATTATATTACTCCTAAATTATAGTTTAGACAAATATCATGAATTTGTCCTCATAGTAAAAAGAAAACTCTAGTTTTAGAGTTTTCCGTTTATTTTTGATAAAAACAATTGATAATTTTCATGAATTTGAGAGGCTAAATCATCAAGTGCTTCCTGATTATTTGTAATAATTAAATCGATTTTAAGCAAGTGTTCTTTGTCAAAGATTTGATCATCAGTCGATATCCTTTTATGAATTTGCTCAAAATCATCTTTTCGTTGTATCATGCGAGTAAATCTGTGTTCTTTAGACGCTTCTACCAAAACCACATATATAATTTCCCTAAACTGTTTAACAACGTTATTTACACCATTTGGATCTAATATGACCACACCATTTTCCATAATATCTTTCTTTTGAAATCCGTAGTAATTATTTTGGTAAACCGTGTATTCAACGAGCTCTTCTTTTTCAATTAATGTAATGAACTGATCACTTGAGGTAAAATGGTAATCGATTCCATCTTTTTCATTAATCCGTTTTTCACGGGTAGTCGTTGTAATACATTTTTTGTAATGGTATTTGTTAAAAAGAACTTTTGAAATTTCTGTTTTCCCACTGGCGCTTGCGCCTACTAATATAATCATAGTTTCACATCCTATATTGGATTATAACATAATCACTTCAATTTGTATTAACTGTTTTTCATCGTTTGTTCTGTAATATTTAAAACACTTTGTCTTATTTTTTACATATGTATGTATTATGGTCAATTTTGCTTTACGAATTAAAAAGTCGTGTTATAATGATAATGTTGTAAAGGGGATTAACATGCAAATATTATTATCATTATATCAAAGATATCTACCAATTTTGTCCGATTTATCCCCATCATTTATGGATAAATTTATTAGCTTTTGGGAAAAATTTGGAGAACTCGGTCTTTTTGTCTATTCTACCATAGAAACCATTACACCGCTTGCAGGTGCCGAAGTTTTTTTTATCGGCTTAATGTCTGCAGGTAAACCTTGGTGGAAAGTGGCTTCGATTGCGCTATTAGCAAATGTTTTAGGTGCATTAATTGTCTATTTTTTCCTAGCACATCGAGATGGTCTTTACAACAAATACGTTAAAGAAGATCTTAGAGAACGTTCTAAAAAATTATTCGACAAGTATGGTTTTTGGGCAATATTCATTTTTGCAATGACCCCACTGCCATTTTTCTTAGTCTTATTTACGGCATCGATTGCAAAAATGAACATTAAAAACTACGTAGCAGCGACCATCATCTCAAGAGGTTCACGTTTTTATATAACGACCTATATTCTAAATAAATTTACTCATTTAGGCATGTTTGAGATTGTCTTATTTTTAATCGTGATATCAATCCCGCTGATGGGAATTATGTATTTAGTATCAAAGTTTGTTTTACCTTATTTTGAAAAAGAAGCCGCATAAATGCGACTTTTTTTTCAAATTATTTATTCTTAATTTTTTCTTCTAACTTTTCTTTAATATGTTTCGCTTCGATTAGCTTTTGACTGAAGTAACGTCTAATATGTTCTGAAAGTTCAAGTGGCGTTGAAAAGAAAAAGAGAAATCTGCTTTTCTTTTTGAGTTGATTCAATTCATTATTGATACTCTTTTTTAAGTTTTCATAGACAACAAGGTCTTTTAATTCATAAGCTAACCGTCTTATTCTACTAGCCATATTAAATGTATAGAAGTTGTCGATAGTGAAAACACCGATGAAAAAACCAATAAAAAATATGACAAAGCCTTCAAAACGGATTGAATTAACCAGTTGATATAGTATTTCATGAAGCATCAAAAAATAAATCGAGCAAAGAACAAAACCAAAAAAATGTGAATAGTGGGCAAATAATCCCTTGTATGTTTTTCCACTGATTTGAATAATCCCAAAGTCTAATTCTCATACCTTTAATGAAGATTAGGCCTGTTAGGTATTCAATCAAAGTCATTACCAAGGTTAATATTGTAATCGTAGCTAGATTTCCCAATGTGTCATTTACAAAGAAATTACTTTGATTTAGTTTTGTTGTTAATAGATACATAATTGTAAGCCCACTACCGTATAGTGGTAAATACGGTCCAACGAGGAACCCTGGGTTGATCCATTTTTTCAAAGAAAAATATCGTCTAAAAAACAACTCAAGAAGCCAACCGCCAATTGAACCCATGATAAAAACGAAAACTAACTTAAATAAAACCATTCTTTATCGCCACCTTTATAACCGCCTTTATACAAAATTTTCAAATCGCTTTTTTAATACATTTTCAAAACGCTATTGACACCACATAAGCAAGAGCCATAATACGTCATCTTACATCATCCTTTTTTATATAGATTATCAATCGGTTTCACTTTAGTTTATACCGAATTAATTAATCTCACTGTAAATAAACAAGCGAAACCTATTTTATCAAGTATTATAGATTAAATCTAGAATCCTTTGTTTAGGTTCATCGTCACTCATTTCGATCAATCTTAAAACTGCCATTGCTTTGATTGCCTGGGCAAATGCAATTAGTTCGATATCCAACTCTTTTGAAATCATTTTTAAGTACTTATCTGATAATCTAAATGCATACTGTCTTAAAATCACATACGTTCTTGCGATATCTAAGATAGGGTTTCCTAGTTTCGCATTTGCCCAATCAATAATAAAATAATTGTAGCGATCATACATTATATTCGAAAAATGTAAATCAAAATGACAAAGATTATTCTTTATATCAACTTCATTAAGTGCATCAATCCCTATTTTTTTTATCGATTCGTCTAGATTTGATTTATTTAAGGTTTCAAAAAACACATCATGTGCTTGTAATAAATCAAGATTTTGATATTCATAGACTTGTTTTTGTAATCCTATCAAATCTTCTAGTCCTTTTTTATACTTTTCTACTCGAACTCGGTAAGTTAGATCAATACCTTTGATGTAAGGCATTTTTATCTCACTCGAATTATTCACATAATCATAACTCAATATTGGTAGTTTAGTTTTTGAAACGATTTCATTTTGTATCTTCACTTCATACTTAATCCAACTTAGGGGATAAGCTGTTGGAAAACACTTATATGCAGCACCTTCGATTAAATATACTTTAGATACTTTCCCCTGTCCTATTAGGACTTTTTGATTATTGTTCATGGATACTCCTTCAAACGCAACGAATTCAATCAATTTCAAATTAAATCCTTCAGTTTACAAGTTATATTATAGCACTTATCAATAAAGATTTATTGAATTAATCGCAAAACAATCTGAAATACTATTAACGTGTCCTTGTTTTTAGTCGCTTATTGATTTCTACAAAACGCGCAACTAGTTACTGAATATTTTTGCTTTTTTAGAGTCAGATATTCTTAATTTGTATCCATATTATGTATTACATACTTTATAGCTTTTTATCAAAAAAAAAGACAAGTTAGATACCCTAGATGGACTCAAATTGTCTTTTTTGATTTAATTATTTTTGAAGTGCCATATAAGCTTTAGCAAGTAACGCACCAACTTTTGCGTTGTTATACACAAGTGCCAAGTTAGCTTCTAAGCTCTTACCTTGAGTTTCTTCTACAATTTTCTTGAGTAGGTATGGTGTAACATCTTTACCTTCGATTTGATCTTTGACAGAATCTTTAACAGCTCGATTGATGATGTCATTCATGTAGTCGCCATCAAGTGAGTCTTTTTCAGGAATTGGGTTAGCAACAAGTAAGCCACCTTTTAATTTTAATTGATCCTTAGCATGAACAATCTTAGCTAAGTCTTGAACGTTTTCAACATGTAAGTGTAGTTTAATATCGGATGTTCGAGTATAGAAAGCAGGAAGTACTTCCGTTTGATAACCGACAACTGAAACACCTTTAGTTTCTAGGTATTCCATCGTTCTTGGTAAGTCAAGAATCGCTTTAGCACCCGCACAGATGACAGTGACATCGGTTTGTCCTAATTCTTCAAGGTCAGCTGATACATCTAGTGTTTGTTCATAGCCTTTATGAACCCCACCGATACCACCTGTGACAAAGAATTTGATACCTGCCATTTCTGCGCAAATCATTGTCGATGCTACGGTTGTTGCCCCTAATTGTTTTAATGCGATGACGGATGCTAAATCGCGTCTTGACACTTTGATTGCGTGCTTAGATTTAGCTAAAGTTTCTAAGTCTTGGTCCGATAACCCAATTTTGATCTTACCATCCATGATTGCAATTGTTGCAGGAATCGCACCTTCTTCTCTAATAATTTGTTCTACTTTTTTAGCCATAACGACATTATCAGGGTATGGCATACCGTGAGAGATAATGGTTGATTCAAGCGCAACCACCGGTTTGTTGTTTTTAAGTGCTTCTTGTACTTCAGGTGTAATTTCTAGAAATTGATTAAATGCTTTCATGTTTTTTGATCTCCTTTTTAATTAGATTAATTGATAGTTTTGGATTAACTGAAAATTTACTTTGAATGGTTAGGCTAGAACTTGCTGCCCCGTATTTAATGCTTTGTTCCAATGATTCATTTGAAACTAATCCATGAATCACAGCACTACTAAATGAATCGCCTGCGCCTGTGACATCAACGATTTTGTCATCAGTGACAATAAATGCTTCTTGATGCTTGATTGACTTACCATCAAAGTAGTAAGAACCTTTTTTACCATAGGTCACAACCGCTTGTTTCAAACCTTTCTTTATCCATAAGTCAACGATGACTTTAGGATCTGTTTCTTCTGTTTTAAAGTAGCTTTGTGATTCATCTAGATTGCATATTATTATTTCAATACCTTCTAGATCATCTGGTAAGTTCTTCATCTTAGGTCCTGAAACACCAATGATTGCTAATCTTTTGTTTTCATTTTTTGCATATTCAACAAGTGCTTCTAACCCATCTTTTGACACATTCATATCAGCAACCAGCCATGAACTTGTGTTTAGATGTCTCTTATGCTCTAAGACCCAGTTCCTGTTCATGTGATGATTAATTGACATATCGGCAAAACCAACGTTCATATTTCCATCTAATCCGATGACTGAATAATAACCGCCTGTATTTTCGTGTTTGATTTTATCAATCGCGAATACTTCCATTAATTTTTTTGATGCATGAATAAGTTCTTCACCCGCTCTATCATCACCAACAACAGTCATTAAAGAGACTTTATGGTTTAGTCTTGATAGATTATCAGCGACATTTCGAATCACACCACCATGTGATGTTAGAGAATTGACCGGGTTTGATGTCCCTAAGACCATACCTTCTTCTAATCTAAACGTATAGTCCATATTACATCCACCGATACAAGTGATGTAGTCCTCTGTTTTAAGGACATAAGGCTTACCTAGGATGTAACCTTTTTCTTGTAGACCTGAAATGAGGTTTGCAACCGCAGGTCTCGATAGGTCTAATTGATCCGCAATGAACTGTTGACTCACGTAAGGATCTTCTTTCAAGATTGATAGTACTTTTTTTTCATTCTCATTTAACTTCATAGTTCACCAACCTACATTTGTTTTATTTCAAACTTTTGTTTACACTTTTATAATACACCCAATTGCATCGTTTGTAAAGTCTTTTCTATAAAAATAAAACTAATGGATAGGCTACAATATAGTTATTCAAGAATTTGATCCATTGTGTTTTTGTTAGGCTTTCGTGTTTTTATTGACCTTATGTATTTTTATAAAAGAAAGAATCCTCCGCATGATTGCGGAGGATTCTTTTAGTTTATTAGGTTATTTTTGTAGCACTGCCTAAAAAAGGTGTGATGCTATCTATTCTAATACAAATTAGCACCTTTGCAAATATAATACCATCCCTATATAAATGACTAAAAAAGAGAAGTGTTGATAATGACTCTTCAATTTGAACTGTGTTGACCTAGCTTTATTCATCATCATCATCTTCAACTAAATAATCAACATACTGTGGCAAAATGAAAATCATTGAAAATTCCTATGCATCTAAACACAAAATTACTCGAATAACGAATATTTGGTTAAATCAATATCTTCAAAGTTTAATTGTGTTTTACCGTCTAAAATTCGATAACTTTTTCCATTTATTGATTTAATTACGTCACCTATGGTTAACCTTGGTCCTACTGGTAAATAGAAGTACTTTACTTCCCAACCAAAAGGATAACTTTCTACCGTCATAATCATATATTTTTCATCGTTTACCATTAGTATTCACGCTCCTACAAGTAAATTATAGCACATTAAAAGTATTGTCTATCGTAATGGTATTCATGATATCTATAATTTTGGCTCAATCGATGGAAGACAAGAATTGCGGATAGGAAACATGTATCCATTTCAACAAAAAAGACCTGATACTTGAGGCGATTAGTAAATCGCTTATGTAACAGACCTATTCTAGTTAGATGTATTAGGGCGACTATTTTGATACATTTTCAAAACGCTATTGACACCTATATGATATTGATTCTTGAAAAATATTCTTTAATAACCACTTTACTATCCTCAAAAGAACTAGCTTCTAGCTTAATGCTATTTTTTGAAATAGGTTTGTGTGATATCAAAGTTCTTCCTTCTTGTTCTTTTGTTTTAATTATTTCAAATGGTATTAATTCAAGTGATTTATTATTCTGTCTACATTGAAATCCTTCAGTTTCATTTTCAAAAATAAATGACAAGTTTCTATTATCAAAATAAAAGAAAGTCAATTTCATATTTTTAGGTAAATACTCCAACACAAATAATTTCATTTCTACAAAAACATTATAGTTGGTTGGTTTAAAGAACCTATTTTTATCTTTAGATATTTGCACTTGATGACGATAGACTCCCATTCTAAACTCATAAATTGAATGTATTAATCTTAACTCTCCAATATTAAAGATCAAATGCTGATCTGTACCATCACAATACGCTGGATTACCATACTTTCTTTGAATTATTTGCTGAATTCTATCAAAACTATTATCAGAATAGTAATTGAACTTATCTTCTTCTAAAGTGATTAAGTTAATATCCTTGAATCCAAACAACTTAGCAATCAAATTATAAGGGATTTTTACAACTAATATTTCATTAGAATCAAAAAATTTTGTTTTAAACTTAATATATTTCATTTTAGTCACAGTATCTCTGACTATTAGAAAAGGAATCTTCTTTTCTTTAAGTAATATTATATTCCTTCTTACTGAAAATGAAAGTTTTAGTGTATCATTTAAATCGAAATTTTTCATTTCAATCCCCCATTTATCCTCTTGATTTTACCCTATCAAATAAAGGTAAGAATCTTCTGATTCATTTACCAAATCAACAATCATTCTAATGAAATCGGTATAATCATTTGTTGTGTGCGCTTTATCAAGTGCATCATAATAATCTGCTCTGTTTTCTGTTTTAATTACAACTGGTGGATAGCCACTTTGAATGAGTTCAAAATTTAATAAAAGTCTTGCTGTTCTACCATTACCATCAATAAATGGGTGAATTTTTACAAACTCTCCATGTAAGAAACAAGCCCTTACTACAGGGTGTAAATCTTTCCAACTTTGATATTTTTCAATCATTTTCTGCATTTCATATGGAACATTCATGTATATTGGTGGCACATGCTTAGCACCACTGATAAACACATTTTCATGTCTATATTTACCAGCATTAGTAGAATCAATTTCTTTCAAAATTAAATAATGAACAGATTTAATATCATATTCTGAAAGTTTAACGTTTTTACTGACTAGATCTTCAATGTATTCAATTGCTTCTTTATGATTAATAATCTCTAAATGATCTTTTAATGGTTTCCCTTTAATTGTTATGCCATTTTCTAAGACTACTTTTGTTTCTGATAAGGTAAGTGTATTACCTTCAATAGCATTAGAATTATAAGTCCATTCAATTATTAATTTATCTCTTAATTGTCTAGTCATGTTTTGAGAGAATGGTCGATGGGAATCAATTATATCCTTTTTTTCATCAATAATATTAAAATCTATTGAATCAAAAAACAAGTCATTAACTTGTCGATATCTTTTATCAATAGGCTTTTGTGCATCTTCTGGAATTAACCAAGTTTTACCAACTTTTTTCACACCATGAATTCTACCTTCTGTGCAAAGTATTCTAATTCTTCTTTCTTTAATATTCCATTTAGTAGCAAAATAAGATATATTTTTGTATTCCATTATTTCACCTTCCTATTATGCCGTTATCGGCACAATATTAGTATATCATAGTTTATTTACTGAGTCAACATTATGCCGTTATCGGCATAATATAGTTATTCAAGTTTAGTTTAATCAATCGTGTTTTTGTTATGCTTTCGTATTTTTATTGACCTTTTGTGTTTTTATATTTACATTTTTGATAGGAAGTTTAAACTCTCAAACCTAAGCTTTTAAATCATTGGTATCATAATAAAGAAAAAAGGGATTATCTCCCTATTTTCCTATTCATTAAAGTCGATACTAAGGCGAATAACTCATTCGCTTATGTATCAACACTGCCGTGCTAATATGGGTTTGTAGAACTATTTTAATACAATTGCGCACCCCAAGCCTGTTTTTACGCACCCTTATCAAAATCTACGCACCCCTAACCTGTTTTTACGCACCCCTAAAATATGGCTTAATTTCGCCCTTTTATTCTGGATTTGTTTGAAAGTAGTGATTTCTTTGTATCAAAATAGGTTCTTCAACTATCTACTTATTGTGGGGTGTTGAGCCAATAAAATATTTTTTTCAATCATTTGATACCCATTTACCATGAAGTGTAATATCTTCTGCGGGCATAGACCCAAATATATATGGTGTTTTTAAATTGATATCACTGTACCAACCACTAAATGTATATCCATCTCGTAATGGTACGTATTCCATAATACTTTGATTGTATATGACTGTATCAGAATGTAATAATTCATAGTGTGCTTGTGTGATTTCTGTTGGGGTAGATTTACTTACAGTTGAAAAGCGAGTTGCAAAAGCAATTTTAGATTTCAAATTAAAACAAATTGTTTTACCAATCTCTAAAAGAGAGTGGGCAAATGAGCTTGGTATGAGTAGTGAGGCTTTAAGTAGAACCTTAAAAATATTCAAAGATCAAGAGGATATCGAACTTAAGGGACAAAGAATTATTATCTTATTAGATAGAGAAAACTTAGAAGAAATCTTAAAAAATTAAAATTGTTTAAAACTATTGACAACTATAATTTTTTAGAGTATAATACATGAGTAAACAATCATATGAAGGAGTGTTCATGTATGCAAATCAAATTATTAAACGAAATAGAAAAACAGAAAGTCAGTAATTTATTTAAAGTAATTGCTGATCCCACAAGAATTGATATCTTATATACACTTAAAGATTCTAGACTTTCTGTTTCAGAAATTAAAGACAAACTAAATATGAGTCAAAGTGCGATAAGTCATCAACTTAGAGTATTAAAAGATGTTAATTTAGTTAAGGATGAAAGAGTAGGTAAAAACATATTTTATTCACTTTCAGATAATCACGTATATGACATATTCAATCAAGCGATTGACCACGTAAGGGAAGAGGAGTGTAATCATGAATAAAGAGAAAAAACACAATCATAATCATAATCATAATCACGGGGAATTAGTAGAATTAATCTTATATTTTACAGGATTATTATTATTTATAGTGGCAATATTTTTGCCCAAAAGTATTGCATTTACAGTAGGTAATTTTGAAGTAGTTATTAAAAACTTGTTTTACTTAATAGCAACTGTAATTTCAGGATACCATGTAATATATGAAGGTTTTGCTGATACAATCAAATCGAGTATTAAACATAAAAGATTTAAACCCAATATTCACGTCCTTATGGCACTTGCTGCTGTAGGTGCAATTATTATTGCAGAATACTTTGAGGGAGCACTGTTAATACTAATATTTGCAGGAGCACATATTTTAGAAGAATATGCCGAAGCTAAAAGTCAAAAAGAAATTAAAAACTTACTTGACTTAAACCCAACTCAAGGTAGAAGAATTAATGCAGATGGCAGTATCACAATTGTTGATGTAGCCGATTTAGTTATAGGTGATATATTACAAGTGTTAAATGGTGATCAAGTAGCAACTGATGGAATTATCTTAACGGGAATTTCAAATATTGATGAATCAAGTATTACTGGTGAAAGTATTCCAAAAGAAAAAACAGTAGGTGATATTGTCTTTGGAAGTACAATTAACGGTAATGGTACATTTACAATGAAAGTTACTAAAGATAGTAAAGACACTGTTTTTGCTAAGATATTACAACTTGTTAGTGAAACTCAAACAAACGTTTCAAAAACAGCAGTATTGATTAAAAGAATTGAACCAATCTATGTAACTATAGTGTTAATAATTGCACCATTATTTTATGTGTTAGGAAGATTTGGATTTGGCTGGGATCATTATCAAAGTTTTTATCGTACTATGGTATTACTAATTGGAGCATCACCTTGTGCACTTGCAGCAACAGATATTCCAGCAACACTATCAGCCATTTCAAACTTAGCTAAAAATGGAATATTATTTAAAGGTGGTTCATACCTTTCAAACTTTGCAGATGTTAAAGCAATAGCATTTGACAAAACAGGAACACTTACTGAAGGTAAACCCGTAGTAACTGATAATTACTTTATCGACACATTATCAGAAGATAAAAAGAATGATTACCTTGCTATTATAGTTGCAATGGAAAAACACTCAAATCATCCTCTTGCAGATGCCATTATTAACAGATTTACAGAGGTGAAAGAAGTTGAGTTAGATGCAGAAAATATCATTGGTACCGGATTAATTACAAGTTATGGAAGCAATAAATATAAAATAGGTAAACCTAGTTCATATAAAAATGTATCAAAAGAAATATTTGAAGTAACTGAGAAGTTTGAAGATGAAGGTAAAACAGTTGTATATTTCAGTGAGAACGATTTAATAGTTGGATTGATTGCTATTCAAGACATTCCAAAAGAAACATCAATTAACGCAATTAAATATTTCAACGAACAAGGAATCCATACTGTAATGATTACGGGAGATGCAATAAAAACAGGAGAAGCAATAGGTAGACAACTTGGCATAACTCAAGTAATAGGTAATGTATTACCAGAAGATAAGTCAAATATCATTGCTGATTTAAAAGCTACTTACGGCGCAGTAGCAATGGTTGGTGATGGTGTAAATGATGCACCAGCACTAGCTCAAGCAGACATTGGAGTTGCAATGGGAAGTGGAACTGATATTGCAATTGATGCAGCAGATGCTGTATTAATGCAAAGTGATTTAGAAAAACTTAATTATACTCATAAAGTAGCAACCAAGTTAAGAAGAGTAGTCATTACAAACATTATTTTTGCTATGACTATCGTAGTGTTTTTACTAACTATGAACTTTATTGGTAAAATGGATATGCCAATTGCTGTAGTATTTCATGAAGGAAGTACAATAGTAGTAATATTAAGTGGGTTAAGATTACTTAGAACAATTAAGCCTAAAATTAAAAAGTAAATATTGAATATATACAGGAGATATCATAAAATGATTTCTCCTGTTTTAATAAAAAAATGTCTTAAATTATTAAATATAAAACTTTAATAATTTAAGACATTAATCTTTTTAGTTATTTTGTGTGATGCTACCTTTTTTGATACAAATTAGCACCTCATGTTTTTTTTAGCACCTTTAACTGAATTTTAGAACCCATTTATTGTCAATATTATTGACTGATATCGTGCTATATTTCCATATTTATTGTTTTGGAACTTGAATCTCATCAACCAATATATATATGTCATCTATGATATCAAAATAAAGATGTATTTCATATGTAAGGTCATGATTAGATACTTTAACTATAAGTTCATTTCCGTGGAACTCAGTTTCTATTTGATCAATTATCGATGGATAAAACATTGAGTTCAATTCAGCAATTGGCTCAACAAATACATCTAATTTAATTTCGTAGACATCATAATAATAGTCCATCGCACTTTGAGTTCTAACTAAAATAATATTAGTTCCTTCTACTTTATATGCTTTGCTTGCGAAACCAAAAACAATCCCAAAAAATAGCAATAGTGCAAGACCAATACCAACAACACCAGTGATTAAACCTGTAACAAATTTTATGATTGGCTTTATATTATAGGTCAAAAGAATAATACCCATTATAATAATATATAAGGCTATGACTGGGTAAATGAACCAATCCACCGAAAATACATAAGAAAATAAATAGACAAAATCTATATCCTTTAATATAACTAAGACAAAAAACATATACAGTAAAAATATGAAACTCGTTGCAATCATAATAATACTATTCTTATTTAATATACTACTTTTCATTATTACCACGTGCCCCCTATTTTTTTTATTTCCGTCACAATATCACAACTATAAAAACTAAAAATAACTTCTTATATACTTTCATTTGTTTTTAATATTATAACATTTATGTTACAAGTTTTTCTTATAGAATCAAAAATATTTAAACATACTGTGCTGAGAAATGATTATGTTTTCAGTAATCGTGTAAAATGTTGCGCTATTGTGTAACTTGTTAGGTAATCGTGTATTGCGTTAAGTAGGATTTTCATATATGTGTAGAAAATGTGAGATTATTGACTTATGCGTGAATATCTAAGATATGAAAATTGGGAGAAAATCCCCTTTCTTCATAAAAAAAGGTCAGATACTTAGGGCGAATGGTAATTCGCTTATGTATCGAACCTATGCTTGTTATATGGCGGAAGAAAGGGGATTTGAACCCCTGCGACGCGATTAACGTCCTACTGGTTTTCGAGGCCAGACCCTTCAGCCGGACTTGGGTATTCTTCCGTAACTTTTGGTGGAGATAAGGGGGCTCGAACCCCTGACCTCTTGAATGCCATTCAAGCGCTCTCCCAGCTGAGCTATACCCCCACTTTGAAACACGTTTATAATAAAACGTTCTTTTTTATTGTATACCAAAGTTTCATGTTTGACAAGGGATTTCGTCTATTTTTATGTTAACTAAGCTAATTCGTATCGATAAATATGTACTTCTTTATACCAGCTTCATACATCTCACTAAACGGCTCAACAGCCTTAAGCCCTAGGTAGTTACCGCCTACGCGTTCAAGTATTTTTTGTAAGGCTTTGTTCGATTTTTCACAAGTAATTCGATTTTATTTTGCTAGACTAAACATCAATAAACGAGCATCATATGAAAAATGATTTTCCTGGTATACTTTGTCAATTTCATAGCTAATGTTACCACATATGAAGGTTTTTCTTTTATGTCCGATTCTTAAATCACACCGACCTATGACTTCTTCACTAGGAAGCATGATGACAAACTTTCAGGCATCCACCCACTTTTTGGATTCCTCTTTTTTCGCTAAAAGAAACGACGTTAAGTTTGATTCGCTCATTTGATAACCATGTGACTTTTTGTTCCATTCTCTAGAAAATAAAATAGTCTTATTGTGCATAAAACTATTTCAGTACGATTAGTTGTATTTCTTTTTTACTCGAATACTTTGGATCCGATTGCCTCTAAGTGATTCCACAGTTAACAGGTGTGTGTGGGTGTCGATAACTGCTTTATCTTCTTTTCTAGGTATGTAGCCTAATTGCTCGATGAAGTAGCCTGCTAAGGTATCATAATCCTCGGAATCAAGTGATGTCTCAAATAGATGATTAAACGTCTCTAAACTCATTAAACCTTTAACAACCACTGTATTTGAGTCAATCGTATGGTAATGCTTGGTCGTTTCATCGTATTCATCATCGATTTCACCAACGATTTCTTCAATTAAATCTTCGAGTGTCACAAGACCAGCAACACCACCAAATTCATCAATAATAATGGCTAACAGTTGTTTTGACTCTTTGAATTGCAGTAACAAATCATCAACCCTGGTTGATTCTAAGATAAAAAGTGGGTCTCTTTTTAGATCCATTAAGGTGATTTCACCTTTTTTTAATTTATCTAAATTTAATAGCACGTCTTTTATTGTAACAACCCCGCGTAGGTTGTCTTTTTCATTTTCATAAAGCGGAATTCTCGAATAGGATTGATCGATGATCTTATCAAGTGCTTCTTTGATTGGTTCATTAATATCGATCATAAACGCATCTACTCTTGGAACCATTATCTCGGTAACTGCTTTTGAATCAAGGGATAACACACCACGCATCATGTTAAATTCATCGGCGTCAATCACACCATCGTTTCGGCTATTTTTGATTAAAGCCTTCATTTCTGCTCTTGTAATCTTTTCTTCTTTTTGTTCAAATTTGATGGGTGTGATTCGTTTTACTAACCCGGTCGAAACGGTTAATAACCAAATAAACGGTTTGAAAATATTTTTCAGTAACGTGATACTTGAGGCTGACATTAATGCGTATCTTTCTGGTATTTGAAGTGCCAGCTGTTTTGGGTATAACTCACCAAGGACCAAGGTGACGTAGGATAAAATCAAAGTCACGATGATTGTCGCAACCACATCGCCACCGGGAATGGCATTTAGATATGGCGATAAACGGTAAACGAACGCTTGTGAGGCAGCTGCAGAGTTAAAGAAACCTGCAAATGTAATCCCTACTTGAATTGCGGATAAAAATGCATCCGAATTATCTAATAATTCTAGTACCTTAATGGCTTTTTTATTTCCATCTTCGGCTAGACTTTTGATTTTATTTGGATTAAGTGAAACAAATGCCATTTCTGCACCTGCTAAAAACGCATTAATAACTGTCAAAATCACAATCATAATTAATGAAACTACTAAGTTTTGACTGCTAGGGTCATCCATTTTTTTATTATTTTCTCCTTTATTTGAATATTTTGATACCATTATAACAAATCCTTTTGAGACATTCAATGTCTTAAGAATTGCGATTACCTCTGTTTAGAGCGCTGATTTAACACTTATAGTCGATTCATTATATCTAACTTATGATATTTAAATAATACGAGTATTACTGTTTAAGGTAATATTTAAATCGCTTGATTGCCTCAATAAACACGTCATCTTCGACACTTATGGATTGTGTTTCTTGAACGTAATTTAATATTTTTAATTCGTCATTTAAGCGGTGCTTGGCAAACTCAATTCGACCAATAAACTGGTCTTTATAAAGAACAGGCAGGACATAATACCCGTATAGGCGTTTGTTCTTAGGTGTATAGACTTCCCAGCGGTATTTAAAGTCAAAGAGCATTTCAATAAAATCCCTATCCCAAATTAGATTGTCTAGAGGTGCGATAAATGCGATTTTATCGACGATTTGATTGGTTAACTGTGTTGCCTCTTTAGGCACATAAAAACGATCACTCAGTCCTTCAATTTCAATTTCTTCAATCAATCCATCTGACACTAATTGGATTAAATACTCGCTTCTAATGTGTTTATCACTGATATAAGGACCGCTTAAGTGAACACCATTTTTATCTCTGCAAATACCAAGTGATTTAATACGTCTTAATAAATAATATTTAATAAATTCAGCCCTGGTTTTAAATGGTGATTTTTGGTCAGAGTTGTCGATTAAGTTCTCAATTAAGTCATATTGTTTTAATGTATTTTTCTTGTTTCTAACGCCGATATCGCCTCTAAAAAATAAATAATCTAGTGTTGCACTTGATGTCTTTGTTTGTCCCCATCCACTTTTTGATCTACCACCTAATTCGATTTCACTGGCATATTTCGGTTTTTCTTTTAAGCTGTTTTTAACCTCATTAATGTAATCAAGGGCTTCTGTCTGATTTCTGTATACTAGGGTATTATAATGCATCGCTGCCGTGTGCTTCCTGACCTCTTCTAGTAAAGGAAAATCTTTAGTTAAATAAATCGACATCATTTTATCAAACCCATCAATTAACGCTCGCTTTTCATAAAGTAGCTTCTTTAAATCATCTTTTTTGTAGTCATTCACCCTACTTTGCATGACAAGACAGGTGTTTATACCGACCACATTTAGAGGGTCGTATTGAATTGATTGTAGGCGTTTTATAACATCAAGTATGCCTCTTTCACCCTCAAGCAAGTCCGAGGTATTAATCATATGGTAGCGAACTAATACATTTCTCGCCTCATTTTTTGTCCATGTTTTTTTCACTTAGTCACCTGATTACTTATCTTTCTTTGTCTATTTTGATGCGTTAGCTTACTCATGTGTCTCCATTGTTTGATTTAGTTCTAAGCCTAATCTATGGGCAAATATTTCATTTTTCAATCTTAAACCAGCAAAGAAGTTTGACTCAATCGACCTTACTCTAGTCAATAACTACTTCTTTATCTTAAACCCTTTTTGGATCAAGTAATCACAGAACGCTTGTGACGCAAAAAGAACGTTGATCCGTTTTCTACGGTCAACCCCCTCTTTTAAGAACAAGGTGATTCTTGCACCTCTTAAGGTTCTTGTGTATTTAATTGAACTCTGAAATAGTAGTAACGAATACGTTTGATTGATGAAAAAACTTTTAAACTTCATTGTTTTTTGATCCACATAGACTCGGTACGTGATCAAATGCACAAACAATATTAATAACATACATAGCCCAATCAAAATCAAAATAACTTCAACTTGATAATATTTCTTTTCAATCATCTGATAAAAAATCACAACAGATAAAACGAATAAAATCAAAGACATGACGTAAAGCAGACTTCTTCCAAAGCGGTCATACTCAAAATGCTTGAATACGTAATTTCTATGACTAGGATTTTTCAATTAAATCACCTCTAATTCAGATCACTAAATTTTTTACACTACAACTAAATACCTAATATTTTATTTCTTAATGCTTGGTATTCTTCGTTTGTAATAAGGGCTTGATCGAACAAGCGCTTGGCTTCTTTTAATTGTTCTTCTAATGAAAGTTGGTTGGTTGTCCCTAATTCATTTATTGCCGTTTTAATTGATGGCGTGACTGCTTTTATCATCACATCCGTCGTTTTTGAGACCGATTCATTCAAATCGTCTTTTGCATGTTCTACGGTTTCTGTTTGTACTTTTGCAGAAAGGCGGGTAAGTTGTGGTGAAAAACCCATAACCAAGATTGGAAAAGAAAAAAACACACAAAGCACACCAGGGATCAATAACCGTTCGTTTGGTTGATTACTAAACGGACCAAACGAGTCACTATATATTGTTGTCGATAAGACAATGAGTGTTACACCAAGTACCGCCAGTGTCACACCCCATAATTTTAACTTCGTAGTTGTTTTCATTTCTTATACCTCTTTCTTAAGATAAATTATTTCTGTGATACCATTATATGTAATTACTTGTTTAAGTGATAATTTAGTTTGACCTTCTGTGGGTAAAAAAAGTTTAATTCCATTACCTAAAATAACCGGAATAATTGCAATTCGAAATTCATCAATGACACCGAGGTCGTAGCAATATTTTACGATTTCTGCCCCACCACATAAAAAAACGTCTTTACCCTTTTGTGTCTTTAACTGATTGAAAAAATCAATTGAAGGCGTATTAATGAATTTAACATTTGTACCGTCAGTGAGGTTTTTATGAGTTAAAACATACGTGAGTTGTTTCTCGTATGGCCAAACGTTTGGTGATAGTTCAGTTTGAACTTGATGATACGTGCGATACCCCATGATAATGGTATCGATTTTCTCTATAAACGCTGGATAAGTCCCTGTATCGTTAGGCGTACTACCATCGCCTTCTAAAAACGACACCCCATAATTAGCATCTGCAAGATAACCATCCAAACTCATGCTTATATATAAGATTAGTTTTCTCAAAAATAACACCCTCTTTATTCCTATTTTTTAAAGACGACAAATAAATCAAAAGAAATGATTGATATCATCATAATCAAAACAGATAATTGAATCATCGGGTAAGTTTGATCTAGATTTTCTTTTCTAAAATGCCTTAGTAGAATACCCAAATATGCCCATAAAATAACAAAGGAAAACACGTATTCTTTTTCTTTATAGGTCCATAAAAGTGTGATTAGTCCTCCGATAAAAATCATTATAATCGTTAAACTAACCGCGATGTTTCCTAAATTAGGTGTGCCAATTTTAACCAATAATATCGTAAAATTAGCAATTAGTGCCACACTAATCCATCCCAAATACAGCGAAACGACTGAACGTATAAACAACACGTCTTTATCAATTATTTTAAACGTCACAATCAAAGTTATTAAAAGACCAACCATAACAATCGTTGATAATGCGATTCGGTCATAGTGCCATAAAAACAGCCAACACATATTTAAAATAGCAATTAACGAGAATAGCAAATTAATGTTAATAAACAGTCGTTTGCTTGTTATCTCATCCAACTGCTTTAACTGAGCACCTTGATAAAGGATGAAAACAAATAGTCCAAGATAAATCAAACCCCATATGGCAAACGTCACGCCAGCTGGTTGAAATAAATTGGGGTATTTATAAGAAACATCA
Source organism: Paracholeplasma brassicae (assembly GCF_000967915.1). Taxonomy (NCBI): domain Bacteria; kingdom Bacillati; phylum Mycoplasmatota; class Mollicutes; order Acholeplasmatales; family Acholeplasmataceae; genus Acholeplasma; species Acholeplasma brassicae. The sequence goes on from NC_022549.1 coordinate 1,182,886, forward strand.
CCCGTTGTTATGCCATTTAAAGGCATTTGATTTGCAAGACCATTAACAAAAATCATTAAAACATAGGTTAAGATTAAAAACACAAATGATGCCAAAACCATCTGAATCACTCCCTTATTACACCTATTATAAATATATTTAAAGATGATCATTCGTTCTAAATGAAACCATCAATCCATTCAATTTATAAGCTAAAAGAATCGTCTACAAAACTAATCATGCTGCTAGATTTTCAATAAGCATTTAATCAATCACTACATCGACGATTTGTTTTAATAATTCTGCAGTTTCAATCGATATACCTTCAGGTGTGTACTTTGATTCTACTGCCTGATTTCCAGTAATGGTTTTATAATGTACTAAGGCAGATAGGTAAGCCCCATACAAACTCGGATGATTCAAGTCATTATAAAGATTGATTTCTTTATGGTTCAAAAAGACATACATGAACACATCACCTACCCTTGAAATCATTGAATCAAACGCCTCAGAAACGTCCAAGTAACCATTTGAAATCACTTCTTGCATAGCAACTCTTTCTTCTATCTCATTGTAATTATACGCCCATGTTTGATACAATACCATTTTTGCGCCATTGGTGTGAATTAGGTTATTGTATTTTTTAACAGAATTATAGAAACGATTATAGTCCGTGAGCAATCCGTCACTTTTTTCTTGTAAAATTACATGAGTATAATTGAACTCAGTTAATCGTTTTTCTACAATATCCTCGTGTTGGTCTAAGTATTGATAACTCGTGCTATAGCTAATATAAACAATGCTACCATCTAATATCATCATGTTTTTAACCATATCGGGTATATCATACGTGTATTTTGTTAAGCTATTGCCAACAAACAATAAATCATAAACATCGGAATCTTCTTTATATAAAACATCGACTTCTAACTTGGTTTGAATGTTCCAATCGTCTTCTAAATAAAGAAAGATGTTTGATTTGCCTGCCCTGATGAAGGTGATTGTTTTTTCTTTTTCATCAATTAGTACGTTCGGATCAGACTTTTGAAACTGCACTTGCTTATTCATGCTATCGGCTGGATCGTAATGCACCTCATATGAATAGGTAACCCCAGCGTATATGACCCCATCCGATTTCAACTCTAATTGGATTTTATCGACAAAAACAACTGGTGTTACTTGAATTATTACCTCTATTTTTTTGCCGGTTGAGGCTTTAACTGTAATAATTGCTTCTCCCACGCTAACACCAGTGATTAGGCCGTTTGTACTAACACTAACAATCGTATCATCACTTGATTCGTAGAGATATATCTCATCACTTTTTGAATCTACGATATTAATTTGTTTACTCTCGTTTACGAAAATCGTCTCATCGATTTCAATACTGAAGTCTACCTCGTCCGTTGACTTACATCCAAAAAATAAAAAGACTGAAATTAAAAGTAACAACAAACTCATTAATTTTCTCATATACTATCTCCTGATCCATAATAATTCACACCACTTATTTCTAATGACTCAGAGTCGTCATTAATGTCAAGCTAAAACTGCTATAAAATAGACTAATCCAAAAATTTTTGTAATGAAATCATCAAAAATTTATGAACTTTGATATTTAATTAAATTATAACACTTATACACAATAATACAATTATGAGTTTTGTGTCTTAAAACTATTCTATATGAAAAATTAGGCTTGCTTACTTGAAAATATATTCGATTGATGACAAAAAAATACGAGCAATGACTAGTGTAACATCAGCCACTGCACTAATATAGCTCTACTTACAATGATAAAAAAAGCTCAAAATTATGAGCTTTTATTTTTATTCACTATTGTGCAAAAAGGTTCTTGTAATTAAAACAGCCTCATGAGGGTATTATTTTATACTCTGATGTGTGCTAAAACTGTATCTATTTGATGTGTGATGCTACCTATTTTAATACAAATTAGCACCCCATCATAAATTTTAGCACCCTTAACTCATTTTTAGCACCCCTATAAAAACGGCTTAACAAGGGGATTTGTTAATAATGACTGTTTAATTTAACCTATACATCCAATTCACTTGGATCCATTTTGCTTATTGTGATATTCTTTAAAAAGCTCGATTGAGTCAAAATCCTGTTTTATTACCCTGTTATGATAGTAATTAAATGCTTCGATTATAAATTCATATAAATCGACTTTACTCGAGAAATTCCTATACTCCAAATATCCATCAGGACTATATTTATTTTCTGGAACGAAACCATCAAACAATAACATTAATCCTTCTTCACTAAATATACACTGAAACCAAGTGTTTTTATATTCTCCTTCGTAATGTATTTCGATACCCTTTTTAAAATTTCGATAAAATCTATGTTTCATGAATACAGGCAAACGATTCAATAAGGCAGATTCAATAGAGCCATATATTGCATCCTTTAATATTTCAGAAAACATTGATTGATTGATTTTGAAATACTCTTCAGCTTGTTCTTCAAACTTTTTTTGTTTTGGTTTATAACGTTTATTAATTTTTTCACCATAAATGCTTCCAGTCTGCATTAATAAGTGAATGTAATCAGGTACATCAGTCTGATAAATACTATTTAAATTAACTTCTATTTTTTGATCAATTTCTTCACTATCAATAACATCATATCCTAGATTTCTAATCTGGGTGTCTATATTATAATAGTGCTTCTTATCTTTTGACATTGCAGAATAATGATATGATCCACGATCTTTTATTACTATGAAATACCAGTCAGTATTGTCGTATATAGATACTGTATTGCCAAAAGATTTTTTATCTAAGAAATATCTAATCCTCTTCATGTGAAATCCTCCATTACAATGTATATGCTACAGTGGTTAAAACTAATTTAAGCACCGCTATAACCAAATCGTTTTAATTGTTAACACAATATTCTTTTCGCTCTAACTTGTCAGATGATAATAACCTAATTCTTCAATGTGATACCATATACTTCATTGTAAATATTAATTTCTTTGTATATGCATTGACCAATAAGTGATATATAATTTCTATTTGATGAAATATCCTTGATGTCATATTTGCTAAAAGATTTTAAAGCTAGAAATCCATCTGAAAAATATCGCCCACCACGAATTTCAGACTGAACTGTAGAATATTTGTCTGTGATGTAAACATCCCAATCTCCTCTTTGAACTAATAATATAAAATTGATACAACTGTAATCATTGTAGAAACTTGCGCAATAAACCGGTCCATAATAAAAGAATTTGTTATTCTCATCAACCGCATTTTTAAATTCAGTATAATTGAAACTAAAATCGTAATCTACTAGCAAAAATCTAAAAGACTCTTGAAATAAAGTTTTATAGTCCCCCGTCCAACTAATATATCTTCTATGTTTTTCAATGCATTTGCTTTTTAACTCATCGTTTAAAATAAATATTTCTTCAGTTCCCTTTTGATATTTGGTAGCAAATACATATACAGTATTTTCGTGTAAAACTTTGTAAATAGTCATTTTCTTAATCTTTTGTATGAAGTATAACATCCAGAAATTTTTCTTGAGTTCAATCCATACTTCACTATTTATAATTTTGCAGAGTTCCTTTTCTGCTTTACATAATTTGCTCATTAACAAAAATTCCTTTCTTTGAGATTGCTAGATTTTTACACTTTCTCCACAATCATTTGCTTAAAACATACATAAAAATAATACATAAGTTTCTTACTCTGAATCAACTTTCAATATTACAAAACTAGTGATTATCAATCTCTATAGACATAGACTAATGAATCGCCTATATATTTATTTATCTCACCCTCCATTTTAGAGACTTAGCTTTTATCCATGTTAACCAGTTTGAGTTTTTATCTAGTTCATCAATTTTTATATCTGGTGAGTTAGCAAAATAAATCTGATTATCTATTCTTCAAAAGCAACCCACTTATGATAGAGTCATATTCTTCATTTGCTGGAACAAGATTAAAACGTTCTACTCCATCAAATAAAAATTCTATAACAGAGTGTTCTTTGTTTTGCTTTTGAATAATCATATATACTTGTCTAAGGTCATCAATTGGCTTCATCCTTGAATCATCACCTACATAAGATCCACTAATGTATTTTACCTCTTTAATGCAAGCATCATAAAAATACCCAAAAAGAGTTGAAACATATTCGATATCCTTTTCGTTGTTTATGCTGTTCCATTGTTGTTCCATGTTAGATTTCTCCCAATTATAAAGCCTATTAAGTTAATTCAAATTTGATCTATGCGAAATGTTTATTATTATTATAACATTTCTATTGATAAATTCCATCACGACTGGAGATATCAGTATACATACGTATTGCATTTATATCGTAATTCATATAAAGTTTTGGTAATCGTGTAAAAATTTTAGCACTCCCCCTCTCAAATCGTGTAAAAAGTTTAGCAGAGGCCAATACTAACCTCTTAAATTTCAGATTGATACATCAGACTATAAATAGATAAAATATCAAAAATCGACTAAAAAGTGGCATACTATGTCTATTTTCGGTAAATTTAGGCACAAAAAAAGGCTCGATACTTTTGTATCAAACCTATGCATTCAATATGTGTTGCATGACCTATTTTAATACAATTACGCACCCTTCGCAGAATTTATGCACCCCTATCAAAATTTACGCACCCCTAAATTATGCCTTAGTTTAGCCTTTTAATTTTACAATATTTTTTAGCAGTAATTTGTATGTATCAAAATAGGTTATTCCACTATCTACATATTGTTGGGTATCGAACCCATCTACAACTCTTTATTAATTGAGATTTTCATTGAACATTATTTGTATAAAAAGTGTTTCTGCAAATGTGGATTGTAGGATCTATTTTATTTCATCATCAAGTTGGAATATTTCGTCAACATGTTTATCGAATAATCTGCTTAATTTTATAGCGAGTTCAAGTGTAGGGTTATATTTATTATTTTCAATTGCAATTATTGTTTGACGTGTGACGTCTACTTTTTCAGCTACATCCTCCTGTCTTAAACCCATTTTTCTTCTTAGAAATTTAATATTATTTTTCATTTTTTTCTCGAGTCATTTTCCTTGTTAAATACGCCTTACTTCCAAAAAAAATAGCATTTTGCAAACAGATAATAGATAATTGAATATATGGAAAATCAGAACTTCGGACAAAATCAACTATTATCCAAACTAATAGAGATATTACCACAAAAAAGTATGCTAATCTTGATGACTTAATATTGATTTGCATTTCCATTTCATCAGCCTTCTTAATTTTCATTGTATTCCTCCTAATAATGTAAATTCTTCTTTACATTTCAATCATATCAAAGAGTCGAATAAATGTCAAATCCTTTTAACATTTTATCAAAAAAAACATCGTACTAATCTGCTATTTTATATGTCGAACGTATGATGTCTTCGGTAATCGATAATTTGAAATACTCAGCAATTCAACTATAATCGTGTAAAATCATTTCAAATCGTGTATTTTCAAATGTAATCGTGTAAAGGTTTCTTAATTTCTACTAAAATTGTATCAAAACAGGGGATTTGACACCTATGGAGTTACCTATTATAACACAATAAAAATATATAGAAATGGCTAAACAAAGACAAAAAAAAGGGTTGATACCGAATGTATCAGACCTATTTTACTCTTATGGCGGAGAAAAGGGGATTCGAACCCCTGCGACGCTTTCACGCCCTACTAGCTTTCCAAGCCAGCCCCTTCAGCCACTTGGGTATTTCTCCAACTTTTATATTATAGGCGATTATCACATAAATATCAAGTGATAATCGCCTATATCGATTAAATTATCATATGGTTAAATCCCCAGGTTTAATGAGTTGATACTTTCTAAAGAAATAATCCGTAACATAGATTAGTACCAGTGGTAAGATTATATGAAGTAAAACAACTTGTGTAACAACTAAAACGCTATACCCCATGACGTCAAAGGTGACGAGCTGTCCAACCAAACCGGATGTTCCCATCCCTGCCCCAGTCGGACCAGTTTCAATCTTGAATAAGACCGTTGAGATTGGTCCTAAAATAGCTGAAACTAGAATTGTAGGTAACCAAATTATCGGTTTTTTTAAGATGTTTTTAAACTGCAACATGGAAGTACCTATGAAAACAGAGATGACCGAACCTATATTGTTATCCTTTCTCGACATAACAGCAAAGCCAACCATTTGAACACTACAACCGACCACCGCTGCACCGCCAGCAATGCCTCCAAGACTAATCGCAATTGCGATAGCAGCACTTGATATCGGTGCAGTTAGTGCCATGCCCATCACAACCGAAATCACAATCCCCATAAAGAATGGTTGTAACGTCGTTGCTTGATCAATGAATGTACCAAAAGCTTTCATGGATTCGCTGATAGGTGAACCTATCAAATAGGCAACAAGAAAACCTATCATCAGCCCAGAAAAAGGAATGAGTAAGATATCGATTGGTGTTTTTTTTGAGATCGCGTATCTTAAGAAAAAATACACCAATGATACAGTTATATATATGACCATCGGGTCATTGTAAAGTCTTGAAGCAACCCCACCAGCAACCGAGGTTGCTACTAACTTTAGTCCGTCTAATTTTAAACTAACTGCCATACCCACACCAATACCGATGCCCATAAAACTTTTTAAAATGGTTGAAAGATTTAAAAGCTCTTCTGAGATTTTACTTAAGGATGAAACCTCACCCACTAAATTGCCTAATTGTCCGATAATAACACCTACGATTAAGGTTGAAAATAAACCAAGCGCCATCCCATTAAAACTCGTTATAAAATAATCCAGTGCTATTTTACGTTTTGATTTTTCCATAGTAATTCCCCTCCAATGATAAAAAAATAAATAGTGATACCAATGACACACAATCATTCTATCACTATTTTTTTTAAAGTGTTTTTAAAAACGTTATCACGCGTTCAGAGAACAGACGTTGTTGATCCAAATGAACTACTGTTTTAGCGCGCTGGAATCCCTCTAAAAGCGCTTTCGGTACTTTTTGTTCGAACTGAATACAAGCATCTTTTATGACCTCTAATTCGTATTCGCCACAAATGACATAAACTGGGTATGCTTTCTTTTGCTTACCAAGCTTGTAGAACCGACTAATGCCCCTTTTTGATAATAAGCCCTTTCGTTTAAAGTTCTTTTGTGAGATTTCAAATTTCTTTTTTGCATCATCTTTAATGCATGCATTGTTCAAATAATACGCTTTATAGGCATTAAAGAGAAATGCCCATTTGAAGGCACGTAAAAACTTGGTTTTTAATAACTCATTGTTAATGGCTTTGAAAGAATCATGAAAGATTGAGAACCCACCAATCGAAATTAATGACTTGATTTTTTCAGGATAGACTTGGCCGAACGCTTGAGCAACAAGCGAGCCAATCTCAATACCTAAAAAATGCGCATCTTCAATTGAAAGTAAATCAAGAATTACCTTAATTATTTCTGGCATGTCTTTGATTGATACGTTACGAGATACACCACTTCTTCCATGACCCGGCAAGTCAACTAGTAACAACTGATAATCTTTCTTCAAAGCGATAATTTGATTATCAAACACCGAAATACTCGAAGTATACGGGTGTAATAAAACCAAGGTTTCCTTATTTTTATTTTCATAAAGCATGTAGTAAATCCCCACATCTTTAAATCGAACTGTTTGATCATGCATATAAATCACTCCCTATATCAAGTATATCATTTTACGTCTTTATTAAATCATTCAATTTCATCTTTTTATGAAACTTGCCCATTGTAAATGTTCTGTGTCGTAATTCATGTAGTTATTGACTTGCTTGTAATACCAATTTAATCGTGTTTTTACTTCAAGCTGATATTCTTTATCTAAAGAAATAACAATGGCGGTTAGTTCGTAAATCATTAGCCCTAATTGGTGAGTCCTTGTGTGAACGACAGACAAACCTTGTGCAATTGCGTGATAATAGGCTTTTTTTACGTGATCGTTTGTTTCTTTTGCCATTTGATGAATAGCGATAATCTCTTTTTTTGCCTCTGACATCTTTAACTTCCCACAAGCCCACATGATGACCGTTTCATGTGCATGAATCAGCTTCTCATCTTCTAGAAACAAAATTAAGCGCTTAACTTCAGAAAGACTAAACAAAATGACTTGTCTTCTTGAAAGTCGATTCATTAAGGCATTTAGTTCGTCTAATTCCATCACGTTCTTATCGACAAGAATCTGTCTTTTTTTAATGAGGTTTTGTTTGATGTTTTCCTCAATCGTCATCGCATTGCTTCCCTTCTGATAAAAGTGAACTTAATCTCAGTTGATTCAAAGATCACATCTCTTATTATAGGTCAATATGGCAAAAAAAGAAAGGACACCAAATTGGTGTCCAAACGATTAACTGCCTGCGCTTTCGTAGCGTTTTAACCCTTGATTCCAAATAAATAAAGATAGCATTAACATTCCTATTGAGGCAAGCATCACATACAGTGTCTGAAGGTAGAGATTACCACCAAAAAGTAACGCACGTATCGGAAAGAAAATGACCACCGAAAATGGCAGTAAATAAGTCAATGTAAACCGAATTGCGCCACTAAAGATTTCAATCGGATATTTAGCAAAGTTTGAGAAATCATAAATGGTCGTCATCACTTCAATGCTTCTTTTAGTCCAAAAAGACATCGAACCGAAAATGAGTTTGATTGCAAAAAAGAACCATACGGCAAAAAATACACACAAAACAAGCAAAATGATTTGTATTGCACTAAAACTAACCCCCAATTTGGGTGTAAAAACAAACAAAAATAATATGCCAAGGATTAATTCCCCAAACCCTTCTAGTTGGATCATTTCAGCGACTAACTGAAATAACGGGTTAATGGGTTTGATTAAGTACTTATCTAAAATGCCTCTTGTGATTCCGCCATTTGCTAGTTGCCAAATTTGATCCGAAAAAATGTGATCGATTGCTTTTGGAATTAAGTAGTAGCCATATAAAAAACCCATGGTATTAATATCCCAACCATTTAAGGATGGAATCGCACTAATAGTCAAATACAGTGTTGAGAAAACGATGGCATTTTCAAGTAAGAAACCAAAGATACCAATCACCGCATCAAAGCGGTAAGCGAGTCTCGCCTTAATACTTCTTGAGACGTAATAAGGGTATAATTTGATGTACTTTTTCATTTTACCCTCCCACACTGACGACGCGTTTCTTAATCAAACTAAAGGTAAAGCTACAAAAAAGGTTTAAGACAATTACCCAGACCAATTGAATGACTAAAGTTTCGATAATTTCACTGGTTGTTAACCGCCCCATTAAAATAAGGATTGGCTTTTCTACCATACTTTTAAATGGTAGGAATCTAAGTACGTTATTTAGCCATGAAGGAAAAAATGAAGATGGCAGCAAACTACCTGAAAAAAACGACATGCTAATGTTTTTTATGATCATTAAACCAAACAACGCGTTTGTAAAAAGTGAGACCTCACCAATCAAAAAGTTGAGTGCGTCTGCAATCACAAAAGAAAATAAACAACTAATGATAAAAACGACCAATAAAAAAATATTAGGTAATGCCACACCCAGTGATACTTTTAAAAGTATGATTGAGATGCTCATTAGGGGAATAAACATCAAGATGGCTGCAGACAAGAAATTACCAAAGCTTGAAAACATTAAGCGGTAGCGATAACTCATTGGCCGAATTAGATTAATTGCGATGTTTCCTTGATAGATGTCTTCACCAAGTATCCAAAACGAACTTGAGGCAAACACAAGGGTTGTTGTAACTCTTGCAAAAATCAAGTAGGTGATCATTTCCTTAAATGTCATCCCATTAATTAAGGTCGTAGGTGAATTTTGAAATATGGCGAACCATAAATAATTCAAAATTAATAGAGAAATTGCATCTCCTAAAAGCCACCCTATGGCACTAAACTTATAGGCAAATCCATCCAAAATCCCAGCTTTTGTGAACGCAAGGTACTTATGATATTTGTTTGGTCTCATAGATCTTTTTAACGATGCTTTCTAGTGTGTCTTCACTGATTTTTATGTCGTCGACTTTATAATTATCGAGTATTTGTTTTAAAACCTGATTGACTGAGGTATACGCCATATTAAGGGTGATTTTGATGTAACCATCGTCCTTAGAAACTTGAATGCCCTTGCCAAGTTCTTCTTGAAGAGAAACTAAGTCAATTAGTTCTTTTGTTAAAAAACTGACGTGTCTATATTCACCAAATGATTTCTTAATCGCTTGTATTGGACCATCATACAAGATTTGACCTTCATCTAGGATGATCACTCGTTTACATAAGTCGGTGATGTCATCCATGTTGTGAGTCGTTAAAACGATGGTGGTGTTGTAAACACGATGAATTTCTTTGATTGCTTTAATCATTCGGTCTTTGACAAGGACATCAAGTCCGATGGTTGGCTCGTCTAGAAATAGAATCTTAGGGTTGTGAATCAGTGAGGCAGCTAAGTCTGCTCGCATTCGTTGTCCTAAAGATAGTGTTCGAACGGGTTGGTTTAAAAACGGGTCAAGCTCTAAAACTTTCGTTAAAAACTCAAATCGTTCTTGATAATCCGCTGCACTAACGTCATAGATTGCTTTTAAAATATGAAGTGATTCAATCAAAGGCAGATCCCACCAAAGTTGTGTCCTTTGTCCAAAGACAACACCAATTTCTTTTAAGACTTCTTTTCGCTGTTTTGGGTGGTATGGTAAGTAACCATCCACCATTATCTCACCACTTGATGGTGTCAAAATACCACACATCATTTTAATTGTGGTTGATTTTCCTGCGCCATTGGCCCCGATGTAACCGACAATTTCTCCTCTTTCTAATGAGAAGGAAACGTCTTTAACTGCGTTCGTGATGGTATATTTTGTACTAAATAGTGTTTTCATCATTCCGACAATACCGGGTTTTCTTATTGGCTTTTTAAAATCCTTAGCTACGTGTTTAACTTCAATCATTGCCATCATATCTACCTCTTTTTCTCACTTAAATTATATCATTTCTCTAATTATCCGAATACTGTGAAAACGATTACATTTTTTTGTAATTTTAACATTTGTTTTTTTGTCGACTGTCAATTCGTTTAATAATTATTAACCTACGGATAACTCTCATTCAAATCGTGATCTTGAATCGAATTTATCGAAAAAAAGAACCCAAATCAGGTTCTTCTAAGATTTATTTAGTTGATTTTAATACCTGCATCAAGAGTTTTTTCGTCAAATTACCTCTTAACGTTGATTCATCAATCTTGGTACCCTTATTTACGAAAAATACTGATTTAACCTCATCGTTTTCAATAAAGACATCTCGATCAATTTGCCCTTCATAAATCACCCAGATTAAACGATGTGACTCACTGGCATAAACATCAAGCAGTTTAATCTCATGCAGAGTCATTCCAGTTTCTTCAAAAAACTCTCTTCTTGCGGCTTCTTCAAGTGGTTCGTTGTGATTTCGATAGCCACCTGGGAAGGTCACCTTGTCTTCTTCTTGGCCTTTTAACTTAACCATTAAGAACTCTCTTTGTTGATTGTATGCCACAACGACACAGCTAACAAACGTGTGGTTATTCCAATCGATAAAACCACAGGAATCGCATTTCTCGACTTTTGTTTGATCGACAATTGCTTCATTCAGTTTTGTGCCGCAAATAGGACAATAATTCATCGAATCACCTCAATAGTGTAGAAGATAACTACATTTATAGCTAAATATTTTATGTACCTAATTGAACCAATCAATACTTCGATTAAAAATGATATCTTCGTTTATTTTTATTATACACCAAAGTTGCAAAATTTGTTTTGCAATATATTTGCAATTATATAAAATCTTAAATAAAAAACGGCTTAATAAAGCCGCTTGTTTTTTAATGGTGCCCAAGGCCGGACTCGAACCGGCATAGGTCTCCCTACTGGATTTTGAGTCCAGCGCGTCTACCGATTTCACCACTTGGGCAACTAAGGCATCAAGCCTTATTTTTCTTGATTGCCTCTTCATAAAGAGACAAAGCACTATTAGTGTAACATTCTTGTGAATATTTTTCAATAGATTTTCTTGCATTTTCTTTTAATTTGTTTTTTACATCAGGAAACTGAATCATCATATTGAGCATAACTGGTAATTCTTTGTTATTTCTAAAGAATAAGCCGTTGTCATTTTCTTTGACGACATCTTCTAGACATTGATCGTATTTAACCAATAGTGGCAGGCTTGCTGCTAGGGCTTCGATATAAGTTAGTCCTTGTGTTTCAGTCACTGATGCATTTAAGAACACATCACCTAATTGATAATAAAGACCAATTTTTTCCCAATCCACCATACCCGTAAAATAGCATTTATCCTGTATTTTAAGCGTTTTTGCTTTCTCTTCAAGTGTGTGTCTATGCGGGCCGTCTCCAACTAATAAAAAGACAGCATTCTCGTGATTGATTTTAGAAAAACCGTCAAGTAAAACGTCAATGGATTTTTCCGCACTCATTCTGCCGATGAATAAACAAACGAATTTATCTTTTGGTATACCAATAGATGCTTTCAAGTCATCCACTTGTTCTTTAGTGTATTTGTCACTTTCAAATTTAGAAAGATTAATGCCCGTTGGTACGATGTGATAATCGCCATCGATTTTATATGATTTCATAAGATCAAGTACTTTTTGTGTTGGTGCAATCGTAATCTCAGCGCGTTTGATGAATCGTGTCATGAGTTTTTTCAAGTAGTGCATCAATGGTCTTCTAAAAAACTTGTTCAAAAATGAACTCACATAATGTAGGTACTCTTCATACATGGTATGAACCGTAAATACCATCGGCAAGTTGTGTTTGTCTTTTAAGTGAACTGCCACCGATCCAATTGAGAATTCGGTATGCACATGCATAATGTCCAAATCAAGTGCTTCAATTCGTTTGATGTGTGCAGCAGTAAAAGGCACAAGTCGAAACGCTTGTAGTCCTTTTTTAGGAATAATCATCCCTTTTAACCGAATCACATAAGGATCATCTATGTCTTTCTTACTTGATACAGAGGTTGTGATAATATAGACCTCATGGCCTTTACTTCTTAACCCTTGAACAAGCATATAGATCGACGTCGTTACCCCACTTACGTGTGGTAAATACGCATCTGTAAAAATACCTATACGCATATTAATTCCCTCTCTTTTGTACAATTAAATAACAAATAAATCCATAAAGCATACCAAAATAATAGGTGATAAAACGCCAAACAAGCATTGAGGCAACGAGCATTGGATGACCAAGGCCTCTTAACAATGAAACGAAAATCACTGTAAATGCCCACTCAGTTCCGCCGGACGCCCCTGGGGTTGGCACCCACATCATGAAGGTTGTAGAAAATGCACTCACAGAAATAACAAATGCTAAATCTGACGGTCCCAAATCAAATCCAAATCCCAAGAAAACGACGTATGGAATACTATTTAATAATAAGATACCTACTACCCTAAGCATGGTTGCACCAATAAAGACTCGCTTACGTTTAAACAGTAAACCCATCCCATGTTGGAAGTCTTTAACAAACGAAAATGTCTTTTCTTCTAAAGACTTCATTCTCTTAGTCAAAAACTTGATTTTACCTAAAAGTCTAAAAATACCTTCAAATAATTTATGCATTTTTGGTAAAACAGAAACAAGTACTAAAACGACTAGGATAAGTAAGTTAATGGTATATCCAATCATGATTAAAAACATATATTGATTTAATATGTCTTTTACTTCTCTATAGAATAAAAGCAAGCCAACGGTTGAAACAACTGTCATTACCGTTTGATAAACAATGAAATTAGTCATAAGAATCGATATCGTTTGATCCCCTGAAACGCCTTTTTTATGCAATAAATAGCCTTGGATGGGTTGTCCACCTGAGGCAAATGGTGTAATTGCGTTAAAAAAGTATTCCGATCCTGCAATTGTTAGGCTATCTTTCTTCTTCAGCCGCACACCTAGCCCTGAGGCGATAAAGTGAAGCGTGAACGATGAGACCACCATATGTAACAACGAAATCACTAGACCAATGATAATGTATAATGGGTCAGCTTTTGTTAATGCTTGTTTGATTTCATTGATGTCATTTAAACTAAAGACTATGACTAATAATCCAATCAGTGTGATTAAAACAAAAAATAGATTACCCGCTATTTTTCGTTTAGACGTTTCTTTCTTCATTACATTTCTTCGAGTGCTGTCATCCCAAGTAAGCGCATGCCTTCATTTAGTACGTATCGAATGGCACGAATTAAATTAAGATTGGCTTGTTTAGTGACTTCATCTTCGACAATGATTTTGTGTTGTCCGTAAAATTGATTAAAGTTTGATGACAATTGTAATAAGTATCTAGAGACAACGTGCGGTCCATTTTGTTCTGCCGCTTTCGTTAATACTTGATTAAACTGGGCTAAGTCTTTAATCAACTGAAAGTAAAGATCCCCTTCGTAAATCGATGAATCAAATGAATCTAAGACCGTTTGATTCTTTAAAATTGAAGCGATACGAACACTTGAATATTGTAAGTAAGGGCCAGTTTGTCCTTCAAACGCAAGCATTTGAGACAAATTGAAGTCGACTTCTAAATTGCGGTCGTTTTTCAAATCATTAAAGATGATCGCACCAATACCAACCGCTTTAGCAACCGATTCTTGGTTTTCGAGGTTTGGATTTTTAGCAAGTATTTGATTTTTCGCTTCTTTGATGGCTTCTTGAATCACATCATATAGTTTGACGACTTTGCCTTGTCTTGTCGACATTTTCTTACCGTCTTGTAAAACCAAACCGAAATTAACGTGTTTAATGTCAAAGTCATAACCCATCAAGTTAGTAACGGCTTTAAGTTGTTCAAAATGTAGTTTTTGTTCGTTTCCAACCACATATAATACTTGATCGAAATCATACGTTTTTTTACGGTAAAATAACGCTGCTAAGTCTCTTGTAATGTAGAGGGTTGCACCATCTCTACGCTTGATTAATGCCGGTGGTAGTGGATCAAGTCGGACAATCATTGCCCCATCGTCTTCCACTAAAAGATTCTTTTCTTCAATCATTTGCACAATGGGTTCCATCTTGTCGTTGAAGAATGCTTCACCATCATATGAATCAAACGAGACATTTAACAGTTCATACATCATCATAAACTCTTTTAGTGACTCTTCTCTAAAATACTTCCATAAGCTTAAAACGTCTTCGTCGTTATCTTCTAAAGACTTAAACACCGCTCTTGCGTCGTCTTCCAGGCTAGGGTTTTGTTCTGATTCTTCGTGAAACTTCACATATAGTTTTTGAAGTTCTGTGATTGGATTTTGTTCTACCAACTCTTTGTTTCCCCATAAACGATAAGCCACAATCATTTTTCCAAATTGAGTGCCCCAGTCACCTAAGTGATTGATCCCAACCACGTTGTAACCAAGTTTACGGTAGATATTTTTTAACGCGTTTCCGATCATTGTTGATCTTAAATGACCAACCGAGAAACTTTTTGCGATGTTAGGTGCGGAGTAATCAATACAAATGGTTTTGCCTTTTGATGCTTCTTGAGCGTAGGTTTCTTTTTCCTTATTAATCGTCTTGATGACTTCATTAGCAAACATGGCTCTATTTAAGTCAATGTTTAAAAAACCATTCATAAAGGTTGCGCTTTTGATCATTGATATGCCTTTTAATGCGTCTTTGATTTCCTCTGTTAATTCTGGCATTTTTTTATTTTAATGTCTTTGCAATTGCAAAAAGTGGCACTGCGATGTCCGCATTCCCACGTTTTGGTTCTTCTACCACGACATTATCTAAGTGATACAATTCTTCGATTATTTGTTTAATCTCTAGTTTTAATTTTAAAATCATAACGTCACCGTTCTTTCTATTTCATACAAAAAAAGCACGCGAGTGCTTTTCATTTTTTATTCAACGTCAATCTTTGAAAAGAATGCTCTAATTTGTGCAGCGGTTGAACCAGAATTTTCTGATGCTCTATCAGATACTTTTGCACCTTCGTTAAAGAAATAAACTTTAGGTGTTGCGTTTAGTTCAATGCTGTATTTGGTTTGTAACTTTGTAATGTTTGAGTCTGAGACTTTTGTTGCCTCTAAATAATAAATGTACTTCAGTGAATCTTGTAACCCTGCATTTTTGAATTCAAGGTCATAATACCCGATTTCGGACACACAGTAAGCACAGCCGGTATAACCAAAATAAAATACCACTGGTTCTTTACTGTCGATTTTTTTGATTAAATCGTTAACTGAAATGGTTTTAAAGACGTGATCTTCAACCAAGTTCGTTGATCCTGCGGATGAATATGCTTTGTAGATTTTCTTTTGATCATTTGGTTGTAATAAAATGATTAATGCCACAAAAATGGTAATGACTAAACCCACAATAATTAAATTAAGTGGTTTCACTGTAACTTTTGGATTTTTATATGATTTTTTCATGTATATTTCTCCTTTAAAATCGCTAAACTTATTATAACACAACCAAAAGGTTATATCAATTTAAATTCTTGAATTTGTGACTGATTTTAGAATCGCTTTCTAACTTGTGTAAACCGTTACATTATATTATAATTAAGATAGATGTTTAAAAAATCGACTTAGGAGAAACCTGATCAATCAAACATCGCTCATTGATTTTGGTTAAAAACGACCTATGAATCTACTTTTTTGCGCAAGTGAAGCCGTTCCATTCTCAAAAACGGGTGGATTAGCGGACGTTGCGGGTGCACTTCCAAAACAAATTGTAAAATTAGGGCATCAAGTCATTGTATTAACCCCGATGTACGAATCAATCTACAAAAATATCGATGATTTCACACATTTAGGTCAAAAAGAAGTTTACATTCAAAACGAAACCTACTTGGCCAACTACTATCAAACCATTGTTGATGGCGTTACTTATGTCTTTATTGAAAACGATTTGTTATTCAAACGAAAAGGCTATTATGGCTATTACGATGATGAAAAGCGTTTTATCTTTTTCTCATATGCTATTTTAGAGTTTGTTACACTAACGAATCGCGTTGATTTAATTCATTTAAACGATTGGCAAACAGCCTTGATTCCTTACTTGCTCGATGAGTTATATCGTCACAAAAAA